>CAWEQV010000018.1:0-370523 GCA_963811285.1 uncultured Chitinophagaceae bacterium | reverse complement strand
ACCGGTTTGATTAAAATCTCTATCCAGAAAATTAATAATCTCAGCGGGTTAATATGCTTTCTACTGCTTTTTGTGAACCGATATTTTCCTCTAAAACAGCCGTTATTGCCAGAGTAGTTTCTGACGCTCCAAAATATTTAGCCTTTTTTAAAACTTTTGCCCGGGCAAATCCATTTGCCAATAGAAGCCAAACGTACTTATGTCTATCATAAAAACACCATGATGCTGCAAAGGGTCAATTGACAATATAAAAAAATTTCTATCTCTTTTTTAATCTGTAAAACTTCAGGGTTGTACGGCTTATACAAAATGACAAGATCTTATATCCGAATCGTTTGTGATTTTCACTATCCCGTAGCTGCCCTGTCAATTAATTTTGCCCCAAAGAAGCCAGCCTTTTCTATAGCCGTCCAAGACTTTAAACCATTCCGGAACTAATCGGCAGCTCGTTACCGACTCAATGTCAAAGGCAGCGCTAGGTATTATTAGCTTGTTTCTCTGCGCAAACTTTTCAATTTTTTTGTTTAAAAGTTTCATATAACCGTTTGCCCTCAATACCAGGCAATTAAGCCTTTGGTACGCAATAAAATATCTATCCTGTTTTGAAGTGAATATTGAGCCGTCCATTTTTGATGTAAAAGTATCTTTCAGTCTAATTTTTCTCTCAACCTCAATAAGTTATAAAGTTTATTATGCTCAGACTTTCAGTACATATTACCGCCAGACGGCAACTCAGCTACTTTCAGGGAAGTTTGAACGGAAAATAATCCTTTTAGTCAATTAAGAACTCTTCTTTATTAACTATAGAATGAATTACTTTACTAAAAGATTTAAACTGAAACAATTTATCTATTGAATCAAATGCCAGGGATCTAACACTACTTGCACCTCCGTCTGAACATGTCAAAAGGTAACTGATACCTTTCGAACAGTAAATAGGCATAGCGCTTCGATAACAACTTCAACTCTTCCATGTCAACATTTCTTTTATTAAATTATCAAGATAATTAAAGTAGGATTCTTTCGAATCTATATCTACAGTAAATCCTCTTCCCCGGAAATGTGTTTTAGAAACCACAACGCACGGAATGCCTAAAAGCGGAAGTTCCATCCCTGCAGTAGTGGTATGCACAAGCCCCAAATCAGTAACTTTGTAAATAGACCAGGAATTTACTTTTTCATCTGGCTTTATCAGGCGAACATTAGATGGAAGTTTGGGAATTCTATTACTGATCAATTCTGCAAAGGGTTGGTTGGTTCCAATTACCACTTCCGCCGGGTGTATTTTTACAATGAGTTGCTTTTCAGGATGCGAAGCAAACCACTCTATCGTTTCAAAAACCCATTCGACAGGGTTTTTAAAAGCTATTTCCCGTTGAGCACTTGCGGCATCCCAAAGTACATTTGTAAATAAGGTATAAGTGAGCTTTTCGGGATTCAGCTTAAATCGCTCCAATGTTTTTTCCTTTTCTTCCAACCCTCCAAAATTATACACCATCACATCTTCAGTATGGGAAATACGCGTTTTTAAATAGCGGTTAATCTTGCCTTCCTGCTCTTCATTCAATGGAATTTCCTTTACTTTTTCCCATTCTTCAGAAACATCCCACCAATCACTAGTCGTGTTCCAGTTAAATTTCTGCGTGCGCGCTTTCTTCCCTCTCCCATACGTAACGATCGGGATTTTCGCATTATTGATAATCTCAAATGCAGGGCCCCAGGTTGGATAAATTCCATGGCTCATGATCACCCTGTCCGGATTTTGGCTTACAATGTAGTCTCCTATCAATGCTGATATCCTTGCCGAATCCTTTAACAACCGTTCTTTCTCTATGATATGTGGTAATTTATCATTAAGTACGCCTACCTTATAATGCTTCAACAATCCTGCTTCAATAATAGACTTAAAATCGGATATCTCCCTTTGCTCATTTATATCAATAATTTGCGATATTCCCAGGATGCAAAATCCACATGCCTCGATATACTTTTTGCCAAAATTGTAAGATCTGGCACTGATCTCCTTCCACCTCGCTTCTTCATCTACCTTTGAATCTTCAGTGATAGGTAAACTTTGGTCATCAATTATAAAATGCACATTGTGCCCCTTTTGTTTAAGACCCCATGCAAGAACGATATCCACAGAAACGTTATGAGTATGCCCTCCAAGCATTGTAAAAAATAAATATTTAAAGGCTTCTCTACTTTTTCTGCCCTCACGGTTTTGGCAATTTTCCTTCCTTGGGCAATTAACGTTGCATTGCCTAATTTACTTCTCCCCAGCCTGGTCCAGGAAATTCCAAAAAGATTTAATGCAGTCGCAATTTTCGGAAATACATCCGTCCTGATGACATCTTTTGCTTTTAAGCTGCTAATTTTCTTCTTCATTTAGTACCAGTAATTCTTTAGGAAGCATGATTAAAATTTATACGTATTGATTTTTGCTTCCTTATTTCCATCTTACATTTTCTCTTATCTTTTTTGCTGGCACACCGGCATAAATGCAGTTGGAATCAAGCTTACCTTTTACAACGCTTCCTGCAGCGATAATTACACCATCCGAAATTTTACTTCCAGATAATATTTTTACGCCTGCTCCGACCCATACGTTATTGCCAATATTAATCGCAGAAGGAATATTCATTCTATTATTATTATTTATAATTGAATGTAAATCATCATCCAAGAACTGGCAACCCCAGGAAATTGCACAATTGTCACCAATGGTAATTTGTTTATGACAGATAATTATCGAATCCGGGTTAATATAGGTGTCATTTCCGACAATAAATTCCGCTTCCGGACCGATATGAATACCAAAACCCATATGTATCCTTGACATCTTTCCCATTTTAAAAAAGCCTTCATTTAAAAAAAAACTTCGCTTGCTTTTATTTGAAAGATTCACTGATAGATTCGTAATACTTCCTAAATAAGCGTTTTGAGATTCTATGGTACCCTTATTAATAAATTTCACCTTTCGTCCTATACATAGACTTCCAGTTCTTTTTTGAAATATTCTACCAACTTTTCTTAAAAAACGCATTTTAGAATATTTTCACCATGCTGTCCATCCACCGTCAACAATAAGATTGCCGCCAGTCATATAGCTTGAAGCATCTGACATCAAATAAAGAATGGCGCCCTGGTAGTCATCGGCATTTGCCATTCGTTTTAGTGGCGTTAGATTTTCATAATTTCTTAAAAAATCTTCCGATTGATTATTAAAAACACCTCCGGGGCTTAATACGTTGGCCCTAATATTGTATTCCGCCAAATGCGTGGCAATGTAACGGGTAAGATTGATGATTCCAGCCTTCGAAGTCGCATATGCAACGGGAGAGTTAATTCCCGAATCTCCATAAATAGATTTATTGGGACTCACATTTCCGTAGGTAGAGGATATATTCACAATTACCCCCTGACCACTTTCCTTAAAATAAGGAATTGCCTTTTGAGACATAAGAAAGCTTCCTTTTAAATTAATATCATGCACCAGGTCCCAAGCCTCTTCAGGATAATCTTCAAAACCTGCAAAAAAATTGGACGTAGTGTCTAATTTCCTTGAGTTCCCCTTAAAGTGAAAGCAATTCACCAGTCCGTATAATTTTCCAAATTCCTCTCTGATTTTCTTATAGAATAATTCGATTTCTTGACGGTTGCTCACATCAAGTTTTCGCACGAATATAGATTTTTTTATAGCCGGTTCAGCTATACCAGCTACTTTACTTTGACCCATTTCGACATCGCGATCCCCAATAATAACTGTTGCCCCTGCATCGGCCAGAATCCTACAAAACGAAAAGCCTATCTGCCCGGCGCCGCCAGCAACAACTATCACTCTGTCCTTCAGATTAAATAGCTGATTTATCAATTTCATCATTACAACGTTTTTATACTTTTATTTTTTTACCTTTTGCCGAAGATTCGTGCATAAGTAACATCAAGATGGTGTTTGATATCGCGTGGTTAAAATCTAATGGATGCTCCACTCTCGAATCCTCAATAAGGCTCACAAAATCCCTAAGTTCCGCAACATATAGATCATTCACTTCAAACTGCTCTGAGGTTGCATATTCTACAATCTCTTCGTTCTTTTTTTTTATCTTTAATTTATTCTCGTGCCAGTTCCAACTGATTTTACCTTCATCGCAGAGGATGCTAATGTTACGGTCATAATCTTTTTGCAAATAATCCAGATGCAGGTTTACAATTTTGTCTGTATAGTTGAAGATGCTTTCAGAGATCTCCTCAACATTTATATCTAATTTATTTAAATTCCTTGCCTGGCAATAAATTGATGCAGGCTTCCCAAACAGATATTGAATAAGATCAAGTTCGTGGGTCACTGTATTTACAACGCCCCCACCAAGTTCTTTTTTTGAAGCATAACTGGTTTTATAATCTTCCCATGGATGCCAAAAAGGAAGGTAACTTCCGAACTCGAATCGGGCGGAATAAACGCTGCCCAATAAATTTGAATCAATAATACTTTTAATCTTGCTTACAAGTGGATGATACCGTAGCATAAAACCGATAAAAAAAACTTTGTTATTCCCCTGAAAAATCCCTTTAATGTTTTCGAGACCTTCGGAATTATGAATTAAGGGTTTTTCCATAAAGACGGCTGCACCAAGTTGAATAGCAATTTTCAATCCCTCACCATGCAAGGATGTTGGAGTGCATACAAATACTGCATCAATTTTTTCAGAATCAAGCTCTTCCAAAGAAACGATGACGCGAACTCGCATTTCTTTTTCGAAACCAGCATCGTTTTTTCGCCTGAGGCAGTAGATATCTGAATATCCGAGAAATTGCAAATTTTTGATATGCCTTTTCGCGATAGACCCGCCGCCGATGATTAAAAATCTCAATTTAGTTTTTCGACTTTGCTACCCCTAAGGCAGCAGCTATTAAAGATTATTACAATTGTCATTCTTTTTGCAGCACATCATTATCACATCTCTCGCTGATTATGTTAAATGCGATTGTTCGATGCAATACCGATTTCTCATTATTTCGGATCCTGACTTTTTCCTAAAAAAGACCAAAAGTTCCTTAGCTAAATATTGCCCTTTCCTTTTGTACAATCGTATGTAATTCCAAATCATTCTTTGGAACATCAAGAAATTCCAATTTTAAACCTGTTATTGATTTAAAACTGAGTGGCGCAGTGAAAGGAACTTCTCAATCACATTTTCAAGTAAATTAACTTCTTTTAAATATTTTTCAACAAACGCGCGAAAAGCACCATCTCCCCCTTTAACTGGTATTTCCCAATCTACGAGTGTCTTTATATAATCAGCAGCATTTTTTGGGGCAGCACTTAGTCCAACCGCCTTCAAAAGACCAATATCGTTAATATCATCACCTATGTATGCTACATTTTCTAACTCTATTCCTATAGACCTACACAAGTTGGTCGCTACAGATAACTTATCACTTGCTCCCATGAAGAGATGATCCACTTTTAGCTTTGCCACTCTTTTTTTTACGATGCTTGTTGTTTCGCCTGTAATTACAGCAATAGGAATATTTAATAAATGAAGAAATAACACACCTGCACTGTCTGCTGTATTGAATTTCTTCCATTCATTCCCGGTTTCGTCATAGTACATGCCGCCGTCGGTCCACACACCATCAATGTCGGTAATGAAAAGTTTAATGTCATTCATCTATATCTCACTTTATTACAAATGCCACCCTTCCTGGCAAATTGGACTCTTACTAATTTACGAAATTGGTTTGCATCAATTAAAATCACTTTTTTGTATTGTAACATCGGAATCGATATTGCGTACAGAAGTTTTACCAACAATTTCATGGCGTTGTTTCCACTTGAAACCTGTACCAGGGCTTTTTAGACATAACATCTCCTCAGTAAGAATTGTTCCGGCAGGGATGAATTGTTTACTTGTAATGCTTCTCGCCAATTTTTCCTTGGCAGCTTTGGTCGCCGGGTTTACAACTTTTTCCCCATCGCCGGTTGCAATTTCTATTGCCCGTATATATTCTATTAATTTTCTTAATCCCGAATACTCCAAAGAACCAGGTTGATCAGTCCCTTTCATAGTCCGGTCAAGAGTAATATGCTTTTCTATTAGATGAGCGCCCATAACTGAAGCAGCTGCAGAGATAATTACGCCTGATGTATGATCTGACAGACCAACTATACAGTTGTACTTTTTTCTCAGGGTTTCCATTGCCCTGAGATTTACATTCTCTAAATGACACGGATATTCTGAAGTACATTGCATAATGATTACAGATTCCGGCCCCCTTTTTAATGCTTCAAATGCATCGTCGATATCTTCGAGATCCGCCATACCTGTTGAGATAATAATTGGCTTACCGGTACTTCCCAATTTTTCCAATAATGGAATATTGGTGAGATCTCTTGATGCAACTTTATAAAACGGACAACCGATTCTTTGTAACAACTCAACGGAAGGAATATCACAGGGCGTGCAGAAATATACAATTCCTACAGCCGTTGCATATTCTTTTAGTTCCAAATGCTGTTCTTCCGATAGTTCAAGGTACAGTCTATGTTCTCCATATGTCTTTCCAAATGAATTTGGATTATCGTAAGGCTTGTTAAAGGCTTCCTTTGTGAGTTCACTAGGAATATCTCTTTTCTGGAATTTAACAGCATTTGCCCCACAGCTCACTGCCATATCGATCAGCTTTTTAGCAGTTCTGACATCACCATTATGATTTTGACCTATTTCTGCTATTACGTATGTTGGATAACCATCTCCGACAGGAGTACCAGCCAGTTTAATAATCGTGCCGCTTTCTTTTAAATTATGATTTCCAACTGAATAGTTTTTTTCTAAAAAATCATACACTTCCGAAAAATTTTCCGGGTTTTCATCACCAATTTTCAAGTGGTCAATAATATGCTCAAAGCGATCAACATCTTCCCGATTATCAATTGTCAGAAATTTATCCAGGTCATGCCGCAACCCTAAATAATCTGCAGCATATTTTTCGACTTTAAAAATATCAGTGTGTTTACGAAAATAGGGTGTTACATGCTCCCTATCAAAATGGTCTTGCCGACCTGATTCTATGACTTCGCGTAATGCCCTTACATTTATAAATTCAGGTACTATATGAGAAAGTCCTTCAATATATGAATAGTCATTTTTATAATCAAGATGCCTGTGCATTAGTTGCAACGTAATATATTTATTATTAAAAGGGTTATCAGCGGTGAATCTTACAATGGTATCCCCTTCCCCCATATCCATACTCGCGTAATAAAATCTTTCAAGGACATCAAGTGATGAACCCCGAAATACTTTCAGGTTCAAGGACTCAGAAAGAGCTACTATGGGATCATCTTCCGGAAGGTCGGTTGTAGCTATTTGAACTTCATCAATCTTTTGGATGCTCTTAACCATATTGATCACTCGTGTGAGAAGAGAAACTCCTGCAACAGGCATCAAAGATTTTCCGCGTAAACGGGAACTGCCCATCCTGGCTTGAATAATTGCTCTTACCATTTTATTTACAATAAAAATTAAATTTTAGTCACTTTTGGCAACTTTACCGCTACCAAATTTTCCACCATTTCTTCTGATTTTCGGGTTCAGAATAACCATATCCAAATCCGTGTCCATACCCATATTCTGCACCATATCTATAGCCTGGAATTTTTTTAACCTTTATGCCATTAAAAACGATATTTAAGTTAGGCAGTAATTTTTTTTCATAGATGCTGTTAACCAATTCCAGAAACGAAGAATGGGTATAATTCTGCCTGATTATATAAAGCGACGCATTTGCTTCGCCCGCAAGGATCTTCGCATCTGTTACAGAACCGACCGGAGGTGAATCTATGATTATATAATCATAGTGTTGTTTTAAATAATTAAACAACTCATTTAGACGTGGAGTGCTAATCAATTCGGAGGGATTTGGAGGAATTGGTCCGGAAGCAATAATATTAAAATTGCTGATGGACGGGTGTGGCTGGATAATTTCAGCAATTGAACTTTTATTAATGAGGTAAGAGCTTAGTCCCGGATTTCTTCGGATACCCAGTTCCTTACTAATTTTAGGTTTTCTAAGATCAAACTCCAACAGGACAACCTTGCTTCCGGTGAGGCTTAAGCTAATAGCAGTATTTATAGAAACGAAACTTTTACCTTCTCCGGGTATGGAGGAAGTAATGAGGAGTACCTTTCCCTCCTCCTCCACATTAAAAGTTAAATAATTTATATTTGTTCGTAATTCTCTAAATTCTTCTGCCACAAGGGAACGTTCCCCTTCTTTTATTACAATCGGAGAATCATTTTCATGAGGTTGGTAAGCAATTTCTGAAAGAACAGGTACTCTTGTCCTGTTTTCTATTTGAGACCGAAACTTTAGTTTAGTACTTGAAAATTCTTTAAAATAGATGAAAACAGCGATCAGTATTAATGCGATCAAAATACTTAGTGCATATACCCGAAGCGGTATTGGTTCAACGAGACCAGCAGTTTCAGGTTCATCAATTATCCTGTAATTCGCCACAATCCCCGCGGCATTGATTGCTGCTTCTTCCTTTTTCTGCAACAGAAAAGTGTAAATATCATTCTTAATCCCTTGTTGCCTGCTTATATCAAGTAATTCCCTTTCTTTCAGCGGCATTTGGTTTAGAACTTGTGTTAACCTTTCATTATCCGATTCCAGTTGTTTCTTGCTTGCCTCTATTCCTCCCTTAAGATTTTGGATACTTGCTTCCAGACTTGGCTTCAATTTATTAATTTCACTCTGCAATACTACAATGTTTGGATTTTTGGGGCCCGAAGTTTCCTTTATTTTCTGAAGCTCAAATTGCGCCTGGTAAAGCTGATTCAACAAATCATTCAGACCTGGGTCAGGAATACCCAGAGTGGCAGGAATTTCGTTATTGCTTTCGTTCTTATTTTCCAAATATTTCTGAATACGATTTAAAACATCCATTTGGACATCAAGCTCACTAATCTTGCTATCTGTTTCTTTTAAACGATCCAGTAAATCTTTTCCCTGGGCACTCACATCAACAATATCGTTTTCAGATTTATAACTTTGCAGTTTTTTTTCAACTCCAGCTAATTCTCCCGCAACTAACTGCAATCTTTCGTCCAGAAACTTAAGTGTATTTTCAGACATCCTACTCTTGTAATCAACTGTAGCCGATCCATATAACGATAAAAGATTACTTAAAATGTTTAAGCCTCTCTTTGGTATCGGATCAGTATAGGTAATTTCCAAAATGGACGATTGCTTGGATATCGGCTCAATTTTGAGTGCTTTCTGCAACTTACTAACAGTTGCGTGGACAGGTTCAAGCTGCACGTACCAATGTTGCCCTTCACTATTTGATAGATAGGTAGAATTTAGTTGCCACTTTAATTCTCCATATTTCGTTTCCACAAAAGTATCAACGGGATAGTATTTATTATTAAAAAAAATAGTATTATTCTTAACCTCTACATCAGCTTTAACTGTGGTATCGATCGATTCAGGATTAGCCAAAATTAATTTAAATGGCACATTATCATAACTTGGACCGGACTTAATGTATCCCTTGAAACCGTATGCGACATTCAACTGAAGTTTCTTGACTAACTTGCTTAATAAATTTCTGGAATCGAGAATTTCCATTTGCTTTTCAGTCTCGGTCGACATGTTGCGCGTGTCAAGCTGTACAATGTCAACGAGGTTGGCGGTTTTTTGTTGAGAATCGTCATTAACAATAACTCTAGCCTTTATAGCAAAAATTTTGGTGGCATAACGAAGGTAAATTTTGCCGGCTACAATCCCAAAGGCTAATGTCAGGAATATGAAAGGCCAAAAAGGCAAAATACGGAAAATTAATCGTTGGAGTTGTTGCTTCTGGTCCAACGAATCTTCCTGTATATTGAACTCCGGGTTAATGGGCATTAGTTAGTGTAAATTAAAGTTTAGAAAGGTTAATTAAGGTAAGAATTAAGGTAATTCCCGCTGCTGCAATACCGATATATTGAGGAGCTCCGGTTCGGGTTAAAAACTTCGAAGTTACCGGCTCAACGTAAATTACATCATTCGTTTTCAAATAATAATAAGGAGACTGGAATATATCTTTCGATAAAAGATTAATTCTTCCAAATTCGCGCTTGCCGTTTATCTCTCGTATGACTAACACGTTCGTCCTTTTCCCGAAAATAGTCAAATCGTTTGCTTCACCCAATGCTTCAAATATTGTAGTACGCTCATTATCCATTTCAAACCGCCCGGGATGGCTCACTTCTCCCAGTACCGTGAAGCTATAATTTAAGAATTTAATGTTTACAACGGGATTTTTAGTATAATCTTTCAACATGGCGGTTAAAGTATCCTCCAACTGGAGCCTGGTAAGACCAGCAGCTTGAATCCTACCCAGGAAAGGAAATTGTATTTTCCCATCAGATTCAACCAGGTATCCTATACTTTTAGAAGCAGAGCCAGCAGCTGTTGCGCCAGGAACGTATCCGCTTCCTGAATTTAAAGCAGTTAGATCTTCAGGATTACTTCCTCCAACAGAAATGGTGAGAAGGTCATTTTTTTGAATAATGTCATTAAAATTAGTTTTCGCACTGTCAATGGCATTGGAGGCAGAATCAGCTAAATTATTAAGATATACTATCTTTTTAGAAGAAACACAGGAACTGGCAACAAAAACAAGGGCTACCAGAAATACATACAAATTACGAATGTTGTCTTGCATTTTAAACATATTCAAAATAAGAAGAAAAACTCACTGAAAAAAATCTTACCAATTATAACTTCAACGGTTCATTAGTCGATAGTTAAAAATTATACAAGGCTCCGCCACACCTCAGTCCCGGTGAAAAAGAGATTGCAAAAATGCCCTATCTCCACGAGACATGCTTCAATCTCAAGGAAATGTATACAAAAATATAGGATTGGTTCACCCTCATTTTAACCGGCGGCGAAATTAATCTTTTTGCCTTATTCTCCATGAGAATCGTTTGAGAATTTTAAGTATTTTTTCATTTCAGCGGTCAAGCGAGGAGTATATTTTTAAGTGCAGCTTGCGTTTTCAAATTTTATACCAATCTTTGCATTTTATATAATATACAATACAAAATTAAATGGCTTGTTTTTTGCTTGCTGATATTCCGTAAATAAAAATTCATAAAAAAATTTGTCTTACATCTTGTTTATGAATAGCTTTACACTTTAGAATTTGTTTTTTTTATTTGACTAAACCCTAATTACTAAATTATGTTACACATTAAGAAAATTGTACTTCTTGTATTGTTATCCGGTTTTATAAGTGCAGGTTTTGCGCAGACTACGGAAGATTACAATAACATTCAGCCTTTTTCAGGCACAAGCGCCTTCAGAAAATTCACAATTGGAGTGAACGTAGGTGTTATGACCCCCTCTGTATTATTTGGAGGAACAAATGATTTTGCCAAACCCCAGGTTACTCTGGGTTATGGTGCTAATATTGGTTACCAGATCAACCATTACCTGGGTTTGCGTGCAGATTACCTTGGAGGTACATTAAAAGGAGAGCAGGACAGCAAAGCCTATGCTACAGGCCGCACGGTTACTTCTTTCAAAACAAAATTAAAATCTGCCCTTAGCCTAAGTGGCTGTGGCACTTTTGGTAACCTTAACTTCTTTAACCAGAAAAACAAAGTGCTTCCTTATCTAAGTGCGGGTGTTGGTTTTATCAGTACCAGCGCTAGATAGTAAATGCCGGCAGCAATACTCCCGTTGATTTTAGTAACCCCGTATACCCAGGAACATCCATTGTTCTTCCCGGTTGAGTCTGGATTGAAATTTAATCTTGTCATCGCCTGATCAATCTTGATTTGGGATACCGTATGAATTTTGTGGATGGCGATTATCTAGATGGATATTCTTATCGTCTACCATCACCATGATCAACTGGAGCTATAGCCACGTAGGCCTTGAATTTGCCTTGGGTAACCAGTCAAAACCACAATTGGTATTTGATAACCCTGTATCAAGATTGAACAACAATCTTACAAACACAAATCGATACAGTTAAAAACCAGGTTAGCAAATTGTCAAACGATGCTGATGGTGATGGTGTAGCAGATATGTTTGATAAAGAACCGAACACTCCCGCAGGTTGTCCTGTTGATTCTCACGGTGTAAGCCGCGATACAGATGGTGACGGTGTACCTGATTGTAAAGATAAAGAACTGGTTACTCCAACACAATGTCAGCCTGTTGATGCAGACGGTATAGGTAAATGCCCTGAACCAGATTGTTGTAAAGCCATCCGCGATACACTGGCAGCAATGAACGCTTGTAACCTGAACCTGCCAAGCATTAGTTTCAGTGGCCGCAGGAGCAGCTTAACCAGTGATGCAAAAGCAATGCTGGCTAATGTAGCTTCTCAAATGAAGAACAGTCCAAATTGTAATATAGTAGTAACAGGTTATCCTGCAGCTACCAAAGCTTCCCAGTCTTTGGCTAACAGCAGAGTAGAAGCCATCAAAGCATATCTTACAGAAACAGAAGGTATCAGCTCAGACCGTATCGATACCAATGTTATGGTAGGCGGCGGAGATGTGAATACTGTAGATATACAAACAAAATAGTTTCTCTAAAAGTTTAATGCAAAAAAGCCTTCCGTTTTCGGAGGGCTTTTTGTTTTCCCACTCTCTGGCGCTTTTGTGAAAGTTATTCAGCAACAATAAAATTTAGTTGTAAAATTGCAGCATCATTACTTCAAAAATAATTACTGATGAAAATTGCGACTTACAATGTAAATGGTGTTAACGGCCGTCTTCCTGTATTGCTTCGCTGGCTCAACGAAAAACAGCCTGACGTTGTTTGCCTGCAGGAATTAAAAGCGCCACAGGAGAAATTTCCGGAAGATGCGATCAAAGATGCAGGCTATAATGCCATCTGGCATGGCCAAAAAAGCTGGAATGGCGTTGCCATTCTTGCACGAAATGTACAGCCTGAAGAAGTGCGCCGCACATTACCCGGTGATGATGAAGATACGCACAGCCGCTACATTGAAGCGGTAATTAATGGCATCACAATCGGTTGCCTTTACCTGCCAAATGGCAATCCTGCTCCGGGACCAAAGTTTGACTATAAGTTGCAGTGGTTTGAAAGGCTTACCAAACACGCGTCAGATTTGCTTTCCAAAGGCAAACCTGTTTTATTAACGGGTGATTACAATGTAATGCCGACAGAACTGGATGTTTACAAACCGGAACGGTGGGTGAAGGATGCCTTGTTCCGTCCGGAAACAAGAGAAGCTTTTAAGAAGCTTGTATCACAGGGATGGACAGACGCAATTCGAAAATTGTATCCTGATGAAGTTATTTACACTTTTTGGGATTATTTCAGGAATAACTATCAGCGAAATGCGGGATTAAGAATTGATCATTTTTTATTAAGCCCGCAACTTGAAGGACAATTGGTTGCAGCAGGTGTAGATCGTGACGTTCGTGGATGGGAAAAATCAAGTGATCATGCTCCCGTATGGATTGAACTTTCTGAAAAATAAATTCTGTCCGGAATAACCTTAAAGCTGAGTAATTAAATACCAATTTAAAACGCGCATTTCTTGTCGCCGGTTGGTGGAGATAGCAACCGGGGCAGCGGCGTTTTGTTGTGCGTTTGCCTTATTGTCAAACGAGTTGTAAGTACTGCTTTTCAAGTGTTACATTGAAGTGAATTTCAGCTTTCAAGGCCTTAAAAACTTTCACGACAGTATCAATAGTCGCGCTATTTGCACTGCTTTCTAATTTGGAGATTTGTGCTTTCTGTACGCCAACAAGTTCGCCTAATTGTTCTTGTGTCAAATTACGTTGCTGTCTTGCAGTTTTAATCATTCGTCCTAAGATGCCCATACTAAGTTCGTATTCGTATTGGTATCTCTCTTTTGTACCTTTCCTACCGATGTATTTGTCTTTCATTTCGGCAAGTGAGTATGATTTCATTGCTGTCTTTGCCATGATGTTATTTTTTAAGTTTGCTCTCAAAATATTTTTTGCGAATATTATATTGCTCTTTCAATTTCGTTTGCTGGCACTTTGTCAACTTTCTTTATGAAGCCATGTGTTGCAAAAACTAATGTTTCAGTCTCTTTTTCCTTGTCCCAAAATGCCAGGAGCCGAATTTGTACACCACCAAACTTCGTTCTGAATTCCCAAATATCTTTCCGCGAGCTTCTTAAAAAGTTTCGGGTCATTATCTTTTGCTCAGCGATGTCAATATTGTAAAACACTTTCCGTGCAGCTTTTTCGGTTCAAGTCCTGCAATGAATTTATCTGCCTCTTCTAAAAACCTTGTCTGAAAGTATTGCAATTAAAAAGTGTTTTAGCAAAGATAAAACAAGTTTCTATATTTAGAAACTCAATTTTAGACTGTCGAACTGTGATGTTAGCGGGGAAAGGTGACGCACAACACTATCGTTGCTCCTCAGTTCTATGAAAGTGAGTTTTATCTGTACGGAGAAATTTACCTAGGAAGGTTGCAAAATCCCAAATATTCATATCACTACACCTAAATTTGGCAATTTAACTGTTGCTGCTACCAAAGAACAAATACAGGAAGGCGAAAAAGAAAACCTACAAACCTTATGGAATAAAAGTAAAGGGCAAAAAAACGTTTCTGATGGCAAGGTTAGCGATTTAAAATTGATTGAGTTCATTGCTTACCGACCTGTTTTTGATAGAAGCTTACTGGATAAAGTGATTGAAAAAGCATCTGTTAATTTAAGTAAAATTAAAAACGTAGACGCCTGGATTGACGAATTAAAAGCAGGAAGCTTGTCGCCGGTTGGTGAAGCCACCAAGCGGACAGCCCCAGTGGCCTGTGTCGCCATCGCCCACAATGAGAGAAAATTAGGCAAGATGTTTAGACTACCAATTGTATTATTTATCACACAATCGGTTCCTGTTGACTCAAACAATGGAAACTTCCAAGTCCCCAGATGATATCGGTCGAATCAATACCTACAACCTCTCTTTCAGGAAAATATTTCTGAATGATCTGCAATGCTTTTTCATCTTTTGAACAATTAAAAACCGGAACGATAACTGAAGCATTGGCAATATAAAAATTAGCATAAGAAGCGGGAAGGCGTTGTTCTTTATAGATCACTTTGTCCGGCATTGGAAGTTCAACAATATTAAGTGGTTTGCCATTCAGTAAACGAAGTTTTTTAAGCTGTTTTAAATTTGCCTGTAACAACTCATAATTTTCATCCTGCTTATTTTCTTCAACGGCAGCGAGGACTGTATCGGCATTTACAAACCGGGCTGTGTCGTCTATATGGCCATCGGTATCATCGCCAATTATGCCTTCATCAATCCACAAAACCTGCTCGGCTCCGTAATAATCGCATAAATACTTTTCGATTTCTGCCTGACTTAAATCCGGATTCCTGTTAGGATTCAGGAGACAGGAGGTAGAAGTGAGAATCGTTCCTTTTCCATTAAATTCTACCGCTCCTCCTTCCATTACAATTCCCGGATGATAGACCGGAAGATTAAAAATATTACCGATCAAGGTTGGCACCACATCATCCAAATCGAAAGGAGGATATTTATTTCCCCAGGCATTATAATCCCAATCGACAATCACTTTCTTTTGTTCTGCCTTTGGATGAATTAAAAATGCAGGCCCGTGATCTCTGCACCATGCATCATTGGTAGGGTTGTAATGAAATTCCACTTTATCCAAATTCACCTCTGCTTTTAGCAAATGGCTTTTAGCGAAGCTTTCCATTGCCTCGTCATTTACATTTATACGAACGATTTCTCCTTTAGTAAGTTCTTTTATAAATTTTGAATAAGCGGGAAAAATCGTATCAATCTTTCCCGGCCATGACGCTTCTTTATGAGGCCAGCTAAGCCACGTCGCTTCATGCTTTTCAAATTCAGCAGGAAAATAATATCCAAGTTCTTTTGGAGTTGGCCGGTTCATTTATTAATCTTCATCAATATAACGGTTAGTAATAGACGCATAAGAATCAATTCTCCTGTCGCGGAGAAACGGCCAGTGCGTACGGTATTTGTCGGTGTTCGAAAGATCAATTTCTACCACCATAGTTTCTTCTTTATCATGAGAAGCTTCTTGAATAATATTTCCAAAAGGGTTTGAAACAAAAGATCCGCCCCAGAATTTCATCTCACCATTTTGTTCAGTTCCTACACGGTTCACTCCTACTACATGTACGCCATTTGCTACCGCATGGCTTTTTTGAATCGTGTGCCATGCATTGAATTGTTCTTTATTGGTTTCTTCATCCTGGCTCGCCGCCCAACCGATAGCTGTCGGATAAAATAAAATTTCCGCACCCATGAGCGATGTAATCCTTGCGGCTTCCGGATACCATTGGTCCCAGCAAATAAGAACGCCAATGTTTGCATATTTTGTTCTGAAAACCTTGTATCCCAAATCACCGGGAGTGAAATAAAATTTTTCGTAATAAGCCGGATCATCCGGAATATGCATCTTTCGATATTTACCCAAATATTTTCCATCTGCATCAATCACTGCGGTTGTATTGTGATACAATCCCTGCGCTCTTTTTTCAAATAAAGAAGCGATGATTACGACATTTAATTCAGTCGCCAGTTTGCTGAAAACGGCTGTTGACGGGCCTGGAATTGATTCTGCTAATTTGAAATTTTCATAATCCTCCACGTCACAGAAATACAAGGACGTAAATAATTCCTGCAGGCAAACAATCTGCGCTCCTTTTTGAGCAGCTTCTTTTACTTTTTCTACTGCTTTGTCAAGATTGCTTTGTTTGTCAGCCACGCAAATCATTTGAACCAAACCAACTTTTACTTTTGCCATAATTTCTAATAAAGCGCAAAGATAAAAGATTGGAAAGTTATAGAAATTAGTGCTGATGATTTGATAACAATAGTTTTTAATTTCACAGGATAAAAACCAGTAAACAAACTTTTCCGCGAGATTTTTATTTTCATTCAGACACTGAAAAGAAGCGTCGGGGTTGATTTTCTTAACATTCCCGTAATAATTACATAAAGTTCAGTTCATATTAAAATCTTCACTTTGCATAACCATTAAACCTCCAAATGAGTGGAACCGTTTATTTGCCTTTGATCCGCTGCAGAAATTCAACTCTTTTCTCCCTGCCCATTTTATTTCTAACCATCTTAAATACGAACCTATGCATTCATTAAAAAACAGGTTAACCAATTTATTAACGCGGATATTTCTTTTCCGGTTTTATAGTTTTTATTCTCCGTTTAAAAGTGACCACCGCTAATGGAAAAAATAAAAAAGAGAAAGGTAGAGATTGTAGTTATCTCAGATGTTCATTTAGGAACCTATGGCTGCCATGCAAAAGAATTGTTGCATTATCTGAAAAGTATTAAACCGAAAAAAGTAATTCTGAATGGCGATATTATTGATATCTGGCAATTCAGCAAAAGGTATTGGCCCAAAAGCCACACGAAAGTTATTAAACAATTGCTGGAGTGGATTAGTAAAGGTGTCAAAATGTATTATGTGACAGGCAATCATGATGAAATGCTACGAAAATTTACAGGTTTTAAAATGGGTTCACTAAAGATTGTAAATAAAGTGGTGCTCGACCTTGAAGAGGATAAAAAAGCATGGATATTTCATGGAGATGTTTTTGATGTGACGATGCAACATTCGAAATGGCTTGCAAAACTCGGTGCGATCGGTTATGATACCCTGATTTTAATAAATCGATTTGTCAATTTTATTTCTGTAAAGATTTTCAAGAAAGGAAAATTGTCATTGTCTAAAAAAATAAAAAACAGTGTAAAAAGTGCTGTAAAATTTATAAATGATTTTGAGCAAACCGCTGCTGATATTGGCATTTTTCAAAAATATGATTATGTGATTTGTGGGCACATCCATCACCCGGAAATTAAAGAAATCAGCAATGAAGATGGCGCTATTCAATATTTAAATTCGGGCGACTGGGTAGAAAACCTTACGGCGCTGGAATACAATAACGGCAAATGGAGCATTTATCGTTTTGATGAAAATGAAATTGGAAAAATGAAGGTTGAAGAGCCTTTCGATGAAAGTGAATTGAATAATGATGAATTGTTCAATAACCTGTTGAACGAATTTAATTTATTAAAAGAAGTATTTTAAATGAAAATTCTTTACGCCATACAAGGAACAGGAAACGGCCATCTCAGCAGGGCAAGAGATATTATTCCACTGCTACAAAAGAAAGGCGAATTGGATATATTAATCAGTGGCGTGCAGGCAGATGTTGAATTGCCTTACCCGGTAAAATATAAGTTTAAAGGACTGAGTTTTATTTTTGGGAAAAAAGGTGGAGTTGATCTTTTTAAAACCTATAAAAACAGCCGGCTCAGAAAACTTTATAAAGAAATAAAAAGCCTTCCTGTTCATGACTACGATTTGGTGATAAGTGATTTTGAACCGGTAAGCGCGTGGGCATGTATCCTAAAAAAGAAAGAATGCATTGGCTTGAGCCATCAGATAGGCGTGATCAATAAAAAATCTCCAAAACCGCGAAAAGCAGATCCTGTCGGGAAAATGATATTAAAAAGATATGCGCCGGTAACCTATAAATATGGGTTTCATTTTTGTTCTTATGACAAATCTGTTTTTACACCGGTAATCAGAAAAGAAGTAAGGGAATTGGAACCGGTAAATTTTGGTCATTACACCGTTTATCTTCCCGCGTATGATGATAAGAAAATCGTGAAAATTTTGAAAAAGGCCGGCGATGTAAAGTGGCATGTTTTCTCGAAGCATGCGAAAAAAGCTTACACGAAAAATAATTTTATCGTTGAACCGATTTCTAATGAATCGTTCATTCAAAGTATGTCGTCTTGCGCGGGAATACTTTGCGGTGCTGGTTTTGAAACTCCTGCAGAAGCATTGTTTCTAAAGAAAAAATTGATGGTAATTCCGATGAAAAATCAATACGAACAACATTGCAATGCGGCTGCTTTAAAAGAGATGAAAGTAAATGTAATAAAATCTTTGAAGCAAAAACATCTGTCAAAAATAGAAAAATGGATACAAAGTTCAGATACAACAGAAGTTGATTTTCCGGATATTACTTCCGATATTATTGACATGATCGTAAATAAACATATGCTAAACAAAAAGGCTGCTGCCTTAGGAAATCCTATTAATAGCTGGCAGGATTTTAAGAAAGCCTCTTTAAATAATTTCCTTCAAAAAAATCTACAGTAAATGACCTGTGAAGATTTTGGTGCGGACTTCAAATGGGGAGTTTCAACCGCGGCCTACCAGATTGAAGGTGCACACAATATCGATGGAAAAGGAAATTCGATCTGGGATGAATTTGCGAACACGAAAGGAAAGATCTTCAGAAATCAAAATGCAAATACGAGTTGCAACTTTTATGAGCAATATACCCGGGATATTACCTTAATGTATGAATTGAATATTCCTAATTTCAGATTTTCCTTATCGTGGAGCAGGATCATGCCGACAGGAAAGAAAGTAGTGAATGAACGGGGAATTGATTTTTATAATCGTGTAATTGATTTTTGTTTGGAAGTAGGAATAGAACCGTGGATCACTTTGTACCATTGGGATTTGCCTTTTCAACTTCAACAAAATGGCGGATGGAGCAACCGAGAGATCATTGATTGGTTTAGTGATTATGTTTCTGTTTGTATAAAAGCTTTTGGTGATCGTGTTAAGAATTGGATGGTTTTAAATGAGCCGATGGTTTTTACAGGAGCCGGGTATTTTTTAGGCGTTCACGCCCCGGGTAAAAAAGGCCTTATACAATTTTTACCTGCTGTTCATCATGCCGCACTTTGCCAGGCTGAAGGAGGAAGAATTATTCGCTCGCTGGGAAAGGATTTCAACATTGGAACTACATTTTCCTGTTCGCATATTGACCCAAACACTAAAAGTGAAAGAGACGAAAAAGCAGCGATAAAAGTTGATGCACTTCTCAATCGCTTGTTTATAGAACCATTATTAGGCTTAGGTTACCCGGTAAATGATCTTAAAATTTTGAATCGGCTTGAACCATACATTAAAGCTGAGGACGAAAAAAATCTCTCCTTTGATATGGATTTTATCGGCATTCAGAATTATACAAGAGAAATAATTACTCATTCTTATTTTATCCCTTTTTTAAAGGCCAAAATAATTAAAGCCGATAAACGAAATGTGGAACGGACTTTAATGAATTGGGAAGTTTATCCGGAAAGCATTTACCATATTTTAAAAAAATTCAGCAGGTACAAAAACATTCCAGAAATTATCGTGACGGAAAACGGAGCTGCTTTTGAAGACAATGTCATCAACGGAAAAGTGAATGATGAAAAGCGAATGAAATATTTGAAAGACCATGTCTCACAGCTGCTTCGGGCAAAAAGAGAAGGTGTAAATGTGAAAGGATATTTTGTCTGGACATTAATGGATAATTTTGAGTGGGCAGAAGGATTTTATCCAAGGTTCGGACTTGTTTATGTAAATTTTTCAACAGGACAACGAATTATAAAATCTTCCGGGTATTGGTATCAGCAATTTTTACAAAGGAGCCATTCCCCCTCTTTCCGACAAAATTTTTTAGAACATCTTAACTCACTTTCGTAATGTCGTGCCCATAGCAATGGCTGTTTTTTAAAAGATCAAAACCTCATCGCTTAGAATCTTCTTTTGCTTCCACACTTCTTGCAGGCATGCTTATTGCGGCATTTTTTGTAATTATTTAATCTTATAAAAAATAAACATTATGTCAGACAACAATAAAAAAAGAGTGGCCATTCTCACTGAAAATGGTTTTGAAGAAGTGGAATTAACAAGCCCTAAAAAAGCGATGGAAAATGCAGGCTTTAAGGTTGATATTGTTTCATCTGAAACGGGTCATGTAAAAGCGTGGGATCATGATCATTGGTCTATCACTTTGCCTGTGGATGTAAGTTTATCTGAAGCAAATCCCAACGACTATGATGCGCTGATGATTCCGGGTGGGGTATTAAATCCCGATAAAATGAGGATACAAAAAGATTATGTCGCGTTTGCAAAAAGTTTTATGGAATCAGGCAAACCGGTGGCGGCAATTTGTCACGGGCCGCAGTTGCTTATTGAAACAGGAATGTTAAATGGAAGAAAAATGACTTCTTATCCATCAATAAGTACCGATCTTAAAAACGCCGGCGCACAATGGTTCGACCAGGAAGTGGTTGTTGATGAAGGATTGGTAACAAGCAGAAGCCCGAAAGATCTTGATGCGTTTAATGAAAAACTATTAGAAGAAGTGAGAGAAGGTGTTCACCAGGAGGCGTAAGCAAGGAAGACGTGCAAATAAAATATCCTTTTGCCATGCAGCGAAAGGATATTTTTTTGAAATGAAAATAAAGATAAATTGTTCGTTTACTAATCAAAACCTTTTAAGCAACACCACATCGTTGTATTCTTTCAATTCATCGTCTGAAACAAAAACGGTATCACCACCCAAATCCTGGTTTTTTTCGATCATTTCATCAATGATATCATCCACGTTTGCATGATTGTCAGAAGTGGGAGTAATCTTATTGTTCTCAAGTTTCGCGGGTTGAATAAATCCTTCTTTTACATACAAAGTCCGTCCTTTCCCCTCAATGATTGCTTTCCATATTTCATTTAAATCGGTTTCAAAATCGCCGGCTCCGGCATTTTTAGTTAATTCTTTAAGCAACTTTTGATTTTTTTCCTGATGCCATTTTTCAACTACAGGCCATGCTGACTCTACAATATTATGAGGATCTTCATTATCTCTGTTTCCTTCAATAACACCTGAAATATTTTCTTTCTGGTTGGCGGCTTTGAGGTAATCACTATAGTTTGATTCATCCGTACAAATAAAAACAGGAAGATGTTTGTCGTGCTGCACATCGTCCAACTGGCTACTTACATTTCCAAAAAATTCAAGAACAAGGCTTGTTTCCCTATTGAATAATTTTCCTTCACCAGGAACTGTATAAGAATTTCCCATTGGAAAACCATTGTGTATCTCCCGGATTTCCTTATCACGCACCGCTTCTATAAGCCTTGCTTTTTCACGACTGAGTACCAGGATATAATAATTTACTTCCTTATGAAGCATTCGTATCAGGTCCCGTGTTGCAAAATTGTCGCCTATCACTACCCGGTTTTCCACTTTAACAGGCATACGGATAAATTCGGCGATATCACGGTTTACAAATAGCGCGAGGCTTTCAAGATTATAACGGGCGTCAATGTTTGATGCAAGTTCTTTTAATTTATCAGCAACGATTTGGCCGGTTTCGTTATCATAGCTTTCTTTCAACCGGTTCTCAGCTTCTGTTACAAGGTTTTTCAAAACAATCTCATCTTTCTTGCTTTGTGGAGATTCGCGATGAGTATTTAATAAAATAGTTACACAGCAATCTGATTTTATATCTTTTAATTTCTTCAACGTATTATCCATAGGTACTTCTTTTTGGTTTAAAAATTAAAACTGCCGCAAAACTGGTTCCAACTCTTTCTTATTAACCAAATTCATTCATTTATTTTTTCTATTTATTTATAAACACTGACGGTTCGCATCCGGATTTAAATTTATCAGTTGAATAAAGCTGTTTCTGTTCAACAATTGTTATGGAATTTTCTATAGCAACGGGAAAGAGCTGCAGCCAAAACGAATGCCACTGAATCATCTTGATTTCTATAAATCGTAATGGCTGCTAAAGAATTTAATTCTTGACGCCAAATAGCTTTTTCAGTAAGCAAACAAATTCTCTTTATTTTTATTTAAAACGTCAGAAGCTTTATTCTTTGGCAAGGTTTTTATCTGTTTTTATTAAAAAAGGGTATGGAAACAGATAAAGCAACTACGAAAAAAAGAACTTCAAAAAGAACCGCAACTTCTTCTTCCACAAAATCAAGAAAGGAAAACGCCTCAAAGAAAAAAGAACCTTCAAAGGATCTTTCTAAATCTTATAATAAATTCAAGCAGTTTCATGGAAGAGGTTATACAGGAATGAAAGTTGGCCGCAGCCACAAATGGTATTATGACAAAGGTGAATGGCGCGAAACGAAGGTGACTCCTGATTTATGGGAAGTATCGTATGCCGTTACCAAAAGGAGAGCAGGTCATGCTCCCAAAGGTTCTGGTGTTCCCGTTGGCACAGAATATCATTGGTTTATTCTCGCACACCAGGATGTGGAAAAATTAAATGCAAATGATTATTCGACTTCCTTAACAGGAATTAAATATAAACTTGCCTTTAAAAGAGCGGGCAAAGAAAAATGGAATGCAACGCCAAAGACTGAAAGAAAGCGGCTTGTAAAATTATTACAGGATTATATTGTTCAATTAGAGAAAGATCCGGTACCGATTGAATTTGAATACAAAGGAAAAAAGTTTGAAGGAGAAGGAATTCCTACTCCCCAAATATGCAATGAATACCACTGCTTTGAATTAGGAATTACATTAAATGAAGATAATATTGGAATCATTCACTGTACGGACAAAGGATGGAAAATGAAAAACGTGAAAGAGCAAAAATTTGTAAATGCTATAGGAGAGCAAATTGCTGAATGGTATAAAGAAAATCCATAAACTTTACTTGCGATCTTCTTTTTCTCTTCCCAAAAAGAACCCGGGATCCATCTTTCGCCTTTTCAGGAATTGCTTTTTAAAATTACCTGCTTACTGCTACTGTTGACTCTTTACTCTTTACTACATAACTGCAAGATTGAAATAACATTGAGGGTTTTCAATGCCGGAGGGTGAAAGACTTCTGAAGGGTTTGAAGATTAGTTCGAAAAAAATTCTTAAATTTATGTTAATTAAAATCTAATGCTATGAAATATTTAATTTTTTGTTTAATAGCCATGATGATAATGGGCTGTAAATCATCCTCAAAAAAAGCTCAGGATATGCCAGGCGCTTACTTAATGACGTCCCAAACAGTAAATGACGGAACAACCAATACAAATTATTCGGACGTTAAACAGTTAAAAATTTATACAGATAAATATCTAATGTACTCCCAGGTAATTACTGCAGATTCCACTTCTGCCTTTGGAGTAGGATCTTATACTTCAGATACAAGCGGTGTGACCGAAAATATTATTTACACTTCCCGTGATTCTGCATTTGATGATTCTGCAAGAAGTTATAAGTTAATAATCAACAAAACTGCTGACGGATACAATCAGGTAATTTCCGACATTATGATTAATAATACGCATTCAAAGCTTACTGAAGTTTATCAAAGAGTGGGTAAAAAACAAGCAACTCCTTTAGATGGAGTTTGGAAGCAAACTAAATCCTATAACATTAAGGATAACGACACCACCTGGTACAATCGCACAGAATATAAAGCATTCAATAATGGTTATTTTATGTTTGGCCTGACAGATAAAGATTCTTCCGGAAAAATCACTACCGGTATAGGATTCGGCACCTTCTCTATGCAAGGGGATAATCAAATGAAAGAAACCGACCTCAATTCAACTTATGCTATTATTGCCGGGCAATCATTTATGATAGATGTGAAATTAGATGGCAACGACGCTTACAGGCAAATTGTTACTAATCCTGATTCATCTATAACTTATGAATTTTATGAACGATTAAAATTATAACAGGAACACTCCTTTTATATTTCTTCTACCAAATCATCCAGGGCTCAAATGTTTAACTTTGCTGAAAATTCTAAAGTTTTACAATGGTGAAAATGGGTGAGTACAATGTGTTAAAGGTGATCAAAGAAAAACCTATGGGTGTTTTTTTGGATGATGGGAGTAATGGGATTTTATTACCGAAACGTTTTGTACCCGAAGGAACCAAAACAGGTGATGACTTGCAAGTATTTTTATACTTTGACAGTGAAGACAGGCCTATCGCCACCACTCAAAGACCATATGGTATATTGGGGGATATTGTAAGATTAAAAGCCGTGAATGTTACTAACCAGGGAGCATTTTTAGATTGGGGATTGATGAAAGATCTTTTTATTCCAAAATCAAAAATGAAAAATTTTATGGTGCGCAATGGAGAATACCTGGTAAAAATTGTTATGGATGAAAAAACCGGAAGACTTGCAGCAACAGAAAAATTAGAACCTTTTTTATCAAACGAATCGCTGACGGTAAAGGAAAAAGAAATTGTAGACCTTCTCGTTTACCGTCAAACTGATATTGGCTATGAAGTAATCATAAACAATGTGCACAAAGGAATTTTACATAACAATGAAATATACAGGGACATTTCTATTGGAGATAAATTTAAGGGATTTATAAAAAACATTTTGCCCGAAGATAAATCCAATGGCTGTCGAATTGACGTAGCCGCCGGAAAACCAGGATACGAGCGGGTTGAAGATGAAACCGAAAAAATTTTGAGGCTGTTAAATGAAAATGATGGTTATCTTCCTTATTATGACAAATCTTCTCCTGAAGACATTTATTCATTCTTCCAAATGAGCAAAAAGACCTTCAAAATGGCTTTGGGAAATCTTTACAAACGACAGAAAATTGCTTTTACAAAAACAGGAATTCAATTGGTTAAAAAGTGAGAATCACCAACCGTGCTTGTGGGTTTCATTCATCCTTTCAGGAATTTCAGCAGGATTTTCTTTCCAGTCAGGATCATATTTTACAAAAGTGGCAAGCCAAATCGTTCGGGACAATCGCATCAACCAGGGTTGCAAAGCAAGGATGACAATCGCATTGAAAATAAGCCAATAGAATACACGGTTATCGTCATAAGAAATTCCAATTATCATCCACCACAAAATAAAAGAAACAGCGCTCAGTGCCACTGTGATAGCATAACTCATGTAACCCGAACCATAATAAAATCCGACTTCAATATCAAAATATTGCCCACAAACTTCACATCGCTCATGCATTTTCATAAATCCTTTTGAGTAAGGATTTTTCTTTATAAACATATCGCCAATTCTGCAACGTGGGCATTTGCTTTGTAATAAATTCAATATTCCCGGCGGCTTTTTTGTATCCTCAGGCTTCATCTTATAACTTTTCTACTGCAAACTTACATTTAATTTGATGTCAGATTATCAAAAATGATAAGGAACAGTAATAAAGCTGAGCTTGCTTTTGTATTTATAGAAAAATAAGCAGAACGTCTAAGCAGGTTCGCACACTTTCTTTACCAATTTTAATGCAAAGTCCAATTGCTGCCTTTCAGTAAGATGAGTATTATTTAATTCGATAGCATCCGGGGCTTTACGCAACGGGCTTACTTCGCGGTTTGAATCAATATAATCCCGGAGCGCCAAATTGGTTCTTATTTCATCGAGGGAAACGTTTGGATTTTTTTCAAACATTTCAGCAAATCTTCTTTCAACTCTTACCGCTTCATCTGCTATCATAAATATTTTTACTTCAGCATTTGGAAAAACCGTTGTGCCGATATCACGTCCATCCATTACAATGCCTTTATTTTTTCCAATTTTTTGTTGGGCAGCTACTGCAAAAGACCTCACTTCAGGTAAGGCGGCAATTTGACTCACTTTTTCGGCAACCACCAAATCACGAATAATATATTCTACATTTTCACCGTTCAGGAACATTTCTGCATTTCCGGAATGCTCGTTAGGTAAAAATTCAAGAGAAATATTTTCAAGAGCATGATGTATCTCTTTTTCCTTTGACCAATCAATATTGTTTCGTAAAAAATACAAAGTGATGGCGCGATACATTGCGCCGCTGTCTATGTAAGTATAATTTAATTTTTTAGCAAGTTGTTTCGCTAATGTGCTTTTGCCACAGGAAGAAAAGCCATCAATCGTAATTATTATTTTGGGAAGCATCGATACAAAAATCGAATAAAAAACAGAAAGTAAAAAGTCCGGACAAAAAAAATGCCACCGTGGCTGGTGGCATTATAATTTATAAAATTCAGATTCTAAACTTCAGACTTCTTTTTTGTTGCCGGCGTATTTTTGACCTGGAAAACTATTTTTGAGTTTTCTTTATCCAAAGAAGCTATCAACACGTCTCCGTTTTTCACATGCATATTTAAAATTTCTTCAGCTAAAGGATCTTCAAGATACTTCTGAATAGCTCTGTGCAAAGGCCGCGCACCAAATTGTGAATCGTATCCTTTCTCAGAAATAAACTTCTTCGCTTCTTCTGTCAGCTCCAATTTCAATCCAAGATTATCCAATCTCTTCGTAACACCTTTCATTAAAATATCAATGATAGAGAAAATGTTTTCTTCTGTAAGCTGGTTGAAGATAACTACGTCATCTATCCTGTTTAAGAATTCAGGGCTGAAAGTACGTTTCAATGCTTTTTCTATTACCGCTTTGCTGTTTTCCTCGGCATTTTGAATTCTTGACTGGGTAGTAAATCCAACACCTGCACCAAAATCTTTCAGTTGACGTGCGCCAATATTGGAGGTCATGATAATCATAGTATTCTTAAAATCTATCTTTCTTCCCAAACCATCTGTAAGGATCCCATCGTCCAACACCTGCAACAGGATATTGTAAATGTCAGGATGCGCTTTTTCTATTTCATCCAAAAGAATTACAGAATATGGTTTGCGCCTAACCTTCTCTGTTAGTTGACCACCTTCTTCATATCCTACATAACCCGGAGGCGCTCCAATCAATCTTGAAACACTGAATTTCTCCATATACTCACTCATATCTATACGAATGAGTGCATCTTCGCTATCAAACATATATCTTGCTAAAGCTCTCGCCATCTCAGTTTTACCAACCCCTGTAGGCCCAAGGAAAATAAATGTACCAATCGGTTTTTTCGGATCTTTTAAACCAACCCTGTTTCTTTGAATAGCTTTCACCACTTTACTGATTGCCTCATCCTGACCAACAACAGCGGCTTTCAGATCATCACCCATCTTGCGGAGTTTATCAGTTTCTTCCTGTACCATTCTTTTCACAGGAATACCGGTCATCATGCTAACTACCTCTGCAATCGCTTCTTCATTGATTGGGTATCTTTTGTTCCTGCTTTCTTCTTCCCAGTCTGCTTTTGCTTTTTCAAGCTCTTCCTGCAAATGTTTTTCTGTATCACGAAGTGAAGCCGCTTCTTCAAAACGCTGGCTTTTTACCACTTTATTTTTTTCGTGCTTGATCTCGTCGATCTTCTTTTCAAGTTCAATCACTTCCTTCGGCACATTTATATTTTTCAGGTGAACACGTGCCCCAACTTCGTCCAGCACATCAATCGCTTTATCAGGAAGTAAGCGGTCAGTCATATACCGATCGCTCAATTTTACGCAAGCATCTATTGCTTCATTATCATAAACTACATTGTGATAGTCTTCGTACTTGCTTTTAATGTTATTTAAGATTTCAATCGTTTCATCAACACTCGGTTGATCTACCATTACTTTTTGGAAACGACGATCTAATGCTCCGTCTTTTTCAATATACATCCTGTATTCATCCAATGTGGATGCACCGATACATTGAAGTTCTCCCCTTGCCAAAGCTGGTTTAAAAATGTTAGACGCATCAAGCGAACCACTTGCTCCACCTGCTCCAACAATGGTATGAATCTCATCGATAAATAAAATCACATCCCGGTTTTTTTCCAGTTCATTCATTATCGCTTTCATCCTCTCTTCAAACTGGCCGCGGTATTTTGTGCCTGCTACCAAAGCGGCAAGATCAAGTGAAACTACTCTCTTGTCGAATAAAACCCGGCTCACTTTTCTTTGAATGATACGCAAAGCCAAACCTTCAACGATTGCGGTTTTACCAACTCCCGGTTCACCTATCAGGATAGGATTATTCTTTTTACGGCGGCTCAGAATTTGCGATACACGTTCAATTTCTGTTTCGCGTCCAACGATGGGATCTAAACTTCCCATTTCGGCAAGCCGTGTAATGTCGCGTCCGAAATTATCCAATACCGGAGTTTTTGTTTTTGCCTGTGCTGCTGAACTTTTTGAGGAACGTTGCTGTTGAGAGTATGATTTTCTTTCTTCCTCAAACTCTTCATTTTCCTCATCCTGGAAATCAGCTTTAGGATCAGTTTTTACGTAACCCAATTCGCTCTTAAACATATCGTAATCCACGTCAAACTGGTTTAGTATCTGTGTAGCGATATTCTCTTTATTTTTCAGAATAGAAAGCATAAGATGTTCGCTTTCAACCAACGGGCTCTTGTTCGTTTTTGCTTCCAGAACTGTGATACGAATTACTTTTTCAGCCTGCTTTGTCAGAGGCAGTGAATTTATGTTAGCAATATTTTTACCTGTTTTGTCTTTTACGGCGAGTTCAATTTCTTTACGTAATTCATAAAGATCTACATTAAGCGATTTCAGGATTTTCATCGCGGTATTTTCGCCATCCCTTATAAGGCCGAGAACAAGATGTTCCGTACCTATAAAGTCATTTCCCAACCGCAAAGCTTCTTCGCGGCTGTAAGAAATAATTTCTTTTACTTGTGTCGAAAAATTGTTGTCCATTTATTAAGAAATTAATTTAATGCTTTTCAATAATTTATAAGGCTGTACAATAATAATAAATAAATTCTATTAAATAACGTTTAAAAGAACCGCAAGTTGTTAAAAAGCCGGGCAGGAAAGACGCAGGTTCTAAAAAAAAAGTGATTCGGGATTTATTAAAATTATTTCGGTTTGTTGTAAGCCGGAACGATTTAGTTTCCAGGAACCTGAGTTTAAATCATTATTCAAAAAATCTGGCTGCTCCTTTTTTCGCCTTTTAATTTAATATCTTTGAGTAAATCTTTTGCAGTATTCTTTTAAACTGTAACTATGAAAGTCAAAATTGATACCAAAGAAAAAATGCACGTCATTACGGTAGAAGAAGAAAAATTATCTGCTAATATGACAGAAGAAATCAAAAGAACATTTTTAAAATATCTGGAAGAACCAACTTCAAATGTAATAGTAAATTTTAAAAAAGTTGCTGAAACAGAACTTGAGCCTGCAAAAGCCTTTGCAAGCATTCAGCAAAGGTTTTATCAAGATAATCATTCTATGGTTTTTTGCAATCTGCAATCACCCGTTTCTGATTTTTTAAATCAAAATGATTTACTGGAAATTCTGAATGTAACGCCGACAGAAAGTGAAGCGTGGGATATTGTACAGATGGAAGAAATAGAAAGAGAATATCTATAATGCCCTATAACAATTGTTGAAAAAAAGATACGTATTAAATAAAAATTTCGTGTAATAATTACCCCATTGAAAATTAAATCCCCGTGGTTGCTATAACGATTTTAGGAAATAATTCTGCTGTACCTTCTCATAACAGGCACCCTACCGCGCAGGTACTTCAAAGCGCGCAACACGTTATGCTGATTGATTGTGGCGAAGGGACACAAATGCAAATGGGATTATACAAAATAAAAAAAAGCCGCATCAACCACATTTTTATTTCTCATCTGCATGGTGACCACTATTTTGGATTAATCGGTTTGCTAAACAGTCTTGCTTTAAACAACCGTCTGAATGATCTTCATATTTATGCTCCGGAAAAATTAAAGCCAATCATTGAAATACAAATGGATGTTGCGGGAGCAGGATTTCCTTTTCAACTATATTTTCATAAGCTGGAAAAAGAAGAAGTTTTGTTTGAGGATAAAAAATTATCCGTTGAATGTTTTAAAGTAAATCACCGGATTGAATGTTGGGGTTTTCTCTTCAGGGAAAAGAAAAACATCAGGAAAATACTTCCGCGGCAGGTGAAAAAATATAAAGTGCCCAAATCATTTTATGAAAATTTACATCACGGTAAAGATTTTATAAATGATAAAAATGAAGTGATAAAAAATGAAGTCCTTACCACCCCCGTCGAGCCTCCCAAATCTTACGCATATTGCGCCGATACTGCATTTTATGATCCAATTGTGAATAAAATTAAAGGGGCAGACCTGGTTTACCACGAAAGTACCTACCTGGATGAACTTTCAAAAAAAGCAGGTGAAAGATTTCATTCGACTTCGAAACAGGCAGCGATAATTGCGAAAAAAGCGGGTGCTAAAAAATTGCTTCTCGGTCATTTTTCGTCTATGTATGAAACGTTAGAGCAATTTAAAGAAGAGGCGTGCGAAATTTTTGAGAATACAGAAATTGCCGAGGAAGGAGTTTGTTATTTAGCGTGATCCAAATTTGTCACGCAAGTAAACGAAGAAAAAAATCAGTTTTTAATTTCACTTCTCACAGAAACAGAATTCAAAAAATCCTTTACTTTTTCCTGGTTGCCCGCTGATAGAGGAACCAACGGCAGTCGCAATACATTTTCTATCAGGTTTAATTCTGACAAAAACGCTTTTACCCCTGCAGGATTATTTTCCACAAACAAAAGATCGTAACCAGGCAATAATTTATAATGTAATTTTTGGGCTTGTTCAAAATCATTCTTTAATGCACAACGAATCATTTCACTAAAATCTTTTGGGAAACAATTTGCGGCAACACTTATTACGCCTTTCGATCCGCAGGCAATTAAAGGAAGCGAAATATGATCGTCCCCGCTGACAAATAAAAAATCTTCCGGCATATTTTTTAATATGTGCATGCATTGAACCATGTTTCCGCTTGCTTCTTTTATTCCCTGGATTTTTTCACATTCTTTCGCAAGACGCAAAGTAGTTTCCGCGGTGATGTTACTTCCGGTTCTGCCGGGAACATTATATAAGATAACCGGCAAAGGCGAAGCATCGCCAATGGCTTTATAATGTTGAAAAATCCCTTCCTGCGAAGGTTTATTATAATTTGGGCTTGAACTTAAAACAGCGGTAAAATTCGCCAAATCAAAATCAGCAAAATGATTGATGATCTCATGGGTATTGTTTCCTCCAATTCCCAAAACCAAAGGCACACGATTGCCTGTTTTTTCTGTTGTAAAGTTTGCAATCTCAACCTGTTCCTTTTTTGAAAGAGTTGGGGTTTCGCCTGTGGTACCCAATGTCACAAGGTATTCCACGCCGTTATCAATTACAAAATCGATCACTTTTTCAAGTGCATCAAAATCGATTTCGTTGTTTTTTTTAAAAGGAGTTATCAATGCAACTCCGGTTCCGGAAAGTATATTTATTAAAGACATTATTTAAAAATGAAAGATGGAATAAATTATCTTTTGCAAGATACTGGAATCAGAAAAGGAATATAATGACCTGTTTTCGATTTGAGAATGAGAGAATCATTTTTTTATTTTTTAGTAAAAATAGGAAAAGAAAGAATAAGTATTTAAGAATTAATTATTCGTCCCAGAAACCCATCTTATTAAATTTATCAATACGTTGTTTGATCCTTTTTTCAGGATCAATTTTTTTCAGATCCTCGATCACGGGTTTGATGTAAGCTTTTAAATTTGCAGCCGCTTCGTCATAATCCCAATGCGCTCCACCCAAGGGTTCGGGGATAATGCCATCTACCAAACCAAACTTCAGCATATCATCCGACGTTAATTTTAATTGCTCTGCCGCAATTTCTTTTTGAGCCCAACTACGCCAAAGAATAGAACTACAATTTTCAGGAGAGATAACCGTGTACCATGAATTTTCCAACATCAAAACCTTATCCCCTACTCCAATACCCAATGCGCCGCCGCTTGCACCTTCGCCAATAATCACGCATACCACCGGCACTTTCAGGCGTATCATTTCATAAATATTTCTCGCAATTGCCTCGCCCTGCCCACGTTCTTCGGCTTCAAGTCCGGGATAAGCGCCGGGCGTATCAATCAAAGTAATGACCGGTTTATTAAATTTTTCGGCAAGTTTCATCAGGCGCAAAGCTTTGCGGTAACCTTCCGGATTCGCCATACCAAAATTTCGCATCTGCCGCATTTTGGTATTAGTGCCTTTTTGTTGCCCGATGACCATAACCGTTTCTTCGTCGAATTGCGCAAACCCGCCAATCATTGCCTTATCATCTCTCACATTCCTGTCGCCGTGCAACTCAAGGAAGTTGGTAAACATTTTTAAAATATATTCCAAAGTGTAAGGCCTGTCGGGATGCCTGCTAAGCTGAACTTTTTGCCATGGTGTAAGATGTTCGGTGATGTCTCTCCTCTTTTCAAGAATCTGTTGTTCGAGTTTATGGATAATCGAATTATAATCTTCTTTCCCTGATTTTGAAGCGAGCTTCTCATTCTCCTCAATTTGTTCGTAAAGCTCTTTTATAGGTTGCTCAAAATCGAGAAATTGTCTTGCAGGTGATGCCATTGTTGATAAAAAAGTTTTTAAAATGATGAACCTTAAATCCTGTTCACTTTTTTTTCGGGCGATAAAGTTAAGACGTCAAAATTAAATAAGCGGCAAAAGCTTTGTTTTTCGCAATCCGGCGCAGAAGCTGGCTTTATTATTGTAAAAATTTTTGATACCAATCAAGAATTAAATTTATGAAGATCAATCAAAACCAGGTTGCTGAATTAGAAAGAAAGAATAGCAAAATCAAAAAAAAATCTTCTTTTATATGGCTGGGCACTTATATAACTATTTCTCTTATAGCTCTTGCGACTTACATTTTATTGCGGCTTCATCTTTTTGATATACTGGGAAAATTTCATGTTATTCTGCAAAAATTTTCGCTTGCCGTTTTTTTTGCAGTGGTTGTTCTGGCCATCGGCAAATTAATTGAAGTACTTATTCATAAAAAATCAAGCGGAAGATACACACGTTACAATCTTATTCATCTTACCCGTTTGGTAGCCATTATTTTAGTGGCGATCATTATGATCTCTTTTCTTTTCACCAACTGGTATGCGGCGGCTGTTTCATTGGGATTGATCTCGCTTATTCTAGGTTTTGCATTGCAAACACCGATCAGTTCTTTTATCGGCTGGATCTATATTATTATCAGAAATCCCTACAGCATTGGCGACCGGATACAGATCAATGAGTTTAAAGGAGATGTAATTGAAATAAGTTATTTCGATACAACACTTTGGGAATTTGGCGGTGATTATCTTACCAACGATCTTCCAAGCGGCAGATTGATCAGGTTTCCAAACAGCCTTATTCTGCAGGCCGCTGTTTATAATTATTCCTGGGAAGATTTTGAATACATCTGGAACCAGATTCCTTTTTATGTAGCCTATACCAGCGATCTTGATTTCGTGACGAAAACGATCAGGCAAATTACCACCACAGAATTAGGCCCGCAAATGATTGACCGGATAAAACAATTAAAAGAGATGGTAAAGGATTCGCCGGTGGATGAATTGGAGATAAAAGAATACCCCTACGTTACCTACAGCGTCAACAATAACACCTGGGTAGAAGTGTCGGTCACTTATCTTGTGCCTCCACGAAAAGCTTCACGCTTTCGCACCACGATAATTAAAAAAATATTAGACGAATTGAACAAAGCACCGGAAAAAGTATTATTTCCCAAAGGGGATTCAAGGTAATGTGGATTACCCTTTTAAAAAGATTGGTAAAAGAAAAAAGGTTACAATTTGTTGGTTTACTGCCAATTAAAGTTGCAGATGAAACATCTTGCATTTTTTCAAAAACAAACCTTAACAAATGTTTGTTTTTTACAAAAACATGACTACTTTTGATTCCTGATTTGCTCCCAAAGCTAACAGACACTTTCCAATTATCTTTTTTGTTATCCCATATCCATGAAGACAAGCGTTCAGTTTATCGGGCTTGCTATTTTCCAATACCGAAGCTCAGTTCAATTTCAACTTACACTTAAACTCATCAGATATGAGACTACTCTTACGCTCCATGTTAATCACTTTGTTTGCTATTACATTCACCAGTGCGAATGTATTTTCTCAAAGTGCAACCATCACAACCGATCAACCGGATTACGCCCCGGGAAGTACTGCAATTATTACCGGCTCCGGCTGGCAACCCGGTGAAACAGTAACGCTCCAGGTATTACACGATCCCACCGGCGGCGATGATGCCACAAGTCCGGCACATCAGCCGTGGACGGTGGTTGCAGATGCGAGTGGAAATGTAAATTCTTCATGGGTTGTGCCAAGTGATGAGGATGAATTGGGAGCGACATTGTTGTTGACTGCGATGGAGGGAGTTCAGGGAGGCATGCGGAATGGGTGTTTACGGATGCTAATAAAAATTTTTCCTATACTACTACATCCGGGAAATCCAGTACGTTAACAACAACTGCAGGAACCATTGACAACACAACTATTAGTGTTGATGTTACTGCACCAAAAAATAATGGATCGTTTAACGCAAGTTTAAGTTTTTCAACCCATTCAGGAACTACAATTGGAATAGGGGCAGGTGCTGCAGAAATTAATTTGTCGAGTATAACGAATTCATATAATACTTCCGGCACTGACGTCACAGATGCATTTCCCATTACTGTATCTGTAGGCTCAAGTGTACCAGATGGAACCTACACTTTTGATGCAATTGCTATTTCCGATCCGTCAGGAATGACAAATAATAAGGAATGGACTTTTGAGGTAAAAATTGGAAGTACCCCCGGCTCTATAGGAACTGTTTCTGTAGCGGCACAATCCGGTGTTTCAGTTTATGGGTCAGCCAGTACACCTACATTCGCTGTCACTTCTTCCCGTTCAGGTAATGGAACAGTCAACGGAACCTACAGCGTATCGGGACTTCCTGCCGGTGTTACATCTGCAGGTTTTACCCCTTCTGCGACTTTTACCGCAGGTGGTTCTACTTCATTTCCCGATGTCACACTTACACTTAATGTTCCTGCTAATTTGAATGCAGGATCTTATGATTTCACTGTTTTGCTAAGTGATGGTGGTACTCCTGCTACAACAACCGGAACTTTAGTTGTTAATAAGAAATCCATTACGGTTACAGCAGACGACAGGAACAAAACCTATGGTGATGCTGTTACTTTCTTAGGAACTGAATTTAGCACACCGGTTGGAGCCCTTGTAAATGGCGATGCAATCAGTAGCGTGACACTTAACTCTGACGGTGCAGCAGCTTCTGCAACAGTAACCTCTCCTGGCCCAACCTATGACATCGTTGCAAGTGCTGCTACCGGAACAGGTTTGGACAACTATAACATCTCATACTCAGTCGGTACTTTGACTGTTGGCGTAAAATCCATTACGGTTACAGCAGACGACAGGAACAAAACCTATGGTGATGCTGTTACTTTCTTAGGAACTGAATTTAGCACACCGGTTGGAGCCCTTGTAAATGGCGATGCAATCAGTAGCGTGACACTTAACTCTGACGGTGCAGCAGCTTCTGCAACAGTAACCTCTCCTGGCCCAACCTATGACATCGTTGCAAGTGCTGCTACCGGAACAGGTTTGGACAACTATAACATCTCATACTCAGTCGGTACTTTGACTGTTGGCGTAAAATCCATTACGGTTACAGCAGACGACAGGAACAAAACCTATGGTGATGCTGTTACTTTCTTAGGAACTGAATTTAGCACACCGGTTGGAGCCCTTGTAAATGGCGATGCAATCAGTAGCGTGACACTTAACTCTGACGGTGCAGCAGCTTCTGCAACAGTAACCTCTCCTGGCCCAACCTATGACATCGTTGCAAGTGCTGCTACCGGAACAGGTTTGGACAACTATAACATCTCATACTCAGTCGGTACTTTGACTGTTGGCGTAAAATCCATTACGGTTACAGCAGACGACAGGAACAAAACCTATGGTGATGCTGTTACTTTCTTAGGAACTGAATTTAGCACACCGGTTGGAGCCCTTGTAAATGGCGATGCAATCAGTAGCGTGACACTTAACTCTGACGGTGCAGCAGCTTCTGCAACAGTAACCTCTCCTGGCCCAACCTATGACATCGTTGCAAGTGCTGCTACCGGAACAGGTTTGGACAACTATAACATCTCATACTCAGTCGGTACTTTGACTGTTGGCGTAAAATCCATTACGGTTACAGCAGACGACAGGAACAAAACCTATGGTGATGCTGTTACTTTCTTAGGAACTGAATTTAGCACACCGGTTGGAGCCCTTGTAAATGGCGATGCAATCAGTAGCGTGACACTTAACTCTGACGGTGCAGCAGCTTCTGCAACAGTAACCTCTCCTGGCCCAACCTATGACATCGTTGCAAGTGCTGCTACCGGAACAGGTTTGGACAACTATAACATCTCATACTCAGTCGGTACTTTGACTGTTGGCGTAAAATCCATTACGGTTACAGCAGACGACAGGAACAAAACCTATGGTGATGCTGTTACTTTCTTAGGAACTGAATTTAGCACACCGGTTGGAGCCCTTGTAAATGGCGATGCAATCAGTAGCGTGACACTTAACTCTGACGGTGCAGCAGCTTCTGCAACAGTAACCTCTCCTGGCCCAACCTATGACATCGTTGCAAGTGCTGCTACCGGAACAGGTTTGGACAACTATAACATCTCATACTCAGTCGGTACTTTGACTGTTGGCGTAAAATCCATTACGGTTACAGCAGACGACAGGAACAAAACCTATGGTGATGCTGTTACTTTCTTAGGAACTGAATTTAGCACACCGGTTGGAGCCCTTGTAAATGGCGATGCAATCAGTAGCGTGACACTTAACTCTGACGGTGCAGCAGCTTCTGCAACAGTAACCTCTCCTGGCCCAACCTATGACATCGTTGCAAGTGCTGCTACCGGAACAGGTTTGGACAACTATAACATCTCATACTCAGTCGGTACTTTGACTGTTGGCGTAAAATCCATTACGGTTACAGCAGACGACAGGAACAAAACCTATGGTGATGCTGTTACTTTCTTAGGAACTGAATTTAGCACACCGGTTGGAGCCCTTGTAAATGGCGATGCAATCAGTAGCGTGACACTTAACTCTGACGGTGCAGCAGCTTCTGCAACAGTAACCTCTCCTGGCCCAACCTATGACATCGTTGCAAGTGCTGCTACCGGAACAGGTTTGGACAACTATAACATCTCATACTCAGTCGGTACTTTGACTGTTGGCGTAAAATCCATTACGGTTACAGCAGACGACAGGAACAAAACCTATGGTGATGCTGTTACTTTCTTAGGAACTGAATTTAGCACACCGGTTGGAGCCCTTGTAAATGGCGATGCAATCAGTAGCGTGACACTTAACTCTGACGGTGCAGCAGCTTCTGCAACAGTAACCTCTCCTGGCCCAACCTATGACATCGTTGCAAGTGCTGCTACCGGAACAGGTTTGGACAACTATAACATCTCATACTCAGTCGGTACTTTGACTGTTGGCGTAAAATCCATTACGGTTACAGCAGACGACAGGAACAAAACCTATGGTGATGCTGTTACTTTCTTAGGAACTGAATTTAGCACACCGGTTGGAGCCCTTGTAAATGGCGATGCAATCAGTAGCGTGACACTTAACTCTGACGGTGCAGCAGCTTCTGCAACAGTAACCTCTCCTGGCCCAACCTATGACATCGTTGCAAGTGCTGCTACCGGAACAGGTTTGGACAACTATAACATCTCATACTCAGTCGGTACTTTGACTGTTGGCGTAAAATCCATTACGGTTACAGCAGACGACAGGAACAAAACCTATGGTGATGCTGTTACTTTCTTAGGAACTGAATTTAGCACACCGGTTGGAGCCCTTGTAAATGGCGATGCAATCAGTAGCGTGACACTTAACTCTGACGGTGCAGCAGCTTCTGCAACAGTAACCTCTCCTGGCCCAACCTATGACATCGTTGCAAGTGCTGCTACCGGAACAGGTTTGGACAACTATAACATCTCATACTCAGTCGGTACTTTGACTGTTGGCGTAAAATCCATTACGGTTACAGCAGACGACAGGAACAAAACCTATGGTGATGCTGTTACTTTCTTAGGAACTGAATTTAGCACACCGGTTGGAGCCCTTGTAAATGGCGATGCAATCAGTAGCGTGACACTTAACTCTGACGGTGCAGCAGCTTCTGCAACAGTAACCTCTCCTGGCCCAACCTATGACATCGTTGCAAGTGCTGCTACCGGAACAGGTTTGGACAACTATAACATCTCATACTCAGTCGGTACTTTGACTGTTGGCGTAAAACCCATTACGGTTACAGCAGACGACAGGAACAAAACCTATGGTGATGCTGTTACTTTCTTAGGAACTGAATTTAGCACACCGGTTGGAGCCCTTGTAAATGGCGATGCAATCAGTAGCGTGACACTTAACTCTGACGGTGCAGCAGCTTCTGCAACAGTAACCTCTCCTGGCCCAACCTATGACATCGTTGCAAGTGCTGCTACCGGTTCCGGACTCGGTAACTATAATATTACCTATCATAATGGTACCCTTACCATTAACCAAAAAGACGCTTCAGTAACGCCTGATGCTCTCAGCAAATATTGTGGAATGCCTGATCCTACATTCACAGGTACACTTTCAGGATTCTTAGATCCTGATAATGTAACGGCCACTTATTCAAGAACTCCTGGTGAGTCTGGTAACACTTATACCATCAGTGCTACCCTAAGTCCAACTTCAGTTTTAGATAACTATAATATAACTTACAATACTGCAGATTTTACAATAAATGTTCTTACTCAAATTGACGCCTCCGCAAGTAGTAATCCGGTAGCGTTAGGAACGAATGCAGTTTTAAGTGCAACCGTTACACCTCAAATTGAAGGAATCACAATATATTTCACGTTAGATGATGGAAATGGAAACACAAGCACATATACTGCAGTTACGGACAACTCAGGAACTGCTACCACTGCTCCAATTTCCGGATTGACAGTCAATTTGTATAAAGTAATTGCTCAAGAAGGTGTGGCAAGTTGCGTAACTTCTACTCCTGCATACTTACCCGTATATGATCCGAATGGTAGCTTTATTACAGGTGGCGGGTGGATCGTGTCACCTGCAGGTGCGTTGGTAAGTAAACCATCAGCTACAGGTAAAGCCAACTTTGGCTTCAATGCGAAATACAAAAAGGGCAACAACCAGGTGGATGGCAACACGGAATTCCAATTCCAGCAAGGGGATTTCAACTTTAAGAGCAGTTCATTGGATGCGGGCACTCTTGTAATCTCGGGAGCGAAAGGAACTTACAGAGGAGTCGGCACCGTAAACGGAGCAGGCGATTACGGATTCATGGTTTCAGCAGTTGACGGTCAAGTAAATGGGGGAGGAGGAACAGATTTATTTAGGATTAAGATTTGGGATAGAAGCCACGGCAATACTCCCGTTTATGATAACAACATGGGTGAAGATGAAAACGGTGATCCAACAATTGCTCTTGGAGGAGGATCGATCGTAATCCATTATGCTAAAGGCAAGAATTCAACAAGAATAATGAGTTCTGATATCACCACCTCCCCTGTCGAAGTGAACAGCAACCAGCTTGAACAAACAGGAACCGGCAAACTCACCGTAAAAGTTGCGCCTAACCCAACTTCCTACTACTTCACTGCAGGGCTGCAAAGCCTCAGTAAAGAAAATGTAAATATGGTGGTTACAGATATTACAGGCAGAGTAATCGAACAACGGACTAACATTGCGACCAACAGTACCATTCAGTTTGGAGGTAAATATCGCCCCGGAACTTACATTGCGCAGTTCCTCCAGGGAACCGATAAGGTAACTGTGATGTTGATTAAGGAAGGCGAATAATTCCTGAAAAGCTAACATATAAGAGGTTGCCGAATGGCGGCCTCTTTTTATTTTGTAGCGAGATAATTATAATCGGCAAGCAGGGTTTCCAAAAAACTGATAGAATACATGCTCGTTTGGATTTTCAAAACTTCCTGCACCTTCCAGGCAAGACGGTCACAGGTTTCTGTGTTATGGTCTTTGTGATAAAGATTCACCACGTTCTTAATCGTATTAATATCACGGTCGCTCAACTTTAAAACTTCAGGAAAAGTGACTGTATAATTTTTATCACTTATTTCCATAAAAACCGTATCATCAACAGAAAAAGGAGAAACCGTATTGATCACCACTGTGTTTGCAGCAATATCTCCCAACCGCTGATTTTTTTTGCTAACCGCAATAAAAATCAAAACAACCAATCCCCAAAAACCAGTCATAATAATATAATCAACAATGCTCTGAAGGCTAAAAAATGTATAGCCAAAAAAAAACGGCCATTCAAAAACTTTAAATATCCAGCGAATGGTATATTGACTTAACGAAGGTTCGCCCCCATCAAGGCTTATGATGCGGATGTTCATGAGTCGCTTACCAATCGTTTGCCCGTGCAGCATCACTTCACACACAAGAGAATACAACAGCATCGGAATAGAAATGGTCAAAATATCCAGCCCCATGTGGCTCTTCAATGTCTGGATTCCCGCCAGGTTAAATCCTCCGTAATAGAAATATTTCATGCTTACGAAATAGAAGAGGAGCAGCGTAAAGTCGGCCAGGTAAGCAAAAAGCCTTTTATAAACTTCAGCAATTTCAAACTCAAGATCAATATTAAAAGGAGTTTCAATTTGTATCAGCGACATGAAGAGCAATTTATTATTTTATAATAAAAATTGAGGTTTTATTTTTATTAATGAGTAATTTGTTTCACTTTCAAATAAGTTTTTTAAGCAGCCGTTGTATGATTATATGATAGATGATAAACGGTTCTTTTTAATTTTATTTTATGCGTGAAGCGAGGTTTATAAAAAAAAATGTGGAGAAATGGAACCAGTACCAGCATGAAGAGACGAAGGATCCTGATGAAATGGCTGATCGTTTTATTACCTTATTGGATGATCTTTCTTATGCCAAAACATTTTATCCTAAAAGCAAAGTAACGCGCTGGATCAATGGTATTGCCGCCTCTATTTATCAGAATATTTATCAAAATAAAAGACACAATTTTTCACGGGTAATACGCTTTTGGAAATTCGAATTGCCTTTATTGTTTCGCCGTTATCACAAAATCTTTTTGTTTACATTTCTTTTATTTGTTTCGTTTGTCTTCATTGGGGTTGTTTCTTCGACTACCGATCCTGATTTTGCGCGCCAATATTTTAATCATCATGTGCAGCGGGGTTATTATGATCAAACTATCGCTTCCATTCAAAGAGGCGATCCTTTCGGTGTTTATAAGGATGATAATCCTTTTTCGATGTTTGTAACAATTGCTTATAACAACATCAGCGTGGCTTTTAAAACGGTCATCTTTGGAGTTATTTTTGGAATTGGAACGATTCTTTTTATGTGGAGCAACGGTCTTATGCTGGGATGTTTTCAGTATATATTTTTTTCACAGGGACTTGGATGGCAATCGGTTCTTGTGATATGGATTCATGGAACTATTGAAATTTCATCAATCGTAATTGCCAGTTGCGCCGGCATTATTCTGGGAACAGGCTGGCTTTTCCCGGGAACGTATACACGAAAACAATCGTTTTTACGGGGTGCAAAAGATGCTGTTAAAATATGCATCAGCCTCATTCCGTTCTTTATTATTGCCGCTTTTTTTGAAAGCTATATTACTCATTTAATGAGCAACACCTTCGAAAAAAACTCAGTTGATATTGGCCTGCCGGTTCCGTTCAGCATTATGATACTTGCAGGATCGTTTATTTTAATATTGTGGTATTTTGTTTTATACCCGCTCCGGCTGCACAGGCAAGGTTTCGAATTGAAAGAAGGAAAAATAACAAAGAATGGCTTTCCCTATGAAATATAAATTGCACTTATTTGTTTGTTCACTAATATTGTCAATGTTATGCTCACTTAACGGTAATGCACAGACGCACGACTCTTTGGACTTGCCGGAAGGAGTACAAATACAGCAATTTTCTCAAACCGATTCAAGAATTACTGATACTTCTTTACAAAAGAAAGATTTAAACGACAATGCTGAAATAGTGAAATGGAAGGATCGCCGGGAGTTCTCTTATATGCATTATCTCGACAGTGTTTTACGGAAGCACAAAGACCTGAGAACCGACACCGTTAGTGTCGATGAGAAGAGTGGCAGAATTAAAAGGCTGAATCGGCATCAAAAAAAAGCTTCCCCGATAAACCTGGTTCTTAATAGCTGGCCTTTAAAAGTATTTTTCTGGTTGCTTGCAATCATCTTCGTTGTTTTTATTTCTTATAAAGTGTTTTTCAAAAACGGAATTTTCCCAAGACGAAACCCAAAAATCAGCAGACACAATGAAGAGACATTCCAGGAATTAAGTGAGATTTCTGCATACGATAATTTAATTGCTGAAGCGGAAAACAATAATGAATACAACCTTGCCACACGTTATTTATTTTTAAAAACCCTCAAAAGTCTTTCTGATAGTGGTTTTATACATTTCACTTCAGAAAAAACCAATAAGGAATATTTAAAGGAAATGCAACAACATAATTATTACGACGAATTCAGGGAACTGACGCGCGATTACGAATATGTATGGTATGGACAATTTTTGATTGATAAAACCGCGTATCAAAAACTGAAAGATCAGTTTCGTTTCCTGAATAAAAAAATATAATCCCAAGCTTGAAACTTTTTTTTAAATATAATTTGCTGTTGCTGGCTATCATTTGTTTTTGCAGTTGCCACCAAAATAAAAAAAGCCTTCCTTCACTTAATGAAAGCTACAGGAGAACTGACAAACTTCCCTTTGGATCTTTCATTGCCTATAAAGGATTTGCATCCGAGTTTCCGGATTACTGGATCAATGTTGCAGATAAACCGTTTGACGAAACATGGAAGAATCTTCACAGTGAATCAACAAATACCTATTCACTTTATTTTCTCGTTACGAAAAATTTGATTCTTTCAGTGGATGAGGTGAATGCAATGATTGAATATGTAAAGGCGGGCAATGATTTATTTATATCCGCAGACTATGTGGATGAAAAATTACTCGATGCCATTTATTGCACGATTAACCGAAAAGGCGAGATCATCAATGAGGTGAATGGAAAAATGCACGACACGTATGTAAGTATGTTTTATGGAAAAGATATCAATTCACCAAAATACACTTACTATTATTTTCCATTTTTAAATTATTTCAACAGCTATGATCCTTCGATGACAAGGGTTCTGGGGGTTAATGAATTAAACCTTCCCAATTATATCGTAATCTTTTCAGGTCGCGGAAGATTGTATTTACACCTTGCTCCAAGGATTTTCAGCAATTATTTTTTACTCACAAAAAACAATTACCATTACTTCGAAAACGTGACTGCTTACCTTCGTTTTAATCCACAATACATTTATTGGGATGCATATTACAAGGAGTTTTCTTCGACGAGAAACAAAAACAGTTTGAACAAGGACGACCAATTTTCTTCTTTAGAAGTGATAAAGCAAAACCCTCCTTTGTTGTGGGCATTTTACATTGCATTAGCAGCACTTTTGTTTTTTGTTTTTTTCAATATCAAAAGAAAACAAAGAATAATAGAAGTCATGAAACCAAATAAGAATTCGACTGTCGCGTTCACTGAAACCGTTGGACGGCTTTATTTACAGCATAAGAACAACAGGAATATCGCAGAAAAGATCATTACTTATTTTTATGAATACCTGCGCAAAAAATATTTTATTAATACGTCTTCAGTCACTCCTCAATTCATACACTCTCTTTCCGGTAAAAGCGGAGTGAATGAAAAAGAAACAGAAGAATTATTCGAATTAATCAATACTATTCAACAGCAGGATGAAGTAACCGATGATGAACTGCTTGAATTAAATTTAAAGATTGAAAATTTTAAAAAACCTAAAACTGATGGAAGAAAATTTGTTTGAACAACGCATTGACATTAAAACGTTGAACAATGCCGTAATTGGTGTCAGGAATGAAATAAGTAAAGTAATTGTCGGGCAGCATAAAATGGTAGATCTGTTGCTCATCGCTTTATTGTGTGACGGGCATGTACTCATAGAAGGCGTACCGGGCGTGGCAAAAACGCTTACTGCCAAATTACTTTCAAAGATTATTAATACAAATTTTTCAAGAATACAATTCACGCCGGACCTTATGCCGAGTGACGTCCTCGGGACTTCAGTTTTCAATCCGAAGGAAGCTGAGTTTGAATTTAAACGTGGCCCGATATTCAGCAATATTATTTTAATAGATGAAATAAACCGCGCACCGGCAAAAACACAATCGGCGTTATTTGAAGTAATGGAAGAACGGCAGGTAACCATTGATGGCCTCACGCATTTAATGGATTTCCCTTTTTTGGTTATTGCCACACAAAATCCGATTGAGCAGGAAGGCACATATCGCTTGCCGGAAGCGCAACTCGACCGGTTTTTATTCAAGATCGTCATCAGCTATCCTACTGTTGAAGAGGAAATAAATATTTTGCTGAATCAGCAATCGGTTCCACAAAATAGTCTATTGGAAAATGTGCAGCAGTTGGTTTCCCCTTCTCAAATTTCAGAATACAGAAGTATCACGAATGAAGTGATTATTGATCCGAAATTAGTGGAGTTCATTGCGAAAATTGTAAATGAAACAAGGAATAATTCTTCCCTTTATTTAGGTGCGTCACCACGAGCGTCGCTTGCCATTTTACGATCAGCAAAAGCAAATGCGGCTATCATGGGAAGAGATTTTGTAACACCTGAAGATGTTATTGAAATGGCTGTGCCGGTCATGCGTCACAGGATTATTCTAACACCTGAAAAAGAAATGGAAGGCTTTTCAGCAGATGAATTGATAAACGATATTATTTCCAAAATTGATGTACCACGATAAATCAACAAAAATTAAGCAATTGTTTCTTTGAAAATTATAAAAACATATATCTTGGATCTTTTCCTGCGGAGCCGTTTTTTTATTGGCCTTGCAGCGCTGGTTGGGTTGTTTGTCATCGCCTTTTATGTACCGGCGTTACAACCTGCAGTCATTACAGTTTTCATTGTTTTTATACTCTTTTTCATTGTTGACTATTCACTATTATTTTTCACGAATAAATTTCCCACAGCACAAAGGTTTATGGCACACCGTTTCAGCAATGGAGATGAAAATAAAATTCAACTGGTTGTAAAAAACGAATTTAATTTTCCGGTACATGTTGATGTGATTGATGAATTACCGGAACAATTACAAGTACGTGCATGGAAAAGGAAGTTGAATTTAAAGTCGCGGCAACAAAAAAAAATAAGGTGGACAGTCAAACCGCTTGAAAGAGGAGAGTATAATTTCGGAAACATTCATTTGTTTGTATCTTCTCCGTTAAAACTTATCGCGCGAAGATTTACAACTGAAGCTTCAGAAACGATACCGGTTTATCCGGCATTCATGCAATTGCGCAAGCACGAATTGTTTTCAGGAACTACTTTAAATAGCGAATCCGGCAATCAACGAATGCGTAAGATTGGCCAGAGTCTTGAGTTTGAACAGATCAAAGAATATGTATCCGGAGATGATATTCGCACATTAAACTGGAAAGCTTCAGCCCGCAAAGGCGGTTTGATGGTAAACAGTTTTATGGAAGAAAGATCGCAACAGGTGTATTGTATTATTGATAAAGGCCGATTGATGAAAATGTCTTTCAACGGAATGACCCTTCTTGATTATGCGATAAACAGTTGCCTTGTGTTGAGCAATATTTGCCTTAAAAAACAAGATAAAGTTGGCGTTATTACTTTTTCTAATGAACCGGGAAACATATTGCCGGCGGACAGAAAAGTTTCACAGGCAGAAAATATTTTACAACTCTTATACAAGCAAAAAACCAGTTTTCTTGAAAGTGATTTCGAGATGCTTTATTTGCAAATAAGAAGTAAAATTAAGCATCGAAGCCTGCTGATTTTATTTACAAATTTTGAATCATTGTCGGGCTTAAACAGGCAGATAGAGTATTTACGCTCACTTGCCAGGAATCACCTGTTGCTTGTTATTTTCTTTGAAAATTCTGAATTAGATGAGTTGCGCAATTCGCATGCGAAAGATATTGAAGAAGTTTATATAAAAACAATCGCCGAAAAATTCGCTTTTGAAAAAAGGATTATCGCCAAAGAACTTTCCAAATATGGAATATTATCCATTTTGTCTTCGCCTAAAAATCTTACCGTTAACACAATCAACAAATACCTTGAATTAAAAGCCAGGCAGGCAATTTAAAAATACCTTTTGTGAAAGAAATGTATTTTGCAGCCTCAGTTTAATTTTTGAAAATGATTGAAAATACTTTTGAAGAAGGGAGGGTTTTATTAATTGATAAACCATTAGACTGGACCTCTTTCGATGTGGTAAGAAAGATCAGGAATTTGATAAAAGTAAAAAAAGTCGGACATGCAGGAACACTGGATCCTTTGGCTACCGGCCTTTTGATTGTGTGTACCGGAAAATTTACAAAAAAAATAAATGAGTATATGGCGCAGGAAAAAGAATATACAGGTACTATCACGTTAGGCGCCATTACGCCAACTTATGATCTTGAAAGCGAACCACAAAATTTTAAACCGGTTGATACCGTAACAGAAAAGTTATTGCAGGAAACCACCAAAAAATTCACAGGCGAAATTTTACAAACACCTCCTGTCCATTCAGCGATAAAACAAAAAGGCAAGCCGGTCTATTTACTGGCAAGAAAAGGTATGGACGTAGTTCTTGAACCAAGGAAAATTACTATCAGCAAATTTGAAATTACCGAAATAAAGATGCCCGTAATTTCTTTTAAAGTTGTTTGTACAACGGGAACCTATATACGCAGTTTGGCAAATGATTTTGGCGCAGAACTTGGTTGCGGAGGATATCTGAGTGAATTGCGGAGAACACGAATTGGAAATTCTAAAGTGGAAGAGGCAATCAGCATAGATGAATTTGCGACTTTAATAAAACAAGGCAAATAAAAGTAAAAAGGAATTATAAGAGCGGAAGACGGGACTCGAACCCGCTACCTACAGCTTGGGAAGCTGTCGCTCTGCCAGGTGAGCTACTTCCGCTTTTTTGTACTGCAATATATAAAATTATTGATTTTCAATTAAAGCAGAAATTTGAAATGTGAGCTTTACAATAATCAATAATATTAACTAATTTAGTAGTGGTTTATTTATCCCGATTAGAAACTAACGCCTAAAATCCGGTTTCCCTTTCATTTTATTATAAATCATTTATGCATTTATGAAAAGAAAAAGTTTATTTGCAGTGTTAATACCGGTGTTAATCCTTATTCTCTCCTCCTGTGGAAAAAACCAGGATAAGGCAGCTAACGTTACCACGGACAGCCTAAATACAACTTTACCCAAACAAATTATTGTTACACAAACTTATGATTCACTCGGATTTGGTACTTCCACCGTGACTCACAACTATGTAATATCAATAAAATACGATACTGCCAACCAGCATATTCAACTATACCTTAATGATACCACCAATACAAATCCTTATGATGTATTGGCAGCTACTTATACTTTCAACCAGGCAGGTTATTTAATTCTGTTTACCCAAAATAATGTTGACTATGGTTCTAGCCTGCTCATGAATGGCCAGGTTACTATAAACAGAAACCCTGATAACACCATCAATAATATTGTAAATACACAGCCAGGCTTTGATGGCGAAGATTCCACTCTTTATTCTTATCAATCTGTGAATGGTGGTACTTCCATTTCGACGATTACACACTCATATGAAAGCCAGGTGCTGACAGATAGCTATACGGTTGATTATATTTTTGATACGGAAAATAAATTAACGAAAGTCATTGATCAGGACCTGGGAACCCTTAATTTTTCCTACAATTCCAATAACAGTTTAAACACTTTTTCTTTACAAGAATCAAATCTTACATTAAACGGAAACTATTTTTACGCTTCCAGTTTGCCAGATGGGAAAGCAGATACGTTTTTGCAAACATTGCTTGGAAAAGATTTTTTTCTTTTTGATATTAAGATGTTGGATCCTTTTATTCTCACTACTGTAAACGCAGACTTTGGATACATTACCAGTTCAATTACTGACCCACACCACGTTACCAGCGCTACTGCACAGGGGAATATTTACAATACCCCTTTTTCTACTTCTGCCACATGGATGTATCAGACAGATAATCAAAACCGGGTGACTAAAATAACTTTTAGCGAAGATAACAGTACGTTTATTTATAAGCTTACCTATTGATCAGTATCGGTTACTAAACGACATAAAGGTGAAAGTGAATCATTTTAAAACCAAATAGAATATTTATTTTTTATGGGTTTACTGCATCAAAATAAAAAAACGCTTTATTTGTTGCTTTACCAAATCATTGCATCCTGATTATATTTCCCTGCGCATCCATTGCCGGCATCGGTTCGCCATCCCGCGGAATATAAAATTTATTCCTCTCAACGATGATATGATTATCGTACAATTCGAAAATAAAAAGTCCGGCACGTAGAAAATTGGCTTTATCAAGGGTAAGAAAAGGCTCATTAATCTTTGACACTTCGAATAAAAATGAACCATCAGCCCGATAAAATCTTATTGAATATTTTTTTCTTGCCGCATCAGGTAAAGAGATGATAACATTGTTATCTTTTCCTGTATAAACATTCCCGGAAGGCACGAAAAGATTGCGGCTATTTGCTTGAGTTTCTGATGTTACTTGTTTCCCGATTAGTGGAATTTCAGCAAGCGTATCTTTTCCGGGCCGATGCGATTTTGAAAAAATATAGGAACCTCCCTCAAAGGAGATAAACAACCTGTAGTATTGATCGGAAGGAATAAATTCTTTTGGATCAGTGAACCCATTAATGCCAGGGCTTACATCGAGTAAACTACCAATGGTGGTAAAATTTTTTAAACTATCAGGAGATCTTTGAACATTAATATGTGTAAGATTACTAAAAGGATTATTCCAGCTTACCAAGACTTTTTTACCCAGTTGGGTTACTGTGATTTTTGGTAATGTATCCTGCGCATGACAATTCTTTTGGAATAAAAACAAAATAAAAAAAAGAAGGTAATATCTATACATGACGGCAAAAGCGAAGCTATTAGTTTTTCAGAATTGCAAATATAATCTCTTGTTAAAGAATAAATCACCCAAAAAATACAGTGTGTGATGTAACTCCCCGAAAGCTTTATTGTAAGAAGCAGTCCCGGTAAATGTGGACATAATTAAAAAATGGTTTAATCATCTTTACAGCCGCAAAGTTTATTACTTTTTGCTTTCTCAAAACATTCTTTTCCTTCAGTGAAGGCAAAATAGGAAAGCCCAAGCGTTCCGATACTGTCGGCATAAGCAAAACCGGTGAGTTCATAAATACCACTGCTAATGAGTAAAATCACTGACATATAAATACAAACTCTTGTACACTCTGCATCTGCAAGAATCGCAGGAGAATCTAACTTTTTTCCTGTCCTTATTTTTGCGACAATAAGCACCCACATTACCGCAATTGAAATAAGGGAAATGACAACGCCCCAAAAAGTAGTTTCAGGCTTATGGCCTGTTATAATATTATATATGCTGGTTATTACCAGGCCTGCAACCAGAGTGTAAAAGGAAAACCCTGTAATTCTTAAAGCGGTTCTTTCAAAACGATCACGATTGCTGTGAGGTTTTCGTTGGATTCGCAAAATCATGTGAGCAATTCCAAAGCCTGAGATCACTTCTATAAAACTATCCGCTCCAAAACCAAATAAGGCAAGGCTTGCATCTTCATAACCCAACCAGGTAGAAACCAATCCTTCCACGATATTATAACCAATGGTAAAAACTGCCAGCCCAAAAGCAAATTTATATAGCTGCTGGCTATTGATTTTCTGTAAAAAAGGTTTCTCTAAAATTTGTTCGTTTACTGACATACAGTGAAGATATAAAATTTGAAAAATACTTTTACCCTCAGTATCCTTCTTCATTTTGTGTGGCAAATAAAATCTGCTTCAAATTATTCACGTGGTCTTCAAGTTGTTGAATTTTTTCTGAATAATCAGACGCGGTACGGTGAAATCCGCGTTTTATATTTTTGTCAGCGAGTTGCGAAAGCAACTTCTTTCTTTCTTCCAACGTTCGTAAAGCCACCCACAAAGTAGCTTCCATACTTTTATTTTTTTTAATCAGCAAATTATTAAGTGAGTAAGTATGACCGGTATGGCATTTATACCGGGTAGGTTTTCCGTCTTTTATTTCAAACAAAACCCCTCCACAATCAGGGCATGAAAAAACAGTTCGATCTCCTATTTGCTCCAATTCTTCAATGCTTGCCGCGCCGGATTCTGCTATTGAAACCTCTTTAATTATATCGGGAGGAATAATGGTATTTACAACATCTTTTGAAACTATGATGTCTGAAATAGCCGAACCCATTTGAGCCAATGGCACACAATAATCAACTTCTGTTTCTTTCATTACTGAAAGCGGCATGTCAGGATATTCCGCTTCATTCGGATCCTGAACTACGGAAGTTCCCCCACATCTTTTTATTGCCGACATTCCAGCGGTTCCGTCATCAAGCATACCGGTTAAAATTATTCCGATTGTATGTCCGTCGAAAGCAGCTGCCGCAGACCGGAAAAGCACGTCAATAGAAGGACGCCAGCGGTTTTCCTCCGGGCCGCATCCAAGCAAAACCTTTTTGTCTTTTATTATTAAATGTTTGTTCGGCTGCGCAAAATAAATCGTACTCTTTTTAATTGGAACCATCTCCTCTACTTCTGTGCAAAATAATGAGGTGTACTTCTGCATTTGGTTTACCAAATATCCTCCGATACCATGATTTGATAAATGCATTACCACAAAAAAAGCAGCATCCATTTCCGTATTCAGTTGGCTAATCAATTCTGCGAGTGCAAAAAATCCTCCGGCAGAAGTTCCTATAACTACAACATACTTTGGGATTTCATTTTCCATAAATTCTTCCCTACAATTTTTGTGCTTGATTTATCTTTTTAAGACAGGATAGAATAAAAAAAAGGAAAAACAGTAAACGAACAAAAAATAAATATTTTTCTTCCGGAAAGGTTTTGTATGAAAAATCAGGCACTTCGTTTCTGTATCAATGTGCTTCTTCTTTTCCTGAAATCTTTAAGCGTGCTATCTACCGTCATTTTTATTCTTTTATGCACAATGTTTTGAAAGGTAACCGGGGAATACAATAAGGCAAGTAAGGATTCTTTTTTTAACCTGTTTCTTAAGTTCACTTTTGAAATCACTTCGCATTTCGGGCATTGCAAGCGCTTTAGGTACTTCACCTTCTTCTTTTACAAACCGTAATGTTTTTAACGCAATGAAGGCTAAAACGCCGCCGATAATAAAAAGAAAACCAAGACTATGCAACTCCAGCAAATGAATTACAGAAACGCCGCGAGGCCCGTTCCACTGGATGTTCCATGAAAAAGTCCTGCCGGCAAAATAATCCGCCAGCAAACCGCCAATCACGGGACCCAGTGAAGCACAGGCGTTAACCACCATATTTTTTGTTGTCAGGTAAACGATCGCTTCATTGCGCGGCGCGAGTTTCAAACCAATATTTCCTATGGAAAGATTGATACCCGAAGTGGCGATTCCACTCATTATATTAATGCAAACAACGATTAAAACAGTAAAGGTAAAAGACGGCGCCATAGACGCAAAAGGCCAGGAAAGAATAGATAAAATATAAAGTGGCGCTGCAATTTTAATTATCGTTTTATTGCTAAATTTATCCGAATGGCGTCCCCACAATTTAATAGCAAAAATCCCTGATACCTGACCCTAAAATTCCAAAAGCAATAATATAGGAAAGCGGCAAACTCAAATTCTTCATCATGTAAACCGTAAAAAAAGGAGTAGCAATATTTAATGAAAAGGACCAAAAGGAATTAAAGATCAACAGTTTCCTGTAATTCTTATCCATCAAAGGTTTTCTGAATAATTTCAACATGTTCTCTTTTGGAAGGTAACTTACCGGCTCTGGTGTTTTTGAAAGGATATAAGTGCCGATCAGCCCAATAATTCCTCCACCTATAAACATGTAGGCATAAGTAGTAAGTTCAATCGCGGGGTGAACTTTTTTTATATAATCCAGTGAAAGCGCAATTGCGAGACTAAGAACTACATTCAATGTTTGAGTCAATCTTGTACGGTGAGAAAAATAAGATCCCAATTTTTTTTCAGGCACAAGATCTTTCATCCATGAATTCCAGTTGGCACCTGCAATTGATCCAAAAAAATAATGGAAAAAAAGGAGAAACAAAAGCACCTGGATACTGGTTCCTTTAGAAAAAAGCAAAGGCAAAATTCCAATAATCAGCAGGGGAAGCCGGGCGAAGATATTTGAAAATACTGCTATTGCACGACGGTTGTTGAAACGTTGTAAAAGCCTTACAGCCAGCAGTTGAAAAAGGCTGGAAAAGCCCGGCAATGCAGCAAGGACACCGATTTGCACATTGGTAGCACCTAATAAAATAGCAAGAGCGACGAGGAAGGTGCCCCCGGTAAGAGAACTCATTGCCTCTGCAGTCAATCCTTCTTTTATTACAAGATTAAGTCCCTTTGTGATCTGTCTCTGAGTTAAATGCTCAGAAGGTTTTAAATTCATAGATGATGGCGAATTGGTTTTTCGAAAATCGAAAATGAATCAATCCTATCCAAAGTTCAAGAAGTAAAATCCTCATAAGCGAACAAAGAATATTCTATTTTCAATTTTCCAAAACAAAAATATAATTCTTAACTACAATAATAACTTCTGGTGCAAAAAAAAATTGTCTTCTCATTACTAATTAACAAATAGCGGTAAAATAAAGAGAATAAACTTTTGAAAATCAGGAAGCCATTTGCATTCGTTCATTACTTTCAAAAATCAAGCGCCTTTTTTTAAATAGATAAGCGTAAAAGATATTGGTAGTTTTTTTGTAGTAAATCATAAGATGAAGAAAAAAGTCACACCAAAAAGGATTTGGGCGGTTTTAAAAAAATCGTTCCAGGGTTTTATCAGATGACAGGATACCAAAGATGAGCAGTTCCCTCGCTTATTATACTATTTTTTCAATGGCACCTTTGCTTATAATTATCATTTCTTTGAGTGGATTATTTTTAGGCAAGGATGCGGCAGAAGGAAAAATTTATGCGCAGCTTTCAGATTTTATCGGGTCAAATACCGCTTCCCAATTGCAGACAATGATTCATAATGCTTCCCTCACGGGCAAAAGTAAATTCGCCGCTATAGTCGGCGTCATCACTTTAATAATTGGCGCTACCACAGTGTTTGCACAAATCCAGGATACGATCAACTTAATCTGGGGAATAAAACCGAAGCCCAAAAAAGGATGGCTTAACTTGCTAAGAAACCGGTTTTTGTCATTCTCGGTAATAATCGGCCTTGCATTTCTGCTGCTTGTTTCCTTAACTATTTCTACACTTATTGATGGATTCAGCAATTCATTAAAAGCCCATTTTCCTCAAATAACTGTAATCGCTTTATATATAATAAATACAATAATTACATTTATAATCACCACCTTAATTTTCGGAGCCATTTTTAAAGTGCTGCCTGATGCAAAGATCAAATGGAAAGATGTTCTTGCGGGGGCTGTCACCACAGCTTTCTTGTTTATGCTTGCTAAATTCGGCATTTCTTATTATATAAGCAAAAGCCATGTAGGCAGCACTTATGGCGCTGCAGGTTCATTGGTTATTTTGTTATTATGGGTCTATTTTTCAGCAATGATCCTTTATTTTGGAGCTGAATTTACAAAAGCTTTTGCCGTAAAATTCGGTACACAAATTTATCCTGACAGTTATGCTGTAACAACCAAAACTGTAGAAGTAGAAACGGGAAAAAAGACAATACAGGAAAAAGAAAATACCGATGTGAAAACTAAAGAAGTACCAAAAAAACCAGAAGACGATGACTGAGTGGGTTGTATCCGGAAACTAAGCACAGTAAGCGAGCAAATAAACCTGATTTTTATTTTGCCTAATGTCAGTAGAATTACTTACAAATAAGCTGTGAATAAGAAGCTGGCTCTTCAGTTTTTGAATTAAGATTTTCTGCTTTTAGCGGAATCATGATTACCAACTCACAACCTTTGCCGGGAGTGGAAAAAATATTAAAATCTCCATGGAACAATTCGGTTCTCCTTCGCATATTTGATATGCCGATACCTTCCGCCTTCACACTATTTATATCAAACCCGACGCCATCATCAGCTATTCGCATTTTTAATCTATCATTATTGAGAATAACCTCCACCTCAATTGTGCTGCATTCTGCATATTTTAAAATATTGCGCAACTGCTCCTGCAGAATCCGGTATAAATTAAGTTGAAGATCCCTGTTGATATTTAGCTCGTTTATCGCCGGATGAAAAAATAGAGAAACAGTATATTTATTTTCAATATTGCAGTTTTTCAATAAAATTGCAAATGCTTCTTCAAGTGTTGAATCATTAAAAAATGCGGGCGCAAGCGTGTGCGAAAGATTGCGGATCTCCTTTATGGCAAGACTGATATACTCACGGCACTGCTCAAACAATTCCTTCCCACACTCATTTACCGATTTGTTCAATACGCCTAAACTCATGTGGGTACTTGCTAAAATCTGGCAAATATTATCATGGAGCTCTGCACCTATTTCATAGCGTTCATTTTCCTGTGTGTTGATGATCGCTTTGGTTATTTGTTGTTCCATGCGGTTTTTTTCAGTAACGTCACTGATAATAATCATACGGTATTTCTTATCATTAATTTCGATAAAAGTTCCCTGTACTTCAACATCCAATAATTCACCTGATTTGGTAAAATGTTTCGACTTCCTGACAATGGTTTGATAATTTTGTGAATTTTCAGTAAGAGATTTTCGTAATATCCTGTTGTCTTCTTCAAGCCTGAAATCAAAAACGGTCATATTCATAAACTCTTGGACGCTATAGCCATACAATTTAACAGCCGCATGATTTACCTGCACAAATTTGAAAGTTTCGAGATCAAAAATCCAGATAGGTTGAGGATTTAGCCGAAAAAGTTCACTATATCTTTTTTCAGACTCTTTTAATTCGTATACTCTTTTTTTCCTTTCCAGACAATAAAGAATACTCTTATATAGTGATGATGCATTAAGGTCATTTTTTAATAAATAATCTGAAACACCTAAAGAAATAGATTCAATGCTGAACTCCATATCAGAAAACCCGGTAAGGACAATCACAGGAATATCGCGTGAAATCTGGACAATATTGAAGATCAACTCACGACCACTTTTATCAGGTAAGCTAAGGTCTAACAAAATGATGTCAAAATGCTGATTGGTACTTAAATAGTAACCGGCCTCCTCAAATTTTTTTGCAATTTGAATATGAGGGTTTTCAATTTGTTCTCTCAAATAATCTTCGATAAGCAGTAAATCACCCGGATTATCTTCTATAACTAAAATTCGATAATCGTTTTTGTCTTTAATAGATGTCATCTGTTTTTCGTAGGTAGTTTCACAATAGAAAGCCAAAAATTTTCAATTTTGGATATTACGGTAAATAGGTTTTCAACTTCTACAGGCTTGGTGATATAACAATTTGCATGATTTTCATAACATAAATTGATATCTCTTTCAGCGGAAGAAGTTGAAAGGATTATAACGGGAATGTGCATTAGTTTGGTATCTTGTTTAACAAATTGTAATACTTCAAGACCATTTTTTTTGGGAAGATTGAGATCGAGTAACAAAAGGGAAGGTTGCTTTGCATCTGTATAATCGCCTTCTTTTTTTAAAAAATCGATCGCGGCTTTTCCATCCCTTACCACACTTAGTTCTGTATCAAATCTTGCCATTTTCAAATGCCTCAGTTGTGAGAAAAACATCTCCCTCATTGTCTTCCACTATCAAGATGTGAATTGGCTGCATGTGGTTTCCCTTTCTTTCGTAAAATTTGAGGTTTATTGGATTAGTGCAAAAATAATTGATTTTTATCAATAAAATTTGTGACTCATTTATTTTGGTATGGTAAAAATAAAAATACTTCCTTTTTGTTCATTTGCTTCTATCCAGATTTTGCCGCCCATTGCTTCTACTATTTTCTTTACTATAGCAAGGCCAATGCCCGTGCCGGAATATTCTTCCTTATTGTGTAACCGTTGGAATATATTAAAAATGCGTTCATAGTAATCTGGTTCAATACCGATACCATTATCCTTTATTAAAAACTTCCAATGATCATTCATTTCCTCAGCTTCTACATGAATAACAGGTTTTACGCCGCTCTGCTGGTATTTTAACGCATTGCCTACCAAATTCTGGATAACCTGCCGAAGGGGGCTTCTGAAACTTTTCACTACCGGAAGGTTCGAAAAGTGAATAACAGCAGAAGTTTCCTCAATTTGTTTTTGATAAAGTGAAACAACTTCTTCTACTACTTCGTTTACATTTACTTGCTCCAATTGCCCGTCAAATCTGCCCACTCTTGAAAATTCAAGGAGATCTAAAATGATTTGACGCATTCTTTTTGCACCATCTACCGCAAAATGAATGTATTGCTTTCCTTTTTCATCAAGAAGATTATTGTATTTCTTTTCTATACGGGTAAGAAAGCTCGTAATCATTCGCAGAGGTTCCTGCAAATCATGAGAAGCGATATAGGCAAATTGCTCCAATTCAGCATTCGAAATTGCTAAATCCTGAGCCGTTTTTTGAAGATTAAGGTTTAATTCATTCAATTCCATTTGTGCCGTTATACGGTCTGTAATATCTTTAAAATAAACTGACAACCCGTTTTTGGAAGGATAAGCGCTTATTTCAAACCATCTTTCAAGAGCCTGATAATAATCTTCAAAAAAAACGCGCTCACCGCTTTCAATAGCCTGGTTATATTTTTTATAAGAATGAGAATTAATGTGACTTGAAAAGACATGCCAGAGATTTTTGCCCACAACTTGGTCCTTTGGAGTTCCAAGCATTTTCTCTGCTTCATTATTCCAATATGTAACAATCCAGTTTTTGTCTAAAGTAAAAAAGCCATCTCCTATACTTTCAAGAATGGTATTTTTTTCTTCATACAATTTCAATATTTCCAGTTCCGCTTTTTTTGATGCATCTATATCCTGGAAACTTCCATATATTTTCATGCATTTTCCGTCCTTCAATTCTGCTTTCCCGGTCGTCCTGATCCATTTAAGATTTCCCTTATGCGTGTAAATCTGTAAATCTTCCTGCCATGAAGTTCCAAAACGAATAGATTCTTTTACTCGTGCAATTATTGTATCACGGCTGTAACCTTCTTTAAAATGACCAATCCCATCCTGCAAAGAAGGTTGATATCCCGGTCCGGTTTCCCGGATTTCTTTTGTAATATCTGACCAATAAACTGTGGCGGAAGGAACATCTATTTCCCAACTTCCGATTTTTGCCAACCTGTTTGCCTTATCAAGCAATTGCTGCAATATTTTCTTTTCAGAAATATCCTGCATTGCTCCTACCAACCTAACAGCCTTTCCGTTTTTATTTCGAATTATGATGCATTTGTCCATCACAAAAGCATAAGTGCCATCAGCTTTTTGGAAACGATACTCATTGTTCCAATTTCTTGCCTGGCTCATCATTGATTTTTGAATTCCATTTACCACCTGATCAAAATCATCAGGATGAATATGATGTGACCAAAAATCTTTATCATTTCTAATTGCTGTCAAATCGTAGCCAAACGTTCGTTCAAAACCTTCGCCCCAGTAGTTTTTTTCTGTTATAAGATCCCAATCCCAAATGGCATCAAAAGTTGCTTTGGTTACATATTCGTATCTCTGGTTACTTTCCTGGAGAGATAATTTGAGCAGTTTAGATTCTGTAATATCCTGGATAGTTCCTTCAAAACTGAGAGGTTCCCCTGCTTCACTTTTTATTAATTTGCCTTTTTCATGCACCCATATCACAGTTCCATTAGCTTTAAATATTCGAAACTCATCATCTAAAGCTTGCTTTCCCTGAAGGGCCGATTCTCTTTTTTCTGAAAAAGCGTCTTTATCTTCCGGATAAATTTTGTCGAAAAAAGAATCAAAACTGACTCTTAAATCTTTCCTTGCTCAATCCAAGAATTTTATACACTCCTTCAGACCAGAAGAGCTGCTGATTTTTTAGATCAAGTTTCCAATAACCAATTTTGGCAAAATTCTGTGCAGTAAGTAGTTTTTGCTGGTTATCCTGCAATAGCCTCAGTGCATTCTCTCTTTCTGTAACATCCATAAAAACGACCATCATGCAATTTTTGCCTTTGAATGAAAATCGATTTCCAGACACGTCAACATGCATTTGGCTCTTGTCCTTCTTTAAATGAGTAAAAAGTCCAAAATTTATAAGTCCTTCCTTATTTTCAAGATTTTTATGAGCCGCATATAATTTTGGCACCTCATCAACAGCCCTCAAGTCTTCCAATTTCATGGTTAGAAACTCTTCGCGGCTGTAACCATATTTTTGAATGGCAATTTCATTTACATCGAATATTTTAAAGGTTTCCAGCTCGTAAACCAACTTGGGCATAGGACTTAACTGAAAGAGTTTTTTGTATTTTTCTTCTGAAGACTGCAATTCATTTTTTTCATTAAGGCAATTTTTATCCCCACAGAAAATATTTCCAAACGTATTATTTAAATAAGATTGAACAATAAATTCTATTTCGCCAGTATCTGATAAAATAGGAATGCTTTCACCTATTTCCACGTTTTCTATTATTACTTTTTCAGCTTCCTTACTTTTCATCACTTTTCGAAGCGAGGATTTAAGTTGCTTTTCAAAATCACTTATTTCTGACTCCAAAAAAACTGCAATACTTTTCTTGCCAATAATTTCACTTGCAGACTTTTTGGTTTTTTTTAAAAAAGCGTTATTCGCCTCAACTACTGTAAATTCGGGAGTATCAGGCATTAATATTACAGTAGGTACAGGTGAGGCTTTAAATATTTTGAATAGTGAATCCTGATTGATCATAGTTGTGGCTGGCAAATTATCACAAAACTAACCTCTATAGCGAAAAAAACATCCGGAAATTGTTTGCAAGATTATTTCTTTTAAAAAAAATCTCTCATATGAGTAAATGAACAAATAATTCCTTTTTTTATTCTTCTTCGAAAGATGCCTTTACCACTTTTCAAGGTCTAACAGTTTTTTCCCAAGCAGTGATAATTCCCTTGTTACATATTTGATTTGTTCCGATTTTTTTTCTGGCTCACTGCGAATGCATAATCTTTGGGAGCGCGTCTCTTCCTTTCAGGTGGAAGTGCTATCCAAATGGAATTCTTCGTTCTCTTCTTCTGCTGAGACTTTATACTTAGGTTTGTAAGTAATGGATTTCTGCCGCTAATTGAAACAAAAAAATTCATATTCAAAAATTATTTAAATAAAAAACGGGTAAACCTGTCAAAGAAATTTATACATCTGGGGAAATATTTTCCTACCGGTTTACTTTTTTAGAAAAAGAACCGGTTGCAAAATTAAATTTCAATTAAGTTATATGGCTCTTTCCCACGTAAAACGATTTAAACCAGTTAATTGGCATAGTATTAGAATTGTCTAAAAAAGATTCCACAAAAATCACTTCCCTATATTAAAAAGATTATCTTTGTTTTCCGATCTTATTAATGTAGCAATATCAATCCTTTGAAATACTGCAAATTTTAAATTATTTAAAAATGCAGAAGAATTGGTATGCGGTATACACTAAACCGCACTCTGAAAGAAAAGTATCTCTTTCACTTACGAAAAAAAATATTGAAAATTATTGCCCTCTTAACTACAAAAAGTCATGGCAGTTGTTTCGCAATGTCACATTTGGCGAACCTGTTTTTAGTTGTTATGTCTTTGTTAGAAGTACCGACACTGAAATCATTAAGCTTACCAAACAAATAAATGGTGCAATAAGTTTGTTGTATTGGAAAGGCAGACCAGCTACTATTAATGATGAAGAAATAAGCGCTATGAAAGAATTTTGTGATAACCATCCGGAAGTAACTGTTGAAAACATGCATTCAAATGCAGAGCATGAAGATACTGACCTCAGTTATTTAATGGACGGTCAGATATTACTGGTGAAAAACAGGACAATGAAATTAAATCTTCCCTCTCTCGGCCTTACAATGATTGCAAAACTGCCGAAAGAAAAAATCGAAAAAAATCTTCTCGGAAACAAGAAATCATTTGGCAATAAAGAGCTTCTCTTACCATCTTAATGAAGAAGTAATTTTATTTGCCGATACAAAACTTGCTAAAGATGTAATCAAGCCGATCCTCGTTTGTGATCTCTCCTGTTATTTCACCCAAATAGTGGAGGCAACGATTAATATCAATTGAAAGCAGATCGCCTGAAATACCATTTTCTATCCCATCCTTAATTTCTTTAAGGCTTTTGGATACCTCAGAAAGTGCTGCATAATGCCGGGCATTTGTCACAATTATATTTTCGTTGTTGATGGTTTCGCCGCCAGCCATTGCAAACAAGGTATTCTTTAATTCTTCGATGCCGGTTTGTTGCTGGGCGGAAATAAATATTTCAGTTGCAAATTGTTTATGAAGATTTTTATCAAACAAGTCTGCCTTGTTGGCTGCGATTATTACATTCTTATTTTCTTTTTTTATTTCATCAATTGTTTGGCTCAGTTCATCTGAATTCATTTCATTTATATCAAACAAGTACAATACGATATCGGCTTTCCGGATCTTTTCTTTGCTTTTCATCACACCCATATTTTCGATTACATCCGCCGAATGTTCACGAATTCCTGCAGTGTCAATTAACCTGAAAAGAATCCCGTTGATATTAATAGTTTCTTCTATCGTATCGCGCGTTGTTCCTGCAATTTCACTTACTATCGCGCGATTCTCATTAAGCAAAGTATTTAGCAAAGTAGATTTTCCAGCATTAGGTTTGCCAACAATTGCTACACTAACACCGTTTTTAATTACATTACCAAGTTTAAAAGATTCCAATAATTGATTTACGGTTTTAGAAATTTTTTCAATGAGCAAAGAGAATTGATGCCTGTCAGCAAACTCCACATCTTCTTCACTAAAATCAAGTTCCAATTCAATTAAGGAAGAAAATTTGATGAGTTCTTCACGTAAATCTTTAAGTACTTCTGAAAATCCTCCGCGCATATTTTTAAGTGCTGCATTTTGCGAAGCAGTGGTATTGCTTGCAATCAAATCCCCAACGGCTTCCGCCTGCGTAAGATCCAATTTCTTATTCAAAAACGCCCTTTGTGTAAATTCTCCCGCCTTCGCTAACCTTGCACCGTTTCGAATGAGCGCATCCAAAACGCGTTGTTGTACATAAGGCGAACCATGGCAACTTATCTCAATCACATCTTCGCCGGTATAGGAAGCCGGCTTTTTAAAAACCGAAATCACGACTTCGTCCAAAATATTTTCTCCCTCTTTTAAAAAACCAACATGAATCGTGTTCGGGGGCTGCTTCTTTAAATTCTTTGAAGGAAAAAGTTTTTGTACTATTTCAAACGATTGATCGCCGCTTAAACGTAAAATACCAATCGCACCAACTCCCGGTGGAGTGGCAATTGCAGTGATCGTATCGTCCCAACCTGATAATTTACCTTGCACTTTGCGAAGATAATATCCTTTTCCACAGCATTAATAGAATGCAGCCTTAAAATAGTAAGCAAACAAATTTTATCATTTTTTATTTTGTAATCGGGTACAGACCAAGCACATAAATTAAACTGGAAAATTTAGAATTGTCTTTTTTAAAAAAGTGATTTTTTTAAAAGAGATTACCCTACCTTTGCAGTAGACTATTCAAAAAACACATATGATCTCGTCCACTTCTTTTTTGAAAATGTATAGCTGCTGCTACAGTATGCGTTGCTGTTAATTAATCATTTACTTAAAAACAGAACGTTCTTACACTTTAATCCAATCTCAATTTTTTTTAAATCCCACATACTTAAAAATGCCAAAGTCTCTACAAAATCATACCACTCAAATAGCGGAAATGGCGAAGGTTTTGTCCATTGAAGAAGTAATTAAAGAACTGGTGCAGCAATTTCCCGGACAGGTTACTTTTTCTACAAGTTTCAGCTTTGAAGACCAGGTAATTACTCATATGATTTTAAATAATCAACTTCCTGTAAGCATTTTTACTTTAGATACTGGAAGGCTTTTTGGCGAAACATATTCAGTATGGAGCGCTACGAATGAAAGATATCAAACAGAAATAAAAGGTTATTATCCTGATCATTCTTTACTCGAGCCGTTTGTTGCAGAAAAAGGCCCTAATTCTTTTTATGCATCAGTAGAAAACCGTAAAGGTTGTTGCTATATTCGCAAAGTTGAACCTTTAAAAAGAGCTTTGAAAGGAAACCGCATTTGGATTACCGGGCTTCGTGCAGAACATTCTGCCAGCCGTCACGATATGCCGCAGGTAGAATGGGATGAAAGCAACGAGGTCATAAAATATCATCCAATCCTTCACTGGTCAACGAAAGAAGTGAAAGATTACATAAACGATAACAATATTCCTTACAATATTTTGCACGACAGAGGGTTTGTAAGTATTGGTTGTGCGCCTTGTACAAGAGCCATCAGGCCGGGTGAAGATTTCAGGGCAGGACGTTGGTGGTGGGAAGATAATAGTAAGAAAGAATGCGGGCTGCATGTTCACCAGGAAGCATCTTAATTGATTTTTTAAAAACAAAAGAATGAGTAAATATCATTTAGATTATTTAGGCCAACTCGAATCAGAAGCAATTCACATTATGCGTGAAGTGGCTGGTCAGTTTGAGCATCCGGCATTGTTATTTTCAGGAGGAAAAGATTCGATAACGCTGGTTCATTTGGCTTTAAAAGCTTTTCGCCCGGGAAAATTTCCTTTTCCATTGGTTCATATTGATACCGGTCACAATTTCCCTGAAGCCCTGGATTTTCGTGATCAGTTAGTTGAAAAAATTGGGGAGAAACTGATTGTTGCCAAAGTGGAAGAAACCATTAAACAAAAAAACCTGACAGAACAAAAAGGAAAATTTGCCAGCAGAAATGCTTTACAAACATTTACACTGCTGGATGTAATTGAAGAGTATAAGTTTGACGCTTTGATTGGAGGAGCAAGAAGAGACGAAGAAAAAGCAAGAGCAAAAGAAAGAATTTTTTCTGTAAGGGATGAATTTGGCCAATGGAATCCAAAATTACAGAGGCCCGAATTGTGGAACATTTACAACGGTAAAATTCATAAGGGTGAAAATGTTCGCGCTTTTCCTATCAGTAACTGGACTGAACTTGACATCTGGAATTATATCAAAAGAGAAAAGATCGAATTGCCTTCTATTTATTTTGCCCACGAAAGAGAAGTGATAGAACACGAAGGACAGTTGGTGGCAGTTTCACAACATATACGGCTTGATGAGTCTGATGTGGTAATGAAAAAGAAAGTTCGTTATCGTACTGTTGGCGATATGACATGTACGGCAGCAGTTGAATCAAATGCTGATGATCTTGATGGAATTATTACAGAGATTATTGCCACAAAAACCAGTGAAAGAGGAGAAACCAGAATTGATGACAAAGTTTCAGAAGCGGCAATGGAAGACCGAAAAAAAGGCGGTTACTTTTAATTTATAACCTATTACTTATTATTAATAAAATGGACATCCTACGATTTATAACAGCCGGAAGTGTAGATGACGGTAAAAGCACTTTGATAGGAAGATTATTGTATGACAGTAAATCAATTTTAATTGATCAGTTGGCTGCTATTGAAAAACAGACAAAGAATAAGCTGAATGGCGAAATTGATTTGGCACTTCTTACTGATGGTTTGCGCGCTGAACGTGAGCAAGGCATTACTATTGATGTTGCTTACAAATATTTTTCGACTGCAAAAAGGAAATTTATTATCGCTGATGCACCGGGTCATATTCAATACACACGAAATATGGTTACAGGAGCGTCAAACGCGCAACTGGCGATTATTTTGATTGATGCGCGAAATGGTGTTGTTGAACAAACACGCCGCCATTCTATCATTACTTCTTTACTGAATATCCCTCATGTTGTTGTTGCAATCAATAAAATGGATTTGGCCGATTACAGCCAGGACGTATATAACAACATTGTAATCGACTATGAACAAGTGGCTAAATCCCTTGGTCTCAAAGATGTAAAATATATTCCTATAAGCGCGTTGAACGGCGATAATATTGTAGATACTTCTGAAAAATTTTCGTGGTATGACGGCGAACCTCTGTTGAGTTATTTGGAAAATGTACAACTTGATTCTGATGTAAATCTTACCGATGCAAGATTTTCTGTTCAATATGTTATTCGGCCCCAAGCTCCGGAGCTTCACGATTACAGGGGTTATGCCGGTAAAGTAATCAGTGGTATTTATAAAAAAGGAGATGCCGTTACTGTTCTTCCTTCCGGCACCGAAACGGTGATCAAAGCAATTGAGATTGGTGGAAAAGAAATTGATGAAGCGTATGCATTACAAAGTGTTGTACTTCACCTGGAAGATGATGTTGATGTAAGTCGTGGCGATATGATCGTTCCTACCAATAACAAACCTCAAACCGAACAGGAATTTGAAGTCCTCCTTTGCTGGATGGATAACAAACCTTTGATTCCGGGAAATAAATATTTGCTCCAGGCGAACAGCAACCGTGTAAGAAGTGTGGTAAAAAATATTGAATACAAACTCGATGTGAATACTTTGGAAAAGAATTATTCTCCGGAAAAAGCCGTGTTGAACGATATCATAAAAGCAACAATTAAAACATCCTCACCGGTTTCTTTCGATTCATACAAAAAATTAAGACAAAATGGTGGCGCTGTTTTAATTGACGAAACAAGTTGTGTAACCGTGGGCGCATGCATGATACAATAGAACATTAAATTTTTTTTAACTATTATCCTACTGATTTAGTAGACTAAAAAATGAACGAATCATTAAATAAAGGAAAAGTTATTATCGCCGGAGCTGGCCCGGGTGATCCGGAACTAATTACGGTTAAAACAGCGCGTTTCCTTAAGGAAGCAGATGTGGTATTGACAGACCGCTTAGTAAGCGAACAAATTTTAAAGAATTTTGTTTCGCCGGATGCAGAAATAATTCATGTAGGAAAGCAGTGCCGGCGTGGACTTTCCACTCCACAGGAAACAATCAATGATTTAATGGTCTATCACGCTTTATTGGGAAAATTGGTAGTTCGATTAAAAGGCGGAGATGTTTCTGTTTTTTCCAACATTTTAGATGAACTCGAAGTATTGAATCAACATAATATTTCTTATGAAATTATTCCAGGCGTTACTGCCGCATTAGGAGCCGCTGCATTTGCTGGGATTCCGCTCACAGCAAGAGGTTACGCTACTTCCGTGCGCTTTCTCACTTATTACAAATCTGAGATTGTTACCGATGATTATTGGAAAGAATTGGCTCATACTAATGACACACTTGTTTTCTACATGTCGTCAGAAACATTGGAAAAAGTAGTAGAAAAATTGACAACAAATCATATTCATGAAGACAAATTGCTGGCAATTATTGAGCAGGCAACCACGCCATTGCAAAATGTCCACATCAGCAATTTATATGATTACAAAAAAGATTTTACAGGAAAAAAATTCATCTCGCCTTCATTGGTAATTATTGGCAAAGTGGTTTCTCTTCATGAAAAATTCAAATGGTTACAAAATAATAACAGCAACGAATATTATTTTAAGCCAATGACTAAACAACAAATTTCTTTCAAGCAACCCGAAATAAACACCCATGTTAGTTGAGCAAAAATTAAACACTTTACTTGAACTCATTAACACTTCGACGAATGATGAACTCATTTGGATTAACGGTTATTTAAATGGAATTCTTGCCAAACAAAAAACTTCCTTAGTTCAACCCGAAGTAAAAAAAGGAATTAATAAAATCACTATTGCTTACGGAACCGAAACAGGAAATTCAAAAAAACTGGCAACCGGTTTTGCAGCAAAGGCAAAAAAGCATGGAGTACATGCGAAACTTCAAAGCCTTGACCAGTACAGGTTAAACGATCTTACAAAGGAAGAATATTTTTTAGCAATAATAAGTACACATGGCGATGGTGAACCACCCGCTGCAGCAAAAAAGTTTTATGATCATGTACATCAAAATGGTTTTAAACTTTCTAAATTAAAATATAGCGTGCTGGCGCTTGGCGATACGTCTTATCCTCTTTTTTGTAAAGCTGGTGAAGATGTAGATCAACAATTGAATAAGCTTGGGGGAGACAGAATTGCGCCTTTGCAAAAATGCGATCTTGATTTTGAAGCAGAAGCCGATGAATGGTTTGACAGGGTAATCAATTCATTAAATGAAACAACACAAAACGTTCAAAAAGTAGCGGTAATTCCTGCAGTCAAGAAAAGTTCTGGTAAAAAGATTTATACCGGAAAAATTCTTACGCATATCAACTTAAATGATATCGACAGCAGTAAACAAACTTTTCACATCGAAATTGAATCTGAAGAAGTGCAGTACCAGCCGGGAGATTCCATCGGAATTATTCCTGAAAACAAAAAAGAACTGGTTGAAAAAATTGTTGCATTAACAGGAATTGATGCAGAAAAAAATATTGATTATAAAGATGAATTGATTTCAGTTTATGATCTGCTTCATAAAAAATTAAATATCATTAATCTGCCGGAAAGAGTAGTTAAAAGATATGCGAAAGTTGTTCAACAGGAAATTCCGGCAACAAAAATTGATTTAATTGATCTCCTAAAAATTTATCCCGTAAAAGATGAAGATCAGTTTACAGAAATATTAAAACAACTGGAACCAACAACGCCACGTTTGTATTCTATTTCTTCTTCACCTGAAATGCATCCGGGTGAAATACATATTACAGTTGCGAAAAATTGTTTTAAAATTAATAACGAACTTAAATACGGACTTGCTTCCGAATTTTTATCGCTGTTAAATGAAGAAAAGCAATTAAACTTCTATGTTCATCCAAATAATCAATTCCGTTTGCCTTCGGAAGATAAAAATGTAATCATGATCGGTCCGGGAACTGGCATCGCGCCATTCCGTTCCTTCATTGCTGAAAGAGACGCAACAGGCGCACAAGGAAAAAACTGGCTCTTTTTTGGAGATCAACATTTTACATCTGATTTTTTGTATCAAACAGAAATACAAAACTGGGTGGAAACTAATCTTCTTACAAAAGTTGATACAGCTTTTTCAAGAGACCAGGATGAAAAAATTTATGTTCAACATAAGATGTTGCAAAATGGCGCTGAATTTTTTGAATGGTTGCATGCAGGAAGTTACGTGTACGTATGTGGCGCAAAAGATCCAATGAGCATAGATGTAGAAAAAGCAGTTTTAAAAATTATTGAAGAATTTGGCCAGAGATCAAAAGAAGAAGCGGAAAAATATTTGTTTGATTTGAAAGAAGACGGAAGGTATATCACCGATGTCTATTGATAGGGTGAAAGGTGATTGGTCAATACTTCACAATCACAATTCATCATTCTCTATTCACATCAACTTACTCACAACTCACTATGTCAGAAATAAAAGATTTATCAGCATTAGAAAAAGTAAAAATTGTAAGCAACGGGCTTCGCGGAACAATTGAAGAAAGCCTTAATGACGAATTAACCGGCGCCATTCGTGAAGATGACCAGGCTTTGATAAAGTTTCATGGAATGTATCAGCAGGACGACCGTGATCGCCGGGAAGAAAGAGCCTCAAAAAAACTGGAACGTTTGTTTTCATTCATGATAAGATTGAGACTGCCAGGAGGTTTTTTAACTGCAGAACAATGGATAGCCCTTCATGAAATTGCCGGTAAAAATACAACAGGTGTTATCAAGATTACCACAAGACAAACCATTCAATTGCATGGAATGTTGAAGTCGAAAATAAAACCAACCATTAAAGCTTTTTACACAGCTCATCTGGATTCAATCGCAACTTGCGGTGATATAAACAGGAATGTAACATGCAGTTCTTATCCTTCTGATTTATCAGTTCATGAAGAAATTTTTTCTTATGCAGATAAAATTAGCAGTTTACTAAAACCCAAAACCCATGCTTACTATGAAATATGGCTGGATGAAGAAAAAATTCTCGACAAAAAAAGCGAAGAAGATCCTTTATATCTCGATGCCTATCTGCCAAGAAAATTTAAAATCGGAATTGGCATTCCACCAAATAATGATTCGGATGTTTTGATAAACGATTTGGGTTTGATCGCCATTATCGAAAAAAATAAATTACTGGGATTCAATTTTGCCGTCGGCGGAGGATTAGCATCTACGCATGGCAATCCCGATACCTACGCCCGCCTGGGAAGTGTGATTGGTTTTGTAGAAGCAGGCGAAAAAACTTTCAAAGCGATTTATGAAGTACTGACAGTACAAAGAGATTTCGGAAACCGTGAAGACAGAAAACAGGCAAGACTAAAATATACGGTTGATAGAATGGGAGTTCAAAAATTCAAAGAGGAAGTGGAAAAGCGTACTGGTTTTGAATTTGAAGAAACAAAACCTTTTACCTTTACTGAACGTATTGATGATTATGGCTGGAAAAAAAATCCATCAGGGAATTGGGATTATACTGTTTTTGTAGAAAATGGACGAGTGCTGGATGAAGGATATTTGAAATTAAAATCAGCATTACTTGAAGTTGCTAAAACAGGTAAAGTTTCATTTCGTTTTACCGCTAATCAAAACCTGATAATAACAGAGGTAAGGCCAAAAGATAAAAATGAGATCAACAAAATTTTAGAAAAATATAAAATCATTCAGCACACAGAGAACACATCTGCAATCCGCAAAAACTCCATTGCTTGTGTTGCTTTGCCTACGTGTCCTTTGGCGCTTGCTGAATCGCAAAGATATATGCCTTCTTTAATTACTAAAATTGAAGCACTTCTTGAAAAACATGATCTTGAAAATGAAAATATAATTACCCGAATGACCGGATGCCCAAATGGTTGCGGCCGCTCTCCGGCAGCAGAGATTGGATTCATCGGAACAGCTTTGGAAAAGTATAATTTACATGTTGGCGGAGATCATGAAGGTTACAGGCTGAATCGCATTTACAAAGAAAGCCTGGGTGAAGCAGAAATACTTTCTGAACTGGATGAATTGTTCGGAGAGTTTAAAACAGGAAGAAAGAAGAATGAATCATTTGGTGATTTTACTCATCGCACAAAATTTGAAAACTAAATTTGGAATCAAAAGTTTCCATATTAGAGCCGGTTATTACAAAGGATGTTTCCGATAGCAATAATCTTTTTCCTGTTTTTCTGAAACTGGAAGAGCTCTCTTTGCTCATCATTGGTGGTGGAAATGTCGCATTGGAAAAATTGAACGCTGTGCTGAATAATTCCCCTAAGACAAAAATAAAATTAGTGGGAATTGAAATAAATAATGCAATCAAAGCAATTGCAGAAGAGAGAAATAATCTTCAGTTGTTTGAACGTTCTTACACGCTTGATGACATTGAAGAAGCTGACCTCGTAATATCAGCGGTGAATAACCTGGTCACCAGTGGACAAATAAAAATTGATACAAAAGAAAAAGGAAAATTGGTAAATGTAGCCGACAAGCCTGACCTGTGTGATTTTTACCTGGGATCAATCGTGAAAAAGGGAAGTATAAAAATTGCCATTTCAACAAACGGAAAATCACCGACAATTGCCAAACGGTTAAAAGAAGTGATCAACAAACTGATCCCGGATGAAATGGAAAATGTTTTGCAAAATATGCGCATCATCCGTTCAGAAATGAATGGCGATTTTGATGAAAAAGTAAAACATCTGAATGACATCACGAAAGTGTTGGTAGCAAAGCAAGCCACATTAAAAGAATCAAAACCAGAAACCAAAAAATGGCAGAAGATCGTAACCTGGTGTTTGCTCGCTTTTTTCTTCATGATTTTAGGGCATACGATTTTGTCTTTTATTCCATTTGAAAACATTGTTGCGGGTGCAAAAAAAGTTACTTCCATCGTTGATAGAAAATCGTTTCTAATGATGATGCTTTGTGGTTTTCTCGCGCAACTTGCCGATGGCTCTTTAGGTATGGGCTATGGAACTATTTCTACTACTTTTCTTTTGGCAAATGGTGTTAATCCTGCAATTGTGAGCAGTCGTGTCCATTCGGCCAGAGTTTTTTCAAGCGGAGTTTCAGGATACAGTCATCATCGTTTTGGAAATTTTAATAAAAAACTTTTCAAGGCGTTGGTAATTCCCGGAGTTGTCGGAGCTATTATTGGTGCAGCACTTGCTTTTTACGCTCAAAAATATTCCAGTTATGTTCGTATTCCTGTTTCAATCTACACAGTTTACCTCGGTTTTTTTATCATCCGAAAAGCGTTTAAAAAACAAAATGTTCATGATAAAGTAAAAAGAGCCGGATGGCTGGCAACTGCCGGTGGATTTATGGATGCTTTTGCTGGCGGCGGATGGGGTTCATTGGTTACAAGCACACTGATTTCAAAAAGGAAAAGCCCGCGGTACGTAGTTGGCTCTGTGTGCCTCGCAGAATTTTTCGTGGTGCTTGCAAGTTCAATTACGTTTTTTATTTTCTTAAAAAGTATTCCCTTGTTCGATGTTGCCGGACTTATTATTGGTGGACTCATTGCTGCACCAATCGCAGCGAGGCTCGTAGGAAAGGTTCCTCTAAAAACAATGTTTATTCTTGTCGGCGCACTCGTAATTCTTACCAGTTTCTCTACTATCTGGAGAGTTGTCTCACCTCTTTTACATTGATTTCATGCAACTTTTCTCAACAAGATACTTCAGTAAAATAAAAGCTAGTACAGTTCATCTTTGGGACTACTTTCTTTTTTTTTTCTGCGACAAACTGTTTATTACTCAAATTTTTTCGCTCCTTTCCAAATTAATTGATAATGTTCCCGCCGTTATAAATTTATCTTAATAAAACGTACGATATTTGCATTAAAGACCCGTTTTAAGACGTATTTTTCTTTATCTAAAAGCTATTTTTGGTGGAGAAATTGCAAATTATTCTCTTATCATGAAAGATTTCTCGTATATAACCAGTTCGCATCCCGCTTATATTGAAAATTTATATACCGATTTCAAAAAAAATCCAGAAAGCGTTGATGTAGATCTCAGAAAGTTTTTTGAAGGTTTTGATTTTGCCGTTTCCAGTCAGAATGGAAACGGGAAAGCTACTACCGCAACTCCTGTTGCTGAAACAGTATCCCTGCCTGTTACAAATCTTGATAAAGAATTTGGTGTTTTTCAATTAATACAGGCTTATCGTGAAAAAGGACATCTTGTGTCAAAAACAAACCCAATAAGAGAACGAAAAGACCGAAATGCAAATCTAGACCTTTCCTATTTCGGTTTGAATGACAAGGATCTTCATACACAATTTGTTGCAGGGAAATTTGCCGGAGTTGGTATAACCACTTTGCAAAGAATCCTGGATCATTTAAAAAAATGTTATACAGGATCTGTAGGTATTGAATTCAGCGCTCTCAATGATCCGGAAAAAATCAATTGGATCATCAACGCTGTGGAAACTACTATGCAGAAACCGGTACCGTTAGAAGAAAAAAGAAGAATCCTTCAAAAACTAAATGAAGGAGTTATGTTTGAAAAATTCCTTCAAACAAAATATGTCGGACAGAAAAGATTTTCGCTTGAAGGAGGAGAAAATACCATTTCTGCTTTGGACGCCATTATTAATACGGCTGCAGAAAACCAGGTTCAGGAAGTAGTGATTGGTATGGCTCATCGGGGAAGATTGAATGTGCTTGCGAATATTCTCGGAAAAACTTATGAGCAGATATTTACTGAATTTGAAGGAAACGGCAAGGTAGATTCTACGATGGGAAGCGGTGATGTAAAATATCATAAAGGTTATAGTAGTGACATCGAAACGCCTTCAGGAAAACTTGTTCACTTAAAATTAAGCCCTAATCCTTCTCATCTTGAAGCCGTAGATCCTGTCGTTTTAGGATTTGCAAGAAGCAAGGCAGATGTGGTTTATGAAAGTGATTATGATAAAATCCTTCCCATCTTAATACATGGAGATTCATCATTGGCAGGGCAGGGAATTATTTACGAAGTTTTACAAATGAGCGGACTCAATGGATTTTGTACCGGCGGCACGCTCCATTTTGTGATCAATAACCAGGTGGGTTTTACCACAGATTTTGATGATGCAAGAACTTCAGATTATTGCACTTCAGTAGCTGCAACTGTGAAAGCACCTGTATTTCATGTAAATGGAGATGATGCTGAAATGGTAGTAAAAGTTTCACAGATTGCCATGCTTTACCGGCAAAAATTCAATTCAGATATTTTTGTAGACATGGTTTGTTACCGCCGGCATGGTCACAATGAAGGGGACGACCCAAAATTTACTCAGCCAGGGCTTTATGCCTTGATTGAAAAACAATCTAATCCGAGGGAAACTTATATAAAATGGCTTTCACTGCATGGCGATGAAGCAACTGCAGGCCTTGCCAAAGAAATGGAAGAAAAATACTGGAGTGACTTACAGGAACGTCTTGATGACATTAAACAAAACCCGCTTCCTTACAGTTATCAAAAACCGGAGCTTTGGTGGCAAAGCCTTCGCAAAGCCACTTCAGAAGATTTTAAGAGCTCGCCTGTTACCGCAGTTCCAAAAGTAAAGATTGAAAAATTGTTTCATTCGATAATGGAAGTACCTGAGGATTTCACTCCTCTCAGGAAAATTAAAAAGATCCTCCAGGATAAAATAAAACTATTCGAAACAGAAGGCAAATTTGATTGGGCAACAGGAGAATTACTTGCTTACGCAAGTATTTTAGATGAAGGAAAAGATGTGAGAATGAGCGGGCAGGATGTAAGACGCGGAACTTTCAGTCATCGCCATGCCGTGATCAGGGATGAAAAAACAGATGAGTTTTATAATCGCCTCAGTAGAATTTCTGACAAGCAGGGGTTATTAAGAATATGGAATTCTCTTTTAAGTGAATACGCTGTGCTTGGTTTTGAATATGGCTATGCAATGGCCAATCCTAATAACCTTGTTTTGTGGGAAGCTCAGTTTGGTGATTTTGCCAATGGCGCACAAACTTTAATTGATCAGTTTATTACAGGCGCAGAACAGAAATGGCATCGCATGAATGGTATTGTATTGTTATTACCTCATGGATACGAGGGCCAGGGGCCGGAACATAGTAGTGGAAGAATGGAAAGGTTTTTACAAATGTGTGCTGAATTGAATATGGTAGTTACAAATATTACAACGGCTGCCAATTTTTTCCATGGATTAAGAAGACAATTAGCCTGGCCATTTAGAAAGCCTTTAATTAATTTTTCACCAAAAGCCAATCTTCGACACCCGGGAAGCTACAGCAAAATCGAAGATTTTACCCAGCATGGTTTTAAAGAAGTAATAGATGATGAGTCTGTTAAAGATGCTTCTTCTATTACTAAAGTATTGATGTGTTCCGGCAAAATTTACTTTGACCTGAATGAAAAGCGCGAAAATGATAAACGGAAAGATGTCGCGATTGTTAGAATGGAACAATTGTATCCGCTTCCTTTAAATCAATTGGAAGATCTTTATAAAAAATACAATAAGGCCATTTGGTATTGGGTACAGGAAGAACCACTGAATATGGGAGCAGCTTCATTTTTAAGAATGAATTTATCTTCTCTCAATTTTGGTATTATCAGCAGGCAGGCAAGCGCTTCTACTTCTTCCGGATATACAAAAATTCATAATGAGGAGCAGGAAGAAATATTAAAAACTGCATTCTCTATTTGATTAAAAGAAAAAAAAGTAAAAATTCTTCGTTTACTGAGTAATTAAAAAATAAGAAATCCGCAAAAATCACTTAATGCCTTTTTTCTGTGCTGTCTCAATTTTGTGAGCAATAAGAGAGAAACGCTTTAAAGGTTTTTCGTAAAAAAACAGGACTAAAAAGTTCTCCTTTCCAATTCATTCTGCTCCTGCTTTCAATTCGGTTTGCTTTTTGTGTATTTCTCATTTTAGCTTAGGTTTGTAACTCTAAAAAAAATTCATGTCAGTAGAAATTAAAGTGCCTGCGGTAGGCGAAAGTATTAGTGAAGTAACACTTACAAAATGGATAAAAAAAGACGGTGAATGGGTAGATAGGGACGAGGTAATTGCAGAGTTGGAAAGCGAAAAAGCTACTTTTGAAATTAATGCGGAGCAGGCAGGAATTCTACATACGAAAGCCAAAGAGGAAGATGATTTGCAAATTGGTGATGTAGTTGGAACGATTGATGAAACAGCGGAAAAGCCGGTCGGTAAAAAGGAAGATAAAGAAGATAAAAAACCGGAAGAAAAACATAAAGAAACAAAACCGGAACCAAAATCAAATGTTCATCCGGCAGAAAAAATAACACCTGAAGAAAATGCCCCACGAAAGAGGGAAGATGTAAAAACTACTCCTGTTGCGGCAGCCATTCTTGCTGATAAAAAACTTGATGTTTCAAAAATAACCGCTACCGGTTCTCATGGAAAAATTACAAAAAATGATGTACTTGATGCGCTCACAAATCCGGGAAGATCGATAGGAAAAGAACTTTTCAGCAGAGATGAAAAGCCGGAGAAAATGAGTAATCTCCGCAGAACGATCAGCAGGAGATTGGTAGAAGCGAAAAACAGCACGGCAATGCTCACCACTTTCAACGAAGTGGACATGAGCGCTATTATTGATTTGAGAACAAAGTATAAAGAAACGTTCAAAAAGACACATAATGTCGGTCTTGGCTTTATGAGTTTCTTTACCAAAGCCTGTTGTTTTGCGTTGCAGGAATGGCCTTCGGTAAATGCCAGAATGGAAGGCGACAATATTATTTACCATGACTTTTGTGATATTTCAATTGCCGTTTCTTCTCCAAAGGGGCTGGTAGTTCCCGTGATAAGAAATGCTGAAAGCCTTAGTATGGCTGAGGTTGAAAAAGAAGTAGTTGATTTGGCCACAAAAGCCCGTGAAAGCAAACTGACGATTGAAGAAATGACCGGAGGTACTTTTACCATAACAAACGGAGGTATCTTCGGCTCAATGCTCAGTACTCCCATTATCAATATTCCGCAGAGCGCTATTCTGGGAATGCACAATATTATAGAAAGGCCTGTAGCCGAGAAAGGCCAGGTGGTAATAAAACCTATGATGTATGTTGCTTTAAGTTATGATCACAGAATCATTGACGGGCGCGAGTCGGTTAGTTTTTTAGTGAGATTAAAGCAAATCCTTGAAGACCCTGCGCAGCTTCTATTTGGCAAAGACCCTGTTAAAGCGCTTTTGCAGCTTTAGCCTTAACCCAATTTTATTTATGAATAATGGTGAAATTACTTCCGATGAAAAAGGAAATCATTTTCACCGGTACGTGAGCTATGCAATTTCCCTTGTGGAAAATTATAAAGGCAAAGAGCCTTTTCATTTGTATTTAAAAAAATATTTTTCCACTAATAAAAAACATGGTTCTCGGGACAGGAAAATAATTTCTTCCCTTTGTTATGATTATTTTCGTTTAGGTTTTGGCGTTAGCTCCAATCTTCCGGTATCGGAAAAATTTCTTTTAGGAACATTTCTTGTTGAAAATGAACCTTCAGAATATTTTCAAAAATTAAAACCAGAATGGAATGGTAGAATTAGCGAAAATATTCTTTCAAAAATTGATTCAGTTAAAGAACTTTTTAATGCTAAAACTATTTTTCCTTTTAATGATGAACTGAGCAACGAGATTGGTTTTGAAAAATTCAATTTATCTTTTTTAATTCAGCCGAAATTGTTTGTAAGAATAAGGCCTGGAAAAGAAAAGATTGTTTTACAGAAACTGAAAATCGCAAATATTACTGCTGAAGAGTTATCGGAAGATTGTTTAGTTTTTTCAAACAATGAAAAAGTAAGTAACACGCTTTCAATTGATAAAGAAGTGGTGATCCAGGATTATAATTCACAAAGAACCGTGGATCTTTTAAAAGAACAATTGCAAGAGCACTTAAAAATTTCTATTTGGGATTGTTGTGCAGCAAGTGGCGGCAAATCTATTCTCGTTTATGATCTTTTGAAAAACATAGAACTAACGGTTAGCGATACACGAAAAAGTATTCTTCAAAATTTGCGATTGCGCTTTCAAAAAGCAGGAATAAAAAATTATAATTCTTTTGTGGCGGATCTCTCGGTTTCAACTGCTCTAAAACAGATTGGAAATACATTTGACTTAATTATTGCCGATGTTCCCTGCTCCGGATCCGGAACATGGGCGAGGACTCCGGAACAAATTCTTTTTTTTGACAAAAACAAGATTTTAGAATACCAGGAACTACAACGAAAAATTATTTTAAACGCTTCAAAATATTTAAAAGAGAATGGTTATTTACTTTACATCACCTGTTCTGTGTTTAAAAAAGAAAATGAAGAAAATGTTGATTTTATTCAAAATAATTTGAATCTTCAGTTCATAAAAAGTGAATATTTGAAAGGTTATGAAATGCAGGCTGACACTCTATTTGTGGCGTTATTCAGGAAAGAACAAAAATAAAATACAGCAATTTGTTGCTTTACTGTACGAGCAGTTTAAAGCTTTTTTTATTTTTCCCATCGGTGAATTTTAAAATATATAAACCTTTTTGAAGTGTTTGCAATTGGCGAAAATTGATTGTTTGGATTAAGCCTTCCTCAAGGGAAACGCGTTTGGAAAAATAGTATTTCCCAGTGGCATCAAACAATTTAAAAGTTGCTGTAGAAGTAATTTCTGGCTTTATGGCGATAGTGAATTTATCTTTAAATGGATTGGGATAAATTTTAATGAATTGATTACCTAAATGTATAGCAATTTTTGCAGCCCGTTGCTGACTGAGATCATCGAAGGCTTTTTTGAAATCTGGAATGCCGTAGCCAATTCTGTCATTGGGATTATTGTAAATGCCACTGTTTTTTTTTACTGCTTCAATAATTTGCATGTTGGTAAATTCCGGAAAAGCCTGCCACAAACAAGTAACGAGGCCAGCAAGATTGGGTGTGGCAAACGAAGTTCCATCTCCAACTTGTATTAGTCCGGTTGTGGATGAAAGAGCCGTCCCGAAACCAACAGAGGCCGCTGTAGGCTTAACTCTTCCGTCACTTGCCGGTCCATAACTACTAAAACTTGCAACGGCTCCTGAACGATCGATTGCTCCGACAGTTATGATGCTGTCTGCATCGCCGGGTGTCTCAAGATAATGCCAACTGTTATCACCATCATTTCCGGCAGCAGCAACTACAATCATTCCTTTTCTTGCGGCAAGTGTAGCCGCTTTTGCAATGATTGTGGTTTTGCCATTCATATCGGAATAAGTGTAATCAAAAACAGGATTATCAAATTGGTTATAACCAAGTGAAGTGCTGATGATATCAGCGCCGGCGCTGTCTGCTCTTTCCGCTGCAGCTATCCAATATTGTTCTTCAACCGGCGATTCTGAACCCACATCTTCAGAACGATAAAGCAAAAATTTAGCATCCGGGCAACTGCCAACCAACTGTCCCGGGATATTACCTGCGATAATCGAAAAGCACATCATACCATGATAAAAATCTTCATCTACACTTGCTTCCTTGGCTACAAAATCATAAGTGTCAACCACTCGCCTATTGATATTTACACTATCAAAAGCAGGTAAGCTTTTGTAATGATAAAAACCGGCGTCTAAAATAGCAATCAACATTCCTTGTCCACGAAAACCCTGGTTATGCAGGTATTCTCCATCGTGAATATGTATCTGCTCATAAGAATCGCCATAAGAATAATAGTTTTCAGATACTGGCGGAGATAAAGGAGAAGTGACGCCCTTAATTTGCTCAGTGAATTTATCTCTGGTCATTGTGAATGAAGATTGGATTCTTCCCGAAATTTTGGTGTTCATTAATCTTTTTACAGGTTCAGTTTTTATTACAAAAGGAAAACTATTGATTTTTGAAATGGCAGTCGAATCGGTTGTAGCAATGCAAACCTGGTTGAACCATTTTGAAACATCAAGTACCGTAACGTTGCTTACTGATTTAATACTATCTATATAAGCCGGCGTAACCGGCAAATCAGTTTCGTTAATAGCAATGTGTTGTTTAGCTCTTCTTTCAATAGCTCTTGCCGATAAAAATTTTGAAGGATCACTTATGGAAAAAGGAGTGCCGGTTTTATCTTTAAACCTTATAACATATTTTGTAAACTGAGCAGAAAGGTGCAGAGAAAAAAAAATGAGGGCGAAAAGAAACAAATATTTTTTTCTCATAAAAATAAAATAACGGCTTTTTTGTTGTTTCACTGGAACCGAAAGCTGAACGGATTAATTGTAATCAATGACACTTAATTTTTCTCCAAAACCTTTATAAGTGTTGCTCGTAGCCTGGTATTCCCAGTGAATAAAATCTTTATAAATTAATCCTACATCTTTTGCATACTGTTCAATACTATACGTTTTTTCTGCATATTCGGTTCCCGGAACTTTCGGATCACCGGTTGAATCTGAAACTTCAAAAACAGTAATAGTACTATCAAAATTATTAGAACCGATGGTTAAAGGGGTATTGACATTTTCATAAGTATAATTCCAATCTTCTGTAAAAGCAGGATTGGCAAAAACGTAAGAGCGATAAGGATCAAAGGCGAGGTAACTATTTCCTTTCCATGAAAAGCCTTCGTCAATCGGAGCCATTAATTTTATAAAACGCAGATTATCCTGGAGATATTCAATAGAATTTACCGTTGGGAAAGCGGTGAATACATTATCAATTGTCCAACCTTGAGTTGAATCGGCGCGCAAATAGCGATAAATAGTATATCCTACCCTTCCTAAGTTGTCAGTAGTTGTATCCTCCACTTTGTATTGTGCCTGGTAGTGCCTTACTGTAAGTTGTTGATTGAAGTTGGTAAAAACCGTAGAATCCAAATCATATGTAATGTATTTACCAACCTTTAAAGGAAAATATTCATTTACTGAAGCAGTTGTAAAAGTCGCATTTTCTTTCTTACATGAAGCTAACAGGAAGATGATAAAAGCAAAACCGGCTAAACGCTTTGTCATATTTGGGAATTGAAAGTCGGATTAATCCTTTGAAGTTAATTTCTTTGAATGATTCCGCCACCGATTACATCGTTTTCCTCATAAAAAACAGCGCTTTGACCGGGTGCGATTCCTTTCACGTTGTCATAAAAACGGACTTTCAATCCATTTTCGTATGCAAATAGGTTTGAAAGACCGCCTTTATCTTTATACCTGATTTTGGTAACCGCTTCCATGCCGTCGGAAACCCGGTCATATTTTATCCAATTAAGTCCTTCTACGGTCAATTCACTTCCTTTCAAATCTTCTTCATCTCCCAAAACGATAGTATTGGTTTCAGGAATTATTTTAGTGACAAAGGCTGGTTTCCCCAAAGCAATATCAAGGCCTTTTCTTTGGCCAACAGTATAAAAAGGATAACCTTTATGCGGACCAAGAATCTTACCTGTTTTATCTACAAAAAATCCTCCGGAAACTCTTTCTTCCAAACCTTCCACTCTTCTTTTTAAAAAGCCGCGGTAATCATTATCGGGAACAAAACAAATTTCATAGCTCTCGTTCTTTTTTGCCAGTTCGGGATAGCCGAAATCGATAGCCATTTGGCGAATTTCAGTTTTACGAAAAGTTCCCAAAGGTAAAATGGTACGGCTGAGAAGATCCTGTTGCAGTCCCCACAAAACATAGCTTTGGTCTTTGGTCTCATCTATTCCCTTCCTGATAAAATATCTGCTGTTTGAATGTTGGTGAATTTGGGCATAATGACCTGTAGCAATAAAATCACAACCTAACGCATCGGCTCTCTTTGAAAGTGCTCGCCATTTTATATGTGTATTGCATAAAATACAGGGATTCGGCGTACGGCCGGCAATATATTCTTCTACAAAATTATCTATTACAAAATCTCCAAATTCTTCACGTATATCTAAAATAAAATGCGGAAAACCATGTTGAACAGCAGCTTGTCTTGCATCATTAAAACTATCAATATTACAACAACCGGTTTCTTTATTGCTTTTGCCTCCACTTGTTGCATAATCCCACGTTTTCATAGTAATTCCTACTACTTCATAACCTTCATTGTGAAGCATAAGAGCAGCAACGGTGCTATCGATTCCGCCACTCATCGCCATTAAAACTTTTCCTTTTCTACTCATTGTTTGTAAAATAATGAGCAAAGATACAGCTTTCAGCTTGGGAGGGAATTCAATTATATGCTAAAAAAGCCGCACATCTTTCGATGAACGGCTTTTTTAATTTTCATGGGAAATGAATTGACGATTTATGATTGTTCGCTTTGGTTTATTTTGTTTTGACTTTTTTGCATTTTATGATTCTGCTTCCTTTGTTCCCTGAAAGCTTTCATTTTTGCCTGCTGATCGGGAGTAAGGATTGAATTTACTTTTTGCATTTGGGTTTTATGCAATTCTTTCATTTTTTCTTTCTTTTGATCAGTTGAAAGGCTTGCATCATTTTGAATGGCATTTCTTTGTTGCTGCATCGTTTCATGCAATGCTTTCATCTGAGTTTGTTGCGTTGATGTAAGATCAAGTTGTTGCATCATTTGTTTGGAGCCCTTGTGGATTTGATGATTTTGCTTTCCTTGTCCTCTGAATGCTTTCATTTTACGCTGCTGATCGGGAGTAAGTATTGCATTCATCTTTTGCATTTGATTTTGACGCAATTCTTTCATTTTCTCTTTCTTCTGATCTGTGGAGAGACTTGCATCACTTTGAATGGCTTTCCTTTGCTGCATCATATCCTGATGCAACGATTTCATTTGAGTTTGTTGGTCGGCTGTGAGGTTTAAGTCCTGCATCCTTTTTCCTCTTTGAAAATGAACGGAAGAGTCTGATTGCATATGAGCGTGTTGGCGCATCTCTCTTTGAACCTGAGCATTACTGTTTGCTGCAAAAAGGAGACCTGCCACAGCGACAAGAAATAATTTTTTCATCTGTATATTTTTTATATTTTGTATGAATGATAGATAAAACAAACAGGCCGAAGTTTAACTCCGGCCTGTTAAAAAAAGTAAAACACTTTTGACAATCACTTTCTAGCGTAAGAAAAGTAATTCCCTGTATTTCGGCAATTCCCAATATTCATCATCTACTAAAAGTTCAAGTTTATCTACATGGTAGCGAATTTCATCGAAATGACCTTTCACTTTATTACAATATTCAATTGCTTTTTCTCTTGAATCCTGGATTCCATTGGCAACTTTTCTTGCTTCGATCATTTCCTTCACTTTTGAACCAATTACATCAATGTGCTCGGATATCTTTTGTACAATCTGGATCTGAGAAGAATAAGCGCTTTCATCAAAACCCAAATCCTTTAAACCTTTGATATTTTCAATCAGCACATTTTGGTATTTAATGGCCGGAGGTAATATATACGTGCTGGCAAGGTCTCCGATAACTCTCGCTTCAATCTGCAGTTTTTTAGTATAGTTCTCAAGTTGAATTTCATGACGCGCTTCGAGCTCTTTCTTCGTATAAATATCGAAACGTTCAAACAGCTTTTTAGCAGTGTCTGTAACAAAAGCGTCCAAAGCGAGAGGAGTAGTTTTTACATTTGGCAAGCCTCTTTTTTCAGCTTCTTTAGCCCATGCTTCACTATATCCATCGCCTTCGAATAAGACGTCTTTACTTTCAACAATATACTTTTGAATCGTTTGCATTAAAGCGATTTCTTTCTTCTCCCCTTTATCGATCAAAGCATCCACATCTGTTTTAAATTGTGTAAGCGCGTCACACATAATCGTATTTAAAACAGTCATAGGAGCAGCACAATTTTCTGATGAACCAACTGCCCTGAATTCAAACTTGTTACCGGTAAAAGCAAATGGGGAAGTCCTGTTCCTGTCAGTGTTATCAAGCATCAGTTCCGGAATGCTCTTATGAATATCCAGTTTTAGCATTGCTTCATCCTGCTCATCAAATTTATCTCCAACACGCTTTTCTACTTCATTTAATACGTCTGTCAAATATTTTCCTATAAAAATTGAAATAATGGCCGGAGGTGCTTCATTTGCTCCAAGACGGTGATCATTTCCTGAACCTGCAATAGAAGCTCTTAAAAGATCGGCATGATCATGTACTGCTTTTATTGTATTTACAAAAAACGCCAGGAACATCAGATTCGTTTTCGGAGTTTTTCCCGGTCCCAATAAATTAACGCCAGTGTTGGTAGCCATACTCCAGTTGTTGTGTTTTCCACTACCGTTAATTTGGGCAAAAGGTTTTTCGTGAAGAAGTACGATCAAATTGTGTCTTTTTGCAACTCTTGTCATAACGTCCATCATTAAAATGTTATGATCAACAGCGATATTAACTTCTTCAAAAATAGGAGCGCATTCAAATTGGGAGGGTGCTACTTCATTATGACGTGTTTTTAAAGGAACGCCTAATTTATAGGCTTCATCTTCAAAATCTCTCATAAAAGCGTAAACTCTTTCCGGAATAGCGCCAAAATAATGATCTTCCAATTGCTGTCCTTTGGCAGGCGCGTGACCAAATACAGTACGTCCGGTCATGATAAGATCAGGGCGTGCACTGGCCAAAGTTGCATCCACTACAAAATACTCCTGCTCCCAGCCTAAAGTCGGTTTCACAGAAGTAATATTTTTATCAAAATACTGGCATACATCCACTGCAGCTTTTTCAAGTGCTACTGAAGATTTTAATAAAGGCGTTTTTGCATCAAGTGATTCACCGGTATAAGAAACGAATATGGTAGGAATACACAAAGTTCGTCCATTTCCAATCTCTACGATGAATGGAGGAGATGAAGGATCCCATGCAGTATAACCACGTGCTTCGAAAGTAGCCCTGATACCTCCACTTGGAAAAGAAGATGCATCTGGTTCCTGCTGAATCAAGGCGTCACCGTCAAATTCTTCCAAAGCTGTTCCATCACTTTTGAGAGTAAAGAATGAATCATGTTTTTCGGCGGTTGCACCAGTTAATGGCTGAAACCAATGAGTATAATGAGTAACATTTTTTGTTTCTGCCCAGCTTTTTAAAGCAGAAGCGATTTGGTCACCCATTTTCCTGTCTATTTTTGTTTGATTTTTGATAGACGAAACCAAGCTTTTATAAGCCTCATCGCTTAGAAATTCGCGTGCTTTCTTTAGATCAAAAACATTCTCTGCGAAAAATCCTGTGATTTTTCTGGATGAATCTACTTCATAACTTCTTGGAGATGCAAGAAGTTCTTTAAGTGCATTTTGTCGTAATGATTCCATTTTTTAAATTTTGAGGCACAAAAAAACGATTTTATTTTGATTAAATCCAAAATTTTTTCAGCGTTTCTTAAAATTTTGCCTTTTTGTTGAGAAAAAGTAAATATCTATTTTTTTTTAATAGATTAGTTTTTGATTAATAAATCACGAATTAATCAATTCTTCTTATGAAAACCTTTATTATTAAAAGATCGAATAAGTTTTTCCCAGTCAATATAGCAAACTATGGGAATTAATAAAAAAATAAAATATATGCTTCTATACCGTACAATTGCACCAATTATAGGTACTGTATATCCGGTCATCATCAGCATTGTTAAACTGAAAAAGATATTAAAGTATATAAGTGGATTAACCGATTCACTTTTTTTATGGAAAAAAATAAAAAGAATAAACAGGATTTCCATCAAAAATATTTCAATTGCAAAAGGAGCAAATTTCACCTTTTCCATCTTTGAGAGGTATGGTCGCATTAATGCAAGGTTAAATGCTTGTGGAGCAGTTGTAACAAATCCTTTAACAGTTGGTTGTAGCTTTTCAACCGCAATAGTTGAATTACCGGCTTTTCCGATTTCAATGAAAGTTTGTTGTCGGTTGGCTACATACGCGGGAAAATTTACTTTAGGAGAAATTAATCCTGAAGTGAAAAATGCAACAATGCTTATTGTATATATGATAACAAAGGAAAGAAAAGCTTTTTTAGGAAAATTGTGAGCAACAATCCACGCAATCAAGCCTGGAATAAGCGCAAGGAAAACAAAATTTCTTAACAGAAAAATAGCCAGGAGGAATAAGCTAATTATGAAGATGTTTTTCAGAGAGCGTTTATGGTTTGCCATTAAATAAAACAAATAATAAATGATCATTGAAAGCGACAAAAAAATAAGTCCGTCGCGATGAATCATTGCTGAATAAAACAACGCAGAAGGCAAAAGAAAAATGCAAAATATAAGCTGAAAGACTGCTTTTGGAAAGATTTGTATGAAAACTTTATACAAGGCAACAGATCCGAAAAACACGAAAAAATTAAAAAAAAGTGTATTAACCCAGAAATTTTTGAAGCTGAAAAAATCAAAAACCGAAAGTATTTTTGCTATTAGGTTGGACCGAAAGTTATTCCAGAACGAATGCGACACTTCCAAAACCCTTGAGTATCCATAAGAATAAGGGCTATGAAAAATATTTACAAAATATTCATGGGGATTATTAAATAGTAAGTTGAATTCCTCAATTCCCATATGATGAAATACCACAGAATCAGAAACTGGTAAAACATAAAGATTTACATAACAACCTGCGAGCAAAGAAAAAATCCGGATAATAAATAAAGCGATAAGTGTTTGAACAGGTAAACCGGCATTTTTAAAAAATCTAATCCGGGTTATTAACCAGCAAAAAAGAACTGAATAAAAAATAAATAAAAAATAAAACAAGCAGTGTTATTTAATTCCGGGAAGTTAATTAAAATATTTACATCTTATGTAATGATAGAAGAGTAAGAGATTGTAAGTTTGCTTTTTTTATATAATTATGGAAATAACATTTGAAACGGCAGAAAAACTTGGACTTAAAAAAGATGAATTTGAAAAGATTGTCGAAATTCTGGGGCGTGTACCCAATTTTACGGAGCTTAGTGCTTACTCAGTTATGTGGAGTGAACACTGCAGTTATAAAAATTCAATAAAATGGTTAAAAACTTTGCCACGCGAAGGTTCAAGGCTTTTAGTGAAAGCTGGTGATGAAAACGCAGGTCTTATGGATATTGGCGATGGATGGGGTGTTGTTTTTAAAATAGAAAGTCACAATCATCCTTCTGCTATTGAACCTTTCCAGGGAGCCGCTACTGGTGTTGGGGGAATTCACCGTGATATTTTTACAATGGGTGCAAGGCCAGTCGCTACTTTAAATTCTCTTCGTTTTGGTAATATCGATAATAAAAAAACACAACATTTATTAAGTGGAGTGGTAAGCGGTATTGGACATTATGGAAATTGTTTTGGGGTACCGACAGTGGGTGGAGAAATTTATTTTGAAGAATGTTATCATACCAATCCACTGGTAAATGCAATGAGCGCCGGTGTTGTTCGTTTAGGCGATACCGTTAGTGCTACCGCTGAAGGAAAAGGGAATCCTGTATTCATTGCAGGAAGTGCAACAGGAAAAGATGGAATGGGTGGCGCCGCTTTTGCTTCTGCAGATATTACTGAAAGCAGCGCCGAAGATTTACCGGCTGTGCAGGTTGGTGATCCTTTCCAGGAAAAAAAATTATTGGAAGCTTGTATTGAGGTAATTGCCACAGGAGCCGTGGTTGGAATGCAGGACATGGGCGCTGCAGGCATTATATGTTCAACTGCTGAAACAAGCGCCAAAGGTGGTGTTGGAATGAATATTCATTTAGAAAAAGTTCCGACACGCCAAAGCAATATGAAACCATGGGAGTTATTGTTAAGCGAAAGCCAGGAAAGAATGTTGCTGACGGTAAAGAAAGGAAGGGAAAAAGATGTGATTGAAATTTTTGAAAAATGGGATCTACCATGCAAGCAAATCGGGGAAGTAACAAATGGCGAAATGCTTAGATTCTATATGAATGAGGAACTGGAAGCAGAATTGCCTGCTGAAAGTCTGGTACTTGGTGGCGGTGCACCGGTTTATGACAGGGAATACAAACAACCAAAGTATTTTGAAAAAATCAAAGCATTTGATACAACAAAAATTCAGGTTCCTGAAGACATAAAAACGATTGCGGAAAAATTAATTTCCCTTCCTTCAATAGCCTCGAAGAGATGGATCTACGAGCAGTATGATAGTATGGTTGGGACAGCTAATCTCAATACCAATGCACCTTCTGATGCTGCTGTTGTTGAAGTTAAAGGAACCAAAAAAGCACTTGCCCTCACAACTGATTGTAATAGTTTGTATGTATTTGCAGATCCGTTTGTTGGTTGTATGATTGCAGTAAGCGAGGCTGCCAGGAATATTGTTTGCAGCGGAGGAATTCCTTTGGGCGTAACCAATTGTTTAAATTTTGGAAATCCTTATGATCCCGAAGTTTATTATCAGTTTGTAGAAAGTATAAAGGGAATGTCGAAGGCTTGTTTAAAATTTGATACGCCTGTTACCGGAGGTAACGTTAGTTTTTATAATCAATCACCTTCAGGACCGGTTTATCCTACTCCTGTTATTGGTATGGTGGGACTTTTAGAAGATTTTGAAAATAAGATGACATTATATTTTCAAAATGAAGGCGATGTAATTTATTTGTTGGGGAAAAACATTGAAGACTTTAATTGTTCAGAATATTTGCATAAAATATGTAAGGAAGAGTATTCACCAGCACCTTATTTTGACCTGGAAGAAGAATTTCGTTTACACGATACCGTTAGTTCCCTGATCAAAAATAAAATGATTCTTTCTGCTCATGATATTTCAGAAGGAGGCTTGTTTGTAACTTTAGCCGAAAGCGGTTTTTTCAAAAACCTGGGATTTACAGTGAACCAACAAAAAAAACAAATTCGTAAAGACGCTTATTGGTTTGGCGAAGCGCAAGGTAGAATAGTGGTAACTGTAAGTGTGGACAGAGTCAACGAATTTGAAGGATCATTGGGAATTCCATTTGAGAAGTTAGGCCAAGTTACTTCAGGAGAAATAACCATTGATACTGAAAGTTGGGGAAATATTAGTGAATGGAAAAATAAATATGATAATGTAATTGGGAATTATCTAAAATCCAATTTGTAAGAAAAACCCAGGAATATATGATAGATAAGAATCTGAATATAGTAGTAACGGGCGCTGCTGGTTTCATTGGAAGTTGCCTTGTTGGTTTTTTAAACAATAAAAATTACAATAATCTCATTTTGGTAGATGATTTTTCTCATGAAGAAAAAGAAGCAAACCTGCAGGGAAAAACTTTTTCTGAAAAGATAGAAAGGGAAGTTTTTTTTGATTGGTTGGAAACAGAAAAACCTAAAATCGGTTTTGTGTTTCACATTGGCGCAAGGACAGATACTACCGAATTTAATTATTCCATTCATGAACATTTGAATGTTGAGTTTTCTAAAAAAATATGGAACTATTGTTCCCAATATCAAATTCCACTCGTTTATGCTTCATCGGCTGCGACATATGGTTCAGGTGGATTAGGTTATAAAGATGATGAATCTATTATTGAGAAATTAAAACCGCTGAACCCATACGGCATTTCTAAAAACGAATTCGATAAATGGGCCCTTCGACAAGTTCAGGATGGGATCCGGCAACCAGCTGCATGGGCTGGTTTAAAATTCTTCAATGTTTACGGCCCAAATGAATATCACAAAGCAAGAATGGCAAGTGTTATTTTTCATTCTTACAATCAGATAGTAAAAAATGGATTCGTAAAACTTTTTAGGTCTCACAAAAAAGAATTTAACGATGGTGAGCAATTGCGTGATTTTATTTATGTAAAAGATGTACTTAATATTTGCTTTTGGTTTTTAGAATGTTGGCAAAATGATAGCAGTTCTTTTGTAACAGGGATATATAATGTGGGTACAGGTAAAGCGCGAACTTTCAATGACCTCGTAAAAGCTACTTTTTCAGCTTTAGATAGATCTTCACAAATAGAATATATTGATATGCCGGAAGATATTCGCGAAACTTATCAATATTTTACAGAAGCAGAAATGGACAAAATTCGTTCGGCAGGTTATTCTCAACCATTTTATTCTTTGGAAGAAGGTGTAAAAGATTATCTGCAGAATTATCTTAGCAAAAAAGAATACTTTTAGCTACAGTAAAAATAAAAATTCACTTTATTTGTTTGTTTACTGCCTGGGGTGTTTAAATTTTTATTTTTCACTAAAGTGGTTCGTTATTTTTGTTTAACAAAAATTGGTTTTTTACACCGATTTTCTAATTTTTTCCACAAATGAGTTTATAACTTTTTCGGCTAAAATAATAGCAGTAAATTTGCATGACCTCACGGATTTTACTCTTCCAATTCTTTCCTGTGGTCACTTTTTTTTTATTTCTTTCATTACAACAGGTTGGTTTAATAAAGTTGTGTTGTAGATTGATTATTTTTTAAAAAACTAAAAAAGATGGCTAAGTACATTTTCGTAACAGGCGGCGTAAGTTCTTCATTAGGAAAGGGAATTATTGCTGCTTCTCTCGCAAAGCTTTTGCAGGCAAGGGGTTTGCGTGTTACTATTCAAAAATTTGATCCATATATTAATGTGGATCCCGGAACTTTAAACCCGTATGAACACGGGGAATGTTTCGTTACAGAAGATGGCGCTGAAACCGATCTCGATCTTGGCCATTACGAACGTTTTTTAAATATTAATACTACACAGGCAAATAATGTAACAACCGGCCGTATTTATCAAACCGTTATTAATCGCGAAAGGGAAGGAGATTATTTGGGAAAAACGGTGCAGGTAATTCCGCACATAACCGATGAGATCAAAAGAAGAATGATGCTTCTCGGCGAAAAAAATCAATATGATGTAATCCTAACTGAAATCGGCGGAACTGTTGGTGATATAGAAAGCCTTCCGTTTATTGAAGCTGTGCGTCAAATTCAATGGGAATTGCCTGATGAAGATTGTTTGGTTGTTCACCTCACACTTATTCCGTATTTGAAAGCTGCAAAGGAACTTAAAACAAAACCGACACAGCACAGTGTAAAACTGATGAGCGAAAACGGCGTTCATCCTGATATTTTGGTTTGTCGCACAGAACGTCCGCTAACTGAAGATCTGAAAAGAAAAGTGGCTCTTTTTTGCAATGTAAAAGTAGATTCGGTAATAGAAGCGGCGGATGCTTCTACCATTTATGAAGTGCCAATTGCGATGCTTCGCGAAAAACTGGATTTGATTGTATTGAAAAAATTAAACATTACCAATTATAATGAACCTGATCTAACCAAATGGAAGGAGTTTTTGGATAAAGTAAAACACCCCGGAAATAAAGTTACGATTGGGCTGATTGGAAAATATATTGAATTACAGGACGCGTATAAATCCATCTTAGAGTCTTTTATTCATGCGGGGGCAATGAATGATTGTAAAGTCCAGGTTTTAAATGTACATAGTGAATATATTGATGAAGAAAATGTAAATGAAAAATTAATGGGGCTTGATGGTTTATTAGTTGCACCTGGTTTTGGTTTCAGAGGTGTAGAAGGAAAAATAATTGCGGTAAAATATGCCCGTGAAAATAATCTTCCTTTTTTTGGAATTTGCCTTGGAATGCAAATGGCAGCAATTGAATTTGCAAGAAATGTTCTGGGAATAGCTGATGCTGATTCAACAGAAATGAATCCTGATACTTCAAACCCGGTTATTGATATGATGGAAGAACAAAAAAAAGTGACCATGAAAGGAGGAACAATGCGCCTGGGTTCTTACCCCTGTGTTATCAAGGAAAATAGTCTTGCCTATTCTGTTTATGGAACCAGCGAAATACAAGAACGCCACCGGCATCGCTGGGAGTTTAATAATAAGTATTTGAAACAATACCAGGAAGCTGGAATGATAGCAAGCGGAATCAATCCTGAAACTGGTTTGGTAGAAATTATGGAACTGAAAAATCATCCTTTTTTCATAGGAGTTCAATATCATCCTGAATTAAAAAGTACAGTTGAAAATCCTCATCCATTATTTGTAGATTTTATAAAGGCAGCAAAAGAGTTTACTAAAGTAAATCACGATAAACCTGAAATGTCACGTATTGAAGCTTGAGACAAAAGCTCTGAATTAATTAACAGTTTTGTTTGTCATTTCATTAAACGGAAAGGGGCTTAATTACGTCTATAATGTATCTTTGCCACCCTTTATATATTATAAAATATTGATGATATGATGAAATTATTACTTATTGGCTTTTTTACTTTTTGTGTTTCCAGTGTGTTTTCTCAAAACAATAAATTAGGCGTAAGTGATCCTGATGCAAAAGCAATACTGGATAAGGTAAGTGCAAAATTTAAAACTTATAAAACTGTTACTGCAAATTTTACCTTAAGTACTAACCAATGCGAGTGGAAAAGTAGAAGGTACCAAAAAAGGAGTGATTTACATGAAAGGTTCAAAATACAGAGTAAATATTTCAGGTACAGGAAATTTATAGTGATGGTGATAATATCTGGACTTACGATCAAATCCGCCAATGAAGTTCAGCTTACTAAATTTGATCCTTCTACCAATACCATTACTCCGCAAAAAATGTTTACTGATTTTTATGATAAAGATTTTTTATACAAATTAAATGGTGAGAAGAAAGGTTGGTAATAAAGTAGTACAGGAAATTGAATTAACGCCGGTAGATAAAACAAAAACTTTTTTTAAAGTTTTGGTGGAAGTTGATAAAGCACAAAAAATATTGTTTCAAGTAAAGTTTTTGAAAAAAATGGAGACCGCTATATTTATACTGTTAACTCAATGAAGACAAATACCGATCTTCCTGATTCCTTATTTACTTTTGATGCCAAAAAACATCCCAAGGTTGAAGTGGTGGACTTACGATGAAATTAGTTTTCATTCTTGCGTTATAAGCTCTTTTTATTCAGGCCAACTATAAGAATCAATCTTTAATCCTGCGAGATTGATCACACGATCAACAACCGTTGATACCGCTTCTTCTATCGTTTTAGGTTTACTGTAAAAGGAAGGTGAAGCAGGGCAAATAATTCCACCTGCTTGTGTAATAGTTTCCATATTTCTGAGGTGAATCAAGTTATATGGTGTTTCACGCACTACACAGATTAATTTTCTTCTTTCTTTTAAAATTACATCCGCTGCTCTCGCAATTAAATCGTTAGAAAGCCCCGAAGCGATTCGTGCAAGCGTTCCCATGCTACAGGGAATAATTATCATAATATTAAAATTCGCTGAGCCTGATGCAAAAGGAGCCATAAAATCATTTTTATCAAAATATGTCGCCTCATAATTATTATAGTCATTTTTGCCGAGTTCTGTTTGCCACACAATTTTGGCATTATCTGTGATGACTATATTTAAATCCGACCACTGTGATTTAATAGAAGTCAGCTTATCTAACAATAATTTTGCATAAATAGAACCACTGGCCCCGGATACCGCAACGATTATTTTATTCATCAGATTGAGTAATTGAGTGTATAAATATTTTTAAAGTAAATCAAATAAAAATTAATAAAGCTCGTTTAATATACATGGGAAAAAAAGCGGTATTAGCTTTTATTGTGTGCTTATTTGTTTTTTCTTTTGCCAAAGTTAAACCAACTGAAAAGGAAAAAATAAATTGGTTGTCTATGGATGAACTGAACTCAAAAATGAAGACTGAACCGAAACCCGTGCTAATAGACATTTACACAAACTGGTGTTACTGGTGTAAAGTGATGGACAAAAAAACATATAATAATTCTAAGGTGATTTCCTATATAAATCAGCATTTTTATGCAGCCAGGGTAAATGCGGAAACCAAAGAGCCTGTAATTTGGAATGACAAAAGTTATAAATATGATGAGGCAAATAAAGTGAATGATTTTGCATTATATGCCACACAAGGACAATTGGCTTTTCCAAATACAGTCATTTTTCCTGAAAAAGAACAAGTTCCGGCAGCAATTCCGGGATTTATGGAGCCAAAAGAAATAGAAGTGATTCTCAAGTATTTTGGGGAAGGATATTATAAAACACAGAATTTTAATGAGTATTCTGCAAATTTTAAAGCAAAATGGTGAAAACCATTCAAAAATATAAGGAACTACCAAAAGTAGTTTAAACTCGGTTTTTCATAGGATATTGGATTATAACAGGGGTGGATTTCCATCCGGCCCCTTTTTTTATTTTTCTTTTGAAAAATAAATTAAACCAATGCAACGTTTTAAAGTCGAATATGGTCTAATAGAAGATTCGTAATGTGTAAAGCGTAAAAGATTAAAATAAAAGCTAAAAGCTTCAATATATTACAAACTACGTAAGTAGTTTAAACTCGGTTTTTCATAGGATATTGGATTATAACAGGGGTGGATTTTTATCCGGCCCCTTTTTTATTTAGATGCCTTGTAGTAAACTGACAATTTTTTCAAATTCTTATTTTGTCTTTCTATCTAAATTGCTTTTCGGATTTTGATCAATTTAGCAAGAAGTTCTTCCAGGAGATCCAGCCTGAGCATATTAGCTCCATCGCTTTTTGCCACAGCAGGATTTGGATGCGTCTCTATAAATAAACCATCGGCGCCAACCGCAATTGCAGCCTTAGCGATTGTCTCAATCATTTCCGGGTTGCCACCGGTAACACCGCTATTTTGATTCGGTTGTTGAAGGCTGTGAGTGCAATCCATAATAACAGGGACTTCATGGTTTTTCATGATAGGAATATTTCTGTAATCAACCACAAGATCATTGTAACCAAAAGTGTTTCCTCTTTCGGTAAGCATAGCTTTTTTGTTTCCGGCTTTTTCAATTTTTTCTACAGCAAACTTCATCGATTCGCCATTTACAAATTGTCCCTTTTTTACGTTGATAATCTTTCCGGTTTCAGCGGCAGCAATCAAAAGATCGGTTTGCCTGCAAAGAAAAGCCGGAATTTGTAACACGTCAACATATTTCGCAGCCATTACCGCTTCTTCATGCGCGTGAATATCTGTTACTGTTGGCAAAGAAAATTTTTTTCCAACTTTTTCCAGTATTTGTAATGCTTCTTCATCACCAAGGCCTGTGAATGATGAAGCGCTCGTACGGTTGGCTTTTCGGTAAGAAGATTTAAAAATGTAAGGAATATTCAATTTTTTGCAAATGCCGGCAACTTTTTCTGCCACTTCAAAAATCAATTCTTCACTTTCCACCACGCATGGCCCGGCAATAAGAAAGAAATTGTTTTCGTCATAATCCTGTTTTTCAAAAAGCTGTTTTAAATAATCTTTCATCTTTACTTTCCTTTGTCCAAAGATATTTGTTTAAAAGGTTTTTCTTAAAAGTCTTTTGTGTAGTAAGCAAAATAAATAAACTTTACTTTTATCTAGATGCCAGAAGGCTTAACCTGAGAATTAATTATTTATGTTACTCATTTATTTACCACAAAATTCGTCAAGGTGTAGATATGTCTTTAAATTAATTTTTACGGAAGAATTGGGAATTGAATATCGGACAAGCAATGATAGAAATGAGTTTCTAAAATATTCGGGTGAAAAATTAAATTACTCAGAAGAAAGAATAGGCGAAGCTTTTTTTATAAAAGCATCTAATCTTTTGTGGGAAACTGAAATTCAAAAACAGGCCATAAAAGTTGTTGAAAAGGAAACCGTAAAAGTTTTATTTCCCAATGAGGATGACGATTTGGGCTTTGATGTTTTTGCTGCTGTATTTTATATGGTAAGCCGGTATGAAGAATACCTTCCATTTGATTCCGATGAGTTCGGCCGATTTAAAGCGAAAGAAAGTCTTGCTTTTCAAAATAATTTTTTGCAAAAGCCGGTAGTAAACATTTGGATTAAGATTTTTAAAAAAGCATTAAAAAATAAATTTGAAAAACTGGAATTTAAAGCTTCAACTTTTAAAGCCATTGTCACTTACGATATCGATGTAGCGTATAAATTTAAAGGAAGAAGTTTTGGAAGAACAATCGGCTCTGCCTTAAAAGATTTGTTGGGGTTTCATGCTCACGATTTCAAACAAAGAATCGAAACTGTTTTACAGTCCGCGAAAGATCCATGGGATGTTTATGATGATTTGAAGCAAATGATTTCAAAAAATCATCTTCCATCCATTTTCTTTTTTTTACTGGCCGATAAGTCCGAACTCGACAGGAACCTTCATTATCAAAATCCGGAAATGAAGAAATTAATTAAGCGAATAGAATCGTTTAGTGATATCGGTATTCATCCCTCTTTTTATACCAGTTCTTTTCCTGAAAAGATGTTGACAGAGAAGCAAAGGCTTGAAAAACTATCGTTTCAAAAAATAACTAAAAGCCGGCAGCATTATTTAAAGTTCAAGTTGCCGCACACTTATAATTTTCTTTTGTCAGCAGGAATTACAGAAGATTATTCGATGGGATTTGCTGCTGAGCCGGGTTTTCGTGCAGGAGTATGCAAACCATTTTATTTTTATGATTTAGAAAATGAAAAAGCAACTGACCTTAAAATTTTTCCAATCACATTTATGGAAGGAACATTCATGGATTCAAAACCGGAAGATGCTGTAAAAAAAATATTAGAATTATTAAAAGAAGTAAAAAGCGTTGGAGGAATTTTTATTCCTCTTTGGCACAACCATACGATAAGTGAAACAAATGAATATGCAGCCTGGAAAAAAGTGCATGATCAAATGATGGAAAAGCTTTTATTCACTCTAAGTGAGTCATGAAATCGATTAAAATTTTCTCTTCATTTTCCCAGTTTAATTCTGCAGAAGCATTAAGGGTATTCAGTTTCCACGTTTGATAAGTTTCTTTGTCTTTTGAAATTGAAATAACTTTCTGAGCAATTTCTTTTGGATTGAAAGAGTCAATAAAGGCTCCAACATTAAATTTTTCAATGATCTTTTTTATTTCCGGCGCTTTCGATGATAAAACAGGAATTCCTGCATGTAAATAATCGAAGAATTTATTTGGAAGCGAAAATCTGTGTTCATCACTAACCTCGATTTTCTCAAAGATCAATCCCAGGAAACTCTGTTTGGTATATTCGATCATTTGTTCATAAGGCATGGCATCCACAAAAATAACCTTAGACTCAAGTTTTAAACCGACAACCATTTGTTTCAGCCTGTTTAAAATCGTTCCGCTGCCAATAAAATATAATATAAAATCTGCCGGTAAAAACTGCATCATTTCAACAGCTTCTTCCGCACCACGATTTTCATTCAAACCCATTCCCTGTATGATGAGGATCTTTTTATCTTTTGGTAAAATTATATTTTTATCACTTTCTTTTTTTCTGAGTTGAAAAGGAACATTTCGTATAACCGTCACCGCCACTCCAAATTTATCTTCATACATTTTTTTAATAGAACCATTAACTGTAATGACATTTTTCAATCGTGGAAAAAGATAACTTTCCAGCTTTTCCCACACTTTCCTTGATGATTTTTTATAAACGCTTTCCGTAAAATATTCATGGGTGTCATAAACTAGTTTTATTTTTTTCAGTTGTGAGATTAGGTAATTTGGCAGCAAAGTATCCAAATCATTAGACCACAAAATATCAGACCTTTTGAAGAGTAGATAAAAAAACAATTGCAGATTAAACATTAGGTACATCAGAGGGCCTCGTTGAAATAAATTGTAAAAGCGGATTGTTTTGTAAGGCAAATGATCTAATGAAAAATTCCTGTCGCTTTTTCTTCCGATAAGCAACACTTGGTAACCCATCTTGTGGAGCGTAATACATTCCTTCCTTACCCGTTGATCGGTAACTAAATCGCTGATGGCTGAAACGATAATTTTATTTCCCACAAATTCAGTAATTTTTATTTGCAAATATTAAACAAAATAAACGGAGTTTTGCGAGGGTGAACAGCAAATGGTAAACATCAGTTTCAATTGTCTTTGAATTGCATTCAAGAATAAACTAATTAACCAATCAATCCAAAACATCTCCATATTGTTTGTCTTGATGTACCGTATCCGCCGGATTATGGTGGCGCGTTCGATTTGTTTTATAAAATAAAAGCGTTACACGCATCAGGAATACAGATTCATCTTCATTGTTTTGAATATGGCCGCGGCGAGCAACCGGAATTGGAAAAATATTGCGAAGCCGTTTTTTATTATCGAAGAAAAAAACATTTCCGGACTTCTGAATTGCGTTTACCCTATATCGTTAGTTCAAGAATAAATCCTCAATTAATAGAAAATCTTCTAAAGGATAATTATCCTGTTTTGCTTGAAGGAATTCATTGCACTTATTATTTGTATAATCACCAGTTGGAAAACCGGAAAGTGTTGGTACGATTACATAATGTAGAATTTCAGTATTATCATGAATTGGCTAAATCAGCTAGTAATGTTTACAAAAAAATGTATTATCGCATTGAAAGCAGATTGTTGAAAAAGTATGAGAAGGTTATTGCGAAAAAGGGGAAATTGATTACAGTAAACGAAAAGGACAAAGAAACCTATCAAACAATTTTTTCTGCAAAAGATGTAGAATTTCTGCCTGTTTTTTTACCGTTAACTGATGTAAGATCGAAAACCGGCAAAGGAAGTTTTTGTTTATATCATGGAAATTTATCTGTTTCTGAAAATGAAAAAGCGGCTCTTTGGCTTTTAGAGCATGTTTTTCGCGGAATGAATTTTCCTTTTATTATCGCCGGAAAAAATCCATCTCCGGTTTTAAAGACACGAGTTGGAAAAAATAAAAACGTACAATTAATTGAAAATCCTTCAGAAGAGAAAATGGATGAATTGATTAAGAATGCGCACATTCATACATTGCCTTCTTTTAACTCGACAGGAATAAAAATTAAATTATTGAACGCATTATTCAATGGAAGATTTATTGTTACGAATTCCGCTGCGATCGAAGGAACGGGACTTGGAAATCTTTGCGTGATTGCAGAAATGGCTCAGGATTATAAGCAAAAGCTGATACAATTATTTGAACTTGCTTTCACTGAAAAAGAAATTTTGAAAAGAAAAGAAATTCTTACGGCAATATATGATAATGAAAAAAATGCACGCCAGCTTATGAAGTGGCTATAGATGCATTGTCGAATACTTTTCCACGTTCGGTTTTAATGGTTCTTGCGGGGAATTTATTGATTACAGGATAATCATGTGTTGCCATTATGATTGCAGTTCCATAATCCTGGCAAATGCTGAAAAGCAATCGCATTATTTCATCTGAAGTTTCGGGGTCGAGATTTCCGGTAGGTTCGTCTGCCAGTAATAGTTTGGGGGAATTTAAAAGCGCGCGGGCCACATCAATTCTTTGTTGTTCGCCGCCACTTAGCTCAAAAGGCATTTTAAACCCTTTTGTTTTTAATCCTACTTTATCAAGTACATCAGCAATCTTTTCATCCATTAATTTTTCATCTTTCCAGCCGGTAGCTTTCAAAACGAATTTGAGATTTTCATTTACATTTCTATCAGTGAGTAATTGAAAATCCTGGAAAACCACACCAAGGTTCCGGCGCAAATACGGAATTTTTTTCCAGTCTAATTTCCTTAAATCAAAACCTACAACCATTCCTTCACCTTCACGAAAATCAAGATCGGCATACAAGGTCTTGAGCAGGCTTGATTTTCCTGTTCCGGTTTTGCCGACGAGATATACAAATTCGCCCCGATTTACAGAAATATTTACATCAGAAAGGATCAGCGAGTCGCCCTGGTAAATATTTACATTCTTTAATTCTACAATTACTTCTGACATAAGAATCTATTACATTTTTAACTCACAGCGGTAAAGTTAATTGTATAATTATATTTTCTGTTAAACAATTATTATACAACTGTTAAAAAACTTTGCGGCTGGTACAGTAAACGTATAAATAAAACTGATTTCTATTTTGATATGATTCCTTAATTTTTAATTTAACTAAAATAATAGTTTGTAAACTAAAAAAATAGTTTTATGTTTGTTCTCATAAAACATTAAAAAAAATGAAGACTCTTACAAAAGCCGAAGAAGAAATAATGCAGGTGCTATGGAAACTTGACAAAGCATTTTTAAAAGAGATTGTAAATGAAATGCCGGAGCCCAAACCGCACCAAAATACGGTAGCCACCATTTTAAAGATTTTGATAGAGAAAGAATTTGTCGGGATAGAAGTTTTCGGAAGAATGCATCAATATTATCCATTGGTGAATAAAGAAGTTTATTCAAAAAGCAGGGTAAAGTCATTGGTGAAAAAATATTACGAAGGTTCTTTCAGCAACATTGTTTCTTCCATGGTGAAAGAAAACAACCTGAGTATCGAAGAACTAGAGTTGCTCGTTAAACAATTAAAAAAAGGGAAATAATTTAAAATCAATCTATCATGATAACAGTTGCGTGGTATCTTTTGAAAGTACTTATTTGTTCAGGTATTCTTTGTGGGTATTATTTTCTGGCGCTAAGAAATAAAGTATTCCATCGCTGGAACAGGTTTTATCTGCTCGCTACAATAGTGATTGCATTGGTAGTGCCTGTAATGAAAATAAATATTTTTTCTTCCGGAGAAGACAATGGAACTGTTGTCAGAATGCTGCAAACGATTAGTTACGGCGATGAAGCAGTTGTGGAAATCAGCAGTCATCATAGTTTCCAACTTACTTCCGAAAATATTACAGAAGGGGCTTATCTCTTTGTATCGGCAATTTTCCTGTTTATCTTTTTCCTTTCTCTATATAGGATAGAAAGGCTAAAGAAAAAATTTCCTGCAAGAAAATTTAAGGATATAAGTTTTATAGAAACGAACGCAAAAGGAACACCTTTCTCCTTTTTCAAAAATATTTTCTGGAACAATGCAATAGACATTCAATCCACTCCCGGACAACAAATTTTCAATCATGAAATAGCGCACGTAAAAGAGAAACATTCTTATGATAAAATCTTTTTAAACATAGTATTGGTATTTTTCTGGATCAATCCATTCTTTTGGCTGATACGAAAAGAACTGTATATGATCCATGAATTTATTGCCGACAAAGAAGCGCTGGAAGATAGTGATATCAACGCTTTTGCTGAAATGATATTGCAAACTGTTTATCCAGGCCAAAATTTTTCTCTTGCCAATAAGTTTTTCTATTCACCCTTAAAAAGGAGGTTACTCATGCTCACCAAAAATAAAAATCCGAAGGTAAGCTACATAAGCAGGTTGCTGGTTTTGCCGCTTGCTGCGTTGTGTTTTTTGCTTTTACACTTAAAGTAAAAAACCGAAATGCAAATGTTTATGATGGAAAAACAATTACAGTTGTAATCGATGCAGGGCATGGCGGAGATGATAATGGAGCCGTTCATTTGATGGCGTTAAGGAAAAAGATATTACGCTTTCTATCGCAAAAAAGATTGCTGATTTGAATTCTAATAGTCATCTGAAAATTATTCTCTCAAGAGATAATGATCAAACTATTCCTGTTAAAGACAGAGTAATCTTTGCTAGGAACAACAATGCGGATTTATTCATTTCTATTCATGTAAATGCGGCAGCAGACAAACAATTAAACGGTTTTTCTGTTTTCATAGATAAAAAGAAAAGCGACCAGGATATTTTGCTTGGGTCTGCATTAATTTCTGAATTAAAAAAATCTTACAAAACAGAAAATCAAATAGCAGTACGAAAAAAATATAGTATTGTCGTTCTTGACTCAAGTGCTTATCCGACTGCACTTATAGAATGCGGTTACCTGAGTAACCCGACTGATGCAGCATTTATCAGCAGCAGTGCGGACCAGGATAAAATTGCACAGAATATTTTGGACGCGATTAATGCATATGCTTCTTCTGTCAAAAATTTGACGACCACAAGCACACCCTCACTTGAGAACAGTTCATCGGCTAGTTCCGATACTATTCCTTCGATGTATTACAAAGGAAAACGTATAAAAAATATTTCTGTTCAATCAAATTCAAAAAATATAAAAGTAACGGAACCTGTAATTAAAGTAACCTACCAAGATGGCAGCACAGAAATGATTTCAAAAGAAGAAGCTGACAAAAGAGGGTTTGTGTTACCGCCGCCACCGCCCCCTGGTTTGCCACCTTCTTATTTTAAATCAAATGCACTTTTTGTAGTTGACGGTAAAATTTCTACCAGTAAAAAGGCCAGGGAACTGAATCCGCAAGACATACAAAGTATTTATGTTCTTAAAGATGAAAAAGCGACAGCAAAATATGGTGATAAAGGAAAGAATGGAGTAATAGAATTAGTTACAAAAAATAAAACAGGAAACACAACTTCTGTTGAAACAGATACAAACATAGTTAAGGGAATTCGGGATGACGCTTTAATCATCATTGATGGGAAAAAGGCTTCCAGGGAAAAAATGGAAGAAATTGATCCATCAAGTATTGAATCTATTATAGTTTTGACGAATCAAGATTCACTCCTGAAATATGGAGTTAGCGGAAAAAAGGGCATTATAAAAGTTACAACCAAAAAATTCGCATTGTCTTCTCATGCTGATACTATTCCAAACAAAATTTTTACAAAAGTAGAAATTACGAAGCTTCTTTTCCGGGTGGCTCACAAGCCTGGTCAAGATTTATTTCGCGGGCAATAAGTGATAGTATTTCTAAGTTTACAGAAGCGGATTATGGTACATGTGTTTTAAGATTTATTGTAAATACTGATGGAACTGTTAGCGATGTAGTTGCTACTACTATGAAGGGAACTGAATTGGCAAAGGTTGGCATAAATGCCCTTAGAAAAGGCCCGAGGTGGATCCCGGCTACTCAAAACGGGCACACGGTTGCCTCTTACAGATTGCAGCCGGTGACGTTGATGAACCCGGATAAGAAATCTATCCGAGTGGAAAAACCAAAAGAGCAGACTTCCTCTGCTAAAAGTTCTGCGATTCCGGGAGGAGCGATTTTTACTAAACTGGAAAAATTGGCAAGTTTTCCCGGAGGTAATTCTGCGTGGCTGAAATATATTACCCATGTTCTCCAAAAAAATGCAAATGAATTAACCGCAGATAAAAACAGCGAGGGAGTTTGTAAAGTTCAGTTTATCGTGAGCAAGGATGGAGAAGTAAGAGACGTGCAAGTGATTACAAAACAAGATTCGAAATTGGCTGATGTGGCGATAAACGCGATTGAAAATGGGCCGCGTTGGATTCCGGGAATGCAAAATGGGCGTGAGGTAAATTCTTTTGTGGTTCAACCGGTAAAATTTTTTTTAAATGACAATAATAATAGCATCACAATTGAACCACTATAGCATTCGCCAAAACTAGCTGCACTTTTTTGAGGAAAAGATTTGTTGTTAAAACACCAACTCATTCCCATTCGCATCAATCACCAATTCTTTTTTATCACTTGCTTCAGGACGGAATTAAAATTTTGGATATCCGGATTTTCTGAAACATTTTTTGAAAAATTTCTGTTTCCAAATTGAAATTTTTCAAGTAACTTTATCAGAAATTAAGGTTCGATATGGCTACTCTCACAATCAATAATAAAAATTCTGTTGGCTTTCGATTTAAAAATTTTGACTTAAGCAATTTAAGTTCCATTGTTTCGGCCGCCAGAAAGGGTATAAAAACAAAAGTATTTTATGACTTTGCGGAAACCATTAAAATCCCTGAGAAAAATCTTGCATCTATTCTTAATCTTTCATCAAGAACCATTAGTAATCATCACCAGGAAGAGAAAGTTTTGAAACCTATTTACAGCGAACACTTGCTAAAACTAATGAGTTTATATGAAAGGGGAGAAACCGTTTTTGGGAATATAGATGAATTTAATTACTGGCTAAAAAAGCCATTTTGGAATAAAAAAACAACTCCCTTTGATTTGTTAGATACCACGGGCGGAGTAGATCTGATCATAAACGAACTTGATAAGTTAGCGCAGGGTTATCCTGTATAAACTTTTTTGAATGCTTGTTTACAGAATCATTCATAAAAAATATAGTAAATCTTTATTCGCTTCCGGCATGGAAGGAAGATGGAATGCCGAAGGAAATAAAGTAATTTATTGTGCCGAATCTATCGCTTTGGCGTTTTTAGAGAACATGATTCGGAGACAAGGCGTTGGCTTTAACAACGATTTTAAAATTATGATAATCCAGGTTCCGGATGATCTAAAAATATCAATCATTAATGATAAAGATTTAAAATCCGGGTGGCGTAGTTTAGATAATTATTTTCAATGCCAGGAATTAGGGAATAAATGGTACCTGGATGGGAAAACACTTTTACTAAAAGTACCATCAGCAGTATTGCCCGAGGAATTCAACTTTGTAATAAACACTCTTCATGATGATTATAGAAAAATTAAACTTGTTGAGGTAACGACTCTTGTTCCTGATGAAAGGATAGAAGAAATTTTAAAGAAGTATTCTAAAAAATAAACTGTTTTTAAATTATTTTTTTTTCTAAAAAACCAACTCATTCCCATTCGCATCAATCACCAATTCTTTTTTATCACTTGTTTCTACGCGGCCGATAATCTGTGCTTCAATGTTAAAGGATCTTGCTTCATGAATAATGGTTGAAGCAAATTCTTCGTCTGTATAAATTTCCATTCTGCAGCCCATATTAAAAACCTGGTACATTTCCCTATCGTCCGATTTGCTGGCGAGTTTTATTTTATTAAAAATATCAGGCGGATCAAATAAATTATCTTTTATGACACGCACGTTTTCAGGAATATATTTTAAACATTTTGTTTGTCCACCACCGCTACAATGAATCAGTCCATCTATTTTATCAAAATTATTTTCAAGAATTTTTTTAATTAATGGCGCATAAGTTCGGGTAGGAGAAAGAAGGTCAGTTGCATTTTTAATCCTGCTTTTTCCGATGTAAACCACTTCTTGCGGCAAATTGGTATCATAACTTTCCTTAAAATTTTCTGCATAATATTTATCCAGAACATCATGCCGTGCAGAAGTGAGCCCGTTACTGCCAATGCCACTGTTATATTTTGTTTCATAAGTCGCTTGTCCAAATGAAGCCAAACCGACAATTACATTTCCGGGTTTTATTTTTTCGTTCGAAATTATTTTTGCCTTTGGCCATCTTGCTGTCATTGTTCCGTTCACAGCAATTGTTCTCACTACATCTCCCACATCAGCCGTTTCGCCGCCAAGGTAATGAATATTTATTCCATAAGTTTTCATTAAATCAAAAAATTCCTGCGTTCCGTTAATTACCTGTTCCAGCACTTCGCCGGGAATTAAATTTTTATTCCTGTCAATGGTTGAATTAAAAATAATATTGTCATAAATGCCCACACACAAAAGATCGTCAAGGTTCATTACGATTGCATCCTGTGCGATTCCTTTCCATACAGAAATGTCGCCTGTTTCTTTCCAATACAAATAAGCAAGAATACTTTTTGTACCTGCGCCATCAGCATGCATTACATTGATGAAATCAGCATCATCACCTAAATAATCAGCATAAATTTTGCAGAAAGCATTTGGGAAAAGGCCGTGATCAAGATTTTTTACGGCGGCGTGCACTTCTTCTTTTTGTGCCGAAACGCCGCGTTGGGAATATAAAGACATGAGTAATGTTTATGACCGCGAAAATAAAACATCTGAAGTTCTTATGATTGAATGAAAATATCCCCACATAAATAAATTAATTTTGTAACTTCTATGCAGGTACATCGTGATATAAATAACTTACCCTCTTTTGAAAACGCAGCCATTACCATTGGCACTTTTGATGGTGTTCATAGCGGCCATCTTCAAATTATTCAACAGGTAAAAAAAGAAGCGCAGGTAAATGAAGGAGAATCTGTTATAATCACTTTTCATCCGCATCCGCGAATAGTGCTGAATCATAAGAAAAACCAACCTCCCATAAAGCTACTTACTACACTGGAGGAAAAAATTGAACTTTTAGCTAAATATGAAATTGATCATTTAGTGATTGTTCCATTTACTTTAGAATTTTCATCTCAATTTGCCAAGGAATATATTTCCGATTTTTTGGTTCAAAAATTTCATCCTAAAACCATTATTATCGGCTATGATCATCGTTTTGGAAACAACCGCGAGGGTGACTATCATTTGCTCGAAAAATATCAACAGGAATACAATTATAAAGTAAAAGAAATCCCTGAGCAGGTTTTAAATAATGTAACAATCAGTTCTACCAAAATCCGCGCTGCGCTTAAAGAAGGAGATGTAAATACCGCAAGGGAATGTCTTGGATATGATTATTTTTTTGAAGGAAAAGTAATTGATGGAAACAAACTAGGACGAACACTTGGTTATCCTACCGCCAATCTTAAAATAAAAAATCCAAACAAGTTAATTCCCGAAAATGGAATTTATGCGGTGAACGTGGCAATTGCAAAGGAGTCGCTTGGTGAAGATTCACTTTTTGTTCCGGAGTCCTATCACCAGGGAATGATGAGCATTGGCTTTCGCCCTACAATCGCTGATAACCGTAGAACCATTGAAGTAAATATTTTTGATTTTAATGAAAATATTTATGGAAGAATTGTACGTGTTTACGTCAAATATTTTTTAAGGAATGAGGAAAAGTTTGATTCTATGGAAGAATTGAAAAAGCAAATTTCGTTTGATGAAAAAGCAGCAAAAAAGTTATTAGGCTTTAAAAAATAATTTTCTTTCCTGGAAGGATTTGGAGTAAACCCACATATAATCCTGATTTTTATTTTATTTAATTTGTTAGCCAACTTACCGCCCATGAAAGCATTCACACACACAAATTAGTCGACATACAAATACAAATAAACACGCTGAAAAATTAATAAAAAAGAACCCATCCTTGAGACACCTCTCCTTTATTTATTCCGTTAATTCCATATAAAACTGATAATTAAAATTAATCCTGGAAGCCGCTTCCATCAATCGGTTCGTCCTTATCTGTGTTTCTGTTTGAATGCATTTTATGAACATTATCAGCAAGTTTGTCTTCACCATCAATGTATTTCTCAGTGATTTTCTCATCTTCCTTTACATCCTGGTTTTGCATGGTGGAAGATAAACCTGTTCCTTCGCTTTTATTTGTACCACTTGGTTGTCCTTTATGTTCTTTATTTTGTTCTTCTTTGCTCATAATATTGTTTTTGTAAATGATAGATTACCTGAAAAAAGTACAATCAATATGCCAGAGTAAAATGGCACAAACAAATATAAAGAAACGATTAAAGCGCTCAAGAATATACAAATATCGCAGCCAAAGAAATATAAAAATAGCCCAGGTAATAATGAGAAACCACGAACATTTTGATGATTTTTAAGCTGGAGTTTTGATTTTTATAAAATTTCTATTTCATAAGTTCGTTTTATACTTTAAATGTATAAGAATAAAATCACTACAAAATAATATCTACCTAACTCCAATTGCTTTTTTTGTTACTGCTTGAATTGCTAATTCAAAAGTTTGGCACGTGTTTTTATTCTTATTAAGTGAACTAAAAATTTATTATTATGCTTAAATGGGCAGTAATTTTCGTAGTAATTGCAATCATCGCAGCTATATTTGGCTTCGGTGGCATCGCTGCAGGTGCAGCATCAATTGCAAAAGTATTATTTTGGATTTTCCTGGTATTGTTTGTATTAACCCTAATATTCGGAGGAAAGGTTTTCGGATAACCTCCATATAGTTTTACATGGCAATACTGTTAAGTTCAACTAACTAAAATATCCTGTATTTGGATAAATACAGGATATTTTTTTGTTCGCTTCTCACTTGTAAATTGCAGAAGGCTGGAATATATAAGACAAATTGTAGAATCGTTTACTCAATCAAATCAACACTAGTTGCTCGTTAAAACCATTGAATTATTTTTCGTCACTTTTGAACTTCCCTTTATTGCTGAGGAGGATTTGCGGCTGCGCGATACTGATAAAAAAGATCCGCCTTACCATCGTTATTAAATCGCCAGGTTTCCTGAAGGTAAAATGAATCAACTTTTCCGCTTTTATCAGTGTCAACTTCTTTGCCCCAGATGAGCGCCCAATTTTGATTTTTATCGTTGCTTTTTACCGGCATAACCGCATCAACTGAGCTTACCGCATTTTCTATACTATTCCTCTCTTGTTGAGCTGCAGCCAATGCGCTATCGCGGGAAGCACGCATCACACCCCCGTTCGCAAAATGCATTTCTACAGTGTCGGCAAACATGTCTTTGGAAGTAGATAGATCGCCGTTATCCCACGCTTTCCAAAGTGCTAAAATGGTTTCAGCGTTTTTTGGATTGCCCATTGCAAAATCAGAAGAATATTGTATGTCATAAGGAGAGTTGATCTTCTGTGAAGTTGTGTCCGCAGAAGAAGACATTGCAGATTCGGTTGAATCCGATTTATTGGAATTACATGCGGTAATTGTTGCCAATACGGCAATTAGGAAAAGCTTTTTCATGATAAAATTTAGTTTAGTTTTTACAAAAAGTGTTCTTGCAGGAAAAAGCTTGCAACAGGTGGGATTGTATTATAGATTAAAGATAGAGAAATTTTTTTTATTTCTAAATATTGATAACTTGAAAAAAATCACACCAAAAATTTAGATTAAAAAATTAATAACAGCCCAGGATTATTTACTTTTTTTATACAAACCTACAAGTTCACTTTGCGCAAGGATATGCCCTTTCATAGCTGATTCAAGTCCATCTTTACCGGTTTGTTTACTAATATTCAGCTTCGTATCTAATGCATAAATCATGAAATGATAATGATGAGTTCCAGTTGGTGGACACATACCAGTATAGCCAGTTTTTTTTGCCCCGTTCAAACCCTGTTCAGCACCATCAAAGCCTTCCGGAATAGAAGTAGTTGAAGGATCGATATTCCAAACCACCCAATGGGTAAATCCTCCATCCATTGGTGCATCAGGATCATGGACAATAAGAGCAAGCGATTTCGCATCCGAAGGGATTCCCGAAATTTCTAATGGCGGACTTACCTGCTGGCCTTCACACGTATATTTCATTGGAATATTACCTTTATCAGAAAATGCTGAACTGGTAATTTTAATAGAAGTGTTGCAAGAGAAAGACGACAAAATGATTGCTGCAAAAAAGTAAAAAACTGATAGTAAACGCATACGATTTTTTTAGAAATATATGAAAAAATCATACCATATTTTTACTCAATTGCCTTAAACTGGTGGTATATTCCTTGTTTCATAAATAATAGTTTTGCTTATAATGAATTGGGTTGGTGCAGTATTATTAGTTACTATTTTTTGACTATTATTTTCGGCGTCAGAAGAGGATTCATCTTCGGCAGTATTCAGTTGATGAATTGGCTGCGAAGTCTTTTTTTAGGTTTACTTTTTTATCCTTATACAGCAATAGGACTTTCAAATATTTTTCCTTAATTCGGAGTATAGCAGTTGCCACTGGCTTTTATTATAACAGCAATTGAGGCACTTGCATCTTCCTACGCTACCTGAACTAAAGGATGATTTCATGGAATTATGTGATAAGATTGGCGTGTGAAGAAGATACAATTTCAGGATGATTAACAGTATGCGTTTAAGCCTCACTGTTAGTATCAAAATAAAAATGTAAACTATTAGTTGCTTTACTGTCTTCAATTTTTTTTGATTCCAGAAGAGTAACCCGGCGATTCTGTTAAAATGTTGCAGGAGTAAACCTGCAGCTTCTTATACTATTGGTCATTTTATACTATTGGTCATTAGTATGGGTTTACCCCGTTATTTTATCTACAAAAAAAGTGTTCCTTTCGGGATAAATTATAAGTTTAATAACTTTGAAAAAAAAATTAAGAGAAAATGATACCTGTAAAAGCATATGCAACTGAAGGGCCTGAAGCTCCTTTGGCACCCTTCGAATTTGAAAGAAGAGATTTAAGAGAAAAAGATGTATTAATAGATATTTTATACTCCGGTGTTTGCCATTCCGACGTTCATCAGGCAAGAAATGAATGGGGAGAATCAATCTACCCTATGGTTCCGGGGCATGAAATCGTAGGAAAGGTAATTAAAACAGGAAGTGGAGTTACTAAATTCAAAGAAGGCGACCTGGCGGGAGTTGGCGTAATGATCGATAGTTGCCGCACTTGCAAACCTTGTGAAAACCAGATGGAGCAATATTGTATAGAAGGAATGACAGGTACTTACAATGGATATGAAAGAGATAAAAAAACCGTGGCACAGGGAGGTTACAGTACACAAACTGTTACTGATGAAAGATGGGTTTATCATATTTCTGATAAGCTTGAACTTGCTGGCGTAGCACCATTGCTTTGCGCGGGAATCACAACTTATTCTCCACTTAAATTTGCAGATGTAAAACCCGGAGATAAAGTTGCCGTAGCAGGACTTGGAGGTTTGGGACACATGGCTGTAAAATTTTCAGTAGCAATGGGTGCAGATGTTACGGTACTAAGCACTTCTCCTTCCAAAAAACAAGATGCACTCGATCTTGGAGCTCATCATTTTGAATTGAGTACTGATAAAGAGGCCATGAAGAAACTTGAAAGCCATTTCAATGTGATACTTGATGCAATTAGCGCTGATCATGATTATGAAAAATTCCTTGATCTGCTGGATCTGAATGGAAAATTACTGGTAGTGGGTTTACCAAAAGAAAATCCAAAAGTAGACCCATTCGCACTCATAAAAAACCGCAGATCAATTATTGGTTCCATGATTGGGGGGACAAAAGAAACGCAGGAAATGCTTGATTTTTGCGCCGCACATAATATTACTGCTGACGTGGAAGTAATCAAAATGCAAGACATTAATGAAGCATTTGACCGCATGGTAAAAAATGATGTTAAGTACCGTTTCGTGATTGATATGTCCAGCTTGAAAAACGAGTAGAATTTTCAGTTCTCATTTTGAATAAAAATTCCGGTTATTTGTTGGATTGCTGTCCTAACTAAAGCAGGATAATTGCGCTAAGACAGTTTTACGTAGGGAAGTTCAAAGTAAGGGAACAAACAATGCGTTGAAACGAAATCAAGGACGAATTAAAGTTAAATATTAGCTGAAACCTGAAGAGCAAGAAAAATCAGGAAACGCTTTCTCTTTGAGGATATTGATGTTGTTGTAAAAGAGAATTAAGAAGGTTCTCAGATTTGGTTTCACTACCGATCAGGTCGTACAAACTTAGTTTATCTAACAACTGATCTACCGAAAACTGTACCATTTGCCAGAGCGATCGCACAGAACAATCAACAGAATTGATGCATAATTTTTTCGCCCCTGAAAAATCGTTGCAAAATCCTTTGGCAAATAAAGAACCGCCAAGTGTTTTCAAAACATCATTTACATTTATTTCTTTTGCAGGTTTAGCTAAAATATAACCACCCACATTTCCAGGAGTACTGTTAATAAATCCTGCCTGGCGCAGGATCCTTGTCAGCTTGGCAACATAAGCAGTGGACAAACCTTCGGAAACGCTCAAAGCCTGTATGCTCATACTTTCTTCGTCATGGCATCTTGCAATTCGCAGTAAAATGCGCAAGCCGTATTCTTCCTGTGACGTGATTTTCATGATGATTTTTTTCTTAGTACTCTATTTATTCGAATTACACTAATCCTGTTTCAATTTTCGTTTAGTCGTAACCGTTACAACCTACTAATTACAACTTAATACTTATAACTTAAAACTTCTCCCCTACATAAATCCCAATTCCAACATCGCCACTTCGCTCATCATACTTCTGTCCCATGGCGGATCCCAAACGACGGAAACATGAACATCATTCACTCCTTCTATCGCTCTTATTTTGTCTTCAACCTCTATCGGAATTTCCTGTGCTGAAGGGCAGCTTGGTGCTGTAAGCGTCATTACGATTTGAACGTTATTGATCGGCAAAATCTCCACTTCGTATATCAAACCGAGTTCGTAAATATCAACAGGAATTTCCGGATCATAAATTTCATGCAATGCTGCAATCACTTTTTCTTTTAATTCTTCTGCTTCCATAATTCTATTTAATTCGCACTTACCATTTTATGGGCGAGCGCATAATTTTTAATTTGTTTGACCATTGATAACAAACCATTGGAGCGGGTTTGAGCCAAATGCGTCATCATACCAATATCTTGTATAAAATCAAGTTTCGCTTCCAGTATTTCGTCCGGTGTATTACCTGACAAAACTTTAATCAACATACTTATCAATCCCTTTACAATTACCGCATCGCTATCCGCTTGGTAATAAACTTTTCCATCTTTAAATTCCGAAACCAGCCAAACAGTAGATTGACAACCTTTGATAATATTTTCTTCTACTTTAAACTTGTCATCTAACGGTTCTAATTTTTTGCCCAAATCAATGATGTATTCATATTTTTCTTCCCAGGTATCGAACAAAGAAAATTCATCAACTATTTCTTCTTCCCTTTCTTTTATTGTTTTGTTTTCATTCATTACGTTAGCATTTTTTTCGCCTTATTGATTGCTGCAACGAGCCTGTCTACTTCTTCCTTTGTGTTATACATGGCAAATGATGCACGAACTGTTCCGGGTACTCCAAAACGTTTCATTAACGGCTGGGTGCAATGGTGGCCGGTCCTGACCGCAATCCCCTGGTTATCCAATAATACACCGATATCCTGCGGATGAATACCTTTTATCACAAAAGAAATAAGGCTTACTTTATTTTTTGCAGTGCCAATAATTCTCAATCCTTCAATTCCGCTTAATTGTTCAGTAGCATATTTCAACAAATCATTTTCATGATTCCGGATAATATTTTTTTTAGTTTCTGAAACATAATCCAACGCCACTTTTAATGCAATGGTATCAGCGATATTAGGTGTACCGGCTTCGTATTTATAAGGCAGTTCATTGAAAGTTGTTTTTTCAAAAGTTACTTCTTTTATCATTTCCCCGCCGCCCATAAACACAGGCATTTCCCCCAATATTTTTTTCTTCCCATACAAAACACCTATTCCAGTTGGACCATAAACTTTGTGCCCTGAAAACGCAAAAAAATCGCAATCCATTTTTTGAACATCAATATCCAAATGAACAGTTGATTGTGCACCATCTACAAAAACTAACGCACCTTTTTTATGCGCTTCATCAATAATTTCTTTTACAGGATTTACGGTTCCTAAAGAATTAGAAACATGAACAATGGAAACTAATTTTGTTTTTTCGGAAAGCAATTTTTTATATTCCTCCATTAGAAGCTCACCTTCGTCACTTACTGGGAATAATTTTTAAAGCTGCTTTCTTTTCATTGCAAAGAATTTGCCACGGAACAATATTAGAATGATGTTCCATCCCGGAAATAATGATTTCATCTCCCTCATTAATATTTTTTCTTCCCCACGTATAAGCCACCAAATTCACACCTTCTGTAGTGCCTCGGGTAAAAATAATTTCATCAGAAGATTTTGCATTGATAAAATCTTTTACTGTTTTTCTTGTCGCTTCGTAAGCCGCTGTTGCTTCTTCCGCCAATGTGTGAATGCCACGATGAATATTTGCATTGTAATTTGAATAATAATAATTGAGCGCATCAATAACCGCCTGCGGCTTTTGAGAAGTGGCCGCATTATCAAGATAAACCATTAATTTATTATTCACTTCTCGCTCTAGAATAGGAAAATCTTTCCTAATTACGTTTACATCAAATGACGGTTTTATCGTAGTGGTTGTTTCCATGATTTACTCCTCAATATTTACTTCTGAAAGCCTTGCTGTGATTAATTCTTCAGCATATTCACGTAAGGGTTCAATTTTAATTTGCTCAACAATGTTGGAGGCGAATGCCTGCAGCAACATAGCCTGTGCATGTTCTTTTGAAATGCCGCGGGCTCTCAAATAAAATAAGGCATCTTCATCCAATCTTCCCACAGTGCACCCATGTGAACACTTCACATCATCTGCATAAATTTCAAGTTGCGGTTTACTGTTTATACTGGCGTTATCGCTCAATAAAATATTATTGTTGCTTTGATACGCATTGGTTTTTTGTGCGTCAGGCCTTACATAAATTTTTCCGCTGAATACGCCGGTTGCGCTTTCATCAATAACACCTTTGTACAATTCATTACTAAAACAATTGGGCTTCGTGTTATCTACAAGCGTATGATTATCTACATGCGTTTTTCCTTTCAATAAATACAGTCCATACATATGAGCTTCGTTGCCTTCGGCCTCCATAATAATGTTGGTATTGTTACGAATGGTACCGCCGTTTAAAGAAAGGACAAGTGAATGGGCAAAACTTTTTCCTACCTGCCTGATATGAGTAGTACCCACCTGGCTGGCACTTATTTTATCATTTTGAATTTTATAATGTTCAAGAATGGCATCCTGGTTTACCACAATTTCAATCACCTCGTTCGTAAAACTATCCATCGAGCCGATGGTTTTATAATTTTCAATGATTTGCAATTTTGAACGCTCGTCAACAACTACCAAACTGCGCGGCTGCGCTAAAATGTGATTGTCTCTTGCATCTGAAATGTGATACAGGTAAACAGGATTTTCAATTAATTGTTTCTTTACTGTGTAAATGAAAACGCCTCCATAAATAAAAGAAGTGTTGAGCGAATGAATACCATCATTAATAAAGAGGTTGCTTTTGTCAAGATGTTCTCTCACAATTTCTTTATAGCTACTGTTTTCAGCTTCTTCCAACGGCATAACCAGCAATTGCTCTTTGGAACTGCGAATCGTAGAAAGTTCTTCAACAAACTTTCCATTTACGAATACCAATTCATTCGCATTTTCAAACCCCGGCAAACGCATTTCATCAATATCTTCCCTTGTAACTTGCGATGGCGCTTTATCTTCAGTAACCTGGTATTCCTTTTTAAATAAATTGCTTACCGGTACACCACTGTATTTCCATTCTTCATTTTTATGAGTAGGAAGTCCTTTGGTATTAAAAGTTTCAAACCCTTCTTTTCTCACCTGCGTTAAAAATGCATCGCGATCCAGGGATTGAAGCCGGTTAAATTTTTCGTCGAAATATTCTAATTTAAATTGTTCCATTTTTATTTTTTACATCAATAATTAAATTGCCGATGTTTCATTCAATTCTTCTTTTATAAAATCATATCCTTTTTCTTCCAGCTCGAGCGCTAATTCTTTTGTCCCGTTTCTTACGATTTTACCATTAAGCAACACGTGCACAAAATCCGGTTGCAAATAATCCAACAAACGCTGGTAGTGCGTAATCACAATGATCGCGCGGTTTTCATCACGCAATTTGTTTACACCACTGGCCACAATTCGAAGTGCGTCAATATCAAGACCCGAATCCGTTTCATCCAAAATAGTCAATTTAGGTTCCAGCATCGCCATTTGAAAAATTTCATTTTTCTTTTTTTCACCGCCGGAAAATCCTTCGTTGATAGAACGTGTCAATAATGATTTATCAATCTCAACCAGCTTAATTTTTTCCTTCATGAGTTTCATAAATGAAACGGCATCCAAAGGTTCCTGACCGTGGTATTTTCTTTTTTCGTTCAGTGCGGTTTTTATAAAATTGTTGGTACTCACGCCGGGAATTTCTACCGGGTACTGAAAGGCAAGAAACAACCCTTCGCGCGCGCGATCTTCGGGAGATAATTCCAACATATCTTTTCCATCAAATTCTACCGAACCTTCGGTTACTTCGTATTCTTCCCTTCCTGCCAAAACAGAAGCCAGCGTACTTTTTCCTGAACCATTTGGTCCCATGATCGCGTGTACTTCACCTGCGTTTACTTCAAGATTAATTCCTTTTAATATTTCTGTTCCTTCTACAGATGCATGCAAATTTTTAATTGATAACATTTTTCGTTCTACTATTTAATTAAATAATTGTTTTTATTCACTATTCACTATTCACTATCCCACGCTTCCTTCCAAACTTATTGCCAATAATTTTTGCGCTTCTACTGCAAATTCCATCGGCAACTGGTTCATCACTTCTTTTGCAAAACCGGTAACAATCAATGCCACGGCAGCTTCCGTATCAATACCACGCTGGCGGCAATAAAAAAGCTGGTCTTCACCAATTTTTGATGTGGTCGCTTCGTGTTCAATTATGGCTGTATTATTTTTCGATTCGATATAAGGAAATGTGTGAGCGCCGCATTTATCTCCAAGTAATAATGAATCGCATTGAGAATAATTTCTTGCATTCAAAGCGTTCTTTCCCGCACGAACCAATCCACGATAACTATTCTGGCTTTTTCCTGCAGAAATCCCTTTTGAAACAATCCTGCTTCTTGTATTTTTTCCAAGATGAATCATTTTGGTTCCAGTATCAGCCTGCTGAAAATGATTGGTTAAAGCGACAGAATAAAATTCGCCAATCGAATTATCGCCTTTCAAAATAACGCTTGGATATTTCCACGTAATTGCAGAACCGGTCTCTACCTGCGACCAGGAAATTTTAGAATGTTCACCACTGCAAATTCCGCGCTTGGTTACGAAATTATAAATACCACCCTTTCCTTCATCATCACCCGGATACCAGTTTTGGACAGTTGAATATTTTATTTCTGCTTTACGCATGGCCACTAATTCTACCACGGCAGCGTGCAATTGATTTTCATCACGACGAGGAGCGGTGCAACCTTCCAAATAACTAACATAAGATTCGTCTTCGGCTACAATTAAGGTACGCTCAAACTGTCCTGAATTTTCTGTGTTGATTCGGAAATAAGTCGACAATTCCATTGGGCAACGAACGCCTTTTGGAATATAACAGAACGAACCGTCGGTAAAAACAGCAGAATTTAAAGCCGCAAAATAATTATCCGTCATCGGCACTACCGAACCCAAATGCTTTTTCACCAGTTCAGGATGATTTTGAATCGCTTCACTCATGGAGCAGAAAATAATTCCCACTTCAGCCAGTTGTTTTTTAAAAGACGTAGCTACTGATACACTGTCCATCACCACATCTACAGCAACGCCGGTCAGCCTTTTTTGCTCATTGATAGAAATACCAAGTTTATCAAAAGTCTTCAACAACTCAGGATCCACTTCATCGAGGCCATTCAAAGTTGGCTTTTTCTTTGGCGCGGCATAATAAATAATATCCTGGTAATTAATTGGCGGATAATGCACATTCGGCCATTTTGGTTCTTCCATTTTAAGCCAATGATTATAAGCCTTCAGGCGCCAATTGAGCATCCACTCAGGCTCATTTTTCTTGGTTGAAATGTGCCGTATGGTTTCTTCGCTAAGCCCCTTTGCAACTACATCTGTATCAATCTCAGTAACAAAGCCATATTTGTAATCACTTGCCACTGTCTGCTCCAAAACATCCATTTCTTCTTTCATTCTACCTTTTTTTGGTGTAACTATTTTTATTACCGCAAAGATAAATTGTTTCGCTGTTTATACAAAATAGTATAAATAGATTTTTGATTTCATTGATTTTTCAATCAATACAAAAAATTTCCGGAAGGAATTTGATCTTACTACTAAAAAGATCATTCGGAGAGTTGTAGCCCTGAAATAACAGTTATTTTTTAACGCTTACGTTTAATTTTTTTGTCTCAACCTGTACACCTTTATTATCTACACTAATCGAGGTAGGTTTATCGGTGTTAACTTTAACAGTAGGTTTAGCAGGTACAACAATAACTTCTTTCTTTGTTTCTTGTTTTTTATCAGTACATGAAATCGTTGTTACACAAACAGCCACTGTTAAAAAGATGATGATTTTTTTCATAATAATTTTTTGTAAATAATACAGCATTTTGTTTCAGTACCTTATCTGGTTCCATGCAGCAAAATACAAGCATCAATTATTGTGCCCTTAATTTCAAACCTATGGATAAAAGAAAACAAAAATCAGTATTATTTGTTTATCTACTCAAAAACCTTTCATCATTCAGATCGTAAAAGAGCCATTATTTTAAGGCCGTTTTGTTGTCACTCCTCGCCTTTTTAACATCCTCTGGTAACACTTTCGAAGCCTTATTTCCGAAACTATTCCGAACATACGTTAAAACATCCGCGATCTCCTTGTCTTTTAAAACTGAGCCTAATGGTGGCATCGGGTTGTTATAAGTTTCATCCTGTATATCCACATTTTTCAAGCCGTTCAAAACAATTTTTGCAAGCGCTACTTTATCTCCCAATACATATTTGGTCTGGATCAAAGGCGGCGCCATATGCGGAACTCCTGATCCATCTGCCTGGTGACAAGAGATGCAATATTTTTTATAAACCGCTTCACCTGGTTTTAAAGATTGAAAATGACTTGCCGCAGGTTTTTCATTTGCAACATTTTTAAAAATGAAAGAGAATGGCGTCAATAAAAAAGCAAGAATAATAATTTTATACATCCCACTTATTTTTTATACATAATTCTGTAAATGGTTCCTTTTGAATCATCTGAAACGTACAAAGATCCATCCGGACCCTGGGCTAATCCACATGGGCGATGCTCAGCGCTTCCAGGCGACATTACCTGCTTTTCTCCTGCAAAGCCATCGGCAAAAACTTCCCATTTGCCAGATGGTTTTCCATCTTTAAACGGAACAAAAACCACAAAATACCCGGCTTGTGGTTCAGGACTCCTGTTCCATGAACCATGAAAAGCGATAAAAGCACCATTCTTATATTTCGCGGGAAACTGATTGCCGGTGTAAAATAGCAAACCGACAGGTGCCATATGACCAGGGAAAGCCATTAACGGATCCAGATAATTTTTATCGGCTGTTTTTGTTCCATTTCCACCGTATTCCGGCATAAGTATCTGTTTGTGCTGAATTTGATCGTAATAAATATAAGGCCAGCCAGCGTTATCACCTTTATGAATTTCATACATGCACTCTGCCGGAAGAACCGTAGATTGTTTCACAGTATAATATTGCGGAAAAAGATCATGCAGTTGGTCGCGGCCATTCTGCGTCACAAAGAGCACATTGTCCTGATTGTTCCAATCCAATCCTACCACATTCCTCAATCCGGTAGCATAATGAACTCCATCGCCATAATGCTGATCTGCTTTATCAGCCTTAAATTGCCAGATTCCTCCGGCAGAATCAAGAATCGGGCAACCCGGAATTCCCATCGAACCCGGCACCCTGTCCTGCTGCTGGCACGAATTGGAATAAGCACCCACATTTACATAAATATTTCCATCGTTATCCAATGCAATTGATTTCGAATTATGTTCGCCGTGATCCAGTAACCCTGTGATTATTTTTTCCGGTTGATCCGGGTGTTCCACTTGATCCTGCCCATTTAATTTATAACGATAGACATCTGTATTGGATGAAGCATATAAATAACCGTTTTTAAAGGCCATTCCTGTTCCCCCATAATCACCAAAGCCTGTTGTCTTTTCCATTTTTCCATCCTGATTCTCATCCTGTAAATAAAGAATGCCGTTCCCGTTTTTTGCCCGATTAAGTTTCACGTAAATATTTCCTTCTTTGGTCACAACCAGGTGCCTTGCCTGGCCGGTGTTATCAGCAACGATCATCGCACTAAATCCTGAAGGTAGTGTCAGTCCTGCATTGTCTGCATCAGGCACAGGTAACTTTTGCTGAGGAGAAACATTTTTAAAAGAAAAAATGCTGATGACGATTGCAACAGCCAATAAAAACGAAAAGAGGTAATTCTTTTTCATGGAAATAAAATTTAATTTTTAAAAAAATTGTAACGGCTAAAAAACATAACAGGGCAACAAAGTTAAATACTAATTGTTTACCAACTCTTTTGTTATCATGTTGTTTACCAAGTGCTTTGTTAATCATGAAATATTTATACATGAGTAAACACTTTTGAAGTAAAATGGAATTCGATCAAAATGCGCGCCAATGCCAACGTGATCTATGTGGACAAGTTTATAAATCCCTTTATATTTCTATGAATAGCTGAGAAGGGGAAAAACCGAAAGAAAAGATTAAAGTAAAAATGTTCCTTCTTCAAATATTGAACTAGAAAAGATGTGATGTATTTCTAATTCTGGTAATAAATAAAAAAGAATGGCGAAAGTTGTTCAACCTTCGCCATCCGCTTTTTGTAAAACAGAAATTCGTGAAATTTATCAGTTTACTATTCCTTCACAAATTTACTAACAGCAGTTTCACATCCATTATTGCAGATTGCTTTTATGAAGTAGCTTCCCGCAGGCAATAATGATACATCAAAATCAAGATTATTACCGCCACTCGCTACTGAGAAAGCCTGGCGTTTTACTGTTTTACCTGCCAAATCAGTAATAATTATGTCGATATTATTATTAACGGGTGATGAAACAATCAGATTCAATTTGTCTTTTGCCGGATTAGGATAAACGGCGTTCAAAGAAAGCGTATTAACTACGTTTCCTTTTATTAAGATTACGTTCGAATAATTTGTCTTACCATCTTTATCAAGCTGCATTAGCCTGTAAAATACATTGCCTCCTATTCCTTTCGAATCCGTATATTGATAATTTAAAACAGAACCTGCATTCTTGCTATTTTGTTTTGAGTTTACAAAGGCGAGATTTCTGAAATCTTTCCCATTAAATGAAAATTGAATTTCAAATCCCTGGTTATTGATTTCAGAAGTGGTAGACCATGAAAGTAAATTATTGTTGCCTGCATTTTCACCTTTAAAGTTTACGAGGGAAATAGGTAAAGGAGAACCTGCAGCAGAAATTGTAAATCCACCCCGGTCACTCAGATTGGGACCAAAGCTGTACACCCGGATTTTGTAACTGGTTCCGGCTAAAGCATTTAAAGTAATTGATTCACTTCCACCTTTTTGGGTAACATCACTGCAACTTACATTCGTTAAAGACCCACAATTTCCTTTAAACACTTCAAGAACTCCGTCAAAATTACTGTTGCCGTCAAGTGTTATTACAACAGTTCCGGTTGTAAGAGCTGTAAATTGGTACCAAACATCATCGTCAGCAGAACCGGTAAAACCACCACAAGGATCTGCAGCCTGGCTTTGAGTAGCGCCAAGCGTAGTTCCGCTGATTGTGGTTGTAAGATCTGTTGCTCCTGCACAATCATCATTAAATGGCGCAGGAGGAGGAGGAGTTGTAATAAATGTAGTAGTATTTACACCACAGCCAATTGCAGCTCCACTTCCATTAACAGGAACAACATACCAATAGTAAATAGTGCTATAATCGGCGTTGTAAAAGTTGAGACTATCAGTTAATACGGTTCCAAGCAGTGTGGTTGGAGGTAATTTAGCATCCAAATAAACATTATAAAGAATGGCGCCGGGAACCGGATTCCATTTTAAAGTAATGTATGGCGTGGGACTAACATTAGTAGTCGCATTGGCTGGAGAAACATTAGTAGAACAAATGGGAACCTGGGCTTTAAGAGTGGTGAAAATTACGGACAGGATAATTAAGGTAAAAATTTTTTTCATATAGTTAATTTGGGTTAAACATTTTTAAATTCAACAACATAATAAATTAATTATTAAATTCCAATATGTAAAATAAACTCAATTGTTTTAAACGAACAAAAAGTATTATTATTTTAAACTATTTCCTTTTCTCTTTTCTCCTAAATGCATATGAGGTGCTTAAAATGTACTCATAAAATTCTGCGATAGTGCTATTGGATACAAAATAATAGTCAGGACGGTAGAGCCTTTTGTAAGTTTCAAGTGAATCTCCTGTCAGCCCGGTAATGCGTTTAATAGTTTTTGATGAAAACCTGTAATCAATATATTTTTCTTGTTCTTCTTCAAGAAGACGGTTTTTAAAAGCCAATCTTTCTTTGTTTTTCCTGAACTGAAACATTCCTATAAGTCCATCCAAATCCAAACCGGCAGCCCCTCCGGGATCGTATGTAGAATGAATACCAGGTTTTTCATTACCAAATATTTTTGAATATTCCTCCCGGTTTTCTATTGAATCGAATTTATAATTATCCGTATAAACAGTTACAGGATTTAAAAGTTTGTATTTCTGTTGAACTTTTGAATGTATTGAAATATCAAACGCGGTATAATTGTTTATATTTTTTACAGGAAACTTTATCGTTGATTTGCCGTCGTAGGTAAAAATAATAGAATCATTGACAGAAACATTGAGTTGATATGAACCTGTTGAATCAGTAATATCAGTAGAACCAGAAGTACTGGTAACTTTTACATTTGGCACTGCATATAATTTTGAAACATCATAAACATTCCCGCTTACAGTTATCTGCGCCCATGTTGGTGCAGGCGAAAACACCTGTAAAAAACCTAACAGGCAAAAAATTTTTACAATCAGTTTTCTATTCAAAATGAGTTACAATATTAGAACAATCAGGTTTCGAATTTTTAAGAGCAAGGTTTTTTAACGTTCATTTTAGTCATTTGAAAACGCAAAATAAAGGTTCGCTTGCTGTGGAAACCTATTATTATTTTTATTCAGTCGATTCGTTACCTCTTTTATGAAGATATAAATTTTGAAATGTTGACTCTCTATTTGTTTCCGCCAAAAGAATTGTGTGGTTAAATTTGACACCCTAAATTAATTTATAATAAGTTGTTGTGCACTGACAACGAGAATAAAACAGTTAGAAATAAAAACTTCTAGTTTTATTTGTTTACTTTTTAGTATTTATATCTGGTTAGGTCTTTAAACTTCAGATTTACCGAATAAATATTTATTTCAAAATCCATTTTGGAAATGTTTAATTTTATTCCTCAAATAAATTTTATTCAAACTTAAACTTTTACAACAATGAAAAAGATATTCTCAAAAACCCTTGTTTTAACATTGGTTGGTTTATTCATGAGTTCATTGATTTTCGCGCAGCAGGATAAATCAAAAAGAGCCAGCCCTCCTGAAACTGCTACCGGGACGGTTGCCGGCTCAACAATTACCATTAATTACAGCAGCCCGGCTGTAAAAGGAAGAAAAATATGGGGAGACCTGGTTCCATATGATAAGGTGTGGAGGCTGGGAGCTAACGAGGCAACTATATTTGAAACCAGCAAAGATATTATGGTAGAAGGCAAAAAATTACCTGCGGGAAAATATAGCCTGTATGCTATTCCGGGAGAAAATCAATGGACTTTTATCTTCAATTCAAAAACAGGGCAATGGGGTATTAAAAATGACGGAAGCACAACCGAAGATCCGGCAAATGATGTGTTGCGGGTAACGGCAAAACCAATGAAATCATCTACTTTTAATGAGAGGATGAAATTTGTTGTGAACGGTAGCGGTTTTACACTTGAGTGGGAAAATCTGAAAGTGCCTGTTTCAATAAAATAATTTTTGATAATGGAATTAAAAAGCCCGGTTTTGAAAAGCCGGGCTTTTTTTATTTAAACGAATTGAAGAAATATTTTCGTTTCCGTTATACGGTAACTATAAAATAAAAAACGAATTATTTTCTTCGCTTTGTAATTGGATGCAAAGGGATTAACCTCCTTTATAGCCTCCGATTATCGGCAAAATTTCACCGGTGATATAACTGGAACATTGAGGCGAAGCAAGAAATACATAAGCCGGCGCAATTTCTTCCGGCTGAGCAGGCCGCTTCATGGGTGTACCTGATCCAAATTTTTCAATATACTTTTTTTGTTTGTCAGAGGGATTGAGTGGCGTCCAAACTGGACCCGGCGCTACCGCATTTACCCGTATTCCTTTATGAATTAAATTAGAACTTAAAGAACGGGTAAAGGCATGAATGCCACCTTTCGTAAGAGAATAATCAAGCAAATATTTATTACCTAAAATGCCGGTAACCGAACCTGTATTTACAATAGCGCTCCCATAATCTAAGTAAGGAACCGCCGCGTGAGCCATATGAAAATATCCGTAGAGATTCGTCTTTAACGTAAGATCAAAATGTTCTTCGGTAAGATCCTCAAATTCTTCTACATGCAGTTGAAAGGCTGCATTATTTACAAGAACATTTAGTTTGCCCAGTTTATTCACTGTTTCCTGGACGGCCATTTTACAAAATTCTTTATCGGAAACATCCCCGGGAATCAGCAGGCATTTCCTTCCTTCTTTTTCCACCAATTGTTTCGTTTCTTCCGCATCCGCATGCTCGCTCAGATATACAACAGAAACATCAGCACCTTCACGGGCAAACAAGATCGCCACTGCTCTTCCAATTCCTGAATCCGCGCCTGTTATCAATGCAACCTTATCCTGCATTTTGCAGATCCTTTGTAGTAAGGCGCATCACACATTGGTTTTACTTCCAGTTTTTTTTCTTTTCCCGGTTTTTTTAAATGTTGCTTGTCGACCGGCGGTTCAGGATATTTTCGGGCTCCTGCCTGCATTGGTTTTTCCTGTTTTTTCTTTGCGTCTTTTTTATCTTCCTGCGCTACTTCTTCCTGTAATTTTCTTTGTTTCTCTGCAAGTTTTTCTCCTTGCTGCCTGTAACTTTTTAGTGTTTTCATCTGTTGTTTTTTAGAAAAAATTTCCCAAAAAACATTCCAATTACATTCAATAAAAGCAACAAACACTTCGGCAAGTGCGTTGCTAACTGTATATAGAATAAAAAAGATTAACGGTTTTTACAATCTTCATTTTTTGTCATTATAAGAATGAATAGTCCATTTTACTTTTCCTGAATAAGGATCATTTTTAATAGAATATTTTCCGTTTTTGACGCTGATTATTACCTGGTGAAGTTCTTTATCCTTTGGCAGGTACACATAACCGTTAGCTTTTCCATTTTGTGTTGAATAATCAATCAGTTCAAGGTTAGTCCAGTCTATGTCTTTTGTAGATTGCGCCAGTTTTGCAACAGGTATTATAGATCCATCTTTTATTAATATAACAGCCGGGATGCTTCCTGCTGCTATATTATGCCAGCCGCCTTCATATACTTTTCCGCTTTGATAATCGATCCATTTTCCTTTTGGCAGATAAACATCCCGATTGTACAGGCTGTCATGGAATAATGGCGCAACCAGCATATCGGTGCCAAATAAGTATTCATCTTCTACCAGCCATGAACCTGCATCTTCAGGATATTCAACGAACAAAGCTCTTACCATTGGTAAACCGCGGTCGCTGCAATCCTTTGCCTGCGCATAGATATAAGGCATCAGCCTGTAGCGCATATCATCTATATCGCGGAATTTATTAAGAAATGCTTTACTGTAGGTCCATGGTTCTTTTGGTGGCTGGCCATGGCTACGTGTATGTGAACTGAGGAACCCAAAAGCCGCCCAACGGGCATATAATTCTTCGGGTGTTCTTTGAACGAAACCGCCAATATCATGGCTCCAGAATGAGAATCCGGAAAGGCCAAATGACAAGCCTCCTCTCAATGTCGCTAACATAGCTGAGGAAGTAGCTGCCGCATCACCTCCCCAATGCAATGGATACCGTTGGCTGCCCGCCCATGCAGAGCGTGCCCAGATAATATGATCTCCCGTTACTTTTTGAGTAATGTCTGCTACCGCTTTATTGTAGCGCAGTGGATACAGGTTGTGTTCATAAAAGCCTGTTCTGCCTGAAGCATAAATACCAGTAGCAGGGGCAGCTTCTCCAAAATCGACTTTAATAGCGCCCACACCCATACGCAATAATGTATCAAGCTTAGCCTGGTACCAATTTACAGCAGCAGTATTAGAGAAATCAAGTATCGCATCGTCGTATGGAACATTGCCTTTTGCATCTTTTACATAAAGGCCTTTATTAATTATTTCAGGAAACAACCGGTTTTTAGGAACAAAATAAGGAAGCTGCCAAAGTGAAATATGAAATCCCTCATCTTTGAGATCGCTGATCATCTTAGCCGGATCCTTAAACCTGTCTGGCGAGAATTTATAATCGGCGCGCCAGTCGGTTTGAAACCACCCGACATCCAAATGAATTACATCTGCTGGAATTTTGTACTGACGCAGCTTTTCGGCTACATCCCTCACCTGTTCTTCAGAAGAATAAGAAATACGGCTCATCCAAAAACCAAAACTCCAGAGCGGAGGCATAGGCGATTTCCCTGTAACATTTGTGTACTCATTTAGAATTTGTTTCGGTGTTCCAAGAAATACAAACAGGTCTAATTGATCATCTCCAATCATTAATGTATTTACTGCATTGTAAGATGCGCCAAAATCACAGGTGATGGGTGATGAAGTATGCATAAACATCCCATAGCCCCTGCTGCTCATAAAAAAAGGAATTGGTTTGTACATCCCGGGATTTTGAACACCATTTGCATCGTCTGTCCATAAAACAATTTTTTGTCCCCGTTTGTCTAATCTTGTAAAACTTTCGCCGCAACCGACTATTTTTTCATCAGGAGAAAGAGAAAAAGAAGCAGCAATGCTTCTTGAAAGATCTGACGCACGGCGCACGAATGAAAAAGGGACAACCGGCGTGTAAGTGTTTACATTGTCGCTTGCACTATTTGTTTGTGTAAGTAATTTGCCCGTACTGTCTTTGATAATGATATGCCAGGGATAGGTCTGTATCAACACAGAACCAGCAGTACTTGTATATAAGTACCCTTCTTTTGTTTTGCTGTATTTCCATGAATGCTGATCGGTTTGAGGCTCCTTTACAAACATTAAGGTGTCTTTGTAATCATGATTTACGATACCGGTTTTCATTCTTATGCGAAAAGCTCTTGGAGAAATAAACTGTATACTAAATGGCAACTGCGGGTTTTGAGGATACTCGGTTTCAGGAAAAGTAATGCTTTGATAAGGTTTTAATACTGCAAGTTCATTATTAAAGGCCATCCTCCGAAAATAACGATTACGCTGGTATTCGACGATTCCTGATACAGTAGCAGGATCAAAAGATGATAAACTGTCCGCCAAAAAATAAGTATTGGTAAAACTCCTGAAGTCCGGACTGATGTCCACAGGCTCATTGACAAGATAGTTGCTTTCTGTTTGAGAATATACTTTTTGTATAAAAACGCTTAAAAGAAAGATACAAATGGTAAAGAGTTTTTTTGCAATCATTTTCAGGCAATTTGGTTTATTGATCAGATAATAAACTTCTCCCTAAAAAATCGCTTACAGCTATTAAATAAGGAAATTTAGAAATGAATTATTTAAAAAGATTTTCTTGGTTAAGTAGTCTCACTATTACGCTTTTTGTTTATTCATATTTATTAAGACGAAACAGGTTAAAACCTATATTCGAATATCCGCTGCACTTTATTTTCGTGTACTTTTCCAAGGGAGGCTAAAAACTGTGACCCCGCAGAGGCTCGAACTCTGGACCCGCAGATTAAGAGTCTGCTGCTCTACCAACTGAGCTACGGAGTCATTTTATAAAGAAAATGATACACTAAAGTATCACCTTACTGGTTACCCGACCTGGATTCGAACCAAGACAAACAGAATCAGAATCTGTCGTACTACCGTTATACTATCGGGCAATAAAAATGCAAACTTAAGGCTTAATGAGGTTATTTTTCGAATAAAAAAAAGGAAAATTTGTTTGTTTGCTGTTATGCAAAGATAAATAAATACTATTGGGCACCGTTGCATTTGACAATCACATCTATGAAATATTTATTGCTGTCAAAAAAATACTTCATGACTTCAAAGCCACTCTGATGGGCAATTGTATCTATTTCATTGACAGAATACTTTTGTGAGATTTCCATAAAAACCGGTTCATTTTTTTCAAAATTGATTGTAGTTTTATCAATTCTTACCAACTGATTTTTCATTGAAATAAGATAACTTTTACACGAGCCGGTTGATGGATCATACATAGCATAATGTTCAAAATTTTCAACCTGGAAATTGGCGTTCAATTCATGGTTGATTCTGCTTAATAAATTCAAATTAAATTCCTTTGTGAACCCCGCTTTATCGTTATAAGCCGCCAATATTTTTTTGGGATCTTTTTTTAAATCAAAACCAATCAAAACCATATCTCCGTCAGAAAGAAGGTTTCTTAATTTCTGCAAAAACACAGGCATTTCATTAAATTTAAAATTGCCAATGTTTGCGCCCAAAAATAAAACGAGTTTTTTATTGGAAGAAACTTTGTGAGCAACCGGTAGCATTTGAAAATATTCTCCTGCAAAGCCATGAATAGTAAGATCCGGAATTTGCTTAGGCAGAGTTTTATCTAAAAGGCTGATGATATTTTGCGAAATATCGATCGGCACATAATTGCCGACCTGGTTTCTTGCTGTTAATACTTTTAATAAATGAATACTTTTTGTAGCATCGCCTGGCCCGAATTCTATCACATCTATTTTATCATTGTGATCTAAAACCGTATCAGCAATTTGTGATTGTTGTTCAGAAAAAATTTCCATTTCGGCATTCGTCAGATAATATTCATCACTATCCATTATCTTCTGAAAAAGTTGGTCACCTTTCTTGTCATAAAAATATTTCGAGTCAAGATACTTCGGCGATGATTGCAGGCCTTTCAGCACATCAGATAAAAAGTTATTCATGTTTTGTTTATTGGGCAAGACGGATACCGGTGTATTGCCAGCGTAGATTGGGTTGAAAAAAATTACGATAAGTTTTGCGGCTGTGCCCCGGAGAAGTTACGTCTGAAGCGCCTCTTAAAACTTTCTGATTAACCATAAATTTCCCATTGTATTCTCCGATAGCGCCAGGCGCTTTTGAAAAACCCGGATAAGGTAAATATGCACTTTCTGTCCACTCCCACCGTCTTCCCCAATTGAAATTTTCAGAAGCCGCTTCCCACTCAAACTCAGTAGGCAAACGCATTACCTTCCATGAAGCATAAGCCGCGGCTTCATAAAAACTTATGTGACAAACTGGTTCCTCCATTTCCAATAATTGCAAACCGGTTAAAGTGTAGTTGTACCATTTTCCATCAATTAAATGCCAATACATTGGCGCAGAAATTCGATTTTGATTTACCCAGTTCCATCCATCAGAATGCCAGTAGGTGAAATTTGTATAACCTCCGGCATTTATAAATTCTAAATATTCTTTGTTGGTAACTAAATTTTTAGAGATGCTGAACTCTTCCAAAAAAACACGATGTCTTTTCAATTCGTTGTCAAAACAAAAACCTTCTCCTTCAAATCCCATTTCATAAATGCCTTCTTTCATTTTTGCAAAATCACCAGCAGAATCAAAATCTTTCCTTTTTGTTGGTTTACTATCTGCGTCATTTATATAAGCCGGAAAAAGAGGATTATTTCCCAGAATATATTTGATGTCTGTCATCAACAATTCCTGGTGCTGTTGTTCGTGATTGAATCCCAGAACAACCAATTCTTCTATTTCTTTTTCAACCGGCTTTTGCAGAAATTGTTCCATTGCTTTATCAACGTACCAGCGATAATTGTAAATTTCTTCCACCGTTGGACGGCTTAAATTCCCACGATCTGTGCGGATCACACGTGCTCCGGCAGTTTCATAATAACTGTTGAAAACATAATTGTAGTTTAAATCAAATTCTTTATAATCTTTCATCTGGGGTTTCAAAACAAACGTTTCAAAAAACCAGGTTACATGGCCAATATGCCATTTCGGTGGGCTCACATCCACAACCGGCTGCACAACGTAATCCTCTGTCTGCAATGGTTTACAGATTTCTTCTGTGTGTTGTCGTATGGCTTTGTATGTTTCTGCTAAGTCCATTTTCAATTTTTACTAAGATAATTTTTTAAGTCGGAAATGGTTTGGATATTTAAATGCTGCGCTTCTTTTTTACGCATCATTAAAGCATACGTATTATTAAAGCCAATGGGTTTTAGCCATCTTAAATTGTACTTATTGTAAAACTGTTGCTTTACATAATTATAAATTTTTTCTTTGCTTCCATTAAATTGAGTAACAATTGAATCAGGCGTTTGCAAAATTACTAAAAGACCCGTTCCTGTATATTCCGGATACATATCAATCTGGTTATTCCTGAGTGCGTCAAATACAATTTTAGTTCCTCCCAAACCTGTTTCTGTTTTTACCTGCAAATGAGTGTTTCCTTTTATCAGGATGGAATACATTGCTGCGAGAATATACTGCTCACCAAAAATTTTAGAACCAATCCTAATTATCTCATCGTTTTCGGGCAAAGGATTTTTGTACAAACTTTGTTCCACTAAAAAATCCTTAGCCACTTTTTCCGGCGATTGTTTCAAATAATCAACACGATAGTTCAATTCGGTCATTATTGAATCATTGATTCGTCCTGCCAATTGGTTTAATATTTCTTCCAGTTGAGGATACTTCTTCAGCACTTCTTCTCTTACCACCGGCGCTGCATAATATGGCGGAAAAATATGTTTGTCGTCTTTCAAAACCTGCAGATTGAAAGCTTTCAAACGGCCATCTGTACTGTATCCGTCAATAACGTCCAGTTTTTTTTTGCGCGCTGCTTTGTACATTACCGCATCACTTATTACTACTGTTCTTATGTTCAGTTTATAGACTTTTTTCAACCCCAGGTAACCATCATTTCTTCCCATAAATTCAGGTGTAAAACCCGCGAGCATTTTACTCCTGTAAATATCAGGAAGTAGATAGAATGAGGAAAGGAAAACGAGACAAACAGGCATTAACCAAAAGGCAGTCCTTACTTTTTTCAAATTTATTTTTTGAATGCGCGATAAAATAAAATCAAAAAATATTGCGAGTAATGCGGCAGGAATAGCTCCTGCCAAAATCATGTTAGTATTGTTTAAAGCGATTCCACCAAAAATAAATTCACCTAAACCGCCTGCACCGATATAAGAGGCGAGTGTGGCTACACCAACATTTATAACCGTTGCTGTCCTGATTCCGGCGAGTATAACGGGCATGGACAGGGGCAGTTCTACTTTCGTGAGAATTTGATTAGTCGTCATGCCCATTCCTTTTGCAGATTCCACCACACTTCCGTCAACATTCGTAATTCCGGTGAATGTATTTCTAACGATTGGCAGAAGCGCATAAAGAAACAAAGCGATGATCGCAGGAACAGCACCGATACCCAGAAGCGGGATCATAAAACCCAATAAAGCGATGCTTGGTATTGTTTGTAAGATTCCAGTGAAACCTAAAACCGGCGCTGCCAGTTTTCTTTGGCGCGATATTAAAATTCCTAACGGAACACCGATAATAATGGCAATCAGCAACGATATAAATGTAAGCCCGATATGCTGAAGCAACTGGTCCAGTATTTTACCGGATTGATTTTGCATAAAATCAAAAAGGCCTGGAGCGTTATTCATAACTTTGTTGCTTTAGTGCCTCAAGGCCCGAGAATAAAGAGTTATAGCCAAAATATTTAATTTCGCCAGACACCGCGTCTTTCACCTGCAAGCAGTTTATATTTTCAAATTGTAAAAATTCAATGGCTTCCCAAAGACTTTTATTTTCATCAATTAATGGCGCATTATTTTCGTAATTACCATTTTCAAGATGATTAAATATATCTTTCAAATAAACAGAATGTAATTCAAGTTGCATTTTTTGAGCAGCAAAAAAGTTGGAAACAAACTGGTTTTTTGGACGAAATAAAAGTTCAATGGATTTTCCCTGCTGAACAATTTTTCCATTATCCATCAATAAAATTCTATCGCCCAGTTCAAACGCTTCCCGTATATCATGGGTTACCAAAACAATCGTTTTATTTTTCAACACTTCAAGACTGGAAAATTCTTTCGTGATATTATTTCGGGTAATAGCATCGAGGGCGCCGAAAGGTTCATCCATCAGAAGTACTGGCGGGTCTGCAGCAAGCGCTCTTGCCAGGCCTACTCTCTGTTGTTGCCCGCCACTTAATTGTTGCGGATAAAGTGATGCAATATTTTGCGGTAAATGAAGTTGCTCCAGTAATTCTGAAATCCGCTTTATAATTTTTTCTTCAGGCCATTTTAAAAGACGTGGAACAATAGCAATATTTTCCGCAATTGAATAGTGTGGAAAAAGTCCATTGTGTTGCAAAACATAACCGATATTTCTTCTCAATTTTTCGGGGGGAATTTCACAAATGTTTTTTCCGCCAACTTTTATTTCTCCTGAGGAAATTTCTGTAAGGCGATTAATCATCCGCAACGTAGTGGTTTTGCCGCAGCCGCTTGTGCCCAGTAAAACAACATTTTCGCCTTCATTTACTTCGAATGAAACCTCATCAACCGCTATTGTATTTCCAAATTTTTTTACGACATCTCTGACCGTTATCATTCAAATTTTTTTATTCAGTTATAGAGTAGAAAACACTTTTGAATTTTATGTTTTAACGAACACTTCATCTCCAAATACTCGTTTAGGTGCAGATTTTTTAAAAAATGAATTTACAAAAAAAATTGAGCAAGGTTTTTGAGAATTAAAAAGGAAAAGAATTGAATGGAAAAAAGAAAGTTAGGAGATACAGACCTTGAGGTTGCTCCGCTGATATTTGGAGGCAATGTTTTTGGCTGGACGTTGGATGAAAAAGAATCGTTTCAACTACTCGACCAGTTTGTTGCAAATGGTTTTAATTGTATAGATACGGCTGATTCCTATTCTCATTGGGCTGAAGGCAACAAAGGTGGCGAATCTGAAAGCTTCATAGGCAACTGGATAAAATCGCGTGGTAATCGTGACAAAATTATTATCGCGACAAAAGTAGGATCACAAATGTCGCCTGAAAAAAAAGGTTTGTCTAAAAAATATATTTTATCCGAAGTTGAAACCAGTTTAAAAAGATTACAAACCGATTACATCGATCTTTATCAAACGCATAAAGACGATCCTGAAACACCGATAGAAGAAACGCTGGCAGCCTATGACCAACTCGTGAAAGACGGCAAAGTTCGTTTTATTGGCGCTTCAAATTTATCAGCAGAAAGGCTTGAAAAAAGTTTGCAGATCAGTAAAGAAAAAAATCTGCCTGCCTACAAAACATTACAACCAAAATACAACTTGTATGATCGTGGATTTGAATCTGAATATGCTGAAGTAGTTAAAAAATATAACCTTGGCGTGATCACTTACTATTCTATCGCCAGCGGATTTCTTTCAGGGAAATACCAGACAGAAAAAGATTTTTCAAAAAGCCCACGTGGAAAAGGAATGGATAAATATTTGAATCCAAAAGGCTTTGCCATACTAGCTTTACTCAAAGAACTTTCGGAAAAATATCAGTGTTCTTTTGCTACTATTTCATTGGCTTGGCTCATTCAAAATCCTTTAGTGACTGCTCCGATTGTCAGTGCAACAGATCAAAAACAATTGAATGAACTCATGCAATCTGTGGAGATTAATTTGAATGAAGAAGATATCAGGCGATTGAATAAAACCAGTTGATACACTCAGAGTGAATCAGATAAGAAGATGTGCAATTTTACCAATCTGTTTGAAGTCAACCAGAAAAATTAATATCAATAACCGTATAACAGTAAGGCATACACGATTCAATGAAACGAATTCATTTTTATTTTTAAAAGTAACTGTGCAGTGGGATGAATTACAAAAACTGTGCAAGCAATCAAGTAGTAACTATTGAAAGAAACAAGTACAGTAAATGAACAATTACAAGGGATTTCTGTTTTGCGTTTTTTTAGAAAATAAAACGGCTTAAATGTTTTTCAGTTCGGTTAATAATTCCTGCAATACTTTTTTGGCATCTCCAAAAAGCATGGAAGTTTTTGGTTGATAAAAAAGTTGATTTTCAATACCTGCGTATCCGGGCTTCATACTTCTTTTATTTACAATAACGTTTTTTGCCAATTCTACCTCGAGGATAGGCATTCCATAAATGGGAGAAGATGGATCGTTTTTGGCGGCAGGATTTACCACATCATTCGCACCCAAAATGAATGCAACATCCGTTGTTTTCATCTCTTCATTAGCGTCTTCCATTTCTAATAACTTGTCATAATTTACATCTGCTTCTGCCAATAAAACATTCATGTGGCCTGGCATTCGGCCGGCAACCGGATGAATGGCATATTTTACTTCAACGCCTTTTTCTTCAAGTGATTTTTCCAGTTCATGGCAGGAATGTTGTGCCTGAGCTACAGCTAATCCATAACCCGGAACGATCATCACTTTTTTTGCATAAGCCATAAGCATAGCCGCGTCGCTAAGTGAAATCTCTTTTATATTTCCTTCTGTTGTACCCCCTGCTGCTGCTGCTGCTTTTGAACCACCAAACGATCCGATGAGTACATTGATAAGGCTACGATTCATAGCGCGGCACATTAAAATGGTAAGTAATGTACCAGCAGCGCCCACTAAAATTCCACCGGTAAGCATTGCTTTATTATTATATAAAAATCCTCCACAAGCCGCTGCAACACCGGTAAATGAATTGAGCAAGGAAATGACAACAGGCATGTCTGCACCACCGATGGGTAAAACAAAAAAAACACCATATAAGAGTGCAAGTGCTACTGTAATAAAGAAAGGAATGTTTACAAACTGAGTGTTAGAAAAATAAGTGTAGACTGCTAAAACGAAGATGAGGATCAGCAATAAATTATTAACCAGGTGCTGACCTTTAAATGAATAATCTTTAAACTTTCCGCTCAATTTGCCCCAGGCAATTATACTTCCGGCAAATGAAACACTGCCGATTATAGTTCCTGCAATAATTGCTAAATAATGCCCTGCAGTTATAACATCAGAAAAAGAAGCACTTACTGCGCGATGCTCCCTATACAAATAATCGAACTCAACAATCGAAATCAAAGCCGCACAAGCACCGCCCATTCCGTTAAAAAAGCTTACCAGTTCCGGCATCGCCGTCATCTTCACTTTTTTCGCTACCATCGTCCCGATTATGGAACCTATAATTATTGCTGAAAATATCCATGGATAATTGCCTAATTTTTTACCGCCGTCTTCATATAAAAAAATAGTTCCCAAAATGGCAATGATCATTCCTGCCGCAGCAATTAAGTTTCCTTTCCTTGCAGTTGCCGGATTGGACAACATCTTCAATCCAAGAATGAAGGTAACTGAAGCGACGATATAACAAACTGATAAAATACTGGGACCCATTTATTTGGTTAATTAGGTAATTCGTTAATTGGTTTATTTGACTTTAATCTTTTCTAAAAAAGGAATTTCCTTTATTTGTTTATTCACTGGTTTTATTCATCATTTTTTCTTTTTAAACATTTCCAACATCCGGTCTGTTACCACAAAACCTCCCACCACATTTAATGTTCCCAAAACCACAGCAAGAAAACCAAGAACAAGTGCCACATAATTTCCGTTTTCTGCTTTTCCCATTACTATTATTGCTCCGATAATTACCACACCATGAATTGCATTTGCGCCACTCATTAAGGGTGTGTGAAGCACGCTTGGCACTCTTCCGATTATTTCTACTCCCAAAAATATCATCAGGATGACGATATAAACCATCTGGATATTTTGTTGGATAAAATGAATTATTTCCTGCATTTATTAAATTATTTAATTACTTTAATATTTAATTATTACAACTGATTTTCGTTTATTCATCACCGATAGTAAACAAACAATTTTTCTAAATTTTTATTTTTCTAAATTTCGAATCATTTTTAAATCTTCACATTCGCACATTAACTAACCAAAGTCCCTTTTACCAATTCATCATCGAGATTCAAATTCAGTTTCCCTTCCTTATCAATTATTAGCTGCAAAAAGTTACAAATATTTTTCCCGTACATCTTGCTGGCATCATAAGGCATCGTTGAAGGAAGATTTGAATTTCCGACAATGGTAATACCCTTATAATTTATTGTTTCATTATTTTTTGTAACTTCTGTATTTCCGCCAGTGGCTGCGGCAAGATCAATAATAACTGATCCGTTTTTCATTTTAGCGATCATCGGTTCAGTGAGCAAAATCGGCGCTTTCTTACCAAAAATTTGAGCAGTAGTAATTATGATATCCGATTTTTCTACACTTGCCGCTATTCTCTCTTTTTGTTTTTGCAAAAATTCCGGAGTTTGTTCTACTGCATAACCGCCGGCTTTGCTTGCATCCGCCGCACCTTCCACTTCTACAAATTTTGCTCCGAGACTCATCACTTCTTCTTTCACTGCTGGTCTTGTATCAAAAACTTCTACAACTGCCCCCAGCCTTCTTGCTGTTGCAACTGCCTGCAAACCTGCAACGCCCGCTCCCAGTATCAAAACTTTTGCAGGAGGAATACTTCCCGCTGCCGTCATAAACATTGGAAAATATCTTGGAAATAAATTGGCGGCTAACAAAACTGCTTTGTAACCCGCAATGTTTGCCTGGCTGCTCAATACGTCCATACTTTGTGCCCGCGTGCTTCGCGGTATCATGTCAATGCTGAAAACAGTGACATTACTTTCGTTCAATTTCTTTATAAAATCTACATTATAAAGCGGCTGAAAAATACCTAATAGTACTTTAGATTTAAGTAAATCAACTTCAGAAGAAGAAGGAAGATGTATCGTTAAAACAATCTCAGATTTTTCAATTATTTTTTCTCTTGAATCAATTACAGCTCCGGCTTCTGCATACTTTTCATTTGAAGCAAATGCCTTTTCGCCAGCATTATTTTCAATGAATACATCAACGTTTAACTTTTTTAAAATTCCAACATGCTCTGGTAAAAGTGAGACTCTTGTTTCGGGTAACGGTTCTTTTAAAACACCAATCGTCATAATTTGCAAATATGCTTCTAAGGTATTATAAAAATCAAAACCTTATAGGAAAATCTTGTTTTACTTTAAAATCTCTATTAAAAAAAACCAATCCTATAAAAAAAAGATCGATGGTTAAGGTAACGGAAGGATGCTGTTTTATTTCCTCCCACGCTTCTTCCATTTCAGCGCTCCAATGTATATCATCAAAAATAAAAATAGATTTTGCGGTAGCTTTTTTCAAAAAAAAACCAAAATATTGTAATGTTGGTTTTTTTCGATGATTTCCATCAATAAAAAGCAGGTCAATATTTTGGAATTCATCAAGAATGGAAGGAATTTTTTCATCAAACGCGCCTTGTAACAATTGAACATTTTCTATTTTAGCTTTTTCAAAACTTTGCTTCGCAATTTTGGCAATGTTTTTTGATCCTTCCAGTGTAATCACTCTTGCGTCATTATTTGAGGAAGCAAAATAAGAAGTAGTTATTCCAAAAGAAGTTCCTAATTCTACAATATTTGTCAAGTGATAATACTTTGCAATCCGGAAAAGCAGTTGGCTATATTTTTTTTTCTTTAAAGAAGTACGGGCAATGTCTTTTACCTTCCTGTTTTTGAAAGGAATAACAGCAGACCCCGCGCCGAAATCTTCGACTTCAATTTCTGTATCATTTTTCAAAAGTGATTTTCTAAAAGCTTCTATTTTCTCATAACAAGCGTATTTTTTTCTATCATTTAAAACATGAATGATAAAGTCGAAAACGAAAGGAGAATGAACGCCGTGACCTTTGCCGTTATTTGAATGAAAATAGTAATGAAAGTATTTTTTCGCGAGTTGGAATGAGGAATACATTTTTGGATTTATAAATTTTCAGTTCTTTCCCAAACCTCAAAAGTGTAAGGATAGTTATTTTTTTCATCCGCAGGATGTAATTCTTCGCTTATGAGTTTCCACTTTGTTTTATCAATTTCAGGGTAGGCAGTGTCGCCTTCAACGTTAACATGAACACGCGTCAGATAAATCCTGTCAACTAAATTTATCGTCTCTTTAAAAATCTTTCCACCGCCAATAATAAAAATTTCCTTTGCGTCGCTTTGCGTCGCTTGTTCAATTGCATCATTGATTGTGTGTGAGATAAATACATTCCGCGGATGCCAATCTGTTTTTCGCGTAACAACAATATTTATTCTTCCCGGCAAATCTTTTTTCATTGATTCAAACGTATTGCTTCCCATTATGACCGGCAAACCCCAGGTTTTATTTTTAAAATATTTAAAATCATTGGGCAAATGCCACGGCAAACCATTTTTTATTCCAATAATATTATTCTCTGAAGCCGCAACGATATGTGAAAGCATCGATTAAAATTTTTGTTCACGAATTACTTCTAATAACATTGATTTTTACACTGCCACCGGCGCTTTAATAGATGGATGTGATTCATAATTCACTAATTCAAAATCTTCATATTCAAATTCAAAAATATTCTTCACTTCCGGGTTTAATTTCATTTGTGGAGGAGGAAACGGCCTTCGGGCAAGTTGAAGTTCTGCCTGTTCAAAGTGATTCTTATACAAATGAACATCACCAAAAGAATGAATAAATTCTCCCGGTTCCATATCACAAACTTGTGCGATCATCATTGTAAGTAACGCATAAGAAGCAATGTTGAAAGGCACGCCAAGAAAAACATCAGCACTTCTTTGATACAATTGGCAAGAAAGTTTTCTTTTGCCGTTACTTTCTGATGGAGAAGTATAAAATTGAAACAAACAATGGCAAGGCATTAATTTCATTTCAGGAAGATCAGCAACATTCCAGGCACTAACTATTAACCTGCGACTGTCAGGATTCGTTTTTAATTGATGTATCAGTTCAGAAATCTGGTCAACAGTTTCTCCGTTGGGCCCCGGCCAACTTCGCCATTGTTTTCCATAAACCGGCCCCAAATTTCCGCTTTCATCTGCCCATTCATCCCAGATTCTGACTCCGTGCTCCTGCAAAAATTTTACATTCGTATCACCTTTTAAAAACCACAATAATTCATAAATAATACTTTTTAAGTGAAGTTTTTTTGTAGTTACAAGTGGGAAACCGTTCTGCAAATCAAAGCGCATCTGGTAACCAAACAAACTGCGTGTACCGGTTCCTGTCCGGTCATTTTTATCAACACCGGTATCAATTATTTTTTGTAAAAGTTCAAGATATTGCTGCATAGCCGCAAGTTAATGAATTCGCAAATCTTGACGGAATGGAATTTACCGCCTAAGTGGTTTCATAGATCGAAAACCCCGAAGTTTTTGATTTGATATTGCTGCATGCAGATTTGGCCCGAGTGGCTTTATGTATTTCCGGACAAAAAGGAAGTTACTATGAAACTTATTAAGGCGTATGGAGCTTAAAAAAAACGTCTGCTGATAAAGGATTTGAATTAGGTAAATCGCCTCAGCATTACGGAACAAACAAGTTTTGTTTACGTAGCAAAAATAAAAAATTGTTGAAGATATTTTAATATCTTCACTTTAGAAAAATACCGGAACTATATGGAAGGGAGCATACAACCTCACCTACTTCTTGATCATTGTGCATTAAATTTTATCATTTAAGAATACATATTTATTTAGACAAGCCTTTATTATAGGGATATGTAAATGATAAAAACCATTAGTACCTTGATATACTGTTGTAATACAAAGGATTGAGGCAAGTAGGCGAATTGTTTGAAGATTCCGGAAATGAAATGTGTTTATTAATAAAACAGCAAATATGAATTGTAAGAGATTACTAACAGGGTTTTTATATATAATTACCATAATTACTTTTATCTCTTGTGGGAAACACAAACAAGCAATGTTTCAGCAACTCAGTTCTTCTCAAACAGGTATTAATTTCAATAACAGAATTACTGAGAACGATTCAATGAATATTATTGACAGGCAAGATATTTACAATGGAGCTGGAGTTGGTATTGGTGATTTTAACAGAGATGGTTTGCCTGACATTTATTTTGCGGGAAATATGGTCTCTGACAGGATGTATTTAAACAAAGGGGGGATCCGATTTACTGATATTACTGATGCTGCAGGAGTTAGGGGTGAAGGGAAATGGGCAAAAGCGATTTCCGTAGTAGATATTAATAACGATGGCTGGCCCGATATTTATATTTCTGAAAGTTTTTCATCGGATCCGGCTAAAAGGGAAAACATTTTATACATCAACCAGGGATTGAACAAAAACGGAATACCTGTTTTTAAGGACATGGCCAAAGAATATGGATTAAACGACAATTCATATACAACCCAGGCTGCTTTTTTTGATTATGACAATGATGGCGATCTGGATGTTTACCTGGCAGTCAATGTTTTTTCCAAGGGAGATATTCCCAATGTATTCAGAGATGTTTTTACAAACGGCGAGCACCCGAATACAGACCGGTTATATAGAAATGATTGGGATTCTGCAAAAGGTCATCCTTATTTTACTAATGTTTCAAGAGAGGCAGGTATTCTACAAGAGGGATACGCGCATGGTGTAACGGTTTGTGATGTAAACCTCGATGGATGGAAAGATATATTTGTTACCAATGATTATTTGTCACAAAATATATTATACATTAATAATGGGAATGGCACATTTACCAATGAAAGCAAAGATTATTTTAAACATACCGCCTTTAATTCCATGGGATGTGATGTAGTTGATATAAACAATGATGGATTGAGCGATGTGGTAGAACTGGATATGAATTCAGAAGATAATTACAGAAAGAAAACAACCATGACTGCCGGCAGTTATCAAACTAACTTATTAAATGAACACTACAATTATCAATATCAATATATACGAAATATGTTGCAGCTGAATATGGGCAATAGTTTAGGGAAAAAAGATTCCCTGGAACATCCCGTTTTTTCTGACATTGGGTTCTATGCTGGTATTGCTGAAACAGATTGGAGTTGGGCACCATTAGTAGCGGACTTTGATAATGATGGGTTCAGAGATATCCTTGTAACAAATGGCTTCCCAAAAGATATTAGAGATCATGATTTCACAGTGTATGTAACTTCATCTTATGGAACAGATTCAAAAGAGGAATTATTATCAAAAGGTCCGGTTGTGAAAATTGCAAACTATGCATTCCGGAATAATGGAGGTATTACGTTTACAAATGTTACAAAAGATTGGGGCCTTGATCAGCCTTCATTTTCAAATGGAGCTGTGGCAGTTGATCTTGATAATGATGGAGATCTTGATATTGTAATAAATAACATGGACGATGCGGCAGGGATATATGAAAATAAACTGAATGAGAAAAAAGATATCCCTCATCATTATTTAAAAGTTGCATTACAGGGTGATTCTCCCAATAAAGATGCCTTCGGTTCCTGGGTAAAAATTTATTACAACAATAAACAACAGGTTTACGAAACCAACCCGGTAAGAGGATATCTGTCTTCAGTCCCTAACATCACTTACTTTGGATTAGGGAATACTAATAAGATTGATTCTTTAATCGTGATATGGCCTGATAATAAAATGCAAAAGCTCATTGATATCAAAGTGGATCAACAAATAAATATTAAACAATCTGAAGCAAAAGAGAATTATTCCTGGAAAAAATTTCCAGTGGACACGGCTGCATGGTTTAAAGAAATAACTGATTCAGTTCAACTAAACTACCATGACCCGCAAAAAGATTTTAACGATTTTAGCCATCAACTTTTGCTACCCCACAAATTATCACAATATGGCCCGGCAATGGCAGTGGGTGATATCAACAACGATGGGCTTGAAGACTTTATAGTTGGAGGCTCCTCTGGCAATAGTGCTGTAATTTTCCTGCAAAAACGAAACGGGAAATTTGAAAAAAGAACTCTGCTTGATAGCGTTGATGCCTCCTTAAAACTTGCAGATGATGCAGGCATACTTCTATTTGACGCTGACGGTGATCATGATCTTGATTTGTATATAACTAGCGGAGGTTACGAACAAAAACCAGGATCTACTTCCTACGAGGATAGACTTTATATCAACGATGGAACTGGTAATTTTTCTCTTGATAGCTCCGCACTACCTGAAAACCATAATAGTAAATCCTGTGTGCGTGCCATTGATTTTGACAAGGATGGAGATCTTGACCTATTTATCGGAGAAAGAGTAGATCCATGGAATTATCCGAAACCGGTGTCTGGTATAATATTGAGGAATGACACTAAAAATGGTGTTGTTAAGTTTTCAGACGTTACGTCACAGGTGGCTCCTTCTTTACAGAATATCGGACTTATAACAGATGCAAGTTCTGTAGACTATGACAATGACGGTTGGCCTGATTTGGTAATTTTAGGTGAGTGGATGCCAATAACTTTTTTAAAAAATATGCATGGGACTTTTGTTAATGAAACTAACAAGTCTGGTATTGGAGATAATTTCGGATGGTGGAACAGTCTTAAAGCAATTGATATAGACAAGGATGGCAAAATCGACTTTTTAGCGGGAAATCTTGGAGAAAATTCTTTTTTTACCGGGAACAAAAAATTCCCCATTCATAACTATTATAATGATTTTGATAATAATGGAACATTTGAAAGTATCACGACAAAATTTTTAAAAGATAAAAATGGTGTATATAAGGAATACCCGATTGAAAGCCGGTATGACATAGTAGCTGTGTTACCAATAATCAAAAAGGAATTTCCTACCTATAAAAGTTTTGCTGAGGCTACTATTAATCAGCTTTTTGATAAAAATCAAATTGATAATGCCATAAAATCTAGAGCGAATTATTTTACTTCCAGCTATATTCATAATCTCGGAGATGGAAAATTTGAAATGAAACCATTACCTCCTTTAGCTCAGATAGCTCCTGTTTTTGGAATAATTGCAGATGATTTCAATAATGATGGGAAAACAGATATTCTGTTATCCGGAAATGATTATGGAGCTGAGGTTACTAATGGAAGGCTGGATGCATTCAATGGATTGGTTTTCCAAGGAGATGGTAAAGGTCATTTTAAACCGTTATCTATTAAGCAAAGTGGAATATACCTTCCCGGAGATGGAAGATCAATAGTAAGTGTCAAAAACAATAAGGGAGAGCGTATTTATATCCTTAGCCAAAACAAAGGATTTTTGAAAGCTTATGTTCACAAGCATTAAAGTTAACTTTCACACTTTTAAGAAAACGTATCCAAAAACTATGGGAAAATAATACGCAAACTTAAACAGCCTTGCAAAAATTCTTTGAAGAACAGAGTCTTCTTACTGTAGCAAAAAGCTGGAAAGTATTGATGACAAAAGCACCAGAAAAACTTCCGCCTGAGGGAAAAAACAAAGAAGCTCCGATCTAATCTGCGAAGCTGTACTACAATACCCGATTTTTAAACAACTAAACTATTTTACAAGATTATAATCAAGGTAAAAAACACAAACAGCGCTATATAAGAACATACTGCAGATACACTTGCAAATCTTAAACCTCAAACATACTTCATATATTTGCGCAACTTTAAACTCTTATTTCATGTCAGTATTAGTTAATAAAAATTCAAAAGTATTAGTACAGGGCTTTACGGGAACTGAAGGCACTTTTCATGCTACCCAAATGATAGAATATGGAACAAATGTAGTAGGTGGAGTTACTCCAAATAAAGGCGGAACGACACATCTTGACCGGCCGGTTTTTAATACCGTTGAAGAAGCAATAAAAGAAACAGGAGCTGATGTAAGCATTATTTTTGTTCCCCCCGCTTTTGCTGCTGACGCGATCATGGAAGCGTCTGATGCAGGAATCGCACTTATCGTTTGTATAACAGAAGGAATTCCTGTTCAGGATATGGTTAAAGTGAAAAACTATCTACTGGATTCTAAATCAAGATTAATTGGGCCAAATTGCCCTGGAGTTATTACTGCAGATGAATGTAAAGTAGGAATTATGCCCGGCTTTATTTTCAAAAAAGGAAAGATCGGAATTGTTTCAAAATCAGGAACACTTACATATGAAGCAGCCGACCAGGTAGCAAAAGCCGGATTAGGTATTTCAACTGCGATTGGAATTGGTGGAGATCCAATTATTGGAACTACCACAAAAGAAGCAGTTGAGCTTTTTATGAATGATCCTGAAACTGAAGGAATTGTAATGATTGGTGAAATTGGTGGAAGTATGGAAGCTGATGCCGCAAACTGGATAAAAGAAAATAATCGCAAACCTGTGGTTGGTTTTATTGCCGGCCAAACAGCACCAGCCGGAAGAAGAATGGGACACGCGGGAGCAATTGTGGGTGGAGCAGAAGACACGGCCGCAGCTAAAATTAAAATACTTTCAGAATGCGGAGTTCATGTGGTAGCAAGTCCTGCCGACATTGGCAAAACGATGGCAGAAGCAATGAAAAAATAAATCCATTTAATAATTTTCTTATCAATAAGGATGGCCTTGCGGTCATCCTTATTTTATTAATAAAAAATAAAATTTACAGGAATTTGTTTGTTTACTCTACAAACAAAAAATCCCTTTCAAAGAAATGAAAAGGATTTGAAAAATCTGCTATCAAAAAAAATTAATAATCTTTGTTGTAACCGCCTCTGCCACCACCGCTGCTTCTGCCGCCGCCGTATCCACCGCCGCTGCTTCTGCCGCCGCCATATCCTCCGCCGCCACTTCTGCCGCCGCCGTATCCGCCGCCGCCACTTTTCTTGTAGCCGCTGCCTTCAGGGCGTGGTTGTGATTCGTTAACAATTAATTTGCGGCCCTGAACTTCACTTTCGTTTAAAGTAGCGATTGCAGTTTTGGCTGCATCTTCGTCTTCCATTTCAACAAAACCGAATCCTTTGCTGCGACCGGTATTTTTTTCTTTAAGAATCTTTGCACTTGAAACAGTCCCGTATTGACTGAATAAGTTGCTTAAATCGTCATCAGTCATTGACCAACTGAGATTACCTACATAAATGTTCATTGTAAAAACTTTTGTTTAATAAATTAAAATAACTATTAATGAATCAGTAGCTACAATGAACTGAAGAAATCTTTGAAGAGAAACATCAGCCAAAAGAAAAACACTAATCCCATTAACGAAGTATAAAGATAAACTTTTATTTCAAATAACATTCTTTTCAGGAAAAAATTTTCTTTTACTTTTTTTATAAAAATTTAATAAATCGGCATGTACTAAAAAATAATTTAAAATTTATAGCCGTTATTCACTCAGTTGGTAATGATTTTCACACTTTTTATTTTTTATATTTGATTAAATAATCTCTTTGAAAAAAATATTTCTCTTACTTTTCTTTTGTTTCCTTAGTTACCTCTGCTTTGCACAATCAAAATATTTTCAACAGCAGGTAGATTATACAATTGATGTAAAATTAAATGACAGTGAAAATACATTGAATGGCTCCGAGATAATTCAATACACAAATAACTCTCCGGATACACTCCGGTATATTTGGTTTCATCTTTGGCCAAATGCTTATAAAAACGATCGCACAGCTTTTAGTGAACAATTGTTGCAATTAAACAGAACTAATTTTTATTTTAGTGATGAAGCTAAGCGTGGTTATATTAATCGCCTTGATTTTAAAGTAAATGATAAAACTGCCGAGCTTGAAGATGATTCCTTATATATAGATGTTGAAAAACTTATTTTACCTTCTCCTCTCCTACCCGGCGAAACCATAAAAATCGCAACGGCTTTTCATGAAAAAATACCGTTCAATTTTTCCCGGGGCGGCTATGTAAATCATACTTACCAGCTTACCCAATGGTATCCTAAACCCGCCGTTTATGATAACAAAGGCTGGCATCCGATGTCTTACCTTGACCAGGGGGAATTTTACAGTGAATTTGGAAATTATCATGTTCAAATAACAGTTCCTGAGAGTTATGTTGTGGCAGCAACGGGGCAATTAGAAAACGAAAATGAAAAAAAATGGCTCGAACAAAAAGCTAATTCAGGTCCTTCTGAACATCGGGTAATTTCAATTAAAAACCCCGTTATTAACAGAACGAAAAAGACAAAAAAAGTTTATAAACCAACAATTCATCATCCTAAAAAAATTATCAAAACAGAAAACGAAAAACCTGTTTTAGAAAAAACAAAAACACTTGCTTTCGATCAAAAAAATGTTCACGATTTTGCCTGGTTCGCCAATAAGAATTTTTTAGTAAGACATGACACTTTGCAACTTCCTTCAGGAAGAATTATTCATACCTGGGCATTTTTTCTACCTTCTGATTTGGCTATCTGGAAAAATACCATTCAATTTATTAAAGATGCGGTTCGCACAAGAAGCAAATGGTTGGGCGAATATCCCTACAATACAGTTTCAGTTGTGGAAGCCAAACTCGGCTTTGCCGGGGGGATGGAATATCCAACGATTACAAGCATTTCACCGATGGAAAATGAACAATCGTTGGATATGACGATTGAACACGAAGTAGGACATAACTGGCTCTACGGCGTTTTGGCAACTAACGAAAGAGAGTATCCATGGATGGATGAAGGAATGAATACTTATTTCGATAACCGATATAAAAAATTAAAATACCCGGAAAAGGCTGGAGTAAAAAAAGAAGATCTTTTGGAAAAAAGATTTCCATCCAATGATGAAGATTTGGTTTACAGAAGCCAAATTGCAGAAAAAAAAGATCAACCGATTCAAACACCGTCACAAGATTTTTCTGAAACCAATTATGATGTAATTGCCTATTACAAAACCGGTTTATGGATGAAGAAGCTGGAAAATTTTGTTGGAAAAAATGTCTTCGACAGTTGCCTCCATGAATATTATAACCACTGGAAATTTAAACATCCGTATCCCCGTGATTTTAAAAAAGTAGTGGAAGAAATTAGCGGAAAAAACGTTGACAGCATATTTTCGTTGTTATCAACGAAAGGAAGACTTGAACCGCAGAAAAAGAAGAAATTCAAAGTGGCATCGTTCTTCAATTTCAGGAATACTGACAAATACAATTATCTTTTTCTTTCACCTGCTGCCGGCTATAATTATTATGATAAAATAATGCTTGGAGGATTGGTTCATAATTATACTTTGCCTGAACCAAAATTTCATTTTTTTGTTGCTCCACTATATGCAACTGGTAGCAAAACTATAAATGGAATTGGAAGAGTTGGTTACAATATTATGAGTTATGGCGCGGTTAGAAAAACTGAAATTTCTGTAAGCGCTGAAAAGTTTTCAATGGATGAATTCACTGATTCAACGGGAGCAAAAAATTATCTTGGCTTTTCTAAAATTGTTCCTTCGGTGAAACTTATCTTCAGAAATAAAAATGCAACGAGTTCTGTAAAAAAATGGCTTCAATGGAAAACTTATTTTATTCGGGAAACTCAGTTATCTTTCGAAAGAGATACGATTTTGCAGCAGGATATTATCAGCTATCCAAAAACAAATCGATATCTTAATCAACTGAGTTTTACTTTAGAAAACGAACGCGCGCTCTATCCTTTTTCTTCTGAAATTATTGCTCAGCAAACAAACAATTTCTTAAGATTTTCATTTGAAGGAAAATACTTTTTCAATTACCCAAAAGGCGGAGGAATCAATGCAAGGTTTTTCGCGGGGAAATTTATATACCTTGGTGCAAATACAATTTACAAGCAATTTGAAACCGACAGGTATCATTTAAATATGACCGGGCCAAACGGTTATGAAGATTATACTTACAGCAATTATTTTATCGGTAGAAATGAATTCGAGGGTGGTGTTTCCCAGCAAATAATGATACGCGATGGAGGCTTCAAAGTAAGGTCAGATCTGCTTTCCAGCAAGATTGGTAAAACAGATAACTGGCTTACCTCTTTAAATCTAACTTCTGATTTACCAAAAGATATAAATCCGGTTAGTGCTTTTACAAATCAAAGCCCTGTAAAACTTTTTTTAGATATCGGAACTTATGCGGAAGCATGGCAAAAAAATTCCGCAACAGGCAAATTTTTGTATGACGCAGGCGTTCAGGTTTCATTATATAAAAATCTTGTCAATATTTATATACCAGTCATTTACAGTAAAATTTATCGTGATTATTATAAGTCAACCATCCCCGAAAAAAGATTTTTGAAAACAATCTCTTTCAGTATTGACATACAGAATTTTCGTCTGGATAAATTTATAAATTTACCCGACCTTTAAATTTCTTCTTTTGAAAAATAAACATTTTTCTTTTTGAAACTCTCCTATCTGCCACAGGCAAATATTGATAAAACAAAATGGGACAGTTGCATTGATAATGCTGCCAATGGACTCATTTACGCGTATTCATTTTACCTTGATGCAATGAGTGAAAATTGGGACGCACTTGTTATGAATGATTATGAAATAGTAATGCCACTAACCTGGAAAAAAAAGTTCACCATTTATTATTTGCACCAGCCTTTTTATACTGCTTCTCTTGGTGTTTTTGGAAACAACATTTCTGCTCAAACAGTGAAGTCCTTTTTAGAAAATATTCCTGGAAAATTCAAGTATTGGGATTTTTATCTTAACCGCAATAATCTGTTTGCAATTCCGGAATTTCCGATGTATGAAAGAAGCAATTATATTCTTCCGCTTGCAGAAAATTATGAAAGTTTGAAAAGCAATTACGCAAGCAGCCATGTGAGAAATATCAAACGGGCGATACAATTTGGCAATATTGTAAAAAAGAATATTCCCATTGCCGATGTTATTCATCTTGCAAAAGAACAAGCGAAAGATTTTTCAAAAATTGAAGATAAATCGTTTGTGCATTTTGCTGAACTTTTTGAATTTTTGAAAGAAAAAAATCTTGCAATTACTTATGGTGTTTATTCTCCACAACGAAATCTGGTGGCCTCATGTGCTTATTTTTTTTCTCACAAAAGGGCTTATTATATTTTAGTAGGAAATCATCCTGATGGGAAAACATCCGGCGCTTCACATTTAATGATAGATACATTTATAAAAGAACATGCCGGAAAAAATCTGACTCTTGATTTTGAAGGAAGTAATATTCCAAGTCTCGCTTTTTTTTATAAAAGTTTTGGTTCGGTTTTAGAAAAATACCCTGGAATAAAAATGAATAAACTTTCTCCAATTGGAAAATTATTCAAGCAATAAAATCTTGGCGAGTTCCAGATCGTGCGGCGTAGTGATCTTAATATTATTTTTTTCTCCTTCTACTAAATTGATCTTTAAACCAAAAGCTTCAACAACAGATGCTTCGTCAGTAAACTGGTCTTTATAATCAATTTCAAAAGCGGGTAAAAGAATTTTGCTATGAAAAGTTTGTGGTGTTTGAACCAACTTCACTTTGTTTCTGTCAACAATTTTATTCCCATTTTTAGTGACCAACCTCATACTGTCAGCCGAATCAATTACAGGAACCGCGGTTCCAAATTCAACAGCAGAATCATAACATCTTGTAATAAGATCCTTGGTAACAAAACATCTTACACCATCATGCACAAAAATGATTGCTTCATCATTAATTAATGAAAGGCCTTTTTGAACAGAATGAAAACGCGTTCTTCCCCCTTGAGTAATTTTAAACTTTGAGGAATCAAAATAGCCATCAATTATTTCCTGCCCTTTTGCTATATGCTCTTGGGGTAAGACTAAAATAATTTCGACATCATCATAAGCATCTAAAAAAGCTTTAATACTGTAATATAAAACAGGTTTATTTTTTAGTAGTAAAAATTGTTTTGGAATATCACTATTCATTCTTGAACCATTCCCTGCAGCAACAATTAATGCGATTTTCTTCATACCTTAATAAAAATTAATCAGTATATTTCAGTAAAATTAAAACTTTAATAAGCATAAGTGATTTACCTTTTGAGAAAGGCACTTATTTGTTTGCAGTGAAGCTACAAAAATCAACGATTTTTATTTTGCTAATCGAAAAATATTAATTTTAGTGTTTAATTAATTTCACACATTCTTCGAAAAGTTTTTCTTTCTGAATAGCAACAGTTCCTACTTCTTCACAAACAATACCACCGGCAAGATTTGAAATCTTTGCAGCAAGATCAATGTTTTTGGTAGCAGCATAAACCAAAGAAGCCACAGCAATAACTGTATCTCCGGCACCGCTTACATCTGCAATATTTCTGCGATGGGAGGGGATAATATTTTGAAGGTTTTTTTCTTTGTAAAAAACCCCTTTTTCAGAAAGTGTGATCAGTGAAATTGCATGCTTTAATTTTTCATTTAACTGCGAATGAATTTCAGAAAGCAATTCTTCAGAAACACTTTCAGGTAATAAATTCAAAGCGGTAAAAACCTCTGCGAGATTAGGTTTGAACAACGTTGCATTCTGATAACAAAAGAAATTTTTTCTTTTTGGATCAACTGCGATTGTCACATTATTTTTATTACAAAAAGAAATGGTATGTTCAATAATATTTTTTGTAAGAATTCCTTTATTATAATCTTCAAGAATTACGATATCCGGCTTTTCTGTTATTATATATTTTTCGACCTGGTTTTGCAATTTTTCCTCATCAGTATCTTCCAGATCGTGGACAACTTCCGCGTCAAGCCGCATCATATGCTGGTTGCGGCTGATAATCCGTATCTTATTAGTAGTAATTCTTTTTTTACTTTCAAGTATATATCTAGTATCAATGTTATTTTCCTGCAATAATTGTTTTAGTTGTACACCATCTTCATCATCACCCAAAATTGAAAGTACTGCAACAGAAGCGCCAAGCGCTTGTACATTTAATGCCACATTTCCCGCTCCGCCAATTCTCTTTTCTCTTTTGCTAACAGCGACAACAGGCACAGGAGCTTCCGGAGAAATTCTCTCAACATTTCCCCACCAGTAAGTATCTAACATCAGATCTCCAATAACAGCAACTTTCATTTTTGAAAATCCTGCAAACAATTGTTCAAAATCAACAGCCATTCAATCTAATTTTATTTTTTCCGATTATGTATGGTAATGTAGTAAACAGGAATTCCTGCTAAAACAATGCCTAATCCCCACAAAGTATAAAGAGGTTTAAAAATGATAAGAAAAACACAAAACACTGATCCCATTATAATATACAATGCAGGCAGAACCGGGTAACCAAAGGCTTTGTAAGGCCGCTCAGTATCAGGGCGCGTTTTACGAAGAACAAAAATCCCAATAATAGTAAGCACATAAAAAATTACCACAACAAATGCGATCATGTCCAACAGGTCATTGTATCCGCCGCTCAGACATAATATTGAAGCAACCGTAGCCTGCGCCCAAAGTGCCCATTCGGGAACTGCTTTCTGATTAAGTGTTCCGGCTTTTTTAAAAAATAGTCCATCATTTGCCATTGTGTAATAAACTCTTGCGCCAGCCAATATCAATCCATTATTACAACCGAAAGTTGAGATCATGATCATGACAGCAATAATAATAGCTCCTGCATTTCCAAAAATCGCGTTTGACGCAGCAACAGCTACTCTATCGCCACCAGGAAAAGCAATTTGATCTAAAGGCAGAACATTTAAATACATCAGGTTAGTAACAACATAAATAATACAAACCGTAAACGTTCCTAAAAAAAGACTCAGGCCGATATTTCGTTTAGGATTTTTTATTTCTGCAGCAATAAACGTAACATTATTCCATGCATCGCTGCTGAAAAGAGAACCAACCATTGCTGCCGCAATCGCCCCAATTAAAATCGTTCCGCTAATGGGAAACCAATTACCGTGTTTCACAAAAGCACCTGCTGATTTTTCAAGTTGAACAGCATGAAAACCGGTTTGCCAGTTTTCATTCCAGAAACTATGTTTTACCAAAAGAAATCCAAGAACAATTAATCCAAAGAGCGATAAAAGTTTTACAGTCGTGAATGTGGTTTGAATAATTTTGCCTCCTTTTATTCCTTTTGTATTTGTATAGGTAAGAAAAACTATTAAGGCAATCGCTAAAACCTGCGCGGCTGAAACATGAAAATTACCGGTTGAAAAGAGAAAGTTTGTTTCTCCAACTTCAGGAATAAGGTAAGCGGTAAAGCGGCTGAAAGCAACGGCTACAGCGGCAATAGTGGCAGTTTGAATAACTGTGAATGAACTCCATCCATATAAAAAACCGAACAATGGATTATAAGCTTCTTTTAAATAAACATATTGGCCCCCGGCTTTCGGAAACATGCCACTCATTTCGCCATAACTTACAGCAGCCATGACGGTCATTAAACCACTGAGAATCCAAACAACAATCAGCCATCCGGCACTTCCCACATTTCTTACAATATCAGTACTTACAATAAAAATCCCTGAGCCGATCATGGAGCCGGCTACTATCATGGTGGCATCAATGAGGCGTAAACTTGGTTTAAAAGCAGTTGCATGTTGTTCCATAAAAAATCCCGTTTTAATAAACGGGATTGAAGATAATTATTTATTTGAGATTGAACCGATCAATCATTTCTTATTTGAAGAATCTAGTTCATTTAAACCTGTAATTACATCAGGCGTGATATTAAGTGTAGAATCTTTATAAAACATAAAACCGGGTTCATAGGAAAATATGTAAGAATACTTACCGTCTCTATTATAATCTTTCAAAAAATCCTGGATACGCGTTAAAATGTCTTCCTTCATTTTAGAATTGTCATTGTATAGTTCGTTATCAATGCTCTGTTTTTTAGCCTGCAGATCCTGTTGCATTTTATTAATTTCCTGCATCGCAGCCTCCTGCTCTTTTTGGTTCATGGTAGCCGCTTTTTGTTGCAGCTGCATTGCCCGGCTCTGATATTTCTTTTGTAGCGCGGTTATTTCGTCATTCGCTTTATTTTGCTTCTTTTCAAAATCATCTTTTAATTTCTGATAATATCCATAATTATTTTGAAGCGAATCCAAATCGATATAAGCAACTTTGGACTTTTCGGCAGATGTAATAGTTTTGGAAGAAGATTTTTGCTTCAGATTTTGTTTCTTATCATCACGAAAATGCAAATAATAAAGGTACCCGACAAGAATCAGCAAAACAATATTAATAGTAAGTAGAATATTTTTCATTCGTTTCTGTTTAAGGCGGCAAGATAAAAAAAACGAGTGGTTACGTAAATAATGCAGTTTGATTTAGGAAACGATTAACAGCAAAGACTTAAAAACTCAAGAGAGTAAACGAAGAAATTTTCAAACTTTTTATTTTAGAAGAAAACAGTACACGGACAAATTTTAGAAGTTTTTATTTGCTCTTCTGCTTCCGGCATAGAGTTCATACTCTAATAAACGGCAATCGATTTTGCCATTATATAATTCTATTTTTCGTTTTGGTTTCAGGCCGATCTTCCTGGCCAAATTAAAATTTCCTGTAAAAACATAACCGGTATAACCTTTACATTTTTGTTTCATAAAATTTCCGATTTCTCCATACGTATTTTCCAATTCAATTTCATCACCTAACCGTTCACCATACTCCGGGTTAAAAAAAACAACTCCTCGCCCTTTTTCAGGAACAAGAGTTTGTTTAAAATCGCAAACATCAAATGAGATGATTTCGGCAACACCAGCAGCTGTAGCATTTATTTTTGAAATATTAATAGCATCTTCACTAATGTCTGTAGCTGTGATTTTCAAATCTGCATTAATTATAATCTTATCCGTCAGCTTTTGTTTTTCCTTTTGATAAAGTTCATCTTTATACCCTTCGATATGCATGAATCCATAATTATTTCTAAATAACCCTGGAAGCCGGTTGGTGGCAATCATTGCAGCTTCTATCGCTAAAGTAGAAGATCCACACATGGGGTTAATAAATGGAGATTTTCGATCCCAGTTCGATGCAAGCAAAGTAGCGGCAGCCAAAGATTCCAGCATTGGTGCTTTACCGGGAATTTTCCTGTAACCATGTTTGGATAATGTTTCGCCGGAAGTATCAATAAAAATTTGTGCCTGGTCCTTTTTCCAAAATAGATTAATAACTGTTTTATCTAATTTGGATCCCGAATCAGGCCGTTCATTAAATCTATTCCGAAATCTGTCTACAATCGCATCTTTCACTTTTACATTAGCAAATAAAGAATTATTGATCGTTTCATTATTCACATTGCTGGTAACAGAGAAATACCCGTTTTGGGGAATGATAGATTCCCATTGAATTTGAGAAACCTGTTCATATAGCTCATCCGAATTTTTGCAGGAAAAAGATTTTAAAGAATATAAAACCTGGCTGCCACAACGCAGATTGAGATTAAGACAAATACAATCTTGTAATGTTCCGTTTAGTTCAATACCGGTTGCAAATATTTTTTTTATTCTAAATCCTAAACCTGTGATTTCCTTTTCAAGAAAGGGTGCAATTCTTTTGCTACATGTAACTATTATACGGCTGGGTTGATTGAATGAAAGCATAGATATGCAAACATAAACTCAATCTTTTTAAGTGAACAATGAACTTAGTCATTAGTTAATAGACGCCCACCTTAATTTAAAAAAGGCATGTTGAGTATTCCTGAGCAATGACTGAGTCATTGATTTTGCCTTTGTCATATGAATTACTCTTGCAGATTCAGGAATTATATGAAGTTCATTCATTAGTTTATTTACTGCTACATCATCCTTTACCTGAGCTAAATTACATGCCCTGTAAAAATTTGTGTGCATGCCCATAGAATCGAGAATTGCAGGACAATTTTCAACTTCAGGAAATGCAGAAAATTTTTTTACAAAATAAAAAGTTTTTCCATTGATTTCCTTTGTGTAGGCTGTGTAAATGTTTTCCATAATTTCCCGTTTTGAGGTTATACAATTGACTTTAAAAATTATCGTAACCTGTTAATAATAATTGTTACAATAAAATTTGGTGCCACTTAATTAAAACAGGCTAATCATAGGAATAAAACCGTTGGTCTTTTACAGGAAATGTGAGATTATTTAATATGACTTTAAATCATATCGTGTTGAAAGACTTAATTTCTGGTACTGTTGAAAAAACTCTACAAACAGCCCAAAATTAAAACAACAACAAATTATCAAGGGAATTTCAAAGGAGGATTAGCTAATAAAGAAAACACTCAGAAAAATTGTAGGGATTTCCCTGTGGTCATTCTTTTCAGGTAGTAAGCAGGCATAAAAGTATATGTTAGGAGCTTTCAATGCAAGTCTTTTTCAAAATATTTATTCACATTCCAATAAATCATGAATAATTGCGTTGATTTTTAATTATTTATGCTACTATTTGAAAACCAGGAGTGATTAAAATAAAATTCGGCAAAGAAATTGAATACAAGTTGTAGCATAAGATTTATTTATTGAATTAATTAACTTTTATAAAGATTGAACGAATCTTTAAACCTTGTAATACAAGATAAAAAATTCTTTTGTTCAAAAATTTGGAGATGCAATTTTAAACATTTAGGTTTGTGCTCAGATACACTTACTGTTGAACCACAGATAAGGATCATTGCACCTCATTACCCTGATCCCATTCCTAATAAAGATCTCCAATAGAAAGTTAACCATAATTTTGTCTGTTATATTTTATTGAACAGAATGTAAAATTTATTTATGGCCAGATTTTTATTACCTGTTTTGCTAGCTACTTTTATAGCTTTTATATTTTCTTCATGTGCAAACACAAAGAAAATTGTTTACTTTAATAATGTAAAGGATGCCACTTATCCTGGTACTACACTAGAAAGGCAAAATACTATTGAACCTAATGATATATTAAGTATCACAATCAGTAGTCTTAATGCTGAAGCATCTGCACCATTTAATTTACAAAATAATAATATTAGCAGGTCGACTACCGTAACGGGTAGCAATACTGAATCAGGTGGTTATTTGGTAAATGCAGATGGGACTATTGATATGCCAATTCTGGGAGCAGTAAAGGCTGCAGGTTTAACCAAGGAGCAATTGAAAGAAAATATTACACAACTGATTCTTTCCAAAAAGCTCTTGATAGATCCAATTGTAGATATAAGATACCTGAATTATGAAGTAACAGTATTAGGCGAAGTTGCCAGACCAACTGTAATTACGGTTCCCAGTGAAAAAATTACGTTATTAAAAGCATTGGGGTTGGCAGGTGATTTAACCATTTATGGAAAAAGGAATAACGTTTTATTAATAAGGGAAGAAAATGGCAAGAAGATTACCAGGCATATTGATCTGACCTCAAGCAATTTCTTCAATTCCCCCTATTATTATTTACAGCCAAACGATGTGATATACGTGCAGCCTAATGCAACAAAAGCTGCAACGGCAAGCCGGTCGCAACAATTTTTACCTATAATATTTAGCGTTCTTTCTGTAGTAGCAATTGTATTAGATCGAATATTAAGATACCCTTAAAAACTGAAGACTAATTATAAGAAATGCAAATAAGTAGAAATAGAATTAATGAGAATAAAGAAGACAATTTTATGCAACAATTTGCATCAAAATATCTTCCTTATTGGCCTCTGTTTCTTTTGGCGGTAATAATTGCCATAGGCATTGCTTATACTTACATTCGTTATGCTACACCAATTTACGAGGCTACAGCTACAGTTATAATCAAGGATGAAAAAAAGGGTAATGAAGAATCGAAATTAGTAGAATCTCTTGATCAGATTTCATCCAAGAAAATTGTCGAAAATGAAATAGAAATTATCCAATCGAGAAAATTAATGGAAGATGTGGTACGTAATTTAGGCCTTTATGCACCTATTTACGAGGAAGGAGATGTACATGATATTCTTGCTTATACCATATCTCCTGTTTCAATAATTGCATTATTTCCTGATTCACTTCGATTTTTTAAAAGGATCAATCTCAATTATAACGAAAATAAGAAGATGGTGATCCTTAATCACAAATATAATTATCCGTTAGATAGTTTTGTAACTACACCTTTTGGAAGGCTAAAGTTTATCCAAAATAAATATTTAGGTCCTGACACAGCCAACAAGCAACTTTATTTTTCCCTAAATGCGCCAAAAGATGTGGTACCCGCTTTTTTAAGTGACCTTAAAGCAGAAGCGGCGAGTAAATTATCATCAATTGTCGATTTAAGTTACAGAGACCCAGATCCGGTAAGAGCAGAAAACATCCTGGATCAATTAATAAATTCTTACCAGCAATCTGCCAATGAAGAAAAGGATGCTTTAGCAAGAAACACATTATCGTTTGTCAATAAAAGATTAGCTCTTGTTTCCCATGATCTTGATTCAATAGAAAAAAAAGTGGAACAATTCAAATCGGGAAACCGCGCAGTTAATATAAGTGAACAAGGGCAATTATATTTGCAGAATGTCAGTGCCAACGATCAAAAATTAGGGGACGTAAATACCAAAATTGCGGTTTTAGACAAGGTTCAGGATTTTGTAAAATCAAATAATGACAGTAAAGAAGGAATTGTACCTTCAACGTTGGGTATCAGTGATCCACAGTTGAGCCAGTTAATCGAGAAACTATACAACACCCAACTGCAATATGATAATTTAAAGAAAACGGTTGGTGAAAACAACCCAAGTCTGGTAGTGTTAAGAGACCAGATTAATAAAATAAAGCCGGGCATTTTAAGTAATATCAATAGTCAACGTCAAAGCCTTGAAGCTACACGTGATAATATTGCTGCAACAAATAATCAATACAATTCCGTTTTACAGACGGTTCCTCAAAAGGAAAGGGAACTTCTTGATATAAGCAGGGAACAACAAATAAAAAGCGACCTTTATTCTTTTCTTTTACAAAAGAAAGAAGAAAGTGAAATTGCCGCTGCTTCTTCTACCTCAAATAGCAGAGTAGTTGACTATGCACAGGCTGGCCCTTATCCGGTAAGTCCTAGAAAATTGTTGATTTATGCTTTATCAATTGTCATCTTCCTTGGTGTATGTGGCTCCTTTATTTTTATAAAAGAATTTCTCACAGGGAAAGTTCTTTACAGACATGAAATAGAATCATTAACTTCTATTCCTATTATTGGAGAAGTAGCTTTTGATAAATCAAAAGATAAAATTGTAATCGAAAAAGGAACCCGCAGTTTTGTGGCGGAAGAATTCAGAAAACTAAGAATTTCACTGTCGTTCCTTGGCATTGATTCTACACATAAAAAAATCCTCGTCACGTCAAGTATTTCCGGAGAAGGTAAAAGTTTTATTTCAGCAAATTTAGCCGCCAGTCTTTCTTTAACCGGGAAAAAAGTCGTTCTGGTAGATATGGATCTTAATAACCCTACCCTCGATAAAATTTTAAACGTGAATCGGGAAGAGGGTATAACTGAATTTTTAGAAGGAGAAAAGGATCCTGAAGAAATTATAAAACATGTGCAAGAACATGAAAATCTATTTTTTATTTCTGCGGGAATACGTCTTCCTGAAAATCCATCTGAACTACTCGCCAACGGGAAAGTAAGTGAACTGTTGAATTATCTTGAAAATATTTTCGATTATGTCCTTGTTGACACATCCCCAATGGTATTAGTTACAGATGGGTATTTATTAACGAATTTATGTGATGCTACTTTGTATATTATAAGACATCATTATACACCAAAAATATTGATCAAGAGAATAGACGAGAATATCGATATTAATCCTATAAACAACCCCGCTATTGTTTTTAATGGCGTTAAAATGCGTGGTTTTTTCAAAAACAACTATGGCTACGGTTATGATTATGTTTATGGAAATAAAGATCGCAAAATAGTTGAAAAAAAGCCAGTAAGTAAATATTAAAATCCTTATCAATGAAAAGTTTTCTTTCTCAATACGTTAAGATGTAACTGAGAGTGGCGAAGCCATATTCTTCTTATAGTATTAATTAGTATCAATCCTACGAATTGCTGCAAAATTAAATTTTAAAAAAAAATTATGCAGAACAATTGGTATATTATTTACACGAAACCCAAATGGGAAAAAAAAGTGGCCTCGGCTCTTAAAAAAAGAAAAATAGAAAACTTTTTGCCTTTGCACTTCAAGCAAATTATTTCTTTCAGAAGGATTAAAACAGTGGAAGAGCCGTTATTTGAAAATTATGTTTTTGCAAAAATTGCAGAGAATGAAATTTTTAAATTGAAAAATATGGACGGAGTAATAAATCTTGTCTATTGGAAGGGGGAACCCGCAAAAATCAAACATTATGAAATTGAGATTTTAAGGGATTTTATTCGGGACAACGAAAGTATTACGGTAGAAAAAACAAAAATCAATGTTTTTGATTCAACAAGAGTAATAGACGATTCAAGATATTCAATATCAGGAAATGTATTAACAATTAAAAATACATATACAAAAATTAATCTGCCTTCCCTCGGCTTTAAATTAATTGCAAAAGTTGGTTTGCCTGATGCAATAGAAACAGAAACGACTTTTGGCCAAAGACAACTCTTATTACAATCCTAAAATATAACTATTTAATTATTGTAATAACCCGAAAAAACAGAAGTAAAAAAAAAATTGAAACTTAAATTACTCTCATTAAGGAATGATAGCCGCTTACCATTTTTAGTGAATCACAATCTCCTTCCATTTGGGCCTCATTTAATCATTCCAAAAATCATAGTTTTGAATAATGAAATCAGCATTAATTACCGGTATAACCGGGCAGGATGGGGCATATCTTGCCGAATTACTTTTATCTAAAGGATATGTTGTACATGGAGTAAAAAGAAGATCATCTCTAATAAATACTTACAGGATTGATCACTTATATGTAGATCCGCACGAAAACCATGCAAACTTTAAGTTGCATTACGGTGATATGACGGATAGTACCAACCTTATACGTATTGTACAGGAAACACAACCGGATGAGATTTACAACCTGGCTGCGATGAGCCATGTCAAGGTAAGCTTTGAAAATCCGGAATATACAGCGAATGCTGACGGAATAGGAACTCTCAGGCTTTTGGAAGCAGTTCGTATTTTAAAATTAGAAGAAAAGACAAGAATATATCAGGCATCTACATCTGAACTTTTTGGTTTGGTACAAGAAGTGCCGCAAAAAGAAACTACTCCATTTTACCCTCGAAGCCCTTACGGTGTTGCTAAATTATATGCTTACTGGATAATAGTAAATTACAGGGAAGCATATAACATGTTTACCTGTAACGGAATACTTTTCAATCATGAAAGTCCGTTAAGAGGAGAAACATTCGTAACCCGGAAAATAACAAGAGCTGTAGCAGCAATTGCAGAAGGTTTGCAGGATTGTTTGTTCCTGGGAAATTTAAATGCGCAAAGAGATTGGGGCCATGCAAAAGATTATGTTGATGCAATGTGGCGAATATTGCAACAAGATGAACCCGAAGATTTTGTGATAGCAACGGGGGTAGTGACAACTGTAAGAGATTTTGCAAGAATGGCTTTTGAAGAAGCTGGAATCGAAATTGAATTCGAAGGAACAGGAGCAGATGAAAAGGGTATAGTAAAATCCTGCAAAAATGAAAAATATCAATTACCTGAAGGGAAAGAAGTAGTAGCCATAGATCCTAATTACTTCAGGCCAACCGAAGTAGACATGTTAATTGGAGATGCGTCAAAAGCAAAGGATAAACTCGGCTGGTCACCAAAATACACACTACAGGAGATGATTAAAGAAATGGTGGCAAGTGATTTGGAAACTTACCGTATGAGCCTTCAACGAAAGTACTACATGTAGTAGTCACAATATTATAAACACAAGCAAAGAGATATTAAATTTTGTCAAATCCCGTTAGTGCAAAGATGCGCGTAAAAAGTTTGTATTCTAATGTTCTCACTTTTGTTGTAAGCAAACTGAATAAAGGCCAGGAAAGAAGTGTAAAGGCTAAGAAAAATATTGCTGCATCAATTATTATAAGAGGACTCAGCATTGCCATAAGTTTAATAGTTGTTCCTTTAACCATAAATTATATTAATCCATCCAGGTACGGAATATGGTTAACATTAAGCTCTATAGTAGCGTGGTTTAGTTTTTTCGATATTGGATTATCCCAAGGATTAAGGAATAAGTTTGCTGAAGCAAAAGCAAGTAATAATCCTGCAGAAGCACAAACATATGTTAGTACAGCATATGCGATTCTAGCGATTATTTTTTTTGTTATATGGGCTTTATTTCTACTCGTTAATCACTATTTGAATTGGGCATCAATCTTAAATATTTCTCCAACTATGGAGAAAGAAGTTTCCAGACTGGCCATTATTGTTTTCACATATTTCTGTGTCCAATTTGTATTAAACATAATTACAACTATAGTTACAGCAGATCAGAAGCCTGCTTTAGCCTCCCTTATTTCTTTAATAGGACAATTCATTTCATTAATTTTCATTTTTATTTTAGTAAAAACAACTAAAGGTTCGCTGGTAAAACTAGGCCTTGCCTTGTGTATATCACCTATTGTAGTATTATTAGCTACAAATATTTTTTTATTTAAAGGTATATATAAAAAATATAAGCCTCAATTTTCGAAAGTTAAGTTTGCTTATACCAAAGATTTATTCAACTTGGGGCTAATTTTTTTTATAATACAAATCGCGGGTATTATTCAATATCAGACTGCTAATATAATAATAGCTCAAAATTTCGATACTGCCCAAGTTACTTCTTACAATATTGTATACAAGTATTTTGGATTACTTGATATGATATTCGCTATATTTCTTTCACCTTTTTGGTCTGCTACTACTGAAGCTTACCTAAAAAAAGATATTCAATGGATTAAAAACAGTATAAAAAAATATAATTATCTAAATATTATTTTAGTGGGAGTAGGTCTTATTATGCTGCTTACATCACAACAAATTTATTCTTTATGGCTCGGCAAGGGAACAGTAAACATTAGTTTTTCTCTTTCGTTATGGGGATTTTTATTTTTTTCTATGTTCATGTTTGAAAGAAAGTACGTGTTCTTCCTGAATGGGATCAGTGCGTTAAGAATCCAATTTTTGGCCTGCCTTTTAAGCCCGTTTATATATATAGGAGTTTCGTTGTTATGCATTAAATATTTTAATTTAGGTGTTTATGCTCTGTTTATAGCATCAATCATAGCTAATTTCAATGGAATAATATTAGCTCCCATACAGTACTACCAGATTATATATAAAAATAAAGGTGGTATTTGGATAAAATAAATTGCAATGCGGATTTTATATGATCATCAAATGTTTTCAATTCAAAAATATGGTGGTGTTACTAAATATTTTTGTGAATTGATGAAAAACATCACACCTCAGAATGATTATAAATTATCTGTGCTGCTTTCTGATAATCATTATTTAAAAGAAGATCAAAAAATATTTAAAAAGATGTTTCTGCCTATTCCGGATAAGGACTTTAGATTAAAAGGCAGAATCAAAGATGCAATTTATTCAGTCAACGAACATTTTTCGAAGAAAATTATTAATAGCAACAATTATGATCTGTTTCATCCAACATATTATGGAAATTATTTTTTAGGAAGGGTAAAAAAGCCTTATGTCATTACAGTACATGATTTAATTGGTTTTAAAGATAATTTTTATACCGACAAATTCTTAAGGGAAGAGATGAAAAAGACAATTGAGAATGCCTCCCGGATTATAGCGATAAGTAAGAATACAAAAAAAGATCTTATTAATATTTTGAACATTGATGAACAAAAAATTGATGTTATCTATCATGGATACAATAAACCTAAATCAAAATTAAATAAGAACTATTTGGGAAACTATATTTTATATGTAGGAAGAAGGTCTGGTTATAAAAATTTTTCAACTCTTGCTTCCGCAATCAGCATTTTGTTCAAAAAAGAAAGAAATTTAAAATTGGTTTGTGTGGGAGAGCCATTAACTTCAAAAGAAGTATCCATATTAAAAACATTGAATATATTGGAGAGAACCCAGGTTTTAACTGTAAGTGAAGAAAAATTAAATAATTTATATTCCAATGCGTTACTGTTTGTATACCCTTCAAAATATGAGGGTTTCGGTATGCCAATATTAGAAGCATTTGCAAATAAATGTCCCGTTTGTGTAAGTAACTCCAGTTGTTTGCCTGAAATTGCAGGGGATGCGGCGGTGTATTTTGATCCAAATGAAGCAGAATCAATTGTGGAAGCAATGGAAAAAATTTTGTTTAATAAAGAACTACAAGAAAAACTGGTTTTAAAGGGGACTTATCGGTTGCAATCTTTCTCATGGAAAAATACTGCCGAAAGAACAATTGCCACTTATGAGAAAGCATTATAAAAAGAGGATTTATAGATAACATTAATGGAGCTTTATTTAGAAGATAACAGAACTTCAGCTAGCAATAGAAATCTGTGGAAGATTCAGATTTTCTGGATAGGATTTGCAATGTATAGTTTTGGCGCCGCATTATCTGATTTAAATTTTGTAAATATTAAAATCCTTCAATTATTTCAGCTATTTGGATTGCTTATTCTCCTTTTAGGTGCATTTTTTCTTATTCGATTTGAAATTAAAAATTTTTATTTAAAAGTATTCTATATAATTTATTATTGTTGGCTTTTCAGTATCATAATAAGAGAGCCAAGTTTTTTATCGAACAAAGAATCAGTATTATATTTTTTACTCAATCCCTATTATGGGCTTTTACTGTATTTTGTGCCTCTCATTCTGTTGTTTCCCCAAAACTTTCTATTTTATAAAAAAACCTATACGTATATAATTGTATTTGGGGTTCTTTATATCATTTTTGTAGGGTTATCATTTAGATATTTAATAAGTTCAGGGGGCACCGATATAATGAACAGAAATGTAGCAGAAACTTCCTTTGTTCTAAGTTTTCCGTGTGGCTTTTTTCTACTTACCTATTCCTACCATTCAAAGAAAAAAGTAATATTTGCAGCAATAGTGATTTTATTTACGCTGTTATTTTCTGTTATGAGAGCCCGGAGGGGATTAATTATAATGACATCAAGCTTACTTTTTTTTTCATTTTTACTGTATTTATTTACGACAAAAAATAAGATTCTGATAATCTACCTTGCTGTTCTGTTATTTTTATCAGCAGGATGGTATGTGTCTCATTTGTATAAGCCGGAAGAAAGCCGGCTTTTGGGATTTATTTCTGAAAGAGGAACGGAGGATACCAGAACGGCTGTGGAGCTTTATTTTTACGATGACATGAAATTTAAAGACTGGATAATAGGACGAGGAATAAATGGAAAATATTATTGTCCCGACATAGAAGAAGATACAGACTACAGAAGTGTTATAGAAACAGGTTACTTACAACTAATATTAAAAGGAGGTTTAATCAGACTTGGGCTGTTTCTTTTAATCATGATTCCTGCAGTAATCATTGGAGTCTTTTATTCAAAGAATACTCTCTCAAAAGCAGCCGCTATCTGGATCCTGATTGCGCTAATAAGTTTATATCCTGCCACGGTAGACACTTTTACCCTGAACTATTTGCTTGTCTGGATATGTGTAGGAATATGTTATTCAAAAAAAATTAGAAACCTACCGGACAATTATATCAAAACTATTTTAAACGAATAGTTTTTTGCATAAGCTTTTATATAAATCCTGAAAAACAAAAAACTCAACAAATTCATGATTAAGAATGTTTTAATTACAGGTGGTGCCGGGTTTATAGGATCCGGTATCGCTTTGAGACTAGTATCTCAAGGTTATAATGTGACAGTATTAGACAATTTATCTACACAAATTCATGGAGAAAATGCAAAAGATTCATTTTTATATAGTAAAATTAAAGACAAAGTAAATTTCATTCGAGGTGACGTAAGAATAAAGGCCGACTGGAAAAAAGCTTTAAAGGGACAAGATGCGATTATTCATTTAGCTGCGGAAACCGGAACCGGCCAATCAATGTATCAAATTTATAAATATTCGGAAATAAATATTGGTGGCACTGCTTTACTTTTAGATCTTTTAGCGAATGAAAAGCATAGTGTAAAAAAAATAATTATCGCTTCTTCAAGGGCGATTTATGGAGAAGGAAGATATCATTGTACTGTCCATGGGGAAGTTTATCCTTCATCCCGAAAGGAAGCCGAACTGGAAAACGGCATGTTTGATTGCACGTGCCCTGTTTGCAACCAAAAGTTAGATCTTTTAGCTACACATGAGAATTCAAAAATAGATCCTCAATCCATTTATGCAATTTCAAAATATAACCAGGAGCAGTTTTGTTTGGTTGCTGGAAAGGCTTTAAAAATTCCGGTCGTTGCCTTCAGATACCAAAACGTATATGGACCTGGCCAATCATTATCCAATCCTTATACTGGAATTTTATCTATTTTTTCCACTCAAATAAAAAATAATAATCCCATCAATATTTTTGAGGACGGATTAGAAAGCAGAGATTTTGTTTATATAGATGATGTAATTGATGCAACTATATCAGGATTGGAAAATGAAAAAGCGAACTTTAATTCTTACAACGTTGGATCAGGCACACCCACTACAGTAAAAGACATTGCTGAAACACTGGTGAAATTATATGATTCAAAAGTCGAAATAACCATGTCAGGAAATTTCAGATTGGGAGATATCAGGCATAACTATGCCGATCTAACGAACATCAAAAAGGATTTGAATTTTTTTCCGAAATTTCAATTTAATCAAGGGCTAAAACAGTTTGTAAATTGGGTCAATAGTCAGGATGTCACCTCCGATTTATATTCGAACAGTATTTTGGAACTTAAAAAAAGAGGTTTATATAAATGATGAAAATCAATTTAAAAAATAAAAGGGTTTTATATATGGGACCGGTTTTTTTCCTATATGACCAATTTTTATTAAATAAACTTAGAGAATTAGGGGCATTGGTTGATCCGTTTGAGCTATATCTTAAAGGCTGGCGCTATAAATTTAAAAAAAAATTTACGCCGTCGGAAATAGAAGAGTTTAAAAAAAATTATTATAGAAAAGCGCTTCTTAAGAATAATTACGATTATGTTTTAGTGAGACATGGCTACCAGCTTTCGCCTGCTTTCTATGATGAATTAAGAAGCATTAATCGCGGTGCAAAATTTATAAATTTCCACTGGGATTCCATTAAGGAGCACTATGACTATACTTCTATCATAAAATGTTTTGACAAAGTTTATTCTTTTGACTATAAAGACTGTGAAACGCATGCAGGATTGACTTATCTTCCTCTCTTTTTTATTGATTTATATTCAAATTTTGCCAGAGAAGCAGTAAACAAACGCTACAAAAAAAATTACGACTTACTGTTTATAGGAGCATGGAGGAATAGGGAACGATACCGGATGATTAAATTAACGGAACAACATGCTAAAGAAGCCGGTTTAAATTTTTACTATTATTTACATTTATCATTAAAAGATCAACTGGTATCAATAAAAGAAGGGACATATCCGAAGGAATCGAAATCCCATTTGTTAAGCCATAAAGACATTCTAAAACTTTTTTCTGTTTCTAACACCATCATCGATTTTCCCAGTTCTTTTCAAACAGGTTTAACAATGAGAACCTTTGAAACACTGGGAGCAGGAATGAAGTTAATTACTACTAATAAAAATATTATGGGAGAGCCATTTTACGACCCGGAATTCATTGATGTTATTGATCCAAAAAATTACGATTTAAATAAAGATTTTATTAAAAATATTCCTGCAAAATCTATAAAAGACAAATTGTGTGACTATTCCCTCGAAAGTTATATTTATAAACTTTTGGCATAACGAAACATTTTAAATACGCCTGGTAAAAAGAATAGTAAAATTTATTCGATAAGAAATTACTAAAATCATGAAGGAGAAAAGGATAATCGTTATCGGAGATATAAGTTATCCAAGTGGGAGCGCACCCTCAAACCGGGTTCATCTGTATTGTAAAGCACTAAAAGAATCGGGAAATTTTCCCTTTATTATTGAGGTCTCCTCTGTCCATAAAGCAAAGCCGGATTTTAATTATATAGACAGGTTTGAAGGTATCCCGTTTTACTACTGCCAAAAAACCTTGAAATATGAAAAAAATTTTCTTAAAAGAAATTATAGAAAAATTAAGGGCGTTATAAATTCGTTCACTGTTATACGTAGATTAAAAAAAGATAAAAATGTATTTGTCTTATTCTATTCGCTAAATTTTATATATGAATTCGTTTATTTTTTATTCCTGAAAAGTTATGGTATTCGCATAGTTAAAGAATTTAATGAGGCTCCCCTTTTCGTAATTAAAAATAAAAAGCATCAACGGCCTTACTTCTGGTTTCATAAAAATTTTGAATTAAAAATGTATGATAAAATAATTGTCATTTCAGACCATTTAAACAATTATTATTCTCCATTATTCGCTAAAAAACCAATTTTTCAAATTCCTATACTAGTAGACATGGAGCGGTTTAATGGCACCTATGAACAAAATGGGAAAGCTGAAAGAATAATAACTTACATCGGTTTTATGGGAGGCAATAAGGATGGTTTAAATAATTTAATAGACGCATTGTGGATTGTAAAGAAAAAGGGAATCGCTTTCAAAGCTCAACTCGTAGGAAATGGTCCGGAAAACGATCTGGAAAGATTAAAACAGAAGATTGATGATTTAAATTTAGACGACATGGTCTTTTTTTTAGGATCAAAATCTATAAAGGAGATCCCGGCAATTTTGCTACAGTCAGACTTATTAGTCCTCTCACGTCCGGATAACAACCAGGCCAAAGCAGGCTTTCCTACAAAATTAGGAGAATACTTAGCGTCGGGAAAACCCGTTATAATCACAAAAACCGGAGAGATAAGCAAATACTTACACGATAACAAAAATGCTTATTTGGTTGAAGCCGGCAAGAACGAAAATTTTGCAGAAAAAATAATATTTGCCTTAAATGATCCAAACGCTTTTCAAATTGGTAAGAATGGTTATAAGGTCGCAAATATGAACTTTAACTACAAAGTCTATAAAAGCACTTTAAATCAAATATTTAATTAATAAAAAGCGGAATATCGCAATCCATTATGATTACTAAAATCCTCATAGCTCTCACAATCAAAATATCTTAAGAATATATGTGCGGAATAACAGGAAAAATAAATTTTGATCATGACCATGTAATAAATGAATTTGAATTAAAACAAATGACAGATTCACTTTATGACAGGGGACCGGATGATGAAGGATTTTATATTAATCAAAATATAGGTTTGGGATTTCGACGATTAAGTATTATTGATTTAAGTACCGGCCACCAGCCTCTTTCAAATGAGGATGGAAGTATTTGGATAGTGTTCAATGGAGAAATATATAATTACCAGGAACTTCAGGCGCATTTGATAAAATCAGGACACGTTTTCAGAACCAGGTCTGATACAGAAACCATTGTTCACCTTTATGAACAGTATGGAACAGAATGTTTGAAACATTTGAGAGGCATGTTTGCGTTCAGTATTTGGGATAATAATAAAAAAGAACTTTTTTGTGCAAGAGATCGCTTCGGTATAAAACCCTTCTATTATTACGTAGATCATGAAAAATTTGTTTTTGGTTCAGAGTTAAAAGCCATTTTAAAAAGTGATGGAATTGAAAAAGAATTGTCAAGCATTGCTTTGGATTCATACTTTACTTTTGGTTATATAAGTAATGACCTGTCTATTTATAAAAATATAAAAAAGCTAAAGCCAGCGCAGTATCTTCTGTTATCGCTAAAAAACAAACCGACAATCACAACAAGCACATATTGGCATATAAACTTTGAACCCGATTATTCAAAAACGGAGTCTCAATGGACTGAAGAAATTCACAATTCACTATCTGAAACTGTCAAATTGCACATGATATCAGACGTGCCCCTTGGTGCTTTTTTGAGTGGCGGAATTGATTCAAGTTCAGTGGTAGCAATGATGGCCAGAAATTCCAGTCGTCCGATAAAAACTTTTTCCATTGGATTTAAGGAACAAAAATTTAATGAATTAAGATTTGCGCGGGAAGTTGCCACCAAATATAATTGCGAACATCATGAGCAAATTATCGAACCTGAATCTATAAGTTTATTACCTAAATTGGTGCAGAAACATGATGAACCGTTTGCCGACGCATCTTCTATACCGAGCTACTATGTGTCAAAATTAGCACGCGAATTTGTTACCGTGGTTCTTTCAGGAGACGGAGGAGATGAAATATTTGCAGGATATGACACTTATAAAAAATTTAATAATCTTCATTCATCCCCTTTTCATCTTCGAAGCCCAGCAATGAATAAATTAGTTTGGGGGAATATTTATAAACTGTTACCTCAAACTATTTCCGGTAAGGGATTATCTTATTTTCTTTCTCAAAATAAAGAATATGCAAGTGCTTTTATATCTGTATGGACAAAAGACGAACGAGAAAAACTGATTCTAAACCATACCACTGTTGGTTACGAAGATGGTTCTGAATTGTATAAGGAAAGTTTGCTAAAATCCAAAGGTAAAAATGACTTTGTGTCACGGTTGCAATATCTTGATATGAAAACCTTTATGGTGGATGACGTATTAACGAAAGTTGATAGGGCTAGTATGATGAATTCTTTGGAAGTGCGGGTACCATTATTGGACCATCAATTTGCAGAGTTGACTTTTAGAATACCGTGGGACTTAAAACTAAAAGGCGATTCTCAAAAATACATATTTAAACAAGCCATGAAGCCGTTTTTACCCGCCAATATTTTGAGCCATCCCAAACAGGGTTTCGGAATACCTCTTATACTTTGGTTTAAAGAAGATTTAAAGGAATACGTGAATGATACTTTACTTTCCGGCAGATCACTTTCATCTCAATATTTAAATAAAGAATACATAAGAAAAATCATTTCAAATAATCAAAAAGGAATGCGGGATCTAAGCACAAAGGTTTGGTCACTTGTTTTTTTTGAAGAATGGTTAAAGCAAAATTAAGAATGAAGATTTTATTTTTTATTGATTCTTTAACCGCTGGAGGCAAAGAACGCCGATTAACAGAATTAATGAAAGAACTACGTCGTAATACTCAGATTGATTTTATATTAGTGGTGATGAATAATCAGATCCACTATCAGGAGGTTTTACATTTAAATATTCCCATCCATTATCTCATAAGGAAAACAAAAAAGGATTTATCGGTTATTAAGCGTTTTTACAATATATGTGAAGAATTTAATCCTGATATTGTACATTGTTGGGATAGCATGACGGCGATCTATGCCATTCCTACTTGTCAACTGAAATCAATAAAACTAATTAATGGAATGGTGGTAAACACGCCGGTTCAAAGAAATATTTTCAATAAATATTGGTTACGCGCTCAGCTTACCTTTCCGTTTTCAAATGGTGTTATCGGAAACTCGAATGCGGGATTAGCAGCATATAAAGCACCGAAAAGGAAATCATCATGTATTTATAACGGCATGGATCTGAATCGTTTTCATAATCTGAAGGATCGAGCGATAGTAAACAAAGAAATTTTTAAAGAAAATATTCCTGTCAACGCTTTTATTGTTGGAATGGTAGCCGCATTTGAAGATAGAAAAGATTATAAAACTGTTGTGCGGGCCGCAAAGGAATTGATTTCCCGGCATGATTGCATTCGTTTCATACTTATAGGAGATGGAATTAATTTTAAAGAGATAAAAAATAGTGTTCCCGAAAGCTTTTTGAATAAAATCATTTTTTTGGGAAAAAGAACAGATGTTGAATCAATTGTCAACATATTTGATATTGGAATTTTACTCACCAACAGGAAAGTGCACGGAGAAGGTGTTTCTAACTCAATAATAGAATATATGGCATTAGGTAAACCGGTGATTGCCACACGGGGAGGAGGTACTGATGAAGTGATAACTGATGCAGTTAATGGTTTTCTAATAGACGCGGATAACGATACCCAATTAATAGAAAGAATTGAAAGCTTAATGCATGATAACACCTTATGTGATAAGTTGGGAAAGACCGCAGAAAAATCAGCCCGCGAGAATTTCGATCTTAAAATAATGACTAACAAGTATATTTCGTTATATTATCAACTTCTCCAAAATAAAAATAACATTTCGTGAATATTTTAGTAACAGGCGCCGCAGGCTTTATTGGATCTAATCTTAGTGAGATACTTATTAATGACGGTCATTTCATTGTAGGGATTGACAATTTCGATAATTTTTATCCCATAAAGTATAAGAACTTAAACCTTTCCCAACTTAAGGACAACAAAAAATTTAGATTTTATAATGGTGACATCCGAAATAGTGAATCTTTAAACGAAATATTTACTTGCAATGATATTGATGTCGTCATACATCTAGCTGCAAAAGCGGGCGTAAGGCCGTCTATTGAATCAATTGCAGAATATTATGATGTAAATGTAAATGGTACTGTTACATTATTAGAGTGTATGAGAAGCTTTAACATAAAAAAAATGTTATTTGCTTCATCGTCGTCAATTTATGGAAACAATCCTAAAGTTCCGTTTTCTGAAAGCGACATAGTTGATAACCCAATTTCCCCGTATGCATCTACAAAAAAAAGCGGAGAGTTGTTATGTCATGTTTATTATCATCTTTACAATTTTGATATAACATGTTTACGCTTTTTTACTGTATACGGTCCAAGACAAAGACCAGATCTCGCAATTCACAAATTCACAAATCTTATTGAGGAAGGGAAAGCAATTCCTTTTTACGGAGATGGCTCTACCTCCAGAGATTACACTTATATTGACGACATAGTGGAAGGAATCAAATGCGCCTTAAAGCACTTAGGTGGTTTTAATATTTATAATCTGGGAGAATCAAAAGTTATTACACTCAAATATCTTGTCGAGGTTATTGAGCAAAATTTAAGCAAACAGGCTACATTAAACCGGCTTCCTCTTCAAGACGGCGATGTAACACGAACTTTTGCTGATATTTCAAAAGCAAGATCAGAATTAGGTTATAACCCGAAATATAATTTTGAAACCGGAATAAATAAATTTGTGGAGTGGTATAAAAGCAATAGGGAAAAATTATCTCATTAATCACAGTTTCGAAAGTTATTTCTCTTCTGAATTGAAATCGTTTTAAACTTCATTTTTACAATTTAATTAATTCAGAAAATATTTAAATGACAGAATTCGTAGATATACCAAAAGTTGTGGCGGCCAGAGAAGAAATGGAATATCAGCAAAAAATTCCAAAAATTATCTGGCAAACCATGAAGACTAACAGAGTTCCTGTTTTGATGAAAAGCTATGCTGATACATGGATGGATCTTAATCCAGAATATGAATACCGATTTTGTGATGATGAGGATATAATTGATTTTATTAAAACCTGTTTCCCTGAATATTTGGAGGGATATAAACGATTGAAATTTGGCGCTTCAAAGGCAGATTTGTGGCGCTATCTCATCATTTATCGATACGGAGGAATATATGCAGATATTGATTGTAAATGTATTAATCCGTTGCGGCAATGGCTCAATCCAAATTCTTCCTACATAACTCAACTGGGTACGAATAAAGATGTTTGTCAATGGCTAATTATCACTGTTCCTCAAAATCCTATTTTTTTAAAAGCTGCTCAAAAAACTTTAGAAAATGCAAACAGCAATAACAAAAAAGCGTCTTACATAGGTTTTAAATATGTTGACAACAAGCTGACGCTTCGCAAAGATGCGGCACCGCTTATGTTTAAACATGATGTACTATGTTTATCGGGGCCACCCATACTACAGCAAGCGGCGGAAGATTGCTATGAAGACGGATCAATCAGCGATCTTCTACTATCAACTCAAATCGTTTGTGTGTCAGACAAAACTTCGTGTCAAATGAATGGAAATGTTACCCATGATATGGACAACGGAGAATATAAGAAACTATATAGAATTTTAAACTTAAAACATTATAACGGAAAACTTCAACGAATAAAAAGAAGGGTTCGGCACCTTTTTACTTTAATATGAGTACAATGATAAAGGTGAAAAACTTGTTTAATAGTGATAGTAGTATTTATGATTAGTCGAAACAAATCAGGTATATATAATATATAAATACGAATAGGCAAATGAAAATATTATTCGGTGTTCCAGTTGAAGTTCATAGAGAAATATCAGTTGCCGAGGTGCAAGCTTTTGAGAAAATGGGAGTTCAAGTTGAAACATCTTTTTATGGAAACTCCAACAAAGTAAAGAAGTACATTTCGCGGCTTCTTCTCATATTGAAAAATGCTATTAGTTTAAAAAAGAAATTAATTAAACAAAAAAGTGATATTGTCTATTTAAATTCAGCCTTTGATTATAAAACAATTGTACGCGATTCAATTTCAATATTTATTTTAAGAATATTGAATAAAAAAATTATTATTGTTTTAAAAGCTCACGGTACCACAAAAGAAGCACTTTTTTCAAACAGTATATTAAAAAAATATCTTTTCAAAAAAACTGATTTATTCCTTGTTCTATCAAAGGAAGAATTAGAAGATTTAAAAAGTGCCGGCTTACCACAAAGTAAAATTTGTATTACTGCCAACCCGATCGATATTAAAACATATCGTCCTCACATGGATTTTAAAAAGACAGCGCTAATTAACGAACAAATGATTGTACTATTATTTGTAGGAAGATTCATAAAAGAAAAAGGAATAATTGATTTAATCCACGCGTGTAAACTAAGTAAAGAAAAAAAAGTACAGTTTAAGTTGCTCTGTTTAGGAGATGGGCCGTTATTTACAGAAATAAATAAATTGATAACAGAATTTGATTTAAGAAACGAAATTAATTTAATTGGCCATATTTCAGAAGAAGAAACTACTTATTATTATTCAAACTGTGATATTTTAATTTCCCCTTCTTATAGAGAGGGTTTCCCGATGGCCATATTTCAAGCTGTGGCAGCAGGAAAGTCTATTTTAAGTACTAGAATTAACGCTTGTGCAGACTACTTAAACGAGTATGAAAATTGTTTATGGATAGAAAAAAATAATCCCCAGGATATTGCTAACAAAATTCACATTCTTACAGAAAACCTGAAGCTGCGTGAAAAGATAAGGGTTAACAACTTACTTCTCGCAAAAAGGTTTACTTCTGATAAAATTGTTGAGAACCTTCATCCTTATCTGGATCAACTTATAAAAGCAAAAAACCGATCACATAACTCATGATACATTTAGATTTTTTTGTAAATCATTTACAGGCTGTTAAAGACTTATATTACAGACTACTTATTAAACTTAACCTGTGAAACAAAAAAATAAAATATTGATTTTAATGCCTGATCTTAAGTTACCTGGTGGGGTAACTAATTACTATAAAACGATAAAGCTAAATAAGAATTCAAATATTTCATATTTCTTTGTAAACAGAGCCACAGCCCAATCAAAAGTTGGAGTGTTTTTTAGATTGATTATAATTTATTCAAAATTCTTGTTGAAAGCGCTCTTCGGCAAATATCATATTATACACATCAATCCTTCCCTTGATTATAAGTCTTTCTTAAGAGATTCAGTATTTGTTCTGATTTCGAATTTTTTGAATAAAAAGACTTTGGTATTCTTTCGGGGATGGCAAGAAGATTATGAAAGAAAAATCAGGGCAAGTAGATTCAAGTCCTTTTTATTTAAAATAAGTTACGCCAGAGCACAAAAATACATTGTTCTGAGTCCAGTTTTTCGGAAAAAACTAATTGAAATGGGAGTCTCAAAGAAAACTTGCTTTTTTATTGAAACAACTGTTGCCGATACTGAATATTTTCATGAATTTAATTTAAGAGAAAAATTTCTTACGTATGATGAAACCATTCGTTTTCTTTTTCTATCAAGAATTTTAATTTCAAAAGGGGTTTATATTGCAATTAATTCTTTTTCCGAATTTCTAAAAAAATTCCCGGATAAAAAAGTCTCACTCACTATTGCCGGGGACGGACCGGATTTATTAGAAGCAAAGAAATATGTTGCGGAACACAAAATTCCTAACATTGTTTTTACTGGCCATATAAATGGATTAGCTAAAAAGAAAGTTCTGTTTGAATCTCATATTTTATTATTTCCAAGTTATTCAGAAGGAATGCCCAATGTGATTCTTGAAGCAATGCTATATGGAATGCCCGTTATTTCAAGAACGACAGGCGCCATTCCGGATATAATCAAAAACAATGTTAATGGATTTTTAAGCAACAGTTATGCACATTCGGATTTTGTTGAATTAATAGAAAGACTCGCTTTTGACCGAAAAAAGTATGAAGAAATCTCTGGAATTAATAATAAAATGGCTATTGAAAAATTTACAGAGAAAAGAGTAAGGGAAAGAATATTAGGAATATATGACACGTTTTAATAGAAAAACTGTGCCTAAATGAAAAAGCAAATGAGGTTTAGCAAAATCGAAAAAGAATCTTCTCAAAAAGAGGATTTGAAAAAAAAAGCCAGTAATAGTATTCAACACTTCATTTCCTGGCTCAGATCAAATGGTTATTACTCTTATGATCAATATGACTTTTGGAGTACTAAATATGGAATAAAGGCTAAAGAAATTTATTATAGAAATAAAATAGCCGGAATTCCTTTGGTGGCGCCTGTTTTTCTTTCGGAGATATTTTTTCCATCACTTAGAAAGGTTTTTGTTTCAAAAAAAAGATTCCCAATTGCCGATGCGCATTTTATTCTTGCATTCCTAAATTTATACGAAATAAGTTCCGACGAACAATATTTAATAGATGCTAAAAAAGTTGCAGAAAATTTGCTAAAAAGTTCTGTTCCTGGCTTTTCTGGCCATTGCTGGGGATATCCATTTGATTGGATGACAACTAGAGGTCTATGGACTAGTGGGATTCCATTAATTACTTCAACTGGTTATTGTTTTGAAGCATTTCTGAGGTTATATGATGTTACTAATGAAAAAGCATTTCTTGATATTGCTTACTCAACGTTTCTTTTCACCTTGAATGATCTTTCAGATACTAAAATTGATAACGAAACTTCAGCATGTAGCTATTCACCAGTAGATGAAAGTCAGATAGTAAATGCAAATGCTTACAGATCGTATGTTTTGCTTGAAGGTGCAGCTCGTTTTAATAATAGCGAAGCTCATAAAAAAGCACTTTTGAACATTAACTTTATTCTAAAAAGTCAAAGCAATGAAGGCTCCTGGAAATATGCGGTGAATGATGAAAGGGATAATTTTGTTGATAATTTTCACACCTGTTTTGTATTAAAAAATCTTTTAAAGATCAATAAAATAAAAAAGGATGAAAAAATTTCGTTTGCTGTAAGAAAAGGATATAATTTTTATAAAAGCAATCTCATCGATACAACGAAAAGGCCTTTACCTTTTGCTAAACTTTCACGGTTAAACGTTGTAAAAAGAGAGTTATACGATTATGCTGAAGGAATTTCACTTGGGTTGCTGATGCAAGATATAGATGAAGAAGCAAAAGATATTGTAAAGCAAATGGTAACTGATTTGGTTAACCAATACCAAAATGATGATGGAAGTTTTATTACACGTGTCAGCCTGTTTAATATGGAAAATAAAATTCCTTACTTAAGATGGCCTCAGTCGCAACTTTTTTATGCATTAACTAATTATTTAAAGAATTAATTGAATGTGCGGAATTGCAGGAAGTATAAATACCGAAATAGATAACAACACACTCGATTTGATCAGGCACCGGGGACCTGATTCCCGGGGATTGATTGAGGATCGGATAGAAGACAATAGGATTTTTTTAGGTCATACCAGGCTGTCAATTGTTGATCTGAGTGAAGCCGGCAGTCAACCGATGTATACAGATTGTGGAAATTATTGTATCACTTTTAACGGTGAGATTTATAATCATTACGAGCTGCGAAAAAAATTAAACGGTATAGGTTTCCGCGGACATTCTGATACTGAAACAATTCTTTATTATATTAGGGAATTTGGAATTGAATCTGTCGTAGATTTTAAAGGGATTTTTGCATTCGGGTTTTTAGATAAAATAAAAAAGCAATTTTATCTTGTTCGCGATCATTTTGGTGTTAAGCCTTTATATTATTATTTTAATTCTAATAAACTTGTATTCGGATCGGAATTAAAAGTTATTCTCTCAAATTCCGCTTACCACAAACAATTAGATCTAGAATCTTTGAATACCTATCTTACTTTAAGATACAACCCTTCCCCCGCTACTTTATTTAAAAACATCTTCAAACTGAAACCTGCTTTTTATCTTAAGTATGATTTTAACGGAGAGATTAAAGAACATAACTACTGGAATAAGAAGCAGAAAATAAACCATCAAATAGAAAAAGAAGAAGCAATTGAAGAATACCAGAAGTTATTACAAGAAGCCGTAAAAAGACAATTGTTAGGAGATGTGCCGATAGGATTACTTTTAAGCGGGGGATTAGATTCTGCAGTATTGGGTTATTTAATGTCACAATTCAATTCCAATGCTGTAAAAACATTCACTTTAGGTTTTGAGGGAAAAGGAGATTTTAATGAAACTTCTTATGCCCGCGAAACTGCCAATTTAATAAATTCGGAACACCATGAAGTTTTAATAAATAAGCAAATTTACCTCGATACATATTATAGATGCTTTTATCACGTTGAAGAACCTATTGCAGAACCAACTATTCCAGCGCTTTATTCTGTTTCTGCTTTAGCTTCAAAATATGTTAAAGTGGTTATGAGTGGACAAGGAATTGATGAACCAATGGGCGGGTATAAACGATATTTTGGTGAAGAGTTTCTTTCGAAGAACAAACAACTTCTTAAGTCGCTTCCACTTAATTTATTAAATAAACTTTTTCCCAGAAACCATACTTTGGCAAGAGGCGTACATGCTATGAAATATCACGATGATTTAGACAGGTTTATCGGTATTTTTACAATTTATACCGAAGATTTAAAAGAAGAAGTTTATGGGAAAGATCTGCTGCAGTTTAAAAATCAATCTTTAAACTATCTTTTTTCAGATGCATTTACCCTTGCTGATGATTCAGATAGTTCATTGTCCAAACTTTTATTTGTTGATACACGAACAATGCTGCCAGACAATCTGCTATTATTCAATGATAAAATAACCATGGCAAATTCCATTGAGAACCGTGTTCCTTATCTTGATATTGATCTGGTTAATTTTATCGAATCTCTTCCTGCATCTTTTAAACTAAAAGGAAGAACGGGTAAATATTTACATCGGGAGGCAGTTAAAAAATGGATTCCTAACTCAATTATTCAAAGAAAGAAAAGAGGATTTTCTACTCCAGTTGATGAGTGGTTTCAAAATGAACTCTCAACGACTCTTGAGGAATTAATTTCAAGCCAGGATTCCTTCAGCAGCAATTATTTTAACTTGCATTCTTTAAAAAAAATGATTTTGGATCACCGAAAAAAGAAACATAATTATAAACATGAACTTTTTATGCTACTCTCGCTAGAATTGTGGTATAAAAATTTTTATAAAAATTTTTAAAATTGAATATTAGCATTTTTGGTTTAGGATATGTAGGATGCGTTAGTCTCGGCTGTCTGGCAAAGAATGGCCATCATGTTATTGGAGTGGATGTAAGCAAGACAAAAGTAGATCAAATTAATTGTGGTAATGCTACTATTATTGAAAAAGATATAGACATTATTATTGCTGCTCAAAAAAAAGCCGGGAATATTGAAGCTACAATGGATGCCGAAGAAGCTGTTTTTAAGACAGATATTAGCATTATTTGTGTAGGAACACCCAGTAGTGATAAAGGGCATTTGAATTTAGATTACATCTTTAAAGTTGCAGAAAATATAGCTATAGCTTTAAAGGAGAAAAAGAAATTTCATATAATAGTAATACGCTCAACGATTTTTCCAGGCACATGCAATAAAGTTGCAGAACTTATTGAAAGAATATCTGGCAAAAAAAGTGATACTGATTTCGCTGTTGTGGATAATCCGGAATTTTTGCGCGAAGGCACAGCAGTTCATGATTATTTTAATCCTCCATTCACCTTAATTGGCTCCGACAATCAAAAAGCAGCCTATAAGGTTGGGGAACTGTATGAAAGGTTACCTTGTGAAATTATAATTACCGATCTTAAGGTGGCTGAAATCATGAAATATGTAAATAATACTTATCATGCTCTTAAAATCTCTTTTGCTAATGAAATAGGAAATATTTGTTCTGAATTACATATAGATTCTCATAAAGTGATGGAAATATTTTGTAAGGACAAGCAGCTCAATATATCTCCGTATTATTTTAAACCGGGATTTGCTTATGGTGGATCATGTCTCCCGAAGGATTTGAAAGGCCTGCAAACTCTTGCTCATGATATGTATGTTGAAATTCCCGTAATTAATAGCATTGATAAAACCAATGAAATTCAAATTCAAAGAGCCATAAAGATTATTTATCAACATGCAAATAAAAAATTAGGATTTCTTGGATTGAGTTTTAAGGAAGGCACTGATGATTTACGTAATAGCCCTGCCGTTTCGATTATAGAATCGCTAATAGGAAAAGGCTGCGATATCTGTATTTATGATCAAAATATTAATGTTTCATTATTAACAGGGACCAATAAAGAATACATAGATTCGAAAATACCGCACCTGTCGAGTCTTATGTTTGATACTGCAAAAAAAGTGATTGATAAATCTGATGTAATTATTATTAATACTAAAGAAAAAGAATTTTTTCCTCTACTGAAAGAATATCCCGGTAAAATAATTATTGATATGGTTCGTTTGGACGAGAGCTTATTAAATAATCCTGATTATACAGGAATCAACTGGTAATTGATGTTCAAAGGAAAACATATCTTAATAATCGTAGAAAATTTACCTGTTCCTTTTGACAGACGTGTTTGGCAGGAAGCAAATACGCTAAAGGAAGCTGGTGCAAAAGTGAGTATTATTTGTCCGAAAATGAAAGGATATAATAAGTCGTTTGAATGCATCGATGGTATTGATATTTACCGTCATCCCCTACCTTTGGAAGGCAGGGGCACAGTCGGCTATTTCTTTGAATATTCAATTGCTCTCTTTTGGGAATTTCTTCTGAGTTTAAAAATTTTCATAAAAAAAAGATTTCAGGTAATTCAGGGTTGTAATCCCCCTGACCTGATATTCATTATTTCTCTTTTTTATAAATTGTTTGGAGTGAAATATGTTTTTGATCATCATGATATAAATCCCGAACTGTATATCGCTAAGTATAATAAAAAAGGGATTTTTTATAAATTTATGTTACTGGCAGAACGCTTAACGTTCAGAATCGCCAATTATAGTATTGCAACAAATGAATCATATAAAGAAATAGCAATATCACGCGGCAAAATGCCTATAGAAAAAGTTCAGGTTGTACGAAGTGGCCCCAAACTAGATCGTTTAACTCCGGGGGAAGGAAACATTTTTTATAAAAAAGGGCGAGAGTTTCTTGTTGGGTATGTGGGTGTTATTGGTGAGCAGGAAGGTTTAGATCTCTTACTTGAATCCGCAAAATATATAATTCAAAAAAGAAAGGATGTTCAATTTGCCATCATAGGTGATGGAACAGAATTAGCAAAAATTAAAGCTGCAGCTTTAGAAATGGGATTGGAACAGTTTATAGATTTTTATGGAAGGATTGATGATAAAAAAATGGTAGAAATTTTAAACACTGCTGATATATGTGTTAATCCTGACAAGCCTACAGAAATGAATAACTTATCTACAATGAATAAGATTATGGAATACATGGCTTTAAAAAAACCTATCGTTCAATTCAATTTAAAAGAAGGAAAATTATCCGCACAGCAAGCATCTTTATATGCTGAAAATACCTCCACAGAAGATTTTGCAAAAAAAATAATGTTTTTGTTAGATGATGAAAATGTACGTATTGAAATGGGAAACTTTGGTTATGATAGGATTATTAATGATCTCTCATGGAAACATGAAAGTAAAAAATTAATAAATTTTTACAACACAATTTTAAACGGAAAAGGCAGTTATAAAAGTAATAAATTCCTTAAGTGAACCGACAATTTGAACGATACCTGCAGATAACCCTGTTGATTCTTGACATTATTGCCTTGAATTTAGTATTCATAATCTTTCAATTGATTTTTACAAAAGGTATTCATTTCAAGTCAACTGATGAATATTTTAAATACATAATCGTTGCTAACGTTTCATGGATAGTGCTTGCTTTCTTTTTACGCACGTATGGCAATTCTATAATTTTATCTTTCGAAGATTTCACAAAGAGGACTATACAAGTTTTTTTAATATGGGTAATAACTATTTTATTTTATTTGTTCTTCTCAAGAGAACTTGTCGTTTCAAGATTTTTTGTAATTACCACTACTGCTGCTTTTGGATTAGGATTACTTATAAACAAATTTATTTACCTCGGTATTTTTAAATATTTTAGAACGAGTGATTTGTTAGTAAAAAAGGTAATTATTGTAGGATACAATGAAACCGCAAAAAAGCTGGCGAGCTATTTTGAACAAGATGGTTTAAATACACAAATCATGGGTTATATTGAAGATGACGAAAATGTTGAAGAACTTTCCCATTATCCGGTATTGGCTAATATAGCAGACACACTTCGTATTGCAAAAGATTTAAATGCCCAGGAAATTTTTTCGACTATAACTCCGGAGCAAAATAAATATATCTATGATTTAATGTATCAATCGGAAAGAGAATGTATTCGTTTTAAGATAGTCCCCAATCTCAGTGTATTTATTACCAGGGAAGTCCATATAGAGTATTTTGGAGAATTACCTATTTTATCATTAAGAAAAGAACCTCTCGACGATGTGGGAAACAGAATTAAGAAAAGAGCTTTGGATATCCTCGTTAGCTTATTCGTGACCATCTTTATTCTTTCCTGGTTGATTCCACTTGTTGGCTTACTGATTTTTTTGGAATCAGGAACTCCAGTTTTTTTTAAACAATTGCGAACCGGTAAAGATAAAAAGCCATTTTATTGTTGGAAGTTCAGGAGTATGAAGGCTAATAAAGATGCAGATTTAAAACAAGCGACACGCGATGACAGCCGGATAACCTTTTTAGGCAGATTCTTGAGAAAAAGTAGTTTAGATGAATTTCCTCAATTTCTAAATGTATTAAAAGGAGAAATGAGTTTGGTTGGTCCCCGCCCTCACATGATTAAACATACAACTGATTATTCCGAAATAGTGGATGATTATATGGTCAGGCAATTTATAAAGCCCGGAATAACGGGTTGGGCGCAGATAAATGGGCTGAGGGGTGAGATATCTAATCCCGAACAAATAAAAATGAGAGTAAATAAAGATTTGTGGTATCTGGAAAACTGGACACTCTGGCTCGACATTAAGATTTTACTATTGACAGTTTATTGTGTTATCCGTGGAGATAAGAAGGCTTATTAAGTATATTACAAATGACAACAATACAAGCACTATTTAAATTTAGATATAATCGATTAGTTATTCATTACTCTTATTATTCTTGCTAAAACAAGAATTTGAATTATTTCTTTATTTACTGATTCAGAACTAAGATTAAAAAGAGATATTTTATTTGAAGTGATAATCACATAAACAGATGATAATAAAAATTTTCTTTTCATTTAAAAGGATTAATTGAACAAAACAATTGCGAAAAATGAAGATTTTAATTACAGGCGTAGCTGGATTCATAGGATCTAATTTAGCCTGCAGCTTATTGAACAGAGGACATAAAGTAACAGGAATAGACAATCTCAATTATGGTTTTTTGAGAAATATCAAAAAATTGGAAGGCCGGGCTGATTTCACTTTTATCAATGGCGATATTGCGAACCCGTTGATTTTAAAAAATGTAAATGTGGATGTTGTCATTCATCTTGCTTCTCAAAAAATACCACGATACACGAATGCCCTTCGTACACTGGAAGAAAATTACCTAATGCTGCGAAATGTTGTTCAAAAGTGTGTAATGGATAAATCGAAAATCATCTTTGCGTCCACTTCGGATGTGTATGGAAAAAATTCAAAAATCCCTTTTAATGAAAATTCGGATCTCGTAATGGGACCAACCACGGTTAAAAGATGGGCTTACGCGCTTTCAAAGATGTATGGTGAACAATATATCATTGCCAATAAAGATGAATATAATCTTACTTATACTATCACCCGTTTTTTTGGTTCATATGGGCCTCATCAGAACTTAACGTGGTGGGGCGGCCCTCAATCAGTTTTTATTGAAAAAGCATTTAAGCAGGAACCTATTGACATTCATGGAGACGGATCGCAAACCAGAACTTTTACTTATGTAGAAGATACTGTAAACGCACTTGTCTTATGCGTTGAAAACAAAAATTCAGACAATGAAATTTTTAACACAGGAGGAAAGTCAGGTGAAATATCGATAAAAGATTTAGCAACCTTAATCTGGAAATTGATAAATGGCGAAGATGCTGAACCTAAACTCAATTATATCCCCTACTCAACTTTCGGTAATTATGAAGATGTAATGCGAAGGGTACCTGACATTTCTAAAATTTGTTCCCTTTTGAACTTTACTCCTAAATGGAATTTAAAAAACGGCTTACTGGAAACGATTAAGTGGCAAAAAGAATTTATAACAATATAGATTTCCAAAAATATGGATTCGGAAAAATGGGGAATAGTTGGAGGAGGCATCATGGGAATGACATTGGCTCACCGGCTGGCAAAAGAAGGAAAAAATGTTACTTTATTTGAAGCAGCGCCCGAACTTGGAGGGTTAGCATCTTCATGGAAATTGGGCGAAGTGGAATGGGATAAATTTTACCACGTTATTCTTTTATCTGATTTTCGAACACGAAAGATTTTAGAAGAAATCGGTGTGGATAAAGAAATCAATTGGGTAGAAACCAAAACAGGGTTTTATATGAATGGGAAATTGTATTCAATGTCAAATACAATTGAATTTCTAAAATTTCCTACGCTCAATTTGATAGACAAGTTTCGTTTGGGATTAACTATCATAGTTGCTTCCAGAATTAAGAACTGGAAACGGCTTGAAAAAATTCCCGTAACTGAATGGCTCAAACGTTGGTCTGGCAAAAATACCTTTAATAAAATATGGCTTCCCTTATTAAGAGCCAAACTGGGAGAAAGTTATAAAAAAACCTCCGCAGTTTTTATTTGGGCAACGATTCAAAGATTGTATGGAGCACGGCGAAGCGGACTTAAAAAGGAAATGTTTGGCTATGTTTCCGGTGGCTATAAAAAAATAATAAGTGCTTTTAAAGATTTGCTGCTCACTGAAGGAGTTTCAATAAAAACAAGTCACGCAGCAAACGAAGTGAAAAAATTACAGCATGGCAAAATAGAAATTGGCTTTAAAAGTGGTTTTACTGAACAATTTGATAAAGTAATTGTAACACTTCCCTCAGGAATTGCCTGTAAACTTTGTCCGCAACTGAATAAAAATGAAGTTGAAAATTTAGAGAACATTGAATATCTGGGTGTTGTGTGTGTGTCCCTTCTTTTAGACAACCCGGTAAGTGATTTTTATATCACCAATATAACAGATTCATGGATTCCTTTTACAGGAGTAATTGAAATGTCTGCTCTCGTTGATAAAAAATATTTTAATGGTAAATCTTTAATTTACTTACCAAAGTATGTAACGGTTGATGACGAAATTTATCAAAAATCGGATGAAGAGATAAAAGAATCATTTCTTGAAATATTTAGAAAAATGTATCCCTGGATAAAGCAGGAAGATATTAAATTTGCTGGGGTGGCAAAGGCAAGAAATGTAATAACTGTGGCAAAATTAAATTATTCCGAAAACCTGTCCGAGGTAAAGACTTCTGTACCAGGTTTATTTATCGTAAATACATCTCATATAAAGGATGGCACATTAAATGTGAATGAAACCGTTCGTGTAGCAGAGACCAAACTAGAAGAAATCTTAGAAAAAAGCTGGTAAAATTATGAGTATAAAAAAAATGCTTGCGTGTGTTTCTCTTGATCTCGACGATCAATGGTCTTACATGAAAGTGCATGGCGATCCAGGATGGGAAACTTTTCCTTCTTACCTGGATATAGTTATCCCAATAGTTTTAGATGTTTTAGACGAACTTAATATTAAAATAACATTCTTTATAGTTGGCCAGGATGCTGCTATTGAAAAAAATCACGGCATATTAAGGTCAATCGTTGAACGAGGACACGAAGTAGGCAATCATTCTTTTCATCATGAATCCTGGTTACAAAGCTATTCAAAAGAAAAAATTGAAGAAGAGATCATTAGGGCAGAGGAAGCAATCTTTGAAGCAACAGGACGAAGGCCCAAAAGTTTTCGGGGTCCCGGTTTTAGCTGGAGCAATGACCTTTTAATGGTATTGAAAAAACGAAATTATATTTTTGATGCTTCATTGCTACCTACTTATATTTCGCCATTAATGAGGCGATATTATTTTTGGAAATCAACATTAAGTAAAGAAGAAAAAGAAAGCAGGAAGGAATTGTTCGGTTCCTTTAAAGAAGGATTTTATCCATTAAAACCTTTCCTTTGGGAATTCAACAATGATCAGGAGTTATTGGAAATTCCGGTAACTACTATGCCGGTTTTTAAATTGCCCTTTCATCAGAGTTATCTTCTTTACATAAGCAATATTTCTTTAGGCTTGATGAAAATATATTTGAAATTGGCAATCTTTATGTGCAAAATTACCAACACACAGCCAAGCTTTTTACTGCATCCTCTGGATCTGATTAGCGCCGATGATGTTCCTGAACTTTCGTTCTTTCCGGGGATGAATATTAAAAATGAGCAAAAAATAAAAGTCTTTAAAATTGCAATGAAGATTTTAAAAGAAAATTTTGAATTAGTAAAAATGAGCGAATTTGCAGCTTCTTTATCTGCACACAAAAAACTGCAACCCCAAAGAAATCCCGCATAATGAAAATATTTTCAATTGTTGGCGCACGTCCTCAGTTTATTAAACTTGCACCACTTTCCAATTTACTTTCACAATATCATGAAGAGATTATTGTACATACCGGGCAGCATTATGACTACCAGATGTCAGAAAGAATTTTTAAAGATCTAGGAATCAGTGTGCCGGATATTCATCTTGAAATAGCACATACAAACCCAACCGTACAAATAACGGAAATGATGCTAAAGCTTGAAAAAGCTATGAATGATGGAAAGCCTGACTTAGTAATCGTATTTGGCGACACCAACTCTACCATAGCAGGAGCATTAATCGCTGCTAAACTTTGCATTCCTATTGTTCATATTGAAGCTGGTTTAAGAAGTTACAACAGAAATATGCCGGAAGAGATAAACCGAATCGTTACTGATCATGTTTCAAATTATCTTTTTTCACCTACTCAGACAGCTTTTGATATTTTAGAAAAAGAAGGATTGGCAGAATGCACTTACTTCACAGGTGATATAATGGTAGATACCATTAGGAATAATAGTAGAATTGCTTTTGAAAAATCAAATATAATTTCTGACCTTAATCTAAGCAATAACAATTATAATGTTCTAACTCTTCATAGGAACTACAATGTTGATGATCCCCAAATTTTATTTCATATTTTGGATGAAATAGGAAGGCTTGACGAAGTAACTATTTTTCCGATCCATCCCAGAACGAAAAAGAAAATCACCGATACACATTCGGTATCCAAAAATATCCAAATAATTGAACCACTTGGGTATTTAGATTTTATTACACTGGAATCTCATGCGAAAAGAATTATTACTGATTCAGGCGGAATTCAGAAGGAAGCTTATATCCTGAAAAAACCTTGTATTACTTTGCGGACTGAAACAGAATGGGTGGAAACCGTTGAGCAAAAATGGAATTTACTTATTAATCCCGGTAAAGCAACTTTTTTTGAAGAAATTACTTCTTTTAAAGTACCCGAATATCAAACTAATATTTTTGGAGAAAATGTTTCAAAAAAAATGGTAGAAATTATAAATGGAATTAAAAGATAGACATGAAGATGACTTTAAAAGCATTATACTTAAATTAGCCTTAATACGTTATCTACATTGATTTACAAACATACCTAAAGCGTTTAGAATTAAAAGAATTTTTCTGTGGAATCAATAAATAAACCTTTCATTAGTATTATTCTTCCTTGTTACAATGAAGAAGCTATTCTTGAAATTAATCTGAATACTATTATTGATTATATACAAGAAAGAAATGAACGTTATGACTGGGAAATAGTGATAATTAATGATGGAAGCATAGATAAAACAGGAGAAATAGCAGAATGTTTTTCAAGAAAGTACCCAAACATAAAAGTTATTCATCATCCCACAAACTTAAACCTCGGCAATGCATTAAAAACAGGTTTTAATAATTCACATGGAAACATTATTGTTGTGTTAGATGTTGATTTAAGTTATGACGTTGAATATATTGAGCAGATGGTAGAAAAACTTAATGAAGTAACTGCTGATATTGTAATTGCTTCACCTTATATGAAAGGAGGAAAAGTAACCGGAGTTCCTTTCTCAAGAAAGATTATGAGCAGATGGGTGAATAGATTTATGCGTTTAGCGGCACAGGATAAATATCATACATACACATCGATGGTAAGAGCCTATAAAGGGAGTTTTATCAGAAATCTAAATTTAAAGACCAAAGATTATGAAATAAGTCCTGAAATTTTATATAAAGCAATGATTCTACGTGCTAGGATAGTAGAGATTCCTGCACACCTGGATTGGACACAACAAAATAAATATAAAAATCAAAGAACTTCAAGTATTAAAATTTTGCGAAGTTTCTTCTCGGGAATCATGTCTAGTTTCATTTTCCGTCCTTATATTTTCTTTTTGGCCATAGGAGTTTTTCTAATGTTACTTTCGATGTATGAACTTGTCTGGCTTTTATTTGACACTCTTAATGATCTTTCAACAACTGCCACTGCTAATCCATCTTTCTCTGCCAGTCTGGCCCTGCAGTTTAGAAAAAACCCGCAGTCTTTTATTGTTGGTGGAATTACTTTTATTGCTGCCATTCAATTTTTAAGTCTTGGCTTTTTATCCCTTCAAAGCAAGAGGTATTTTGAAGAGCTCTTTCATTTGGGCACTTCACTTAAGAAGAAAACTTCTTAATTTAGAAAACATTAAAACATTTAGTATTGTTTAAACAAACAAAAAGGTAAATGAAACTTTTTAAAAACATCAAAAATCCTTTTTTAATTTTTCTGCCTTTTCTTATATTTTACTTTATTTTAATTTTAATATTTGCGAGTAGTGGTCACCACGGTGACGAGACGCGGTATCTTACTTATGCGAACAATTTAACACATGGTTATTATTCACCTCCTTTTCCATATATAGATTTAGGAAATGGACCCGGGTACCCTCTTATTTTAGTACCTTTTATTTTATTGCACCTTCCTATTATTTACATTCAATTAATGAATGGGTTATTTTATTATTTATCCATCATTTTCTTCTTTAAAGTTTTGCAGAAAATTATTTCCTTTAAAATTTCTGTTATAGTAAGTTGTGTGTGGGCCTTTTATCCTACATTTTATGAGAAAATGCCATTCATTTTACCGGAAGTTTTTACGTCAGCATTAATTCCCCTCCTGTTATTTAGCGCATTTAAGGCTTTTACTGTTGATGTTAAGAAACAAAAGGTAAGATATATTTTCCTTACTGGTTTTGTATTTGGTTATCTGGCTCTTACAAAGCCAATTTTTGGATATGTTTTAATGATTATGCTCTTAATATTTGCATTCTTTTGGATATTGAAATCAAAAAATGCAAATTATAAGAAAAGTGTTCAAATTCTTTTAGTTGCACTCCTTATAACTCTCCCATATTTAAGTTATACTTATTCTTTAACAGGAAAAATATTTTATTGGAGCTCTTTTGGGGGTAACAACCTATATTGGATGAGTTCTCCCTATCCAGGGGAAACCGGTAGTTGGATTGAATATCCTCCGGTTGCAAAAGCTGACAGAATACCCGGTAGCGAGGAATTGATCCGATTGCGACACCAGAAGGATTTTGATAGAATTTTTGCAAATAAAAAAGTTCAACAAGCTAATATAAGGAATGGTGTAAAGGAGGCAAACGCCACAAAGGGGGTGAAACAAGATGAATTATTTAGACAAATTGCTATTGAAAATATCAGTTCTCATCCTGCCAAATTTTTAGAAAACTGCTTTAGCAATGCCGGAAGAATTCTTTTTAATTTTCCTTATTCCTATGTACCGGAAAAACCCTCCACTTTATTGCGCCTACCGATTAATGGAAGTTTAATGGTTCTTATTCTTTTTTCATTAGTTCCCACGTTTATAAATTGGAAAAAAATTTTGTTTCCTATTCGTTTCCTTTTATTAACTTCTCTTCTTTATTTTATGGGCAGTTTACTAGGAAGTGCAGATAACAGAATGTTTGTGATGATTGTTCCAATATTACTGTTCTGGATTGTCTATATCTTTAAAAAAACAATTTCTATTAAAATTAAATTTTAATCCTTTTCGAATAATTTTCTAATTTCTTGTTTTGAAATTGAGAACTCAAAGTTGGCTATCGCAAAATAATAATCACAGATTTTAAAAGTAGCTAAAATTTCAAAAAAATAATTTTTATTCAAAACCTTCAAAATATTTTTATTTCAACCATCATTTCCCAACTTCTTTTACTACTTCAAACAACTTAGCAGAACCATCCTCTTTATGTTTTAGCAATCAATCATTAACGTTTTTGAAGAAGCATTGCAAAACTTTATTCAGAAAAAGACTGAAAACCAATCCGTTATGGTATCATTGATATACTCAAACACATTCGTAACATAAGCGACAAACGTAGTAAACAATGCTGAAAGCTTATTACCAATACTTCAGTCAAAAAATGTTTGCCCGGTGAACCTTGTGAAGCATCCGAGTTGTTCATTTCAGCACCGTATTGAACCGAAAATAGATTTCAAAAAAGCATCCGCATCAATGTAAAACACCAGAGCAGAAGCAACAACTGATACAACGGTTCAGGAAAAAAATATCACCTATCCTACAGATAACAAGCTACATCGCAAAATTATCAAAAAATGTATAGCAATTGCAGAAGAAGAAGACGTAGAACTAAGGCAAAGTTACAAGCGGGTTTTAAAGAAATTATTAATGGATCAGCGATTTAGAAACCATCCGAAAAATAAAGGGAAAGCAAGAAAAGCAGATAAAAAAGTAAAAACCATTGCAGGAAGATTAGTGCGGGAAATGGAGCGCAAACTATCACCCAATCTTTATCAGAACACACTTGCTTTGTTTAAAAAAGTATTGGCACAAAAGAAATCTGACACTGGGAAAATTTATTCATTGCACGAACCACACGTTCAGTGCATCAGCAAAGGGAAGGAGCATAAAAAATACGAATTTGGTTCAAAGATTTCTATCATTACTACCAAAAATACCGGCGTGATTATCGGTGCCATCAACATCGAAAAAAACGTACATGACAGTAAAACATTGCAACCGTCTATTGAGCAACAGCAAAGACTGACAGGCATCACTCTTAAAAATAATTTTGTTGACAGAGGCTATCGTGGAGTAAAAGAAGTATTGAGAACAAAAATTATCATACCGGATTCAGCAGCCAGAAGAAGAACCAATTATGAAAAACAAAAACTCAGAAAAGGATTTAAAAGAAGAGCAGCGATAGAACCAAAAATTGGCCATTTAAAACAAGACCACCGCCTCAGCCGCAACTTTTACAAAGGAATTAAAGGGGATAATAACAATATAATGCTTGCCGCCGCAGCAATGAACTTTAAAAGAATGATGAACAAGTGGAAACAAAACCCACTTTTATTTTTGTTCCATTTTTTTCAAACTATTTATTACTTTATTAAAACAAAATATTTTCAACTCTTCGGTTCTTTAAAACTTAAATTGGTCTTTAAGGGTTGACTAATTAATTCCTCCCTTGATTACTGCTTCCATCTTCTTTATCTCTTCCTTAGCCGTTGTGGGGCGTTACCTTTGGTTTTCTCCTTAATCTTCTGTAAGCTTCCTCTTTATTCTGTCAAAAGATTTTTGGAGCAATGCCATCTGCCATCTCTTCCCTGCTTCTGTAAAAAGAAAATAGAGCGTACTTTCGTTCAGCAGCTTACTTTGCTTTTCCTAAGGTTTACCTTCAATTTCAGTTTCTTTTCTATGTACTCCGTGATACTTTCCATTACTCCTTGGGCGGATTTCTCATTCTGCATATAAATACTGCAATCATCGTCGCACTTTTGCCCTTAGCTTCCTTTAGATTCTCACGAAGAACACCCTTGCTCTTGGCTAACACTCCCTACGTAAAGCGGTTCGGGACTTATACCCAATAGCTTATATATATACATATCTGACACACCAAAAGAGGCTGTTCGAAAAGGAACAGCCTCTTTTTTTACTTCTGCTAATAATTTTCAATCTAATACTCCTTTAGAAGTTTAGTGACTGAAGAAACTTTATTGTTTTCTATTAACTTGAGAAAATATATTCCAATAGGAAGAGCAGAAGTGTTTACTACTTCGTGATATGATTGATTATAATTTGAGATATCTTTTATCCAAACTGACTGGCCTGATTCAGTCATTAAAACCAGTTTAAACCGGGATGCTGATTGACCATTAATATCAATTTGAATTGAGTTTTTAAATGGATTTGGATAAACTTTTACTCCGGGTGTCATTTGCGAACCATTTAACAACCTTTGCATTTGGAAATTGGTTGAGTCATTTGAAAACATCATTGCAGAGGATGGATTAACCATCACTGATTGCGACAACAATGAATTTCTATATAAAGAAGAAGAAGGAATTTGCTGCTTTGAAACTCCCGGCCCTTCATAACTTACTATAAGAGTATTGTTGTAACCATGTTGAAAATAGGTCACCCTTATAGCATGTTTGCCTGCTTTTAATCCAATAGTCCCTGATTTCTCTGTTAAACTATGCAGCCCATCATTGTTCACTACTGGTACATTATCTATATATAAATCACTTCCGTCATCTGAGCTTGTATAAAAGGTATATTGACCATCTGATGGCACATTAATATAACCGGTAAAATCAAAACTGTAATCGTTGTTTCTATTTGCCAAAGAAATGTCGAAAGTATTACTTGTGCCTGTCTTAACAGGACTAATAGAATTGAAATCAGGTAAATAAGTAAAGCCACTGGATTCATAATACTTATAATCAATTCCATTTACTGTATTAGAAGGGTTTACTGCAGGAAGTAAATTGCTCCCGCTACTTTGTGAAACTCTATATAAAGATGAAGAAGGTATTACCTGTTTTGAAACCCCAGGTCCTTCATAGCTTACTATAAGAGTATTGTCATACCCATGTTGAAAATAGGTCACCCTTATAGCATGTTTGCCTGCTTTTAATCCAATAGTGCCTGATTTCTCTGTTAAACTATGTAGCCCGTCGTTGTTCACCAGTGGCACGTTATCTATGTATAAATCACTTCCGTCATCTGAGCTTGTGTAAAAGGTATATTGACCATCTGATGGCACATTAATATAACCGGTAAAATCAAAACTGTAATCGTTGTTTCTATTTGCCAAAGAAATGTCGAAAGTGTTACTTGTGCCTGTCTTAACAGGACTAATAGAATTAAAATCAGGTAAATAAGTAAAGCCACTGGATTCATAATACTTATAATCAATTCCATTTACTGTATTGGAAGGGTTTACTGCAGGAAGTAAATTACTGCTACTTGCTGAAACCCTGTACAAAGACGAAGAAGGAATTGCCTGCTTTGAAACGCTTGGGCCAGAATAGTTTACTGCAAGTGTCTGATCACCCCCATGTTGAAAAAACGTCACCCTTATAGCATGTTTGCCTGCTTTTAATCCAATAGTACCTGATTTCTCTGTCAAACTATGCAGCCCATCATTGTTCACTACTGGTACGTTATCTATATATAAGTCACTTCCGTCATCTGAGCTTGTATAAAATGTGTATTGACCATCTGATGGCACACTGATGTAACCGGTAAAATCAAAACTATAATCTGAGCTTGTATTTGCCAAAGAAATGTCGAAAGTATTACTTGTGCCTGTCTTAACGGGACTAATAGAATTAAAATCCGGTAAATAAGTGAAGTTGCTGGATTCATAATACTTATAATCAATCCCATTTACTGTATTAGAAGGGTTTACTGCAGGAAGTAAATTACTGCTACTTTGTGAAACTCTATATAAAGATGAAGAAGGTATTACCTGCTTTGAAACGCCTGGGCCAGAATAGTTTACTGCAAGTGTCTGATCACCCCCATGTTGAAAATAGCTTACTCTTATTGCATGTTTACCGGCCTTTAATCCGATGGAGCCTGATTTTTCTGTTAGACCGTGTAGGCCATCATTGCTGATTACAGATATATCATCTATATATAATGCACTTCCGTCATCTGAGCTTGTGTAAAAGGTATATTGACCATCTGATGGCACGTTGATATAACCAGTGAAATCAAAACTATAATCGGTGCTTGCGTTTGCTAAAGAAATATCGAACGTACTACTGGTTCCTGTCTTAACTGGTTTGATAGAGTTGAAATCGGGCAAATAAGTGAAGCTACTGGCTTCATAATATTTATAATCTAATCCATTTACTGTATTAGAAGGATTTACTGCAGGAAGCAAGCTATTGTTTGTCGCTGGGCCATTTTTTATTAAAACTGCCGAAGAATAGGGAGCAAGCGTTATGCTACCGTCATAACTGTTCCCCTTGGCATCTACATAACTAGCGTCCAGGGATATTGTTTTACTTTGTGATGTAGGATTATATTCAAATCTCAAATCGGAAACATTAGAAATCGTCTTTGAGCTTGATGATGAATTGCCGTCCTTACCTGACCATGAACGCCAGCCTGACAAATTGAATTGATCACCTGGATTTGATGATGAAGGTCTGATGATGAAAGTTTGGGCATCTCCAATTGGCTTGGCAAAGAAGTTGCCATCAGAGGAACCAAAAGATTTGACGTCATTTGCATCAGCCACGCTATAATAAAACCAACATAATTGATCCGGGTTTTTGGCAAAAAATACATTATTACTAATATTTAAACCCTTTACCATGGAGGGCCCGCTTGCCTGGAGGCACAAAGAACCCGTTACAAAGGATTGAGGCACACCATTATTGAATAGAGTATTGTTTTTTATCGTGATATTGTTTGAATTATGAACAAATAATCCTGCAGAACTTGAATTAGCAATTGTATTGTTTGATATTGTCATATTATTTCCCAAATCATCTATATAGATTCCAGAACAGTGAACTTCGGTTGCGGTTCCCAGCGAATTTCCCTGCGAGTTCAAGATAATATTACCATCTATCACTTTCCCTGGTTCGCCGGCATACCCCGTATAAATTCCTCCTCCGTCATCTCTTACCAAACAAGAATAATTAATAAAATTATTACGTACCTGGCTATTAGTTCCTCTAAAACTGATACCATCATAACCACTGCTGTCAATTTGATTATATTGAATTAAACTGTAATTCCCTGGACAATGAATTGCCGCACCATTATAATCGTCAGGTAAAATGGTTGACACCAAAGACGATCTTTTTATATTGTTATATTTTATTGTGTAATAAGGGCCAAAATCCATAGACTCAATACTACTACTACCACAATCACTGATGTTATTGTGTTCAATGTCTGCATAAGATGAAGAATTTGTTACCTGAATTCCAAAAACCCCTGTATAAGATATATCACAATTTGTTATAGTAGGATACTGCGAATTTTCGAGAGATATTGCATCAGTATTGGCGCCCCGGATATCAAGGTTATCAATAGTGACATTATTTTGATGAATGCCACTGATAATTTTTTCCACCGATGTTATCTGAACATTATTCGGCTGGTTTGTGCTGTATATATCCAATTTTTTTGTATTAGGATTGTAATACCATTCACCTTGTGCATCTAATGTTCGGGAATCATCCTCAATAAAAAAACCAAAATTATTCATTACAGGTTCAGCGGTACCATCAGCGTAATAAAGAGTGCCTCCAGATTGACTTGTAATCGTTTTCTTAGCAAAGGACCATCTATTTGTCCTCACGACGACTTTTGCCCCTGTCCAATTAGTAGACCCGGATAGAGAACTGCTTGTAATTGAACTGGCCCCGGAATGGGATTGAAAACTGAAAAATCCACTATTTGGATATCTGCCAATTGGAGTATTAACGCCATTTACCAGCACGATATTTAAGGTCGGTAAATTAGAAATCGCATTTGTGCTTTCCCAGATATTTCCGCCAACATTTCTCCATGAAGAAACTGTTGTAAAGCCGGTGAGAATCGGTTTATTACCGGATCCGTACGCTCCAAAAGTAATTGGATTTCCAGTCGATCCTGAATTTGATATTTTTAAAGAACCATAAAAAGTATCTCCTCTTTTAAATAAGACATTATCTCCAGGTTGAAGACTAATAGAATTTATTTTATTAATCGATTGCCATGGAGATGAGGGATCAGTACCTGAATTATAATCACTTCCTGACGAACTTGATAAATAATAGGTTGTTGCAGTAGTTGAAAGGCTAAAAAGCAAAAAGGTTAGTAAGAAAAGAACATAGGTAGATTTTCTGTGAAGCATAATAATTTAAAGGTTTAAGATTATTTGAAATTAAAGTTTCCCATTGATTGTTGAAGATTCGTTAATACTTTATATCGATTATAAATAAAAGCATTAGGAGATGTAAAGCACTGGTTAAAATAAGTCTCGTTAAAAAAGAAAGAATCAGTTTTTCAGTTTTTCAATTTTTCGTCAGCGAAAAGAATATTGGCATAATTTTTAGAATTATTTTTTTTGGATTATTTAGCAATTTCAATTGCGTTAATTGTGCAATTATTATGCCATAGAGGGGAATTTATTTCCCGTTTTTTCCACATTCGTATTCTAAAAATTTCTCAGTTCATATGCTTTAGTTGCCAAAAGTATACGAATATTAACTTATTAAATATATTAAAATAATATTTAACAATGATACAATAACCTGAATTACTTTGGAACTTTTTAGCGATTAGCTTGTAAATAAAGAGTTTTGGTAAAGAAGACAAGGCTTTTTAAAAAAATTTATTCTCTCCCGTCTTGTTTGTCTGAAGTTTTGTTAGTTTAACGTGAGTTCGATATAACGATGTCAAATTTACAGGCAAAGTTGTAATGATGGGGATTCGTCTTTTTCGAAATGACTTGCTAAAGAGGGCTTTTTAGGCATGAAGTGATAGGCCCCGATTGCTGCGAAAATATTGATAATAAAACCATGGATACTTCTATGTCTTGAATGTTCTAACTGGCAAATATTTTTCAGGCTGTCCATCACGCACTCTATCACACTCCTCTTTCTCAACATGATTTTATCATAAACGCTCATCAGTTTATTCTTCATATTCTTTCTTATTTTGGTAATAAGCTGGACGCCGTCTAAAAACAGTTTTTGAAAAACAGAATCTTTAACTATGTATCCTTTATCGCCATAAAGTTTACCGAAAAGGTCTTTACAAAGCTTTACCAGCAGATTTTCATTATTGTCCGCTACATTTCCTCTGGTAAGTTGAAAACTAATAATTTCTGCTTTATCATTGATAACAATGTGCAGTTTAAAACCAAAGAACCAGCCGGTAGAAGTATGGCCTCTTTCGGCCATGTTTTTAAACTGCCGGTGCTGCCTGATACGTTGATTTTTGCATACGGCAACTTTGGTGGAATCAATGAAGGAGATGCCGGTACATTCACCTATACAATGGGACATCACAAACATGAATAATGGTAAAGCCGCTAATTTTTGAAGCTCCACAAAGCGATTATAAGAAACCAGGGATGGAAACTCTTTTTGCAGGTGAACACAAACGTAATCTTTATAAAAGTGTTTGAGCGTACGATAATCGGATTGATGAAAAGCGATCAGCAAGGTAATCACTTCGCTTTTTGACAAGCTACAAGATTTATTTCTTGACCTTTTGGCAGTTGATGAAGCAACTTTGATGAGGTTGTGATTAATATTTTTTTCAAAAAGGAGGCAATATTCATCAACAAGAAAAAAAAGTTCAGTAATTTGGTCTGATGTAAGCATATCTATAGTCTTTGTTTTTTGCACAATGAAGATACTAAAATATGCTTACATTTTGTTTATAATCAGTGCTGTATAATTTATACTATTATTTACTTTATAACTTCTCTTCTAAAGATTCTTATATCGAACTCACGTTAGTTTAAAGAGTAATTTAAAAAATTCAGTCTTTGATAGGCAAAACTTTCTATATAAAAATAATAAAAAGAGGCTGTCACTTTTAGACAGCCTCCGGAAAAACTTTTTGCAACTACTACTTACTTCTTCGGCAATAAAATTTCATTTTAAAGTATCGTAACCTTCCCCTTTTGATAACTTCCTTAGATTCATCATTTTTTAAGCGGACCGTTTACACTCTACACTCCATCGACTCAAATCGAACTATTACAGTTTTACTATCTTAACCGATTGCCTTTCCATTCCATTAAAAACGACACTCACCACATACACTCCTTTAACAAGGTTACTCATATTAATTTGTTCCGTTACCTGAATTGAACCGGATACAAATTCTTTTTTGAAGACCGTAGTTCCTGACATGTCTGTAATGATTATGCTCACATTTGTATTAACTTCCGGAGCATAAACCTTCAGATTAGTAATATCATGAACCGGGTTTGGATAAACATTCAGTTTCTGACTCTCAGGCGCCAGCCTTTCCAGTGCAACTGTCACTTTCACGGTATCTTTACTTGTTGCTCCACTGTTATCTGTCACCGTTAACTGAAATTCATAAGTTCCTCCTGTCAAATTGTTAATAGCTGTAGTGGGGGAGCTAGGCTCAACAATTTCACTGACAGATGGACCTGATAATTGTTGCCAGTTATAAGCTGTTATTTGTCCTTCTTTATCAGTACCACTTCCAGTTAAAGTAACAGAACTAGTTGAAGAAACAATAGTTAAATCGTTTCCTGCATTAGCAACCGGGGGAGTATTTACAGATTGAGTAGCCGGAGCATTTGAAACGATTACCATAACTTGTATTGTGTCGGTTGAATAGCTTCCTTTATCATCGGTAACTTTTATCTGAAATTGATAAACACCTTCCTGCAAATCTGAAACATTAGTAGTTGCAGCTTGAGGATTAACGATAGTATACGAAGAAGGACCTAAAATTTTTGTCCAGCTATAACTTGAAATACTTCCATCTTTGTCAGAAGCTGTTGCAGCAAGTTGTATATTATTTGTTGGAAGAGTAATGGTTTTATCCGGACCGGCATCGACAATTGGTGCCGTGTTGCTAACTGTTGTTTGAGCAGCATTAACAATCACCTTCACGGTATCTTTCGCTATAGCGCCTTTATCGTCTGTGACAATTAATTCGAATTTATAAACTCCCTCAACAAGTGCATTAATTGTCACTATAGGAGAAGAGGAATTGACTATGCTAAAATTTGTTGGCCCTGAAATTTTTGTCCAGCTATAACTTGAAATGTTTCCATCTTCATCTGAGCCACTACCTGTAAGCTGTACGCTATTTACGGGAAGGGTGATTGTTTTGTCTGAACCAGCATTGGCAACTGGTGCTTGATTAGGTGCTGTTGTTTGAGCAGCATTAACCGTTACCTTAACCGTATCGCTGTCTTTTGCTCCTTTATCATCTGTGACAGTTAATTCAAATTCATATATACCCTGAGTCAGGTTTTTTATTGTGGTTGCTGCAGAGGAACTATTAGAAATGGTTACTGCAGGGCCGGAAATTTTTGTCCATGAATATGAAACAATTGTTCCGTCGCTATCACTACCACTTCCTGAAAGTTGTACGCTATTTACAGGAAGGGTGATTGTTTTGTCTGAACCAGCATTGGCAACTGGTGCTTGATTAGGTGCTGTTGTTTGAGCAGCATTAACCGTTACCTTAACCGTATCGCTGTCTTTTGCTCCTTTATCATCTGTGACAGTTAATTCAAATTCATATATACCCTGAGTCAGGTTTTTTATTGTGGTTGCTGCAGAGGAACTATTAGAAATGGTTACTGCAGGGCCGGAAATTTTTGTCCATGAATATGAAACAATTGTTCCGTCGCTGTCACTACCACTTCCTGAAAGTTGTACGCTATTTACGGGAAGGGTGATTGTTTTGTCTGAACCAGCATTGGCAACTGGTGCTTGATTAGGTGCTGTTGTTTGAGCAGCATTAACCGTTACCTTAACCGTATCGCTGTCTTTTGCTCCTTTATCATCTGTGACAGTTAATTCAAATTCATATATACCCTGAGTCAGGTTTTTTATTGTGGTTGCTGCAGAGGAACTATTAGAAATGGTTACTGCAGGGCCGGAAATTTTTGTCCATGAATATGAAACAATTGTTCCGTCGCTATCACTACCACTTCCTGAAAGTTGTACGCTATTTACAGGAAGGGTGATTGTTTTGTCTGAACCAGCATTGGCAACTGGTGCTTGATTAGGTGCTGTTGTTTGAGCAGCATTAACCGTTACCTTAACCGTATCGCTGTCTTTTGCTCCTTTATCATCTGTGACAGTTAATTCAAATTCATATATACCCTGAGTCAGGTTTTTTATTGTGGTTGCTGCAGAGGAACTATTAGAAATGGTTACTGCAGGGCCGGAAATTTTTGTCCATGAATATGAAACAATTGTTCCGTCGCTGTCACTACCACTTCCTGAAAGTTGTACGCTATTTACGGGAAGGGTGATTGTTTTGTCTGAACCAGCATTGGCAACTGGTGCTTGATTAGGTGCTGTTGTTTGAGCAGCATTAACCGTTACCTTAACCGTATCACTGTCTTTTGCTCCTTTATCATCTGTGACAGTTAATTCAAATTCATATATACCCTGAGTCAGGTTTTTTATTGTGGTTGCTGCAGAGGAACTATTAGAAATGGTTACTGCAGGGCCGGAAATTTTTGTCCATGAATATGAAACAATTGTTCCGTCGCTATCACTACCACTTCCTGAAAGTTGTACGCTATTTACGGGAAGGGTGATTGTTTTGTCTGAACCAGCATTGGCAACTGGTGCTTGATTAGGTGCCGTTGTTTGAGCAGCATTAACCGTTACCTTAACCGTATCACTGTCTTTTGCTCCTTTATCATCTGTGACAGTTAATTCAAATTTATATATACCCTGAGTCAGGTTTTTTATTGTGGTTGCTGCAGAGGAACTATTAGAAATGGTTACTGCAGGGCCGGAAATTTTTGTCCATGAATATGAAACAATTGTTCCGTCGCTGTCACTACCACTTCCTGAAAGTTGTACGCTATTTACGGGAAGGGTGATTGTTTGATCGGAACCGGCGTTGACTGAGGGTGCGCTATTTGTAATTGAATTTTCTTTTGAAGTGTTTACAAATATCTTAACAGTGTCTTTCCCTATTGCTCCTTCATTATCAGTCACTGTTAATTCAAATGCATAAACACCTTGAACTAGCCCCTTTAAAGGGGTGAATGAAGAGGATGGATTTTTAAGACTCGCTTGAGACGGACCAGATATTTGTCTCCATAAATAAGAAACAATACTTCCATCACTATCAGAACCATTACCTGTAAGCTTTGTATTATTATTTGGAAGCGCTATACTTTGGTCATTACCCGCATTTGCGATAGGAGCTTTATTTACATTTGTTGTTGTTTCTGCATTAACTAATATATTTATGGTATCTTTTCCTACTGCTCCTTTGTCATCAGTTACAATTAATTCAAACTTGTAAATACCCTGAACTAATCCTGCGACAACCGTTGATGATGAAGAAGGATCTACTATTGTCGCTGCTGGTCCTGAAACTTTAGTCCATGAATAGGATACTACTGTTCCATCATTATCATATCCGGAGCCAGATAAATATAAACTATCAGTTGGAAGAGTAATAGTTTGATCTGAACCTGCCCTGGCAACAGGCGCTTGATTTGTGATTGTCCCTTTTGCTGCATTTACAGTTACTTTCACCGTATCTTTTCCTACTGCTCCTTTATCATCTTTAACAGCTAATTGAAATAGATAAGTGCCCTGAGTTAATCCATTTACAGATGTTGATAATGAAGAAGTATCAACAATTATGGCTGTAGGCCCTGAAATTTTGGTCCATAAATAGGATACAACTGTTCCATCCGAATCATTTGCAGATCCGGATAAATTTAAACTGGCAGTTGGAAGAGTAATAGTTTGATCAGGTCCAGCATTTGCAACAGGTGCATAATTTGTTGGAGGATTAACGGTTACTTGTATTGTGCTTGTGGCAGAGAGCCCCTTGTTATCAATTACTTTTAATTGAAATTGATATACGCCCTCCAAAAGCCCTGTGACAGTAGTCGATGCAGAATTTGCATTATTTATTATTATTCCATTGGAAGGCCCTGATAATTTTGTCCATTGGTATGAAGAAATTGTTCCATCAGGATCTTTAGCACTTCCTGATAATGTAACTTTGTTATTTGGAAGACTAATAGTTTGATTGGGCCCTGCATTTACTGAGGGAGGTTGATTATTGTTCAAAAGGTAAACATTGAAAGCTTCTGTTACTAAACTAAATTTTCTTCCTCTTGAAGCAGAATCTACGTTTACAACAAAATGGTTATAGTCATAAAGTCCTGCAAACTTCACATAATCATCAAAATAAGAACTTCCAACCTGCCCTGTATCTCTATAATAGTTAGTAACACCATCAATTTCTGATTTTATAAAAGCTGTTTGTCCGGGATAACCCCTACCTTCTCTCACTGTTACTCTTATTGTATGTGCCTTATCATAAAAGTTGTGGCGGGAAGAAATTGATTTCTGATAAGTTTGTAGTTTGCCGGTTCCATCATCATGCGTGTCTGATACATGTATAGAGTCAGCTCCTGTAAGACCGTAACTGTAAACAGTTGCAGTTTGTGCGTAACTATGAATTTGAAAAATATTGAGCATGGTATGCCAGCTTAGTAGACCCGGGACTATCAAGTAATTATTATCTTGTGGATAATAACCTTTCCATTCAAAAACGTAAGTGTGCAAGGTATCCATCGTAAAACTATAATCAGCAAGTGCGACCTCACTACGAGCATAACCTGCATCTCCCTGGTAACCATCCTGAATAGTTGATACAAGTTTTCCCCTTTCCGGGTCAATGTATAAACCATTGGTTCTGTCTCTGAAATAAAACCAATCATCCCCATTTGAATCGCCGTTGGTCTGGCTATACTGATAATTGCTTACTGGGAAAAATGAGGTTGTATCATCCCTTTTATTAATAACAGCGGCGTTATCAACGAAATCAAAATGATGAATAAGAGTTGCATTAGCAGGCGGAACATCATAATCTACTTTTATTACTACTATATCCATAGCTGTACTACCAGCACTTGTAACCGTTAATTGAAAATACCAAACACCTTGCTTTAGTCCGGTTACTGTGGTAACTAATGAATTAGGAGATGTAATGGTAGCACCGCTCTTATAATCAGTAGAAACATCCGTCCAGTGATAAGAATCGCCCGAACTGGCGCTTCCGTCCAAAGTAACGGTAGATGTCTGACTAAGATAAATAGTTTGATCAGTACCAGCATTCGCTATAGGTATACCTGTAATTTTCCTATCTGCGATCGCAATAAATGTGACGAATAAGAAGAATAACAGAAAAAGTGGTTTCATAGGTTTTCTCAGTAGCATAGGATTGCTATTAGGATATTGGGATTAAAAACTTCAAAAACTCAATTCATAGGTTGAGTGTGGTTTAAGTTGGTTAGCGATATTGTCTTAAACCTTCTGAATAACGATATTTTTTGAGGATTATTATATAAGCAGTATTTCTTTCATCTTCTTTTTCAAATTTTGATTTTATAGCGGATTTAAAATATTTGGCATGGTCATTGTTATCAATTTTTATTCTTATAATTCCAACCGTTCTATCACCTTTTAGGCAATTTACATGCCAAACCAAATTAATTTTGTGAAATAAATTCCCCAAAACCTTTAACCTTCAAAAAACTCTTTGAGAATGATACACTTAATATATACACATGATTTTGAAGGAAAAAAATTAGCTGTGTTTTGAAAATAAGCGAGCTAAGAAAAATTCAAGATTTTTATTTTACAGCAATTTTTTTACCTTTTTAAAAGGTGACATTTTTATATAAAATTGCTTTAGGATTAAAACAATTATTTTTACTATTTTCCTTCCAATAAAGTTTTATTCACAAAAACTGTTATTTAGATAGGTTTGCATTTTAAAATTATCATTCGAAAAGTTAAATAAGTTATGTCTCTAAACATTAATCTCTCCGATTCTCTTGAAAAAATACCTGTTGAAATTTTTAATACCCCAAAAGAAGGCTCTCAATATGTAGCAGAACTAATTTCAGTTTTAATAAAAGAAAAAAATGCACAGGGTAAAAAAGCAGTAATTGGTCTTGCTACAGGTTCCACACCAAAGTCGCTATATGCAGAATTGGTTCGAATGCATAATGAAGAAGGCTTGAGCTTTAAAAATGTGATCACTTTTAACCTGGATCAATATTATCCTATGGAAGCTGATGCTCTTAATAGCTATCACTATTTCATGCGGAAATATTTATTCGAACAAACTGATATTGATCCTCAAAATTATTTCCTACCGAACGGAATGATTCCAAAAGATAAAATCAAAGAACATTGCGCCGAGTACGAAAGAAAAATAGAAGAAGCGGGAGGAATTGATCTGCAAATCCTTGGCATTGGAGTAAATGGACATATTGGTTTTAATGAGCCTGGTTCACCTATGTACTCAAAAACGCGTTTAATATCGCTTGATAATTCTACCCGGATGGCTAATTCACAGGAATTCGGAAATATATCCGAAGTTCCACGAATGGCTATTACAATGGGAATTAGCACGATAATGAAATCGCGCCGGATCGTTCTGATGGCGTGGGGGAAAACAAAAGCTCCGGTAATTCAAAAAGCAATTGAAGGAAGGCCAACAGAAGAAATTCCTGCTTCCTTACTGCAGCACCATGATAATTGCTCCTTTGTTTTGGATGAATTTGCAGCTTCTGAACTTACAAGATTTAAATCACCATGGCTGACAGGTGAATGTGAATGGACGCCAAAAATGATAAAAAAAGCGGTCATAAATATGGCTATGCAATTAAAAAAACCGGTTCTAAGTCTTACGGATCATGATTATAACGAGTCGGGACTTAGTGATTTATTGGTAGAAAAAGGAAATGCCTATGATATAAATCTTGAAGTATATTATATGCTTCGCGATTCTATTACCGGATGGCCAGGTGGCAAACCGAATGCGGTAATACCTAATCACCCGGAGAGAAGCCAACCTTACCCAAAAAGAGTTTTAATTTTTTCACCTCATCCTGACGATGACATTATTAGTATGGGTGGAACTTTCATGCGCCTACATGACCAGGGACACGATGTAAATGTGGCTTATCAAACCAGTGGAAACATCGCGGTTACAGATGAGTTTGTAACAAGATTTCTCGATTTTGCAGTGGGTTTTGAAAAAATATTCCATATTGATGATACGATCAGCAGAAAAATCCTCGCCGATTCATCCAACTTCTTGAAAGAGAAAAAAACTACCGAAAAGGATAGCCAGGAAATCAGGGAAATAAAGGGTTTGATCCGGCGGTGTGAAGCACGTGCCACTTGCAAATACGTTGGTCTTACTGACGATCAGATACATTTTATGAATCTACCGTTTTATGAAACCGGAACCATTGAAAAAAAGCCGATGGGAGAAGAAGATGTTGCAATAACAGTTAACCTTCTTCGAAAAATAAAACCACAGCAAATTTTTTGTGCAGGAGACCTTGCTGATCCGCATGGAACACATAAAGTTTGCCTTGATGTGATTCTTGCCGCTCTTGATAAAATTGAAAGTGAAGAAGATAATGAATGGTTAAACGATTGTTACGTTTGGCTTTATAAAGGTGCATGGGAAGAATGGGATATCAGTGAAATTGAAATGGCTGTACCGATGAGCCCCGAACAAGTTAGAAAAAAGCGTTACGGAATTTTCATTCACCAATCTCAAAAAGATTCTGTTCCTTTCCAGGGAAGTGATGAACGCGAATTCTGGCAAAGAGCAGAAGAAAGAAATGCAAATACTGCAAATCTATATGCAAGCCTTGGGTCTTACTAAATATGCGGCAATAGAAGCATTTGTAAGATTAAAAACTGCTTTAAAAGATAAGGATTTGTAGTAAACAAACTTTAAATCCTAATTTTTATTTCAGTTAATATCCTGTGGGGCAAGTTTGCTGTGTTTACGGCTATATAAGAAAATAAATAAATAAGCCGATAACCAGCCATATCAAAAAGCGCATCCAGTTGGTAAAACCTAATTCTGTCATTAAATAAAAACAACTTGCCAAGCCTAAGAACGGGAATCAATGAAAGTTTTTTTACAAAGGAAGCAATGGTCAGTGCAATCGAAAGAATTATAAACAGGAAGAAAGGCAATTTGTCTTTAAAAACTTCCCATCCTGCTGCAAAATTAAAGAGGCCGAGAAAATTTTTCCAAAAGATAATAACTCCAACAATAAATAAAACCGGCACAATAAATTGTGAGTTAATGTAAGGAATTTTAAATTTAGGAGCCGCCTCTCCTTCTTCTCTTTTTGGTAATAAAAGTACGCCTCCACAAACAAGAACAAAAGCAAACAAAGTTCCGATACTCGTTAAATCAGTGACTTCTGTAAGGTTCAAAAACAAAGCAGGTATAGCCACGAAAAGACCGGTTATGATCGTTGCAAATGAAGGCGTTTTATATTTCGGATGAATACGACTGAACGCCTTTGGCAACAATCCGTCACGGCTCATGCTCATCCAGATTCTCGGTTGTCCCATTTGAAAAACCAATAGTACACTTGCTGTTGCAATCACAGCACTAAATGAAATAATATAGCTAATTTCATTAAGTCCGATTCTTTTAAAAACAAAAGCCAGCGGATCTCCCACCTGCAAATATTTATAAGAAACCATTCCGGTCAAAACAAGCGCTATGGCAATATAAAGAACCGTACAAATTATAAGAGAATAGATCATACCTCGAGGAAGATCTCTTTGCGGGTTTTCACATTCTTCGGCAGTTGTTGAGATTGCATCAAACCCAATATAAGCAAAGAAAACCGCTGAAACCCCTTTCATCATTCCTCCAAATCCATTCGGTAAAAACGGGCTCCAGTTTGCCGGAGCTACATAAAAACATCCGATTGCTATTACCGCAATCAAAATAATGATTTTAAACGCAACCATCATATTAGTAGCTTTCCTCGTTTCTTTAATGCCCGTGTAAACCAGCCAGGTTATTAAAAAAACAATTGCCAAGGCAGGAATATCAGCAATCAATTTAAAATTTCCGATGTGTGGCGCATTCACCCATGCATTATAACCTTCACGAACATTTTGAGGAAGGCTTTGCAGACTTGCACCACTTAATAAAGATGCACTTGCTTCTGTAAAAGCTCTGCTGGCGCTCAAATAATCAGTAGTTAAAAATGCAGGAAGATGAATGTGCAATCCTTCCAAAAGATTGACGAAATATTGGCTCCAAGAAATAGCTACAGCAATATTTCCAATCGCATATTCCATTAATAAATCCCAGCCGATAATCCAGGCAATTAGTTCTCCAAATGAAGCGTAGGCATAAGTATAAGCGCTTCCACTTACTGGTATTCGCGAAGCAAATTCTGCATAACATAAGGCTGAAAAGCCGCAGCAAACTGCCGTAAGTACAAATAAAATAGAAACACCCGGGCCGCCCTGGAAGGAAGCGTTTCCTATCGTTGAAAAAATACCTGCGCCAACAACCGCCGCAATCCCCATCGCAGTAAGATCTTTCACCCTCAATACTTTTTCCAAACCTGAAGCAGAATGCGTAGCATCTGTGAGGCCAGATTGCGCATCAGTTAAAATAGAAGCAATACTTTTTTTACGAAAAAGAGGATGAGGCATATTTGGTAAGACTTTTATAAACTAAAAATATAAAAATAATTTTAAATCTATTTTTTAAGAGATGGAAGATAATGAGACAAATTGCTAAAAAAGGTAGAAGGTAAAATAATATTCACTTCTTTTTACCAGAAGGAACTCAATCCGGTGACTAAATAAAAATACTGTGTATTTATTAGTTTACTGAAAAAGGGAGCGCATTATTGGCAAGGCTATTGTATTATTTTAAGTAGTTTTTAAATAATATACTGAATTTTAAAATAGTAAACTTATGGCAACAAAAACAAAATGGGAAATTGATAGCAGTCACAGCGAAATTGCTTTTAAGGTTAAACATTTGATGATGATTAATGTGAAAGGACTTTTTACAGAATTTAACTCAAGTATTTATACAACAGGCGATGATTTAACTACAGCCGAAATTGATTTTTGGATGAATCCCAATTCACTTAAAACCAATGATGAAAAGCGTGATGCTCATTTAAGAAGTGAAGATTTTTTTGATACGAAGCATCATAAAGAAATCACCTTCAGGTCAAACACAGTTGAGAAAAAAGACGATAACAGTTATGAATTATGGGGCGATTTAACAATCAAAGGAATCACAAAAAGAATAAAACTGGATGTAGAATTTGAAGGTGTTCAAAAAGATCCATGGGGCAATGAAGTTGCAGGCCTAAACATCAGTGGAAAAATAAGCAGGAAAGACTGGCAATTAAATTGGAACACCACTTTGGAAAACGGCGGTGTGTTGGTAGGCGATACAGTTAATATTGATTGTGAACTTGAATTAAAGAAACAAGTGGAAGAACTCGCTTGATTTCGCACTGAATTTCTTTTAAAAAAATATTAATTAATAGCTTTAACAGCTTTGGTTACAGGTAAAATCTGTGGCTAAAGCTGTTTTATTTTAGAAAATTATGAATATAAAAAGCATAAATCGATTTGCAGAAAATCAACTTTTAATTTAATAATTCTAAATGTGTATTTTTGGCGCATTTTAAAAAAGGAAAACAATTTAAAAGGTAATTTTTAAATCTTGGAAAGTAAAGTAACAAAAATCGGCGTGCTCACTTCCGGCGGAGATGCACCCGGAATGAATGCAGCCATCAGGGCAGTTGTTCGAACAGGAATCTATCACAAATTAGAAGTTTATGGTATAATGCGTGGTTACATGGGAATGATCGACAACGATATATTTAAAATGGAAAGCAAGAGTGTTGCGAACATTATTCAAAGAGGTGGCACGATCTTAAAGACGGCCCGTTGCAAAGAATTTTTTACAGCCGAAGGACGCAAAAAAGGATATGAAAGTTTGAAGAAACATGGTATCAATGGATTAGTTGTAATTGGAGGTGATGGTTCATTTCGCGGTGCCCAGATATTCAGCCATGAATTTGATATCCCATGCATTGGGCTTCCCGGAACTATCGATAAAGATATTGCCGGAACAGATTTCACTATCGGTTTTGATACCGCTGTAAATACTGCTGTTGATGCAATTGACAAAGTAAGAGATACGGCAGATGCCCACGACAGACTTTTCATTATTGAAGTTATGGGCCGTGATTCAGGCTATATCGCATTGCACAGTGGTATTGCCACAGGTGCAGAAAATATTCTTATTCCTGAACAAAAAACGGATGTTGAAGCTGTATTAACAGCTTTACAGGAAAAACATGGACGCAAAAAACTGGTAAATATTATTGTTGTGGCAGAAGGCGAATCTTTTGGGGCGGTTGAACTGGCAAAAGTAATTACCGAAAGAATTCCTGAACAGGAAGTACGCGTAACGATTCTCGGACATATTCAGCGTGGTGGCTCACCTACCTGTTTCGACAGATTAATTGCAAGTCGCATGGGATATGCGGCCGTTCAATGCCTGCGAGAAAAAAGATTGAATGTTTTTGTAGGTATTGTAAATAATAAACTGCATTATACTCCCTTGGATCAGGCAGTAAAACAGAAACAAAAAATAGGTGATGACTGGATGAAAATCGTAAAAATATTATCAAGTTAATATCATAAAACCACGAAGCCATATTTAAAAATTAAAAAAATAATGTCAAAAAATATCAACAAATACCTGCATCAGCAAATGGATAAAAAGGCGGGTTTTGACCATTCGATAAAACGTACTAAAATAGTTGCTACTGTCGGGCCGGCCTGTGATAATTATGATGCAATGGTAGAGTTGGTGAAGGCGGGAGTAAATGTTTTCCGTCTCAATTTCTCTCATGGCACCCACGAAGACAAAGCAAGAATAATTGAGGTAATCAGGAAGATAAATAATACACTTCCGTTTAATATTGCCATTCTCGCAGATTTACAAGGACCAAAATTAAGAGTTGGAGAAATCGAAAATAACGCTCTTGCAATCAATCCCGGAGATAAGTTAACGTTTACCAATACCAAATGTATTGGTACAAAAGAGCAGATTTATGTTAGCTATCCTGATTTGCACAGAGATGTGGTTCCAGGCAATATCATTATGATTGACGACGGCAAACTGGAGGTAGTAGTAACGAATATTCTTCCTAATAATAATGTAGAAGTAACAGTAGTCATCGGTGGAATTCTTTCTTCCAAAAAAGGCCTAAATCTTCCTGATACAAAAATCTCCTTACCTGCTCTTACCGAAAAAGATCTGAAGGACCTCGATTTCATCCTGGAACAAGACGTTGATTGGATCGCTCTTTCATTTGTCCGGCAGGTGAAAGATATTATAGACCTGAAAGAGATTTTGAAGAAGAGAAACAGCACTTCAAAAGTAATCGCCAAAATTGAAAAACCGGAAGCCATTACTAACATCCGCGATATTATTATCGAAAGCGATGGGATAATGATTGCGCGTGGAGATCTTGGAGTAGAACTTCCAATTGAAAAAGTGCCTTTAATTCAAAAAGAGATTATTCGTAAATGTATGCACCGTGCAAAGCCGGTAATTGTGGCCACACAAATGATGGAAAGCATGATGGACAGAATAAAGCCGAACAGAAGCGAAATTACTGATGTGGCAAATGCGGTTTTGGAAGGCGCTGATGCTTTAATGCTTAGCGGAGAGACGGCGACCGGAAACAACCCGACGCTTGTTATACAAACCATGAGCAAGATAATTCTTGAAATAGAAAAGACAGCTTATGATTATAACCGTGATGATATTCTTTCACCTCAGCCCCACTCTCCTTCTTTTTTAAGCGATGCCATTTGTTACAGTGCCTGCAAACTTGCACAGGACGTTTCTGCTGATGCTCTGATAGGAATGACACAAAGTGGTTATACTGGTTTTATGCTTAGCAGTTACAGACCTAAATCTCTTCTTTATATTTTTAGCAAAGTTCCAAGCCTAATCAATCAATTAAGTTTGAGCTGGGGAGTCCGTGCTATTTTTTATGATGAAGAAGAAAGCCTTGATGATATTTTTTATGATCAACTAAACATTTTGCGTGAACGTGGTTTCTTAAAATCTGGTGATGTTGTGGTAAACACAGGCAGTACGCCGGTTTCATTACATCTGCCAACCAATGTTTTGAAGATAACAAAAATTAGTGACTAAAATATTCCTCATTCCCTTTTTCCTAAAGAGGAAATATCAAAATTTTAGTAAACCGAAAGGAAGAATAAATTTTATAAACGTGTTTGCAAAAAAATCAGGCGGCTTTATTATTGCTAAAAGGATCAATATAAAAATGTAGCTGGCAATTTTATTTGCCGTTTATGCAAGAGAAAGAACCTACTCATAGTTATTCTTAAGGGAGCGAATGAAAAAATGAAGGAACTATTCAGGCAAAAAATACAAGCAGATAAAAATAAATTTGTTGTATAACTGCTTATATAACGTAAATGGTTATACGCAGTAGATAAACAAATAATCAGGATTTTTTATTTTCTTCAGTTAAACCTTTCTACTTTAAACGCACTGATATCAATAGGTGTACTTCTCTTTTCAATCAAATCACTTATGATCTGTCCGGCAGCCGCTCCTTCAGAAATCCCCAACATGGCATTACCGCCGGAAATCAACAAATTTTTGAATTTTGAAACTTTGCCTATATAAGGCAAACCATCCGGAGAAACCGGCCGCAATCCTGTCCAAATTTTATCTTTTGGCGGGAAGTCAATTTCTAACCCGGGATAAAATTGTTTGACTGAATTGTAAATACCTTCCATTCTTTTTATTAAAACCTTGTTGTTATTTCCACTGAATTCCATAGTGCCGCCAATACGAAGCGTTTTTTCCCATGGAGTAACCGCGCACCGTCCATCAACGAGGATTGCCGGATAACGGATATTTTTCTCAACATTTTCATAAGTATAGCTATACCCCTTTCCACCTTCGATCAACAAAGAAATCCCGGCTTTTTTTGCTAATTCAGGAAGCCATGTTCCACCGCTTAAAATAATTTCATCTGCATTAAAAGTTCCTTTATCGGTTATTACTTCATTGATCTTTTTGTCATTTTTTGTAAAACTTAAAACAATCGTATTTAGTTGAAATTTTACACCGTTATTCTGCAAATAATTTTTCATCGCTTCCATAAACTTTCCCGGATGAATGTGCGCATCATCTTTAAATAAAACGGCTCCGGAAATATCTAATTCAACATCCGGTTCTTTTTTCTGCAACTCTTGCCGGTTATAAATTTCAACTTCCAGTTTTAATTTTTTTGCAGCATCTGCCAACTTTAATTCTTCTTCAAAAGCTTTTTGAGAATGGCACATCATCATGCAGCCGATTTCTTCCATACCAAATACATCACCTATGTCGTCTCTTATTTCGTTCATCAATCTACGGCTGAGATTAAGCAATTCGCTTAAATGAGGGGCAGTTCTTTTCAACAGTTTTTTGATTACTGTTTTGATAAAACTTTATTGCCCATTGAATGAAAGGCACATTCAGTCTTGGTTTGATATAAAACGGACTCGTACTGCTAAGCATATATTTTAAACCTTCGGAAATAACTCCCGGAGAAGCAAGAGGAATGAAATGGCTGGGTGATATAAAACCCATGTTACCAAAAGAACAGTTATCAGAAATGTCTCCACGGTCAATTATGGTAATATCGAAAGTGTTTCTTTTTTGCAAATAATAAGCAGCGCAAAGACCATTAACTCCACCACCTACAATGATTATTTTTTCCATATTGTTTAAAAGGAAATAGGTAATCTATAAACAGTAAACTAACAATTAATGCGAAAATTCATTTTACATCACACTTCTACCTGGTTTCTCAATAAATCTTCAAACTCATCTCTTCTCCTGATCAATACTGACTTTCCATCTTTTACCATTACTTCCGGCGGCTTCAATCTTGAATTAAAGTTCGACGACATTTCAAAACCGTAAGCACCCGTATTATAAAACACCAGGTAATCCCCTTCGCTGATTTTATTGACAAGTCTGTCAGCAGCAAACGTATCTGTTTCACAAATATTACCTACGACTGTATAAGGTTTTTGTGGCCCGGTTTCATTGCTCAGATTTTCTATCCGATGATAAGAATCATAAAACATTGGCCTTATGAAATGATTAAAGCCACTGTCAACTCCGGCAAAAATAGTTGAGCCGGCTTCTTTAAGCACATTTACTCTGGTAACTAAATAACCAGCTGCACTCACCAAAAATTTTCCAGGTTCAAACCATATTTGTATAGGCTTATTTCCCGGATTCGGATGATTCACAAATGCTTCTTTCACTTTTTTCGCAAGAAGTGTTATATCTGTTTCTGTATCATCGTCTGCATAAGGAACTTTAAATCCGCCACCAAGGTCAACAAATTGCAGTTCTTTAAAATTAGGAATGATCTCAAAAAGCTTTTCAATACCTTTTACAAAAACATCTGCATCTTTAATTTCACTGCCGGTGTGAATGTGTAAACCACGTATAAAAAGATTGTTTTCCTCAACACAATACAACACTTTTTTAAATTGGTCTACCGGAATTCCAAATTTGCTTTTATCATGGCCTGTAGAGATTTTGAGATTGCCTCCCGCTAAAATATTGGGACGTAAACGAATGCCAACAGGATAAGAATGCCGAAATTTTTTCCCAAATTTTTCAAGATTGGAAAGACTGTCGATGTTTATATGAACGCCAAGATTTTTAGCTTCTTCAATTTCTTCGAAAGCAATACCGTTAGAAGTATAAAGAATTTTTTCAGGTGGAAAACCTGCATGCAAAGCCAGTTTCACTTCGTTTATCGAACTGCAGTCTACATTCGCACCAATTGATTTTATGAACCGAAGAATACTAACGTTTGTAAGCGCTTTGCATGCATAAAAAATTACAACATCCTGGCCGGCAAAAGCGTCCTTTAATTTTTGGTATTGTTCAGCAATTTTTTCAGCATGATAAACATAAACGGGAGTTCCAAATTCATCAGCTATAGCGGTAAGTTGAGTATGTGATAAAACCTGTGACATTTTTTAAATTGATAAAATTCTGTATGAAAATATTTGAATCCCGGAAATTAAAAAGAAATAATTGTTGCTGAAGTTTTTTATAAAAACCAAAAGTTGCTTACTACTCCTGTGGCTTTCGCTCATTGGCACTTGCCACTTTATTTTCAAGCTCCTCAATCTTTGTTTCTTCCTGTTCACCTTGTCCTTTATTTCCTGTCGCTTCTTCTTTTTCAACTTTTGTTGCTTGCACAATTTCCTGGTTTAGGATCTCTTTTATTTTTGGAAGATCATCAGCGGAATTAATGCCAAAATAATCCATAAAATTTTTAGAAGTAGAATAAAGCAAAGGTTTGCCAACAGCATCTTCTTTTCTTCCGGAAATAATCACGAGTTCTTTTTCCAGCAGTTTTTGAACAGCATAATCACAGTTTACTCCGCGGATCAATTCTATTTCAGATTTGGTTACCGGTTGTTTATAAGCTATAATGGAAAGGGTTTCAATAGAGGCAACTGATAATTTTTTCAAATACTTTTCGCCGTTCAGTTGTGCAATTGTTTTGTGATATTCGGGTTTGGTAAGAAATTGCCATCCGCCTCCACTTTCCACTAAACCGAATGCATAAAATTCAGCTTCATATTTTTCCCTGATCGCTTTAACGGCCGCTTCTACCTGTTCTTCAGTAGTCCGATCATCAATAAAAGCCAGAGCGTTATTTAGTAGTTCAACAAGATCCTGCAAAGCCAATGGTTTGTCACTGGCGAATATTAAAGCTTCAATATGTGGGATGATGATGCTTAAGTCCATTGTTTTAATTCATTAGCAAATGGCTAATTAACTCTATCCCTGCAATGCTGCGGCGCCGCTCACGATTTCTGTAAGTTCTGTTGTAATAGCAGCTTGCCTTGCGCGGTTGTAACTTATTTTGAGTGATTTCAAAAGTTCTTGCGCATTATCGGTCGCCTTATCCATGGCGGTCATACGCGCTCCATGCTCACTTGCATTGGCATCGAGGATAGCCTTATACAATTGGGTATTTAAAATCTTCGGCATCAATTCCTGTAAAAGCACTTCTTTACCCGGCTCAAAAATAAAATCAGCCTTCGTATTTCCTTTCTGAGGTGCAGATTTTTTTACAGGTAAAAATTGTTCAGCTATGAATTTTTGGGTAGCAGCATTTTTAAATTCGCTATAGATCAGGTCGACGGCATCAACCTCTCCTTTTGAAAAAGCATCTAATGCATACTTTGCTGCCTCAACCACATGTTCAAAAGAAAGATCGGAAAATATATTCCAGAATTTCCCAATCACTTTGTATTTATTTTTTACAAAATGATCATACCCTCTTTTTCCCAAAGGAAGAATGGTTACATTTCCTTTTTCAAATTGATCCGCATATTTTTCGCGTATGTCCAGCTTGGCCAGTTTAATGAGATTACTGTTGTAGCCTCCGCACAAACCACGATCACTGGTAATTACAATTATCAGCACTTTTTCAACCGGCCTTTCTTTAGCAAGCGCAAGGTTAATATCTCCTTCAGCATTGCCAATAATGTTACCGAGCATTTCCTGCAGCTTTTGGGCATAAGGCCTCATTTGAACGATGGCATCCTGCGCTCTTCTTAGTTTTGCCGCGCTCACCATTTTCATCGCTTTAGTAATCTGCTGCGTACTTTGAACACTTTGTATACGGTTCCTGACTTCTTTTAATGCACCGCTCATATTTTTCCGGGTTTATGGGGTGCAAAGGTAAGTGAATGCACGTATAAAAACAATGTATGGATAGCGAATAAAAAGGGAGTTTTTTGAAAGAAATAAACAATTTTTTAAAATAAAAAACCGTCTTTTTTGTTTATTTACTGCCAAAGAAATATCAAAAAATTTTTATACCTTGAAGACCAACTGTCGACCACGGTCTTCTGAGTGAACTACGTATCCATGTTTTATTACTTTTCAGCACTTGCTAAACCGGGAATCGGCCGGCATAAAATTATTGGATCATGCCTATTTACATGGACCTCCACAAATTGCCTGAAGAAGGTGATCCGCTTTCAAAAGAGCAACTTTTTGAAATCCATTCAAGAGATTTGAAACTACAGTCAAAGTATGGCATAAAATATATGGTATATATCGCTAACCTTAAAGCTCGGAATGTCTTTTGTATTATTGATGCTCCTGATTTTGAATCGTGTGTTGCGATTCATCAGGAAGCTCACGCAGAAGGCCCCTGCCATTTGATTGAAGTAAAAGGAGGAGACTTTATTGATTTTGTCGGTGATCGAAAAAACGTAAATGAATTTGACATGCTGGAAGTTGCAAAAGGTATCCCGGATACAGGTTACCGGACTATCGTGGCAGTAGATTTCATTTCTCTTATTGATAATGACACTTTCTTGTTAGAATTTAGAAAATTGGTAGCTGAAACAAATGGCGCAACTTATATTGGTAAAAAAGAAAAAGAAATTGTCGTTTTCAGGAATACAGCACCGGCAGTTGAATTTGCAAAAAAACTTATTGCTACCTATAAGGAAAACAAATTATTCCCACAACAGGAACTTCGCATAGGGATTGCCGCAGGCGAACCGGTCAATATCAAAAGCGATTCTATTTATGGCGTTGCGCTTCAAAAAGCCAGTCAACTTTGCGATTTTTTAGAAAATGAAGGGATACTTATTTGTTCTGTTGCCGGCAAATTAATGAGTCCTGTGGCCGTTAGTAAAAAAAATAGCGGCCTGAATATTAAAGTTCTGCTTCCGGCAGAAGAGGATTTTTTGCTTCTATTGCAAGAAGCTATTGCCGTCCAGGAAGAAAATTCTTCATTTAATATGGAATCACTCATGAAAAGAATAGGTATAAGCCAATCAGGACTTTATCGCAGATGCCATTCAATATGTAATAGTTCCTTCGTCTCTTTATTACAGGAAAAAAGATTACGGAAATCATTTGTAAAATTGAAAGAGCAACAGGGGAATATTTCAGAAATCGCATATGAATGTGGTTACCAAAGCCCTTCTTATTTTACACGTTGTTTCAAGAAAAGATTCGGTATTCCTCCTACCCGGCTCGCTGCACGGTTTCCAGCCAATTTCCAGGGCATGAATGAAAAGTGAAAACATTTGAATAAAAAGTGAAAAAGTAATCTTTTCACGCCAAATAACTTTAAGGCATTCTATCACCTTAAATTATATGATATGAAAAAGATCCTTTTTTGCACGCTGATTGTTGCTTTGCTCGGAACTGCCTGTAACAAAACAAAAGAAAAGCCGATAAATGCTTCGACACCGGAACAAACATCTGACGCTTCTGCAGGTGCATTCTTAAAACAAAATTCTCACTTATCATCAGCCACGCTCAAAGAGTTAAGTATGGCAAGAAAAGCAACGGCAAAATTTCATGATATAGAAGTTGCTAAAAAAGCGGGCTATGTTGATATCCATTTACCAATACCACACATGGGTCAACATTATATGAATCCTGCGCTTCTTGATGATCATTTTGACCCTGCAAATCCTGAAATACTCGTATATCAGGAAAATGAAAGTACCGGAAAATTTAAGCTTGTTGCTATCGAATATGCATATGACAATGGAGACTATGTACATCCACCTGAAGGTTTTACAGGTAATGAAGATAATTGGACATTATTTACTCCTGAAGGACCCTGGACTTGTCACGCATGGGTTTGGGCTAACAATCCAACAGGAATTTTTATGCCGTTCAATCCACGGGTACCTTAATAAGACCGCTTTCTTTTTCTACCAGGCAAAAATCAACAGAGAAAAAGCTCCGTAATTTATTTCGGGGCCTTTTCTTTTTGACCAAAACCGCTGGAAATTTGTAGGCAGCAATTGTATTCTATTTTTCGGAAAAAAAACAGTGCAATTTATTTGTTTACTGTAAAGTAATTGTCTGTAAAAACAAATCCGGCTGATGAATTCATCAGCCGGAAAAATATTTGCAAAAAAATTCTTAAATAATCAGCATTGCATCGCCATAACTGAAGAAGCGGTATTTATCTTTTATTGCTTTTTTATAAGCATCCATAATCAGATCGTAACCGGCAAAAGCGCAAGCCATAATTAAGAGGCTTGTCTTTGGTAAATGAAAGTTAGTAATCAATGAATCAGCGATATTAAAATTATAAGGTGGATGAATAAAATGATTGGTCCATCCTTCTGATGGTTTTAATAACTTTTGGGCTGTAAAAGAACTTTCCATTGCACGCATAGTCGTTGTCCCTACAGAGCAAATCCTGTGATTACTTTCTTTTGCCAGGTTAACGATTCTGCATGCTTCTTCATCAATCCTATAATATTCTGCATCCATTTTATGCTTGCTCAAATCTTCTACTTCTATCGGTCGAAAAGTGCCGAGACCTGTGTGCAATGTTACTTCAGCAAACTTAATTCCTTTAATTTCCAAACGCTTGATCAGTTCAGGGCTGAAATGCAAACCAGCGGTGGGAGCGGCAACTGCACCTTCGTGCTTTGCATAAACTGTTTGGTATCTTTCCCTGTCTTCTTCATCTGGCTTGCGTTTGATATATTTTGGCAATGGGGTTTCTCCCATGAAATATAACATCTTTCTGAAATCATCTTCATTACCGTCCCACAAAAAACGAATAGTTCTTCCACGGCTGGTAGTATTGTCGATTACTTCTGCCACCAGATCATCATTTTCGCCAAAATAAAGTTTATTACCTACTCTTATTTTTCTTGCGGGATCAACAATCACATCCCAAAGGCGGTTTTGTTTATGTAATTCCCTTAGCAAAAACACTTCAATCCTGGCACCGGTCTTTTCTTTACGGCCATACATACGCGCCGGGAAAACTTTGGTGTTGTTTACCACAAATACATCTTTGTCATCAAAATAATCAAGAATGTCTTTAAAGTGTTTGTTTTCGATTTTTCCGGTTGCTCTTTCGATTACCATCAACCTGCTGTCTTCTCTTCTTTTGGTAGGATTTTGTGCAATAAGATTGAGAGGAAGGTCAAATTTAAATTGACTTAATTTCATGTACAATTATTATTTTAAAAGTTAATTGCCATGCCATTTACTGAAGTCCAGAGATATATGCCAACTCCATCGCTGGCCATTTATCATGTTACGGCATGATTTTTTAAGGCTGCAAAGGTACAAGTATTTCCAATATTTTTTGAATATATTTTTGTTAATGATGTTTACAGATAAGTTCTTTTAAGAATAAATAAACAGAGGTTAAAAAAAGATTACTTTTAATTTTATGTTTTATCTAAAGAAAATGCCTGGTATATTCAGGAAAATTTTTAAAAACCGCGTCTGGAAAATTGATACACATGAAAATCTTCTTTACCTGACTTTTGATGACGGGCCTCATCCTGAAGCTACTTCATTTGTTCTGGATGAATTAAAAAAATTCAATGCCAAAGCCACTTTTTTTTGTGTAGGTAAAAACGTAAAAGAAAATTTTACACTGTACCGAAGAATCATTACCGAAGGTCATAAAGTTGGCAACCACACCTATAATCATTTGAACGGATGGAAAACTGATGACCAAACTTATATTGAAGATATTGAGAAAGCTGCAAAAATTATTGATAGTGATCTTTTCAGGCCTCCTTATGGAAGAATTACGAAATTTCAGCGGAAAGCAATCAGCGGAAAAAAACTGCATTTAAAAACGATAATGTGGGATGTACTTAGTGGTGATTTTGATCAGTCTGTTGATGGTGAAAACTGTTACCTTAATGTGATTAATAATGCAAAGCCCGGATCAATTGTGGTATTTCATGATAGCTCGAAATCGTTTATCACACTGCGATTCGCGCTACCCAAGATCTTACAACATTATATTGAAAATGGATACCAATTTGCAGTTATACCAGTCTGATTATCAATAAAATAAATTGGGCCTGAGTAGATACTCAGGCCCGTTTTTAATCCGTACCCTATGAAAACTAGGGTGAAGTTAATAATTATTTAACAAATCATCAACATTTTTTTAATGCAACAAAATATTATAAGAAATTCCGTTTATAGTGATTGTCACTTTGTTATCACAAGTACCATCACCAAAATCCAGAATCCCCTGGAAACCGTTCCTCTCAATCTGGATTTTGCCAGCGCCGATCCAATGACAAGATACTTTTCTTAAAAGAGGAACTGTAATTGTGGATGTCCATGAAATTCCATTAGAATTTGAACCGCTGGAGCTACCGGTTATTTGAAAAATATCATCAGAAAAATCATAAGGAGTATCACTTCCGTGTACCTGCTCATGCGTTCTTTCAGCATTCCACTGTCGCCATCTTTCGTTTAAAGTATTGGTAATTTTTCCACCTGTAACTTTAACCGTCCACGAAATTGCGTTAGAAGTACTTGTATTTTTAACTGTATGTGTTCCTTCAATCTGGAAACTATCTACATTATAACTGTCAAAAGTAGTTGTAGCTAAGCTACCCGGCATAAACATAGGCCCGGTATAGGTTGTAATAATTTTACCTTTTCTCACCTTACCATCTTTTCCAAGACAACCAGCGCCAAAATCTATGGTAACTGTTTTAGGAAAAACATGAAGTGTTGCCGGTTCAACGGTAACAGTAAAGCAACGCATTACAGAATCGGCAGACTTTGTTTTTTCCGCATTGGTTGTTCTGTAAAGAATTCCTGATGCAGTTCCTATTCCAATATCTTCGCCTACATCAGAGGATTGAACGCCCATTGCAATATTAAAGACATCATCAAATTGAGCATCAGAAATTGCATCACTCTCACTGGCTTGTAAAGTGAGATTGGCATTTGTATTAGTTGAATTACTTATACTGTTTTTTTTGCACGAACTAAAAATTATCAACCCCGACAGCATAATAACGAGGGCTGATTTTGATAATAAAAAAACCTGTTTCATAGTGATTTAATTTTGAGTGGAAAATAAAAAAAACAGAGTTATTGACTTTGGTTGCATGATGAGGTTTAATAATGAGTTAAAAAATAATTAATTTCCTTTGTTGATATGAAACTAATAGATACTCATACGCATTTATATGTGAAGGAATTTAAAGAGGACATTGATGCCGTGATCCAAAGAGCTAACGCTGAGGGCGTGGAAAAATTTTATTTACCTGCAATTGATAGTTCAGAAACAGCCTCTTTGCTTGAACTTGAAAATAAATATCCGGAAAAAGTTTTTGCAATGGCGGGCCTTCATCCGTGCTCAGTGAAAGAAAATTTTAAAGACGAACTGGAAAAAGTTGAAGAACAATTAGCAGAAAGAGAATTTGCGGCTATTGGTGAAACCGGCCTTGATTTTTATTGGGATACAACTTATTCAAGGCAGCAGTATGAAAGCTTGCATATACATGCGCAATGGGCAGTTCAATATAAAAAAGCGTTAGTACTGCATACACGAAATGCTATGCAGGAAACAATCAATGTAGTAAAAGAGTATAAAGGAAAAGGCTTGTATGGCGTTTTTCATTGTTTCAGTGGCACGGAAGAAAATGCAAAAGACATTATTGAATTGGGGTTTATGTTAGGAATCGGCGGAGTGCTAACTTTCAAAAATTCAGGATTGGCTGATGTAATAAAAAATATTAGTCTTGAATATTTAGTGCTTGAAACAGATTCTCCATATTTAGCGCCTGTTCCCTTTCGTGGCAAAAGAAATGAAAGCTCTTATCTCAAATATATAGCAGAGAAACTTGCAGATGTAAAAAATGTTTCTGTAGAAGAAGTAGCACAGCAAACAAGCAAAAACGCTGAATTTTTATTTTCAAAAAAAATAGTTTAACAGGCACATAAATTGTACTACGGGTAAATCATAGAAAAATATATTTTTTATATTGCATTGATATCTATTTAAAATAAATCCGGAGAGCAGGATTTTAGCCTTAGAAAAAAGTTGCAGAAAAACTTTTCGGATTTATAAACAGTATGAACGAACAACCGATTTCCCATCAAAAAAAATTAAAACAACTGGCTGCCACAGCCATTTGCGGAAACGATATTACTTCCTCATGCTTATATGTTTCCGCACTCACCATTGTTTACGCAGGCCAATATGCTTTCATAGCATTACTTATTGTTGCCGCAGTATTATTTGCCTTCAGAAAAATTTATGGTGAAGCAGTAGGCGCCTTACCATTAAACGGAGGCGCATACAATATCCTTTTAAACACAACCAGCAAAGGAAATGCATCTGTAGCAGCTTGTCTTACCATACTTTCTTATATGGTGACTGCTGTTATTTCTGCATCGGAGGCAATGAAATATTTGCATAGTATTTTCCCCTTTTTTTCTGTAATAATTGCTACGATGGTGCTTCTCACCATATTCCTGGTTCTTACTATTTCCGGAATAAGTGAATCAGCAATAGTTGCTACCATTATTTTCATCGTGCATTTATCTGTAATGGCGCTTTTAATTTTAAGCGCTGTTTATTATGTAATGGTGAATGGATTTGATATGGCAAACATTAATTTTCATACACCAATAAAAGGAAGTTTGTTCAGTGTACTATTTCTTGGTTTCAGTACGGCAATGCTTGGTATTTCAGGGTTTGAAAGCTCAGCCAATTTTGTTGAAGAACAAAAAGAAGGTGTTTTTCCAAAAACACTTCGCAATATGTGGGTAGCAGTTACTATTATCAATCCTTCAATTGCACTCTTAGCGGTAATGGTATTACCACTCGGTGATGTGGGGCCAAACCAGGATGCACTCTTATCTTTTTTAGGCAGTAAAACAGGAGGCAATTGGCTGGCAGCAGTCATTTCACTTGATGCGTTCCTGGTTTTAAGTGGTGCTGTTCTCACCTCGTTTGTAGGTGTTGGTGGCTTGTTGAAACGTATGACGCTGGATCGAATTCTTCCTCAATTCCTTTTGAAGGAAAACAGCAAAAACAGTTCCCCGAGAATTTTAATTCTTTTCTATATTTTGTGCCTATCCATTTTATTTATTACAGAAGGTGAACTTGGCCCATTAGCCGGTGTATATACTATTTCCTTTCTATCAGTAATGATATTTTTTGGAATTGGAAATTTATTGCTCAAAATTAAACGCTCTCAATTACCCAGGCCTGAGTATGCAGCGCCGGCAACAGTAATTCTTGGAATTTTTGGCGTTTTAATCGCCTTATATGGGAATGTAAAACTTCACCCTGATTATCTTGTTGTTTTCTTGCAATACTTTATTCCAGCATTTCTGATCATTACTTTATTTCTTGAACGAAAAATGGTGCTCCGCTACCTTCTCATTTACATCAACAAATTTTTTGACAAACTTCAAAGAGCAACAATCTTCAGCAGATTTCATCTGACAAAGGAATTAAGAAATTTAAATAGACAAGCTTTCGTTTTTTTTACCAAAGGAGATGACATTGCCATTTTAAATAAGGTAATCATTTACGTTAGGGAGAATGAAATAACACAAAGGCTCAAGATTGTAACTGTGTTAAAAAAAGAACAACAATTGAACGAAACTTTTATGCGCGATTTTGAAGCTCTGGACAGGGCATATCCCGATCTAAAAATTGAGTATATCCAGATTCCGGGAGTATTTGGACCGGAGATAATTAACCGGTTAAGCAAAGAATGGAATATCCCTCAAAATTTTATGTTTATTGGCTCCCCAAGCGACCGTTTTCCTCATCGTCTTTCTGATTTAGGTGGTGTAAGATTGATTATATAATTCAAACTTAGCTTGAAAAGTTTGGTCAGAAACAATTAGCTTTTTGCCGGCAAAAAAGCATCTGCGGATTTTGAAATAAAAAACGCTGAAATGGAAACTAAAGCATCCAGGAATTTATTTAAAGTGACGATTGCCGCTTTAGGAATTGTATTTGGAGATATTGGTACAAGCCCGCTCTACGCTTTAAGAGTTTGTTTTGGAGGCACCCACGCAATTGCCGCAACAGATCAAAATATATTTGGTGTTCTTTCTTTGATTTTCTGGTCTTTGATTCTTGTAATAAGTATTAAATACCTGGTTCTTATTTTAAATGCAGATAATGAAGGAGAAGGCGGTATCCTGGCATTAATGGCTTTGGTTTTACCGAAAAAAAAGAACAGAAAATATTTATTGATCTTAACTATGGGTTTGTTTGGCGCGGCTTTGCTGTATGGAGATGGAATGATCACACCGGCCATTTCTGTATTAAGTGCCATTGAAGGATTAAAAATTGCAACTCCGTTTTTTGAGCCTTACATTTTACCAATTACCATCCTCATTCTCTTTATATTATTTTTCTTTCAAAGTAAAGGAACAGGGCATGTTGGGATGATCTTCGGCCCTATCATACTTTGCTGGTTTTTATCTCTTGCACTCCTGGGTATCAACCAGATTGTAAAATACCCCATCGTGCTCTCAGCATTAAATCCTTATTATGCTGTTCATTTTTTTACGGTAAATGGGTTTGGAGGTATGGTTATCCTCGGAGCTGTATTTTTAGTGGTTACCGGCGGAGAGGCGTTATATGCTGATCTTGGTCATTTTGGGAAAAAACCGATCCGCCGCGGATGGTTTTATGTAGTGCTTCCTTGCCTGGTATTGAACTATTTCGGACAGGGCGCTTTGTTATTGGAAAATCCCGGTTTTGTTACAAACCCATTTTATTACCTGGCCCCGCATTGGGCTTTATATCCTTTAGTAGTGCTCGCGGCATTAGCAACAGTTATTGCTTCGCAGGCTGTAATCTCCGGCGCTTTCAGTCTTAGTTACCAGGCTATCCAGTTAGGCTTTATGGCGCGATTTAAAATCATCCACACCTCTCTTCATGAAAGAGGACAAATTTATATTCCTCAATTAAACTGGATACTTTTTATTGCTACAATTGGACTGGTAATTTCTTTTAAAACTTCTGATAACCTTGCAGCCGCATATGGGGTGGCGGTAAGTACTACAATGGTAATAACCAGTTTATTGGCTTATGTAGCGATGAGAAATTTATGGAAATGGAGACTAATTACTGCATTATCGCTTGTTTTATTTTTCCTGGTTATTGACCTTTCATTTTTTTCTGCCAATATTGTAAAGATTCCTGAAGGCGGCTGGTTCCCACTGGCAGTTGCCGGCATTATTTATTATTTTATGACTACATGGTACCGGGGCAAAAGGATGATGAGCATTCAAATTAATAAGACAACGGATTCTCTTGAAAAATTTCTTACTTATTATCAACAAAAAGCAAAAGTGATTGTAAATGGAACTGCGATTTATTTAACAAGAAATCCTTTTGGTACCCCGCCTGCCTTTTTCTTTAATCTGAAACATAACCAGGTTATTCACGAAAATATTTACATCGTTTCTATTCAATTTGAACAAGTTCCACATGTGAATCTTTTAAGTAAGGCGACTATTAAAGAACTTGACCAACACGTAACACTTATCATCATTCATTATGGTTACATGGATGAAACAAATATTCCAGAAGCACTTGAAAGTTTAAAACAAAAAGGAGTGAATATTGACCTGGAAAATGCAACCTATTTTTTAGGAAGAGAATCGATTGAAATCACAAAACATACCGGCATGAACCCTTTACGCGAAAATTTATTTGATTTTCTTGGGCGAAATTCAACAAGAGTTACAAAATATTTCAATCTTCCTTCTGATAAAGTTTTCGAAATAGGTTCAAGGATCAGGTTATGACAAATTCAATTTATTAAGGAAGAATCAGTTTGTGTAATTTATTTTTATTGATAAAAGTAACTTCGGTCCTGAAGATTTGTGCTTCAACATCGGTTGCAAACCAAACACGGTTTTCAGGTACAACAATAAATAATCCCTTGTCATTTCCTATCGCTCTAAACTGTGGCAACGGCTGCTGTTTATCAAAATAATCAAGAGAATATTCTTTCATCATTTTCTTCACATCTTCATCGAAAATTTCGCCAGGAAACACAATTCCTATTTCACTTACATTTCTTATTTGTGTCGCAGAAAAAGTTTCATGTGTGTTATCTTTCAAATCAAACCTTGAAATCAGTTCAAGAATATTTCCTGCCGGATCTTTAAAATAAAAAGACTTCGCATGCCAGTTTACAAAATCAGCGAGGTAACTATTATAATCGGTAAGCCACAACAAATCCACCTTTGTTTTTACCCATTCAAAAGCCTCTTGAAATTTGTTAGAAGGAATATTAAATGCAAAATGATAAAAAGGATTTTCCTTTTGTGATACTTTCTCAAAAATTAATTTTGTTTCTCCCGCCGTAATGGTAATGCCGCTTCCCGATTGAATGACATCCATTTCCATTACCTCCTTATAAAATGAAAATAAGGATAAAATGTTGGTTGACTGTAGCCTTAATTCTTTTATCAACATAATATTTTCATTAAAGACTTTATAATGAAGCTTGATCTTTTAAAATCAGTTCATAAAAATCTGTACGTCTGTCTTTAAGGTTCCTTACACTACCATGCGCGTGTAGTTCATCCAGTAATGAAAGATCAACATCAGCGATAAGTATCATTTCTGTATTGGCTGTCGCTTCGCTTTTAATACCGTTTGAAGGAAAAGAAAAATCGCACGGTGTAAATACGGCCGATTGTGAATATTGAATATCCATATTTTCGACCTTTGGCAAATTTCCGATACAACCTGTTATTGCTACAAAACATTCGTTTTCAATTGCGCGTGCCTGGGCACAATAACGGACACGATTATACGAATTTTGAGTGTCTGTTAAAAAAGGAACAAATAATATTTGCATTCCCTCTTCTGCCAGCAATCGTGACAGCTCCGGAAATTCCACATCATAACAAATAACGATACCTATTTTGCCTGCATCTGTTTCATATACTTTTAGGGTGTCTCCACCGCGAATACCCCAAAATTTAGCTTCATCAGGAGTTATATGAATTTTCTCATACTGATCAACCACCCCGTTCCTGTGACATAAATAACCAATATTTTTAAGGCTTCCCTCCTCTATTGAAGGAACACTACCCGTGATGATATTCACATTGTATTTTATGGCCAGATCCCTAAATCTGCTTTTAAAATCCGGTGTATATTTTGCAAGTGAACGCATCGCTTCCGCCTCAGACATGTCATTAAATTCCGCGAGCAAAGGGCCGTTAAAAAGTTCAGGCAATAAGGCAAAATCACTTTTGTAAGCTGCAATAGAATCAATGAAAAATTCAACCTGCGTAAACATTTCATCCATATTCTTATAAGGCCTCATTTGCCATTGAATCAAGCCTAGCCTCACATATGTTTTTGCATTGAACAAAGTTCTGGCTTCGCTTGTATAATACACATTATCCCATTGAAGCAATGTTGCAAACTCTTTGCTTTGAGCATCTTCAGGCATGTAATTGTTGAGCACTTTCTTTACATGAAAATCATTGGAAAGTTGAAAAGAAAGCACCGGATCATAAATTTCTTTTTGCTTAACTTTTTGAATATATTCTTTTGGCGACAACTTATCTGCATATTTATGATACTCTGGAATTCTACCGCCAAAAACAATAGCGCGAAGATTTAACTGCTCACACAATTCTTTTCTTGCATCATATAAACGCCGGCCCAATCTTAACCCACGGTAATCAGGATGAATAAAAATTTCTATCCCATATAGTACATCTCCCTTTACAGCATCATGCGTATTAAAAGTATAGTTACCGGTAATTTGTTTGTAAGTATGTGCATCGCTAAAGCGATTATAATTCACTATGATTGAAAGCGCACAACCAACTACTATCCCATCTGCCTTGATTACAATTTGACCTTCAGGAAACTTAGCGATGAGTTTTTTTATAGTTTCCAAAGTCCAGAAAGCCCCGGTCCAATTTGGATAAGAAGCTTTCATCGCGATTAATAACTCCTGATAATCTTCTGGTTTTAAATGTCCTATTTCGATTTGTTTCATTAATAAAATTTAAAAAATATGTCTGTTCAATAATAATGAAAGTTGCCAACTTTTTTAAAGTTGGCAACAGAAAGTAACTTTTAAATAACACGATTAGTGCCAAAAATAATTTTATTGATCTTCAGGATTGCTGATAACAGTAGCGCCTTTATTTTGCTGGGATTCAGACAAAGTTTTTATAAAAGGTTTTAGAAAATCTATCGGTATCGGGAAAATAGTAGTTGAATTATTTTCTGTAGCTATTTCACGCAAGGTTTGCAGATAACGCAACGTTAAAGCGCTGGGTTGTTCACTTAATATTTTTGCCGCATCGCTTAATCTTTGAGAAGCCTGGAATTCACCTTCCGCAGATATCACTTTCGCTCTTCTTTCTCTTTCAGCTTCTGCCTGTTTTGCCATAGCACGCTGCATTTCCTGTGGAAGGTCAATTTGTTTTACTTCCACATGCGTAACTTTTACTCCCCACGGTTCTGTTTGCTGATCTATTATTTGTTGCAGGTGCGCATTTATTTTTTCTCTTTGGGAAAGAAGATCATCCAGTTCAGATTGGCCCAAAACGCTTCTTAAAGTAGTTTGTGAAAGCTGTGAAGTACCGGCCAAATAATTTTCAATATCAAGAATAGCGCTCTGGGGATTTACGACACGAAAATAAATAACAGCATTTACTTTTATAGAAACGTTGTCCGCGGTAATTACATCCTGCGGAGGTACATCCATTACCACGGTCCGAAGACTCACTTTTACCATTTTATCGATTAGTGGAATGAGGAGAATTAATCCAGGCCCCTTTGCTCCATTATCAAGCACCCTTCCCAGCCTGAAAATAACGCCTCGTTCATACTCACGCAGAATTCTGATTGCACTGGCAAGAATATAAAGCACGAAAACTACTATGATAATAATAGGAAGGCCGATTGGAAATTGTTGCATTTTTTTTGATTTTAATTGAACATTTATAATATTTTAAGCGGAGCCATTTAAAGGCTGAACGTATAAAGTAAGTCCTTTTATTTCTTTTATTATCACTTTTTCGTTTCCTGCTATTTTTCCTGAAAGAGAAATGGCATTCCATGTTTCTCCCATTAATCTCACCTGCCCTTGTATATCAATATCAGTGGTAGTTACAGCGATTTTACCGATCATGCTACTGTCTCCCAAAACGGGTTTGGTTCTTTGGGCTCTTACTCCCATTGTAATTAAAAAAAGAAAAAATAATACGGATACAGCGGTAACTGAAAAAATTACTGACCATGATAATGATACAAAATTTTGCATAGGGCTTGTTCTAAAAAGGATCATCGAGCCAAGCAAAACTGAAACGGTTCCTCCTATGGCTAACAACCCGTGACTGATAACTTTTATTTCAAGTACATAAAGAATAATTCCAAAAATGATCAATGCCAAACCAGCATAATTTACAGGCATTGAACTCATGGAATAAAAAGCAAGGATCAAACAAATAACCCCTACAATGCCGGGAAAAATAGCGCCCGGGCTAAACAACTCAAAGAGAAGTCCATAAAAGCCGAGCATCATAATAATATATGAAATATTAGGATCACTTAAACGGCTCAAAACTTTTTGAAAAAAACCCATTTCAAAAGGTTCAATCGTTGCATTTTTTGTATAAAGAATTTTAGTAGTACCATTTATTTGAACCTGTTTTCCATCCAACTTTACAAGTAAATCTTTTTCATCATTGGCAACAATATCAATTACATTTTTTTCAAGCGCTTCACGCTCGGTTATTGAAACGCTATTGCGTACTGCATCATCTGCCCATCGAACATTCCGATCTCTTTTTTCTGCAATGGTTCTTATGAAAGCGGAAGCGTCATTGATAATTTTTTCATTCATCACCGCATCAGATTTTCCATTCATATCAACAGGATGAGCGGCGCCAATATTGGTTCCGGGTGCCATTGCTGCGATGTTCGCTGATAAAGTAATAAACGTTCCGGCAGAACCCGCATGAGAACCGGTTGGTGAAACATAAACCACCACCGGTACTTTTGACTGCATGATATCGGTTACAATATTTCTTGTAGAAGTTAATAACCCTCCCGGCGTATTCAGATTGATGATAAGACATTGAGCAGTATCCTCAGTTGCTTTTTCAATTCCCTGGTGAATGTATTCGGCGGTGGAAGGGTTAATGCCATCATTAACCGTTATTGAAACCACTTTCTGTGAAAATAAAAAGGATGGGAATAAATATAAAATGACCAAAAAGAAAAAGAATTGTTTTATAACTCTTTGATTCCCACGTATCTTTTTAGCCTTTGGTCTCATTCCCGTAAGTTACGCCAAGTGGAATTAAAAACAAAAAGAACTTGATATTAAGGCGTACTACTAAACCAGTAAAAGAAGAAATTGCAGCGTTTTTTATTTTGGGTTGAAAAAAATCATCGGAACAATATATGGATAGACCAATACTGATTTTTTAAAAAATTGGCATCAAGTAACAGAGCTTCGAGGTTTCAAAGACCTGGAAGCTTTTTCTATTTCAAATACAACTCAAGTAATTTTTTCCATTTCTCGTAAAGCTGGTCATACAATTCAGTATTCGTTGGTTCAAATTTTCCTAGTGGTTTAAATTGCGTGTATGCTTCACTGTATGATTTATAAATTCCGGCGCCAATCCCAGCACCCAAAGCTGCACCAGCACTTCCATCATTTTCATATAATTCAACGGCTACGCCTGTTGCATTTACAAATGACTGAATAAAAACATCACTTAAAAATAAGTTTGCTTTGCCGGCCCGAATAATTTTCGGATGTAACTCATTTTCCCTCATAATATCCAATCCGTAGCGGAATGCAAAAGCAATTCCTTCCTGAACTGCACGATAAATGTGCGCTTTAGAATGTTTATTCAGGTCAATATTACTGATGTGAGCACCAACAATTTTATTCTTCAACATTCTTTCAGCGCCATTTCCAAAAGGCAGAATAAACAACCCGTCACTTCCGGCGGGTACCGTTGCCGCCATTGCATCCATTTCTTTATAAGAAAGATTTTCACCACAAACTTTTCTTGCCCAACTATTCATAATGGCAGCTCCATTAATACAAAGTAAAACGCCTATACGCTTTTCTGCATCGGAATGATTTACATGAATAAAACTATTTACCCTGGAAAACTTATCGGATAGTAATTTGTCAGTGACCGCATAAATAACACCCGAAGTACCGGCATTGGCAGCCACTTCTCCGGGTTGCAACACATTTAATGATAACGCATTGTTCGGCTGATCGCCAGCCTTATAAGTTACTTCTACATTTTCGTTTAGGCCTAACCGTTGCGCCAACTCAGGCAATATTTTTCCATGAGCAGAAAATAAATTTTTCACTTCAGGAATTAATGAATCCCCAAAGCCAAAATTTTGCATTACTTCTTCAGAGATTGCATCTTTTTTAAAATCCCATAAAACACCTTCGGATAAAGCAGAAGATGTTGTAGTAATTTCTCCGGTTAACTTCATAGCAATAAAATCGCCGGGCAACATCATCTTGTCGACCTTGTTATAAATTCCAGGTTCATTTTTTTTGACCCATGCTAATTTTGAGGCGGTGAAATTTCCCGGGGAATTTAAAAGACAGGAAGAACAAACTTCATCACCGATTTTATTTAACGCTTGTTCACCAATTTCAACAGCGCGGCTATCGCACCAGATAATACTGTCGCGTAAAACTTGTTGTTCTTTATCTACTAAAACCAATCCATGCATTTGGTAGGAAATGCCAATTGCTCTTATCTCTTTTGGATCAATATTCTTTCTATTAATTAGTTTTTCAACAGCCTCTAAAGTTTGTTGCCACCACATTTCAGGAGATTGCTCTGCCCAGCCAGGCTGCAATGAAGTAATGGGATTTTCACTGTCAGGACATTGTGCAGTTGCAACGATTTGTTGAGTTGCTGCATCTACTGCTGCCACTTTTATAAAAGAAGTACCGACATCGATTCCTAATAATAACATTCAATTTTTTCTTTTGATAATTAAATAAAAGCTGATCTATAATTTCATCTCATTTCACAGTAAAAGTAGCTTCGACACCTTTTGCTGCGCCAAGTTCCTGGCTTCTTTGAGAAGGCAAAGAACCTGCGATGCTCACTTTTATATTTCCATCATCTAAAACACTTTTACCGTCATCATTAACTAGTTTCATCATGTCTGGCGTAATGGTAAATTTTACTTTTTGAGAAGCACCGGCAGCAAGATGAATGCGCTGAAATCCTTTTAAAGAATAAAGAGGCACTTCTTCTCCGCCAGGCAAATGAGTAAGGTACAACTGTACCACTTCGTCACTGGCAACTTTTCCTGAATTGGTAACGGTTACTTCTGCTTGAACCGGTTGATTTTTTTCGACATTGGTTTTAGACAATTTTAAATTGCTATAAGCAAAAGTGGTATAACTTAATCCAAAGCCAAAAGGATACAGAGGCTCAGCTTTCATATAGCGATACGTTCTTCCGTTCATTGAATAATCAGTAAAAGCCGGAAGATCATCAAAAGATTTAGGGAACGTGAGCGGCAATTTGCCTGAAGGCGACACCTTTCCGAAAATGACATCAGCCACAGCATTTCCGCCTTCTTCGCCAGGATACCAAACCAACAAAACAGCATCCGCTATTTTCTGCACTTCGGCTAAATTCATTGGGCTTCCACCTGCGACTACCGCAATTACAGGGTTATCATTTCCTTCCTTTAATTTCTTTAAATATTCGATCTGGTTCTCCGGCACATTATAATTAAGCCTGTCTCCTGAAGTTGAAGAGGCAATCGATTCGCCTTCTTCTCCTTCAATCAAGTCAGAAATCCCCATTACATAAATGGTTGCATCTGATACTTTCGCTACACCAGATGCCCAGTCAGCTTTATTTACATTTTCTCTTGAAAGCAAAGTTCCCTGGCGATAAGTAACCTGGCTGCCAGGTTGTACATGACCGGTAATTCCTTCCAAAACCGTTACCATATCTTTATTAACGCCATAATAGTTCCCTATCAACGGCTCTATTACAGCAGCATTTGGACCAGTAACATAATAATTATGCAAATTATTTTTTAATGGAAGAACACCATCATTTTTCAAAAGAACGATTGATTCTTCCGCAACTTTTCTTGCCAAATTTCTATGAGACTGGCTGTTTACAACAGACTCAGGAATGCTGCTATAAGGATTGTCTTTAGCCGGATCAAACAGGCCCAACTCAAACCTTATTTTTAATAAGACACTTAATGAACTATCGATTTCTTTTTCTGTTACTAATCCTTGCTTTACTGCATCCACCAAAGATGGAAAGGTGCTGCCGCAATTCAAATCCACTCCTCTCTTTAATGCTACTGCTGCTGCTTCTGTAGCTGTGGGCACATATTTATGTCCCTGGTAAATATCAACCAAAGCCCAGCAATCAGAGGTGATATAACCTTTAAAGTTCCATTGGTTACGCAACACATCCTGCAACAAATAAGTATTGGCGCAACAAGGCTGCCCGTCCACTGAATTATAAGCACACATCACCCCTGCAACGCCTTCTTTTACCAAAGCATGAAAGGCAGGTAAATAAGTTTCCCACAAATCTTTTTTTGACACATTCACATCAAATTCGTGACGCAATTTTTCAGGACCGCTATGCACCGCAAAATGTTTGGCGCAGGCGGCGATTTTTAAATATTTCGGATTATCTCCCTGCAGACCTTTTACAAAAGCAACGCCCATTTGTGTTGTTAAGAAAGGGTCTTCTCCGTAGGTTTCCTGGCCGCGCCCCCAACGTGGATCGCGGAAAATATTTATGTTCGGCGTCCAGAAAGTAAGACCTGCATATTGTGCGTAATTTTTATTTTTTTGAAAAGCATTAAACATTGCCCTTGCTTCATCGGAAATCGCAGAAGATTCCTGCAAAGCCAGTTTGTTGTCAAACGTAGCGGCAAGGCCAATTGCCTGCGGGAAAACAGTTGCAGGGCCTGAGCGTGCTACGCCATGCAAAGCTTCATTCCACCAGTTATAAGCCGGAATATTCAATCGCGGGATTGCTGGAGCAGTGTAGCTCATCTGATCCACTTTTTCTTTCAAGGTGAGCCTTGATACAAGGTCCTTTACTCTCGCGTCAACCGGTGACGAAGTATTTAAATAAGCAGGCCTTTGAGCCTGAACAAAAGTTACAGTAAAAAAAACTGTACAGATTGAGAAAAGAATTTTTTTCATGAGAAAATTAAATATGAATTATTGTTTTAAAATTCCGGATTTGTCAGTAAAGCTTCTTCCACTGTCTGTTTAGGCTTTCTTGACCATAAACCTTCGATTTCTTCCAAAGTTTTACCTTTTGTTTCGGGAACAAACTTCCACATGAAAATGGCGGAAAGAATTCCCATTACACCGTAAATCCAATAAGAAAATCCGTGGTGAAATTTGTTAGTAAGCGATACATTATCGTTCATGATCGGGAAGGTGAGAGAAACTACCCAATTGGCGATCCATTGCGCCGCTACCGCAATTGAAAGCGCGCTACGAATGCTGTTTGGAAAGATTTCTGCCAACAAAACCCAGCAAACGGGCCCCCAACTCATGGCAAAGGCGGCGGTATAAAGCAACATAAAAATTAAAGCAGCGATACCCAATTGATTGAAATAAAACGCACAGCCCAAAGCGATCATACTAACCGCCATGCCAATAGAACCAATGATCATTAAAGGTTTGCGTCCAAACTTATCAACCGTATAAATAGCAACAACCGTAAAGACAAGATTTACAATTCCGACAATGATAGTTTGCAACAAAGAGGAATCGGTAGATGACCCCATGTTTCTAAAAATGTTTCCGGCATAATACAGAACCACGTTTATACCCACAAACTGTTGAAAAACAGAAAGCATAATGCCAACAAAAATGATAAAGAACCCATACGATAACCAGGGTACATTTTTTTCATGGGTGGTTGCTTTTATTTCCTGCAAAATTTTTGAAGCATTTTCGTCACCGGAAATCTTTTTCAAGACTTTTAATGCTTTACCATCTTTTCCTTTCATCACCAGGTAACGCGGTGTTTCAGGAACGAAAAACAAAAGGACAAAGAAAATACCCGCAGGAATTACGCCGGAAAAAAACATCCAACGCCAACCCTCATTCAGCAACCATTGTTCATTGCCTTGTTGTGCAATAAAATAATTGACAAAATAAATAAGCAGCATGCCGAAAATGATGGCAAACTGATTGAAAGAAACCAGCTTTCCACGAACATTTGCTGGCGCAATTTCGGCAATATACATCGGTGATATCATGGAAGCAATTCCAACACCAATACCACCAATAATTCGAAAGATCACAAATGAATATGCATCTTCAGTTCCAAAAATATTGAAAGCTTCGGGTTTCCATGCACCTATTGCAGATATAAAAAAAGCAACCGCAGCAATTAAAAGGCCGTTCTTTCGTCCCAGAGATTTTGAAACAAAACCTGCCGATGCGCCGCCAATTACACAACCAATAAGTGCGCTGGAAATCAAAAATCCTTTGATTACATCCGCAACGTCCTGTAAAGAAGTTGCATCTGTAGGAATTGGCTTTGCAGCAAAACCTTCAGCCCAATAAATGAGTGCTGCAATAATTACCAAACAGGCAATCCAGGCTTTTTTCATCCCGACCAGTCGAATGATTTGCGCACAGATAATAAGGAAAACAATAAAAAGAACGATTACCATCAACGCACGATATTGCGTGATCATCGACACTGCATATTGATAATGTGAAGGATCAGTAATGGCCTGGATATAAAAAGCAACCAACGATTTTTCAGCGCCATTTACGACAGCAGTATCATAGCCAAACAACAATCCACCTAATGCGGCAACCAATGTCAGTAAGGTTATGTAAAAAGGATTGCCTTTATTAAAACTGGTCGCCTCAGAAGATGAAGATGTATTTACAAGTGACATAGTCGGATTTAAATAATTATCAGATGAAACGGTTAATAATATTTTCAAAATATTCCTGTCTTCCGCTTCTTACTTCAGGCTCACCGTTTTTAGCAGCAAGATCTCTAAGATCTTCAAGTGATAATTTTCCTTCTTCAAATGCTTTCCCTTTTCCTTTGTCGAAAGAGGCATAACGATCTTCCCTCAATTTCTTATAATCTGATTTTTTCAAAATATTATCAGCAATAATTAGTCCCCTTGCAAAAGCATCCATGCCACCAATATGTGCATAAAACAAGTCAGCCGGATCGGTAGAATTTCTACGAATCTTTGCATCAAAATTGATACCACCCGTTGTTAATCCGCCCGCTTCCAATACGATAAGCATCGCTTCTGTCAGTTCATTGATGTTGTTAGGAAACTGGTCTGTATCCCATCCATTTTGATAATCACCACGATTGGCATCCATGCTTCCCAAAACACCTGCATCTGCAGCTACCTGAAGTTCGTGAGTAAAAGTGTGGCCAGCCAGCGTAGCATGATTCACTTCAATATTTAATTTAAAATCATCCATCAAATCAAACTGGCGCATAAAACTTATAACTGTTGCCGCATCATAGTCGTATTGATGTTTAGTAGGTTCCATTGGTTTCGGCTCAATAAAGAAAGTTCCTTTAAATCCATTTCTTCTCGCATAATCTTTCGCAGTGTGTAAAAATTTTGCAAGATGCTCCTGCTCTCTTTTCATGTTGGTATTCAACAAAGACATATAACCTTCGCGTCCTCCCCAAAATACATAATTAGCTCCACCAAGTTCTATTGTCGCATCCAGGGCCGCTTTTACCTGGGCTCCCGCATGTGTTATAACCTGGAAATCCGGATTAGTAGCCGCACCATTCATATATCTCCTGTGTGAAAAAAGATTAGCTGTGCCCCATAACAATTTTACCCCGCTTTCTTCCTGCTTTTGTTTTGCATACGCAGTAATTGCTTTTAATCGTTTTTCATTTTCAACAACATCATTGGTATAATCCACCAGGTCTACATCATGAAAACAATAATAAGGCAGGTTCATTTTTGTAATGAATTCAAAAGCTGCGTCCATCTTATCTTTAGCACGTTTTATCGCATCTTCCTTTTCGTTCCAGGGAAAAATATGTGTCGGTTCTCCAAAAGGATCAGAACCGTTTCCATTAAACGAATGCCAGTAAGCACATGCAAACTTCAAATACTCTTTCATCGTTTTGCCGGCAATCTTTTTGTTTTCATCATACCAGCGAAACGCCAGTGGATTATCACTTTTTAAACCTTCATATTTAATTTGAGGGATCTTTGTAAAATATTCTTTTTTTCCTGTAACTACTGACATAACTGATTGTTTTTTGTTTTAAGTGTTTTAAAATATTTATCTCAACAAAAAATAAAAAGGTGTTTTCCTTTTTATTTTATTTTTTAAATTTTATTACGCTGCATCAAATTCTATTCTTTACTGCTTTACGTATAGTGAGGTTTTTTAGTAAAATCAAACGCGGAGAGTTTGAAAGCAATAAAAGTACTATTATCTTCTTTAATTTTATTATTTTATCAACAAAAACATTTTAAAAAACCGGTATTTGCCAATAAGATCATTTTAGTCGAAATGATCATTTGAAGAAGGGATTGCTTTCTGAAGTATGAAAAGAAGGGCGAACTATTTTGATGTTTCTTTCATTTTTTAATCATGGCAAAACTTTTTTAAAGTGCCGCAAGAAGCTTTTTTTACTTTATCTTTTTAAGCTCGTCTAATGTCCATGGTTTATTTCTTCCTTTCATTTCTTCTCTTATCTTCATTATCTCATTCCATGTAACAATGAGAGAATCATTTTTGTTATAATTGGCATTATTACCAAATTCATATCGGGCATAACTTAAAACTTCAGCGATCCAGCGATTGTTGTTTCCAGACATCGAAGGCATTTCACTCGGATATGTTTTGCCTTCAATTGGGCCGGTTAATCCGCCCAATAAAATCCTGATTGCTGTATATTTTTCGGATAATTTTAATGGATTCGCTCCCACCAGCGGCGGGGCTGCCATAGCAGTGCTCCCGATTGATAATCCTTTTCCGTCTGCACCATGGCAGTTAGCACATAGAGATCTAAAAGTTATTGCGCCATGCAGTATTGTATTTTTATCTTTTTGCGGCATATCGCCAAGCCTGCTGGAAAGTTGTTTTACTCTTTGGTTTTCATCAAGCTCATTTTTGACAGCCACAATCATTTTATTATTTGAGTTGTCTTCTATTATTTTATTAACTATTGCTTTTGCATTGTCTGATTTACTTTGATACATTGATAATAATACCTGCACGCGAACATCATAACTTGGATCCTCTTTAAGTTTGGCAACTTCGTCAATCATTTGGCTATCATTTTTCTTCAAATATTCTTCACTAATCCAAACAGCTGTTTTTCGTACTTGGGCATTCGGATCATTCAAAGCATGTATAAGAGTTACCTTATCAATTGAATTCAATCCTTCTAATGTCCATAAAGCATGTATGCGCGCCAGGTAATTAGTATCATTTCCAGAAACCGTCTTTTGTCCTGTCGCAATTAATTTTAAGGCAGGTACTACTGACAAGTCGCCACGAATAATAATGAGTTTTTGCGCATTATCACGCCACCAGCCATTAGGATGTCCGAGGTATTGCAAAAGTTTCTCAGTAGATTCGTTCAACATATCAGGTTTGGGACCTCTTTTAATTCCATCATAAACAACCCGGTAGATGCGACCTCGTCCAATATTTTTTGCAAGTCCAAGACTATCTATTTTATTTCTAAGAAAAGATCCTGGCCTTGTCCAATTACCTTGTTGAATAATTCCATGATACATGTCCACTATATACAAATCCCCGTCAGGCCCTGTTGCACTATTCACCGGGCGAAAATTCATGTCAGAGGATGAAATAAATTCGGCGCTATCATAAGCATTTTTCATAAAAGTTTCTCCTTTTACGTCATATACTTTGGCTCTTCGCACTATTCTCCCAACTGGCTCGCAAACAATATAGTCTCCTACAAAATCTTTTGGAAACCCATCACCTCTAAAAATGGACTGACCGCTGCAACCTGTAAAATGATTTAATGTATTATCTGGACGTAACCTTGCATTTCCACCCTGAACATCCGGAGTAGCAATGATCGGCCACACTGCATCAAATCCAGGTTCCAACTGATCTGGCATCTCAAGTCTCCCATAAACGGGATTGGTTTGAAAACCCAAGGCAGGTGTTTCTCCGCCAGCACTGGAAAAAAATAAACGTCCGTAATTATCATGCGTTAAACCCCATTGACCACTGACTCCGCTCGGAATGCTATCTACCTGCATTGTACCATTAGTATATCGGAAACGCACGGGTTCATAGGTCATATACATCCAGTTGTCAAGGTTCCAATCCAGCCCACTACGCTGGTGTTCCATATTGTTATCACTTGGAACGTACTTGTCATTTTGATAAACTATTTTCTTTAGATCTGCTTTACCATCACCACTTGTATCAGTATAGCTGGTTATCGTAATGGAATTAGTTTCATTTACAAGCAGGGAATTCCCCACGCTTTGCATCATTCTTGGCAATAAAAGACTATCAACGAACACCGAGCTCTTATCCATTTTGCCGTCATTATCAGTATCTTGCAGCAGCATGATTCGGCTCCACGGAAGCCGCTCGTCAGTCGCATCGGCATCTTGCATATAGGTAAGCATTTCCGCTACATACATTCTTCCATTCCCATCCCATGTAATCGCAACAGGATCTTTAATCATAGGTTCGCTAGCCACTAATTCCATGTGGTATCCTTTCGGAAGATACATGGTTTTCAGGCTTTCTTCAGGAGATAAATATGCAGGAGAAGGATGAGGATTAAAAACTGGTTTTTTATCATTTTCATGATTAACACATCCGAAGAAAATTACTGTCCATACAATCAGGACAATAACCGGTGATTTAATTTTCATAATAACTTTGGCTGGAGGTTGAGGTCCTGTTTTTCTTTAGTTTACTTTTAATTTTCCGTAATGCTTTATTCCCATAGCATATTCTATCCCGCCCAAAATGTGTTTAAGATAAAGAGGATCTGAATACGATTCATCAGTATGGCCCAACTCAGTATAAAAAGCACGCCCACCATCATATTTATGATACCACGCCATTGGGTGATATCCCATCGGCTTAATCTTACCAAGATTATAGCTTTTTTCATCAATGGTTATAAGCACATGAAGATCTTTTGCCATCCATTTAAAACTGTACCATTCATCTTTGCGTGTCCACGGGTTAGGAAGGTGCTTTGTAGAAATATTATTAGGATCTACGATGTTTAATGTTGCAACTTGTTGCATTGGATGTTCCTCGAAATAAGCTCCTGAAAGATTGCCATACCATGCCCAATCATACTCACAGTCTGTAGCCGCATGAATACCCATGTACCCACCACCTGCTTCAATATATTTTTTAAATGCTTCCTGCTGTTCATCGTTTAATACGTCTCCTGTTGTACTTAAAAATATTATCGCCTTATACTGTTTCAAATTTTCGTAATTAAACTTTTCAGCATCAACAGTAGTATCTACTTCAAATCCATTTTCAGCGCCTAATTTTTGTATAGCTGCTATACCGCTGGCAATTGATTGGTGATGATATGCCGCAGTTTTGGAAAACACAAGGACTTTTCCTTTTTGTTTTGCAAAAGCCGGTACTACATTAAAGAACAATAAAGCCAGAATCGTTAGCAATATTGGGAGATGATAAAGGATTCTATTTTTTGTTTTGTTCATCATGGTTATTATTTTGTTTTGTATTAGAAATAATGTGGCCAAAAATGGTGCTTTTTTATTTAAAAATTTGGTAATTTTTTTTTGCATCATTTTTGGCCACATTTTTTTATTTCAATCCTAATCTAAAAATCAACTACACATTAGCAACTATATTGCTGATCCAAACTGAAATATTTTCAAATCTTTCCTTTTTATTAATACCCGGGGTTTTGAACGAGCTTAGGATTTTGTGCAATAACCGGCTGTGGAATAGGATCCAAATACATTTTCATATTAAAAACATGTCCGTGGTTTAAAGGAATAACTGTATACTTCCAAACACCACTGTTATCACTCGGCGATGTATTGGTAATCTCCATTGCGTGTCTATCCACATTCAGTACCGAGTCTGCAATTTTCCACCTGATAATATCGTAGAAGCGTTTGTCTTCAAAACACAATTCTACTCTTCTTTCGTGGTGGATTGCTTCTCGCATCTGGTCCTGGTTCAAGCCGCTTTCAAGTGGAGGAAGGTTTGAACGCATCCGGATTTTATCGATTGCGTCATAAACAGAAGCATCGGGGCCGGCAGCTTCATTCTGAGCTTCAGCATAGCCCAATAAAACTTCTGTATAACGGAAGTAGATAAAGTTGGCACCGCTTACTCTACCACCGGGACGCACAAGCGGGTTCAGTTTCTTCTTAAAATAATATCCTGTATTTCCTACATCATCTTGTGCAAAATCAATTTGATTTTTGGAAGGGTGTACCTGATCAATTCTGGTATAAATCGTATCCTCCCTAGGCATCCAATCCATTTTGTAAGGAGCACCATCATAAACAATCCATTTATAAAATCTGCGTTCACGGTTCACATAAGGATGTTGTGGATCGTAACCGGAAGTTGGGTCAGTAATGGGCTTACCATTTGCCATAAAAAATTGATCAACGAGTTCCTGCGTAGGATCATAATTTCCCCATGTGTAGTAAGCGCCAAGGATCCATACAGGGCCACCATATTGTTCAAAAGAGGAGCCGTATGTATTAGCGACGTATTGCCTGTCGAAGATGACTTCCGAGTTGTATTCATTTGCTTCAAACCAAAGAGTGGAGTCATCCGGGAATAGTGAATACGGATTTCCATTACCATAGTTATCTATGAATTGTTTAAAAGTAGCAGCAGCAGTAGCCCAACGTGAAGGATCTACATTACCAAAACCTGCCACATGGTCGGGATCAGGCCCTCCGGGTGCAGTTGTTGAGTTATAGGCCGGGCTGGCAGCATTAAGCTGAAGCCATCCTTTTAACATTAAGGCCGCGCCAAGGGTTGCTCTGCCGGCATCTGGCATTTCCGGCGTTGTATTTTACAGGAAGATAACCATCATTAACTACCGTATCCAAAGATGTAGTAAGGAAGTTGAGTGTTTCGGCATAAGTACTTCTTGGGGTAAACAAAGTAGCAGTGTCCTCACGTGTTTGCGGTTCTGTAATAATAGGCAGGCCACCTAAATGCAGGAAAAGCTTGGAGTAATAAAAAGCTCTTAAGAAGCGGACTTCGTCTTGCCGTTTATTGAACCAGTCCGTAGAAAAATTCTGCTTATTTTCATTAATCTTTTGAATAAAGAGATTACATTTTCTGATGGTACTATAAGCATCCGTCCAATTAAAACGGTTTATATCTGCCGGTCCGGCCTGGCCTCCCCAAATGCTATAATTGGTGGAAGCCGGATTGACGATGCCTTGCTTATAGTTGTTGGAACCGTAATAAAAACCTGCGTCATTATCGTCGGTGAAATTATCAAGATTCTCAGGTGAATTATACATGTCCGGAAGGTTGTTGTAAAGATCATTTAAATAGATATCAGCATTTCCCTCCGAAGCCCATTGCGTTTGCATCCGTCAACTGTGTTTTGATTTACATTATCCAGATAATTTTTTTTACAGGAGCATAAGCAAATGGCCCGCTATTAGTATATAACTGTAATGAAGAAGATATTTTTTATATGATTTCATGATTTTTAATTTTAATAGTTAAAACGAAGCATTAAAACCGAAACTAAATGTTCTCATAAGCGGATACCCCGTTTCACCATTTGTTTGCGGATCAGTGAATTTGAGATTGCTTGCTGTAAACACATTTTGACCGGTTACATATATTCTTAGATTTTTCATTCCAATTTTTGTGCTCACGTTGACGGGCAATGTATATCCAATGGATGCCGTCCTTAACCTTAGATACGCAGTCTTTACGATCCAGAAATCTGAACTCTCGGTATTATTAGAGTATGGCGCCTGGTCAGCTCTTGGATATTTGGCACCCTGGTTGTCTGGCGTCCACCTGTTATTATAATACTCGTAAGTAGAATTACTGTTATTATTGAAGAAGGGTACAGTGTAAAAGCCTTGTACATTGCGACTTGACATAGCAGAACCCTGAAAGAATAAAGTCAGATCAAACCCTTTCCACGCAGCGGTAATGTTTGCACCGTACATAATAGCCGGAATAGTTGGATCACCAATCACCGTTTCATCATAAGAATTAATTTTTCCATCCGGTACTCCATCCGGGCCACTCAGGTCAGCATATTTAATATCGCCGGGATGCAAGGCGCCAAATTGAGTCACATTATAACCATCGGCAGCGTCGATAATGCCATCACCGTTCTTGTCATCAGCGGTAGTGAATAAACCAAGTGAGTGGTATCCAAATTGTGTCTGGAACGGACGGCCTGTCCTTCTACGATTCGGACTATTTTAGGTTGTTGGTGTTTCGTAAACCTGAATCAATTTATTCCTTGCATAGCTGAAGTTTGCATCAATTCCAAGCTGAAGGCCATTGCTAAGTCTTTTCTTCGATCCTACTGTAAGTTCAAATCCATGGTTTTCCATAATACCGGCATTCTGCTGGGCAAGGTTCAATCCATATTCTACCGGAACTGTAACTTCCGGAGCAAGAAGCATACCAGTGCGTCTTTCACCGAAGTAATCTGCTTCAATGCTCAGTAAACCATTCCATAAATGTGCCTCTAAACCAATATCTGTTTTGGTTGCAATTTCCCATGTAATATTAGGATTCGGCTCTAAGTTAGTATATGAACCCTGCACAAGAGTACCGGAACCAAAAGCATACGAAGGGCCGTAAAGGTTGTATCCACTCAAATATTGACCAGCGCTTCCTGCAAGGGCACCTGATTTACCCCATGAAGCTCTCAATTTCAAATAGTCAAGACTCTTTAACGATTGCATAAATTTCTCGTTGGAAGCAACCCAACCAACTGAGAAAGCCGGAAAATATCCCCACCGGCTTCCGGGAGCAAAATAGTAGTGTCCGTCATAACGGCCAGATGCCTCAAGGAGGTACTTATTGTCAAACCCATAGTTCAAACGATAAACATATCCTATCTGGCTTCCTGTGCTGGACCCCCCGCCATTGTCATAATCATTTCTGTCGGAACTACCAAGGCTAAGTTCATCAATATTGACAGCAAAATTGTTCCTCCGGCCATTAAATTCCAACTGTTTATTATTTTTGGCTTCGGCAACTATCAAGCCGGTTATTTCACTCTTCCCAAAAGTGTTATGGTAATTCAGGTAACCATCGTAAGTGTAGCTATTGTTTTGATAATAGTGTTCATTGAGCCATGTGTAAGTTGCCGAACCTCCTTCCTGGGTAGAAATTTGCTTAGTGTAGGTATATGGAGTAGTGCTCACATCCTGCGACCAGTAATAAAATGGCCTGTGCCATTGCTTCTGGAAAAAATTGTATGGATCATAGCTAAATGTCCCTTTAATGCTCAGGCCCTTAATGAAGGACAGTTTTTGTTCGATGGCAATAGTACTCAAAAGACTTGTAGTATTTTGATCAGAATAGCCACCGGAATTTAATACCCCTAAAGGTGCATTGCCCGCAAATTCTGCCCAGAGGCCATTACTGTATAAAAAAGGTTGAGTTGGAACAAATTTGTAGACGCCCCTTAAAAGGTTATCAGTACTGGAGGACGCGTCCACGTTATCTGTCGTTTCATAAGAACCATTTATTGATAAAGAAACGAGGGTAGTCCGAGTGACATCTATATCAAGATTAACATTATAATTGTATCGGTTATAACCAACAGGAGCAAACAGGCCTTTCTGGTTAAAATAACCTAATCCTGCAAAATATCTTACATGATTCGAACCTCCGCGAAGTTGCAGATCGGCCTGGTACATTGGCGCGTTCTTATCCACAACTGTGTTGTATGCGTCAGTAATCGGATTTAGATCAGGGTTTTGTTTATTTAGATTTGCATAGTTATTAATAAAATCCGCTGGAAATAGCTTATCAGCACTACTGTCTGGATTCTCATTATGATAAGCCTCATTTCGAAGACGCATATAATCCTGTGCATTAAGCATTTTAGGAACATACGTCGGCTGCTGAATGCCATAATACCCTCCAAAAGTTAGTGTGGGGTTGGCTGAATTCTCACCTCTTTTAGTTGTGATAAGAATTACTCCGTTTGCACCGCCAAGACCATAAGGAGCAACGGCAGCGGCATCTTTAAGTACCGTTACACTGGCAATCGCATTTGGATCCACCTGGTTGATGTTATTTCGAATAACACCATCAACAACGATCAAAGGAGTGGCAGTAGGATTCCCAAATCGATCGGTTGCATTGGACCCAATACCCCTGATGTAAATAGTTGAATTATCATCACCTGGGCGCCCACCGTTCGCTTTTATCATTACCCCGGATACCCGGCCGCCCAGTGAATTTGAAATGTTTGCAACCGGCGCTTCTGCTAATTCATCTCCTTTCACGGTTGAGATGGCCGCAGTAGATGAAGTCTTCTTTTGTGTACCATAACCTACTACAACAACCTGATCCAAAGAAGAAGCTCTTGTCGCAAGCGATACGGCAATGTTTGATTGACCATCCACTTTTATTTCCTTTGACTCAAAACCAATAGAGGAAATTACAAGTGTACTGTTTTGAGGCGCGTTGATTTCGAATACGCCAAGTTTATCGGTAGTTGCACCAATTGTACGACCTTGTACAACTACTGACACGCCTTGCAAGGGCTTTCCGGACTCATCTGTTACAGTACCCTTTATAACATTCCTGTTTTGGGAATAGCCATTTAAAAAGGATAACATCAAGAGCGGCAAAATAAAAAAGTTAATAAAATACTTCCTCCTTCTGCCTGGCCGGAAGATTTTTTGTGCGCATACTTTTTTCATAATTCAAGTTTGATTTTTAGTAAAAAAATAATTAATAGTTGAGCATAGCAGCATTTTAATACTTCTAATACAACTGTATTTTTAAAATGATTTTTATCATAAAAATTTTTAAAAAAGCCTGCAAGGGAAAAGTGAAGTTCATATCAATGACTAACAAAACGTTCATTTAAAACATTTTCCATTGTTCTTTCAGCAGCCAGAAAAAAGGAAACCAAGCTAAAAGGTTACGTTAAAGGGTTTATTAAAAAAACCAACATTCTCATTCTTTAATGATGTTAATTTTCAATTAAAGAAACGCTAAGATAAGGTTAAATTACAAATAAAAACAATCGTTAACATTTTTTTCAAAAAAATTGCAAATTCCTTACAATGTCATTTCACCTGCAAAGATTCTAAATGTCCGAACAAAGAAAATTAGCGGTTAACCCGCAAAAGATTTTCTATTTTTTCATGCAACTTCATTCATCCAAACATATCAGGTAAACCAACAAATAATTTACATTTTTTATTTCACATGAAGACTTCACTTGATATAAGCCGGTTTTGTTTGTTTGCTGTATCTCCCACTACATTCAATATTCCTTTGCCGTTCACTTTTCATCTTCCACTAAATTTGCAGGAATGGAAATTGTAAACACGGTTCCATTTCCATATTCTGAAGAAACTTCAATACCAAAACCATGAAATGAAACGATACTTTTTACAATAGAAAGTCCAAGTCCAAAACCTTCTCCTTTGTCTTTACCTGATTTTTTAAAACGGTTAAAAATAGTTAAAAGTTCCTCTTCTTTAATTCCAATTCCGCTATCTTTTATATACAGTTCATAAGGTTTTCCGGGCGTATAACGGTCGCTTAAAGTAATAGAACTGTTTTCCTTGTTGTACCTGATAGCATTGTTTACCAGGTTATAAATCAACTGAAAAAAGAGATCGTGATTTACGTGCCTGATTTTTACGCTTGCTGACATTTGATTTTAAACTGAATTGATTTTGTTTCCAGGCGGTACGAAAGCTCCTCCATTACTTCTTCTGTCAACTGCCTTGTATTTACGGTATCCGTTTTTGCAAATTGTTCATTTTCAATTCGCGAAATATAAAGCAATGAATGAACAATTTTTTTGAGCCGGTTGAGTGTACGCATCATTGATGATATCTTTTCCTGCATTTCTTCACTTATATCTTCTTCCATCATCATGTTCTCGGCATTGGATTGAAGGATGCTGATTGGTGTCATCAGTTCGTGGGAGGCATTGGAAGTAAATTCTCTTTCCTTTTCAAAAGCTTCATGAATTTTTTTCATCAGGGCGATGAGAGAACTGTCGAGAATTTTAAAATCAACCGTTGATGTTTTTATAGGCGAAAGAGGTTCCTTGAAAGGAAATTTGCGATTTTGCAATTTTGTTTTTACGATCCTGGTAAGTGGCCTTATCAAAATATTGGTATAAATAAGATCTACCACAATACTTAATACGATCAATCCTACAAGCACATAGAAAGTAAAGCGCTGCAACAGGTTATTGTATTCGCCAATGGTAGAGGTGGTTTTACCGATTTCAAGAATATAACTCTTATTGGGTGCGGCAAATTCATGTGTTAAAATGCGATAGGTAAGTGTATCCTCTCCCACTACCCTTTTTGAAGTTTCAATGGTATCGCGAACGATTTCATTTTCTACGGGAAGAATGGAAATATATTCTTCCTTCAACATGGTATAACTTGCATAAGCGCTATCTCCCTGCAGGTAATAATCAATGCCATTTTGTTCAATTTCTGATAATACTTTTTGTTTTTGCTGCCGCAGATAATAATTACTGTATTGAAAACTTACATACCCGATCAGTGAAGGAAGCAGCAGCACAAATAATACAACGATCAGCAGTTTGGAGAGCGTAATAAAGAGTGTGAGTTTCGAGAGAAGTTTCACTATTACATTTTTATTTTATAACCGATGCCACGAAGTGTTTGCAGCCAGTCCACCGGTGCATGGGCACTCATTTTTTTCCTTATGTTTTTAATATGAACGTCAATAAAGTTAGAATCATAATCATCATCAGAAAAATTTCCCCAAATATGCTCGCTCAATTGAAGCCGCGTGAGTGGCCTGTTTTTATGAAGTATCATATAACTGAGCAGGTCAAATTCTTTTCTTGATAATTCGATCTCTTTATTTTCAAAACAAACCGCTCTTTTATTAAGATCAACACTAAAATCACCCAACTCCATCAGGGGATCATTATTACCCGATTTCCTGCGGGAAATGGCTTGCATTCTTGATTGTAATTCCAACAATGAAAAAGGTTTGGGAAGATAATCATCAGCGCCAAGGTCAAGCCCTTTTATCCTGTCTTCAAGATCGCCCCTTGCAGTGAGGATAATATAAGAAGCATTGGGGCACATCTTTTTGGTTTCATTTAAAAGATCGAGTCCATCCTTATCCGGCAATCCAAGATCAAGAAGGATAAAATCATATTCATTGTCTATCATAAACTTCTTAGCATCCGCTGCTGTGTATGCAATATCACACAGATAAAAAGCTTTTTCCAAAAAGACTTTCATTTCACGGGAAAGAGCCCTTTCGTCTTCGATAATCAATATTTTCATGGCATCAGAACTGGTAATAAAAACTTAAAGTTAAAAAAGAATTAATTTGTTTGTTTGCTGCTACTTTATTGCTTAATAAAGACACCTGGTACTCTGCCTGCAGCAAATAATGTGACCTGTTATAGGCAAGTGGAATTTTAAAATTATAAGACAAAATATTAAAATCAGTTGTAGCAACTGTATCTGCATGAGAAGTTGTTCCGGGATTACCAAAAACGGGCGGAATGCCTCCAATTCCCAATAAACTGTCATGCAATTTTTTTTGACTCATATAAGTCTGAAAAAAATGTTGTGTTCCTGCCACTACATCTGCAGAAGGGCCAATTGTTACAATATCTTTTTGCGATATGCTGAAAAGATCTATGGATTTTGAAAGGCCGGCGGTGAGGAACGCATCACTCGTTTTCCCAATAGCATAATCACCGGTTAATGTTGGTTTTACCCATCCATCATAAGAAAAAACAAGGCTCGCATTATCAGCATTGGTTGCCTGCAATAGCGGGGAATAAGAAGGATAAAAACTATGGCTGTAACTTAAATCGGTTGTTAGTTTTTTCCCTAATTTAAAATTAACGCCTGCACCGACTGCTGCCGCAGAAACTGTTGAGGTATTGTCATTTAAAAGTTTAAAGGATTGCCCGGTAAAATAAAATCCTGATTTAAGCTGGTAAACCGCTGCTAACGCAATATAGGGAGTACTTACCTGTGCCTTTTGCCCATAATAACTTGCATTATTTGCATAGATGGTTGCAAGCGTTAACGTTGATTTTTTTGAAGTTGAATCTGCAACGGTATTGGTAGTGTTATCCTTTTGAGCCAAACAAACTGCACTGCTTATCGTCAGTGTGAAAAATAAAATAAAAGATTTCATGAGGTTATGCTTTTAATCTAGTGAAGTATTTTGATCACTGGTTTAACTACGGGTTTGATAATTTTTGGTTTGATAATTTTAACTGCAGGTACTTTTACTTTTACCGGAACAGGTATCGGTTGCCGCCTTGCTTTCGGAATTACTTTTACCACCTCCGCAGGTGTATTAGGGAGAGTATTTTCAGCCGTTTTTTCTGTACTTTTTTGATCGCCTGCCGGAATTGTAGTATCTCCCGCCATTTGATTCAGTATAGAATAATTTAAGTGAATCCTCCCAAAAGGCTTACCAGTAGCTGCAAACAAAAAATGTGGAATTGACACCACGCAAAAAACGATTATAAAACGATTCAATATAATTATTGTTTTCATCCTTAAAATTTAAGAAACAGGTTTTGCAAAAAGCTGCAAAACCTGTTAATGTTATTATTACCTTATCCTGATAGCGGCACCGGCTTTAATATGAGTTGCTGCTTTTACAGGTATTGGTTTAACGTGAACAGAGTGTGCAGTAGCGGCAGCAGTATGTATGGTAGCTGCTGATGCCGCGTCAATCTTATGCTGAGCTGCTGCTGCAGTTTTATCTACTGCCACCTGTGAACGGTTATCACCTTTAAGAGTTGCATGAACATTTTCTTTTTCTGTGCTTTTCAATTTACCAGTCTCGTCGTTATCAGTTGACTCTAAAACACTTTCGTCATCATTTAAAGTAGAATTTTCATCCACTCTTGTAGCAGCATCGATCTTGTGCTGAGCTGCTGCTGCGGTTTTATCTACTGCCACCTGTGAACGGTTATCGCCTTTAAGTGTTGCATGAAAATTTTGCTCTTCTGCACTTTTCAGCTTACCAACCTGGCTGTTATCACTGGATCCTGATAAAGTTTCATTACCAGATAAAGACGAATTTTCATCACCGTTATTGTCCTCCAAAGTAGGATTAGCTTTTTGTGATACGGCAGCCGCTGTTTGCTGCCCTTTAGTTTTTGCGCCAGCAGCTAAAGCTTGTTTTTCAGCCGCCATCGCCTGATTATCTTCTTTTATCTGCTCAGTGGAGCCGTCCTTTGCATTTTCAACAATAGCCGTGTGAATAGTAGTTGCAGAGGAAGCATTTGCTGAACTGTTCACCTGGGTACCAGCTTTGTTATGCTGGATGTTGGATTGGCCTTTAACGGCTTCACTGTTGGTTGCGCTTGTCTGCGCAAATAAGCCCGCAGATAAAAATAAAGCTGTCGAAATTAATAATGTCTTTTTCATGATTCTTGTTTTTAAGAGTAAGCGTTAAATTGTTACAAAAACAAATGTAGAAGCCGAACATGAAGGGAAAATGAAATTTTATTTTTTTCTTCACTGCTGATTTTCATTATTCATTTTTGTGTTTGTTTAAAATTGTTTACGAAAACAAATGTAGAAGCCGGACATGAAGGGAATATGAAATTTGAAAAAACATTTTCAATGTTGTAATCAAAAGTGCGTTTAAGTATTACTGTTAGAATAACTCAAAATAAAAATCACCGTTATATCTTCGGTTACTGTCAATTAAATTGTTTATTTGCTTTTACAACCAGCGAAAGTATATTTTCAAATTTTATTTTACCTTTTATTTATAAAAAAGACAAAAGCGGGAACTGTATCCACCTTCACAGTAGATACAGAACTCAGGTCCTATTTAAGGGGACAACTTAGCTTTCCTTAAACCCAATAAATTCTACCAATTATTTTGCTGAATAATCGACTTTGTCCTGCAAAGCCTCAATAGCATTTGACAAATAAACCATTGGCGCGTTCCAGTTTATGGCGATTTCATTGGAGGCATACGCGCAGGAAATATCAGCATAAGCAGTTTCTGGTTCTGTAAAATCATAGTGGCAATTATCCTGCATTCCGGGATTAGGACCGCCGGCCATTAGTCCCGGAACAGGATCGGTAACGCCATCTGAAACAGATTGACGATGGTGCGGATTCATCGTAGAATGGCTTCCAATTCCGGTTACGAAACAATAGCCGGTTGCATTTCTTCCTAATAAATAATCAAGGTTAGTTAAGGCATTATCAACATATTTTTTATCATGAGTAAGCAGGTAAGTATTGATTAATAAAATTCCCTGGTTGGCAGCCACCGAATTTCCACCCCATGAAAAATCATATTTATTTTGTCCCATTACTGTTTCAAACGCATTCGAAGAAACGTGATTAATATATTCATCTGCCATCTGAATCACGCTTTGTTTCATTGAATTAATTGTAGCAGTTGTGTACGCCGGAAGTTGATCTCTAAAGCGCAGAAAAGAATAAAAAGCGAGCATCCCTACATTCGACCATGAGGGAAGAGAAACCGTGTTGGCCAGATGATTTTCTACAGTATCAAAATACTTTTTTTCTTTTGTGGTAACAAAAAGTTCGGCGGCGCTCCACAACCATTCATCGCCAAAATGATTATCTCCATAACCACCTGTTGTAATTTTAGGTTCAAACTTTTTATTAATTTCATTTTGATTGTAAGCAAGGTCAGGATTTTGCAAAGCCCATGCCCATGCTTTTTTTGAAGCAGTAAGACAGCTATCCGAAAGACCCGGCAATTGATTTTTAAATTTAATAAGGATACGCGCACTTTGTGCTGCAACTGCAGCAAAATCCAAGGTTGCAGCCGTTCCTTTCTGCACCACATATCTTTTTGCCTGCGTAACGCCGGGCATTACCATTCCATCAAAATCAGCGTTTGTGCATTTGTTGTAAACACCTCCATCATTTGGATCCTGCATCGAAAGCATCCAGCGAAGGTTGTAGATGGCTTCATTCAAAATATCCGGCACCTGGTCAGCACTTTCCGGAATATTGGTGTTTAAATTTTCAAAGTAATCCGGAAAATCTTCATAAGCGGATAACAAAGTTCCCATCGTGATTCCTGAGTTGACTATGTATTTATTGTAATCTCCTGCATCATACCAACCGCCGGGAGTGGAAATAACTGCCCCCGCCGGCCTTGCATCCGAAGCAGCAGAAGGATGAACGTAAACTTTTGTATCTGGATGACCGGCAGAGCGATGCCATTTTCCCGCATATTTTTCTTCCAAAGGCATTGAAGCGCGTTGGTAATAAAATCCTTTTAGTGTCGCTTTTGCAACATCTTTATTGACATTTTGTTGATTTCAAAAACGTAAGAATTGCCAACTTCCGGCACGCAAACAACGAAACTTCCTTTTTTTAAAAGCGGTGAAAAATCAGCGATCCTCGTGGTTGTCGATGAATATGCCGATTGTTTTTCATTGCTCAATGTTCCGGTAAAAATCGTATCTCTTAAATTGGTAGAGGTAACATAAAATTTTCCTGTACCGGTATCTCCCGTTACCACAGCTATTTTTGGCGCTCCGGGATAAAAACCTTCCTGGTTTAATTTTATACGGTCGGTTACCTGCGAAAAAGAAAAGGCTGGAAGAACAACCAGAAATGCTGCAATGCATTTAGAAAGAATTTTCAAAGTATTTAATTTTTAGCGAATGAAAGTAAGGATAAACCCTGAGATAAAGGAAACAAAAAATGACCGGCAAAACGCAGTCATTCAATACTTTTAATTCGTTATAATTTTTATGAAGAATGAAATTTTTGTGCGACAATATCTACCCTTCGGTTTTTTTGTCGGCCGCCAGCAGTGGCGTTGGTAGCGGTGGGATTTTGTTCTCCCCTCGCATATGTATTTATCCGGCTCATGTCAATATTCGTTTGCTTTTGAAGGTAGTTCTTCACTGCATTCGCACGCTCCTCTGAAAGTTGTTTGTTGTAGGTTTTGCTTCCAATTGAATCCGTATATCCATATATTCCGATTGCGCCGTTCGGATATCTTTTTTTAATAGAAGTCGCAATCTGGTCAAGCGCCTGTTTTCCTGAATCGCGAAGTGTTGATTTGTCAAAACCAAACAGCACATTTTCATCAATAGAAAACATAGACGAAGAATCATTTCCTGTCACTTTAATGTTCGGCATTAATATTTCATCATACTTCACCTCCGGCGATGCAAAAGTTACATAGTCCCAACTTAGTTTTACTTTGTTAGAATCTACAGTGATAGTTGTGTCATGATCAAGTGCCATACTGTTGGCATTGCTGTCTGCATTTACTGGTGTATTGCTCCTGTTGTTTTGGCAAGAACAAAAGAGAAAAACCACAAGAGCGATCGTTGTTAAAAATTTCATTATAATAGATTTTTTAGTATGAAGATTCTACGTTGTCACATCCGGGTAAACTTCTTCCGCATTATACTCATTCCAGGTGTTTCTAAAATTGATAATATCCTCGTTACTGTGCGGATGCACGCTGATTAGAATTTTTCCATTCTGTACGCCATGATGATATACTTCAGCTTTTTCTTTTGGAGTACCCGCGCCAATTAAGGCTCCGATGATTCCGCCTGTAAGTCCCCCAGCTCCAAAGCCTGCAAGTCCCGCAGCCAAAGGGCCGAGCACAACTAATCCTAAACCCGGAATGATAAGGTTACTTCCGAGAGCCGCAATCGCCGCACCAATTCCACCAACCACTCCACCAATCGCACCTCCGGCTCCTGCACCTTCCAGCGCTTTGTTTCCTACTTCTGATTCGGTTGCATCCTCATCATTGTAATATTTTTCTCTCGTCTCAGGGTTCATTACCACATTTATTTCATCAGAAGAATAACCAGCGTCTCTCAGCGCCTGGTAAGCACCTTCAGCATTTTCTTTGTTGTTAAAAAGAGCGACAAGAATTCTTTTGCCGTCATCATCGATTTCATTCGTCATTATAATTTGGTTTTAAGTTTTACAATTTACCTTGACAAATAAAAAGAATCATGCCAGACGAGACGGTATCGCAGCGACAGCGAATTGGTTTTTAGATTGTGTATATATCTCCACCCTCTTTTAATTTTTTACACACCTAATTTGCACGAGGAACAGTAAAACAACAAAAAAACCAGAAATTTATTTTTCTGTTACCTGGATTTCGTCCAATTCTCTTTGGGTGAAAGAAGGCCAGTTTTCTTTATAAGATTCTGCATCAATTTTAGATTTTCAATATTTTTTTTCTGGTCAATTATTGCAGTTGAAAAGAAATATTCTTTCGAAAAATTTTTTTATTCAACTCAGAAGGCGATGTCGATTTCGTGTACAACCGCCCTTATCCGCTTGTTGCCGGAAGCAAAATCAACGATCATTTTTTTAATTCCTTCTGCACTTCTCATGTTATAAAAAATAAGAAAAAACGGATAAACTATGTCGAACGTATAAAATTACAGGAAAACGTAAATGTCATTTATTTTCCGGGACTCGTTAATCGGTTTTCACATATTACCGGTTTTTATATGTGCATAAAAATTGCCTGAAATCCTCTCTCGGCGGGTATTATTTCAGTAATTTACCTGCATGAAAAAGTTGATTCTCTCGATACTTTTTATTGTCGGAACTCATAGCCTTTTTGCACAATACCTTCATTACTGGGATAATTCCCGTCCACGCAGATATGTGCAACAGGCAGAGAAACCTGCGCCACCTGTTGAAAACAAACCTGTTGAAGTTAAAAAGCCGGAAGTAAAAGAAGTTCCGCTTCCATTAACTCCTCCCGTAAAAATTGAACCGATCTCTTTAATTGCTTCAACTAATGTGCCTTTTAATACGGTTACCGGTCCGCCAAAGTTCGACAGGCCACCAATGATTTTTCATGACTGGCCTGATAAGTGTCCGGGATTGACAGGAGCCGTACCGGTTTTGCTTAATTATGTTCCCGCAGAAATTGTTTTGATGGTGACTGAAAAATACAAAGGCCATTTATATTCTATAACTACCAACAAAGGTGCGGATAACAAACCTGAATACAAATTGAAAGTGTGTAAAAATGGGATGATCCGGTATGAATATGCCAATTATAAAGGAGAAATAATGCCTGATCGTGAAGAGTAAATATCATTCGATTATCACAACAATAATGTCCATCACATTCGTCATTGTTGGACCTGTAATAATCTGTCCGCCTGCCTTTTCAAAGAAATCAAATGAATCGAAATTCTCTAAATACTTGTTCGCATCCAATCCTTTGTCAAAAGCATTCTTATAAGTCTTTGTATCAACAACGGCTCCTGCTATATCCGTTGGGCCGTCGTTTCCATCCGTTCCTGCAGAAAGCAAAGTAATACCCCTTTTATCTTTTAGTAATAAAGCAGCATAAAGGGCGAGATGCTGGTTTCGGCCGCCGGTTCCATTGCCCTTCACCTTTATTGTTGTCTCGCCGCCAAATAAAATACAGCATGGCTTTTTAATCTGCTCATCTTTTTGAAAAGAAAGTGCTGTATCAATTATTTGTTTTGATACTTCCATCAAATCGCCTTCCAGTTCAGAAGTAATTATAAATGTATTGAAACCATTTTCCATTGCTTTTTGCCTGCAGGATTCCAGCGCAATTTTATTACTTCCTATTACGAAATTGTGAGTATTATTAAAAACGACATCACCAGGTTTTGGCGTTTCAGGATAAATACCTTCACTTCCTTTTTGAAGATACCCTGTAATTGCCTGAGGCACTTTTGAATAAAGGTTATATTTTTCAAGAACAGCGATAGCGTTATTGAAAGTTGTTGAATCAGGAACGGTGGGACCGGAAGCTATCGCATCCAAAGAATCACCAATTACATCCGACAGGATCAAAGTGATTACCTGCGCCGGATACGCCGCAGTTAACAATTGGCCGCCCTTCACTTTTGACAAATGCTTTCTTACAGCATTTATCTCTTTTATATCTGCTCCGCTTTTTAATAAAAGTTGATTAACAACGTTTAAATCTTCATCTGAACTACCTTCCGGGAAATCGCATAGTAAAGCCGAACCGCCACCTGATATAAGGCATATGATTAAATCATTTTCGCCTGCCTCATTTGCAATATCCAAAATTTTCTTCGTGGAGGCATAACCGTTATAATCCGGAATTGGATGACCGGCTTCTGATAAAGTAATGTATTGAAGGTCACATCCATGGCCATATTTAACTACCACATACCCTGAAGTAATTTTGTCGCCAAAAATCCTTTCTATTTCCAGCGCCATCGCTCCACTTGCTTTTCCTGCGCCTATTACATACACATTCTTCAGATTTGCGATTTCCATTTTGTTTCCTGCAACAGAAAGAATATCATTTTCAATTGACAAATGCCGGGGAATAATTTTTTGCGTCATTACACTTTCCACACCCGCTAAAAAAATGGTTTCTGCAAGAACTTTAGCTTCCATGAAAAATAATTTTGTCTAAAGAAAAAATAAAGAGGTGAACCAAACGCAAACGAAGACAGTAATCCCCATAACAATTGTTGCGGTTGAAAAAATGCGTAATGTAATGTTCGCGTGCATATCGGAAAATTTTGTAACTACCCAAAAATAAGAATCATTGGCATGAGAAACCATCATAGAACCGGCGCCCATAGCCAGCATCGTAAATAATTTTCCTGTTTCTGATGCGAGGCCTAAAGAAGGAAGCATTGGCGCTATGATAGAAGCGGCTGTAATGATAGCAACCGTTGAAGAACCTTGTGCTGTTTTTAAAATAACCGCAATGCCAAAAGGAATCAAAAGGCCAAGCCCGGTTTTGCTTAGTGCCATTCCTGCGGAAGTACCAACGCCAGTTTCTTTAATGATCATTCCAAACATGCCGCCCGCAGCAGTAATAATGAGTATCGGCCCGGCTTTTTCTATAGCCGTTTCAAACACTTCGTTCAGTGTTTCCATTTTTGTATGCTGAAGGAGGAACAATGCAAAAACAACACCGATGACCAAAGCTATCACAGGCTGGCCGGCAAATTCAAAAATTCTAATTATCGCATTGACATTTTGAGGTCGAAGAATATGAAGTAACGAACCGGTGGCGATCAGGAGCAATGGAACCACAACCGGCATAAAAGACCAAAAAACAGGAGGATATTTTTTGTCAACTTCCTCCAAAGGAATTTCATGTTCGGGCGCAGGTTTATAATTCTGATTTTCTGTCATCCATTTTACCCAGAAATACGCAACAAAAAAACCGGGAATAGCAAAGAGAATTCCTGCTACCACAAGGTTACCGATATTAGCATTCAAAATTCCTGCGGCAGCCAGAGCACCGGGATGAGTAGGAATTAAATTGTGAACAGCATACAAAGAACACGCAAGAACGCCGGCAATAAAAGGCATTGCAGTTTTCGTTTTAGCACTGAAAGATTTGGCCAAACCACTCAAAATAATAAACCCCGAATCGCAGAAAATTGTCATCCCTGCAATAAATCCCGTGATGCCTAAAGCGGCGGCTCCTTTCTTTTCACCTGTTTTAGAAAGAATATAACGGGCAAGCGTAATCGCAGCACCGGTCTTATCTAATATAATAGCTATAATAGCGCCAAGGATGATAAGAAAACCGGCCGACGCCATTGTATTACCAAAACCGTTCTTCATAATTGTCACCACATCTTTGCCCGGCAACACAGCAACCGCAAGAAAAAGCGAAACGAGGAAAAGAGCAATAAAAGCATTCAATTTCCACTTTGAGGTAAGCAGAATAATACAGGTAATGCTAATTACCACAAGCGACGAAATAGCAACTGGGCTCATATCAAGATTGAATAATTTTAAGTTAAAGAGATTATTCCTGGATTGCCGGTTCAAATCTAAAACAATTTAAAGCAATAGATTTTAATCAAAATTGACACGACTTTTCGATATTATTGCGTTTAATCATGGCTGTTGTTGCCACTTTTACATATTAAAACCGAGATATCTGCAAGATAGGAGTAGCAAACTGTAAGCGCGATTCCTGGCTCAGTCACCTAATAAAACCGCAACAGTAAACTGACAAATTTGTAGAATTTTTATTTTATTTTTTCTACAATAGTATTAGACACTTGCCATTAAAATTTTTACAAGTAATATTGCATCTTTAAAGAGAAAAGGCCTCGTAGTACAATGGATAGTATAAGAGTTTCCGAAGCTCCAGATACAGGTTCGATTCCTGTCGAGGCCACAAAAAAACAATTGAATAATTTATGCATTTGTATTGAAAACGGAATTCCTAAAATCCTCAGAAAAGACTTGCGCAACAGTGCAAAGTCTAAAAAAGATTGTTCGCGAAAAGGCAAAAGTCAGATGAAGGTCAACAATAAACGAATTTTAATAATAACTTTCCCAACTTCAAAACAAGAACATTAATTTTATTAAAGTTTTCATCCAATTATAATTAACTTCATAGATAAATTTGTAAAACAAACAACACTTTATTATGAAAAAGAGATTATTGCTTTTTATGCTGTGCACTATGATCTTCCTGGCCGCCGCATCTGCACAAGACATTACAGGCCAGTGGACAGGAACGGTAATGGACCAATATAAAGTCACTTATGATTTTAAAGTGCAAGGCCAGAGCCTTACAGGTAAAGATATTCATCCAGATGGGTCGGCTTCCGATATCAGTAACGGAACCATCGATGGAGATACACTTTCTTTTGATGTTCCGATACAGGGAGAAATGACACATGTGACCGGCAAAGTAAAAGGTGATGTCATGACATTACATCTTAATGTGCAGGGAAATAGTGTGGACCTTGATTTAAAAAAGGAACAAGCAAATTGATAAAAAACTTAAAGGTATTCTTGTGGGACGCGAATAACAGCAGTAGTTTTTTTGCACGGAATAACAAATAATTGCCATTCTCAAAAATGATATTTCTCCAGTTGTGAGGGAGTAAAATAACAAACTTTTTCCGCAACAGGAGAAACAAAAATAGCAATACTTTTACCGGATTTGCAATGCACATGCTTTATAAGTTTGCGCAATTTCTTAACTACCTTGATAGCTTTTTCTTCAGGGTATTTCTTAAATAATTCTACTTCTATTTTGTCGGCCTCTGTTGAAAGCAAATTAAACAGCCAGGGTTGTTTTTTCATTTTCAAATTAAAAGGCACGATAAGCGAAACACGGGGAAAAGAACTTTCTTCGTAGCAACATCTCATTACAATCAAAATTATTTTCCATAATTATAAACTTATTTTCAAGCAAAATTATCTATCTCCTGTTCGCATGAAATGAGTACGGTTAGTTGATAAAATGATATTTGTCATCTGCAGTAAATAGAGGAAAAGAACCGTTATTTATTTTAGAGTTATTATTAACGAACAACAAAAATTGTTGGCGGAGAGCAAGGAACCAGTGAAGATCAATAGTAATGCATATGAAAATTTATTCGCTGAAGAGGTGATAATTGGTGAAATTCGCGTGCTTTAAAAAAGGCAGCCGCAACGACTGCCCTTTAAATTCATTAACTGCAAACCTGTAAGCCGGATTCTGTATTCCGCCTGGCGGCGGAAGGTTATCATTTATCTGGTTGTTACATTACTGCAACAATCTTGCTGCCTACCCTTCCCGGTATTCCGCAAAAGCAGAAATATAAACGAGCAGTTTAAAATGCCTGACGGCAAACCGGGATATACGTGGCATTGCAGTACACAAGGTTTACCCCCGCTGCTTGTTACCAAACCGCGGCGTGAGCTCTTACCTCACGTTTTCACCCTTATCCGCCGGAGGCGGACGGTAATTTTCTGTGGCACTCTCTTCCCTATCTTGCGAACGGGACCGGCTATTAACCGGTGTGTTGCTCTATACTGTCCGGACTTTCCTTCCCGATTGTTGTCGGAACGATAACCCGGTTTGCAGCGTCTGCTAAGTTACGATTTTAAAAGACAGCTTTAAATGAATCAAAAGCTAATATTGGAAATAAATTTCGGTGGCCCCAAACCCGAAATTTTCATGGTATTGATTAGCAAAACTTTTTACTTCCTTCTTAGTTTTTAGAATTTCATGGATTTCATTGCGAAGCTTTCCCGTTCCCACCCCATGGATGACAATAAGGTTAGGCTGCTGATGAGCAACAGCCAAGTGGATAATATTTTTCAAAATTGCTTAACTGAATCGTGAGTATTTCAAAATTGCTAAGGCCTTCCCACCTATCGGTCAGTTTTTCAATGTGAAGGTCAACAACGGAGCGCGCAGGTTCCAGCTTCTGTATAGAAGAGGAGATATCATAAATGTTGCCTGCCCTTTGGTATTCCGGAAGTGGCTCCTCCGCTTTATCAGGATAATGTTCAAAAAGAAGGAACGAAAAAGTAGGTTCATTTTTTATTTTCATCTCTTCAATCTTTTTAAACAATTGTTTGGCTTTTATTTTCAACGTTGCTTCATAATGCTCCACTTTCTTTTTATTTTTTTCAGCCAGTGAAAAATTAAATTCAAATCTCGGCGCATCATTCATTTCTTCAAAAGCGATATCATGAAGATAAAATTCATTAAAAGGCAAAGCAGTGTTGCTCAAATGAAAATGCTGAGCACTTTTAAAGACCACCTGGTAAGAGAAGTGATAAATATCATCAGTTTGATTCAGCAAATAAATTTTAAATTTTTCCACCACATCATCCTCAAAAATGTCTTTATCAAAGATTGGTAAAAAAGACAGCCACACGCCGGAATGAACATGGTATTTTTTTTCAACCGATTCTTTCTTCAGGTTATCCACGTAAATTTTTTCCTTTTTGGGAACCACCAATTTTTTTTCTGAAAACCTTTTGAAATAAGGAAAGTCAAGCTGGTCAGTATAAACAGGAAAACGAACGCCTTTCACTTCTATCAATACCAATTCTTTATTAATAATCTCCACCACTTCGCCTTCTTCCTGCGAATGAAGCACCAAAACCGTATCGCCTACTTCGAATTTCATTTATCAAAGATACTTTGCTTTATTTTTTCGTATCATCTCCCCTCTTCTCAAAAAAGGGAATAAGCCCGGGACTTTTGACATGTAATCTACGTAAGCCTTTCCGAATTCTCTTTTCAGTTTCTTTTCTTCAAAAACAATTCCGACTAAAATATACAGGACCAGTAGCACAGCAGCAATTAAATTACTTAGTGTTGGGAAAACAAAAAACAAACCGCACACAAAGAGTATCGTTCCTGAATACAAAGGATGACGGACGTATTTATGAATTCCGCTTACCTTTAACTCAGGAGTAGGTATAGGCGTAAAGATGGAACGGACACCGCTTAAGAGCATGAAATATTTTTTAATAGAAACAAGCATAATGATAAACCCTGGCAGCACCAAAATAATTGCTGAAATATATTTTATGCCAAGTGATTTTATAAGAAGCGGACTTAGAAAAGAATATTGATAAATCAGCAATGCAATTAATGCGAGCAGCGCAAATGTTGAATAGCCAAGCCTGTAATAACGAAAATATTTTTCCAGTTTTTGTTTGAAAGATTCTTTGACAATTGTTGCCGCAAGCACACTATGAAGCGTGTAATAAAGCACCCACAGGCCAATCAATATCCAATGATGACTGTTCAAAGTTTTTAAGAAAAGATAAGGAAAAAATTATTCCGAACTTATAATTTTTACTGATAAATAAACAACCTTGAAATAAAAAAGGCGGATTTTTTTATTTACATCTGGCCAATAATATGATGTAAATAATATAGAAGTATTTGTAAAAATAACAGGTTTGTTGTAAGAAAATTTTTAAATTTATTTTTTATGATATAAACTAATTGCTTTGAGAAAACTATACTTCATTAATTTCTTTCTATTAACAGCAACTTCAGTATTTTCTCAATCCCTGCTAAAACCAATCGCTGCTTCTTATATAAGTTTAGGAGCTTATAGCATTCATCATGTAGATGTTTTTTCTGTTAGCGAAAATATCGCTTCGCTCGCGCAAATTAAAGACCCATCATTTGGTATTTATGGAGAAAAGAGATTTTTATTGGCAGAAACGAACATGTATTCTGGAATTATAGCGCTTCCTACCAAAGATGGAAACTTTGCTTTCCAGGCTGATTATTTTGGATTTAAAAATTACAACGAATCTCAATTCGGTATTGCTTATGCGAGAAATGTAGGCAGTAAACTCGACATCGGAGTTAAATTCAATTATTATTCTTTTCAGATTCCTGGCTATGAAAAACCTTCCACTTTAAATTTTGAGTTTGGCGCAATTGTTCATGTGAGTGACCGATTAAATGCAGGAATTCATTTTTACAATCCTGTTGGAGGGAGATTATCAAAAACTGAAAATGACAAGTTGAGTTCGGTATATTCATTGGGTTTAGGTTATGAAGCTTCCGATAACTTTCTGATAGCCTTTGAATTGCAAAAGCAGGAAGACTTTCCTGTAAATGTGAATACTGCCGTTCAATATAATTTTGACAAAAAGTTTTTTGCACGATTTGGATTAGCAACAGAAAATGAAACGCCGTTTGCAGGCGCAGGTGTTTGTTGGGATAATTTTAGAGTAGATGTTTCAGCTTCTTATCATCCGCAACTTGGATTGACGCCCGGCTTACAATTTATTATGAATTTAAAATCAAAAGCCGGTGAAAGCCATTGAAACTGTAAAATTATTCGCTCCGGTTTGCCTGGTGATTCTCTCAAGTAATGTTCCGGTATTTGTAAACGCACAGCAAACACCTGATGAACATTCAACTGTTGTAGAACAGCAATTAGAAGACATGACTGCAGCTAATGAAGACATTGAAACGGAAGATGATGCATACCTGCAGGAGATGCATCATTTTTTTACAGAGCCAATCAATCTTAATGATGTCGATGCAGGGCTTTTGGAACAACTAAATATATTGAGCCCATTACAAATTTCCAATTTGATAGCTTATCGCAAATTGCTTGGAAATTTTTTAAGTATTTATGAATTACAGGCAATACCATCCTGGAATTTGGATTTGATTCGACGGATTCGTCCATATATAAAGGTATCGCAAAAGACAGAAGTTTTTCAGTCATTACGTAAAAGATTACAAAACGGTGAGCAATCATTATTAGCCCGGGCAACGCAGATACTTGAAAAATCAAAAGGCTATTTACTGGATAGCAGCCAGGCAAAAAATTATTATCCCGGAACTCCTCAAAAATTTTTAATAAGGTATAAGTACCGTTCAGGAAACCTGCTTCAATATGGGTTTACTGCCGAGAAAGACGCCGGCGAGCAATTTTTTAAAGGTGCACAGCGCCAGGGATTTGATTTTTATTCCGCTCATTTTTTTGTGCGCAATCTTGGAATTATCAAAGCTTTGGCTATTGGTGATTTTACTGTTAATATGGGACAGGGATTAACCGAGTGGCAAAGCCTTGCCTTTAATAAAGGAGCAGAGATCACCAATATAAAAAGGCAATCTGATATTTTAAGGCCTTATAATTCTGCAGGAGAAATAGAATTTAACCGTGGCTTAGGCATTACTTTACAAAAGAACAACTGGGAAGCAACCTTTTTTGCCAGTTACCGTAAATTGGATGCTAGCTTAAATAAAGCAGAATTAAATAATGAAGAGTTTGTTTCTTCACTGCAAACTTCCGGTTATCACCGGACAGCAAACGAAATTGCAGGCAGGAAGGCCGAAGGCATGTTTTCGAGAGGAGGAAATGTTTCTTTTTCAACCGAAAAATTACATTTTGGTATTAATGCTGTTAATTACAGTTTTGCCCATCCAATTAATAAAACCCCTTACTTATATAATATGTATGCACTTGGCGGAAGATCGGCGGGGAATTACAGTATCGATTATAGTTATACCTATGACAATATGCATTTCTTTGGCGAGGCGGCTGTGGATAAGCATTTGAATCAAGCATTTATAAATGGCCTGTTAATCAATACCGATTCAAAAGTAGCTATGAGTTTCCTGTACCGCAATATTTCGAAAGGCTACCAATCCTTGTATTCAAATGCATTTACTGAAAACACACACACAGTTAATGAAAGTGGTTTTTATTCAGGCATAACCGTTACTCCATCCCGTTCAGTAAAAATTGACGCGTATGCCGATTTTTATCATTTTCCCTGGTTGAAATACCGGACTGATGCGCCGACCTCGGGGAATAGTTACATGCTCCAGGTTTTTTATCAGCCAAACAAACAAGTTGGGTTAACCTCACGGTACCGGTATGAAAACAAGCCTATCAATTATAATCCATTCAACCTCACGTTAAATCCTGTAGTGGGAAGGCCGAAGGAAGCATGGCGAACTCAATTAAATTATAAAATAAATACTACTTTGGCGCTTCGTTCCAGGGTCGAATTAGTTTGGTTGAATGCAAAAGGCTCTGAACCTCAAAATGGCTTGCTTACATTTATAGATGTAATTTATAAACCTCTTTTGAAGCGATTTAATGGCAATATAAGATTATGTTATTTTGAAACGGACGGATATGACAGCCGGATTTATACTTATGAAAATGATGTTTTATATGCCTATTCTATTCCCGTATTTTTTGATAAAGGGTATCGTTATTATATAAACGTGCATTATAAAATAAACCGAAAATTAAATATTTGGGGCAGATTTGCGCAAACGATTTATTCGAATAAAAGTGAAATAGGAAGCGGCCTTGACGTTATTGATGGCAATAAAAAAAATGAAGTAAAGTTGGAAGTTATTTATAAATTCTAATCATAGTTCAAGTTTTAATCATAGTTCTATCTAAAAAATTGCGATATTGCGGCTTGTTTTTAGATGAGTGCCAAATAATTCTAACTTTTTTGAGAAATAATGCAGCGAAAGGAAAATAAAAAGTGTCATTATATCGTTGTAAGGATTTTGTTAAAAGTAAAAGCTTATATTAATTACGCGTTTTTTTGCGTTGTTGTTGAGAAGAAATATACATTTCAACCCTAAATTAAATCAGACACATGAGAAGATTTCTTGCACTATTCGCAGTGTTAATGCTCAGTGGAGTATTGGCGTCTGCACAAGTCCATTCTGTGAAAGGCCAGGTTACAGGCCCTGATGGCACATCCCTTCCCGGTATTACAGTCCAGGTTCAGGGGAGTAATACAGCAACGGCGACTAATTCTAATGGCCAATTTGAACTTACAGTTCCTTCAAATGCTACTTTAGTTTTCACAGGTGTAGGTTACACACAACAAACCATTCAAGTTGGCAATCGTTCTACTATTGATGTAACACTGGAAGCTAATACAAAGAGACTAAATGAAGTGGTTGTTACTGCTTATGGTATATCAAGAACGAAAAAGGCACTCGGTTATGCTGTTTCAACAGTTAAGCCTGATCTCCTTGTACAACATTCGGAACCTGATATATTGAAAAGTTTACAAGGACAGGTGGCAGGCGTTGATATCAGAAGTTCAGAAGGTGCTCCAGGTGCGGCTACCCGCATCAATATCCGTGGTGCAACCTCCTTTTTTGGGGACAATCAGCCCTTAATTATTGTGGATGGAGTTACTTATGATAATTCAGTTAACACAATTGGTAATTTATTGGAAAATGGTGGTGCCCCTTCTTCCGGCATTTCGTCTTTGGATCCTAACGATATTCAGTCTATGACTATTTTGAAAGGGTCATCCGCGGCGGCTTTATATGGTTCTAGGGCATCCAATGGTGTGATTATTATCAAAACTAAAGCAGGTAATTTCACCCGTTCCAGGAAAGGTATGGAAGTCGCATATAGTTCCTCATTTTCCTTGGAGAAAATTGCCAGTCTGCCTGACTATCAGAATGAATATGGTGCAGGTGCTCACTTCGCTTACGAAAATGCAAACGGTTCATGGGGGCCTCACTTCGGCACTATTGACTCTATTGCTACTTGGGGACCGTATGCAGCCGCATTCCCAAAAATGTTTGGAGATAGCGTTGCCTACAGGGCTTATCCTAATAACGTAAAAGATCTCTTCCGTACCGGACAGGTTTGGCAAAACTCTGTATCAGCCAACGGAGGAAACGAAAATACTTCTGCCAGTGTAACCGCTTCAGTATTACAACATAAGGGTTATATACCCAATTCAGATTTTAATAGAGGAAGTGTTGCTGTCGGAGGTGTTACGAAATTGACCAATGGACTTAATGTACACTCCAGTTTAACTTATTCAAATACCGTCCAGAATGGTGGAACTTTTGGTGAAAACCAGGTAGATGGAGTAGCTTCAGCTTTTGCACGTTCCTTATTTTTGGCCAGGAACTGGGATTTAACTCTTCCCTATGAGGATGCTAATGGCTTACCTGTGCAAACCAGTTCTGGGCAATATGATAATCCTCATTGGGACTACTTACATAATACCATTCATACAGCGACAGATCGGCTTGCCGCCAATGTTCAGTTCGATTATGACATCTTGCCCTGGTTCAATGCAAGTTACCAGTTGGGAACCAATATATACAATACTGCAGCCAAGCAGGTAATCGATATAGGCTCAAGGGCCGCTGAAGGAAATGGTGAAGTGACAGTGGATAATTTTCATGACCAGACAATAGAATCAAATTTACTATTGACCTTTACACCCAAATTGAAGAATGATAATTATACGGTAAAAGCTGTTTTGGGCCATAATATCTTTCAGGATACTTACAATAGTACTTCCACAGATGGTACAGTTATAATTGCTCCTGGAATTTACACTTTGGGTAATACCAAGACACAAGTTGCTTCTTCTTATTATTCCAGACACAGGTTATGGGGGGCTTTTGCGGACATCTCTCTCAGTTATAAGAATTATCTCTTTTTGGACCTCACTGGTAGAAATGACTGGTCATCAACCCTGCCTAAAGCAAACAGAAGTTATTTTTATCCAGGTGTTTCGGGATCCTTTGTATTCTCAGATGCTTTGAAGATGCACAGTAATGCATTTACAATAGGAAAAATTCGTGCTTCCTGGTCTAAGGTAGGCCGTGATGCAAGTCCTTATGAATTATTTGACATCTTTGCCGTTGGAGACCCCTTTTTAGGTCAGGCTACTGCATCTGTAAATAGTGAAGCATACGATCTTAATCTGAAGCCGGAATTTACAAGGGAAATGGAATTAGGTACCCATTTAGAATTTCTGGATAGTAGAATAGGAGTGGATTTTACTTATTACGAGCGCCGGTCAACTGATCAAATTGCTCCTATTACCCTGCCTTCTTCTACCGGTTATACCAGTGCAATTCAGAACTATGGCGACTTAAGGAATAAGGGTATTGAAATTGAATTAGATCTTGATCCTGTCCGTTCCAGTAATTTCAATTGGAACATTAAGGGAACTTTTACCCAAAATAAAACAACAGTGGTTGCTTTGACCAAAGGCGTTGACCGTATCGCACTTAACGGGGTACTTACTAATCTAGGCCCTTATATTGAACCTGGATTGCCTTTTGGATATATAAGAGGAACGAAAACTTTACGTGATGAAAAAGGGAATCTTCTTATAGATCCTGCGACCGGATTTCCTTTAAGTGATCCCGAGGAAGGTATGATTGGAGATCCTAATCCGGACTATAAGGCTGGATTGTCAAACACCTTTTCCTATAAAGGATTTTTCTTAAATGTACTTTTTGATTATACACACGGAGGAGATCTCTATTCTGTAACTCTTACTAGCGAATTGGGCCGTGGAGTGACAACTGATACCAAAGATCGCGAAAATTCATGGATCATTAATGGTGTATATGGTGATGCCAATACTTTGAAACCTGTATTAGACAGTAAGGGAAATGAGATACAAAATATTACTAAGGTGAGTACAAACGATTTGTTTTTTACTACCGGAGGATCCTCCAGCACTTTTGCGATCAACGCACAGACTGAATGGAATGTCTGGGATGCTACAGTATGGCATCTAAGGGATGTTTCCTTTGGATACGAACTACCGAAATCCTTACTTAATCATACTCCTTTTGGAAGTGCAACAATAAGTCTGTCGGGAAGGAACCTGTGGTATTATGCACCAAATTTACCACATGCTTCTAATTTCGACCCTGAATCGCAGACCTATTCTAGTACAACACAAGGATTTGAGTTTTCAGCAGCGCCTACTTCCAGAAGATATGGAATTAACCTGAAAGTCACATTTTGATTTATTCAACAATAAAATTAAAAATATGAAATATAGATCGTATATATATGTAGCTTTTCTATCAGTAATGATAGTATCATGCAAAAAGGGATTTTTGGATATTAATAGGGATCCAAATAATCCTACACAAGCCTCTGAAGCTCTTTTACTGACAAATTCGGAAAAAGCAATTGCAGATAATTTGGGACTTAGTACCACTATACCAGGTGTTAGCTTTATTTTAGATGTATATACCCACCAGGCAACCGAATATAATTCGAATAATAAATATGACGCTGTAGGGTCAGATGTCTCTAACATGTGGACAGGTATTTACGTTGACGCTTTGGAAAACCTGACCACCCTGATTAATGAAGCGAAAGCAGGTGGTAATATGAAATATGTGGGCATTGCAACCGTTTTGAAAGCTTATACTTACAGCCAGATGGTTGACATTTTCGCTGATATACCATTCAGCGAGGCCCTTAGTTTTAAGAGTGACGACATCACAGCTCCTAATTTCGATAAAGGTGAGGATATTTACCCACACTTGTTCCAGATGCTGGATACGGCGATTATAGAACTGCAGGATCAATCTGCGGCTAACATACATCAACCTGGAACAGATGATCTCATTTATGGAGGAGATGTGGATTTGTGGGTGAAGGCTGCTAATACTATTAAGCTTAAATTATATAACCAGGAACGACTTGTAACCGACGTTTCATCTGAGGTGGCCGCATTAGAGAATGAACCATTAATCAGTGCTACCGATGAATCTTTTGTGGTGCCTTATGGCCCGGTTGTATCTCCTGATAACAGAAATCCAGGATTCCTTGAATATACGGCAACACAAAGAAGCGTGTATATTGCTCCGTGGTTTTATGAGATATTAAAGGGATATAATCAAAATATTTTTACGGGGATCACAGACCCGAGGATACCCTATTATTGGTTCAATCAACTTCAACCCGATGAGCCGGATGTGGAAGGGAATCCGATAGAATACCGGGATAGCGCCTTTGTAAGCATCATATTTGGATCAGACGGCAAGAATCACGGAGCTGCTCAGGATAATTCCCAAACAGTGATGGGTATCTATCCTGTTGGCGGAAGGTATGATGACGGACAAGGGGCCGGTGGAGATGGTGTAGGTTCTTCCAGCGGTACTGGAGCGGCTCCATTTAGGTTAATCACTTATGCAGATCGGCTCTATATAGAGGCGGAGTTAATGAAAACAGGAGTGTTGCCTGGAGGGGATGCTGCAGCGAGTACCAAACTTGAGGATGCAATAAAGGAATCGATGAAACAGGTAGATTATTTTGTTGGCGTTACCGGTTCCGTGGGTCAGCAAGTACCCAAATTATCAGGGACAACACGTGCTACCGATTATGTCAATAATATTATGGACTATTATGATGCTAATACTTCTCAGCAGTTGCAGGTTATTTTAACACAGAAATGGATATCTGCTTTTGGAGGAGATTATGTAGATTTATATAGCGATTACAGAAGGACCGGTTTTCCTGTTATGTTCGATCCTAACAATCCGCAAATGGCTCCGGGAGGATTCGTTCAGCCACCTATTCATGGTAATCCTTTTGTAGACCCACAACTTCCTGTGCCTGTTTCAATCAGTAAAAACTTTCCGGCTTCTCTACCGTGGAGCAGTGATGAACTTAATTCGAATAAGAATGCACCACCCCAAAAAACAGATCCTTCAACTTTTAAAGTGTTTTGGATGCCTTAAGTAAAGAGTTTCTATCTTTTGACTTTAAAAATTAATAATACATGAAAAATTATCTAAAATATCTCCTGATTCTGTTGACAGGCTTCGTATTTGTACTCACAAGTTGCAAAAAAGAAGTAGGACCGAACGCACTGCCTAATCTCCCGGAACTAACCAGGTCCCCAATTCCTCTGTTTACACCAGACACAGCCCTTGATGCTGTTATTCAACAACCACAGGATTTCCATGCTGCGTTTACTCTTGGGTTGTATTTTCCCAATGACGTACAACCGGCATCTGCAGATATTGATGTGGCGATGAATGGAGACTACACAAATATCAAAAAGCTTAAGACAGGAATTACTACTTTCCCCTCCAAGATCGATGTAACCGGAGATGATCTGGCCAACATTTTTGGAATTAATGTGGGCGACATTCAGCCCGGAGATAAATTTGAACTAAGAGCAACTTTCATTATGAAGGATGGTACAGTTCTAAATGGGTTTGCCAATGGTACTGATGCCGTAGAAGCTTCCACAGATGTAAAGAATTTTCCGGGATCACAGACTTCAATTACCTATAACGCAGTTTGCCCTTTAGATATAACTGCCTTTCTGGGAAGTGCTACCGTGGTAGATAATTACTTCTGGGGAGATACTTATCCTGTTACAGTAACACAACCATCACCTGGTGTGCTTAAAGTGACCGGTATTAACCAAACACCTGATGAGAGTGTATTAATAAACATCGATTCGAAAGCTTTTATAGCCACAGTACCTTCTCAAATAATAGACCCGGCTCCATGGTTTTTCTCATATACTAATCTTACAATGACAGGTAGTGGTACGGTGGATGCTTGTAATAATGTTATTAATATGAGCATTACATGGACTGTTGACCAGGGAAGCTTTGGTGGAGGGTCATTTATCCTGCAAAAGTAGTATTAAAGATTTTTTTCAATTTTATCAACAATTTAAAAAAAAGAGGTTATCTGATTTCAAGATAACCTCTTTTGCTTCATAAATTATACTTCCTCGTTAAACAAGCAAATACCCGGATATTATAATTTCATTGTTCCCAAATTACAGTTTAGCGATTAGAATATCTTTAAATGGTATTTTATTTTATAAGGCAATTTCTTTTTTCTACTTTTGAAAATAAAAAACAATATGCCTGACCAACAACCAGCATCCAATCAATTGAATATCGAAATCTCAGAAGAAGTATCAGAAGGTCAATATGCCAATCTGGCGATAATTACACATAGTCATGCCGAATTTGTTGTGGATTTTGTAAACGTGATGCCGGGGATGCCCAAAAGCAAGGTGAAAAGCCGGATCATACTTACGCCTACCCATGCGAAGCGTTTCATGAAGGCAATGATAGAAAATGTAAAGAAATTTGAAGCCACAAATGGCACTATCCAGGATATTGAAGCGGTGGAACTTCCAATGAATTTTGGCGGCCCTACAGCGCAAGCATAAAATCTTTAATTGAAGTTATTTTAAATTAATGGATCAGGAAGAATACAAATTGGACAGATCTGTTTTACGTTCAATGACATTTGAAGAAGCAGATGACCATGTTTCTGACTGGAATAATAAAACTCCGGAAGAACGGCTAAATGCTGCATGTTTCTTAATTCATCAGATTTTCGGAACAACTCCTGAAGACAAAGTGGATATAAGCTTTTTTGATAAACGAAAACATCCCAATGGCTGATCTTTTTAATAAAGATTTTCAGGATTTTATTCAATTTCTCAATAAGAATAAAGTAGAGTACTTAGTTGTTGGAGGTTATGCAGTAATTCTTCACGGATATATAAGGAGTACAGCAGATATGGATATTTGGGTAAATAAGAGTGCAGAAAATTATCAGAAACTAAGAAAGACGATAAAAGAATTTGGCGCTCCTTCTTTTTCTAAAAATGAATTTCTCGGTAATAAATTTAATGTTTGGGGAATTGGAAAAGAGCCGAATAGAATTGAAATTATGAGCGAAGTGAAAGGATTAACATTTGATGTTGCTTATAAAGGAAGTACACTGTATCGCCAGCAAAATGTCAAAATCAGGTTTATTAACTTGGATGACTTATTAGAGGCAAAAAAAGCTGCGGGAAGATTTAAAGACAAAAACGATATTGAGCAGTTAAATAAAAAGAAAAAAGATTAAGCTTAAAGTTCTTGTTGCAAATAAGTTGACATTTTACTAAGACTAAGAATTTACAAACTATATCATTCCTTCGTCAGCAAAACTATAATATCCCTCGTCACTTACAATGAGGTGATCTATCACATTAATATCAAGTAATTTCCCTGCGTTTTTTAGTTTGGCAGTAATTTCTTCATCTGCCTTGCTCGGCCGCAGGTTGCCCGAAGGATGATTATGGCACAGAACAAGTGACGTCGCCTGTACTTCGATTGCTTTCAGAAATATGATTCTCGGATCAACGATTGTATGTGTTAATCCACCTTTACTTATGATTTCAAAATGTTTTATTTTGTTGGAACGATTCATAAAAACTACTGCGAAAACTTCATAAGCATGATCTTTTAAAGAAGCTTTTAAATAATGTGCAAGTTCCATACTTGAGTGTATTCTTTTTTTATCAAGAAGCGAAGATCCATGTCGCCTTCTTCCCAATTCAAGTGCGGCAACTAAAGTAACGGCTCTTGCTTCCCCGATTCCTTTTATTGACATTAAATCTTTAATAGAAACCTTCCCTAATTCATCAAGATTGTTTTCTCCTAATCTTAGAACTTTTTTCGCTACGTCAATCGCACTTTCCTTCCCGCTTCCGCTGTTGAGAAGTATTGCAACCAGTTCTGAATCACTCAGACTTTCTTTTCCTTTCGATAGAAGTTTTTCCCTTGGCCGGTCGCCAATAGCCCAATTTTTGATGGAGGTGGAAGACTTGTTAGAACTTTCCATGAATTAGAGTTTATTTCCAAAAATATTAATTATAATTTCGCTAAACTAATTATCCCATAATTATACATAATATGCATCCGAACGTAAAACTCTTTTCGGGAACAGGATCTGAATATCTTGCGAAACAAATTGCTTTAAGATTTGGAGAGCCTTTGGGCAAGATCAATATCCAAAAATTCAGCGATGGTGAAATTGGAGTCGAATATTTGGAAAGCATACGCGGCCAGTTTGTTTTTTTGATCCAAAGTACTTTTTCTCCCACAGATAATTTAATGGAATTATTATTAATGATAGATGCGGCAAAACGCGCTTCTGCTTATAAAGTAATTGCGGTAATCCCATATTATGGATATGCACGCCAAGACCGAAAGGATAAACCCCGTGTGGCAATCGGCTCAAAATTGGTGGCTAATATGATAGTTGCTGCGGGCGCTGACAGGGTAATTACAATGGACCTTCACGCTCCTCAAATACAAGGTTATTTTGATATTCCTGTAGATCATTTGGATTCATCTGCTATTTATATTCCTTATATCGAAGATCTTAATCTTGAAAATCTGACATTTGCCGCGCCTGATGTTGGAAGCGCCAACAGGATAAGGGAAATAGCCAGTTATTTTGAAGTAGACATGGTAATATGCGATAAACACAGGAGAAGAGCTAATGAAATTGCCAGTATGGTAGTGATAGGCGATGTGACAGAACGTGATATTGTACTCATCGACGATATTTGTGATACCGGAGGAACTCTTTGCAAAAGTGCAGCATTGTTATTGGAAAAAGGGGCAAGGAGTGTACGCGCATTTTGTACCCATCCGGTATTAAGCAACAATGCGTATGAAAATATTGAAAACAGTGTATTGGAAGAACTAGTGGTCTGTGACACTATCCCCTTAAAAAAGAAGATTAATAAACTAAAAGTAGTTTCTGTTGCTGATCTTTTTGCCGTAGCTATCCGCAATGCTTACGAAAATAAAAGTATCAACAGCCTTTTTATCAGGAGTAAAATGCATAAGAAGAATCTTACTAATTAGCTAATTTGAAAATTGGAAAATTGGAAAATTAGATAATGCGATAATCAGCTAAAAGTTATATAGTAAACAAAGAAATAAATCAATTTTTTTTCTTGGTAAACAAATAACGAAAGCGATAAATTAGCTTCGCCATTAGCTAATTATAGAATTGGCTAATTAGCTAATTAAATATACCTTTGCGCCTCAAAAAAAATTAAATCATGGAAATGAAAACAATTACAATCGACGGACAACTCAGGACCGGCTTTGGCAAATCAGCCACCCGCCAACTCCGCTCTGAGGACAAAGTGCCAGCTGTAATTTACGGAGGTGCAAAAGAAATCAATTTTTCTGCTCCGGCATCAGCTTTTAAAGGCATTATTTACACGCCCGAATTCATGCTGGCAGAAATCAAAGTCGACGGTAACACTCACAAGTGTGTTTTAAAAGACCTGCAATTTGGTAAGGTCAGTGATGACTTGATTCACGTTGATTTTTTAGAACTGGTTCCCAATAAAACAGTAACTGTAAATATCCCATTGAAATTTACAGGTGTTCCGCAAGGTGTGAAAGAAGGGGGAAAGTTGGTAGTAAAAATGAAATCATTAAAAGTGAAAGCGCTGCCAAGACATTTGTTAGAACATATTGAAGTGAATATTGACGATCTTAAATTGAACGAAAATATCAGGGTTCAGGATGTAAAACCTGAAAATATGGAAGTCATGAATTCTCCGCGTATTCCGGTTGCGTCCGTAACAATGACGCGCCAATTGAAACAGGAGGAAGCAAAAGTTGCTCCTGCTGCTGCCGCTACTGAGGTTAAAGCAGCACCTGCTGCCGAAGCCAAGGCAAAATAAAGTTAACATTTGATAAAATGCCCTCTTAACCGGGGGCATTTTTATTTTATAGTTCATTTACAAACAACGAACTCTAAGTTTTGTGTACATTTGCACACTAATTTTAAAAAGGGTATGGATAGAAATTCAGTTATAGGCTTTGTTTTGTTAGCGCTGTTATTTTTTGGATATTTCTATTACTCTAAACAAGGGCCAGATGGCCGCTGAACAGCAAAAACAACACATCCAGGATTCCCTTGACAGGCTTAAACCGAAAGTTGATACTACTGCCAAGCTAAAAGCCGTAAATGATTCTATTGCTGCAAAAAGAGATACATTAGACTCTGCTTTTAAGCAGGATACAACCGGCAAAGAACAATTAATTACGGTAGAAAATAAACTTCTTAAGATTACATTTAGCAGTAAAGGCGGCCAGCCTAAACAAATTCTAATTAAGAATTTCACAACTTTTGATGGCAAACCACTGATCCTTCAGGATGGAAGTTTTAATAATATTTCATATCCAATAAACACCGGGAATAATCAAACTGTTCAAACCTCAGACCTTCTCTTTACTCCCTCTGCAGTTCAAACAACAGCAGATAGCAGCCAGGTAATTACTTTTAGCTTACAGACAAATACCGGCGAATCTATTCAGCATCAGTATATCATAAGGCCTGATGATTATATGCTCGGTTTTAATATAAAACTGAATGGAGCTAACAAACTTGAGCCTCAGAATAAAATTGATCTGTTATGGAAAGTAAAAGCTGTAAAGCTTGAAAAAGATATAGACTGGGAAATCCAGCAATCACATGTTTCTTATGTTGAAAATGGAGATTTTGATTTTCAACACGTTGTGAAAGGGAAAGACGATAATCAAAAATTCAATCAGCCCGTTGAATGGCTTGCGCTAAATCAACAGTTTTTTGCCGCTGCTATTGTTGCAAAAAACAAATTTAATTCCGGTGAAATTAAGTGGCAATCTCCTGAGGATACCAGCAAACATATTATTGCGGAAGCCACTGCGGATTTAAAATTAGATGTTCCCCCGGGAAATGATGCTGTAATTCCCTTACAACTGTTTTATGGTCCGAGTGACTACAAAATTTTAAAGTCTTATGGAAATCAAATGTACAATATGGTTCCTCTCGGAAGCGGTATTCTTGCGTTTGTAAAATATATTAACCGTGGCTTTATAATGCCGGTTTTTAATTTCCTTTCCAGTAAAATAGCCAGTTATGGGTTGGTGATCGCCTTGCTTACTATTATTATTCGCTTGCTCATTTCCCCACTTACTTATCAAAGTTATTTGAGTGGGGCGAAAATGAAATTATTGAAACCGGAAATTGAAGAACTTAAAGCCAAATTCAAGGATGACAAGCAGGCTTTTGGAATGGAACAGATGAAATTGTATAAAACTGCGGGTGTAAATCCATTAGGGGGATGTATTCCGGCTTTGTTTCAAATTCCTATATTCTTTGCATTATACGATTTCTTTAACTCAAATATCGCTTTACGCCATCAGAGTTTTTTATGGGCTAAGGATTTGTCAACTTATGATTCTATTTACCAAATTCCTTTTCACATCCCTTTTTACGGTGATCACGTTAGTTTATTTACGATTACAGCCGCCATCACCAGCATGTTGATTTCTTTATATGGAATGACCAATATGCAGGATAACAGCAATCCTGTAATGAAGTATTTGCCTTTCATTTTCCCGGTTGTTTTGATAGGCGTTTTTAACAAGATGCCATCTGCCTTAACCTGGTATTATACTGTTTCAAATACTATTACGCTTTTAATTCAATTGGTAATTCAAAAATATATTATCGATCACGATAAGATCCTGGCCAAGCTGCAGGAGAATAAAAAGAAGCCTGCTGCTCAAAGTAAATGGCAGGAAAAAGTTTCAGCGATGCAGCAATCAAATGCTAAACTTAAGGCAATGAAAGAAAAGAGCGATACGTTGAAAAAGAAAAGATAAGGTTGCAACTATTAGAGTGATAATACTATCTTTATCATTGAATTATCTTTAATTAATAAAATAGTATGAGATTCAATCTTATCACATTTCTTATTTCATTTGTTTTCCTTTTTTCTTCTGCAACAAATGCTCAGAAAACACTCACTGAAGGAACTTTAGTTTATAATATATCAGTCGAAACCGGCACTGGAGAACCTAAAATTGGTGACATGTTTGATGGTGCTACCACTACCATTTATTTAAAAGGCTCAATGAGCCGCACAGAATTGGTAAGCAGCCTCGGCCGTTCAATCACTATTCATGATGCCTCTAAAGGTACTGCAGTCACGCTTAGAGATTATGGTACTGATAAATTGATGACCACTTTTACTGCACAGAATTGGGCTCAGAATAACAGCAAATTTGATGGGATAATTTTTAAAAATACAAGTGAAACACAAGAAATTGCAGGGTTTAACTGTAAAAAAGCAATAGCTGAATTGAAGAATGGAACAAGTTTTACAGTGTTTTATACTCCAGATGTTGAAATAGCCAATAAATCCTATGACCCCCTTTTTAAGACATTACCCGGCCTTCCAGTCCAGTATGAAATGGAAATAGGCAAACAGAAATTAAAATATACGCTAGCTTCAATCAGCTATGCACCGGTGTCTGCCTCTAAATTTGAAATTCCTAAATCTGGTTATCGAGTACGTACGTATGAGGAAGCAATGCAAAATAAATAATCAGGCAATATCAATTTCCATTAGGGCAAGATTATGATAAAGGTATTATACTGAAAAATAGTCGGCAAAATCCTCTGTAATCTATAGGTAAGGGTTTCGGAGAAATTTAGTGAAACCAATTTCACTAAATTTTTTTATATGAAAAAGTTTAAAAAAAGCACTGTTGGGCTTGCAGTTTTACTGATGTAATCAGATGGGATAAACAAACTGGAAAAATTTAAGTGTAAAAATTGGGGTATTCTATTTACCAGAAATACTCCCGAAAAAATGAATACATAATGAAGCAAACTTTAAAAAGTTTTGGAACAGTAAACAAACTTTTTCTACATATTTTTATCGCGAAAAAAGCCTGCAAATTTGCAGGCTTTTAAAATTATTGGAGAACAAAATCTTTTTTATCTTCTCGCTCTTAAAATTAGTTTATATCCATCCTTCTGTGAATATTCAGGAATCAGTATTTTTTGCTTATATGGTAAAATATATACAGTGTTTCCCTTTCTGTAGGAAATATAGGTGTCGCTTACCATTGTATTACCTATTCTTTGAGAATTTGTAAAAAAACTTCCTCGATATGATAGTCCTGATTTTAAATTAAAGGGAATAGAACTTTTTAAATTACCATTCGTCTCAATATTAAGATGAGGCTTATTTTTTTTCACAAAACCCCCTCTATCTGCAAAAGAAAAAAGGTATACTCCGCAAAAAAGTACGACAACCACTACTATCTTGGAATACTTAGTCATTTGTGAAATTTTATTATTTTTTACAAAATTAAGAAAGTATTATGACAATTGGAAGCCTTTCATCATTTTTTTTTACTTATGAAAACTTGCTTTTTATTTTGAAAATAATCATTACTTTGTAAGCATAAGAGAATGATATGAAAGATAACCATCGGCAGGAGAGAGAGGAAATGAATGAACTGCTGAAGCAGTACAATAATTTTAAGACCGGTAAAAAATTCAGTTTCATTGAGGAAGAGTCTTTTCAACGTCTCATTGCATATTTTGATGAAAATGATAATTTATCATCCGCGCTTGAAGCTGTAAATTTTGCCATTGAGCAGTTTCCTTATTCTTCTTCATTACTCGTAAAAAAGGCTGATGTTCTAATCGCTACCCAAAATTACCATGAAGCGCTTTCCTTGCTTGAAAAGGCTGAAATACTTGACAGCAATGACATCAACATTTATATTTTAAAAACCGATGCATACCTGGCATTGGATTTTCATGAAAAAGCAGCAGCATTGCTCGAAGAAGCGATAATTGTATTTACCGGTGAGGAAAAAATCGAATTGCTTTTTGAATTGGCGGATGTGTATGATGACTATGAAGATTTTGAAAAAGTGTTCAATTGCCTGCAACTGATACTTGAACAAGATTCAACAAATGAAGAAGCGTTGTATAAAATTTGTTTTTGGGCAGATTATACAGCAAAAAATGAAGAAAGTATTCGTCTTCATGAAAAGATAATCGATGAACATCCTTATTCGCAGCTTGCCTGGTTTAACCTGGGAACAGCTTTCCAGGGATTGAAACTGTATGAAAAAGCGATCGACGCTTATTTATATGCGATTGCCATCGATGAAAAATTTGATTATGCCTACCGCAATTTGGGTGATGCCTATTTGCGGCTAAAAAGATATCGCGACGCGATTGAAGCACTGCAGAAAGTATTGGAGCTTTCTATGCCTGAAGAAGTAATTTATGAAGCAATTGGTTATTGCTATGAGAAATTAAAAAATCCTGCACAGGCGCGTTTTAATTACCGAAAAGCAGTTCACCTCAATTCGACCGAAAGCCGTTTGTATTACAAAATAGCCGGCACCTATATGCAGGAAGGATATTGGGAGAGTGCAGTAAAAAATCTGGAAAGCGCGATGAGCATCAATAAGTCACAACCTGAATTTCATTTCTCGCTGGCTCTTTGCTACATAGAAATGGAAAGAATAAAAGAGGCGGTAATTCATTTTACTCATTTCATAAAAGCGCGCCCAAAAAATGTAAAAGGCTGGAAAGAATTGATAAAATGCCTGTACGATGCTGAATATTATGAAGAGGCGCTTGAGCAGGTTTATAACGCTCAAAAAAATACAGATAATAAACCTCTCTTCTTTTTTTATAAATCTGCAGTTCTTTTTGAATTGGGAAAATCGAAAGAAGCTTTATTGCAACTTGTACTGGCGATGAAAGAAGCACCAACATTGGTTAAACAATTCATCGAACTAAACCCTTCCCTATTGCAACATCCTGCTGTTGTTGAAATTATTGGCACTTATAAAAATTCGATAAGAAAGAAAAAAAAATAGTATTTACTTTCATTTTCTTGCTTCAAATGCTCACAATTCGTTTAAACTTTTTTCCACATCTTTGCAACAGCCAATCTATATTTGCTCATCTCAAAATTGTAAAATGAATTTTAATCTTAGTCAAATTCCTGAAAGAGTTGAAAAGCCGAGGAAACATGGAGTTACAATGATTATGGATAAAGGCCTTAGCCTTGAAGAAGCCAAGAATTTAATCAGCGCCGCTCATCCCCATATTGATATTATTAAGCTCGGTTTTGGAACAGCCTATGTTACACCAAATCTGCGTGAAAAAATTGAATTGTATCAATCTTTTGACATTCCTGTTTATTTTGGAGGAACTTTATTTGAAGCCTTTTTAATAAGAAATCAATTCAATGATTACATTAATCTTTGTAAAGATTTTAATGTTACGTATATGGAAGTGAGCGATGGTTCTATCACTATTCCTCATACAGAAAAATGTGGTTATATAGAAAAACTAACCAAACACGGAATAGTTCTGAGTGAAGTGGGAAGTAAAGATGCCGCGCATATTATTCCTCCGTATAAATGGATAGAACAAATGAGTGCGGAACTGGAAGCAGGTGCCACTTATGTAATTGCCGAAGCGCGCGAAGCAGGAAATGTAGGAATTTATCGTGGTACCGGTGAAGTAAGAGAAGGTTTGGTACAGGAAATTTTAACACAGATTCCGGGTGAAAAAATTCTTTGGGAGGCCCCTCAAAAAGCGCAGCAACTTTATTTTTTGGAATTGGTAGGCTGCAACGCTAACCTGGGCAATATTGCTCCATCAGAAATTATTCCGCTGGAAGCAATGCGCATCGGTCTTCGTGGGGATACGTTCCATCTTTACCTTGATAAAGAAACTGCATAATGAATATCTACGGCTTAATTGGCCGTTCCCTGGGCCATTCATTTTCTGAGAAATATTTTTTTGAAAAGTTTCAAAAGGAAAATATTACTGATTGTATTTATAGAAATTTTGAATTAAGGAACCTTAAAAAGGAAATTCCGGAACTAAAAAAAAATTCTGCGCTCAAGGGGTTGAACGTAACAATTCCTTATAAAACAGATATCATTTCCTTTCTTGATGAGATTTATGATGAAGTAACCGAAATCAATGCGTGCAATTGCATTAAAATAAAAGATGGAAAATGGATTGGGTTTAATACCGATATTATTGGGTTTGAAAAGTCATTCGTTCCTCATTTAGAACCCTTTCATAAAAACGCGTTGATACTCGGAACCGGCGGCGCTTCCAACGCTGTAGCATTTGTATTGAAAAAATTAAATATTGATTTTTTAAAAGTTTCACGTAAAAAGAGGGAATCTGCTTCTGTAATTTCTTATAATGATATTTCTGAAGAAGCGATGAAAGAATATCAAATCGTGATTAACACAACGCCTCTCGGTACTTTTCCAAACATAAATGAATGCCCGCTTTTGCCTTATAACCACATAACAAATCAACATTATTTTTTTGATTTGATATACAATCCACCTAAAACCTTGTTTCTTTCTTTGGCAGAAAAACAGGGAGCTGTAATTGAAAATGGTGCGCAAATGTTGTCGATACAGGCTGAGGAAAGCTGGAAGATTTGGAGTCCAGATTAGTTTGGAGTAAACAAACAAATTCCATTAATTTCTATTTCGCTAAAGAAACAAGAATTGATTTTAATTCTTTCGGAACTGGGCTTACTTTTTTTACTGTATAATCATAACAAACCATTCCTGTTTTGGCCAAAGCAATAAGGATTTCCTGTTCGTTTCTTCTTGTAGAAATTTTGTAAAAAAGCTCAAAAGCTACCCTGGTTATTTCACCAGAATAAATGCTAACTTCAGCCACATCTTTGTAAAAAGATTCATTTTTATATTCTACCAAAAGTTCGCTCATTATGAGTGCAGTTCCTACAACATCCAGTTCGGTAAAATTGTGTTTTTGTAAAAACTGAACACGCGCTTCATGAATGATTTCAACGATGGCGTTATTACCAACATGATTACCATAATTGATATCAGTAATTCTTACAGGAACAGAAATCGTAGCAAGTTTTTTTTCAGGAAGATCAATTTTTAAACGAGCCATGTCAAGCTGATATTATTGCAAATTATCCTTGTTGGACACAAGTTGAATCAAATCGGCAAGACCTGCTGAGGTGGTTGATATTGTACTGCTTAGCATAATCTCCTGCCATTTACAAATCTTATTACTCCATACTGGTTTTGGTGGAAACCCTTTATCAGTATAAATAATTAATGTGGCGACTTTCGGAGAAATTTTTACAGGCTGCCCTTCAGGACCGGCGATGGTGATATATTTTGTAGGAATATGGATCGCCTTTAAATTATTAGATACAATCTCGCGTTTTTCTTTCGGATTATGAATAATGGATTCCAGAATCTTTTGATTTAAGATAATGGAATCTTTCATTTGTTCCGGTGAGATTATTTTGGCTTTGGAAACACTTTCTGTTAAATTATTCTCTTTATAGTTTTTAAAAAACATAGAGCCAATAAAAATAATAACAAGTGAAGCTGCCGCAACTGCGAAATAATATAAATTTTTAGATCTTTTATTACCGGAAATTTTTACCGCTTTTCCCTTTTGCAGATCCTCACGTATATTTTGCCACATTTCCTCCGGTGGAGGCGCTTCATAATTGTACAATTTATTTTTAAAAGACGACATTACTTATCACTTTTATTACTGCTGCTTCTCGTTTCAATTATTTTTTTCAAAACTCCTTTCGCTCTTGCAAGCTGCGATTTGCTGGTTCCTTCGGTTATTCCCAAAACTTCAGCAATTTCTTTATGTGAATAACCTTCTATCACATGCATGTTAAAGACCTGTTTGTAACCGGGCGATAATTCATTCACCATATTCAGAATGTCCTTTGTCGCCAGCGAATCCAAAACATCGAGATTAGTATCTTCTATAGTATTTTCCTGTACCTCGGTTACATTATATAATTTTACTTTTTTTCTATAATGTTCAATGGATGTATTCACGAAAATACGCCTGACCCATCCTTCAAATGATCCTTCTGCTCTGAATTTAGACAAACTTTTGTAAACTTTTATAAATCCTTCCTGCATCACATCATTCGCGTCTTCTGTATTTTCAGCATAGCGAAGACAAACGCCATACATTTTTGAAGAAAAGCGGTCATACAGCATTTTTTGCATTTCTGCTTCTCCTTCTATACATCCTTTTATTAAGTCGCTTTCTGAAGGTATATGGTTGCTTGATGCAGTCAAATTTTACGGTTTTTCTAAATACTATATTGGTTAAAAACAGGAATTACTTTTCAAATAACCGGTTAGCTTTCCCACTGCTTTCTTTCTGTGACTGAAAATATTTTTTTCATTTATTGTCATTTCGCCAAAAGTTTTGGTTGAACCTTCAGGAATAAATACCGGATCATAACCAAAACCTGAAATACCTCTTCGTTCTGCAATAATAGTGCCTTTGCATATGCCTTCAAAAATTTTCTCTTTACCATTACAAATGAGGCAGATTATTGTGCGGAATCGCGCTTCCCGGTTTTTCTTATTGGCTAATTTACTTAAAAGTTTATCGATATTATTTTCAAAAGACCTGTTATCACCTGCATATCGAGCACTTCTAACGCCGGGTTCTCCATTGAGTGCTTTTACTTCAAGGCCGGTATCTTCTGCAAAACAATTTTGCTTTGTAAGCCTGTGAATTACTTCCGCCTTCTTACGTGCATTTTCTTCGAGCGTTTCATAAGGTTCCGGGATGTCAATTTGTATTCCAGCTTCTTTAAGAGATAATATTCGGAATTTTTCATTCAATATTACTTTCACTTCAGAAACCTTGTTCTCATTGTTGGTAGCAAAGATGATCGTATTCATTGAAGAAACAATTTTTGCAGGCTGATCCACAATTCTTTCTTTAACACCTTGTTATTAAAAAACTCTTTTAAAGAAGGCGCAGTAAGATAAACTTGTTCCTCGAAATGTTGAATTTGAAAGTGAGGAATATCGAATGGCAATTCCAGTTCTGCAGTTGAAATACCAAAAATCAATACTTTTTTCGGATAAAATTGCTCTTTCAATTGCAGATAATTAACCTTGTTTGAGTTGAAATTTACCAGGGCAATATCCTCCATAGAAAGTTTGCTGGCAGAAACAAGATTTGTCAAAAGCTCCATTTCTTCATCTGGCAAAAATTTGGATGATGGATCATTTACAATAAAAAGAACGTGCTTTTTATTTGCACCTAAACTGTTGATTTTAATTTTTTCGGCAGAATTTTCTTTTTCTGCAGATGACTGATCCTCAACAAGATCATGTTCAAATAGAATAACACATGCTTCGTCCGAAAGTTGAATATCATCCAAACTCATAAAGTTTTTGTCCTCCTTTTTTTCGTTTCTTTGTAGCAAATTTAAAGATTATGATCGCTATAGATGATTTTAAAATCACAAAAGTTAAAAACAGTAAGTTGGCTTCTTTGGATGTTAATAATATTCCTTTCGGTAAATATTTTACTGATCATATGCTTGAAGTAAACTATGAAAACAACCAATGGGAAACAGTGGAAATAAAACCTTATCAGGGAATAACTATCGATCCTTCATGTGCTGCCATTCATTATGGACAATCTATTTTTGAGGGAATAAAAGCTTATAAAAATGAGCAAGGTGAATCTTTTATTTTTCGCCCTGAAGATAATTTTAAGAGATTTAACATTTCCGCAGAAAGGATGGAAATGCCCCAGGTTCCGGAAGAAATTTTTATAGAAGGGATGAAGCAACTGGTAAAGCTGGATGAAGATTGGATTCCCAACAAACCTGATCACTCGCTTTATATTCGTCCTTTTATGTTCGCTACCGATGAAGCAATTGGCGTAAAACCGGGCCAGAAATATAAATTTATGATCATCCTAAGTCCGACAGGTCCGTATTACAGTGCTCCCATGCGCATTTATGTAGAAGAAAAATATGTAAGAGCAGTTAAGGGAGGTGTAGGCTTTGCAAAAAATGCAGGTAATTATGGCGCAGCCATGCATGCAACCGCAGAGGCTAAAAAGAAAGGCTACGACCAGGTTTTATGGACTGATGCTTTTGAACATAAGTACGTGCAGGAGTGCGGAACAATGAACATATTTTTTATCATAGGAAATACAGCAATTACTCCACCATTGGGAGATACAATTCTTGCCGGGGTTACAAGAGCAAGCGTAATTCAATTAATTAAGGATATGGGGATGGAAGTCGAAGAAAGGCCATTAAGTATAGATGAAATAATTGAAGGTTACAAAAACGGCCAATTGCTCGAGTTGTTTGGAACTGGCACTGCAGCTACCATTTCAATGATTAAGGAGTTATGTTACCAGGATTTTGTAATGACTTTCGAGACTGAAAAATGGAAAATCGCACCGCAAGTAGGCAGAATATTGAATGCCATAAAAGAAGGTAAAAAAGAAGATAAGTATGGCTGGATGGTAAAAGTGTAGCTGAAATTTTAAACCAAATAGTAAACATCCCAATAGTAAAACAATAAAAAGGAGAGATTTTTATTTCATACAAATCTTTTTGACAAGGTTTAAATAATTTTGGTTTTTAGCAAACCTACGCTTACCTTTGCCGTCCAAAAAAATCGGGGTAAAAAACAATGCCTACAATACAACAATTAGTAAGAAAAGGAAGAACCATTATTAGAGCTAAAAGTAAGTCAAGAGCGCTTGACAGTTGTCCTCAGCGCAGGGGAGTTTGCACAAGGGTTTATACCACTACGCCTAAAAAGCCGAATTCAGCTTTGCGGAAAGTGGCGAAAGTAAGACTTACCAATAAGATTGAAGTGATCGCTTATATTCCGGGTGAAGGGCATAATTTGCAGGAACACTCTATTGTATTGCTTCGTGGCGGAAGGGTAAAAGATCTTCCCGGCGTTCGTTACCATATTGTACGTGGTAGCCTTGATACAGCAGGCGTAAAAGACCGCAAACAGAGCCGTTCTAAATACGGAACTAAGAAAGAAAAAGCTAAAAAATAATTTTATCTGACGATCTCAGTCAGATAAATCAGAAAAAATAAAAAGAACAATGCGTAAAGCACAAGCAAAAAAACTTCCATTAGCTCCTGATCCAAAATTTCAGGACAAGTTAGTTACCCGTTTTGTAAATAATTTAATGTGGGAAGGAAAAAAAAGTGGCGCTTACACTATTTTTTATGATGCGCTTGAAAGAGTTTCAAAGGCTACTGGCGAAGATGGTTATGAAGTTTGGAAGAAAGCACTGGCAAACGTTACTCCCGGCGTAGAAGTTAAGAGCCGGCGTATTGGAGGTGCTACTTTTCAGATTCCTTCTGAAGTTCGTGCCGACAGAAAAACTTCATTGAGCATTAAATGGCTTATAAAATACAGCCGCGACAGAAATGGGCGCAGCATGTCAGAAAAACTGGCTAATGAAATAGTTGCCGCAAGCAAAGGTGAAGGAGCAGCTTATAAAAAGAAAGAAGATACGCACCGCATGGCAGATGCAAATAAAGCTTTTGCTCACTTTAGAATCTGATAAATAAATCATTCAAATATTCACCCTTTCTGTTTTTGGAAAGGGTTTTTGTTTTAAAATGAATTGAAGTACTTTACAAAATGAATTGAAGTACTTTACTGTTCCTTTTCTTTTTGTTAAACCATATCTTTCTTTAAACAATTACTGCCTGACAGGTATTCATTTTTTATAGAATCTTCGTACCTTTGCGCCCTCTAAATTAAATATATTGAAAAAGTTTCGCTGTTTAAGATAATAGCATCAGGAACAGAGCCGCTTTTTCAACAATTGAGTTGACATTCAGAGAATAAAAATTAATAATAAAAACAAAAACAAGCCACATGGCCGATTTAAGATTTCAAAGAAATTTTGGTATTGCCGCTCACATTGATGCGGGCAAAACCACTACTACAGAGCGTATTCTGTATTACACAGGTGTGAACCACAAAATAGGTGAAGTTCATGACGGTGCAGCTACAATGGACTGGATGGCGCAGGAGCAGGAAAGAGGTATCACCATTACTTCCGCTGCTACTACATGCTTCTGGAATTTCCCTACTATCCAGGGCCAGAAAACACCTGATTCTCATTTATATAAATTCAATATTATTGATACTCCGGGCCACGTGGATTTTACAGTGGAAGTTGAACGTTCACTTCGTGTTTTGGATGGTTTGCTTTCTTTGTTTTGTGCGGTGAGCGGTGTTGAGCCACAGAGCGAAACTGTTTGGCGCCAGGCAAACAAATATAAAGTTCCACGTATCGGGTTTGTAAATAAAATGGACCGCTCGGGTGCAGATTTCTTAAATGTGGTAAAGCAGGTAAAAGAAATGTTGGGCGCCAAAGCTGTTCCTCTTCAATTACCGATTGGAGCTGAAGATAATTTTAAAGGTGTGGTAAATCTTATTACGCTTAAAGGAATCGTATGGGATGACGCTACGCAGGGAATGACTTTTAAAGAAGTGCCAATTCCTGAGGATATGAAAGAAGAAGTGGCAGAATGGAGGCAACACCTTGTAGAGGCTGTAGCAGAATATGATGAAAAATTATTAGAGAAATTTTTTGATGATCCTGATACGATCACCGAAGATGAAATGCACGAAGCAATTCGTAAAGCAACTATTGATTTGTCGATTATCCCGATGATGTGTGGATCTTCATTTAAAAATAAAGGTGTGCAAGCTGCGCTCGATGCGATCGTTCGTTATTTACCGGGACCGATGGATCTCCCGGCCATTAAAGGAATTAATCCGGATACGGGCGAAGAAATTGAACGTCATTGCGATCCCAAAGAACCTTTTAGTGGTTTGGCATTTAAGATTGCAACCGATCCTTTTGTTGGTCGTTTGGCTTTCTTCCGTGCTTATAGCGGAAAACTGAATTCAGGTTCTTATGTATTGAATACCCGCACCGGAAAAAATGAAAGGATTTCAAGAATCATGCAGATGCATGCTAACAAACAAAACCCAGTGGAATTTATCCAGGCAGGTGATATTGGTGCCGCTGTTGGTTTTAAAGATATCAAGACAGGAGATACTTTGTGTGATGAAAATCACCCAATCGTCCTGGAATCAATTACATTCCCAGAGCCGGTTATTGCTATTGCGATTGAACCAAAAACGCAGGCTGATGTTGATAAAATGGGAATGGCTATTTCGAAACTGGTAGAAGAAGATCCTACCCTTCGCGTTAATACAGACGAAGAAACGGGTCAAACGATTCTTCGCGGAATGGGTGAATTGCACCTGGAAATTATTATTGACCGTTTGAAGCGGGAATTTAAAGTGGAAATAAACCAGGGAGCACCACAGGTTGCTTATAAAGAAGCTTTCAGGACCAATGTTGAACACCGTGAAGTATTGAAGAAGCAAACCGGTGGCCGTGGTAAATTTGCGGATATTGTTTTTGAAATGGGTCCTGCTGACGAAGAATTTCTTAAAGAGGGAAAAGGTAACTTCCAGTTTGTAAATGGATTGTTTGGTGGTTCAATTCCGAAGGAATTCGTTCCTGCCATTCAAAAGGGTTTTGAATCTGCAATGACGACCGGTGTCTTGGCAAGTTATCCAATGGAGAGCATGAAAGTGCGGGTTTTTGATGGTTCATTCCACCAGGTTGACTCTGATGCAGTTTCTTTTGAAATGTGCGCCAAGCAAGGTTATCGTGAGGCCGGAAGGAAGGCGAAACCCGTTTTGCTGGAACCAATCATGAAAGTGGAAGTATTAACTCCCGATCAATACATGGGAGATGTAACTGGCGATTTAAACCGCCGCCGTGGGTTATTGGAAGGCATGGATACCAAGCATGGGGTACAGGTAATAAGAGCTAAAGTTCCATTGAGCGAAATGTTCGGTTATGTAACGCAGTTGCGTTCTATCACCAGTGGCCGCGCCACTTCTACGATGGAATTCAGCCACTATGCGCCTGCTCCGAATAATATCGCAGAAGAAGTAGTAGCAAAACAGAAAGGTAAAATGAAAGTGGAAGATTAATTGGGTTGGAATAATTTTAAAAAGGCTGTCTTAAAAAGACGGCCTTTTTTATTTGAAATAGCAAAAGGGTGAATTTGTTTGTTTACTGTCTCGATGGTTCTACTTTTTAATCTGTCTTTTCAATTGCAAATAACTCCACGCCGTAAATGGAATTGCAATTAATAGCAGGACGCTGTAAATGTTTTTTGTAAAATAAAAAGTCAGGAAGGAAAGTGCTAATACATACAATGGATAAAAAATAAATAGCAACCCCGTCATTATCGAGTCATAGTGATCAACAGCGCGTTTTTTTATGATTAAATGAATGATAAAATACAATGGCGCATTTATAATAAAGCCAATAATTGCGGGGAAAAACAAAACAATTTTTTTAAACAGAAGTTGCTTAAAAGAAAACAAAGACGAAAGCTTTCGATGGTCTGATTTGTCAACTTCAAAAATTAACTGCTGCAATTCCGATTGTAATTTTTTATTAAATTCATTGATCGATTTGCCGTCAGAATTAGCAGTGGTTAAGTCTTCTTTTGAAATAAAATTTCCAAAATTCAGGTGCACATTTTTCCCATAAAAACGAAAAGAGCTATAATTAATTCCAAGCGGCAAAACCTTCAAAGGAATGCCTTCTTCCCAGGTATTTAGTGCCAGCCTTGCCGTTCCTTTTTTTAGTGGGCGCAACTTCCATTCGTTGGTACAACCGCCTTCACTGAAAATTAAAACGATCTTGTTTTGTCTGAACAATTTTTCGCATTCATTAAAAGTGTCATAGTTTATTCCAAGATTGTTTATGCCTTCGCTAATACGGTAAACCGGCAACATATTGCACGATTTCAAAAGTATTCGGGCAATTTTTCCATTGAAAACATCGCCACGCGCAAGAGAATATACCGGCGATTTAAAAAGTGTACTTACTATCACTGCATCCAGAAAGGAGTTGGGGTGATTGGCGGCAATAAGCAGCGGACCACTTTGCTGCAACATTGCTTTATTATTAACAACAATCTTTCGGCAATAAAAATAAATTGCGATTCTTGCAGGAAAAAATAATAATTTATATAGCAAGAGTTTTTGATAAAAATAAGGGAATCAGTCAACAAGAAAATTTTTTCCCTCAATTTAATTGCGGATCGATTGGATAATTTGCCATCAGTTTGTAATCACCTCCTAAAACATTCAGTGATTCTTTCCATGTTTCCTCGGCATTTGTTTCAAAAATTAATTTGCGTGTAGCCTTTACCGTTATCCAACTGTCTTCTTTCATTTCGTTATCCAGTTGTCCTTCTGTCCATCCACTGTAGCCAATAAAGAATCTGATTTTTTCCCTACTGATGTCGTTGTTTCTTAAATGAATCTGCAGGCTTTCAAAATTACCACCCCAATAAACTCCGTCAAAAACTTCTACACCGCCACTGATAAGATCAGGATATTGATGCAGAAAATGCAAAGAATCAGGCTGCACTGGACCGCCTAAGTATACCGGGAAAGAAGGCATTTCCAAATCAGGAATAAGTTCATTCAATGTTTTGGGAAATTGTTTATTCAATACAAAACCAAAAGTTCCTTCCTTGAGATTTTCACACAGAAAAATAACTGTTCGGCTAAAATTAGGATCTTTTAAAAACGGGTTGGCAATTAATAACATTCCTTTGGATGGTGATATCATATCTCTAAATTAATTTTATTTACTGAAACAGTCACAAAAATCAGGCTCGTTATTTATAAAATAAAAGATAATAGATAGTTAAAAAATATAACTATATTGGCTGCTATAGCCATTTTGCGGCCTATGAAGTCTAAATTTGCGCGAATGAAAAAAATTTTCCCAATAATTACTGTTCTTGTTTTTATTTCCTTATTGGGGATCATTTTTTTTCAGATCGTGTGGATACGGCAGGCATTACAGGATAAGGAAATGCAGTTTGAAGAAACGATACAAATGGTCACGACCAAGGCTGCACAAGACATCATCCAGGAACGATCAAAGATGACCGGCATGGATAATAAAAAAAATGCCGATCTCCTTTTTCCTTTAAATGTTTTTCCCACTTCAATAGCCCACAATTTTACAACGCACGAAATCAAGTCCATCGTCAATAAAGAATTTGAAAAGAACAATATCAAAGGCCTCGATTTTGAATTTGCAGTAACCACCACTTCAATGATCGGTGATGACCTGCAATCCAAAAACTTTTATCCTACCTATAGTGATACAGTAAACAACTTTTGTGTTGTTTACCCACTTGATCCTCCGGGCAATAGTTTTGCTGCTGGTCTGGCTCCACAAGAACTTCTGTTTGTTGTGGTACCGCATGTTAAAAATCTAGTCTGGAAACAAATGGTTTGGATGTTGGTAGGCGCTGTGATTTTTACTTTCATCATTTTTACAGCCTTCTTCATTACAATAAGAGCTTTGCTGCGACAGAAAAAATTAAGTGAAATAAAATCGGATTTTATCAATAACATGACACATGAATTTAAAACACCGATTGCTACTATTTCCCTTGCAGTCGATGCTTTAAAAAATGAAAAGGTGATTAATGATAAATCTAAAATGGAATATTTCTCGGGTATTATCAAGGATGAAAATAAGCGGATGAACAAGCAGGTAGAAACTATTTTAGAAGCGGCTTTGATGGATAAACAAGAAGTTCAGTTAAATCTTATTCCGTTGCATGCCCATGACCTTATGCGTTCTGCAATCAATAATATTGAATTACCTGTAAAAGAAAAAAATGGCGTTTTAGAAACTGATTTTAAAGCTACCAACGACCTCATTCTTGCAGACGATGTACATTTTACCAATATTATCAATAATCTTTTGGATAATGCTGTAAAATATTCAAAGGACAATTTGAAGATAAAAGTAGCTACGTGCAATTACAACAGTCATTTCAGGATTAAGATTGAAGACAATGGCATCGGCATGAATAAAGAAACGCTTAACCGGGTTTTCGAAAAATTCTATCGCGCTCACACCGGCAATATTCATAATATTAAAGGTTTTGGTCTGGGTTTAAGTTATGTGAAAACTATTGTTGATGCCCATCATGGCAAAATCAAAGCTGAAAGTACACCTGGAAAAGGAAGCTGTTTTACGCTCGACTTTTCCGTCGTTAAAAAGAACGCCTGATATTTTTTCTTCCTCTCCTTTTATTAATTATAATTCTTGGTGTTTCTTTCATTTACGTTGCTCCGTTAAAAATAAAAATCCATATTTAATGTTTATCCACTGCTTTTCAACAGTGAATGCACATCAGCTTTCATAAAAAAGGTGGTTTTTGCCCATTAAAGCTTTTCTCAGCTTCACTTTTGCTCTTGTGGATAAAAAAGTTTTACACGAAAATGATGTAAAGTGGGAAAAAGTGTTATTTTGTGGAAGATATCGGAATTTTTCAACAAACAAGTACAAAATGGCCGGCTTCATCGGAGAATACGAAGCTACTTTAGACGCAAAAGGACGCTTTCTGCTTCCGGCAGGTTTTAAAAAACAGTTGCCGGAAAGTGGAGTAGAAGTTTTTGTTGTGAACCGCGGTTTTGAAAAATGCCTGAGCCTGTACACTTCAGCTAGCTGGGAACCTATATTTTCTGAGTTAGGCAAGTTGAATGATTTCGATCCAAAAGTAAGACAATTCAAACGGTATTTTTTAAATGGCGCTACACAGGTTAGTCCTGACGGTGCCGGCCGCCTTTTACTTCCCAAAAATTTAATGGAATACGCGGGTTTGGAAAAAGATATCGTCTTGGTTTCTGCAATAGACAAAATAGAAATTTGGGATAAGACCAAATATCAGCAGTTCTTTGAAACTTTTTCACCGGAAGCATTTAGCGATCTGGCAAAAGAGGTAATGGCGGGTGATAAAACAATCAAACAATAATTATGCAACAGGCATATCATGTGCCGGTATTATTGAAGGAAGTAATAAGCGGCCTGCAGATAATTCCTTCAGGCATTTATGTTGATTGCACCTTTGGCGGTGGTGGTCATAGCAAAAAAATTCTTGAAAACTTAAATGAAAAAGGAAGATTAATTGTTTTTGATCAGGATGAAGACGCAAAAAAAAATCTGCCTGATGACAAGAGAATAACTTTTGTTCCTCACAATTTCCGTCACCTTCAACGTTTTCTTCGCTTTCACAAAATTCAAAAAGTAAATGGCATCCTGGCCGATCTTGGAATTTCGAGCCACCAGATTAATGAGGCTGAAAGAGGTTTTTCAACCAGGTTCGACGCAGAAATGGATATGCGAATGAATCAGAAGCGATGGAAAAACCGCTGGCGATGTTCGTAAAAAATTATTCAGAAGCCCAGCTTCATAAACTTTTTGAGCAGTACGGCGAGGTTACCAATTCAAAAACATTAGCGAAAAGAATTGTGGAAGTAAGAAAAACCCGGAGTTTAAATATGATTAAAGGGTTTAAAGATGCAGTTTACCCGGTGGTTAAAGGCAATCCTGAAAAATATTTTGCGCAGGTTTTCCAGGCACTGCGAATAGAGGTAAATGATGAATTGACTGTGTTGAAGGAATTGCTTGTACAATCGGTAGAAGTTTTAGAAGAAGGTGGAAGAATCGCCATCATCACGTTTCATTCGTTAGAAGACAGGTTGGTCAAGAACTTTTTCAAAAAGGGAACATTTGAAAATGATCCACCAAAAGATTTGTTTGGAAATGCAACCAAAAACAAATTAAAAGTTATCACCAAAAAACCCATTATCCCATCTAACGAAGAACTGAGGCTGAATCCACGTTCAAGAAGCTCGAAATTACGTATTGCAGAAAAGATACAAGTTTCATAGATTTTTTTTAGCACAGAAAATTATCAATTAAATGATAAGTGAAGAAAATATTAATGAAGAAAAAAAAGCGAAGGGGCCAGGTAAAAAGAGGCATTGGCTTTGGATGTATAACCGGTGGATTGTAAAGTACATTCCATTTTATTTTTTCATTGCCGCTATGGCCATTATTTACATTGCTAATGGCCATTATGCAGATAAAACAATGAGGAAAATAAATGATACCGAAAAGAATTTGAAAGAAATGGAATATGAATTTAAAACGGTAAAACAAGAAGTGATTTTCAGAAGTAAGGAAAGTGAACTCGCCAAAGCAGTCGAGCCATTAGGGTTAAAACCTCTAACGGCACCACCCTTGAGGATCATTGATACACTTCATGAAAATGAATAAAAAAGGCGGAACTAAAAGTTGAAAAAGAATTTAAACCCTAACATTAAACTCTATAGCAACTCTTGGATATAAAAAAAGACATATTATGGCGCGTCCATCTTTGTTTTCTCTTCATGATATTGTTGGGAGCGATAGTGTTGGGTCGAGCAGTTTATATACAAAGGGTTCAGGGAAATTATTGGAAAAGCATGAGCAATAAACAACATTTAAAATACATGGACATTGACGCTGAAAGGGGAAGTATTTTCAGTGAAGATGGAAATATGCTCAGTACATCCATTCCGGTTTTTGACATCTATATTGATTTTGGCGCTGATGGGCTTGTTGAAAAAGATGGTAAAAGATTTTATAAAAATCTCGATTCATTGAGCATATCTCTTGCTTCACTTTTTAAAGATCAAAGCGCTGCTTCTTATAAAAAATTATTATTGTCAAAATACAAAAAACGTTTACGGTATTATTGTTTGAAAAGGAAAATCTCTTTTGAAGAATACCAGCAACTGAGAAATTTTCCGTTGGTAAGAGAAGGAAGAAATAAAAGCGGTTTTATTGTAGAAGTGAGAGATAACAGGATAAATCCATACGTCTTACTTGCCAATCGGACTATTGGCCTTTCACGCGGTGATACAAGCAAGAATGTGGGTTTGGAAAGATCTTTTGATAGTGTACTAAAAGGACAAACCGGTCAAAGATTAATGCGCTACATATCCGGCACTTATGTGCCTGTTGACGGCGTAGAAATTGCGCCGGAAAACGGAAAAGATATTGTTACAACTATTGACACTTACATCCAGGATGTAGCTGAAAATGCTTTACTGAAAATGATGGATGAAAATGCCTCTATTCATGGCAGTTGCATAGTAATGGAAGTAAAAACCGGAAAAATAAAAGCAATTGCCAATCTCGGCAGAAGGCCTGACGGAAGTTATTGGGAAGATTATAATTATGGCTTTGGTATGAGAACAGAACCAGGTTCAGTATTTAAACTGGCAACGCTTACATCACTGCTTGAAGATAAATATGTTGATACAGGAAGCATTGTTGATTGTGAAGGTGGCCGCAAAAATTTTTACGGTCTTAACATTACGGATTCACATTTGGGCACCGGAAGAATTACTGTGAAAGAAGCTTTTGCTATTTCATCAAACGTGGCTTTTGCAAAACTCGCTGACGAGTATTATCATAATCAGCCGAACAAATTTTACGAACATCTGCATGCATTAAGACTTGATCAAAAATCGGGAATTGATATTGTGGGAGCACCGAAACCTTACATAAAAAAGCCATCCAGTAAATATTGGGCCAAGACAACCGTACCCTTTATGGCGCACGGTTATGAGGAACTTGAAACGCCTTTAAATCTCCTGATGCTTTATAACGCCGTAGCAAATAACGGTAAAATGATGAAGCCTTACCTGGTAAATTCAATAAACGATATGAGTGGTGTGGTAAAAACTTTTCAACCACATGTTTTGATTGACAAGATCTGCAGCGATGCAACCCTTGGAAAATTGCAAGCCTGTTTGCGCGCTGTAGTCACCGAAGAACATGGCACTGGTCACGGGCTGGAAACCAATGTTTATCAAATTGCCGGAAAAACAGGAACTGCAGTTACTGCAATGGATAATCGCGGTTATAATAAAAGCGCAAAAATATACCAGTCAGCTTTTATGGGATATTTTCCGGCAGATAATCCTGTTTACAGTATTGGTATAGTTATTCAAAACAGCAGTGAATCTAAACATGTTTATGGAGCTTCTGTTGCCGGGCCAGTGTTTAAAGAAGTGGCTGACAGGTTATATGCAAACAAAGTCGCCAGGAAATATTTTGACCCGACTGAAGTGCCTTCGGATAATGACCTCTACAAATTTTACGGAATGAAAAAGGATGTTAACAATATCCTTGAACAATTCAAATATAATGAAACAGATTCTGCTGGTGGCAAGTGGTCAGCCGGTTTTTTACAGGATAGAAATGCAAAACTTATGACAGATGATATTTCTATAGCAGATAAAAAAATTCCGGACGTGAAAGGAATGGGATTAAAAGACGCGGTTTATTTATTAGAGAACATGGGATTAAAAGTTTCTGCTTCCGGAAGAGGGAAAGTGATCTATCAATCATTGGCAGAAAATACGGCTTTTAATAAAGGCGAAAAAATAAAACTTCAATTGAATTAATGGCTTCTTTACAGGAAATATTATACAAAGTAAATCTTGAAACTGTAATAGGTGATACAGCGGTTCAAATATTGGATTTACAGATTGATTCACGCGAAGTGAAGCCTGGAGCATGTTTTATCGCCGTAAAAGGAACCGTTACAGACGGTCATGAATATATTAATAAGGCAATAAGTAATGGAGCATCTGCAATAGTTTGTGAAAAACTACCGCAGGTTTTGAATGAAGAAGTTCATTATGCAGTTGTGAGAAATAGCGCCGGCGCTGCGGCAGTTATGGCTCATAATTTTTATGGACGCGTAACAGAAAAGTTAACATTAATAGGTGTTACCGGCACCAATGGAAAAACAACAGTTGCGACTTTATTATTCAAACTTTTTACTTCGCTTGGAAATAAATGTGGATTGATAAGTACCGTACAAAATCAAATAGCGGATGAAGTCCTTCCGGCCACTCATACCACTCCTGATCCGATAAGACTTAATGCTTTATTAGGAAAAATGTATGCTGATGGTTGTACTCATGTATTTATGGAAGTGAGTTCCCATGCTATTCATCAACAAAGAATAGAAGGGCTGCAATTTGCCGGGGGAATTTTTACCAATATTACTCATGATCATCTTGATTATCACAAAACTTTTGACGAATATATTAAAGTAAAAAAGGCATTTTTTGATTCATTGCCATCAACCTCTTTTGCGCTCAGTAATGCTGATGACAAACGTGGAAGCGTAATGCTTCAAAATACAAAGGCAAAAAAATATTTGTATAGCCTTAAAACCATGGCTGATTTTAAAGGCCGCATCATTGAAGATTCTCTATTAGGATTAGAATTGATGGTTGATGATGTGGAAGTTCATTTCAGATTAATTGGAACTTTCAACGCTTACAATTTATTGGCGGTTTACGGTGCTGCCATTTGCATTGGTGAAGACAAAGAGAAGGTGTTACGGATTTTGAGTAATACAAGCGGTGCCGAGGGAAGATTTGATTACATCGTTTCACTAAATGAAAAAATTGTTGGAATTATTGATTATGCGCACACACCGGATGCTTTATTGAATGTTCTTGCCACCATAAAAAATCTTCGCCAGGGAGAAGAAGATATTATTACCGTAGTCGGATGCGGTGGAAACCGTGACAGGACAAAGAGGCCTGAAATGGCGGAAGTAGCATGTGAGTATAGTGATAAAATAATTTTTACCTCTGATAACCCAAGAAACGAAGAGCCGGAAGAAATAATAAAAGAAATGGAAAGAGGAATTCCGGTTACCGCCAGAAAGAAATGCCTTTCAATTACCGACAGAAAAGAAGCAATTAAAATCGCGGTTTCTTTTGCAAAGCAAAAAGATATCATTTTGATTGCAGGAAAAGGACATGAAAAATACCAGGAGATAAAAGGAGTGAAAAAACATTTTGATGACAAAGAAGTTTTGGTCGAAATGTTTCATTTATTGGAAAAATAAAATTAGAAACGAGTAAAAACAATGCTATATCAGCTATTTGAATGGTTTGCTAAAAATGGAATAAAATTTCCGGGAAGCGGGTTGGTCCATTTTATCACCTTCAGGGTGTTGGTAGCAGTATTGTTGTCTCTTATTATCACCTTGATTTATGGGAAAAAGCTAATAAGAATTTTAAAGAACAAACAAATTGGAGAATCGGTAAGAGAGCTGGGTTTAGCCGGTGAGCAAATGAAAAGTGGAACACCAACAATGGGAGGAATTATCATCCTGTTAGCTATTTTAATTCCCACTTTCTTGCTCGCAAATCTTGATAAAGTGTATGTGAGATTGATGTTACTGTGTACTGTATGGTTGGGTGTTATAGGGTTTGTAGATGATTATTTAAAAATACGTGCACGTAAAATTTCAAAAGAAAAAGGGATTGCACATAAAAAAACCAACGCGGACGGACTTGCGGGTAAATTTAAAATATTCGGCCAGGTAATGCTTGGAATTATCATTGGAGCCACGCTTTATTTTAATCCAAATGTGGTGGTGAAGCGTGAAATAATGGGAACTCCTTCAACTTCGTTTGTGCCTCAACGTGGTGAACATAAAGTAGCAGAAGACACCGTGATTTCTAATGGCCAGGTGCACAGGTTTGTAACTGTAAAAACACCAATCACAACCATACCTTTTGTAAAAACACATGAGTTTAATTATGCACGCTTATTACCGGCAAGCCTGGAAGATTACACCTACATTTTATACATTATCATTGTAATTTTTATTGTAACTGCTGTATCCAACGGAGCAAACATTACAGATGGTTTGGATGGACTTGCTACAGGTGTTAGCGCTATAATCGGCGTAGGCCTCGGAGTATTTGTGTTTGTAAGCGGAGATCTGAACATTGCCGAATATCTCAATATTATGTACATTCCTAATTTAAGCGAATTGGCGATTTTTATTGCCGCGTTTGTGGGAGCGTGCATTGGTTTTTTATGGTACAATGCTTATCCGGCTCAGGTTTTTATGGGCGATACGGGCAGTCTTGCCCTTGGTGGGATAATAGCTTCCCTCGCAATCATTGTAAGAAAAGAATTATTGATTCCTATTTTTTGTTTTGTGTTCCTGATTGAAAATATTAGTGTAATGATACAGGTTTCTTATTTCAAATACACAAAAAAAAAATACGGAGAAGGCAGACGTATTTTTCTAATGAGTCCCTTGCATCATCATTATCAAAAACTCGGATATCATGAAAGTAAAATTGCGGTTCGCTTTTGGGTTGTAACGATTCTTACAATGGTACTTGCCGTGGTTACATTAAAACTTAGATAAAAAATAAACTAAAAAAAATATGAAATGATTATATAAAAAAAGTAGAAACCCAGGATCATTAAAATTTGTCTTTATGAAAACGATTTTTTTTTGAATTAGAAAAGTTTAAAACCATACCAATACCCGTGATTAACTTTTCTGACCCATTAAATCATATACCGTTGAAGAACCATTTTTTAATTGTCGCAAACCAATTAAAAAAAACGGAATGAACAGAATAGTAATACTTGGCGCAGGTGAAAGCGGCATTGGTGCTGCACTACTTGCGAAAAAAAAAGGATTGGATGTTTTCGTGAGTGATGTCGGAATGATAAAACCGGCTTACAAAAACGAATTAGCAGGAGGCGAAATTGATTTTGAAGAAGGGAAACATTCAAAAGAAAAAATATTGAATGCTTCAGTTGTAGTTAAGAGCCCTGGCGTTCCTGAAAAGAATGAAATGGTAAAGGAGATCCGGGGAAAAGGAATTGAGATCATCAGTGAAATAGAATTTGCGTACAGGTATAAGGGTGATAGTAAGATAATTGCCATAACCGGCAGCAATGGAAAAACAACGACTACAGCTATGACCTATCATATCTGTAAAATAGGCAAAGCCGATTGTGCACTGGTAGGAAACATTGGTTTTTCATTTGCAAGGCAGGTAGCAAAAGATCCTAAAGCGCTGTATGTAGTTGAAGTAAGTTCTTTTCAGTTGGATGATATAAAAACTTTTAGGCCAAATGTTGCAGTACTCACTAACATCACCGCGGATCATTTAGATAGGTATGATTACAAGTTGGAAAATTATATCAACAGCAAATTCAGGATTATTAAAAATCAAACTAAAAATGATTTTTTTATTTATAACGACGACGATGAAATAACAAAAAAGTATTTAAACAAATTTTTAAATAACACTAACCCATTACCAATAAGTATGAATCACGAATTACCTGAAGGAGCATATATCGTAAATGCCAAAATGCATTTGAAATGGAAGAATGAAGAAATGCAAATGAACGTAGAGGATTTTGCAGTAAAAGGGAAACACAATCAATATAACACAATGGCAGCAGGCATTTCGTCAGCGGTTACGGGCATCAGGAAAGAAAAAATAAGAGATGCTATTAAGACTTTTAAAAGTCTGGAACACAGAATGTCGACTGTAGCAACGATAAGAGGTGTTGAGTTTATCAACGATAGCAAAGCAACAAATGTAAACAGTACATGGTATGCTTTGGAATCAATGTCAAAACCGGTAATACTGATTTTGGGTGGTGTTGATAAGGGAAATGATTATTCATTTATCAAAGATTTGGTGCGGGAAAAAGTGAAAGCAATTGTCTGTATGGGAATTGATAACACAAAAATTCACGAGGCATTCGGAAACGAAGTACAATTGATGATCAATACGCAAAGCGCCAAAGATGCTGTGCAGGCGGCATTCCATTTTGCTGATAAAGGTGATGTGGTTCTTTTATCTCCGGCTTGCGCCAGTTTCGATTTGTTTAAAAATTATGAAGATCGGGGTAACCAGTTTATAGAAGCAGTAAAAGATTTGTAAGAATTTTGGTTGAAAGCAAAAAGAAGTAAATATAAATGAGTGAAACAAAACAAATAGTATCAAACACTTTTTCTTCTGCCCAGGGAGTTACAGGCAATCTTTTGAATCGTACCAAAGGAGATAAAGTGATTTGGGCTATTGTGATCTTACTTACAATGGTCAGTATACTGGTAGTATACAGCAGTATTGGCTCACTTGCGTACAGGATGAATAAATCCACTGAAAGTTACTTATTCCGGCAAGTGGGCTATATCTGTCTGGGGGTCATCATTATCTATTTTGCGCATCGCGTTAATTATACAATTTATTCGCGCCTTTCATCTATCCTGTTTGTTATTTCCGTTCCGTTGTTGCTATATACATTAAAATATGGAAGTCATATTAATGAAGCAAGCAGATGGATACGACTACCGGTTATCAATCTTACTTTTCAAACTTCAGACCTGGCAAAACTGGCGCTGTTCATGTACATGAGCAGACTGTTGAGTAGAAGGCAAAATGTAATTAAAGATTTCAAAAAAGGCTTTCTTCCGCTGATCATTCCTGTCGGAATTATTTGTTTACTTATCGCACCCGCAAATCTTTCAACCGCTTTATTAATTGGAGGTATAGCGTTGCTTCTTATGTTTATTGGCAGGGTTAAAGTGAGGCATATTATGCTGGTGGTGGGCGCTGCGGCTATCCCGGTTATTTTCTTAATCACAGTTGCTTCACATTATTATAATCATGAGGATCATGTTTCAAAAGATCTGCCTGCGGTTTTATCTTTTGGAAGAATGCCAACCTGGATTAAACGGGTACAGGATTTTATGTATGCTGATAAAGAAGATGCTTCTTATCAAATACAACAGGCAAAAATAGCAATCGCTACAGGTGGCATTTTTGGTAAAGGTCCGGGCAAAAGTGAAGAGAGAAATTTTTTGCCACATCCTTACAGTGATTTTATTTATGCGATAATTATAGAAGAATATGGTCTGGTTGGAGGAGCGGTGATCCTGCTGATCTATCTTCTGTTTTTATTTCGAAGTATAAAACTTTTTCGAAGATGCCCATATGCTTTTGGTGCATTCCTGGCGGTGGCGCTCAGCTTTACTTTGGTGATACAGGCATTGGTAAATATGGCGGTAAATGTAAACCTGTTTCCTACTACCGGCGTCACTTTACCATTGGTGAGCATGGGCGGAAGCAGTTTGTTATTTACCTGTTTTGCGATAGGAATTATTTTAAGTGTCGCGCGAAATGTAGAACAGGCAGAAGGAAGAAATGCGGCGTTGACAACTCAACAAACTGAAGAAGATGGTTGAAGAAGAAAAATAAAAAGTGTACTTATTTGTTTTTTGACTGTTAAAGATAAACGTATAAAGTGCAAAGAAAAAAAAGAATATGAAAATAATAATTGCAGGTGGTGGAACAGGAGGTCACATTTTTCCGGCTTTGGCGATTGCCAATGCTCTGAAAGAACGTGATGCTGCAATTGAAATTTTATTTGTTGGGGCAAAAGGAAAAATGGAGATGGAAAAAATTCCTGCGGCGGGATATAAAATTGTGGGTTTGGATATCGCCGGTTACAACAGAAGTTCTTTGATAAAAAATATTTCGCTGCCGGTAAAACTGGTAGCTAGTTTTTTGCAGGTAAGAAAAATCCTGAAAACCTTTAAGCCTGATGCGGTAGTTGGAGTGGGCGGATATTCGAGTTTTCCCGTTTTACGGTCGGCGCAAAGCATGAAAATTCCAACGTTCATTCATGAAAGCAATTCGTTACCGGGCAAAAGCAATATTATGCTGGGGAAAAGAGCAACAGAAATTTTTGTTCCTTCTGAAGGCATGGAAAAATATTTTCCTGCAGAAAAAATAAAGATAACGGGCAACCCTGTACGAAAAGTTTTCCTGCAAAACATTCCAAAGGAAGAAGCACTTACATTTTTTGGATTGCAACCCGTAATGAAAACTGTTTTTGTAATGGGAGGAAGCCTGGGTGCAAAAAGCATCAATGAAACCATTGAGGAAAATATTGATCTTTTTAAAAAAAATAAGCTTCAGCTTATCTGGCAAACAGGAAAAAATTTTGCAGCCCAGGCAGCAAAAGTGGAAGAAGAAAGAAGCAATATCTGGTCAAATGCTTTTATAGATAAAATGGAAAATGCTTATGCAGCGGCCGATGTAGTGATTTCAAGATCTGGTGCAATGACGGTTGCAGAATTGTGTGTGGTAGGTAAGCCGGCAATATTTATTCCTTATCCTTTTGCAGCAGAGAATCATCAAACGGTAAACGCATCGGCTTTGGTGAATAAGAAAGCGGCTTTGATGGTGCCGGATGCAAAAGCAAAATCTGAGTTATTTCCTTGTTTACTACAATTAGTAAATAATGAACAACAAATGAAAGAATTAAAAGAAAATATTTCAAAGCTGGGCAGCGTAAATGCAGACGAAGTCATTGCAACAGAGGTCTTAAATAAAATAAATAAAAAATAAGCAAAGTTTTTTTAAAAGGGAATGAAAGATTTAAAAAACATATCGCGGGTTTACTTTCTGGGTATCGGTGGGATTGGTATGAGCGCGATTGCCAGGTATTTTTTAAGCAAAAATATCATTGTGAGCGGATATGATAAAACTCCAACTACTCTTACTCAACAAATGGAAAACGAAGGAATGCACATTCATTACGAAGACAACGTTGATTTGTTGGATAAGAATGCAGATATCGTTGTTTATACACCCGCGATTCCAAAAGATCAAAAAGAGTTTAATTACTATAAAGACAATGATTACGATGTGGCAAAGAGAAGCGATGTGTTACAGGAAATCACACGCTCTACTTTCAATATTTGTATTGCAGGCACTCATGGTAAAACGACTATAAGTACAATGGTGGCGCACATTCTCAGGCATACAGGATATGGTTGTAATGCTTTCCTGGGCGGCATTTCAGTCAATTATCATACTAATTTCTGGAGCAGCGAAAATAATGTGACTGTGGTGGAAGCGGATGAATATGATAGAAGTTTTTTAAAGCTGTCACCTGATGTGGCAGTTATTTCATCAATGGATACAGATCACCTTGACGTTTATGGAACAAAAGAAAATATGGAAGATGCTTTTGTTGAATTTGCTGACAAAGTAAAACCAGGTGGAATTTTATTTACAAAATATGGTTTGCCTGAGAAAGGTTTTCCAGCGTCTAATCATAAACGTTATAGTCTTCAAAATGATATGGCGGATGTATTTGGTTCAAATATTACCTTGCGGGATGGTGGTTACGTTTTTGATGTGAAATCAAAAAAATGGGAACTAAATGACGTAAAGTTGAACATGGGTGGAATGCATAATGTGGAGAATGCGGTGGTTGCTACAGCGATTGCTGTTTACCTGGAAATAAATCCGCTAAAAATCAAAAATGCTGTTGGAACATTTAAGGGAGTGAAAAGAAGATTTGAATATATAATCCCGGTGAATGAAGCGGCGAAACTGAAAAATAACGTGGTTTATATTGATGATTATGCGCATCATCCTGAAGAATTGGCTGCGCTGATTAAGAGTGCGAAAAGCTTATTTAGTTTTAAAAAATGTACGATTATTTTTCAGCCGCATCTCTTTTCGCGGACCAAAGATCTGGCGAAAGAATTTGCGCAAAGCCTTGATTTAGCCGATAGAATTCTTCTTCTTCCTGTCTATCCTGCAAGGGAATTGCCTATGGAAGGCGTTTCGAGCCAATTGATTTTAGATAAAATGGAAAATGAGAATGCTACGATTCTTTCAAAGGATGAATTACTGAATTACCTGGAAGGCGATTATTTGAAATTGGTTGATGAAAGTTCTTTTGGCGAAGTATTAATTACGGCAGGCGCCGGAGATATTGATAAACTGGTGGAACCTATAAAAAAAATATTATTGAATAGCTAATAAAAATGACAGCAAGTAAAACATACAAGCTCAAAAAAATTCTTTCTGTTTCAGTGTGGCTCGTACTGGCATCAGGAATTGTTGTGCTATTGGTGGCTGCTATAAACAAAAAGAATGACGGACATATTAATGGTATAGACATAAAAATTTCGGGTATTCAAAACAATTATTTTATTGACAAAAGTGAAGTGCTGAAAATCCTGGAAAAGGTCAATGGTAAAAAATTGGAGAAGTCAACCATAAGTTCTTTAGATCTTACAAGAATGGAAAACCACCTGGCTAAAAGTGAATGGATAAGAAAGGCAGAATTATTTTTTGACAATAATAAAATATTGCAGGTAAAAATTTCAGAACGCGAACCAATAGCTCGTTTATTCACTGAGTCAGGAAGTTCATTTTATATTGACGGTTCATTGAATCGCTTGCCCTTGAGTGATAAGTTTTCTGCGCGTCTTCCTGTATTTACAAGTTTTCCAACAGATGTGAAAATATTAAAGAAGCGTGACAGCGCTCTTTTGTACGAGGTAAAGATTTTAAGTGAATATATAAACGCACATCCTTTTTGGATGGCGCAGATTGACCAGATAGACATTTCTTCTGAAGGCCATTTTGATTTGATCCCGAAATTGGGTAACCAAATAATCCGTTTTGGGGATGCAGCTAACTATGAGCAAAAATTCAACAAGTTGCTCGCTTTTTACAAACAGGTGGAAACGAAAGTTGGCTGGAATAAATATTCAGTTTTAGATGTGCAATATAAAAATCAGGTTGTCGGTGTGGTAAGGAATGCGGCAGAAATAAAATCAGATTCCCTGCGAGCTGTGGAAATTATGAAAGCTATTATTTCTGAAGCTGAAAAGAATACAAATGATTCAACAAAAATTCAATTACCTCAACCTCCCGATAATAATGAAAAAATAATTGAATCACCCGTTTTAGATAACTCGTCCCATGAAAGCAATAATGAAAATATCAATACGCATGAAAAGAAAGCTGGTACTGTGACCCCTATCCATGATCATGAAAAACCATTTTTTAAAAAAGATTTCTCAAAAAAGAATAAGGCAGTAATCAGCCATCCATCATCAAATGAAAAACCGCTTCCTACCCTTTCTGTAAAGGCAGCGGAAAGAAAACAAACAGAAGTAGAAAAAAGGGTACCAAAGGCAGTTATGCCAGCAAAAAGTGATTATTAAAAATGAAAAATTTGGATAGATAAAACAATATACATAGTACAACAAGCCCCTTCATTATTTGATTACCAATTAATCAATTATGAAGGATAAAAAAACAAAGAACATGAACAACGAACAACCCATTATCGTAGGGCTCGACATTGGTACTACCAAAATCGCAGCCATCGCCGGACGAAAAAACGAATTCGGCAAATTAGAAATTCTTGGTTTCGGTCGTGCCAACAGCAATGGCGTACAACATGGCATGGTATTGAACATCGATCAAACGATCAAGGCGATTCAAACGGCACTTGAAAATTGTTATGCGAGCAATCCCAATTTACCTATTACCGAAGTATATGTGGGTATTGCTGGTCATCACATCAAAAGCCTTCAAACCCGCGGTGATATTGTAAGACAAAATACAGAAGAAGAGATCATGCAGTCGGAAATTGATCAATTAGTTAACGATCAGTATAAAACTTACATTCCCGCAGGAGATCAAATTATTGATGTGATTCCACAGGAATTTACAGTTGATAATTTCCAAAATATCCCTGATCCAATCGGCTATAGCGGCGTTAAAGTCGGCGCTAATTTTCATATTATCACCGGAGATAAAAACGCGATAAGAAACATAAACCGAAGTGTGGAAAAAGCGGGATTACAAATAAAAGATCTGGTACTACAACCTCTTGCTTCGGCAGCCGCTGTAATGTGTGAGCATGATTTGGAAGCCGGTGTTGCTATTGTTGATATTGGTGGTGGCACGACAGATTTGGCGGTTTTTTATGAAGGTATTTTAAAGCATACTGCGGTAATTCCTTTCGGTGGCGAAAACATTACCAATGATATTAAAACGGGTTTAGGTGTTTTAAAAACACAGGCAGAACAAATGAAAGTTCAGTTTGGAAGTGCCCTTACTGATGAAGCAAAAGCAAATACATTTATTACCATTCCAGGTTTAAGAGGTATGGCGGCGAAGGAGATAAGTGTGAAAAATCTTGCAGCGATCATACAGGCGCGCATGAGCGAAATAATGGATTTTGTTTCTTATCATTTGAAACAGGTCGGCCTCGATAACCGGATGTTAAACGGTGGTGTTGTGCTTACCGGTGGAGGTTCTCAGTTAAAACACTTAATTCAGCTTACAGAATATGTAACCGGTTTGAACGCACGCATCGGTTATCCAAATGAACATTTGGCATCCGGCCATATTGAAGAACTTGCAAAGCCAATGTATGCTACGTGTCTCGGGTTAATCCTGAAAGGGTATAACGATTATGAAAATAAACGTAAACAATTTGAACAGCAATTTGCAAAAGTTAATATTCCCGATGGACTCCAACAAGCATGCTTAGACGAAAACGAACTGGAACTTGTTGAAGAAAGAAGCAATGTAGTAAAACCAAGAAAAACACTGAAAAGCTTTTTGGATTCTTGTAAAAACGGTTTGATCGAAATGTTCAAAGATGAAGAAGATGCAGAATTATAAACTCAAGGATATTCAGGTTTTTAAAAAATTTAAAAATAGCAGCATTACAAAAATTTCCGAAAATACCCTAAAGATTTCCGGATAAATTACTAACCAACAAAATAAATCTTACTATGATTCAATTTGATTTGCCAAAAGAACAATCTTCTATTCTGAAAGTAATAGGAATAGGTGGAGGTGGCAGCAACGCTGTTAACCATATGTTCAGCCAAAATATAGATGGAGTAAATTTCATTATCTGCAATACAGATGCGCAGGCAATTACTAACAGCAAAGTGCCTAATAAAGTACAGCTTGGTCCACATTTAACACAGGGACTGGGAGCTGGCGCAAACCCTGAAATCGGGCGCGAAGCAACGGAAGAAAGCCTGGAAGAAATTAAAAAGATACTGGAAGTAAACACCAAAATGGCTTTTATAACAGCCGGAATGGGTGGTGGCACCGGAACGGGTGGTGCACCGATCATTGCAAAAATTTGTAAAGATCTTGGTATTCTTACCGTTGGTATCGTTACGACTCCGTTTGCTTATGAAGGCAAAAAGAGAATTGCACAGGCTGAGGATGGCATTAAAAAATTGAAAGATCATGTAGATACTTTGTTGGTGATAAGTAATGATAAATTACGTCATCAGTTTGGAAACCTTACCATGAAAGCGGCGTTTGCAAAAGCTGATAACGTGTTGGCAACCGCGGCGAAATGTATTACAGATGTGATCAATAGTACAGGACAGATTAATGTGGATTTTGCAGATGTATGCACCGTTATGAAATGTGGTGGCGTGGCCATTCTTGGAAGCGCAGAATGTGAAGGAGACAACAGAGCGCAAAATGCGATTGAACAGGCATTGAATTCTCCATTGCTTAATGATAATGACATTCGTGGAGCCAAGTGGATACTGATAAATATTAATTCTGCAGAAGGCGAAAGTGAATTTACAATGGATGAAGTAGAAACGATCCAAAATCACTTACTCAGTCAGGCGGGCGAAGATTCTGATGTTATTCTTGGATTGGGATATGATAATTCGCTCGATACAAAAATTGGAATTACGCTTATCGCAACAGGTTTTGAACATAAATCGCCTTTCAACAAAAAGGATGAACCTGCAACCGAAGAGAAAAAAGAAGACGAAAAGGTAGTGGTGGTTTTAGAAGAAGAAAGGAAGAAACCCAGTCAGCCATTATTTTTGTTTGATGAAAAAAATGAAACGCTCATTAATAAAAATGAAGCAGTTCAGGAAGAAAAGAAAAAAACAGAAGTAAAAGGATTTCAACCATTACAGGAAAAGGACATGAAACCTTCTGTAAAAAAACAGGAAGAAGAAACCGAAAAGCTGGCGCCAAAAATCGTAGAAACACCTGAAGCGGATAGCGTAAAATTACCAACAAATCAAAGTAAAATTACTGTTGATAATTCTTCTGAAAATATTATACGTTTCGAGTTATCTTCGGATTATAATCCTGAATCTTCGAAAGCAACCTATAACCAGAACGAAAAGGCTGAAAATACAAATAAGTCTAAAGAAACTAAGGTTAATAAAGACGCTAGCACCGCCCCGTCGTCAGGCGGTTATTTGGCAAAACCAAAGCACATTTACGCGGAGGATAAGCCAGAAACTAAATCCGAAACTCCTGATAAACCTAACCCCTTGTCAATTTCCAGGCAGGAAGACGAGCCTGCGGAAGAAATGCAATTGGTGGTTAAGAATTCCAGTGATGCGGCGGAGGAAAATCAGGAAGAGAAAGTACACCAAACGAAGCCTATCATGATGTCGACTGTTGAGGAACCGCCGATGGCGGACGAAGCAGAAGAACTAAAGCGCCGGGCTATGGATCGCATTGCGAAACTGAGGAATTTATCCTTTAATGTAAACGCTGCGGATCCTAACAATGAGTTTGAGTCTGTTCCGGCATACCTTCGCCGCAACACGGAATTGCAAAATTCGATTGCTGATGTAGAAAGCTTCTACAGCAATTATACCGTTAGATCTGATGAAAATAATAAAGCCGAAATAAGCACCATTAATACTTTTCTGGATGGCGAAAATCCGGATTAATTTAATAGGGCTGCCCATTTATAGGTTTGATGGTTTAGAGAGTTGAGATGGTTTAGAAATTAAATTCGTCTTAACCTAATATCTGATACCTTATACCTGAAAATATTGTTGTGTGTACTATTGTAATGTTTACTTTCCCCGGAGACTGTAAAGTTAGCCGGGGGTTTTTATTTAAATATCCCAACTTTCTTAACGAGAAATTGAAGTAAGTTTGAGAAGGCAAACGCCTTTTATATCCGAAAATATTTATAAAATAAATTCAATGACTCCTTTATTTAAAAAGCTCAATTTTAAAGGCCAAAAAGAAATTTGCATCATAAATGCTCCGGCAGAATTTGACCAGGAAATTGTAGTGATGAAAACAGAAACAAGCATTAACGAAAGTTTGAGTGATTGTAAAAACGCTGATTTCGTTATCACATTTGTAAAAACAAAAAAGGAGATTGAAACCATTGCTGCTGCTCTGCAAAAGAAATTAGAAGGCGACCAGGTGATCTGGTTTGCCTATCCTAAAAAAACTTCTAAAAAATATAAAGTTGAAATTAACCGTGACAGCGGCTGGGACAGTTTAAGAAAAATTGGGTTGGATACTGTAAGAGCCGTTTCTATTGATGATGATTGGAGCGCCTTGCGTTTTAGAAAAAAGGAATTTATCAAGAAATAAGTCGCTTCAATAATTTTTTAAGCAACAAAGGAATTGTAGAAATTCCTTTGTTTACTGCTAATCGAAATTTTAAATTGCTAAATAGAAAATATCAATAAAAGTTGATTTACTGAACTTATCTTTTTTAACTTCATCCTTTATCTCTTTTTTAAAAACAATAGCTGAAAGAAGTAATTCATGATGTCAAAAACACTGAACTTTTTTTTAATACTAATCTTAATTCTCGTTTCCGGTTGTAACAACCAGCCGAAAAAATACGATCATCCAACAATCGATATACAAACCTATTTTGGGGATATTATTGTAGAATTATACCCCAAAAAAGCACCTGAAACGGTTAAAGGTTTTCTAGCTTTTGTTGATTCGGGGTATTTTAAAAACACTTCTTTTTACCGTATCTTAACTAAGGATGATGAGTCAATGAACGCGGCCAAAACCAATCTTATACAGGGAGGCCTTTGGCAAACTAAACTGAAATTGCAGCAAAAACTTCCTGGAATTCCATTGGAAACCACCAGGCAAACCGGCATTCTTCACAAGGCCGGCGTGATTTCATTAGCAAGGGCAGAAGCCGAAAATTCAGGAAACACTGAATTTTTTATTTGCCTTGATGATGAACCGGACTACGATTATGGCGGTGATGCCAGCCCGGATAAAAAAGGCTACGCCACTTTTGGCAAAGTAATCAGCGGAATGAAGTATGTAAAACAAATTCATCAACAGCCGGAATTTGAAACCAACTTTACGCCTCCCATTAAAATTATTAATATAAAAAGGCTCAATTAACTATCATATTTTGAAATTCATGAATTTAATGGTCTTAAATTTCAAAAGATATAATTTGATGGTCAATAAAACGTTTCATTCTACATTTGCAAAATTATTCATGAAATGAAGAACTGTGAGGAAATTGATTTGCGGAAGCATATTAAAATTAAAGTGTGCAGAAAAATATTAATAAAGTAAGTGCCGCCGGGTTACTTATCGCGTTAGGAATTATTTATGGCGATATTGGTACGTCACCTCTGTATGTTGTAAAAGCTATAATCTCTGATAAAATTATTTCCCCTGACTTGATTCTTGGCGGTTTGTCATGTATCATCTGGACGCTTACTCTCCAGACAACTATCAAGTATGTTATTCTTACTTTAAAAGCCGATAACAATGGTGAAGGAGGCATTTTCTCTTTGTATGCCCTGGTGCGAAGACAAAGGAAATGGCTGGTTTATCCTGCAATGATTGGTGGCGCTGCTTTGATAGCCGATGGAATGATCACTCCAACCATCTCTGTTACTTCAGCTATTGAGGGATTGAAGCAACTTCCATTTCTTAATGAAATTCCGCAGGCTATTGTTATTTATATTGTTATCGCTATTTTATCCGCTCTCTTTTTTACACAGCAGTTTGGCACCGCTTCCATTGGAAAAATGTTTGGGCCGATCATGTTGGTGTGGTTTAGTACACTTTTTATTTTGGGACTGACACATCTTTCTGCTGATTGGGCGATCATAAAAGCATTTAATCCTTATTATGCCATAAAACTTCTTACCGTTTATCCAAAAGGGTTTTGGATTTTAGGTGCCGTATTTCTCGCAACCACCGGGGCGGAAGCTTTATACAGCGATCTGGGCCATTGTGGACGGGGGAATATCAGGATGTCATGGATTTTTGTGAAGACAGCCCTAATTACCAATTATCTCGGACAGGGTGCATGGGTTCTTGCCAATTTCGACGGCCAAACTAAAACAAAAGCCATGATTGACAACGGCTTCAATCCCTTTTATGGAGTGATGCCACATTGGTTTTTGATCTTTGGAATTTTTATTGCAACCGTAGCGGCTATTATTGCCAGCCAGGCTTTAATCAGCGGTTCTTTTACATTAATAAGTGAAAGTATGCGATTGAATTTATGGCCCAAAATGAAGATCAATTATCCTACGGAAGAAAGAGGCCAGTTATTTGTTCCAGGGATAAATACAATGCTTTTTGTTGGTTGCATTGGTATCACTTTATACTTCAAAACTTCTTCCAATATGGAAGGTGCTTACGGCCTTGCGATTACGCTTACAATGATAGCCACTTCATTATTATTTGCCAATTTCCTTGTTTCCCAGCGAACTAAAAAGGTATGGATTTATTTATACCTGCTTGTTTATCTTACTATTGAATTTGGATTTTTAACTGCAAACCTGGATAAATTTCCACATGGCGGTTTTGTTACTTTGATTGTAGGCGGTGGATTGTTTACCATCATGTATGTATGGTACAGGGCAAGGAAAATTAAAAATCGTTATGTAGAATTTGTGCGGCTTGATCAATATTTGCCAACGATACAGGAACTCAGCAACGACATGAGTATTCCTAAATATGCAACTCATTTGGTGTATTTAACCAGCGCCAATAACCCGAAAGAGATTGAGCACAAGATTATTTATTCTATTCTGAACAGGAAACCGAAGCGGGCCGACATTTATTGGTTTGTCCATGTAGATACGCAGGATGATCCATACACTGCAGAATATACAGTGGATGCGATTGTGCCCAATGAAGTCATCCGCGTGGAATTCAGGTTGGGTTTTAGAATGGAACCACGGATCAACCTGATGTTCAAAAAAGTGGTTTTGGATATGGTGGCCAATAAAGAAGTGAATATTACGAGTAGGTATGAAAGCCTGCAAAAAAATAATGTTGTTGGAGATTTTCAGTTTATCGTAATGGAAAAATTCTTGTCTCAGGATAATGAATTACCGTTATTTGAAAAAATGATTATGCGATTATATTTCTGGATCAAAAAAATAAGCCTTAGTGAAGAAAGAGGATTTGGGCTTGAACAAAGTAATGTTACCGTTGAGAAATTTCCGCTTATTGTTGCACCTGTTCGTAAATTAAAATTGGACAGGATTTTCATGGATGAAGAAGAAGGTTGATTAATAAAATTAAAAATTACGAATTCAGAACAGTAAACAAAGAAATAATTTGATTTTCTGTTTTAATGTATATGAAGAGAACAACAGAAAAGACAAAGGTTTCAACACGAAGAAAAATTTACAGGATCACAATAGTTTTTACGCTTATTTATTGTTCTGTTGGAATAGCTTTATACCACTTGCAGGAAAAATTATTATTCCATCCAAAGGCTTTACCAAAAGATTTTCAGTTCCGCTTTGATATACCTTTTAAGGAAGTAAATATTCCTATGACCGAAACTGAAAATTTGAATTTAATCCAATTCTTCCCTAATGATTCTATTCCAAAAGGTGTTGTCATTTATTTTCACGGAAATTCTGATAATGTAACACGCTATGCAAAACACGCAACGAATTTTACCAAACATGGTTATGAAGTGTGGATGCCTGATTATCCGGGTTACGGTAAAACCACCGGCAAATTAACAGAAGAAAATTTTTACAAACAGGCTAAAGAAGTTTATAAATTGGCACATTCAAAATTTTCTGCTGATAGTATTATCGTATATGGCAAGTCGTTAGGTTCAGGCGTGGCGTCGCATATTGCTGCCAATTATGAATGCAAAAGATTGATTTTAGAAACGCCTTTTTACAGTATTCCCAGTTTGTACAGTCATTATGCGCCAATTTATCCGGTAAAAAGAATGTCTCACTTTGATTTTCCTGTTGGCGAAAACCTGAAGGAGGTAAAAGCGCCGGTTACTATTTTCCATGGAACAGATGACAAGGTTATTCCACTTTCCAATGCCGCAAAATTAAAGAAGGATTTAAAACAGCGAGATGAATTTATCACGATAGAAGGAGGAGATCATAACAACCTTGCTTCATTTCCACTTTTTCAATCAAAGCTCGATTCTGTTTTGAGTTTGTAAATGAAAATAAAAATTTCCTTTTTTTCTTTGTTTACTGGTTTTAAAAAATCAAAAGCTCACTTTGTTTGCATCAATTTTAAAATCGAACCTTCCTTTGGTGATCAGAATGCTATCGCCAATATTTCCATTAAATAAACCAGAAAAAGCGTAGCTCCTTGAGGTGGTGGCTGAAGAATCTGTATATGCGATGTTTATAAAGTAGATGTTTGCTTTGCCGGATAAAGCATTAGGAGCATTATTAAAGGAATTTAAAAGTATTGCGTCGCTGTCGGATGCAAATCTTTGTCCGTTCAGTGCAAGGAAATCGTGCGCGGTAAAACCTTTTCGCACTGGCATTGAAATAGAAAGAGAGTAATACGGATCGTTGTTAGAATTTGTGCTATCGTTGATTTCAATTCGCCATGATATATTGAGTGTGTCATATGTACTGCTGGTAGAAATCAAATTTATAGTAGGACCAAGATTAACAATTCCAAACAGAGGTTTTTTGTAGGGATTGATATAAGGAACGTTGTTGATATACATTGTCGCTACATTATATCCCCGTGAAGTTAAGCGGCTCAAACCCGGATCATCTTCATCAGGAAAAAAATTTCTTTTTCCGCAGCCAATTAAAAGAATCGTGAAGCATACCAGGATTGATTTAAATTTCTTTTTCATTTTCTGTTGTAATAAAAATTATAGCCAAAGGTTAGTTGCATAGGAGCCATGTAATCGTAGGACAATTTATAATCTCTGTTAGGCTTTAATAAAGGTGTTTGCAAATGGAGCATCAACATCATATCCCTTTTTGCTTTATGAAAATAATAAACAGGCGCCATAGACATCACCAGTCCTCCGTTATCAGAATTTACATCAGGATTTAATACCTCGTAATTTTCTTTATCATAGTTTTTATAAGAAACCTTTATCGTTTGTTGGCAAATAGCAAACGGTACAAAGTTTATATAAAAGATGTTATCCTTTTTTGTTGTAAACAGGTGAATCCTGAAACCGATAGAGGCAGTAAAAACATAAGGCATAATTTTTTCCTGGAGGGTAACTTCCTGGGTTAAATCCGGATTTAAAGTATAAGCGTTGCCCGTACTCTTACTTCCTAATGGCAGATCATAATCAAACTCTAAAAAAAGTGGAGATTTTATATTTCTGAATGGTTTCCAAACTAATGAAAAAGGAATTTGATACAATGAAATGCTGTTGTTGATATCCTTTGAAATGCCGGTACACAAAGAAACAGAAGATTGAGCATTTGCGTTGCCAGAGAATAAACTGACGAAAAATAAGCAAAGGATGTTATGGTAAAGTCTCATAATTCAGAAGTAATAATGAAAACGTTTTTTTATTCTTTATATTATGACAACCAATTTTAGCTGACCGTTGCAACCGAAAAATAAAAATTCTGCCTATTTATTTGTTTACCGTTATTGCACTTCTTTTAATTCAACTTTTCCACGCTGCACTTTCAGTTTATATTTAACGCCAATTTTCAACGCGTAATTTTCTTTTTCGTGACTGACAGGGAAATTGAAACAAACCGGGAAATTATAATCTTTCACTAACTCCTTTATCGCCTCTTCAACCGTTTTCCCAAAAGGAATGGTGGTATCCTTCATTTCAGAAAACTTTCCTATAATAAGCCCTTTCAAATTTTCTAATTTTCCACTTCGTTTTAATTGATACATCATCCGGTCAACCGAATAAATATATTCACCAACTTCCTCAATAAATAAAATCCTGTTTTTTGTTTTGATGTCCGAAGCAGTGCCGATCATGTTTATAAGGAGCGATAAATTTCCTCCCACTAAAATGCCATTTGCTGTTCCTTCCTGGTCAAAAGAATTACCAGTGGTCATATAATCAGCTTTTTTGCCCAGCAAAGCATTGTGCAGGCTTTCAATATATTGATTTTTAAATTCACCATCATTAAAAGCAGCGGCCATTGGCGCATGCAAAGAAGCAATTTTAAAATTGGAAAATAAATGGCAATGCAACACGGTAATATCGCTAAACCCGATTATCCATTTTGGACGCTTAACAAATTTTGAAAAATTAAGTTGATCAATAATCCTTCCCATTCCGTAACCACCTCTGCCGCAAAGAATCGCATCAATATTTTTATCATCAAGCATCTGTTGCAGGTCATGTAATCTTTCTTCGTCCGTACCAGAAAAATAATGAAACTGATTCCCTAATGTTTTGCCGGTAACCACTTCAAATCCCCATGCAGTAAGGGTTTCAATACAAATTTGTGCTTTTTCAAAAGGCATATAACCGGCGGGACAAACAATTCCTATCGTATCGCCGGGTTTTAAATATGGTGGTATTGTAATCATGGAATATTATAATCAAACAATGTAAACAATAAAACAATTAACCAATGCATTCGAGAATTGAACCGGCGTCCGAAATTGTCAACTTATGTTTCAATCCGCATTTCAGTGCGTAATTTTCTTTAACATGCCCGACAGGAAAATCAAAACAAACCGGGTAATTATAATCCTGCACTTTTTCCATTACCATTTCCTGCAGCGATCTTCCGAAATCTTCGCCCGGATCATCCGGTTTTATCCTGAATTCACCAATGATCAACCCTTTTAATTTCTCCAGCCTTTTACTGCGTTTTAAATTCCAAAGCATTCCATCGATCTTATACCGATATTCACCAACATCTTCTATAAAGAGAATTTTTCCTTCCGTTTCCAGTTGGGAAACACTTCCATCCAGCATTTCAATAATAGATAAATTTCCACCGACCAAAGAGCCTGTGCCGACGCCATTCCGGTTTTCACAATTTACAGGCCGCACGTATTTCATTTTTTCGCCGGTAAGACATTGCCGGATGGAATCAATAGAGGCAACCTGTTCTGGAGCCGCAGTAGAAAAATCGTCAGGAAAACTGTTGCACATTTTTGAATGAATGGTACCAATTCCATACCTGCTGTTAATATGGGAATGAAAAACAGTAGCATCGCTAAAACCGATAATCCATTTTGGTTTTTTTACAAATCGCGAAAAGTTTATCTTGTCAATAATCCGCACTGCACCGTAGCCTCCTCTTCCGAACATTATCGCTTTTATCGAGTTATCATCCAGCATTTGTTGCAAGTCTTTAGCTCTTTCTTCATCTGTTCCCGCCATAGAAAAATCCTTTAATCCAACGGTGTTGCCTACACGAATATTAAATCCCCATTCCTGCATTTTATTTATTGCAACTTCACATTCTTCAACACTGATATATCCGGAAGGGCAGGTAATTCCTATCGTATCACCCTTTTTTAAATAAGCTGGAATTTTTTTAAACCCGCAGACTTTTCCAACGATGTCTTTTCTCCAAACGCAGTCGCAACAGAAACCAGAGGAATTATCGAAGACAAGAAACTTTTTCGATTCATAAATAATTAATTAGAAGTTTACATAAGCTTCTCTTTCTAAGTTAAACAACAGCCAATTGTATTTTTGTTCCGTTCTTGCCACGTGGTTTCATTTAGCCATTGCCTCCTTTACTAACCTTACATGGTTTTTTTGGCTGACAATTGGAATAAAGATAAAACATAAAGAGAACCTATAATTCTTCGCTTTAGTCATTTCTAACGGCTGGCTGCTTTTGTTTCTTTTGCCATTGCATTGCTTTGCGGTATTTTTGCAAATTCAATTTGGAAAATAAGACATGAAAGAATTTAAAAGATATATGCTTACGGCGGCGCTGCCTTATGCCAACGGGCCTGTTCATATCGGGCACATGGCAGGAGTTTATTTGCCGGCAGATATTTATGCGCGTTATTTAAGAGCTAAAAAGCTGGATGTTAAATTTGTTTCGGGCAGTGATGAGCATGGCGTCCCTATTACAATCCGCGCGATGAAAGAAGGTGTTTCGCCAAAAGAAATTGTGGACAAATATCATGCAATCATCAAAGACAGCTTTGAGCAGATGGGCATTTCATTTGATATTTATTCACGCACTTCTAATGAAGTTCATCATAAAACCGCGCAGGATTTTTTCCTGAATCTATACAACAAAGGTTTGTTTGAAGAAAGAGAATCAGAGCAATATTTTGATGAAGAAAAACAAATGTTTTTAGCCGACAGGTACATTGTCGGTACTTGTCCTGTATGTGGCAATTCTAATGCGTATGGCGATCAATGTGAAAATTGTGGCACCTCATTAAGTCCGGAACAATTGATCAATCCACGAAGTGTTTTGAGCGATGCCGTTCCGGTTAAAAAGAAAACGAAGCATTGGTATTTCCCTTTGCAGGATTATGAAAACTTCTTACGGCAATGGATACTCGAAGATCATAAAGAATGGAAAAATAATGTGTATGGTCAGTGTAAAAGCTGGCTGGATAAAGGTTTGCAGCCGCGCGCAATGACGCGCGACAGCAATTGGGGCGTAAAAGTTCCATTGCCTGATGCAGAAGGAAAAGTGTTGTATGTTTGGTTTGATGCGCCTATCGGTTATATTTCCGCTACAAAAGAACTAACGGATAGATGGAAAGATTACTGGTGTAGTGAAGACACAAAGCTTGTCCATTTTATCGGGAAGGATAACATCGTTTTTCACTGTATTATTTTTCCCTCAATGCTGGAAGCTCACAAAGATTTTGTGTTACCTGAAAATGTTCCGGCCAATGAATTTTTAAATATTGAAGGGCAAAAAGTTTCAACCAGCCGTAATTGGGCTGTTTGGATTAATGAATATTTAAAAGATTTTCCGGGTCAACAAGATGTGTTGCGTTATGTTTTGTGTGCCAATGCGCCGGAAACAAAAGACAACGATTTTACCTGGAAAGATTTCCAGGACAGGAATAACAGCGAACTCGTTTCGATCTTTGGCAATTTTGTGAACCGCACTTTTGTCTTAATGCATAAATTATGCAAAGGCAAAGTGCCCCCACTACATTCTGAAATATTAGACGATGCTGACAAAAATATTATTGAAGAATTTTCACTTACAAAAAATAAAGTTGAAAGTTTAATTGAGCAATTTAAGTTTCGTGAAGCGCTTTTTGAAATAATTGATCTGGCAAGAAAGGGAAACAAATACATGCAGGATAAGCAACCGTGGATAGTTGCAAAACAGGTTGGAAATGACGGGCAACCGACAACAGAAGCGCAGCAGGCAATCGATAATTGTTTACATATTTGTCTGCAATTGTGTGCTAATCTTGCCATTTTCATAAATCCTTTCCTTCCCTTTACGGCTAAAAAAATGTTGCATATGATGAAGGTGGTAGAGAAAATGCTGGAATGGGAAAATGGCGGAAAACTGAAATTATTAAGTGTCGGTTATTCTTTAAGGGCGCCTGAATTGCTTTTCAGGAAGATAGAAGACGCAGAAGTAAAAGCACAGGTTAATAAATTAGAAAACAATGCAAAAGCCGCTGCAGTTACGGAAAAAGCAACTTTGCACAAACATGAAAATGAAAAGATGGAAGATAATAAACCAAATATTCCAAAACTAAAACCTGAAATCGTTTTTGATGATTTTGCAAAAATTGACCTGAAAGTGGGAACGATTATTTCTGCTGAAAAAGTAGAAAAAGCAGATAAATTATTAAAACTTGAAATTGATTTGGGTTTTGAAAAAAGAATTATTCTTTCAGGCATAGCACAACATTTTTCACCGGAAGAAATTACCGGAAAACAAGTTGTGGTTGTTGCCAATCTCGCTCCGCGAAAAATGCGTGGAATAGAAAGTAACGGAATGATTTTAATGGCGGAAGATAAAGAGGGAAAATTGCATTTTGTAAAACCTGAAAATGTAATTGAGAACGGAAGCGGGGTGAGTTAATTTTAATTTCTTGAGAAAATATAAATCTTTAAAATTTCTTTGTTCACTGCCTTTCAATTCAAGTCCATCAATTAATCCCTGCAAAAAATAGCTTAATTTAGATTTTTAAATAGTTGTTTAACTAACTAAAATCTATGTTATACAAAAGAAACATCAATAAAGTCGCGATATTGGGCAGCGGCGTAATGGGAAGCCGTATTGCCTGCCTTTTTGCAGGCATTGGCGTGCAGGTTTTGTTGCTTGATATTGCCCCCAAAGAATTGACCGAAAGTGAAAAGAAAAAGAACTTGTCGCTTGAAAATAATTCCGTCAAAAACAGGATCGTTAATGAAGCGATTGCGGCAGCGGTAAAATCGTCGCCTTCACCTCTTTATTCAAAAGAGAATTTAAGAAATATTACCACCGGCAATTTTGATGATAACATGAAAGATATCGCCTCTTGCGATTGGGTAATTGAAGTAGTGGTTGAAAGATTGGATATTAAAAAACAGGTATTTGAGCAGGTAGAAAAATTTAGAAAAGCGGGAACACTCGTTACTTCCAACACTTCCGGAATCCCGATTCATTTGATGGCTGAAGGAAGGAGTGATGATTTTAAAAAACATTTTTGCGGAACACATTTCTTTAATCCACCAAGATATTTAAGGTTACTTGAAATAATTCCTACTGAATTTACTAATCAGAGTGTTGTTGATTTTTTAATGCATTATGGCGATTTGTTTTTAGGGAAAACCACTGTCTTATGCAAAGACACACCGGCCTTTATTGCCAACAGGATTGGCGTTTTCAGCATTATGTCTATTTTTCACCTGATGGATAAACTTGATCTTTCTATTGATGAAGTTGAAGCAATGACAGGACCAATAATGGGACGTCCTAAATCCGCAACCTTTCGAACTGCTGACGTTGTCGGCATTGATACATTGGTGAAAGTGGCTGCAGGTGTAAAAGAAAATAGTCCGAATGATGAAGCCAATGAAATGTTTAAAATCCCTTCGTGGTTACAGAAAATAGTTGAGAACAAATGGCTGGGAGATAAGACAGGACAGGGTTTTTTTAAGAAGACAAAATCGGCCGATGGGAAAAAAGAAATTCTTGTTCTTAATTTAAAAACATTTGAGTACGAGCCAAGACAAAAGCCAAAATTTACCACGATTGAAACATCAAAACCAATCGAAGATCTTGAGCAACGAATAAAAGCTTTATCTAATGGAAATGATAAGGCCGGCGAATTTTACCGGCAATTTCATTATAGTCTTTTTTCTTACATATCGAATCGAATCCCTGAAATAAGTGAAGAGATTTACCGTATTGATGATGCGATGAAAGCCGGCTTTGGCTGGGAGATCGGTGCTTTTGAAACATGGGATGTTTTGGGTGTAAATGATACGGTGGAAGCGATGCAAAAAGAAGGTTACAAAGTCGCCGGTTGGGTGAATGATTTTCTCACTGAAGGGAATACTTCTTTTTATAAAGTGGAAAACGCAAAGCGTTTATACTATGACGTTAGTACGAAAAAATATTTGCCACTTCCCGGCGGTGATGCTTGTATTATCCTTAGTGATCTTACCGAAAAAACCGTTTGGAAAAACAGCGCTTGTAATTTGTATGATTTAGGAGATGAAGTAGTTGGGCTGACATGGAACACTAAAATGGGAAGCGTTGGTAGTGAAGTTTTGGAAGCATTGAATAAATCTGTTTCTATCGCTGAAGAAAAATTTAAGGGATTAGTGATTGCTAATGAAGCAGCGCAATTCAGTGCAGGCGCGAATGTAGGAATGATCTTTATGCTTGCAGCGGAACAGGAATATGAAGAGTTGGATATGGCCGTTCGTTTGTTTCAGAACACTACGATGAAGATGCGCTATTCTTCAATTCCCGTCGTGGTGGCTCCGCATGGCCTGACTTTAGGCGGTGGCTGTGAAATTTGTTTGCACGCTGATAAAGTGCAGGCCGCTGCTGAAAGTTATATCGGATTAGTTGAACTTGGTGTGGGATTGATTCCAGGGGGCGGCGGAACAAAAGAATTTGCGTTACGTGCATCTGATGCAATTCAGCATAATGAACCTGCAACCATTCCTTTGCAAAACAGGTTCTTCACAATTGGAACTGCAAAAGTTTCTACTTCTGCGGCAGAAGCTTTTGAAATGGGAATATTAAGAGAAGGGAAAGACGAAATTAGTATGAACCAATCAAGGAGAATTGCCGAAGCGAAAGAAAGTGTAATTGATATTTATGATGCCGGTTATACAAAGCCACTGCAACGTACTGATATCAAGGTTTTGGGCCGGGAAGGATTGGGAATGCTGTATGCAGGTATTAATGGAATGTTCAGGGGAAATTATATTACGGAATATGATGTGTTTCTTGCCAAAAAACTGGCTTATGTAATGTGTGGAGGCGATTTGAGTGAACCTACACTTGTCAGTGAACAATATCTTCTCGATCTGGAAAGAGAAGCCTTTTTGAGTCTTTGTGGACAGAAAAAAACTTTGGAAAGGCTACAAAGCGTTTTGAAAAGCGGTAAGCCGGTCAGAAACTAACTGTGGCCTCCGGGTCTGACCGATTCATTTTTATTGAATAAACTTACACCTTCATCTTGCTTATTAATTTTTTCCAATCTTTCCGTTCGTTCTTGTTCCGGCGTCATCATATCTGCTTTTTGTTCTGTCCGCGCAAACCTTTCTCCTATGCGTCAGGTTCGTTAAAATAAAAACTTCACAATAAAGGGCTTTTCTGTAGTTACAATTTTACCCTGAGGTTTGGCTTAAATAAAATGTTTTCAGACTGGCAGGTTTTTTGGGGCGAAAAAACTATAACCAAAAAACACAATACTATGTCACATACAACATGGAAACCTCATACTGAACATGGAAAAGTGAGCAGTAAAGATGAAAAAGATCTTCCCGACAGCGTTTTCGCTTTTCCAAAACAACGTAAAGAACCTTTAACTGATGCATCTCATGTACAAAATGCGCTGGCACGTTTCGACCAGGTGAAAGGCGTATCAGACAGCGATCGTGATGAAGCTTTTGCGAACATTAAAAAGGCAGCCAAACATTATGATGTAAATGTAGAAGAAAGTGACTGGCACGACCTTGGCAAAAAGCCACACACAAAAAACCCGGCGCATTAGAGAATAATTAAAGGGAATAAAAAATTGCAGTAAAGCAACAATTAATGGGACGTTTTATTTTTAGTTAAAGCCGATTTAAATTTTATTATTAAATCGCAACTAAAAACTGCAGGCAATGATTCTTGCTAAATGTCTTTCTTCATTATTCATTCCGTAAAATAAATCACTACTAAAACTTTTATTAATAGTTTCATTTTGCCTAAAGCCAGTAAGATTTAATCGTCTTAACTTATAGCTAAAGCTCAGAGGTAATTGAAAAGTCACCTTAATCATCCTATTTTTGCAGAATGATTGCAATAGATGATATCCTGGTAAGCGACCAAGTAATTGAAGAACAATTCGTTTGCGATCTTGAAAAATGCAAAGGAGGTTGTTGTGTGGATGGCGATGCCGGTGCTCCGCTTGAAAATGCCGAGTTAAAGGAAATGAATGCAGTTTATAATGCTGTTCAACCCTATCTTTCAGAAGAAGCAAAAATTATTATAGAAACTGAAGGAAGATATGTGTATGATAAAGAATTTGGCTGGGTAACTCCTACCATCAGTAATGGTATGTGCGCTTATGGAATTGTGGATGAGAAAGGAATTGTAAAATGTGCAATCGAACAAGCTTTTAATGATGGAAAAATAAAATGGAAAAAGCCAATTAGTTGTCATCTTTTTCCGGTAAGAATTAAAAAAACAAAAAGAGGCGAATTGGTAAATTATGAACCGCGGGAAGATCTTTGTGCTGCAGCTTGTTCACTTGGGAAAAAATTAAAATTACCTGTTTACCAATTTTTAAAAGAACCGCTGATCCGTAAATACGGAAAAGATTTTTACGAGGCTCTTGCCGCAACAGCCGCTCATTTTGAAACCGCCAAATAATGTAACTCAAAAAATATCCAATTACTTCTTATGAAAAAATTTCGGCTTTTACTTGTTTCATTTGTATTTCTTTCTTTAAGTTCATGCACATTAAACCATGCAAAGATTGACAACAGCCTGAAGAAATATTTTGATTCTTCAAATGTGGAAGGCTGCTTTGCACTTTTAAATAATCAAATGGGAAATATTACTGTTTACAACATGAAGCTCGATACACAAAGGGTTTCTGCAGGTACTTCCTTTAAAATTCCTGAAACATTAATTGGCATTCAAACAGGAAAGATAATTAATGAAAATACCACTTTGCTCAATGATAGTTCAGCAACCGGCATCACGTTGAAAGAGGCATTCAGAAATTCAGATGTTTCCTATTTTCAATCGCTGGCGGGTGAAATCGGAAAAGACACTTTGAAATTTTGGCTTGATTCTATAGGATATGGCAACAAAGAAAATCAATAGTTCAGCAGGTTCTGGTTTATTGAATAATGATCTAAAAATATCTGCTGACGAGCAATTGGGGCTGTTAAGCAAATTATATTTTGAACAATTGCCTTTTCAAAAATACGCACAGGAAATGGTAGCCAATATGATGTTGCAGAAAGATGATTCACTTTATAAGTTAAGTTACACGACAGGCACAGCGACAGATGAAAAATATCAACACCTTGCATGGAATTTAGGCTGGATAGAAGAAAACAGGCATATTTATTTCTTCGTCACATTGATAAAAACGCCTGACAAATCTATGGATGTAAAAACGACCGCAATAAATATTTCCAAAGCAGTATTAAAAGAACTTGGATTTTTTAAAGGAGAAAAATAAGATACCCAAATTGTTAAATAGTTCAATCGTATCCGTTAGATAAACAACAATTTAACAGTAAACCGACAATTGAATCACATTTTCATTTTTAATTTAGCAGCTATAGATGCTCCATTTTCAATACATAGAATATTTTATTGCATTAGCTGCTGTACCGTTGATGATCCTGTTCTATCTGCAACTCGTGAAATGGAAGAAAAGAACAAGAAAGAAGATTGGTGATCCCGCGTTGGTTGAAGAATTAACCTCTGACTATTCTTCAAAAAAATTTCTAACAAAATTTATTTTAATTGTAATCGCATTTACGCTGTGTGTATTTGCTATTGCCGGTCTTGGTAATGCCAAACGGTAATCAAAAGATAAACCGAAAAGGCACAGACCTGATGATTGCGCTGGATGTAAGTAAAAGTATGCTTGCACAGGACATAAAACCAAGCAGGCTTGAACGCGCCAAACAACTGATCTCAACCATCATTGATAATTCGTCTGATGACAAAATTGGTTTGGTAGTTTTTGCAGGCCGTGCTTATTTGCAAATGCCTTTAACGGTTGATCATGAAGCGGCAAAAATGTATTTAGCTTCGGCTTCACCCGATGATGTGCCCACACAGGGAACGGTAATAAGTGACGCATTGAAAATGTGCGATGCCGCGTTTAATCCAAAAGAGAAAACTTTTAAATCAGTACTGTTGATAAGTGATGGCGAAGATCATGACAATGATGCGATCAAAGAGGCAAAAGATCTGGGAAAAGAAGGAATTATGGTAAATACAATTGGGATCGGTTCTCCCCAGGGCGCTCCAATACTGGATCCATCTACCGGGCAATATAAAAAAGATGACAAAGGCGAAACGGTAATTTCTAAATTGAATGAAAAAGAATTGAGTGAAATCGCGAAAGCAGGAAATGGGATTTACCAATTATATACCAACACAGATGCTGTTGCCTCAAACATCAAACACCAACTTGCCAACATCGGGACAGAAACCAGCACCAGCGATAGCCTTTACATTTCGTTTAAACAATATTTTCAGTACTTTTTAGGAGCGGCTCTTCTTTTATTATTGATTGAATTTTTTATGTCCGAGAAAAAAAGAAGTAAAATTAAAAGCGCTGCGGCTGTTTTTTTATTCATGTGCTTCAGTCTTTCTTCCTTCGCTCAAAGCGGTAAAGACGCAATTATAAAAGGAAACAAAGCTTATAAAGAAAACAATTATAATGCAGCACAGAATGCCTACCAGGAAGCTTTAAAAAACCCGGATAGCAATGTTACCGCCAGCTACAATTTAGGAAACGCTTTATATAAAAAAAACAATACGCAAGAAGCTGTAAAATCTTATGATAATGCGATTGCAAATACAAAGGATAATTCAGTAAAACAAAAAGCGTTTTACAATAAAGGCGTTGCGTTGCAGGCAGCAAAAAAACTTCCGGAATGTATCCGCGCATATGAAAATGCTTTGATATTAAATCCAAATGATGAAGACGCCAGGCAGAATTTGCAACGCGCTTTAAAAGAACAAAAAAAGCAACAACAGCAGCAACAAAAAAATAAGGATAAAAATAAAAACCAAAAGAAACAACAACCGAAAAATCAGCCTCAAAATAACCAGCAAAAAAACAATCAACCCAAACCTTCTCCATCAAAGTTGTCAAAGCAGGATGCTGAAGAAAAATTAAAATCATTGCTGGAAAATGAAAAACGACTACAGGATAAAATGCATAAAATAAAGGGCGCGCCTGCACCCAACAGTCCTGAAAAGGATTGGTGATGTTAATTGACTAATCCGCTAATTAACTGATTAAGGTTGTATTTTTGCAACTCAATAATTAAAACAAATCATGGAACTTTTTGCAGAATCGCTGACGCAATATAAAAGGCTGAAAACATTGGAAGTAAAAGTTGGTGATTTATTGATCGGAAATTACAATCCTATTCGCATTCAGACAATGACCACGACTGATACGATGAATACCCAAGCAACAGTTGAACAAAGCATTCGTTGCATTGAAGCAGGAGCCGAAATGGTTCGCATTACAGCGCCTTCAAAAAAGGATGCAGAAAATTTATTGAATATCAAAAATGAATTACGCAAACGCGGGTACACTACACCGTTAGTAGCTGATATTCATTTTACACCAAACGCAGCAGAAATTGCGGCGAGAATTGTTGAAAAAGTCAGGGTAAATCCCGGTAATTATGTTGACAAGAAAAAGTTTGAACTGATTGAATATTCTGATGCAGATTACGAAGAAGAAATTGAAAGAATAAGAAGCCGCTTTACGCCGCTAATAAAGATCTGTAAAGAATATGGAACGGCGATGCGTATTGGAACCAATCATGGTTCGTTAAGCGACAGGATTATGAGCCGCTATGGTGATACGCCTGTTGGAATGGTAGAAAGTGCAATGGAATTTTTAAGGATTGCAGAAAGTGAAAATTATTATAACATCGTTTTAAGCATGAAAAGCAGCAATCCTAAAGTGATGGTGCAGGCTTACCGGCTTTTGATCGAGCATATGGAAAACGAACTGGGCCATTGCTATCCGCTCCATTTGGGCGTTACAGAAGCAGGCGATGGGGAAGATGGAAGAATAAAATCCGCAATTGGAATTGGCACTTTACTGGAAGATGGAATTGGCGACACAATTCGCGTTTCACTGACTGAAGATTCAGAATTTGAATTGCCTGTTTGCAAAAACATCGTAAAGAGGTATAGCAATGGAAATGGGGAATATTCAAATGTTCCGCCCGTTAAAAATATTTCAAAATTGTTTCCAAACCTGGCGTCAATGGTTATACGAAATTCTTTTGCAATTCAAAATATCGGTGCAGAAAATGTTCCTGTTGTTGTGGCAGATTTTCATAAAAAGAATAAAATCCTTCGTGAAGATTTAAAGGATATTGGCTATAAATACAATGCCGATACCGACAAATGGAATATCAGCGATATGGCGGCCGATTATATTTTCTGTGGAGAAAATGAAATTAATTTTGCCTTGCCGGGAACCTTGAAACTGATTTATAGTTATGATTTATGGAAATCGAACGCTAACAAAACAAAATATTTTCCCATAATCGATATTCAACAATATTTGGATGATTCAATCGAAAAATCTTCTTCAATAAATTTTGTAACTCTTGATTGCTATTCAAAAAATACCACTGGATTTGATAAAGAAAAATTCTTTGAAAAAATAAAAAATGACATTACATCTGTTATATGCTTAAGGACTGAAAATAGAAATGCAGTTCAAAGTATCCGCAGGATGTTTGTTGAACTCAACGAGAGAGAAATCAAAAATCCTGCAATCATCATTTGCGACAGCGAAAAAGAAACCATGGATGAAAGCCTCATTCACTTTGCCATTGAAACCGGTGCTTTGTTGATTGACGGTTTTGGAAATGGAATTTTATTAAGCGATCATTACCTTGATAAAAACAAAATTCCCGATTACAAATTAATTAATTCTATTGCTTTCGGCATTTTACAGGCAACACGAACCAGAATTTCAAAAACAGAATTTATAAGTTGCCCTTCCTGCGGCAGAACATTGTTTGATTTACAGGAAACTACTGCAAAAGTGCGTGCAGTTACTCATCATTTAAAAGGATTAAAAATTGCAATAATGGGCTGCATCGTAAACGGGCCGGGAGAAATGGCTGATGCAGATTTTGGTTACGTCGGCAGCGGGCCGGGGAAAATTACGTTGTACAAAGGAAAAGAAGTAATAAAAAGAAATGTGCCCGAAGCCATTGCTGTAGAAGAACTGGTTAATTTACTAAAAGAAAATGATGCCTGGGTTGAGCCGGAATTAGTGCTTTCTGTGTAATATATTTTCAGTAAAGCTACAAATAAGACGTTTTTATATTTTTACAGATAATTTATATTATTCCTAAAACCTCCTAATTTTTGAAAAATTAGGAGGTTTTGTGTTTTGCTCCTAAATTTGCAAAAATTAGGAGTAATTATGAAAAAGCCGGAAAAACCGCCATTGGTTAAAGAAATTCCAACTTATTCTGAGATTATGGAGGAATTAATAAGAATAAGAAAGTTCAGTGATTTTTTTAAAATAGAAGATACAGAATATCCGTATTGGGAAGAATGGAAGTATAAATCAAAAACCTGGAATATAGATTCGCAAAAAATATGGAGTTGTGCAAAATCTCATAGAAGAGGACAAAAGCAAATCCAATTCTCAAACATTCCGGGATTTATCTTTCATTTTAATACCCCTTCAGTAATACAAAAATATCTTCATAAACTGGATTTGAATTTAGGAGGAAGCTTACAAAGTGAGAATTTGATTCCGGCGCAGGATAAAGACCGATACCTGGTAAACTCGATTATGGAAGAAGCCATAGCATCGAGCCAAATTGAAGGTGCAGTTACTACCAGAAAAGTGGCAAAAGAAATGTTGGAAAAAAATCAACGGCCTAAAAATAAATCAGAGCAGATGATTTCAAATAACTATAACACCATGAGGTGGATAGTAAACAACAAAGATGTTGAAATGAGTTCTGATTTGTTACTAAAAATTCATCAAATAATAACTGAAGACACGTTAGACAATAAAGACGATGAAGGAAGGGTAAGAAGGAATGATGAAATAAAAATATATGACGAAGCAAATGAAATATTTTATATCCCACCTCAACAAAAATATTTAATTCCGCTCATTAATGATTTTTGTGATTTTGCAAATGACGAAAAAGATAACCACGTTTTTATTCATCCAATAATTAAAGGTATTATTCTCCATTTTTTAATTGGCTATATTCATCCATTCGTTGACGGTAATGGAAGAACTGCCAGGGCTATATTTTATTGGTATTTAATCAGGAAAGGTTATTGGCTGATAGAGTATATGTCTGTATCAAGAATCATATTAAAAGGTAAAGCTAAATACGCAAGAGCTTATTTATATACTGAATATGATGAGAATGATTTAACCTACTTCATTTTATATAATATCAAATGCATAAGCACAGCACTTGACGAGTTAAAATTGTACATTCAAAAAAAAGCTGAAGAAAAAAAACAGGTATTATCTCTTATAAAAAATACTGATTTTAATGAAAGACAAATAGTTCTCATAAAAGATATTCTAAATGATAAAACGGAATACTTTACAGTAAAAGAAGTTGAGCAAAGATTTAGTGTAAGTAATCAAACGGCACGAAATGATTTAACCGGTATGGTTAAAAAAGGTATCTTATTATCAAAAGCAAGTGGCAAAAAAGCGCGTTTTTTTGCATCAGCAGATTTTGAAAAACATCTTAAAATAAATAAATGAAAACAGATTTTTTAGTTATCGGCAGTGGCATTGCCGGTCTCACATACGCCTTAAAAGTAGCCCGGGATTGCCCGGATAAAAATATTACTATTCTTACCAAAACTGAAAGCGAAGAAACGAATACAAAGTACGCCCAGGGCGGCGTCGCAGGTGTTACAGATTTTGCAAAAGACAGTTTTGAAAAGCACATTGAAGATACCTTGATTGCAGGAGATGGTTTGTGTAACCGTGAAGTAGTTGAGATCGTCGTAAAAGAAGGTGTTGAAAGAATTAGGGAAATAATCAACTGGGGCGCCGATTTTGACAAAGATACTTCCGGTGAATATGCTTTAGGAAAGGAAGGTGGCCATAGTGAATTTCGAATTCTTCATCATAAAGATGTTACCGGTAAAGAAATTGAAGACACTTTGCTTTCGGAAATTGCTGAGCAAAGCAATATTAACTTAATCAATCATTGTTTTGTAATTGATATTATCACCCAGCATCATCTTGGTTATCTCGTTACAAAATCAACTCCCGACATTGAATGTTTTGGTGTGTATGTTCTCAACCTGCACAATAATAAAATTGAAAAAATTATTTCTAAAATCACTTTGCTTGCAACCGGCGGAAATGGACAGGTTTATCGTACCACTACAAATCCTTCAATAGCCACGGGAGATGGAGTTGCAATGACTTACAGGGCAAAAGGAAGAATTGAAAATATGGAATTCATCCAGTTTCATCCCACCGCTTTATACGAAGCAGGAAAAAGCGGACAGGCATTTTTGATTACGGAAGCGGTGCGTGGCGATGGCGGTATTTTGCGAAATGTTAATGGGGAAGCATTTATGGAAAACTATGATGAAAGAAAAGATCTTGCTCCGCGTGATATTGTTGCAAGAGCTATCGATCATGAAATGAAAATCAACGGAACAGAATATGTTTTTTTAGATTGTACAAAAATGGACATGCAAAAGTTCTTGCATCATTTTCCAAATATTTATGAAAAATGCAAATCAATCGGAATTGATGTTTCGAAACAATTCATTCCAGTGGCGCCTGCTGCTCATTACAGTTGCGGTGGAATAAAAACTGATGTTTGGGGAAGAAGTTCAATTAAAAATCTGTATGCTTGCGGCGAATGCGCCAGCACAGGTTTGCATGGTGCCAACAGGCTCGCAAGCAATTCGCTTTTGGAAGCGATGGTTTTTGCTCACCGTTGTTATTTCGATTCTGTTAAACAAATTAATTCCGTTGAATTTAATGAAGTTATTCCTGACTGGAATGCAAAAGGAACGAACGCTCCGAAAGAAATGATTCTTATTACACAAAGCCTTAAAGAATTGCAGTTATTGATGACGGATTATGTGGGAATTGTAAGAACAAATGTAAGATTGGAAAGAGCGATGAAAAGACTGGATCTTCTTCATATGGAGACGGAAAAATTATACCAGGCAACCTCTGTTTCGCCGCAACTTTGTGAATTGAGAAACCTGATTACTGTCGGATATTTGATTGTAAAAAGCGCTGAATTCAGGCAAGAAAGCCGTGGATTGCACTTTAATACTGACTATCCTGGCAAAAGTGAATTGGTTCAGAATACGGTTTTGTAAAATCTCAATGTGTAATTTTTCTTACTTTTTTTCTTCGTCTTACTTTTTTATATTTGTAAGAATACATTTATTATGGAATCAAGTGTAATAACTACAAAAGGGCAAATAGTAATTCCTAAAATCATTAGGGAAAAATATAAACTAAAGCCGGGAACGAAAGTTTATTTTGAAGAAACTGAAACAGGGATTTTTTTAAAGCATATTAATTCGGATTTTATCACAAAAGCTAAAGGAATCATTGCAAAGAAAAAGGGTGAAGAGCCCATGTCGCAATGGTGGAGGGAATATAAAAATGAAGAAAATGAGTTGGAAGAAAGAAAATTAAGTATGTTGAATGATCCGGAGGTTCTTTACAAAAGAGGAGAAAAAATAAAACGAAAGAAATAATGGAATCCTTTGTTTTAGATGGTTTTGCTTTAGTTGCTTTTTTTAGAAACGAAAAAGGCGCCAGTCAAGTAGAAAAGCTTTTAATTGAAGCCCTTAATAAAAAAGTAAAACTTTTTATTTGTTCTTTTAATGCAGGAGAAATCTATTATTCGATTTGGAGAAAACATGGAAAAACCACGGCAGAAACTTGCCTGGAAAAAATGCTACAATTTGAAATGACTATAATTGAACCAGATCTGCAATTAACTTTTGCAGCAGCAACAATAAAAGCAACACATAAACTTTCATATGCAGATGCTCACGCTGCTGCACTTTCTTTACATTTAAATGCACCGTTAATTACAGGAGATAAAGAATTTAAAAACCTAAAAGACATCGCGGAGTTTAAAGTAAAATTTTTATAAGAATTTTAAGGATTCAATAAACTATTTTTCAATAGTTACCGGCGTCCCGACAGGAATATAACTATACAAATCTGCAGCTTCATGGTATTTCAAAGAGATGCATCCATCGGTCCAGTTTTGGTAGTAATCCACGGTCCATTCTTCCTGTGGCCGTGTGGCATGTATCGCTATTCCACCGCCAATACTTGCGTTTCCCGGAATAAGTCCTTCTGCTTTTCTCTCGTCGAATTTCTTATAACTTTCCGGGTTGGGATAATTCAATAAAAGTTCGTATTTCCATTTGGTATTATTTCTCTTAAGAATAATTTTAAAATTCCCTTCCGGTGTTCTTTTATCTCCCGCCATGTATTTATCCCGAAAGTCGCTGCTCCCAAAAACACAAGGGTAAGTAGCATACCAGCCTTTATCATCATATACTCTCAATTCGTAACTTTTTTTGGAAATTATAATGTAGTAAGGGTTGTTATTTACAGACGGTTTTTTAATTTCTTTCCTGGAAAAAGAATCACGTTTATTTGTTCGTTTACCCGGAACAATCGAAAGGAAGGCGAATGAAAATAAAAGAAATAGGGTAATATATTTTAAAGGCGTTTTCATCTTTCGGAGGTATTGCAATCTAAAAAAATCCTTCTTTTAGTCAAAATTTTGCCACTGCTGAAAAGCGGATTTAACTTTTATTTGATGCAGCTTTTTTCCGGAAGTTTAAACTGATGGAAAATTAATCCCATTGTTCTTCAGCCAATTTTTTTTGTTTATAAACTCTTTTACTGATGAAAATGCTGATTTCATAAAGAATGATCAAAGGAACAGCCACAATGGTTTGGCTTGTCCAGTCGGGAGAAGGAGTAATTACTGCAGCAACGATAAGAATGATAACATATGCATACTTCCGGTAATTCTTCAAAAATTTTGGAGTAATTAATCCCAATTTGGAAAGTACATACGCAAGGACAGGTAGCTCAAACGCAAGCCCACAACCAATTATAAGAGATGTTAGTGTATCGATGTAATCATCAAGTGTAGGCATATACTTATAAGCGCCGGAAAATCCCAATTGGAAATTTGCAAGAAAGTTAAAAGTGAAAGGTGCTAATAAATAGTATCCAAATGCAGCTCCGGTAAAAAAACAAAGTGAAACCCAGCCAATACTTCCCCTCGCATAACTGATTTCTTTACGAGACAAAGCTGGTTTTACAAAACGCCATAATTCCCACAATAAATAAGGGAAAGCAATAACAATGGCACCCATAAAAGAAATATTGATAGCTGACATAAACGGGCCACTAACAGTTTGTCCTAAGAGTTGAAAATTTACGGGCGGCATACAAAGAGAATCGCCTAAATGCAAGTAATGACTGAGATTACATAATCCCGAATAAGTTATAAAACTATTTCGTGAAGGAGCGAGAATGATATATTCAAAAATCCAATCCACATAGAAAAAAACAAATATAGCTACAACTATGAGCACTAATGCAGAGCGAAAGAGATGCCAGCGTAATACTTCCAGATGGTCCATAAAACTCATTTCTGCGCTGTCGGATCCTGTTTCTTTTCCCCGAATTTTCTGGAAGAAGGCTTTTCTCTCTGATGTTGTGCTACTCAATTTTACTGCTTGGTTTATGCAAATATAATAGTACGGAGTTATTCCATGAATGGATTGCCAAAAGTAAAATTGTTAAGGTTTAAAAACAACTTTCATTCTCAATGCACTGCAGCAGAAAGATCTACCTTTTTATTTTTCTTTTCTTTGATCAAAAGAATGAAAGGAACACAAATAAGAAATAGAATGCCTATGTAAAGAAACACATCCATATAAGATAATACCATCGCCTGTTTGGTAACTGAAAAATCCAAAGCCTTGTAAGCCGATTTCAGCGCTATATCAGGACTCATTCCCTTACTTTCAAAACCACGTTGCATCATGTGTACCCGGTTTTGCACTGTCGGGCTGCTGGCATTCAAATGACTAATCAGATCAACACGATGAATCATATTAGCGCGTGCAATAAAAGTAGTGATCACCGCCACACCAAAAGAACCTCCCAACTGGCGCATCATTCCTGTAAACGCAGCTCCCTGCCCTATTTGCTGGCCATACAAAGTAGAAAGCGCGAGCGTGGTTATCGGAATAAACAACATGCTCAATCCAAAGCCACGGAACATAAGTAGCCACCAAAATGATTCTGTAGGCGTATCAGGAGTAAGAATTTTATAAGCCCAGAAACTATACAGGAAGAATATGATAAGGCCTGCTGCAACCAAATACTGCTGTTTAATTCCTCTTTGCAAAAGTTTACCTATTATGGGCATCATGAACGCCGTTGCGATTCCTGAAGGAATGAATAGCAACCCTGCATCCTCTGCTGTCCATCCAAGCGTTGTCTGTGTGTATAAAGGAATAATAAACGTAGACCCGTAGAGTCCGAAACCTAAAATAAAAGATAATATCGTACCAATTCGCAGGTTTCCATTCTTTAGTACGCGCAATTCTACAATCGGATTCTTATAAGTGAGTTCGCGCCATATAAAAAAGAAAAAGCCAAAAATGCAAACCACTGCAAGGAAAATAATCAAATTACTATTGAACCAATCATCATCATGGCCTTTTTCCAAAACATATTGCAATGAACCAACTGAAATGGCTAACAAGATAATACCCAGGAAATCTATATGCTTTCTCGATGTTTTTTCCTGGAATTTAGGGCTTCTTACAAATTGCAAAGTGAGTAAAGTAGCCACAATACCAATAGGAATATTAATATAAAATATGTAAGGCCAGCTAAAATGATCTACGATATAACCTCCCAAGGGTGGGCCCAAAGTAGGCCCGATAATAACACCAAGCCCATAGATTGCCTGCGCCATTCCTCTCTTTTCAATCGGGTAACTTTCTGTAATTATCGTTTGTGAGGTTACCAATAAAGCGCCTCCACCAAGGCCCTGGCAAAAACGGAAAACCACCAACTCCCAAATTCCGGTAGCGTTTCCGCATAAAAAAGAAAAAGTGGTAAAGATCATTATTGAAGCAGCGAAATAATTGCGGCGACCAAATTGCTGTGAAAGCCAACTCGTCATTGGCACAACAATTACGTTTCCAATAGCATAAGCGGTCACTACCCAACCTATTTCTGTAAGCGTAGCACCCAGGTTACCTTTCATATCAGTAAGTGCTACGTTTACAATAGTTGTGTCAACTATTTCCAGTAAAGCCGCTATAATAGCCGTTATTGTAACAATCGTGCGCCGGCTACCATATTCAACTAAAGAATTATCTTGTTGCATCATCTTCTACAGCTATTCTTTTGAAATTATTTAAGATGTACATCCACACTCACGTTCATCCCCGGCCTCAACCTTTGCATTAAGGAATCTGAAGCATTTGTAAAATTGATTTTAACCGGCAAACGCTGAACAACTTTTACAAAATTCCCAGTCGCATTATCAGGAGGTAATAAGGAAAATTTAGCACCTGTTGCCGGTGAGAAGGAGGAAACCGTTCCTTCAAAATCATGAGAAGGAAAAGCGTCAACGTGTACAGTCGCCACCTGGCCAACCGCCATTTTTTGCAATTGAGTTTCTTTAAAATTCGCTACAACCCATAAATTGTCGCTGTGAACAATATCAAAAGTTGACTGGCCTTGTTGCAATAACTGCCCGGGAACCACATCTACCCGTGAAACTCTTCCACTGGCCGGAGCGGTAATAACGGTGTAGGAAAGTTTCAATTTAGCATCCTCAACTTCCACTTCACGTTGCTTTACAACCGATTCGGCCACTCCAATCGATTCCGCTGTTGCTTTTGATTGTGAGGCCACCACGCCGGTTTGTGAACTTGCCTGCTTCTTCTGTTGTTTGAGAATATCTAATTGCCTTTCAGCCAAATCTTTGGCAGCCTGGGCTTGTTCAAATTGTTGTTGTGTAATGGAATGATCCTGAATCAGATTTTGATAACGGTTAAAATCTTGTGTTGCACGTTTCAGGTTCACTTTTGCTGCTTCAATTTGCGCATCAATAGTAGAAACTCCTTGTTGGGCCGAACTAATGCCGGAACGAGCGGCTGCAGTATTGGCGCGGCTTGCAGCTACGTTGCTTTTTGCGGTAGCCAAAGCTGCTTCCGCCTGTTGCAACTGAATCCTGTAATCACGATCATCCAGAATAATGAGCGTATCACCTTCCTGAACCATCTGATTGTCTTTTACACGAACTTCTTTTACATATCCTGAAACACGGGGTATCACAGGAATTATGTCTGCCTCAATCTGTGCATCATCCGTTTCTTCGTGATGCTGGGCATATAGATATTTGGAAATACCAAACCATCCACCGGCTACAATCATCACGATAAGTATTATCAAAAATACTTTGCTTCTTTTTTTCGGTTCAGCTTTTTCGCTGTTATTTGTCACTTCTGTTTTTGAAGGAAAATCTTCTTTTTCTGCTTGCATAATAAATTGCCGCTTTTTGGTTATTGATTATTCGTTAAGGTTCCTGTGGTTTCCAAAAGTTTACTGTAAGCCAGCATCACATCTGCTTTGGCCACAGCCAAATTTATTTTTGATTGTAGTAAAGCAACATTCGCGTCCAAAAGTTCCGTTGTATTTACCAGGTTATTATCATATTTATTTTTCGTGATCCGGTAATTTTCTGTCGCCTGGACTACCGCCTTTTGATAAACATCTATTTTCTTTTGGCTTAATAAAAAGCTCTCAAAATCTCTATTCACCTGCAGTTTCACATTATCTACCAGTTCTGCTGCATTTGCCATCAATTCAGCTTCTCTCGATTTTGCCGCAGCAATATCAGATTTCGATTTCCAGAAGGATAAATTATAGCGCAATCCGATACCGATATTTGCGGCATTGGTGATTGTAAGCAAATGTGGAATATCCGCTGCAATATAACCACCAGTTAAAGCGATAGCAGGATATTGATCCGCTTTCGCGATACCAATTGCTGCATGCGCCGCTTTTTCTCTAAAAGAAAGCGCCATGATATCTTTCCTGCTTTCGAGCGCCTGTTGCTCATATTCATCAATAGTTTTCAAGGAAATATTATTTTCAAAACCGGTAGAATCAGTTTCTAAAATCGTTGATTCCGGATACCCGATCATTAAATCCATGTTGATGCTCGCCGTCTTCAAATTACTTTGTGCGTCAAGCAATGAAAGTTCAACATTTGAGGTGTGCAATTCCGATTTCAACAAATCATTTCTTGCCAGCAAACCATTTTGTTCAAGCCTGCTAAAGACAGAATCCTGTTGCCTCGATTGCTTCAAATTTTCTTTAACCACATCGACAGTCACTCCCGCTTTATATAAATTGACGTAAGCATTTATAGCATTCAATATTACCGCCTCGCGGTTGTTCTGGGCATCCAGCATCGTAGCTTGCTGAAGATATTTTGCAGACTCAATTCCATAGCGGACTTTACCACCGGCAAAAATGGGAAGAGAAGCATTAAATATTCCGTACATCGCCTGGTGCACCTTTGGCGCCGCTTGCTTTGTCCCGGTTGTATCCTGGTTGTTACCAAATGGATTGGTTTTTAAAGAAATACCGGGATTCGCCAAATAAAGATAAGAACCGGAAACACTCAAATCCGGAAGTTTGTTGTCTAATGCCTGACGTAGTTGAGCTGCAGCCTGATCATTTCTTGCAGCAGCAGCTTTTAAAATATTACTGTTCTTTATCGCAAGGCCAATAGTTTCTTTCAGCGTGAGAGATTTTACGTCCTGACCTTTGCTAACCGCGGGCAACATGGTAGCAGACATAAAAATGATTGCCAATGATAAAACTGAAAGGCCTTTTGATATATTAATAACACTCCTGCTCATCTTTAATTATTTTTATTTTTCAATAAATGGGAACGCATCAATTGCTTCGTGTGTTCGCTCAATCTTTTTTTTAAAGGCTTGTTTTGGAAAGGGCTGAAACCTTCTTTTTTCCCCAAAATCTTTCTGCACATAATATCTGAAGTGAGTAAATAATGAATCGTTCCCAACATGGTTGTAATCGTTAATTCAATATCTACCTGCTTAAATTCTCCATCTTTTATGCCATTTTTAATGATAGTCTTCAGTGGATCCATATTTTTTAAAAGGATATCACTTATCGCTTCTCTCAACTGCGGCCTGTGTTCCAGCGATAACTCTCGATGCATGATGTGATGAAACCTGGCATTTGATAATTTTCTTTCAATCGTTTGATCAATGATAAAGTCTATCTTTTCAATAGAAGAAAGAGAGGTATTATTAATGAGATCAGTAAAAAGTCCTTTTAAAAAAAGTGACCGGTATTCCACCACACTTTCAAATAATTTTTCTTTAGAGCCAAAATAATAACTGATCATCGCCACATTCACCCCCGCATCTGCAGCTATTTCCCTTACAGACGTTCCTTCAAAACCCTTTGTACTAAAGAGTTTGAGGGCTGATTCTATTATAGTTTCTTTTTTTGTCATTTTAAAAATGGAACGCAAAGTTAAACGCTTGTTTAAAACTAAACAAGTGTTTAATTAAATTTTTTATTTTTTTCTTTTGTAAAATTTATTTATGAAGCAATAGAAAAGCCGGAAACTTTTTCCGGCTTTCAGAAGAAAAAATTGTTGAATTTACTGGTTTATTGCTTCGTGATAATTACAATTCCACCATTGCCTTGATCACATGATTGGCGGGATTTAACCATTCCTCAAAATGATCTTTTACCTCACCAAAGCCCACCCGGTGCGTAATATATGTATGTGGTTCAACTTCCTTCTTTTTCATGGCAGCCATCACCTTTTCAAAGTCTGCCCGTGTGGCATTTCGGCTACTCATCAACGTAGCTTCGCGTTTATGAAATTCAGGATGACTGAAAGCTATATCTCCTTTTTGCAACCCAATTAAAACATATCGGCCTCCATGCGACATATATTGAAATGCATGATTGATCGCTTTTAAATTGCCGGTACAATCAATAACTACAGAGGGCATTTCATCATGAGTAATTGATTTTAGTTGATCCACTACATTGTCTGAAAGGCCATTTATCAGATGCTTAACTTTCAACTTCTCTTTACAAAACTGTAATCTCTGCTCATCTATGTCCATTACAATTACATTGCCACCAGCAATGCGTGCAAATTCAATAGTTCCGAGGCCGATAGGACCTGCACCAACTACCAACACATTTTCTCCCGGCTGTACTGAAGCCCGTGCAACTCCATGCGCACCAATTGCCAAAGGTTCCACAAGTGCCAACTGATCAAAACTTAAGCCTTCTCCATGCAACAGAGAATAAGAAGGTACTGAAAGGTATTCTGTCATTCCACCATCCTGGTGAACACCACAAACTTTAATACTGCTGCAGCAATTTGGTTTTCCCATTCGGCAGGCAAGGCATTGGCCACAATTAAAATAAGGAATTATAGTTACCTCTTCCCCTGTTTCAAAACCCGGAGCATCATCAAAAGCAACTAACTCACCAGCCAGTTCATGGCCTAAAATTCTTGGATATTCAAAAAATGGTTGGGTGCCTTCAAAGGCGTGAAGGTCGGTTCCACAAATGCCAATGCGTTTAATCTTAATAATAGCATGGCCTTTAGTTAATTGTGGTGCTTCTTTTGAAATATATTCAAATTGCCCTGGCCGTATACAAACTAATGTTTTCATTAAAGGTTATTTTTAAACAAGATCTCTTCCTGAGATTTTTAAAGTATAAGCATGTTCCCCCGGCTTCTGATTAGGTAAGGTTACTTTAAGCGCTTCCGCATCTCTTTTAAACTCAACTTTTCCAAATCCTAATAATTCTACATTTTAAATATTACCGGTTTTCTGATCGCGGTTGTTCTTTTTATTCTTATCCTGTGCCTACCTATTCTTTCCTATGGCTCAAATAGCGCGATCCAAATGCACATAACCTCCATCCACATGAATCAATTGACCGGTTGTGTGGCTTGACTTGTCTGACAAAAGAAAGGCAACCATGTTCGCAATTTCAGCAGCGGTAGTCATTCTTTTTCCAAGGGGGATTTTCTCTATAATTGATTGTAATTTTTCTTCCGGATTTTCAAATGTTTTAATCCATTTTGCATATAATGGTGTAAAACATTCTGCTACTATAACCTCATTTACACGGATTCCATATGGTAATAATTCCACTGCCCATTCTCTTGTCAGCGCATTCCTTCCTCCATTAGAAGCGGCATAGCCGGAGGTATTTCCTTGGCCTGTTTCGGCAGTTTTGGAACCAATGTTCACAATCGATCCTTTTGAAACTTTTAAATATGGCAAAGCATAATGTGCTACCAGGTAATAGTGAACAAGATTTTTATGCAGTGAAGCAACAAATTGTTCATAATTTCCATTTTCCAAACCAATTCCATCGTTAACCCCGGCATTGTTTACAAGTCCGTCAATCCGGTTAAATTTTGCAACTACCTGCTTTACTGCATTTTCACATTCTTCCGGTTTCGTTAATTCTGCAACTAACTGGAATCCTTTATTATCAATAGTTTCAAGTGCTTTTAAATTATCACTTTCATTTCTTCCTATGATCACAGGAACGGCATTTTCTTCAGCCAGCACTTTCACAATTCCTTCCCCGATTCCTTTAGCGCCCCCGGTTACAATTATTATTTTTTGATTAAGATTAAGATCCATTTAAAAAAGGTTTAGGTGTTTAAGAGTTAAGTTTGTAAAAATCGATAGCATTTTGATTGAAGACTTTTTCCTTTTCTGTTGCAGAAAAACTTCGCATATAATTTTCCAACAAAGTTTTCCAACCGGTGTAATTTCCACTAACCAGCATTACCGGCCAATCACTTCCAAACGCTAATCTTTCTGTTCCAAAACATTCAAAAACTACATCAAGATATGGATAAAAATCTTTTTCATTCCATTGATTCCAGTTGGTTTCTGTGATTAATCCTGAAAGCTTACAATAAACATTGTTATTTTTTGAAATTTCTTTCATCCACTTTTTCCATTCATCTATACTTCTGTCCTTTATTGAAGGCTTGGCGCAATGATCAATAATAATCCGTTGATCAGGAAATTTATTAACAAATTCAACTGCTTCTTTTAATTGCTTTTCATAAAGGAGCAGATCATAAGTAAAATTAAAATTTTGCAAAGCTTTAATTCCATTTAAAAAATTTTCTGTTCGCAAAAAACCACTTGCTTCTGACTGCACAATATGCCTGAAACCTTTTATTAAATGGAATTGGGAATAGTAAAGCAACCTATTTTCAATATTTGCATTTTGCAAATCTACCCATCCAACAATTCCTTTTATAAAAGGAAACTCTTCAGCCAATGAAAATAAGAAATCCGTTTCATCTTCGCTTTGGTCAGCCTGTACAGCCACAACTCCATCAACATTATTCTGAGAAAGCATAAGTTCGAGATCCGGCGGCAGAAAGTTTCTTTGAAGAATTTTCATATCATCGGTGATCCAGGCATCCCTTGTTTTATTATACTTCCAGAAATGAACATGTGCATCAATCATTGGTAATTATTTTGACCAGTTTACTACTTTTTGTTTTTGAGTCCCTAACCCATCAATTCCCAATTCAACTACATCTCCTTCCTTTAAATAAACAGGAGGATTAAACCCGAGGCCTACACCCGCGGGTGTTCCTGTAGAAATTATATCGCCGGGCAATAAAGTCATGAAACGGCTGATATAGGAAACTAAAAAAGGAATTTTAAAGATTAGATCATCTGTATTTCCATCCTGCATTTTTTGGCCATTCACGGTAAGCCATAAACGCAAATTATTAACGTCAGCTACTTCATCTTTGGTAGATATACATGGGCCAAGTGGCGCAAAGGTATCACAGCTTTTCCCTTTCACCCACTGCCCGCTGCGTTCAAGTTGAAATTCTCTTTCGCTGACATCATTATGCAGGCAATAACCTGCCACATAATCCATCGCTTCATTCTCTTCCACGTATAAAGCTCTTTTTCCTATAACTACCGCCAGTTCCACTTCCCAGTCTGTTTTTACAGAATTTTTAGGAATAACTATATTATCGTTTGGCCCGCAAACAGAAGTAGTTGCTTTAAAAAACAGAATCGGTTCTTTAGGTGGAGTTGCTTTGGTTTCCTGTGCATGTTTAGCATAGTTTAAACCGATGCAAATAATTTTAGATGGCTTGCAAACCGGCGCTCCAAGCCTAACGTTTGCGTTAATTTCTGTTAGCTGGTTTTCTGCAACAATCTTTTCTAAATCTTTAATACCATCGTTTGCAAAAAAATCTTCATCAAAATCTCTTATAAATGATGATACGTCATACTTTTTTTCATCAATAATTACTCCCGGCTTTTCTTTTCCTGTTTCGCCAAATCTTATTAATTTCATTCCTTTTTATTTTCTATTTGGTTTCAATTTCAATTATTGTGTCAATATCATCAAACGAAATGTCTCCAAGATCAATCGTTACGTCATCTTTGTTTTGGTGATACTTTATCTTTTTTCCGGTTCCCATTAATTCGCAATCTTCAACTTTACTATCAATTCCTGTTATCAGTAATGTTTTCATTGTGGAATCTTTCAAAACATGAACATATACCTTGTTGTCTTTCGATGTCACTACTCCCCAATCCTGTGGTGGCATTAAGTTTCCTCTTGTTCCATAAATACTTTCGCCATTTTTATCCATCCACTTTCCTATTTCTTTTAATGTATCCTGAAATTCCTGTTGAATAATTCCATTCGGTTGCGGACCGACATTCAATAAAAAATTCGCGTTTCTTCCTGCCGCATTTACGATGTAATGAATAAGCTGTGGAACAGATTTGTAGTTGTCATCTTTAATATTAAAACCCCATGAATTGTTCATTGTTTCACAGGTTTCCAAAGGAAGTTGTTCTGAAGGTTTTTGAAAACTTAAACCCGCTTTATTCTGTCCGGGAAGATCTTTTTCAAACATCTGGAAATCTTCACCGGAAATAGGTGTCATGTGATGATTGTTGCCAATCAAACATGAAGGTTGTAATTTATGAATGAGTGCATAAATCTCCGGCAAATGCCAATCAACTTTTGGCGACCTGTCTTTCGCACCTTCGGGAGCGGTCTGATCCCAATATCCATCAAACCAAATTCCATCAATTTTTCCGTAATTAGTAAGTAATTCAGTTAATTGATTTTTCATAAAAGAAATATAATCATTCCAATCTCCGTGAACCGTGCGGCCTGTGCCCTGCCCTGTTCTTCCTGTCCAATATGAGTAATCATTTCTTCTCCAGTCAAGTAAAGAATAATACAGGAATATTTTCATGTTTTGTTTGTGGCATTCATCCACAATCATCTTCACTACGTCTTCATGATAAGGCGTATTCATAATATTAAAATCAGAATATTTTGTATTCCACATACTGAATCCATCGTGATGGCGGGTAATTAGAGTAATATACTTCATTCCCGCATTTTTTGCCATGCTTACCCAATCGTGTGCATTGAACTGAGTTGGATTAAAAAAATCCATCAGGCGGGTATAATCTTTTACATGAATATTTTCATTTTGCATCACCCACTCGGCGTCTCCCAGAATACTAAATACGCCCCAATGAATAAACAGTCCGAATTTTGCATCCTGGAATTCATTTCTTGCCTGCATATTAGCGGATGTGGGAGAATATGTTTGTGCATGACTGTTAGTGAAAACTATTACAATAAACAAACATATACTAAGTTTTTTCATTAGATAATTTAGGGATTTAATTTTAAAAATCCACCGTCAATGGGATAATCAGTTCCTGTAATGAAGGAAGCTTCATCGCTGCACAAATATAAAGCTAAAGCAGCAATCTCTTCCGGCTTTGCCATTCGGCCGATCGGTTGCGTTTTAGATAATTTATCAAACATTTCTTCTTCTTTTCCCGGGTAATTTTTTTTGAGAAAACCATCCACAAACGGAGTATGCACTCTTGCCGGAGAAACAGAATTGCATCTTATGTTATCATGAATATAATCTTTAGCAACTGATAAGGTCATTGCTGCAACAGCGCCTTTAGCCGTTGAATAAACAAACCTCTCATCCAGTCCGCACCATGCTGCAACTGAAGCCATATTTATAATCGTTCCGCCGCCATTTTTTTTCATTAACGGAAGCGAAGCAAACAAGCAATTATAAACGCCTTTTACATTTACATTTATAACGCGATCAAAATCTTCTTCTGCTGTTGTATCTGCTTTTCCAACATGCGCAATGCCGGCATTATTAAGTAAAATATCGTGAACACCTATCTTTTCGAAAGTAGCAATCACTTCCTTTTGATTTGTTACGTTACATGCATGCGAAAAAGCTTTACCTCCGTTGGAATTAATTTCATTTATAGTAGATTGAGCTTTTTCATCCGTCAACTCTATAATGTGAACTTCAGCTTCTTGTTTTGCAAAAAGTACTGCTATAGCTTTACCTATTCCGCTACCGGCACCGGTTATAACTGCTTTTTTATTTTTTAAACTCAACAAATGTTTTAAGGTTAAAGATATAAGAACAAGGGATGAGGTTAATTGTCAGCTGTATAAGGAAAATTTTTCTCTACCAACATCCATTTCTCTACCCGGTCACACTGCTTATAATACGCTTCATATTGACTGTTCATCATTTTTTTAAATCTAAAACAAGACAAAATTATTTCATCAGCTAAGTAATTGCATCAATCGTTTTGATTTTATAGCCTTTCACCCCAAAATATAAAACTGCAAAAAAGCATAACAAAGGAACGATATAAGCTGTTTGAATGCTGCCTGTTTTATCGGAAATGTATCCCATAGCAATAGGAGCTAATCCGCCTCCGATAATCGACATTACTAAAAATGACGATGCAAGTTTAGTTTCTTCGCCAAGTTCTTTGATGCCTAATGCAAAGATAGTAGGAAACATGATTGACATAAAAAAGGGTGAAGCCATCACAGCATATACTGCTATGTCGCCTTTTACTGTAACTGCAACAGTTAGCAGAACGATATTTATTATGGCATACAAAGCTAAAAGACTTGCCGGCTTAATATATTTCATGAAAAATGTGCCGGTGAATCTTCCCACCATAAAACCAGCCATAGCAATATACCCCCAGCGAAATGCCGCTTCTTTTTCCGGAATGTTGCTTACGTAATGCGAAAATTTCACAAAGAAACTTCCTACCCCAACCTGTGCACCCACATAAAAGAATTGTGCAACAACAGCCCAGAACAGATGCGGGTGGCGCAAAACTTTTGCATTGAACTCTGCAGCAGGTACATCAGCGTCCGGTTCTTTTACAGGTGGAAATTTGGTAAAATAAAATAACAACCACACTACCGCAATTACCCCCACCATTATAAGTGCAGGCATTTTTACGGTGTTCGCTTCTGATTGCAGATATGAATTTAGTGTACCATTAGTACTCATTTGTTGCAATTCGGCCTTTGAATGGTCAATGCCGGAGAGAATGAACTGTCCGCCCAGGATCGGAGCAATTACGGCGCCCAGGCCATTAAATGATTGCGCGAAATTCAAACGTTGTTCAGAATTTTTTTTATCCCCCAGCAAGGTCATAAAAGGATTAGCAACAGTCTCAAGAAAAGTAGCGCCACTGGCTACAACAAATAATGCGGCAAGAAATAAAATATAACTTCTGGAAGATGCTGCGGGAAAAAACATAACGTAACCCAATGCAAACAATGCAAGTCCAACCAGAATGCCCTTTTTATATCCATACTTATGCATGAAAAGCCCGGCTGGAATGGCAATTAAAAAATAGCCTGCGTATATAGATGAATCAATAAAAGATGATTGGGTATCGGTAAGCTGGCAGGCCTTTTTCAAGTGAGGAATCAGTATTGGATTCATGTTGTGCAGGAAAGCCCAGAAAAAAAACAAAGAAGTAACTAAAATAATTGGAAACAAATAACGATTGTTATTGTTGCCGGAAACACTCCCGGCAGATTGATTTGCAGAGGCTAAAGCCATAATTTATTTATTAAATTTATTAAGATCAAAAATTTTATTCATCAAAACCCATTTTTCTCCAGGTTTTGCAGCAGGAATTGCCTGCTGATATTTCCACATTAAATTCTCCCACTCCTGTACTTTCGGATTTACATTATCCAAAGCGTTCTTTTTTTCAAACGAAAAATTTTCATCAGTTTCCATGATCATAAAGAGACGATTTGCAAAGCGATAAATTTGCATGCTGGTAACACCGGCATTTTTTATAGAAGCAATAATTTCCGGCCATACATTTTGATGAAATTTTTCATATTCCTCAATCAATTTTTCATCATTTTTAAGGTCAAGAGCTAAACAAAATCTCATTTGCACGTTAAATTAAATGAGGTACAAATTAAGTGATTATTAGTAAAAAAAAAGAAATTATCTTTCTTTTACCGTCTTATGCATTTTTCGATCTTTCGTTTAGTTGAAATAAAAAATAGAGAAATTGTCGGTTTACTGCTCTGGGAAAAATTATTCTTTAAAAATTTTATTTAAAAAACGAAGATGTTTTTGAACACGCCTACCCGGGTCAAATCTCTTTGCAATAATTATCCTGTAATTACCTGTACTAAACCGATAGCTGCTTTGGCCAGAAGCTCCTCTAAAGGGCAAATCATCAGCGATCCAATTTGCGCTTATGTTCCAGCTTTTGCCATTATAGCCTGCCGCTACACGAAACCGGGTTACAGGATTTACAGAAAAATGGAATGAAGAATTATTTTGCAAATGTTCATTGGCAAAACTGAAATTAAGATCACCGGTAAGAGAACCGGTAAAGAAAATATGATGAAACAGCACAAGAGAATAAGCATAGCCAATTCCAGGCCCCATGCTGAAATAATTTATCTTATTAATATTCTTCTGTTGGTAATTTTGCTGTAGAAATTCGGGAATCAAACTACTATCTGCATTTACTACTCCATAATACAGTTCAGCGCCGGCAAGGAAAGTTCCGGCTGATTTTTTTTGCCATTCATTTTGAATAAAAGATGCCCTGTAGGAAAAACGTTTCGAATTGAAAATATAATATTGAGATATTCCAAATAAAGTAACGTGCATGTCGCCACGGTAATAATATTTTCCACTATTTGCTGCAAAATCTTCGGGATAAAGATGATAGCCTTTATACAATTGCCCTTCGAAGTCTGTTACCCATTTTGGCCAGTAAAAATGCCCCTGTAGATCAAGATATTTTGTTTTTCCTTTTTTATGGTCGTGATTTACAAACCCAAAACCATATGCGAGATTTAATGTAAAATTGTGATAAGTAGCTCCCACTCCTAAATTGAAAGTCGTATTAGGTTTGTATTGAAGATCCGGCGCATTTTTGTTTTTCAAAGTAAACCCGGTATATTTTTGTGATGTAAATAATCGTCCTGTGATGCTTCCGGGAAAATAAATATAATAAGTAGTGTCGTTTCCGAGATTATTTTGAGCCCATACAAAATTTGTCTTTAACAGGAGAAAAATAAAAGCAAATATTGTACACTTTATTGTTTTGTAGAAATAAGGCATAAAGATGAATGCTTCAGGTTTGTAACTATAGTGGCAGAAACAACTTTGAAGCCAGAATTTCTTTAGAGAAGTATAAAGGGAATGCGAAATAAAAACCGAAACAATTTGTTGCTTTACTCAAAGCAATAAAGAGCCAGATGCAAAGCTGGCTGTTTTTTTAGAAGATTACAATTTATGTTAAAGCCTGTTCCAGCACTTGTTGCATTGTTTTTACATAATGAATTTTCAGTCCTTTAATGTAATTCGGATTAATATCATGAACATCTTTTTCGTTTTGTGCACTCATAATAATTTCGCGTATGCCTGACCGTTTTGCCGCCAACACTTTCTCTTTGATACCTCCAACCGGAAGAACTTGTCCGCGTAAAGTAATCTCACCTGTCATTGCGAGGTAAGGTTTCACTCTTCGACCTGTAAAAGAAGATGCCAATGCAGTCATCATTGTAATGCCGGCACTTGGTCCGTCCTTTGGAACTGCACCTTCAGGAACATGGATATGTACATTTTTCTTATAAAAAATTCCAGGATCTATTCCATACTTTTTGGCATTCGATTGAAGATAACTTAACGCGGTAGAAGCACTTTCTTTCATCACGTTTCCCAAATTTCCCGTAAGTTTTAACTCGCCTTTCCCGTTATCACTTGTTGCAGATTCGATAAATAAAATATCTCCTCCTACATACGTCCAGGCAAGGCCTACAGCTACTCCGGCCATGTTCGCAGATTTGTACACTTCATTATTATACTTTGATCTGCCGAGAATTTTTTCCACGTCTTTTATGCTGACTGTTGGTTTCAGCTTTCCTTTTTCAGCATATTCTCTCGCCAGCTTACGCATAACGCTTGCCAGTTGCCTGTCCAATTCGCGTACACCACTTTCTCTTGTGAAATCTGCAATAATCTTTCCTAAAACTGCATCACTCATTTTAAAAGAAACATTTTTTAATCCATGCGCTTCTTTTTGCTTTGGCAGTAAATGCCTTTTCGCTATCTCAATTTTTTCTTCAATTGCATAACCGCTGAGATCAATTATCTCCAGCCTGTCACGCAAAGCAGGTTGAATGTTTTGCAAATTATTTGCAGTAGCAATGAAGAGCACCTTGCTCAGGTCATATTCAAGCTCAAGATAATTATCGTAAAAATTATTGTTTTGTTCCGGATCTAAAACCTCGAGCAAAGCTGAAGAAGGATCACCACGAAAATCAGTTCCAACTTTATCGATTTCATCTAAGATCATTACAGGATTGGAAGATTTTACTTTGCGTATCGATTGCAAAATTCTTCCGGGCATTGCGCCAATATAGGTTTTTCGGTGTCCGCGAATTTCACTTTCATCATGAAGGCCTCCAAGGCTCACGCGCACATACTTCCTGCTGATAGCATTTGCAATACTTTTCCCGAGGGATGTTTTACCAATTCCCGGAGGGCCAATAAAGCAAAGGATCGGGCTTTTCATATCGCCCTTTAATTTGAGCACAGCCAGATATTCCAAAATTCTTTGCTTGATCTTTTCCATTCCATAATGATCATGATCCAGAATTTTTTTAGCCTTTTTAAAATCATATTGATCTTTCGTATAGTCTTCCCATGGTAAATCGAGCATTAAATCAAGATGATTATAAACCACCGAATAGTCAGGCGTGGAAGGATGCATCCGCTCCAGTTTTTCTACTCCCTTATTGAATAAATCTTTTGCAGCAGCGGGCCATTTTTTGGTTTCAGCTTTTTTCTGCATTTCTTTTACTTCGGCCACGTTGTCACCGCCTAATTCTTCCTTTATCGCTTTTAATTGTTGCTGCAAAAAATAATCTTTCTGCTGCTTATCAAGTTCGGCGCGGGTTTTATTAGTTACCTTGTTTTTTAATTCGGCATATTGCAATTCTGTCTGTAACAAATTCAGCAGCACTTCGGCTCTTTCTTTAATATTCTGGATCTCAAGAAGTCTTTGTTTTTCAAGAAGATTGCTGTTGAGATTGCTGCTTACAAAATGGATTAAGAACGAAGGATTTTCAATGTTCTTTAAAATGATAGTTGCCTCGGAAGGCATATTGGGCGAAAGTTGTATGATCTGTCCGGAAAGTTCTTTAATTGATCCTACCATCGCGTCAAAGTCTGTATCATCTTTTAATTCCTCATCTGTAAGCACAGTTATTTTAGCTTTAAAATAAGGATCTTCTAAAGTGATCTCATCAATCTTAAACCGCTTTTTGCCCTGAATGATTACAGTGGTTCCACCATCCGGCATTTTTATCAGTTTAAGAATTTTTGCAACTGTTCCGACATTTACCAAATCCTTTGCAGAAGGTTCTTCCACCAGGCTGTCTTTTTGTGAAACAACTCCTACCAATTTGTCAGTCTTGTACGCATCATTTACAGCCTTTATGCTTTTATCCCGACCGACTGTAATAGGAATTACAACGCCGGGAAAAAGGACGGTATTTCTCAAAGGAAGCAGCGCTAATTCAGCCGGAATCGGTTGTTCATCATTTCCATCTCCATCTTCATGAAGGGGAATCATGGGCATAAATTCCATTTCATCTTCCGGCCCATTTAAAAAAAAGTTATTATTCATATATATTTTTCACTTGTCAATCTGTCAAAGTTAGTATCAAAGAAACGAAGATTTTAAGGTAATACTATAATGTTCAACATTAATGCCATGTTAAAGAAACTTTTAACCGAAACAAACACGCGCACTGACTTTTAAGAAACCGGTTCAGGAAAAGGTCGATCAGTTGTGAAATAAATTAAACGGCTATGCATAAACGAAATAAATTTCAATTTTACTTATTTTTTCAAAAGAAATTTTCTTTGAAAAGTTTAATACTCTACATTTGATTTAAAGAATCATGTGAAGTAAAAAAGATAAAAATAAATAATGAATAATATTTTGCTTGTTGATGATCATTATATAGTAAGAACCGGTCTAAAACTGCTTATACATGATTTTCTGCCACACGCAAAGGTTGATGAAGCTCATAATGGCGATTCTGCTTTGGAAAAGATTAAGCAAAAAGATTATGACCTGACTGTAATGGACGTAAACATGCCACAAACTGATTCATTTGGAATTGTACAAACGATTCTTTCGCTTAAACCATCCACAAAAATTATCATGTTTAGTATGAATTCGGAGGAAGTTTATGCCAAAAGATATTTAAAGATGGGCGCAATGGGCTACCTGAGAAAAGATGCATCCAATAAAGAGATTGAAAAAGCCATTACCAGTGTTTTAAATAATAAGACATATGTAAGTCCCGAACTAACTCAGAAATTATTATTCGAACTGCAATCAAAGCAGGAACCTGATAATCCTTTTGATAAATTATCAAGCCGTGAGTTTGAAATAGTGCAGCATCTTGCACAAGGAGATTCTGTAGCTGAAATATCGAAAAAACTTAATGTGCATACTTCTACGGTTGGCACACACAAAGCAAGGATATTTGAAAAACTTCATTGCCATAATATAATTGACCTCACCAATCTGGCTAAAGCCCACAACGTTATTCTCACTCATTAAAAAGGCAAGTGTTGTCGTTTTTTTTCTACAAGCAATTAGTCAAATAACTACACAAACTATTGAGCTGCTACTCTACTTTTACTTCTTATCAGATAATACAATCAGTAATAAAATCCATTCTATCCATTGATTGTTTTATGACTGGTAAGTGAACCTAACGCCAAAAAATTGCGCCGTTGGTAACCTCAGAAAAGAAAAAAGAGGCTGTCTCAAAGGTCAGCCTCTTTTTTTAATTTCAAAATAGAAGGTTGATTTATTCACATAATGATGTAGAGCTACGCCTTCGCTTCATTTTGCCGCAAACAGGGCAATAATCCCTGTTGCACTTATGAGTTGAACTTACATTATAAAGAACTGGATTTTTTCCAGAATTCATCTTTGTAATCATCAGTCAGTGGCTCTTCTACGATCTGTTCGCCAATTAATTCAAGTTGTTCGTCCGACAATTGTTCCTGCAAATGCGGGAACAATACTCTTTCTTCATAACGAATGTGCTCATCTATCGTATCAGCCAGTTCAAGCAATACATCGTCTTCATTTTCCATTCCTGAAAGACCGATTTTATCAACAAAAGTTTTAATTTTTTGATGGTCATCGAGCGCTTTTTCAACTTCTTCACACTTTAAAGGCGCAAAAAGAAATTCTTCTTCTTCCTTAAAATGTGTGGCAAAATGGTGCTCCCAAAAATATTTTACATATTTGATCATACGGCTTGTTTCGATATGATACTTTACTCCCTGACGAATTTTCCAACAAAACAACAAGCCGGCATGATGGTCTCTTGAAAGCTTGAGTAAATTCTGATTTCGCTTTAGTGGTTTGTTTTTCATCTTCATGAATTTGATACAAATCTATTCACTATTTATCAACTAAAAGTTCTTTAAACCAAAACGGCATTAATCTTGATCAATAACCTTTAAAATTGAAAACAGCCAACAATCCGTATAATTTGAAAAATAAAGATAATCATGACTGTATTAACTACGCCTGTGGGTTCGCTCGATCATATACAGGGAAAAACAAGCGCTACCATCACTTTTGTTGAATATGGAGATTACCAGTCACCCCGTTGCGCCGAAGCATATCCGATAATTAAAAAATTAATTAAGGAATTTCATAATGAACTAATTTTTGTATTCAGAAATTTTCCGCAGAATTATCATCCGGAAGCCATGATAGCGGCTCAGGCAGCAGAAGCAGCGGCTTTGCAAAATAAATTCTGGGAAATGCACGATCTCATTTTTGAACAACAGGACCAGCTTAGCGAAAGTAATCTTGTTTATTTTGCAGAATCATTGAATATGAATGTGGAGCAGTTTGAAAATGATTACAGCAGCCAGAATGTAATGTCAAAAATTGAAAGCGATATTGAAAGCGGCATCCGTAGTGAAGTGACGGAAACACCTACTTTTTTTATAGATGACGAAAGATTAGAAACGTACGATGAGACTTATGAATCTTTGGCAAATGCTATAAGAAATGCCGAATGAATTTTAGCAACGTGGGTGTAAATGCAGCTAACTTAATTTTTTGCTATCGTTTCCTCTGCCATTCTGAGTTTTAGCATTGGAATTGGAAATTACGCTTATCCTTCCATCTGTTTCCATGTAAGCTTCTTCAACATCTTTTAAATCCTTTACACCGTTTAAACGAATCTCGCTCATCAATTCCTCTTCTGTCAACAATTCCTTCTTCATGTTTCTCCTGATCATACGACCTTCCTTTACCAGAAGAAGTTTGGCTGGTTTAATAATCTTATAAAAAAAAGGAGACTTAAAACCCAGCCAATTGAGAAAATAGCTCCAAAAAATGATTACCGACACAAGCAGTAATCCATCAGGCAGAGAGGTATAACCTCCTGACATGGCGTTTTGTGAAGCATCTGCCAACAAAACCACGACCAGCAGATCGGTAATGCCAATCGCGGCAGTTTCCCTCTTTAAAATAATGCGCAGTAAAAAAAAAGAGAAAGATATAAAATTGAGCCGCGTATAATGATCTCAAGAATGGGAACATCGAAACTGAAAATTTTATTGAAATCCGGTTTCCATACATAAGCGACTTTTTGAGCCTTTTCAGGTTGTGTTGCAACTTGCGACTGACACGCTGTAAAAGAAACTGAAATCACTATCAGCCATAAATAAATCTTCTTCACTTTTTCCAATTTGAAAAGAAAACCCAAGTTCAATGCCAAAAAACTTGTTATGGAGAGGAACGAAATGATATTTTTTTAATCAGTAAACAACATGTGCTTTTTCGTTTACTTATTGCCGTTATAAAAATGAATTACAGCAAAAAAACAAATTCCGGCAATTTCCATTTTATAATTTCATGAACATTAAAAACCTGGAGCGGTGTTTTGATTACCGAAAACTTTTTTCAAAATGTCTTTAACCCTCGCTGCGGGATCTTGCCTTATCTGTTGTTCTTCAAGGCCAATTTTGTAAAATAATCCATCTAAAGCTTTTTGTGTAACATAAGCCGTAAGATCAGTGTTTACGGGCTTATTGCTGAAACGGTTATAAGTTGTAAAAACATCGCTCCAGTATTTGGTAGCGTTCGTATTATCCAAAGATTTGGAAATGATTGGTTTAAATGCGGCTGTCAATTCGCCGGTAGTTTTTTCTTTTAAATAATTGGTAGCCGCCGTGTTACCGCCTCTTAAAATCCCAAAAGCATCCTGTATGGTCATTTGCTTTATGGCGTTAATAAAAATATTTCCTACATATTTAGAAGCATCTTCCGCAGCGCGGTTCATTGATAATACCGCTTTATCCACTACGCTCCCAAAACCAACATTTCGCAAAGTTTTTTCAACATTCGCGGCTTCAGGTGGCATTAATATTTTAACCATCGCATCTGCATAAAATCCATTAAGCTTTGAGAGTTTATTTGTTGCAGAATCTGTTCCCAATTGCAACGCTGTTTTCAGCCCATCTACTACTTCTGAAGTTGTAAGACTGCCATTGCCGCTTGTACCAACAGAATCCATAATAGTTTTTGCAGTTTCACAGCCACTAAAGGAAAATAAAAATAGCAATCCTAAAATATATATCTTCTTCATAATTTTTAGATTAAAAAGTTCAACTTCAATGCCAAATATTTTTTTATCGCTTTTCACAATTCAATCCCGATTTTTTTCATGAGGATAGAAGCGTTCAAACTATTACAAACACCAGGTTTCAGCCGGTAATCGAAATACAATTCGTCATTACTTACCTGCACATCAAAATGATAGTTCAAAATGTGTTTTGAAAAATCTTCTTTCATAGTTGCCAGTTCCAGGTCGTGTGTGGCAATAACGGCGGCAGCTTTTTTATTGATTAATTGTTTGATCAACGCTTTAGAACCTGTATGGCGATCCAGTGAATTTGTTCCACGCAAAATTTCATCCAGCAGGATAAAAACATTTTCGCCGGCGTTTACTTTATCAATAATAGTTTTTAGTTTTTTCAATTCCGCATAAAAGGTTGACGTACTTTCTTCAAGATTGTCGGTAACGCGCATACTGCTAATCAATTGCACATGCGAAACTGAAAATGATGTGGCACAAACCGGAGCGCCTGCCATTGCCAACACAATATTTACACCAATACTTCTCAGGTAAGTACTTTTCCCTGCCATGTTAGAACCCGTTACCAGCATTAATTCGGCATTATCAGGAATATCAATAAAATTATTGACACGTTTTTCATCCGGAATCAAAGGGTGACCGATTTCTTTTCCTTCAATCGAAAAGTATTTGTTTATAATTGTGGGAAAAATCCATCCAGGTTTATTAAAGAAGAGAATACCAAAACTATTTAATGCTTCAAATTCAGCCAATGTATCAAACCATAGATTGAAATTATTTTGTTCGGTTTCTTTCCATTTTTCAAGATCGAGAACCTGCTGCAGATTCCAGAGCAGCAAAAGATTCAACGGTAATGACAAAAGCATGTTGTAGCGTAGATCAAGCCTGTCCAAAATCATTTTTATTTGCAAAATTTCATCTGAAGCTTTTTTATTTTGCCCCACAAAAGCCGATTGACATTTTTGCAACAAGTCACTTTCAAATTTTTCCCGTTCAATTAATGAAATACTTAAGGAAAGCGTACTTAGCTCATCTGCAACCTTTGATAAATTTGCATGTACCGGTGCAACATATTTATTGATTTGATAAGCGATTATTGCGAAAAGGAGCAGTGTTCCATAAAAAATAGTGTCGCCCACTTTATCGAAAATATAAAGTGTCACTACCGTTAAAATAATTGCGGGAAGCAAATACCGAAGCCATTTCCAGGGTTTAAATCCGATAAAAACAGCCGGTTCTTTAACCCAGTTTTCCAATCTTTTTTTTGTGGGAAAAGTGATCTTATTCTCAACTCCATAAGATTGAAGATCTTTTATCCACACAGGCTTTCCCGATAACTCTTTCACCGCTTTCTGCCTTGCAAAAATAACATCCATCGTTGCCCCGTTTGTTAAGTATTGAGCAAGCCTCTTGCTTCCCGGTTCTGAAGTAGTGCGGTTCAGATATTGAAAAAGAGAAGCCCGGCCAAAAATATCAAGATCGTTCGCATAAGGATGTTCTTTTGGCGTATGTTCAAAACCGTCTTCAAAAACAGAATAATTTGCATTAAGAAATTGGAGCTCGTTTTCATTAAGTTTGATCAACCTGTTCGTATGTTGAATTTTTGCCTGGTTCTTAAGATCCGACTTAATGAGTTGGATAAAAACCAAAATCAAAATGACGGAAGCCACTATAACATACCCGGTTCCAAGCGACCAGAAGAAATAAAAAGCAGCAATTAAAGCCACAATGCTGCCAAGCCTGAACCATGCAAAAGCCGATTTTTTAACTTTCAATTGCTTCAACTCTGCTCTCAATTCCTCTAACTGATTTTGATAAAACTGCTTTGGTTCCATTGCTTCCATTTGTTTAAAAAGTTTGTAAAAGTAATTGATAAATTGATGATTGATGATTGAACATGATGAGCGTAACTATTGCTATTGAATCAACTTTTATTGATTCTTTATCAATTCATGCTTTATTATTTTGTAAATTTGCAGGTTCATAATTATCGGGGCTGACCGTCTTGATAATTAGATAAAACCTGGGGCTGACCGGTTTTGACAGCATAGTTCTTTGTAAGTATAAGCATGTAGCGCGTTGCGTAATTAGCGCTTTAATCTGAATACGAAAACTTTAAATGGCAATAACAATTTTGCCATGGCTGCGTAATCGATAGATTCGCATCCATTAGGGCCGTTGAGCGGGCCAGGCCTGTTGCCACGCTCTTCCGCCGACTCAAAAACAAAACAGGCTGCTGCGATGGAAGGCTGTGACCATCGTTTAAGTCCCGATAGCTATCGGGAATTCAGCTAAGGAAAAAGTCGGTTTGTTTTGCTCCTGCTTTTTCCCGACAAATAATGCAAAAATAAACATGTAGAAGGCTTACGGCGGATGTGTTTGGACCAGGGTTCGAATCCCTGCAGCTCCACTTTTTTACAATCAAAACGAAAGTAAAAAGCCCGAAAATTAAATGTTTGCGGGCTTTTTTGTTTTTTGAGACTGATCAAAATGGTCATTTAAGTCCATAGTTATCGTGAGTACTGCAAGTTGATATTTCAATTCCTGCATGGTGCGATAGCAACGCTGATGCAATTTACAGGCACGGACTCACCTGTTTTCAACCTTTTGACTGATCATTTGAAATAAAACTTTTTTTTAAAATCTAAAGTTATTGTAACTCCTATGGTCGTTTATTGAACAATTAATGCATCTATAGCCACAGGCCCGCTTCCACGGTTGATAATGTGAATAGTATGATGACCCGGAGTAAGATTCGTTATCTTACAAACCTTCTGTTGGGCCAGACGAGGGCCGCTGGTCGCCAAATCCGCAGTTGCACGCATCTGGCCGTCAATTTGCACCTCAATTTTTCCGGCACCTTGCTCTTTCGGTGCTATGACAGTGACGCTGCTGCCGATAAATGAAGCACTCCAGACATCGCCGGGCGTTTCGCTCATAGTAAGATCATTATTATAGTCGCCTGTGCCCAGGTTGCTGCGACGTATCCATCCCGGATATCTTGCACCCGGGTCGTCATCATTGAACCAGCCCTTGTCGTGTGTTATCCGGAGTACCCGTATGCTGGCAGCCAGCGAATCGTAGGCAATTCCCGGCAAAGGCGTCGCTTTTCGCGGCACCGTGATTGTAAGGCCGTTCTCATCCTGACTGAACCGGACCGGCAAATCAGAGCCAAGCAGTTCTACTTTGGAAACTTTTCCGATGGTATTCCCATTCGTATGCAGCGCTTTGAGCGTAAGGGTACTGTCTTTCCAATCCAATATGGTTGCATATACAAAGCGGTTGTTCCGGGTATACCGGACATCATTTTCGCCATATACCCCGAAGGGCCGTGAGCTGTATACTGCTTCCCCGTTCACTTTTAGCCATGCACCAATATCTTTAGCCGTCCTTATCACTTCGGGATCGAGGTTACCTCGGCCATGTTGTGTGAGGTTAAGCAGCATGGTACCATTGCGGCAAACATTTTCCATCAGTAACGTAACCAGTTTTTTAGCATCCAGGTATTTCTGTCCGACGCGGTAATGCCAGTCAGAAATGCTGGTTTCTGTCTGAAAGGAATAAGCCATTATTTCCGGTTCAATGACAGCTTCGGTACTTTTAACCAGTGACCGGTCTACGAACGGAAGCAATTCAGGGTTATTTTGAAAGCTATTCCAACGCCCGCCTACGCCCTTTAAATTAACCACAACATTCATTTTATTGTTGTTCCATTTCAAAGACTTGTTGTAATAATTGGCGACGAGTTGCGGAGCCAAAAAGCCTAATCCCATGTGTACGCCCAGATCTACCTGGGAATTGCCCGCATGTTCGTCGAAGTAGATTACATCAGGGTGATATTTGCTAATCGCATCATCTACCCGCCACATGAACTGATTGGCATACGGCGATCGTAGCGGATCGTCCTTACGGGTGTGGACAGGCCCATACAGATCGACAGGATCCATGCCTTCCCACCATTTTCCCTTTCCATCCAAAATCGTTTGAAGGGCATCGTATGGCACGCCCTTCATGGGGCCAGTCTTGTCACTTGTATAACGTACCGGCATAAATTGTCCCCAGGTTCGCGGGGGAGTATTGTGAAAACCAATGCCAAAATGCAAACCATGCTTCCGGGCGATTTTTGCCCAGGTTCCGACAATATCTACTTTTGGCCCTACATTCACCGAGTTCCAGGGCTGGTATTTTGAATCCCAGCAGTCGAAGTTGTCATGGTGAGCGCCCATCGCCATAAAATAACGGGCACCCATTTCTACGTACAAATCCATTAACTGTTCCGGATTCCAGCGGTCAATTACCCAATTGTGGGCAATATCCTTGTAACCATATTCAGACGGGTAACCGAAGTGTTTAACGTGATATTTATACTGTGCACTGCCCTCAATGTACATGCCCCGTGCGTACCAATCCCCTTGTTCCGGCATTGATTGCGGATCCCAATGTGCCCAGGCGCCGAACTTGGCGTCGCGCCACCATTCCGGAACAGCATATGTTCGTCCAAGTTCTTTCCAGTCTGCTGAATAAGGGCCTTTGGCTACAGGTAAAGGCGGTAAATTCCATATATCGGGGGCCAATCCAAGATTATCAGTTCCGGTTACAATTTGATCGATATTGAGGGCAACATCAGTACTATCGAGATAAATTTTTAGTTTGGTATTCTTTGGAATCGTAAGCGTGATAATAGCATGCAGGAAAGACTCTGTAAAAGATCCGGAAGAATGAATGTTTATCTTTATCGGTGGCTGATTGTTGACCGCTATACTGAATGTTCCTGTAGTTAAAGTGGCATAGCGTATGGCCAGCGTAGTGGCCTCCGGCAGGTCCGGGAATAACAAGCCGTCGCCAGGGTTACGCAGGGTGACAACATGTTTTCCGGATGCGGAATCATCACTGATCTTTTTTGTCCCACCGATTACAGCGGCGGATTCCGCTTCAACAATATGTCTGTTGCCAGCAAATGCTGATGTGGAAAAGAAGATCGGTAGTAACATCGGTAGAAGCAAAACATTCTTGCGAATAGAAAAGACCAGGCCAAAGGGGCACTTAATTTTTGCTAATATTTTCGGGAGAAGCATGTGCGTTATATTTATTATCTTAAAATTGATAATGAATCATATTTTATTTCCGATCAAAGGGTGTTAGTGACATAACAAAACCACCCCCGCAAAGCAGTGTTACGTCCACTGAACTTGATTTATCTACTACCAAATATTGGGTTGCTAATTTACTATCGTATTTGCCATCTGCTATTATCGTTAGCTTGTACTTTATTCCTTCCGGCAGGAACGCACTCATCAAAAAATATTTCTTTTAAATTCCCCTGATCACCAAGTTCATAACCCTCATTACAATTAGAACCAATACCAAACCTTTCAATAAGACGAAAATACATGAATGCTCTCAGAAAGTTGGCTTCTGCGATCATTTGGGTTTTATCAGGTAAATCAATGGTAATTTCATTCATCTAACGATATTCCTTTTTTCAGAACCGGGTTGGCGATTCACGGCAATACCTACAAATACGACATTAGAACGATTCACATAACACGATCCCGGTTCACTTTATCCCTATGTTACTACTGTTTTTCTTTATGAAATGTGTAAAATCATTGCAGAATTTTTCTCTTTCATCATCATGGATCCCATGGCTCGCATTTGGATAATAAAGTAATTCCGCGTTTTTGTTCCGTTTTATCATTTCTTCCACATTTTCCTTTTTTGTTATCCAACTTTTACCTCCTTTCATTATCAGAGTCGGGCACTCTATTTTCTCCCATTCATCCCAATAGTTCCCATTTATCCCGTTTTGAGAATTTATCATATCGTTATAATCAAACCTGAATTTCCAGGCCGTTTCATCGTAGTACAAACTCTCCATGAAATAAGTAGATAAAGGACGCCCCAGATTATCTCTAAATGTTATATCAACATCATAGATTGAGGAAAATTCTGTAGGGAATTTATTTAAAAACCCGTTAGAGCCATTTACCTCCGTTCCAATATCTTCAATAATTAACATTTGAACGCTTTGGTGTCTGGCTTCATAAATCATTGCGATTAGTCCACCCAAAGAATGGCCGATTATTATCGGATTTTCTATGTTCAAAGTATCTATTAACCTTTCCAAATCCTTAACATATTCGTTCAGCGTATAACTTTGAGCATGTTCACTTAACCCGTGCCCTCTTAAGTCCGGAATTACAACTCTCCCCTCAAAGATCCGATCCATAAATGAATAAGATGCCGCCGTACCAAAATGTCCATGCAAACAGATTAGTGATGCTCCCCCTTTTTCATTGTCAAGAAACGAAATATCCAGGCCGTCAATTAACTGTTTTTTTCTTTTCATATTCATATTTCTTTAGCGGTTAATAATTACAACTATAGATCCCGTTCAATAAATTCATAAGCTTGTGATCTCAGACTTTCATAAGTAATTGTCACAAAATTAGTTAATGACTCTGGTTTCAATCCAGTCAGTTTCACCTTGTGAGACTTTCATTGAAAGCGTCTTTTTATTTCTTCCCCCAAAAAACTATTCAGTTAAACCTATAGTTTACCTGCAATGAGCCATATTTATGATTATACTGCTGGCTTTTCGCTACGCGGCTTTTAAAAGTAACCGCCATACGTAAAGAATATCTTTTGAAGGAATACATTGCGCCGATTTGTTGCAACAAAACAAGCGGCTCAGGATCAGAAATGATTGGCCCTTTATCTTTTGTAAATAAGCCGCCCTGAACCGTGGCATCATACAATTGCCAGGTTAATTGGGGATAATAATAAAAGAACAATTCCGGTTGATAACTTTCCGGTTTGTCGCTTACTGCTGCATTCCAGTAAGCGCTGTTATGCTGCAAATTCATCTTGCCAAACTGGAACAACACACTTTCACTTGCGTTGGTAAAAAAAGAACCAAATGAAAGCTGTGTTACCGGCGTAACCTGTATAAGTGAATTCGGGTTCTCTACCAAAGCTTTTCCATATTTTGCATGAAGATTGATCCCGAATGCGCTTTTCAATTGGTAATTCCATACCCAACCCCATTCGCTGGTATTGATGTGAATCAGTTTGTGATAAGAATTTTGCAAAGCTTCGCCCAAAGAAGCTTTGCCTATTGTTCCGGCAGAAATACCCCATTGCAAAAATTGACGGCGTTTTAAAAAACCGGTGCGCAAAAACTGGCCATACAAATACCCGGTCACCGGTCTGTCAATTTGATCCGGAGTATGGATTTTTCTTGAGAAAGCAGTAAATATTTTCTGCCCAAGTTTGAAGTGATCGACTTGTTTTATAAAAGAAGCTTTTTTGGAATGGTGAATTGTACTAAAGTTGAACATTATTCCATTGGTATAGTAGCCATCCTTGCCCTGCATCAGGTAGAAATCATTTTCTGTAACAAAAGACAACTGTTTTGAAAAATGACTTGAGGTTGATTCCTGGCCTTTTGAAGAAAAAAAGCAAAGCAATAAAATTGAAGTGAGAGGAATTTTTTTTATCGAAATAAGATTGACCAAAATTAAAGAAGACGGTTATTGATTAACTGATGGTTATTTAGATCCTCCAAATATATAAAAAGCCGCGCTATAACTTTTCATACAAAACCATTTGCAATTGCCAATTTCGCAAAAATAAAAAATTACGTTTTTTCTTTGTCCACTATGATGGTATTAAGAATAAATTTTTAGTGGAAGAAATAATGTGAACTTTGTGAAAGTACAAACCCAACCAATTCTGCATATATTTCCACTATGCGTATAAACGAGACGGAACATTTGGAAGAAACCAGGCAACTCATAAAAGCTTGTCTTGAAGAGGACAGGAACGCGCAAAGGAATTTGTATGAGTTGTTTGCACCCAAAATGTTCGGTGTTTGCCTCAGATATGCCAAAAACCGTGAAGAAGCGGAAGACATCATGCAGGAAGGGTTTGTGCAGGTTTTTAAATCGTTGCACAATTTTAAATTTTCAGGCTCTTTTGAAGGTTGGATCAGAAAAATTATGGTGTATAGTGCCATTGCAAAGTACCGAGGAAAATCCAAATTGCATTCCGTTTTAAATATTGAAACTGAAAATATTATCGCCTGCGGGAATGAAGAAATTTTAAGCCGCCTCGGCAAAAAAGAATTACTTCAGATGGTACAGGATCTGCCACCAGCTTACCGGATGGTTTTTAACCTGTATGTTTTTGAAGGATTAAAACATCGTGAAATAGCTGAACAGCTTGATATTTCCGAAGGCACCTCAAAATCGAACCTGCATGATGCGAAGTTGATCCTGCAACGGGCTGTAAGCAACAGCATGAAAATTGCCAACCAAAAGTCAACAAATGGATAAAAATTTACAAAATATTGAAGATCTGTTTAAGAAGGGATTGGAAGGAAATGAAGAATCTCCTTCCGAAGAAGTGTGGAATGCCATAGATCAATCACTGGAAAAAGCCAACAGCCTCAAATTCAGAAAAAAATACTATACGCTGCGATGGGCTACCGCATTTCTGGCAGTAGGTCTGGCTGCAATGAGCATTTACCTGTTAAGAAATGAATCGCAAAAACAAAATGCCGCCAAGGCCAAGGTTGAAAATTTGGTTACCTCTGAACCTTCTTCTGCAAAAAATCCTTCTGAAAATCCTGAAACTCCTTCATCTGAAACTGAAAAAACTCCTGCATTAAAATTTCAGGAAGGGAAACCTCTACCAACTGAAAAACAGAAATCGGCAAATGAAATTGAAACCGGCAAATCGGATTCCCAGTTGATTAACACAAAAAACAATTTGAATTCAGAAACAGCCATTGTTGCTAACAAGAGTGTTCTGCCCGTAAATGAAAACAAAAAGGAACTTCAGCAACCAAAAGAGCTTGCAAAATCTTTCAATAAGAATATGGCTCAAGCGAATAACAAACGGCGTTCTTCTGATTTGTCCTTAAATAATGAACCTGGAAGTAATCAAACGAAAGGCGTTTCACCACCTGAAAACCACTTGCTTCCACCCCCATCAGTAACTTTTGACGCTCACGAATTGTTGAGTTTAAATCGCAACCAGGATTTGAAGGATGCTTCTATCCTTTCTCCGTATTCCTCACCGGCAAAAACGATGAAGCATTCATCTATACATATTTCTACACCACAGCGTTTTTCTGCAACGGTTTTCTATTCACCCAATATTCCTTTTTCACATCTTCGTGATGAAGATCGCGGTTATGGAAATCCATTTTCGCGCGAACTTGAAAGAAAGGAAAAAGGAAGTTATTCGTATTCTTTTGGAGTCGGGCTTGAGTATCGTGTGAATAACCAATGGTCGTTGCAAACCGGGTTGAATTTATCAACTATTAAAATGCATCTTGAACCCGAAAAGATTTTTGCAGAACGTGACAACCAGGGATCTGTAAAATACCAGATTAATACATCGTCGGGCAAAGGTTATACTCTGCCCTCATTCAGCTCTCATCCCCAAATTGGCGATAGCCTGTTTACTAAAAACATAAATCATTCTCTTCAATACACTGGTATTCCGCTGGCCGCAAAATACTATATTACCAACAAGCGGATGTCTGTAAACGTGCTGGCCGGAGTTTCGACCAACATTTTATCTCACGGGAAAATAAGTACTGATGTAAACAGAGGAAATGAAACTGAACATGAAAACATCCATGAAATCCATGGGCTTAAACCGGTCTATTTTAGCGGCCTTGCAGGCTTAGGACTGAGCTATAATATTTTTGGGAGCTATTCGCTCACTTTTTCGCCAACAATCAATTTTGCAATTGAACCCATCAACAAAGATGTACCGGTAAATTCTTATCCCGGAACTGTCAATTTCCAATTAGGGCTTAAGACGGAACTTTAGCTTTAGTCGCTTTTCGGCCTTCGCAACCTTTTGGGGCGCGCTAGGCTATCGGCAGGATATTTTGCTTCCATTTCTTTCATTTGAGCAGTTGCCCAATCTTCCATCCTCAGCTCTTCATCGGGGGTTAAAATAGCGTTGCGATGAATTAAAGTATAAGAAGTGAGAGGCATTTCATCTTTTTTAAGTTGCTCTACTATATCTTTAAATGCGTTGTGCTGCCTCCAAAGAGGATAGGTAGTGAATTCCGAAAAATTCAGATGTCTTTTACCATCAATGATATGATTGTTGAGAAACCAGGCCACAGGCTGAATCCTCCAATAAAACGGGTAAACAGTTGTATTGCTGTGGCAATCGTAACAAGAAACTTTCAGATTCTTCATCACACTGTCAGGAACCGGGTAAGCCGCTGTGATTTGATCTTGCGCTATTTCATCGTTTTTATTTTCCACCGGTCTGATGAACTGGATGATCACAAAAGCTACCAGTAAAAGAATCAGGATGGTTCTTAGTATTTTTTTCATTTTCTCAATAGTTTGATAATTGGTTTTGTAAGCAATCCTTCTTTAAGGATTAAAAATATAAACAAATCTACAAACCACAAGAATATTAAGACGATTGACTGATATTTTTTTTGTAATTTATTTCTTAAGGGATCAATTGAACAAAAAGTCGACTGATGATCGAGTTTGCTTAAACAGATTTGCTGAAAAGTTGCGAAGCAACCGAACCTTCCGCCTGCCACCATTTTTGATCAAAGGACTGGCAGATATTTCGCAGGTATTGTCTGCCGGTTTCCAGCACCGTAAAACCGTTTTCATTTAATTCAACCAAGCCATCTTCTGCAAGTTCCTGTAAATGTTGCAACGGAAACTCCTGTAACAATTCTGCATCTTCGTCCCTGAAAGTTACTTTGCCTTTGCATGCGGTTTGCAAAATATAATTTTTCAGTGCAAGGTCAGTTTCAGTAAGAAAACAACCTTTGTTAGCTGCGAATTCGCCTTCATTTACCAATCGTAAATAATTGGCGAGCTCTTTATGATTCTGACTATAAGCTGTGCCTGTATCAGTAATAGAAGAAACACCCAATCCCAATAAAAATGAAGTGTGAGTTGTAGTATAACCCATAAAATTGCGATGCAGCTTTCCTTTTTTCCATGCTTCATATAAATCATCTTCAGGTAACGCAAAATGATCCATGCCGATATCAAAATAACCGGCAGCCTGGAATTTTTCCTGCGCCAGCAAATACAATTTTGTTTTCAGTTGAGGCGAAGGAAGATCATTTTCATCAAATAATCTTTGTGCCTTTGATTTCCAGGGAACATGCGCATAACTGTAAAAAGCAATCCTGTCCGGCCTCAGTTCTATTGTTTCATCCAATGTTTTCGCTTCGCCTTCCAACGTTTGAAAAGGCAAACCATAAATCAAATCATAATTCACGGAACGAAAGCCGGTTTCTCTAGCCTTTTCGGTCACCCGCCGAACATTTGCTACAGGCTGTATCCTGTTGATAGCGCGCTGCACGACAGGATCATTATCCTGAACACCAAAGCTGATCCTCCTGAAACCAAGGTTGTAAAGTGTTGTAAGATGCGCATCCGTTGTATTATTTGGATGGCCTTCAATTCCAAATTCATAATCGGAATGAACAGAAGCATCTTTCAAAATACCTTCTATTAATCTTTCCAGATTGCGTGGCGAAAAGAAAGTGGGTGTGCCTCCGCCAAGATGCAATTCCCTTATCACCGGCGCCTCATCCATCAAATTTCTGTACAGTTGCCATTCCTTAAGTATAGCATCAATATATTCTTCTTCAACAGAATGATTAGTGGTGATTTTTTTATTGCATCCGCAATAAGTGCATAGCGATTCACAAAAAGGCAAATGCAGATAAAGACTAATGCCACCCTTCGAATTCTGCTTCATAAAATTATCCCGGAAATTGTCTTCCCAATAAAGGTCAGGCGTCAATTCTTTCCAAAAAGGAACCGTTGGATAGCTGGTATACCTGGGAACCGATGTATTATATTTTGCCAATAATTCATATTGTGAGAGCATAATATATAGTTGATATTAATGATTGCCCAAAATTACCGGCCATGGGAGGGAACACAAATGAGTTTACTCATTCCGGACTATGATTTGTGTCATTCATATAAAAAGAGTAAACCAACAAAAAAACGCAATTTTTATTTTGTTTGAAACCATCAGTTATTCTGTTAACCGCAAAATGTTGTCTTTTTCTTTAAGCGCGGCTTGATATCCTATTTCAAATATCTGGTCAAGGTTTTTCATACGAAGCAAACCAAAACTGTCAAGCAGCGGTTCAATAAAAATATCACAAAGGTGAACTTTTGAATAGACTGAATTGGCAATCGACAGGTGAAAACACCTTTCAATCAAAGCGGCTTTTGAAAACTTAATATTTGGATTGCTGATATTGGCCAGTTTGTTTACGTGCGAACCGATAATTTTATCGGAAAGATTCAGCAAAGGTTCTACCGGGAAATTATCAAGTAATCCTCCATCAACCAGCCTGGTGTTTTCGCCCGACACCGGTTCAAACAATACCGGGAAAGAAGCCGAGGCAATCAAAGGTTTTATCAATTCGCCGGAAGAAAAAAAGATAGTTTTATTATGTAAAAAATCAGTTGCGTTTACATACAATGGAATTTTTAAAGATTCAAATGAATCAACCGGCAAATTTTCTATAAGAATTTTTCTCATCGTTTCCATAGAAAACAAGCCTTCTTTTCTCCATAATAAATTAGAGAAACGCAGGTAAGAATTGTTTTTTGCAAAAGCAAGAACTTGATCAGGGGATTTTCCGCTTGCATATAACGCTCCAAATATAGCGCCGGCGCTCACTCCTGAGATAGCAGCCGGTTTTACCTGCAACTCATCCAACACTTTTAAAAGTCCCAGGTGTGCAAAACCTCTTACGCCGCCGCCGCTTAGAACCACGCCGATCTTTTTCATCTTTTTTCTCATAAATTTAAAAAGACTCTTTTACATACGACGCTTTAAAGTGGCGCGCCTGAAATATTTATATATTTCGATCCATGTAACAGAAACAAATCCGACGAGAATGCAAACCAAAAGTTGGTCAAATACGAGTTTTTTGAATTTAAAAAAGGAAATAATTCCGGGGACAGAAATCATCATAGCAAGCAATAGTATGGTTACAAAAATGATCAGGATTAATAAATAATTTTTATAACGAAGTGTCGTAAATAAAGAGTAGAAAAATGACCGGTTTACCAGGGAAAGAAAAATGTTGGCAATTACCAGCGTGGTGAAAACCATGGTGCGTGTTTGTTCTTCATCATATCCGTGTAGAACGGAATATTGATAAATTCCCAATGTGCCGGCAGTGATTATTATTCCCTGCAAAATACTTAATTGCAATTCTTTCCAGGAAAGAAAAGTATTGGTAAACGGACGCGGTTTCTGTTGCATCAGGTTCGCTTCGATAGGTTCGTTTTCATAAATAATGGAACAGGTCGGGCCCATTATCAGTTCAAGAAAAATAACATGGACCGGGGTAAAAACGGCAGGATACACCCAGCCCAAAACCAGTGGTAGCAACACCGTTAATATGATCGGGATATGTATCGAAATGATATACTGAATGGCCTTTTTAAGGTTAGTGTAAATTCTTCTTCCCATAGCTATGGCATCCACCATTTTTCCGAGATCATCATCAGCCAACACCAATGATGATGCGCTTTTCGCAATTTCAGAACCTTTTTTTCCCATCGCAATTCCAATGTTCGCGGCTTTCAAAGCTGGTGCGTCATTTACACCGTCGCCGGTCATGGCAACGATTTGCTGTTGTTTCTTTAAAGCGGTTATTATTTTCAATTTTGACTCAGGAAACATTCTTGTAAAAATGTTGATTCGCATCACATTTTCTTCCAGTTCCTTTTCAGAAAAATTCATTAATTCTGCGCCGTCCAAGGCTTCTTCTGCTCCCTTAAAACCTACCTGCTTTGCAATCGTTTCGGTAGTAGCTTTATTGTCGCCCGTAATGATCTTTACACTTATTCCGGCATTATAAAAACTTTCAAGTACATGATGCATATTCTTTTTTGGAGGATCGTAAAAAGAAACCAAGCCGATAAATTGAAAATCAAAGTTCTCCTGTTCTTCAGGAAAATTATTTCCGGGAAAAGAAGCCCGCGCTACACCTAACACACGAAATCCCCGGGCGGCTAAAGTTTCCAGTCTACAAACAATTTTTGCCTTTTCTTCTTTTGATAAATCACAAACTGACAAGATCTTTTCAGCAGCGCCTTTCGCGGCAACTACCCGCTTGCCGTTTAAATTTTCAAAAAGATGAGTCATCATTGGCGGCCGTCCTGCCAATGGATATTCATGAATCATTTTATATGCGGGGCGTTCATCATTTGAAGCTATTTTTTTATAGGCTTCATGTAACGCTTTTTCCATCGGATCAAAAGGCAGCGGCTCGCTTGCCCACATAGCCGTTGTAATTAAATCCAAAACACCTTCTTTATTCTCATAAACGTTTGTGTACAGATGGTTGTTTTTATAAACATACAAATCCGCAAGCTCCATTCTATTTTCTGTGATTGTACCGGTTTTGTCTGTACAAATAACTGTGGCGCTTCCCAAAGTTTCCACCGTTTTTGTTTGCTTCACAATTACTCCCATTCTCATCAACCGCCAGGCTCCCAACGCCATAAAAGTGGTAAAAGCAACAGGAATTTCTTCAGGCAAAACGGACATCGCGAGTGTCAATGCTTTTAATAAACTATTCACCAAACTCCTTGATTGGAAAAAATTAAAAGCCCAAACAATGACAAATACGATCAGTCCGATGATCGCCATTTTTTTTACAAAATTTCTTATCTGTATCTGGAGTGGCGTTTGTTCTTCTTCAATTTCTTTTAAAGATTTACCGATCCTTCCCAATTCAGTTGCATTGCCAACTTTAGTTACGCGAGCGATCGCCATTCCGCTGGTAACCAAAGTGCCGCTGTAAATTTTATTGTCTTCATTCACAAACTTTTCAACGGCTAATGATTCGCCGGTGAGAATAGATTCATTTACGGTAAAATCATTTGAGTAAATAATGTCCGCATCGGCGGTTATCAAACTTCCTTCTTCAACAATAATGGCGTCATCCACCACTACATCCTTACTTACGATGGAAGAAATAATTCCATTCCTTATCACCTTGGTTTGCGGCTGCGAAAGTTGTTTCAAAGCAGCAAGGGCGTTGCGGCTTCTTGAATCCTGGTAAAGCGAAATCGCAGAAACAAGGACAATCGCCGAAAGCATAAAAATCGCATCACTCATGTTTCCGGAAATCAAATAAAGAATACCCGCCGCGAATAATAATATCAGCATCGGTTCTTTAATCGTATCAAGCAAAGCGGCAAAGAAGGGACTGCGTGAAGTTTGCTCCAATTCGTTGGTTCCGTGCCCTTTGCGCGACGATAAAACCTGATCGTCGTTAAGACCTTTTATATCAATTGGCAACTTTGACATCACTTATTACGATTAAAAAATTAATGATTTAATTAATAAATAAATGTACTACCCGTAGAAATTAAAAACATGAGGAACCTCATATTTATGAATGACTTCTGTTCTTTTTTTCAGAACACATTCCATTGAAATTTGCTTATTCGTATTTATATGAAACCAGTTTCTAAACCATATATTTTGAAATAAAGAGAATGAATTGTAACAATACTTTTAGCAGCTACTTAAATAATTTTACAATAGTTGGCATTAATTATCGCAAAAGTGATATTACCGTCCGGGGAAAATTTTCGATTTCACCTGAAGAGTCCGTTAACGTTATTAAAGAAGCCGTCGCTCAAAAAATGGAAGGATGCCTAGTGCTTTCTACCTGCAACAGAACCGAGGTGTACGGGATTTGTAATAACGCAGCCGGGCTGGCCAATCTTCTTTGCAACTTTACTAACGGCGACAAAAACGAATTTGTGAAACAAGGATATTCTTATACCGGCCGTAATGCGGTAGAACATTTATTAAAGGTGTCATCGGGATTGGATTCACAAATTATTGGTGATTATGAAATTCTTTCTCAGTTGAAACATGCAGCGAAAATTTCCAGGCAAAACGAGGGCTTAAGCAGTTTCATGGAACGCGTGATTAATTTCGCTTTGCAGGCTTCAAAAGAAATTAAGACAAAAACAAAATTAAGTTCAGGAACAGTGTCAGTCTCTTATGCTGCCATCCAGATCATTAAAGAAAAAATAGAAAACTTAAAAAATAAAAAAGTTCTGTTGGTCGGAACCGGGAAATTTGGAAATCAAATTGCAAAAAATCTAAAAGATTATTTGCCCGGAGCAGCCATTTCCTTTTGCAACAGAACTGACGAAAAAGCGTACCTGCTCGCTGAAAAGTTTGATGCAGGTTTTGTAGCCTATAAAAATCTTTCTTCGGCCTGCAACAATGCAGATGTGATTATGGTGAGTTCTTCTTCTGAGGAACATATCGTTCTTCCTTCTTTTTTCACTTCTGAAAAAGCAAGGCTGATTCTGGATCTTTCTTCACCACAAAATGTAGATCCGGCTGTAAAATTAAATTCTCAAATTACGTTGATGGATGTGGATGAAGTTTCTGAAATTTTGAATGAAACTATTTCTGCGCGGGAAGCGGAAGTTCCTAAAGCTTTGAAAATAATTGACAACACTTTGAATGACCTTGAAGACTGGCATCGTCAACACGCAAACAGTCCGTTGATACAAAAAGTAAAATCACAGTTGCTGGAAATAAATGACGCGTATCAGATTGAAGAGGATAAAGAAAAAATTCACAAAGCGGTGGCTACACTTGCCATTCAACTCAAACATTCTGCGAGCAAAGGATGCGAATGCATCAACGCTTTAACCAGTTATGTTGAAAAAAATCTTGTACTGGTTAATATCTAAATCAAAATTAAATCGACAATTAAGAATAATAAAAATGTGATTTTTTGGCGACTTATCAAACTGAATAAATTAATACTATAACAATACTCGTCGCTTCACATTTTTATTATGAATTCATCACCACACAATTTTCACATTCCCGTAATGGGATTGGCTTTTACTATTGACTCTCCCATAAAAGTCGCTCAGTTTGGAATCTCATCTGTTATTTCTATAATGGAAGACCGTTTGACAGAAATGATGCGCAAACAGTACTATCCATTAATTAACGAAAGTTATTTTCCTATACCAACAACCGTAGAAAATTACCGTGAAAAAAGGATTACCGATTATCTCAATCTTCTTGGCAAGATCGTATCGCTGCAAATAGAAAAATTAAAAAATTCTGTTTTTGAAAGCGGGTCAGATATTGTAAAATATTTTGAAATGCTTCCCGAAGATGGAAAGCTGAAACAATTATACAGGCAAATGACGGGAACTGCAGATATAGCTGAAAAAGAAAAACTTGAAGAAGTGCTGAAAAGCAGCATCGTTGCAGGAAGCATAGATGTAAACATTATGACGAAGCTTGATAAGGATAATTACAGTAAACAAGGAAATTTAGTCGAAAATGGTTCCGACGCGTTAGCTGCTTTAAAAGGTTATGCGAAAAGTAATCTCACCAATTCTTCATTAATTTTTTCCGCAGGTCTCAACCCAAGGCTCTACAATTACCTGGAAAAATTCAGCGAGTTCGATGCAAATGCAGATGGCAAATTTGAAAAGAAAATTGTTATCAAAGTGAGTGATTACCGCTCGGCATTAATACAAGGAAAGTACCTGGCCAAAAAAGGCAAATGGGTTAGTGAATTTAGAATAGAATCAGGATTGAATTGTGGAGGCCATGCGTTTGCAACCCAGGGATATTTAATGGGGCCAATTTTGGAAGAATTCAAAAATAAAAAAGAAGAGCTTTCCCTCTCTTTATTTGAGCTCTACAATAAAGCTTTGCAATTAAAGACAAACAAACCTTTTGATAAACCGCATGAAATAAAAATAACCGTACAGGGTGGTATTGGCACTTATAAGGAATCAAGATTATTGCAGGATTACTATCAAATAAATAGCACCGGTTGGGGCACACCATTTTTATTGGTACCGGAAGCAACAACCGTAGATATTGCTACAACGCATCAACTGGAAAGAGCACAAAAAGACGATATTTATTTAAGCGGAAATTCTCCATTGGGAGTTCCTTTTCATTATTTAAAAGGTACCTCGTCTGACCGTGAGAAAAGAGAAAGAATAGAAAAAGGAAAGCCGGGAAGTCCCTGCACAGAAAAGCACCTGGTGAACAATACTGAATTTACAGAAGAACCGATTTGCACCGCATCTTTGAAATACCAGAAGCTGAAAATAACTCAATTAAAATCATTGAACTTACCAGAAAAAGAATATCAACAGCAAGTAAAAAATGTGAATGATAAAGAATGCCTTTGCATTGGGCTAAGCAATGCGGCAGCTATTAAATATGAACAGCCTTTTATTAAAAACCTTACCTCTGTAACTATTTGCCCGGGACCGAATATCGTATACTTTTCTAAAAAAGTTTCTCTAAAAGAAATGACGGATCACATTTATGGAAGGACCGATATTATTGCCACAACCAACAGGCCTCATGTTTTTATAAATGAATTGTCTATTTATATTAATTATCTGCGAGAGCAATTAATTAAAGAACCGGTTACACCTGGAGACAGTAAAAGAAATAAATATTATAATTCCTTTTACGAAGAATTGAAAAATGGAATTAAATATTACAGGGATCTGGTTAATTCTTCGGATCCGGCATTCGAAGACGTCGGAGAAAAATTTGAGCGCCGGCTTACTGAGGCAGAATCACAATTGGAACAGCTCTTCGAAAGTCGTATTGCTCAAAATGAAAATGTTCCTTATTCGCCTTTTATTTCCTCAAATTCAATTTCCTGATCTTTTTCAACCGCTTTTGATCTTGGAACAGCACAACCTCCCGAACCACAACATCCGGTATTCGTGAGCGACTGAAAAAGCAGGAATGCAGACAAAAATCCCAACAACGTATCATGAAACGCAATTGCCTGCACGCCTGCCACTATACCTAATGCCAATCTCAACCAGCGCATAAAATTCCAGTTAGAAAATAATGTTTCCTTTATAGTTTCCATAATTTATATAGTACGTTTTCTTCAGTAAGAATCAGGCTAGCTCAGCCACTTCTTCTTCCTTATTATTAAATATCTGAACACCGTTATAGTTGACTTCCCAGGTAACGGGTATTGCTTTTTTCAACATGCTGCTTACGCCGCAATATTTTTCCTGCGAATCAGTAACCGCTTTCAAAGCTGCTTCCTTGTTTTCTTCCGGTCCTTTAAAATCGTAAATAATATGAATCGAAGTGTATTGAATAGGAACCGTTTTGCTGATTTCACCGGTGACTTTCATGTCAAAATCCTGAACTTCTTTTTGCGCTTTTCTCAAAATAGCTGCAATATCCATTCCTGTGCAACCTGCCAGAGCGGTTAGCACAAAGGGTTTTGGAATCGGGCCGTTATCTTCACCACCAACTTTTTCAGGTCCATCCATTATAACGGTGTGACCATTTACCAGCGCATTAAATTGCATTTTTCCCATCCATTGTACTTCTACTTCGTGTGCCATGATTTACTTAATTTTTTATGATTGAATTGTTTTTTTCCTTGTCTTAATTCCCAATAAATAATACAGAGGGCAAAAGCTTATTAAGCTGGTGAGTACGAGAATTGTAGCAACTATTAAAAGAACGATTGCTGTTGTTCCTGTAATCACATTCAT
>CAWEQV010000017.1:0-5296 GCA_963811285.1 uncultured Chitinophagaceae bacterium | reverse complement strand
CAAAATTCAACGGGTTTTGAATTTCATGTGCAATGCCTGCAGTGAGCTCTCCCAGCGAAGCCATTTTTTGGAATGGATCAGTTGGGATTGAGTGGCCTTCAAATTATCCAACGTTGTTGCTAAAACTTTATTTACTTTTTGTTTTTGCCGGTTGCTCCGATAAAGAATCAATGCAATGATCAGAATGATACCGATTCCGGCAGCAAGTGCAGTTTGCCTCATTTTATTGCCAGGTTGGTTTGGTGGTGAAAAATGGTTGAAATATTTTATATATCATTTTATTTTAGTTGAATTTAACAGAGCCGTAGGCTCGAAACATTTTGTAATAACGAATTTTAATCCGTTGAAAAGAATCAAGTAGTTAATCAAGAGCCTTCGGCTCGGTACATATCTAAATAAGTTCCTGAAAAATATATTGTTCATCGTATTCAACCTTAAACTTTTTTAAAAAATCCAAATATTCATCTCTGAATGTTTGCTTTTTATGATGTGCTTCCTGGTTCTTAATATATTTATATACTGTATCTACAGAAGATTGGCTGTATGAAAAGACACCATAACCCTCTTGCCATTCAAAACGTTGGTATGTTAGCCGATGATCATTGATATATTTGGATGATTTGGCTTTAACGGTTTTCATTAATTCAGAAACAGAAATCACCGGTTTTAAGCCAATCAGGCAATGCACATGATCTTCTACTCCGTTAACAATAATATTTTTACATTTTGTTTCATTGATCAAATTGCCAATTACACCAAAGAGATTATTTTTCCATTTGGTATCAATTACCGCTTCGCGATATTTAACTGCAAAAACCGTTTGCAGGTAGATTTGATGGTAAGTATTTGCCATGTTGTTTCTTTTTATGTTTCGAGCCTACGGCTCTCTTTGTTATTTTTACTTTCTTTTCAACGGATTAAAATCCGTTGTTACAATATCAAATCGAGGCTACGCCTCTGCAACACTATTTTTAAACAGGTAATGTTATTTTAAACTCCGTTCCTGCGCCCTCCTTGCTTTCGACTTTGATCTCGCCACCATGCGCTATCACAATATCATAGCTCAAACTTAATCCCAAACCGGTTCCGCTTCCTGCCGGTTTTGTCGTGAAGAAAGGTTGAAATATTTTGTCGGCAATTCTTTTCGGAATGCCATTTCCATTGTCCCTAACGGTAACCAACACACTATTTTCGGATTTCTTTGTGCTCACAGAAACCGTTGGTTGATATGAATCAGAATTCTGTGCTTTTTGTTCTTTTACTGCAGTTCGTCTTCGCTCAGCGCAAGCGTAAAAGGCGTTATTGAACAAATTTAGTAGTACTCTTCCAATATCCTGCCCAACGATATTTATTTTACCTAAGCTCTCATCAAAATCTGTTTTCATTATTGCATTGAATTCTTTATTTTTTGCTCTTAAACCATGATAGCTCAATCGCAAATATTCATCTGCCAACGCATTAATATCCGTTGGTTCTTTTACACCTGTGCTTGACCGGGAATGTTGCAGCATTCCTTTTACAATCGCATCAGCTAGCTTGCCGTGATGATTGATTTTTTCTTCATTGGCTTCAATATCATCAGCAAAACGCATTTCTACTGTTCATACGGTCACAAATATCACCACCGAGCATGCATCCAACTGCAGAAATTAATCCACTAAATATTCCCGTCACTAAAGCTACCGTATCGGCCGTGGCATGCCAGTCTTTGGCTACGGAAGCCCACAAATTGCCTGCAGCGCCCGTACCCTGCGATCGGATGCAATATCATTCATTGATTATTTTTTTAGTTAACAATTGCAGGAATTAATTGTTATGCCTCATCCGTTTTAAAATCAAACAGAAAACAATTACAAATAAAATCTTTTCGCCGTGGTGCGCCAAGACACTAACCACGGCGATGCTCACATTTTTTTATAACCAGCTCCTTTCAAAAATCTGCCGGGAAAGGAACCGGCAGGTTCACCATTCTTCAATACCTGAGTACCATTTACAAATACACCACTCACGCCTGTTGCATACTGATGCGGCTTGTCGTAGGTAGCATGGTCCTCGACTTTAGCCGGATCAAAAATTACGATGTCCGCATAATTACCCACTTTAAGCTCTCCACGTTTTTGCAGTTTCAAATGTGTGGAAGGAAGATCAGCCAATTTATAAATGGCCTGTTGCAGGGGCATTAATTTTTCATCACGGGAATATTTGCCTATCACCCTTGCAAAATTTCCATAAGCACGTGGATGTGCACTTGATTTTAAAAATATCCCTTCGTTAGTATAGGCTGCTTCATCGCTTCCAAAACTTACCCAGGGCAATACAATTTCTTTTTTAATATTATTCTCATCCATCTCAAAATAAGCAACACCCACCCTGGTGCTGTCCTGTATAATCAGGTCCATCGCCGTTTCTTCAGGAGAAGTACCACGCATTTTAGCCGCTTCTGCCAAGGTTTTTCCGGTAAATTTTTTCAACGAATCTTGTTTAAAAGCAAGAAGCAAAATATTATCAGGGCCACCTGTTTCATAATATTCATTTTCCCAATCGTTTGCTTTGGTATGCATGGCTGTTATCATTTGTTTTCTTATAACAGGATTCTGTAAACGCTCTCTGAGTTTTCCGAAACCGCCATCCTGAAGAGTAGGGGGAAAACATGATGTCAAACCTGTAGCTGCTGCCGTGTAAGTGTACATGTCCGCGGTGATGTCAACACCTTGTTTGCGGGCATTCTCCACCATTTGTATTACGGTGTCCATTTTGTTCCAGTTGTCTTTGCCGGCTGCTTTTAAATGGCAGATCTCCACGGGGATATTGGCTTCTTTTGCAATAGTGATAATTTCATTGATTGCTGGTATTAATTGATTGCTTTCGCTCCGGATATGGCTAATATAAGTTCCTCCATATTTCGATGCTACTTTTGCAAGTGACACCAATTCGTCTGTTTTTGCAAAAACATCCGGTGGATACTGTAGCGCACAGGTAACGCCCAATGCACCTTCCTTCATCGCACTATCTACCAAAATTTTCATGCTGTCTAATTGTTGGGGAGCGGGCGCTTTATTATCTTCTCCGATTACATATTGCTGTACTGTTCCCGTGCCTACAAATGAAGCGATGTTGCAGGAGATACCTTTATGCTCCAGCGTATTCATATATTCACCAAGGGTGTTCCATGTTACCGGGTATTTGATATCGCCTTCATTCTTTTGCATTTGCTCTTTCATACGGGCATTCAAAGGGCCCATGCTGTATTCGGTAAATATCTCTGTAGTTACTCCCTGCCTTAAGTCGCTTTGCGCCCTTCCATCCGCAAAAAGTGATTCTTCCGCGTGTCCCATTACGTTTATGAAACCCGGTGCTACAGCTTTGCCTCCGGCATCTATTTCATTTTTTGCGGAAGCATTTTTCAAATCTCCTATAAAAGCAATGGTATCTGCATTGATAGCAATATCTCCCTTGAAGGGCGCTCCTCCTTTACCATCATAGATCATTCCGTTGCGGATAATAGTATCATATTTTGTTTGTTGGTTGCATGAACAAATCAGCGATGTAACAATTGCAAGAAGGATAATTTTTCTCATTGCGTTTATCGGTTTAATTGTTTTTTTTAAATTTAGAATTATTTGCCGGTTAGTTTTTTTATCAGTTCATCTTCAATCGGTGCTTTAATTTTTACCACTGAATCCATTACTTCATTTGGGATTGTTATCGATAGAATGTATTGCATGACCTTCCATCCATTTGGTTCTTTTACCAATACACCGGAACCTCTGCAAATTTTCATTTGAGTGTTCAGCAATTCATCAAACCAGGCAAGAGTACCCGTTTTATCAAAGTAGATATGCCGCTCAAGGGCTGTAAAATCCCATGTAGTTTTTTTATCGAAATAAGGCTTTGCCCACACCATAAATTCTTTTTTATTCCATCTTTCTGTCGCATCGGTTCCCGTAAAAACGGCATAGTCAGTAAAAAAATTAAAGTAGGTTTTATAGTCTGAACTGGCAGCAGCTAAGTTGAAAGAATCCAACATAGAAATCACTTCTTTTTGTTCCTGCCCGAATGGCTCGTTCAGGCGGGGGGTTACTGTTCCGGTCATCGACCCATCTGAAGTTTCAGCAGGTTGATGGCAGGAATAAATGCAACCCCAAAAAATGATTAAAAAGCAACTAAACATCTTTTTCATATTCTGTAATTTTATTTTAAAATTATTAACCTGATTTAACCCTCGGAAATTACTATTCTGCTGACGGTTGATCTGAATTCCAGATACCACAAATTGATATCCATTTGCCATCTGCGTTGCGTTTTAAAAGCTCCGTATATTTCCCTTTTTCAACGCTGATATTTCCGGTAGAATCTTTGGTCTTCAACTCAAACCTCCCGATCTCGTATCCCAAATCACCATCATTTTTTGCATCAATAGTTTTTAGAGTAGCGTCCACAATTCCGGCATCAATGCCATCCTGCCAGTATTTTTGAATGTTAGCGCGCCCTTTCACGATAGGCTCGTTGGGTGGCAAGAGTGTGGCATCTTCCGCATAAAGATTAGCAGCTCCAGCGGCATCTTTGGCAACCAGCGCTTTGGCAAAATCGCGGTTCATTTGCCCAAGTTCTTCGACGGTAGCAGATTTGGATTCGTTTGCTTTTTCCTGGCAACCCGAAAATGAAAAAATACTGATTGCAATTGTAACCAATAAAAAAGCTGATTTTGATTTCATGACTTTGATTTTTTTATTATTTAATTGGGAGGTAATACTTCTTTATTCTTTCTTTTTTAAAAGCATCAAACCCAAATACAAAAGAGGCGGCCGCTATGAAAACAAACACACTTATCATCTCGTTGGCTTTTAAGTGGTATAGGAAAAACAAACAGATCACAACGGATAATACCGGCACCGGTTTTCCGCCGGGAATAGTAAATCCTTTCTGTTTCATTTCAGGATGGAGGCCGGACCTGATATTCCTGCTACAATCGCTGGCAATACAAAAATACTGGCGCCAATAAAAATATTTACCATGTTAGCAAAAAGTCCCCACATACCTATTTCTCTTTTTAAGCCTTCGTCTGTTTTTGTCGCCATGTCTGTGTTGGTTTAATTAAAAATCAGTCTTATTTGTTTGTTTACTGCGTAGGTTCGTCCTTACTCACTCATTTTATTATATTTCCGAATATGACGTTGCAGCGATTTTTTCATTCCTGAGCCGTTGATTCAATTTGACTGGTAGGTTTAGTTTGAAGGAAATCGTAAATGAGTTTATCTCTTTGTCATTCAAATAACTCAGGTAATTCTTTGCAACA
>CAWEQV010000016.1:0-60673 GCA_963811285.1 uncultured Chitinophagaceae bacterium | reverse complement strand
TAATATTTTATTATAAGGGCTAAATCAATTGATTTAATAGAGTGTAGTTAAAAAGCTAAAATGTTAAAATTCCAGTTGACAAAAAGTTTAAATGTATGAACGGTATAATTGTAGTCGCATTATTTTAATACTTTAACACGAATGACAACTTTTTCAATTAAACGGAAGTAATTTTTCAGATTGAGAAATTTATTTTAAATAGAGAATATTTTTATGATGCCTAAGTTTTTACTTTTATTTTTTTGCTCAACTTTTATTAGTTCTTACCTGTCAGCGCAAATTGATAAAGAACCTTTGCCTACTCAGGATGGAAGATTAATAGAAGTAAACAAATCAAATAGTTTATTTGGTAAAGTGGTCGACTTGCAAAACAATAAAGGAATTAGTGGTGCACGGTTCAATTGTTTATTACAAAAAGCGATTCGTTTCCAAATCAACCTCAGGATTCACTAATTGCTGTGATGTTGACCAAGCCAAACGGTGATTTTCATTTTTCAAATATTCCTTTTCATGCCTATCTTAAGGTTGAGATATCTGCGGTTGGATACTCATTATACCATCATACTTTTTCTTTTGATAAAACTGAAAGCCAACCGGTAATTCAAAAAGATATGGGCAACATTGTAATGGCCCGCGCCACTGAAAAGCTGCAAACAGTTACCGTAATGGCGCAACGGCCGGCGCTTCAGTTGGGTATTGATAAAAAGATTTTTGATGTGGGTAAAAGTATTACTTCAAAAGGCGGAACAGCAATAGATGTGATGAAAAATATTCCATCCGTTTCTGTAGATGTAGATGGAAATGTACAAGTAAGAAATTCAAGCCCGACTATTTTTATTGACGGAAGGCCAACGATTCTCACACTTGACCAGATTTCTTCAGATGATATTGACAGGATTGAAATTATAACCAATCCATCTGCAAAATATGATGCATCCACTACAGGCGGAATTATCAATATTATTCTGAAGAAAAATAAAAGACGTGGTTTAAACGGACTGGCGTCTCTTACCGGCGGTATACCCGAAAGGTATTCAGGAAATATTAATCTGAACATGCGGCAAGGAAAATTTAATTTCTTTGTATCCGGACATTATAACTACTCAAATAATAACGGCCATGGCAAAAGTTTCAGGCAAAATAAAACCGGCGGCGTAGTTGATAATTATTTTATCCAGCACTCATTAAATAATCATACGCGGCAATTCATTGGTTTAAGAGGTGGCGTTGATATCTTTTTAGATAACAGGAACACCATTACTTTATCGCAAGGTTTTGTGAACGGTCATTTTTCTAATATTCAAACCCAGAACCAGGAATATTATGATAACAGCAATCAACTGACTCAATCAGGCATCAGGAATGAAAATGGACGCGTTCAATTTAAAAGAAACAGTTCCTCTATATATTATACTCATAAATTTCCGAAAGAAGGAGAAACGATTGATGCAAGTATAAAAATGAATTATGGAGGTGTGAATGATGATGATAAAATCATAAATAGTTTCTATAATCCTGATAAAACTTTAATCGGGGATCCCAGCATTGTTCAGAATGATGGTGCCAATAATAATAACCAGGTTACTGCTAAAGTTGATTATGTAAATACTTATGAAGATGATAAAAAATTAGAAGCGGGACTTCGCAGTTACACCAATAATTATACGAGTTATTTTAATTCGTATTCAATGAAAAACGGCGAGGCAATTAAGTTACCTTTAAGCAATAATTACAAATATATCGAAAACATCCAGGCAGCTTATATAACTTATACCGGCAAAATAAAAACCATAGGATATCAGGCAGGCTTACGCGGTGAATATTCAAAATTTACAGGAACGCTTCTTGACAGTGCCAAAAAATTCGGTTATGAATATCCTTCCCAATTAAAAAATATCTGGAATGCACTCTTCCCAAGTCTTTATTTATCCAAAAAGCTGAATGAAACTGATGAAATACAATTGAATTATTCAAGAAGAATTCGCAGGCCTAATTTCAGGCAGTTAAATCCTTTTATAGACATAAATGATCCATTAAATATTCAACAGGGAAATCCTCAGTTGAAACCTGAATACAGCAATTCATTTGAATTTAATTACAGTAAATCTTTTAAAAATAACAGCAATTTTCTTGCTTCGGTTTATTACAGAAATACTACCGGCGACATTACCCGTTACAGCGATACATTATCCGCTGCTCAATATGATAAATTACAAAATGCAGGTGTAGACCCAAATGCCATTTTAAATACTTTCATCAATTCAAAAAGTACCAACCGGGCAGGATTAGAACTGACTTTGCAGGAAAAATTAGGTGAGAATTTCGATATAACGCCCAATGTAAATATTGGTTATAGAAAAGTGAATGCTACACAAAATTCACTGGATCTAAACAATGAAGGATGGGATTTCAGTTCTAAACTAACTACCAACTATAAGATAAAAACGGAGAACAAATCAAATGTATTTAACAATGTGAGTTTCCAGTTAACCGCTGATTATCATTCTCCACGGGTAATTCCACAGGGAAGAAGATTAGAAAGATTCAGTTCTGATTTTGCCATGCAAAAAGATATTTTTAAAAATAATAATGGCTCAATTATTTTTAGTGTGAATGACATCTTTAACACGCACCGTTACGGAGTAATTTATGACACCCCAACTTTTTACCAGGAAACATACAACAGGCGTCGGATAAGAAGTTTCAGATTGACTTTTAGTTATAAATTCGGAAATTCCGATTTTTCTTTATTTAAACAAAATAACGAGGATACGGGAAATGATTAGAGCAGTAAACAAACAAATAATTGGAATTTTTATTGACTTGCTGGTTTAATTCATGAACTGGCCGTCTGCAAAAAGATAAGGATCGATAGAATAATAAGGATCGATTTCAGCAGGAAGTTCACCAAGTTCAATTTCAATTCCAGACCTGTTTTCTCTTATTTGCCACAAATAAAGTTCCTTATTGTTTCCAATAACTTCCGGCAGCATATTCTTTAAAAGCCCATTCCAGCAAGCATCCTGAAGTTGGTCTGCCTCCGAACCTATATTTTCGTTTTCATTAAGTTTTTGCCAGCATTGTCTTGAAGAAAAACGAGTGCCGGTCATTAATAATATTTCCTGTTGTAAAATTTTTTCCATAATTGACAATTTTTATTTCTATTACTAAGACTAAAAATTGTTTTCGGAAATTAATCCGGAATTAGAATTTTATGTTAAAAGGAAAACGAAAAAAAGGGTAAAATTATTTCAGGTGTTGCCTGAACTTTTTTAATTCTGAAACATCAGACTGAGAAAGAACTTCGTTATTATCGTATTTAGCTTTTAAAAATAATACTCGTTTATGTTGAGGATGTTTTTCAAGAATTTCTTCTATCAACTTTCCTGCTTCAGCATCTTTTTCAAATAACGGTGTATTTTCAGGAAGTTCGGATTTTTGCCTCGTAGGCATTTTTTTTATGATCGATTCCAATGCCGCCAGACGTCCGGGAAGCACACCATTTATTTTAGAAGCTTTATCATATAAACCCTGCAATTGCTTTTTGCTCAACCAACCCCGTCGCTGATATTGTTGATAAATACTAATAACAAATGATGACACCGGAAACGCCATAATGCAATCTTCCAGCAACATATTGATGATGTCAAGTTTTGGTCTATTTTGTTGCATAAATTAGATTTAGACAAAAGTAAATAAAGAGAAGGACTAGCAAAAACCGAAAACATACCTGATTTTACTGTTTGCCGCGGCCTGCAAATCCTGTCCTGGATGGAATAAAATCTTATTCTCCTGCTACATCTTTTTCGGCGTACCTGTTCTTCCACTGCTGGTATTCTTGCGGTGTCATTTTATTGAGTTTATTCAAAAGGAAATCTGTGATCGCCCAAATTTTCTGATCGGAATGTGTCGGAGCAAAAGCGGGCATGCTCGTGTATTTTATTCCATTTTTAATAATCCAGAAAGCTTCAGTAGTATCAGGCATATCATTCGATTTATAAAATTTAGGAGGTTCAGGATAAAGCCCTTTTGCCAGTTCATCCGGCTCAATTCCCGGACCACCATGACAGGTTACGCACATTTCATTATAATGGCTAAATCCTTCCTGCAGCATAGCTGTATCATTCATTGGCGGCGCTTTTATGTCTTCATCACGCGAATCAATAGAATGTTCTACTGTTGTGTTGATAGCCCATTTGGTAATAGCGTTATGATGAACCAACTGGCTTACATTGTAAGCGCCCGAATAAATAAAAATGATAAAGATACCAATGAGAACAACCAGGGTAATAACAACTGTGAGGATTACTTTTTTCATGATGTGTTTTTTTATTTATAGTGCCACTCTTCAAAAGAAAGAGTTGGGTTAAAACGATTTTTAAAGTTTTCGCGGGAAAGTGGAAGAAGCATTTTTATGAAAAAATGAACCAATAAATTATCAGCGGTTTTTTATCAATCGCTCCCATGATCCTGCTCATACAGGCTAAAGAAAAAATGACCGATTTTTGCACAACAAAAACCAATCCATAAAGAATAAGTGAATGTCTAAAGCGATTTATATAGCTTCCTCGGAATCGAACAGCGGGAAGTCGGTAGTTACCCTCGGATTGATGAATAGTTTACTCGGAAAGGTCAGGAAGATAGCCTATTTCAAACCGGTGATAAGAGAGAATGGCAGCAACCATAAGGATATTAATATTGAAACGATGATCGATCATTTTGGGCTGGATTTAACTTACAATGATTGTTATGCGTTTACGTATGCTGAGTTGTTGAAATTTCGAAGTGAAGACAATAATGCATTTGTAATTGATACGATCATCAGCAAATACAAGAAGCTGGAAGATGCCCATGATTTTGTGCTTATTGATGGAATGGATTTCGAAGGCGAGGGCGCTTCGTTTGAATTTTCTTCAAACGTTGAGATCGCAAAAAATTTATCCGTCCCGCTGATACTTGTTGCCAAAGGTGATGGATACACAACAGATGAAGTAACCCGGAATGTTCTTTCGACCATGCAGATATTACGCGACCAGGAAGTGCCGCTGCTGGCAGTGATTGCCAATAAAGTGAATCCTGCCGATGTGGAAGCATTGCATGTAATGTTTGCACAACGATTGCCTGAATATTTACTCACCTCCATCATTCCTTATGCAAAAGAACTAAAGAGTCCCACCATGAAAGAAATTGTGGAAGGTGTCAATGGAAAAATTCTGTTTGGGCAAAATTATTTATCGAACCCGGTTGATCATTTTATCGTGGGAGCTATGCAATTGCGCAATTGCCTTACCCATATTGAAGAAAACACATTGATTGTTACGCCGGGTGATCGCGGTGATATAATCATTGCGATGATTCAAGCGAATCTTTCTAAAAATTATCCGAAAGTAGCGGGCTTGATTCTATCAGGAGGATTGGCGCCGGATGAACCAATCATTAAACTGGTGGAAGGTTTGGAAACAGTTGTTCCGGTTGTGCAGGTGCAGACAGGCACTTTTGAAACAGTTAATAAAGTAGCTGCTGTTAAGTCAAGAATTTATCCTGAAAATACATTGAAGATAGACCTTGCTACAACGGCTTTTGAAAAAAATACGGACACGATTTCTTTAGTAGATAAGATAGTGACTTCTCAACCCGAGGGCGTTACGCCCCGCATGTTCCAGTACCAGTTGGTGAAGAGAGCTAAACTGGAAAAGAAACATATTGTGTTGCCTGAAGGTAGTGATGACCGTATCCTTGAAGCGGCAGCTAAATTGCTCAAGCAGGAAGTGGTGAAGTTGACGATCCTGGGCAAAAAGGAAGAAATAGAAGCTTCGTTGCAGCGATTAAATATAGAACTGGATCCAAAAAATGTAACGATTATCAACCCGGTTGAATCGCCATTGTTGCCTGATTATATTTCCACATTATACGAATTGAGAAAAGATAAAAATGTGAATATGGATATGGCGGCAGACTTCATGAAAGACGGCGCTTACTTTGGAACAATGATGGTATACAAAGGTGATGCGGATGGAATGGTTTCAGGTTCAATTAACACTACACAACATACGATTCGTCCGGCATTGCAATTCATAAAAACAAAGCCCGGCGTTTCTACCGTTTCTTCTGTATTTTTTATGTGCCTGCAGGATCGGGTGATCGTTTTTGGTGATTGTGCAGTGATACCTCAACCTACTTCAGAGCAACTGGCAGATATTGCCATCTCTTCTGCGGAAAGCAGTATGATGTTTGGTATAGATCCGAGAATTGCGATGCTTTCTTATTCATCCGGCACCTCGGGAAAAGGCGAAGAAGTGGAAAAAGTGCGGCAGGCCACTGAATTGGTAAAAGCACGCAGGCCGGATCTCCCGATAGAAGGGCCGATCCAATATGATGCGGCGGTTGACCCGGTAGTGGGCAAACAAAAACTGCCAAATTCTAAAGTGGCCGGACAGGCAACTGTTCTCATCTTCCCTGATCTTAATACAGGAAACAACACCTACAAAGCGGTTCAACGCGAAACCGGTGCAGTGGCGATTGGCCCAATGTTGCAGGGATTGAACAAACCCGTGAATGATCTCAGCCGCGGCTGCACCGTTGATGATATTTTTAATACGGTCGTAATTACTGCGATACAAGCACAGCAATTGTAATCTTTTAAAAGCGGAAAAAAAGCATGAATATTTTTGTTATCAATTCAGGAAGCAGTTCTATAAAATACCAGCTTATCGAAATGCCTTCCGAGACCGTATTTTGCAGTGGGATTGTAGAAAGAATTGGGAATGAAGACGCGGATATCATTTATAAAACTTTCAAGGAAGGTAATGAACAAGTAAAGAGGAAAGTAATGAAGATTGATGATCATGCCGAAGGATTGAAGGAAGTTGCAGCATTGCTGACTGATAAAGAAATTGGTGTGATTAAAGATTCGTCGGAGATTCATGTAGTTGGCCATCGTGTAGTGCACGGAGGAGAAAGTTTTGCAGCTACAACAGTAATTACAAAGGAAGTAAAAGACAAGATCAAAAAGTTATTTCCCCTGGCGCCGCTGCATAATCCACCTAACTATTTAGGAATTGAAGTAGCTGAGAAATTGTTTTCTTCTGCCAAACAAGTTGCTGTTTTTGATACGGCTTTTCATCAAACTATTCCCGAAGAAGCCTATCGCTACGCTATTCCGTCAAAATTTTATTATGAATATGGCATCCGCGTTTACGGCTTTCATGGTACAAGCCACAAATACGTCAGCAGAAAAGCAATTGAATATTTGCAAAAAGTAAACTCAAAGATTATTTCCATTCATTTGGGAAATGGTTGTAGCATGACGGCTGTGAAAGATGGAAAATCGGTAGATACCAGCATGGGTTTTGGACCAATGAACGGCCTGATCATGGGAACACGAGCCGGCGATATTGATCAGTCTGTCATTTTTTATCTCGTAAATCAACTCGGATACGAAGTAGAAAAAGTAAAAGAAATGCTGAATCACAGCAGCGGAATGACAGGCCTCACAGGCTTTAACGATATGCGCGACATTATTGCTAAAATTGAAAACGGCGACAAGCAGGCTTTGCTTGCCTATCACATGTACGCTTATCGTATCAGGAAATATATCGGCACTTTCACCGCTGTTCTTAATGGTTTGGATGCGATAGTATTTACCGGTGGAGTAGGAGAGAACGACCGCCTGATGCGCAAACTCTGTTCCTCCAATCTTGAGTACCTGGGAATTGAACTTGACCAGGAAAAAAACAACCGCCGGTTAAAAGGTTTTCATGAGATTAATAAAGATGATTCGCGTGTACGTATCATTGTTATTCCCACGAATGAAGAACTTGAAATTGCGATGCAATGTTACCGGTTGTTGGAATAGTGAATTGTGAATAGTGAAATTTGTTCCAACCATTGTTGATTTTTATCCTTCCTGTCGGCGTCTGGCTGACTCAAAAAGCCCGTTGTATAAGTTTGGTTATGCGCTAAGTTATTACTCAAAGCAAAATTAAAAATCGGTACAATTTCTTTGTTTACTGCCATTTTAAATAATCGGGAATAAGATGCCCGCTTTCACGTTGTTAAACATACCGCGAGTTTAAATCGAAGCGTCCTTCTTCTTTCCACTTTGAGAATAAGGAAAAATTTCCTGTTAACCCAAAACAGCGCCCCTTGCGTTTAAACTGAAAAGAGATTTGTTTAAAAAGAGAGTAGTACATTTACTCCATAGAATACAACAGGATGGGATACACGCAAATTTTGTATCAATTTAGAGGAAGTATGTAAACCGTCTTTTTGATTTCAAAAAACTAACAACTCTACATGTCAGAAAAAAATCCTAACTCGCGCCTCGAAGCTTTTTGCGACGGTGTATTTGCAATAGCAATTACACTCTTGATCATTGATATTAAAGTGCCGCCGATAGATAATGTTCACACAAAAAAGGAAGTGTGGACTGCATTCGCACATAACCTGCCTTCTCTTCTGGCATTTTTACTTAGCTTCATTTTCATCCTGATTGCCTGGGTAAATCATTCAATCTTTTTAAATTACTAAACAGAACAAGTCAGAAGTTTATGTATGCCAACGGCATGTTGTTGTTGTCCGTTGTGTTGGTGCCCTTTGTTACAGCAGCCGTCGCCGAATATCTTAGCAGCCCTGACAGGGTGTTGGCTCAACCGGCCATCACCTTATATTGCGGTGTAATTCTCCTGAATAACATTGCATGGAATATTATATTGAATGTTTGTTTATCTGCAGAAACGTTACTTAAGCCAAATATTCATGTTGGGAAAGTGAAGGAACAGGCAACTTATGTACGATATGGACTTTTTCTATATGGCTTCACTTTTACCTTGTCATTTTGGTTTCCGGTAACTGCTTTCGTAATTATGGCTTTATCCTTTCTTGTATGGTTAGTTCAAAGTATAACGACTGAAGAAGAAAGATTGGCAGTTTGAAATTCTACATAAGGGCCGGGAATATCGATACTAAAATAAAAATCTCCATTACTTCTTTGTTTACTGCAGCGGGAATTGCCCGGAAGCTTTGAAGATGAAGCTGCTCTTGCATTTACATTTTAATCCCGGGAGTTCTCAACTTTATTTTCCGGTAACCAGAAATTCACTTTTAAAAATAAATTTGAAAATATGAAATAAATATATTTACATTTGCAGTGTACTACTTAACTAATACACTATGATAGAAATTGAAAATCTTTCTTTTGGCTATAAAAGAAAAAGCTTATTGTATGAAAATTTAAGCCTCAAACTTGAAGTGGGAAGTATTTACGGACTGCTTGGTAAAAACGGTGCCGGTAAATCCACATTGCTTAAAAATTTTATTGGATTGTTATTCCCGAAAAATGGCAGCATTTCTGTAAATGGCTTTGAACCAAAAAAAAGATGGCCATCTTTTTTGCAAACAATCTATTTTATTCCTGAAGAAGTGTATGTGCCGGCACTTACGGTAGAAGGGTACAAGAAGTTATTTTCCCCGTTTTATCCCACGTTTAATGATGATCAGTTTTATAATTACCTTGAACAATTAGATGTAAAAGAAAAAGGTAAGCTAAATGGCCTTTCCTTCGGCCAACAAAAGAAGTTCATAATTGCGTTTGCGCTTGCTTGTAATACCAGGCTACTGTTATTAGATGAACCTACGAATGGACTTGATATTCCTTCCAAGATAAAATTTAGAAAATTAATTGCTTCTATATTTACTGATGATAAAATCATTTTTATTTCTACCCACCAGATACGCGATCTCGATAATTTAATTGATCGTGTGATCATTGTTGACAATGGCGAGTTGCTTTTAAACGCATCCGTTAGCGATATAACAGAAAAACTTTGTTTTAAAAATGTAACTGAGTTGAATGAGCCACAAAAAATTCTTTATAGCGAAGAATCACTGAAAGGTTTTTCAGTTGTGATGAAAAACACCAATGATGAAGAAACAAAAGTGAATCTTGAGCATCTTTTTAATGCAATTACTTACAATCCTGCGAAGGCAAAAGCAATTTTTAAAAATTAAAAACACGATAATGAATAAGACTTTCAATGTAAGACGGTTTGCATTACTGTTAAAGAAAACTTTTTTAGAAAAACCAACTCATTTGTTTGGTTTCACAGCATTGATCTTTCTTTTTATTTTGATAGTTTATTACCTTATGAAAACCTTTGTTGGTTTTCCTGCAGCTCAAAACCTGTCATTTCTATGGGGTTTTGTTGGAGGCGATTTTGTCATGGCAGCATTTGTATTTAATTATTTTAGTTCCGGGGCCAGTGGCTCATCTTATCTTACATTGCCGGTATCCAATTTTGAAAAATGGCTTATTGCATTTGTTATTGTAGCCGTATTGTATCCGTTAACTTTCATGATATTTTACCGTATAATGGATGCAGGATTTGTATTAGCTTACCACAACAGCCTTGACGCAAGTGGCCCGTTTTATAAACAATTATATGAAGCCGTTTACCAGTTTTCATTTACAGGTAGATTTGCTAATCAATGTTATCCGATGGCTGCTGTCTGTTCAGGATTCATGCTTATCGGCTCTCTATATTTTAACAAAAGCGCTTTAATAAAAGTTGCCCTCGGGCTATGTATTTTATGTTTTGGTATTTATGGATTGAATTATCTGCTTGCAACTACTATGTTCAAAAATTTAAATGATGCTTTCCCATTTCAATATGTTGAAATTTTAGTAGGAAAAGAAACAGGTTCGGTAGATCTTCCTCAAAATGTACATGATCCTATATGGTACTTTTTAAATTTTGGCTTACCCATAATATTATGGGCCGTTGCGTTTATTCGTTTACGTGAAAAAGAATTTTAAATTAATTAAATGGATTTTAAAGAAACACCTGCTATTTACATACAGATTGCGGAATATGTTTGCGAGCAGATTTTATTAAAAAAATGGAAACTTGGTGACAAACTTATTAGCATAAGAGATATGGCGGTAAACATGGAGGTTAATCCGAATACGGTGCAGCGGGCATATGATTTTTTGCAGCAGCGCGACATAATCACCAACAAAAGAGGAGTGGGCTATTTTATAGACGATAATGCGATGGAAAAAATATTGAGTTTTCGCAAAGAGCAATTTATGGAAAATGAATTGCCTGTTTTTTTGCGTAACATTTTTTTGCTCGATATCGATTTCAAGGAAATTAAAACCTTATATGAACAATTTGTAAAAGACAATTTTAAAAACAAATGATATGAAATTAAGTTCAAAGATATTACTCGTTATGCTCATCCTGCTCGTTTCGGGGCTCCTGATGTCGAATATAGTTTTAAAAAAGGAATATAATAAGATAGATAAAAGCGACCTGTACTGGAACTATACAACTGTGTTTTCTCAACCTTTTAAATATATTAAAATCAATGGCGGAAATATTACCAACATTGCCTTTGAACAAAGTAAAAAAAGTTCAGTACGCGTTTTGAATGATTGGAAAAGAAATCATCCCCAGTTGTTCCAATCAGTGGTAAAGAATGACACATTGTTTATAAAATTTGTCTACTCGCCCGATAATCCAACTGAAAAAAGTTGGATGAAATCGTTCACTCTTGTCCGTGTTTTTTCACCTGAACTCCTTTGTGTAAATGGGTTTAATACCAACTTCGGAATGTTTAAATTGAAACAAAAAAGCGTAACAGTAAACATGTCGGGCAAATCTACATTTGAGCTTGAAAGTATGATTCCTGATATGGATTCCATTCAGGTAGTTCAGAGAGATTCTGCTGCGGTTGAATTTGAAATGTCGCCTGATTATAAATCAATTAAAAAGACAGATACTGTTATAAATAAAGCCATTCAGATTCATTTTGGCGATAATTCACCGCAGGCAGTTTCAGATAAAATAAAAAGTAATGAAACAATAAATATTAATTCTGTTAAAGCGGATGTAACCGGCCACACGATTCTTGATATTGGACATGCACAAATTCAAACTTTACAACTACACATTTCCGATAGTTCAGCGATCATTCTTTCGGGAGGTGCCTTAAAGAAAATGGGGAAATTGTGATTATGGCAGATTTCGGGTCATAATACCAATTTCTCAAAAAGTTTCTGCAATGTTTTTTCCGGATCATCACAAAAGCCCGGATGCACTTTTGAAGTTTGAATAACTGTACTTCTGGTTGCTGCGAGCCAGCGGAATCTTTCGGCGATTGGAAGTTGTGCGATAGGTCCGGCGTCTTTTGAACCGTTGCTGATAAGCTCAAAAGTTTTTAAATGCTCTTCAATTTCATTCATATCCAGTTGGTCGCAAAAATGTTCAATCCTTTTTTTATTGAGATGATATTTTGCCTTCAAAAACTTTTGTTTGGGGCAATATAAGATCACGCCCACATTAAGGAATTCCTCACGCTCCACGCGTGGTACAATCCGGATCACCGCGTACTCAAATAATTGATTCTCTTGCATGCTTTGCTTCGTTTACAAAAATTTCAGAATTAGCTATCCGTGTTACCAAAAAATCCACATAGGCGCGGCGATGTTCTTCCACAGAAGAAAAAGTTGATTCGTCTTTCAACCATTCTTCGGGAATGGCAGCCACAATATTTTCAATCAGTTCTTGATTAAGAATACGCTTAAATTCCTCGTTTACTACATCCAGCTCCGATGCCTGCGGCAAAAGCACATGATCTTTCACCAGCAAAAAAGGTTTTTCAGCCTGCTCTTTCCAATTGTTCCATGAATGATGAAAATATAAAGATGCGCCAAAATCTATCAGCCACAATTCTTTGTACCAAAGAAGCATATTGGTGTTGCGCGAAGTGCGATCAACATTTGTAAGCAGGCAATCGAGCCACACAATCTGCGAAGCAAGTTTAGGGTCTACAGTTGAAACAGCGGGATCGTAAGTGATAGAACCGGAAAGGTAATGCACTCCCAGATTCAGTCCTACACTTGCTTTCAGTAAATCCTGTATTTCTTCATCAGGTTCTGTACGGCCAAAAGCTTCATCAAGATTGGCAAAAACAATTTCAGGAACTTTTAATCCCAAAGTGCGTGCTATTTCCGCTCCAATCAATTCAGCTATCAAAGCTTTTCTTCCTTGTCCCGCGCCCTGAAACTTTATGACATACATAAATTCATCATCTGCTTCAGCGATGGCCGGCAACGAACCGCCTTCACGCAAGGGCGTTATGTAACGTATCACATTTACAGTCCTGATGTAGGGAAGATTTTGCGCCATTTTTCATGCACAATTTAAGATAGAATATAACAATTATTGAAAAAAACCAACTGTTCTTAACAGGCAAATGCCTTTCATTATCTAATTAACCTGACTATGACATAAGGGGTTTCTACATTCAAATCCGGATATTGGCTACCATTTCCCGCTTTATCCATTGTTTCGACGAAATACATAATATTCCATTTCGGGATGATAAAAGATCCGGGGATAACAGCCGTATATTTTCCGGTGCGCTTATCCAATTGCATATCTACAGTTTTGTAGTCCTCATATTGAGTGACATGCCGATAACGCAACTTCACCCATTTTACTCCCGAAGGATCATTTACTGTAGCCGTTACAGTCAAAGGTTTTTCAATTGATGCAGAGTCAATCCTGCTGACGGAAGCAATAGGGCCGGTCACATCGTTTGTAACCAGTAATGAAACCGGGTTTTTGCTGCCGGCTTCAGGAAATGAGACAGACGTGCCCTTGTCATCAAAGGCTTCTATATAATAGGAAACTGAGGATGCAGTTGCAGGAATGCTTATTTGGGCCTGATAACGCCATTGCCCGTCAGCAGCCATATTGGTAAAACTGTATGGACCATTTCCAACCTTGACAGCACAACGGACAGATTTTACCTGGTTGGAATTGATATTTGCGGATATTACCAGTTTTTTACCTGGGGCTATATGGCGAACAGGTATGTGGTTAATTTTTATTTCTCCATCTTCTGGCTTCTGCAGCAGTTTTGACCTCATTATTTTCAGATCCTTAAACTCTTCATTGAGCTGGGTCAGGTCAGTTTGCCAATCTCCGCACATGTTCATACCACATACGCCCATAAGAAGATCTTTTGTATATACATCCCCGGCTGCAGTAACGATATCGCTCCACGAAGCAATTGCTTTTTTCTCCCAATCAATAGCATGATCAAGGGCAAAAAGGTTATTCGTTTTAAGGAACAGATTGTAATTTACAGCAGCTATTACGCGATGAGAATAATACAAAGCCAGGTTGGCCAAAATTTTCAAATCGGTAACAGTCACGATAAACTCTTTGCTTTTATTGCTCCCTGCGGCTTGCTGCGCTAATTTCGCGTATCGCTGAACGGAGTCTGCAATAGTGTTGAAATATTTGCTGGTTTGAAAGACCGACGTTCTCGGATCTTCTGTGCCATCGATGATATCTTGCGCTTCTTCTTCAAAACTTACAAACTGTTGAATGTCCGTGCCACCTCCTTTAGAAAACTTGGCAAGATCACCAAAATGCATTTTTTCAGCCCATCCCCTGGTGGTTGGGAAATAGCTATAATTGTAAGAAGAAGCGACAATCATTGGCAACACCTTGCTGGCTACCTGGAGGCCTTTCTTGAGTAATGGCCCGGCGCGAGGTCCAAAATGGTGGCTAAATTCAGCCTCCCATAAGCGTTCCGGTATAATAGTATTGTTATAGAGCATTCTTCCAAAGACGTCAAAAAAATACCAATATTGCTGAAACTCATACTTGTAAGAGCGGTAGGGTTTATTGAGCAGGTTAAAAGGTTTTTGCTCCTGTGGCTGTGCTTCCATTTTAGTTGCCAACGGCTCATTTATATCTGCGCTATTCCCATCATAAAGATGTGTGCTTTCTGCGAACCTTTTTGCGTATTCGGGATCTCCCCAAAGCAGGATCCGGTTTGTCCCGCCATACCAAAGGCGCCACATTACTTTATATTGTTGTGGATATTGTAATAAATCAGCATATCCATGGCGGCGATTCATCATATCCTCCCTGTTTACATGAGTTGGGTGGAAGGGTAATCCCATCTGTTCCATCCAGTATTTTGTATCAACCTGGATCTTTACTCCCTGGCTTATCGCATCTCTGATAATTGCATCGGGAAGTTCCTTGGCCCTGACATCTATAAGAAGGTCAGGGCGCTTTTCAACAATCATTTTAAAGGTATTGTGCCAAAATCCTGGCATTTCCTTTTCTGTTAAGCCTGATTCCGGATGCATGCGGAATTGAATACCATCAATGCCAGGGAATACCTCCAAAAATTGACTTATAGATTTCATCGTATACGGAACAAGATTTTCGGAGTTAACTCCCCATACCAGATCGGGTACCGGGGCATCGGTATGATCCTTACCGAAGACAACTCCACCGTTCTGGACTCCACCTCTGAATATGTGATCCCAAATGCCTACCGTGATGCTGATACCACGTTCATGCGCCAAATCAATCAAGCGGGTGAAAGCTTTGCGGTTTTTTTGCTGTTGCTCATTAGTGAGCCCTACCATCTTCACATCTGGAAATCCGTCAGTGTTAAAAAAGAATGGATAAGGTGGAGCTAGAAAACCTCCATTTTCATATCCAAAGACTATAAGAAAGTGATTAAATCTGTTTTGAGCAAGTAGATCAAAATAAGCCTTCCAATAATCCTCATCGTACAGTCTTTGTTCAAAATAAGCTTTTTGCATCGCGTAGGTCGAAATGGATCTTCGCTTTAGATCTGCCTTTTGGTATTCATCCCCAATCAAAGAAAGCATAGCGCTCTTATTATTGGCCAGGCCAATTCGTTGAGCTACATCCAACAGGCCATACATTAATCCATTGACATCCGATCCGCAAACAATAATCTCCGGTTGGCGTTGCCTGGTGGTTTTTTGAATAGAAAGCGCTTCAAAGCCAACAGGTAGTTCTTTATGCAGTGCCGTTAGCTGTTTCGCAGCTTCTCCGTCTGCCGAATTCAATCCTACGATAAAAAATATATCGCCTTTTGCTCCGGCCAGAGAATTTGTGGTTTTTATATCATAACCTTTTAAAACAAGTTGTTCTTTAAGCTTTTCTATACCATTACTTACAGGGGCAGCAAGGGAAGTATTATCAGTGACTATTACGGCTTTTAATTGGCTCAGGGCGTGCAAAGGCAACAAGGAAATAAGGATTATAAGGAGATAGTAACTTTTTAGAAGCATTCCTACAGGAGATATTGTGGAAGTCCTGCCATATCCGGCTTTCCGGTCATTTTTGGTATACATTTGTTCAATCGTTTTTAGTACAGATCTTTAAATCTAAGCAATCTATTTTAATTTTGTATCCCTTTCTTACAGCTTTGCAGGATAAATGATTAAATAAAATCCGGTAAAATGTTGTTGCTGGAAGAACCTGCTGCAAAGAAGGCAGAATTGTGAATGATTTGTAGTGAGGCAACAAATAATGGTGATTTTTATTTCCTTCCAAAAGCTAACGGTTGGTATATTTCGGGCAAAACGTCTGACGAAAGGCTTCTTAAAAATTAATTTCAGTGAAAAACAAGAAGAATATGAAACAACGAATAAATCTTTTGACAATCGGTGTATCCGACTTAAAAAAATCTATGAAATTTTATCAAGACGGTTTTGGTTGGCAAACAAAAGGCATTGTAGGAATAGAATATGAAAATGGGGCAGTAGTGATGTTTGAACTTGAGAATGGAAGAATGCTATGTTTATATGAAAGAAAAAATTTAGCATGGGACAGTAAATTAAAGCTGCAACCTGCAAGTGCAACTGAATTCTCAATCGGTTACTTTGTAAATAGTGATAATGAAGTTGATGCTATAATGCAGCAGGCGCAGACAGCAGGTGCAAAGATTACTAAACCAGCGCAAGAAGCCTTTTGGGGTGGTTATCATGGTTATTTGCAAGACATCGACGGTCATCTTTGGGAAATCGGTCATAATCCATCATGGAAAGTTGAAGAATAAACTACAGTAAGAAGAAACGAAAATTAAAATGTCAACAGCCAAACATTCATCAACTTTTGTTTGCTGTGAGCTGCGCTTCCGCCTAAAAATTCTCTATCGTGGCTATGAATCATCTTGACTATTTGTTTGTTTACTGTACTTTTGTTCCCGCAGAAAATTCAATGAATGGCAGCCATACAATGACGTAAAAGTTAGCTGCGATATAAAAGATGGAAAGAAAGAAATAAATTAATAACAGATAAAATGGAATTGATGAACTCTTTGAAAATTGGAATTGTAGGAACCGGAATGATTTCTAATGTAGTGGCAGATGCTATTAATACAGCCACAAACAGTAAAATCGCTGCTGTATCTAGCCGATCAGAAGACAAGGCGATTGAGTTTGCTAAAAATCATAACATTGAAAAATCATTTGGTGATTGGAAAGATTTGATTAGTTGGGAAGGCGTTGATGCTGTGTACATAGGCGTACCGACTAGTGCAAAAGAAGAAATTGCTATTGCTGCAGCAAAGAATGGGAAGCATTTATTAGTAGATAAGCCGTTTTTAAATTATCAATCTGTCAAGCGGATGACGGATACGAGTAGAGAGAACGGCGTTGCTTTTATGGATGCAACACATTTTGTACACCATCCAAGAACCTTACAAATTCAAAAGAATGCTATAACGCAAATTGGAACTCCTCAAGCTGTAAACACTTCGCATTTCTGGCCAATTTCAGACATGGACAATATTCGTTTCAATACCGAATTAGAACCAGCCGGGGCAATTGGTGATATGGCATGGTATTGTGCCAGGGCAATAGTTGAATACTTGCCTAATGCTAAAAAAATTAAAGATATAAAGAGTTTTGCTCAACGGGATTCAAAGACCAACGCTATTTTACGGGGAGCGGGGATTATCATTTTTGAAGATGGTTCTACGTCCAACTGGGATGCTGGTTATAATGCCGGGGTTTCTATTATGGATTTACATATTTTGGGAACAGACGGATTGATTAGCCTCAATGATTTTATACTTGATTGGTCAAAAGGTTTTGCTTTTAATGATTCTGAATTCAAAGTGGGCTATACATTAAGAAAAGGGGTGGCTACTCCCAAAGAATTTGAATACGTTGAAACACCAAGTGAAAAAGCCCAGGCAGTACTGATGATAGAAAGGTTTGCGGAGCTTATTAACGATGAAGAAAACGCAAAAGAAGATGCAAGACAAAAAGCAGAAGATACCCAACGGATAGTAGATGCCATGTGGAATTCTATAGAACAGTAAGCAAGAGAACAGAATGCTATATTCGGCAACAGCTCTAAAAGTTTGCGAAATGGAAAGAGGCTTTTTTGAAACAATTTATAATACTCCTTATATCATTGAAAATGATTACAAAAAAATTGCCAGTGCACATAGTAAAATAAATGTTGAGCAAGGAACTATACTTTTTGAAGAGGGCAAAATTGCAAATGAATATTACATCATCGAAAAAGGTTTATTCAGGTCATTTGTATATGACTATAACGGTAATGAAGTAACGACTGAATTTTATTGTTCAAAAGAAATATTAATAGAATCTTTTTCTTTATTTGATAGAAGCCCTTCGATGGAAAATTTTCAGGCACTATCTAACGGCTCAGTTTGGAAAATTGAATATCAAATATTTCAACAATTACTTGGCAAAATAGAGGGTTTTCGTGAATGGGGGAGAGCCTGGGCTACCAAACATTTATATAATATGAAAAATCGCTCTCTCAAAATGCTAACAATGAATGCTACCGACAGGTACTTAAATTTATTAAAGGAAAGACCGCAAATCATACAGCAAGCTCCATTAAAACACATCGCATCTTATTTAGGTATTACCGATACTTCATTGAGCAGAATACGAAAAGAAATTGTAACGGCTTAATATTTTTTGTCATTTGGAAAGAGCGTTCTGATTTTCGGTAATTAATTTTGCTGCATTGATAATTTTAAAAAAATTAAAATGAAAAATGCAGTTAATTGGTTTGAGATTTATACTTCAGACTTTAAAAGAGCTAAAGAATTTTACACAAAAGTGTTTAAATACAAACTAACGGATGTTCCAACAAATAGCGATAGGCATAGCGGAATGGAATATGCGGTTTTTCCAAATGCTGAAAATAAGGAAGGCGCAAGTGGCGCATTGGTTAGGATTGATGAAGCAAAGCCTGGTATTGGTGGCACTTTGGTATATTTTGCTACTGATGAAATTAATACTGAATTAAGCAGAGTGGAAGATAATGGTGGTAAGATTATTCGCCCGAAGACACAGGTGGGTGATTTTGGTTTTATTGCTTTAATAGAAGATACAGAGGGAAATATGATTGGTTTGCATTCAATGAAATAACCTTGCTTTCTGGTGAACATTAACGCTTTTACAGAGCAGAGTGAATAAAGACAGTAAAGCAACTAAATGTCTTGAATTTTATTTTCCCTTCAACTTATTTTCAATACTGTTTGTATCGATAAATGGGTTTTGTTGCTAAAACTAGTTTTCGAAAGCCGGTCACTTGGCGGTTATGATGGCACAGATTATTAATGCGATCATTTTTACAACTAACACCTTTAACCTGGAATAGAAATTAAATCCACAAACTGTTGTAAATTCGTTGATGATGTTTTAAATACAAAAAAATCAGCCATGTTCAAAAAGTATTATTCCCTATCCGTTTTTATTTTCAGCTTTTCGCTCTTTATTACTCAGGCATCCTTTGCGCAATCAGAGATGTTGTCAATCGGGTCTCCCGCTCCTGCATTTACTGCAAAAGCAAGCCTGGCAGGTAAAGATTTCGATTTTTCATTAAAAAAAGCCCTTGCCAAGGGACCTGTTGTGGTTTATTTCTATCCTTCTGCCTACACGGGAGGCTGTGATTTGGAAGCGCATACCTTTGCCGGACTCAAGGATAAATTTACAGAAGCCGGCGCTACTATCATCGGTGTATCTGCAGATGATATCCAGCGGCTGAATTCATTTTCTTCTGATCCTCAATACTGTGCAGGTAAGTTCCCTGTAGCTTCAGATCCCGGAGGTAAAATTGCAGCAACCTATGGACTTACGTTGTCAGTTCCAAACCAGCCTTTTAAAGATGTTAGGGGCGTGGAAGTTACTCATGGTTTTATTCCCCGCACAACCTTTGTGATCAATAAAAATGATAAAATTATAGCTGTCTTTTCATCTACAAAAGACAAAATCTCACCGGACGAACATGTAAAAAGAGCATTGGCAATCGTGCAGAAGCTGTAATTCTTCTTTTTCTTCCCGGCAAGTCTTGTGCGACACGAAGCAGGCGTCAGGCCATTCCTACAAAAAAACCATGCATTGAACGAATTATCGTACATGCACGTTGCGAAAGAAAAAGGGAACCGTCAATGATCCTCAAAAATTTGTTTAAAGACTTTGGAGGTAGCGGAAAGGAAGTTTAACTGACAGAGAGCTATTTTACTTATGCGGTTAATCTTTATTATTGTAAAAGTAATAATTGATGTTATAAAAAAAACCGCTCTATTCCGGAGCGGTCTTTTCATAATTATATAAGCGGTAACTTAAACCATCTAAGTCTCTAAACCTTTCAAACGCTTATTAATATTCGTCTTCGTTAAAAAAGAAATCTTCCTGGCTTGGATAATCGGGCCAGATATCTTCAAGGCCTTCATAAATATCACCTCCTTCGTCTTCAAGTTCCTGTAAATTTTCCACTACTTCCAACGGAGCGCCACTGCGGATTGCATAATCTATCAATTCATCTTTTGTTGCAGGCCACGGTGCTTCTTCGAGGTGTGAAGCAAGTTCTAATGTCCAAAACATATAATCTTATCTTTTTATTTTTTCGTTATAAAAACTAAAAATCGGTTTTCTAATTTTCCGCAAATGTAAAAGTTATATTTAGAAAACCAAATATTGTTTTTTAATACGCGATTTGTTTGTAGATACGGATTTTACGCGATTATATTGTATTAGCTTAGCGTTAATTTTTTTAATTTTTCCTTTTTATTTTTACCCTTACATTTAATTATGTTAAAAGCAACAGATATTCATAAAAGTTATGGTTCATTAGAAGTTTTGAAAGGAGTAGACCTGGAAATTTCAAAAGGTGAGATAGTGAGCATAGCCGGTTCTTCCGGGGCCGGAAAAAGTACTTTATTGCATATCTTAGGGACGCTTGATTTCGCCGATAAAGGCAAAATGATTATTGATAATGTGAATGTCAGCGATTTAAAAGGTAAAAAATTGGCCGCTTTTAGAAATGAACATATAGGGTTTGTATTCCAGTTTCATCATTTACTTCCTGAATTTTCTGCAGTTGAAAATATTTGTATCCCCGCATGGATCGCAGGAAAAAAAAATAAAGAAGTTGAAAAGAGAGCTAATGAATTACTTCAATTATTGAATCTGAAAGATCGCGGTGAACACAAGCCTGGCGAGCTTTCAGGTGGCGAACAACAACGCGTTGCCGTCGCGCGAGCCTTGATTAATAATCCTTCTGTGGTAATGGCCGACGAACCTACAGGTAATTTAGATTCTGCTAATGCGAAAGAATTGCACAATTTATTTATAGATCTCAGAAACCGGTTTCAGCAAACCTTTTTAATTGTTACACATAATGAAGAGTTGGCCCAACTCAGCGATCGGCTTCTGCACATGAAGGATGGAAAAATAATTAACTGAATTTATTTTGTAGCAGAAATATGAAAAAAGCGCTCCTCACCGTATTCCTTTTAATTTGCTCCAACACATTTATGACGCTGGCATGGTATGGCCATCTGAAATTAAGGGAAATGAACAAGTTTGTGGGCGTAAGGTCTTTCTCGTTATCCTTGTTAGCTGGGGAGTGGCATTTCTTTGAATATCTTTATGCTTGATTTTTTAGAGATCCCCACTCCGCTGGAATCATAAAGTTGCAATTGTTTCTTCGTTTACTTACTTAGTGTATGCCTTACTGTTATATTCGATTAAACACCGATTTAACTATTGACTAAGATGTCTTTCAAAAAAACAAAGCCTTATAAGATTTTGCCTTTTTGGTTTTTTAAATATTACTTTGCCTCATAATTTAATAAGATGATCAGAGAGAAAATTTTGGTAATTGGTGCCAGCGGACAAATAGGAGTGGAACTCACATTAGAGTTAAGGAAAATTTATGGTGGCGCAAATGTTATTGCCTCTGATTTGCGTGCCGAGAATGATTTGTTGAAAGGAACCGGCCCATACGTTAGCCTGGATGTAATGAATAAGGAAATGCTGCATGTGCAGGTGATACGCCAAAATATAACGCAGATCTATTTGCTTGCGGCTATACTTTCGGCTACCGGAGAAAAAAATCCTAATCTGGCATGGAGCCTCAATATGACAAGCCTTTTAAACGTCCTTGAAATCGCTAAAGATGAAAATGTACGAAAGGTTTACTGGCCCAGCAGCATAGCGGTTTTTGGCCCTACTTCTCCAAAGATCAATTGTCCGCAACAAACTGTAATTGAACCAACTACTGTCTATGGCATCAGTAAATTTGCAGGCGAGTTTTGGTGTAAATATTTTAACCAGCGTTTTGATATTGATGTAAGAAGTTTACGCTATCCCGGCCTGATCAGTTATAAAAGTGAACCCGGGGGAGGAACCACAGATTACGCAGTAGAAATTTTTCATGAAGCGTTTGAAGAAAATCACTATGACTGTTTCTTAAAAGAAGATACTTATTTGCCAATGATGTATATGCCCGATGCAATTCGCGCAACTATAGAAGTAATGGAAGCGCCGGTTGAAAAAATTTCGATTCGGACTTCCTACAATATTTCAGGAGTTAGTTTTTCGCCTAAAGAAATTGCTACTGAAATTAAAAAGCATCTTCCTGATTTTACCATTACATATGAACCGGATTACAGGCAGGCAATTGCGAAAAGCTGGCCCCAAAGTATTGATGATTCTGTAGCCCGTAACGACTGGGGCTGGAAACCTCATTATGATCTTGCATCGCTTACCATAGACATGATAGAAAACCTTAAAAAAGAAAATTTTCAACAAAAAAATAATAGCCAAACAAAATAAAATATTCTTGATATTTGTATATTGATTTTTGAATTATTCAAGAATCACTCATAACTATTTTGTAAAATAAAACTAAGAAAAATGAAAAAGCTAATTTTTGTATTCGCAATTGTTGCGTTTTCAACCTTCTGTGCTAAAGCACAGGACTTGGATAACCCAAAAGCTTCGCGGGTAAGTATAGCTGCTAATATTGGCCTACCGACCACCAGCGGACTTTCACTTGCTTATGGTGCAGACATCCAGGCTGATTTTGGAGTTGCATCCTCTACTTTTATCACGGTAAGTGGCGGATATGAAGGATACTCCTGGAAAGGAGGAGGAGGAAGTTTCGGCATAATCCCACTTCTTGCCGGAGCTAAATTCTTTTTTGGAGAAATGAATAAAGTTTACGGACACGCTCAATTGGGTTATGCAATTTCTACCACCAGTGGTGGCGGGGGAGCGTTTGCCTATGCGCCAAGTCTTGGCTATTATGTGAGTCCCAATTTTGATATTGGCCTAAAATATCTGGCTTACAGTAAAAACGGGAGTACCAATGGTTCAGTAAATCTGCGCTTTGCTTATAATTTTTAATTTAAAAATATCTAAAAAACAAAGGCTTCCTGTAAACGCAGGAAGCCTTTGTTATAAATACACCCAAATAAAACTTGCATAAGCCGGATTTTTTTTTAACTTTGTATTAATCCCTTTCCCCGTAAAACTGATTAATCGTTAGGTTTTTTTCCAATTTTCCTTTCAAAGCGCAATTTTATTGTTAACATTAAATTGAAAATTATGAAAAAAATTAACTCTGTTGAACTACATGATACCATGGTTGCAATTGGGATCGTTTTAGTGTTCATCGCTATAATGGTTGCGCTTGCATTCTTAGCGGGTATGTAAAGTTTTTGGATTTTAATTTAACCGGCACAGTAGTAATCTGTGCCTTTTTTTTATAAAGCCTGCTGAATTTCAATCAATTTTCTTACTGATATTTGCATCAAATTTTTTAGATGAGAATTGCTATTAATGGAATGGGACGCATTGGCCGCCTGTTGTTTAGAAGATTAATTGAAATTGAAAAGTTTGAAGTGATTGCGGTTAATGATTTGATGCCGGTAAAAAATCTTGCATACCTTTTGAAATATGATTCTGTCTATGGAACTTTCCCTCACGGAATAGACGGCGGGGAGCATTCTCTTACAGTGGATGGAAAAGAAATTAAAGCTTATCAAAATCCGGATCCTCTTCAACTGCCGTGGAAGGAATTAAAGGTAGACGTTGTATTGGAATGCACCGGCCAATTTACAAATAAGGAAGGCGCCACAAAACATTTAACTGCCGGTGCAAATAAAGTATTGCTTTCAACAACAGGCGCTGATGATGTGGAGTTACGCGTTTACGGTTTTAATCAAAATGGTTCTGCCGGCAAAGCTGATATTCTGTCGCCCGGCGGTTGTATGACCAACTGTTCGGTTCATGTTCTTTATATCTTAAATTCAATAGGGATACAATCGGTTCATCTTAATATTCTTCATTCGTATACCTCACGTCAGGCGCTGGTTGATATGCCTAATGAACAATTCCGAAGAGGGCGCGCGGCAGCAGAATCTATCATTCCTGTCGCCATTGATCTTCACAAATCACTGAATCGCTTGCTTCCGGCACTAAATGAAAAAATTAATGTTTTTTCCACAAGGATTCCGGTTGCTAATGGCGCGATGGCTTCTTTTAATGTTCAATTAAAGGAAGAAGTATCAGCAGATCAAATCAATAGGATGTTTAAAAATGCTTCTCAAAATGATTATAAAGGTATTTTGGATTTTACAGAAGAACCGTTGGTTTCCCTTGATATAAAAGGTAATTCAAATTCTTGCATTATTGATGGTACACAAACTGCCGTAATCGGAAACCACGCCAGGGTAGTTGCGTGGTTTGATAATGAATTTGGCTTCACCAGCCGCCTTATTGATTGGCTGAATTACTGGCATAAGCAGGGATTATAGTGAAGCAATAAATAAGGAGAATTTTTATTTTGGAGACTTTACCTGTAAATCAATGCACATTCCCAAAAAACAAATATGCCAAAAAGATTGAAGTAATAATTCCTACAAGATCCGCCAATAACATCGCACCAATGGAATAACGGGTATTTTTAATGGAAACCGCGCCATAATAAACTGCCACAATATAAAAAGTAGTATCTGAAGTTCCCTGTAAAACGGAAGACAAACTGGCGGCAAAAGAATTGGGCCCGTAAGTAGTCATTGTGTCGATCATCATACCACGCGCTGCACTGCCACTTAGAGGTTTTACCAATGCTGTAGGTAAGCCGGCAACAAATCTTGTATCGGTTCCCATTGCGCTAAAAAGTTTGCTCATGCCATTAATAATCACTTCAAAAGTGCCGCTGGTGCGCAACAAGCTGATGGCTACCAACATTCCAACGAGATAAGGAATAATTTTTACCGCAACTTGAAAACCACCTTTTGCGCCTTCAATAAAGGCATCGAAAATGTCAATGTTTTTGTATAAAGCGCCGAGAATGATAAGGAAGAAGAGCGATAAAATAAGACCGTTACTCAATACGCCGGAAAAAGTTTGAACGCCGGTAAAGTCCAGAGATTTTAAATAAATAACCATAAGCGCTATAACCGCGGAAATTCCCAAAACCCACAACAAAATAACCGGTTGAAAAATATTTATTTTTTGTTTGTAAGAAACGATGAGCATGGCGGCGAGCGTTGCAGCAAATGTGGCGATCATACAGGGAATAAAAATCGAAGTCGGATTAGCAGCATTCAACGAAGCCCTGATGGCAATAATACTCACCGGGATCAAAGTGAGGCCGGAAGCATGCAAACACAAAAACATGATTTGCGAATTGGAAGCTGTTTCTTTATGAGGATTTAATTCCTGCAAACTTTCCATTGCCTTTATACCAAAAGGTGTTGCCGCATTATCAAGTCCCAAAAGATTCGCCGAAAAATTCATAACCATGTGTCCCATAGCCGGATGGTTTTTTGGCAATTCAGGAAATAATTTTGAAAAGAACGGACCGATTATTTTCGACAAAAGTCTTATGCCACCTGCTCTTTCTGCAATACTCATAAAACCCATAAACAACGCCATTATACCAATCAGGTTAATAGAAATATCAACAGCGGTTTTTGCGGTAGCAATAATTCCATCGGCCGTTTGTTCTTTATAACTGATGTAACTTCCTGTTGCGGTTTTGCTATATTTTAATGTGCCATCGCTATAAGTTTTGCCGCTTTGTAATTTCTGTAAAACAGCAGGAGCGAGCGTAGAAGAATCTAAATTTTTTGTGTAGGAAGTATCACCTGCGTTTCCAACAACCATCCTGCTGTAAATATTGGTATTGCCTTTTATAAAAATACATTGAAAGGTTGCCGCCAGAAAAGCAACGATAATAAAGGAAGCCCAGATTCTGCTTAATGCCATGAGTTCAGTTAAAAAACTAAGATAGAGCTAATTAGCTGATTAGCCAATTAGCTAATTAGTAAATGTGAAAATGGAGAACGCGCTTATTTTCAGTAATAGTTTGTAAAAGGTAGGCAACGATAATCGACAATAAAACTATCAACAATAAAACCAAGACATTTTCGGCATCGCTATTGTAGCTTTTTAATAATGATAAACCAAATTTTGTAACCATTAAAAAATAAACATCATGCGAGGAAAATTAGAGAAAGAAGGAAAGTATGAATTATTTGAAACCAATCATGGCCATGATATTTTGGTGTTAAACGATAAAGATTATTTTGCCATTATCGACACGAGCCAGGGACATTTGCTAGTTGATACCGATTCGGATCATAAAAAAGATCATACCGTTGATAAAGGAAAATTTTACCTGGCCGATTTTGAAGATGATCCGGCATTTAAAGATATGCCGCATTTGTTTTTGAAAGAAGGCAAAAAGTATAAGGAATTTATTTTGCCAAATGATTTGCCCGGCAAAGGGGATTCACAAAAGAAATTGGTAGAAACAGATGAGAAACTTAGCAAAGGAAAAGTGATGGATCATGTAAAAGGATCAGGTAACCAGGGCAGCGAAAAACAATATGAAGGGAAAAAGGAAAACCTTCGGGATAAATCAAAAGAAGATCTTTATGAAATGGCAAAAAAGAAAGACATCAGCGGCCGATCTGAAATGGACAAAGAGCAACTGGTAAACGCAATTGAAAAAAATGAAAAATAAAAGCTGAATATCTTCGGCTCAATGTGCCAACCCGGAATCAGAACGTTTCGGGTTTTTTATTTTACAAAAATAATAATCCATAAAATTTGTTGCTTCACTGTAACAAGTACCGATAAAACCATATGACAATTTAACAATAAAACAATTTTGCCATAAAATCTGCCAACAATAAAAAATCATTTACTTTGCTTCTTAAAAGAAAAAATCCTTCATGAAGAATTTTAATTTCAAAAGAATACTTCCACATGTAATTGCAGTTGTCCTTTTTTTGGTGGTAGCCGTCGTTTATACAAAGCCTGTTTTCCAGGGAAAAGTGCCTCAGCAATCCGACTCACAGCAATGGCATGCAATGGCCCAGCAATCTTTTGATTTTATGGATAAATACGGTCACTACCCTTTATGGACGAATAGTATGTTTAGTGGTATGCCGGCTTACCAGATAGCTTTCGATCCGAGAACTAAAATTACTGTTGGATATTTAACTTCTGTCGTTACTTTAGGATTACCTGTTCCTGCGAGTTACTTCTTTTTAGCCTGCATCTGCTTTTATTTTTTGTGTGTAGTGGCGGGTGCCAATCCGTGGATAAGTATTTTGGGCGGCATTGCCTATGCTTATTCAACTTTTGACCCGATAATTGTTTCGGTTGGCCATAATACACAAATGATTTCTTTAGGTTATGCACCTGCAGTATTGGGAGGGCTGCTTTTGTTATACAAGAAAAAGTATGTCGCCGGTTTTACTATTACTGCTCTTTTTTCTTCTTTTCTGATTGCGCAGAATCATGTTCAAATTGTTTATTACACACTTATTATTGCGGTAATAATGACCATTGCATTCTTTGTAAGAAGCTACCAGGAAAAACAGTTTCCGAATGCGATAAAAAGTGCAGCGCTCGGACTTTTAGCTGGTATCTTAGGGCTTGCCTGTAATGCGGTCTCAATGCTACCAACGTACCAATATGCAAAAGAAAGCATGCGCGGAGGCAAGTCCGAATTAACTTCAGACAGTCCAGGGAAATAAAACCAAAGGTGGCCTGGATAAAGACTATGCTTTCAGGTACAGCCTTGGCTTTGAAGAAACTTTTACGTTTATGGTTCCTGCTTTGTATGGTGGAAGTAACGGAGGAGATGAGTACAACACTTCTTCAAAATTTGCTGAGCAATTTTCGCAATTGGGCGTTCCTGAAGACCAGGCTGTGCAAATGGAAGATCATTATTCTTATTGGGGCGACCAGCCGGTAACTTCCGGCCCTGTTTACCTTGGAGCCATTATTTGCCTCCTTTTTATTTTTGGAGTGGTCTATTTAAAATCGTGGTATAAGTGGTGGTTAATAGCTGCAAGTGTGGTCGGGGTCTTGCTTGCCTGGGGCGCCAATTTTCAAACTTTCAATTATTTCCTCTTTGATTATCTTCCGTTCTATAACAAGTTTCGTGCGCCTACGATGGCGTTGGTAATACCTCAATTGTGTTTTCCCTTAATGGCTGTTTTGGTTCTTACCAAATTGATCTCAAAAGATATTGATGTAGCGGAAGCATGGAAAAAACTAAAAACTACAGCAATCGTTACCGGCGTCATTCTTGTTTTGCTTGGCTTTTTTTATATGACTGCATCCTTCAGTGGGCCAAATGATACGGCACTCAGGCAAAGTTTCAAGCAAAGTATGTTGCGTGTTCCTGCCGGTCAGCAGCCTTCGCCGCAATTGGAACAACAGGCTGAACAGGTAAGCCACAATCTTATCAGTGCTTTACAAACCGACAGAAAAAATTTAATGGGAGGTGATCTGTTCAGGTCATTTATTTTAATTGGCTTGGCAGTTCTTTTGATGGGTTTGTATTTAAAGAAAAAAGTTTCGGCAAAAATATTAGTTGGAGCGCTCATCGTCCTGACTGCCTATGATCTTATAGGTGTCGCATTGCGGTATTTGAATTCCAATAGTTATGTAGAACCTGAAGAATATGAATCGGCGTTTATACCATCACCTGCCGAAGCTCAAATTTTGAAAGATCCCGATCATGCAAACTTCAGAGTTTTTAATGAAACGGTAGATGCCTTTAATGATGCCACAACTGCTTATCATTTAAATACTGTTGGTGGTTACCATCCTGCAAAATTAGGTTTGTACAACGATCTCATCACACATCAATTGAGCAAAGGCAATATGCAGGTATTCGATATGTTGAATACCAAATATTTTATTGTCCAGGATCCACAAACAGGAAAACCAGTCGCTCAATTAAACCCCGGCGCTTTTGGAAATTGCTGGTTGGTGAAAGGAATAAAATTTGTTGATAATGCCGACCAGGAAATGGCCGCGCTCGACAGTACAGATCTCAGAGATACGGCTGTGGTAGAAAATAAGTTCAAAAGCCAGATAACTTCTGCGCCCAAATATGATTCGATTGGTTATATTAAACTGGTACAAAATCTGAATGATAAAATAGATTACAGGTTTTCTTCTGCCGCCCCGGAATTTGCTGTCTTTAGTGAAATTTATTATCCAAAAGGATGGAATGCATATATTGACGGCACTAAAGCCGATTATGTAAAAACAGACTATGTTTTGCGTGGCATGTACATTCCGGCTGGCAATCATGAAATCGAATTCCGGTTCGAACCTGAATCATTTGCAATAGGAAGAATTATCAGTATTATCGCCAATATACTTGTAGCCCTGTTAATCATCGGCGCCATCGTTTATTATGCAGTAAAAAAGAAAGAGCCTGATCCGCATTTACTATAACACTTTATAAAAATGGGGTTTACAGGAAATGATTTTTGGAGAAAGCCTGACGATACTCAATACGTTATCAGTATAGTTTTTAACCTGTAAAAAAGAATATTGCTTAAAAAAAAGAATTTTATAAAGGGATACGCCAATAAAAAAAATCAGAATTTCAAATTTTTGTAAATAAATTGATCAGCCAATTGACGAAATTACTTTCTATCATAACGATTTGCTAACATGATTTGTTTCCCCTTTCGGTCAAATAAATTCATATAGCCTTTTCCTGCTGAGTTAAAAGTTTCATTGGATGTTTCACCTTGTAGGTGAAGGACGCTTATATCGCCGTAGATACATAATCTGCCTATTTTTCTCAACCTGCTACACCATTCAGCTTCTTCAGCATACAAAAAAAAGTCTTCATTCAGCAAACCTGCTTTTTGAATTGCATTTTTCTTCACCATCAAAAAGGCACCATTGATCCAGTCGACTTCTACAACACCTTTCGCCTCCGGAACATTTGGTTTTTTTACACCAAAAATATTTGCAAAAGACTTCAATAAACCGCCAAGGAAAGGCAATGGTAATAAGTAATTGAGGCCTCCCATCATTGCATAGTTTCCGGAAATCTGCGGGCTGTTGTCAGGGTTCAACAATTGAACGCCACATGCTACATATTGAGAAGAATAAAAATTATTATAACACCTTTCTATCGCATTATTTTCAATTATCGTATCCGGATTCAACAGCAAAACAACATTTCCTGAAGATTTTCGTATTCCTTCATTATTGCCTCTTGCAAACCCTGAATTATAATTCATCTGAACCCAAATCACTTGTGGAAATAAGGTAGTTATTTTTTTCTTGCTGTCATCCTTTGAATCATTATCTACAACAATTACTTCAAAATCTATTGAAGACCTTTGAGCATAAATGGACCGCAGACAATCACAAACTAATTGAGCGCTTTTGTAGTTAACAATTTTGATGGAAATCAAAATCACCTGCCAATCGGTAGATGAAAAAATAATTTATAAACATAAACATTTTTGAAAACACTCCTTTTTGCAACAGAGATTCCGGCAATTTATTTTGCCTCTTTACCATGGATAAAATTACAGGTAGGATGGCAAGATGATATCCTGGATTATTAAAATCATTTTCACTTGTTATCCCGGCATTACGGATAAAACGCCACCATTCGTCATAGCTTTTTAAATTATACAATCTGTTTTTTTCATTTTTCAAAAACGATAAATTTCTAGGCATGAGAGATTCTTTAAAAAAAGGGATATCGTAATTACCACTAAGACCACCTTTGCCAAAGCGAGCAACAATCTTATCAGTATATTTAATTTTGATTTCCTTATCCTCAAAACAACGAAGATTAAAATCCCAGTCAGCATGTGTTTTATATTGAAGATTGTATTTAACAACTTTCTGAAAAAGATTTGTATTATAGAAGATGGCCTAGTGTGAAATATTTTTTATCAATAATTTTCTATAATCAAACTTGCCATCGTACACATCTTTAAACTCTTCTCTCTCTACATTTCCGTACAAAAAATTTATATTTTCAAAATCGCTACCATCGAACAATAATGACAGAACTTCTTTACTATAAAAACTATCATCAGCACCGAGAAAATAAATCCAATCTCCTGTAGCTCTTTCTATGCCTTTATTCATTGCATCATAAATACCCTTACCAGGTTCGCTTGTCCATGAATAAAACGGCTGATGAATTTGTTTCAATATGGAGATTGTTTCATCACTGGAACCGCCATCCACAATAATCAATTCAAAATTATTATAGGTCTGATTTAGAACGCTACTTATAGTCTTTCGAATAGTCTTCGCTCCGTTAAAAACAACAATAATTACAGAAATTTTTGGAAGCATGCGATAATATAGCGGCTTCCGTTTGTGGATTAATTGTAACCGGAGCCAACTTTTAATTTTATTTTTCTGATGATTTTTTCTTAGACAGTTCTAACTTCTGCCAGGAAATTATTCTATATTGAACGGCAAAAATAAATTGCTGTCACTTTTTAGCGCCAAGGATTCCTAAGATTGACTTCCCTTTTTCAATAAGCGATTTTTTCCCCTGTCCACTGAATCTTTCTTTATAATCTTCGATCCAACATTCATTAAACACAGGAATAAGATTTGAATGGACGCAATATATCACATCATAACGATCGTAACCATGTTCGAAAGAAATTGAGCTTTTAGCAATAAAAATATTTCATCAATCCGCGGCCACTGGCTATTATCATGAGGAGGAGGCAAAGGGCCTAGGAAAGCCCTGGCATCGTCAATTAAAATTACAGAATCGCCGAAATCTTTAAGCGTCTTCAATTCGTCCATAAGCGGGCATTCCATGTCCTTGCCCATTTCGGATACATTACACCAATGGCCGTCAAGCCAAAACACGGAAGGGCCTTTCAACTCTGCAACCAGTCCAGGCAGAACGTCTTTACTATTACCAACATAAAATTTAATATTTTTCGGGCATGCCGGATCTTCAGAAGTAGCCTTACTAATAGCAGGATCAATTTCGATAGTATATACATTATCAAAATGATGGCCCGCCCAAAAACACGTGCCGCCTTTATAAGTGCCTGTTTCCACAAAGTTTTTTATGCCGCCTTTTTCTTTAAAACGCAAAACAATTTTCTTTGGAATTGAAAAGCTTACATATCCCATAAATGATATTATTATTTACTTTAAAAATGATTAAGGCTTTCCTGAATCATTTTAATTTGCTTTAATAAATACTGCATCTGCCTGCAAAATACGATTTGTTTCAGGAGATCTAAGCTGCTCTATACTTCCGGCATATCTGAATCCGAGGTTTTTCATCATTTCGTACGTTTCTGCAAAAAGCAATTGTCCTTTATATAATTCTACAAAAGAAACCTCGCAGAGCACTAAATCTGCTTTTTTAATTACTTCGACACCGCCCTTTATTACTTTGTCTTCAAAGCCTTGTACGTCAATTTTTATCAGCATAGGAAAATCAATTTTCGTCTTAATTAAAAAATTTTCCAATCTATCTATTTTTACTTTGATTGAATCTGTTTTTATTGCGTAATCGAAGTTAACTATATGGTTTTCTGACAATGGCAACAGGGAAGATGAAGCGGAATATTCATTTTTATTAAAAGAAATTTCCCCGGTGGTATCACCAAGCGCCAGGTTAATTGCTTTCAATTCTTTGACATCTTTAAAGTTTTTTTGAAGCAATGCAAATGTTTCGGGAATAGGTTCGAAAGCATATATCATTGACGAAGGAAAAAGTGTATGTATTTTATCTGCAAACTGTCCTTCATTAGCGCCAATATCCAGGATGGTCCTGAAATTAAAATCTTTCAGCCATCTATATTCTCCATCAAGGTTCTCCTGGTCAATATTTCCTACGATATAGGTTGAATGATACTTTACAATATCATACCCGAATTTTTGAAGTATCTTCCTCATAAATAGTCTCATAGTTGTTGTTTCCAAATTTTTATTTTAATGGATTGTGTTCGGCAAACAAGCTAATATTTAATTGAAATCCTTATTCTGCTTTCTGCAAAACAAATTACTTGATAGTTTACGTATATTTTTTAACAGCAATTTCCTGATAATATAAAACGGGTTAATTATTGACGGATCAAAATCTCCTTTTGCTGCTGCCATAATTCACAAATATAGAAAAACTAAGTATTGAAGTAACAAAGCAAAATAACCATTAGCTTACTATTGTAGAAATTTTTTGAAAAACCTGCAAAATCGTTAGACTATGATTTTAATGCTGTGAATTTCTGTTAAAGTAAGCAAATGATGTTAAAGAAATAAATGAAGATTTTAAAGTATATTAAACTACTTTATCTTCTTTAAAAATAACTCCATTCCTTTCATTTTCTTTTCAGATTACTAATGCTTCAAATAAAATATGGCGCATCGATTTGTTTCTACCGCTTCATATATTGACACTTCTTTCAAAATTGCGATGGACTTTGATTTTGTCGCCCGTATCCGTTTTGAAAAATATTTGTTTCTCGATGAAATTCTCGCAATCAATGTTCCCGGTGGCATTAGTTCTGAAAAGTATGATTTGTCTTTAAAAGAAGCAAGCAGAGTGGTTAAGAAATATCTTGGCTTTAGCTGGAAAAACAAGCTCTGGACGCTTAGACTAAAAACTTTAAAAGCGATCCAGGATATCCCTGTCCTTGGTAAATTGCTTTACAAAATAAAAGCACGATTAGGGCTTGCAAACGCGTGAATTAAAAATCAAAAGAATTTGTTGGTTTACTATCGACAAACAGCTTTGCTAAAGGTTTCCTTTTGTTTTGACAGTAGCCTAACTTTTATCACTTTATTTTTATTTTGCTCCATTCAAAATTGAGATTCCTAAACAATCAAAAATGTACTATTATTTATAATATCTATCTTCGTATAGATTTTATCTATATAAAAATTTATGAACATACAGCAATTGGAATACCTCGTAGCGGTGGATGCGAAAAGACATTTTGTAAAGGCAGCCGAAAAATGTTTTGTAACCCAGGCAACACTTAGTATGATGATAAAAAAGCTGGAAGATGAGCTCAATGTAAAAGTTTTTGATCGGAGCCGTCAACCTGTAGTGCCTACAGAAATCGGAAAAAAAGTTATAGCCCAGGCGAAAATAATTTTACATGAAAGTAATAAGTTGAGGGAAATGGTCCGAGATGAGCACGCTGAATTGAAAGGAGAACTTCGGATTGGCATTATTCCCACACTCGCTCCATATATTCTTCCTTTATTCATGAATTCTTTTTTGAAAAAATATCCTTCCGTAAAATTAAAAATCAGTGAGTTTACTACTGATCAGATAATTAATCAATTGCAGCAGCAGGATCTTGATGTGGGGTTGCTTTCGACGCCATTGAACCAACCTTTTTTAAAAGAACAACTGTTGTTTTATGAACAGTTTGTTGTATATACTTCTTCTGATGACAAGATTTTGAAGAAAAAATTTGTGCTGGCAAAGGATATTGATACCAACCGGCTTTGCCTTTTGGAAGAAGGGCATTGCCTGCGGTCACAGGTTTTTAATTTGTGTGAATTAAGAAACAAAGAACAGGAATTCAGACAATTGGATTTTGAAACGGGGAGTATTGAAACCTTGAAAAGAATTGTGGAAGTGAATCATGGTATTACGATTTTGCCCATGCTTGCTTTGAAAGCTATGTCTGCCAGGCAAAAACAAAACATTCGTTACTTTAAAGCGCCGGTACCTGTCAGGGAAATTGGTCTTGTAACGTACCGTTATTTTGTAAAGGAAAAATTGATCCAAAGCCTGAAAGAAGAAATACTGAATCACATTCCAGATGAAATGAGGTCAGTTTCAAAAAAAGAAATTATCAATATTTAAAAATAAAGAATATACGATTAGTTTTGCGGCAGTTCATGCCATGCTCGCAAACCGTGTTTAAAGTTTTGTAAATCAGAAAACTCTTATTCGTACTTTTGTTGGCATACTTTTGAAGTAAAAGATTAAAAAAAAGTTATGAAGAAAATTTTGGTAATTATCGCAGGAGCGTTTATGCTTACAGGTTGTGTCGCAAAAAGATATTTGGCGCAATCACAACAGGAAACAGCTACTTTAAGGGAAGACAGTACGCAACTGGCAAAGCGAAATGCATCATTGCAACAAAACATTGCTTCGCTCAATGATCAGATTACATCATTGCAAAAAAATATTGATGGCCTTAATGGAAGAATCTCTGATCTGGAAACTCAAAACAGCCAGCTTGGCCAGCAAACGGCTGCGCAACAAACCAAACTGACTGAAAGTCAGCAAAGCCTTCAGCAGCAACAACAAAAGTTGCAACAATTACAAGATTTACTTAATAAGCAAAAAGAAGCTTCTGAAGAACTCAAAAACAAAATGGCTGAAGCCTTGAAAGGATTTAATTCAAATGAACTTTCTGTTTATCAAAAAGACGGGAAAGTTTATGTGAGCCTTTCTGAACAATTATTGTTTCCATCCGGCAGTGCTGTCGTGAACCCAAAAGGTGTAGATGCTTTGTCGAAACTTGCGGCGGTACTTAATTTAAATACGGATGTGGCTGTAAATATTGAGGGCCACACTGATAGTATCCCAATTCGTGGACGCTACCAGGACAACTGGGATTTAAGTACGGCCCGTGCCAATGCTATTGTTCGTATTCTGGTAAATAATTATAAAGTGGATCCTACAAGAGTGATCTCATCAGGACATAGCTATTATGAACCTGTAGCCAGCAATTCCACTCCTGAAGGAAGAGCCAAAAATCGCCGTACAGACATTATTCTTTCTCCAAAACTGGATGAGATGTATAAGTTGCTCGGTATGTAAATGAAAAGCATTTTATTGTAATTTATTTTCGGTTACCATTACTGTTATATTCTTATATTTAAGAGAAAAGCAGGATTATTGCCGGGGCTAAGATTAACCAAAATATTAGCACTAATTTAGTCGCTAAATTGATGTATGTCGCAGGTAAGAAAGCAAAGCATTGTTTCTACGGTTTTTGTGTATGCCGGTTTTTTGATCGGGTTTATCAGCACCTATTTATTTACCAGGCAGGGTTCGGTATTCACACCTACAGAATATGGGTTGACGACTATTTTTATCGCCGTCGGAAATTTAATGTATGCCTTTGCCAACCTGGGCATGGTTTCGGTGGTCTATAAATTTTACCCCTATTATAATGACAATCTCCCCAAAAAGAAAAATGACCTTTTAACATGGACATTGCTGGTGAGCCTTATCGGTTTTTGTTTTGTAATTCTTGCCGGCGTTATTTTTAAAGACCTGGTAATACGCAAGTTTGGCGGTAATTCGCCGGAATTCATTCAATACTATTTCTGGGTTTTTCCCTTTGGATTTTCTTTGCTTATTTTTTCAATACTGGAGATTTTTGCCTGGAACATTCGAAAATCGATTTTTACTACTTTTTTAAGAGAGCTTTTTTTCCGGCTGATCACATTACTGCTCATCTTCCTCCTTAGTTTTAAACTCATCAGCAGTTTCGACACGTTTATAAAAATGTATGCTTTCAGCTATGGGGTTGTTGCGGTCGTGCTATTGGTTTACCTCGTGTGGAAAAAAGAATTTTATATAACGTTTACTATCAGCCGGGTTACCAAAAAGTTCTACAAGAAAATGATTTCCATGGCCTCGTTGATCTATGTGGGAAGCACTATTTATACGATCGCCATGTTCATTGACACCATTATTATCGCCTCATTGCTGGGTACTGATTCAGTGGGCGTATTTGGATTGGCTCTTGTGATTTCGGGCCTCGTACAGGCGCCGCAAAGAGGTGCTGTGGCTGCATCCATCCCGGTTTTATCAAAGGCATGGAAAGATAAAGATTATGAAAAGATCAACTTGATCTATCAGCGCTCCGGTATTAATTTGCTTATCGCTTCGTTGGGAATTTTCCTGCTCATCTGGCTGAATTATACGGATGCCGTTCATACTTTTAAACTCAAACCGGCGTACCTGCAATCGCAATGGATATTTTTCTTTTTAGGCCTTGCAAGGGTTATTGATTTGGGAACCGGCGTTAATTCACAAATCATCGGTACGTCCACTTTCTGGCGTTTTGAATTCATCAGCGGCATGGTATTATTATCCCTTGCTTTTCCGCTTAACTATTACCTGGTAAAGCATTTCGGCGTTATCGGCGCAGGTTATTCAACGCTTATTTCTTACTCGGTTTATAATATCATCCGTATACTGTTTTTGAAAACCAAATTCAATATGCATCCGTTCAGTAGTAAGACGATTTATGCGATAGTGCTGGCCTTTGTTTCTTATACGATTTGCTATTTTGCATTCGGGGCTATGCAGGGTTTTATAGCCATTATGCTCAGAACACTTGTCTTTACTGTATTATACGGGGGGGCGATCGTTTATTTCGATCTTTCGCCGGATGTGTTATCAGTTTGGGTAAACGTGAAAAGCCGTGCTTATAAAAAGAACAAAAGGATCTCCTGAAAAATATTCACATTCTTTCCGGAACGTTTATTCCAAGAAGTTGGAGCCCGCTTTTTATAACATGAGCCGTCATAACGCTTAGGCCTAAGCGCAGTTTTTTCTTGTCTTCTGTTTCGGCATTGGCAACAGAATGTTCTGTATAAAATGAATTGTACAATTTGGCAAGAGTAAAAACGTAATTGGCAATAATTGAAGGATTCATTTCAATCCCGGCATCAGGAATTATCGTAGAATATTTCTCTAAGAAAATAATTAATTGCCTTTCCAGTGGAAGTAATTTGTTGGCTGATTGCCCAATATTATCCACCGATATTTTTTCAATTCCTACTTTTCTCAAAATAGATTGGATTCTTGCGTAAGTATATTGAACGAAAGGGCCGGTAAATCCATGAAAGTCGATGCTTTCTTCAGGATTGAAAATCATTCTCTTTTTGGGATCAACTCTCAACAAATAAAACTTCATCGCGCCAAGGCCCAGGGTTTCATAAAGTTCTTTTAATTCCTTTTCTGAAAAATCATTTACTTTTCCTAATTCCTTTGTATGTTGCTCAGCAGTTGCTACCATTTCATCAATAAGATCATCTGCATCCACAACAGTTCCCTCCCGGCTCTTCATTTTGCCTGAAGTCAGCTCCACCATTCCATAACTTAAATGGTAAATATTATCAGCAAATGACATCCCCAGCTTCCTGATAATTTCTTTCAATACTTTCATGTGATGTAATTGTTCGTCCCCGATCACATAAATGCTTTTGTCCAAATGATATTCTTCAAATTTTTGTTTCGCAAGCCCGATATCCTGTGTGATATAAACAGAAGTGCCATCACTTCTCAAAACCAATTTCTCATCCAGGTTTTTATCAGAAAGATCGATCCAAACACTGCCATCTTCTTTCCTGAACAAAATATTTTTTTCCAACCCTTCTTTTACAAAATCCTTTCCCAGTAAGTAAGTGTCACTTTCATAAAATGTTTTATCAAAATCACTTCCAATTCTTTTATAGGTTTCATCAAAACCGTTGTAAACCCAGCCATTCATCATTTTCCATAATTCTCTCACATCATGTTTGTCATTTTCCCAGTCAAGCAACATTTGTTGCGTTTTCTTCATTATCGATGCTTCTTTTTCCGCTTCTTCCTTCGTTTTTCCGTCTTTTATTAGTTCCTCAACCTGTTCCTTATAAACATCGTTGAATTTTACGTAATAGTCGCCTACAAAATGGTCGCCTTTTTCATGAGTTGAATCTGGTGAATCGCCATGGGCAAACATTTCCCACGCGATCATGCTTTTACAAATATGAATGCCGCGGTCGTTAACAATAGAAGTTTTCACGACTTCATTCCCGTTGGCTTTTAAAATTTCGGCAACACTCCATCCTAAAAAATTATTTCTCAAATGCCCAAGATGCAGAGGTTTGTTAGTGTTGGGAGAAGAATACTCCACCATCACTTTTTTATGAGTGGACTCCTTCTTTCCAAAATTCTCATCATTATAATTTTCAAGTAACAGTGAAGTGAGTTGATGATCTGTGATAGAAAGATTAAGAAAGCCTTTGATTACATTATATCCTGAAAAAAAATCTGAATGTTCTTTCAATATTTCTTCGCCCAATTCTTTTCCCAAAGTTTCCGGGGATTTTTTTAAAGTTTTGACCAAAGCAAACAGCACGATAGTATAATCGCCTTCAAATTCAGCTTTGGTTTCATTTACCTGGAAATCATTTTCTGAAAATTGTTGGCCAAATAAGCGCGATAAACTCTCTATTGCTGCTGATTGAATGTATGAAGTAAATGACATGATGCGAAAATAGATAATTAGCAGATGTTATTGCAATTGTTACAGTAAACCCATAAATAACAGGAATGTTTGTTTTGAATTCGAAAAAGAAGGTTGCTGAATAACAGAATCCTTATTTGAAATTTTCCATGGCTTTTTTTACACTATCGTATTTAAGCAGCAATGCTTTGGCGGTGGCTTCATCTTTTATTCCCGTCTTTTCCATGAGCATGCGTGTGCCTCGGGCTACAATTTTTTCATTCGTAAGTTTCATATTCACCATCTTATTGTCTTCTACTCTTCCCATTTGAATCATTGCCGTAGTTGAGATCATGTTTAAAACCATTTTTTGAGCCGTACCGCTTTTCATCCTTGTGCTGCCGGTAACAAACTCCGGCCCAACAATCACTTCTACAGGAAAATCAGCAACATTACTTATTGGAGAATCAGGATTGCACGCAATGCTTCCCGTTACAATATTATTTTCCCTGCATTTTTTTAAAGCAGCGATTACATAAGGCGTTGTTCCGCTTGAAGCAATACCAACTACCACATCAGCATCGTTTGTTTTATAAACCTGTAAATCTTTCCACCCCTGTTCCCTGTCGTCCTCGGCATTTTCCACGGGGTCCACGATCGCTTTATCACCACCGGCAATTATCCCGATTACAAGTCCTTTGGGAACGCCATAGGTAGGAACACATTCACTTGCATCAAGGATACCGAGGCGTCCACTGGTACCTGCGCCAATATAAAACAGCCTTCCGCCAGCTATCAGCTTTTCTGAAACTGCTGTGATGAGTTTTTGAATCTGTGGCAAAGCTTTTTGTACGGCGGGGGCTACTTGCTGATCTTCACGGTTAATATTTTTTATAACTTCTGCAATGGTCATTTTTTCGAGGTGACGATAATTTGAGGCACCCTCCGTAACTTTTCTAAAGGCCATTCCTTTTTCGTGCAAAACTAATTTATTTAAAATTTGTTTCAACTCATTTGCCATTGTTAAAAACAATATTCTTCTTTGGTGCAATTCTATACTTGCATTAATTTACACCGCTATTAATTTCAAAGTAACAATTTCAAAATGAAACAACTGATTGCTGTGTTTTTCGTCTTTTTTCTTTCAATATCTTTTGGCCGCGCTCAAAATTTTGAGAAAAACCTTCAAACGTATGCGAATAGTTTTTCAGCAGAAAGAATTTACCTGCATTATGATAAACCTGCTTACGCTGCCGGAGAAACCATTTGGTTTAAAGCGTATATGATGAAAACGATTTTCCCTTCTGTTGATAGTAAAACTGTTTATATTGACTGGACGGATCCGAACGGTAAGTTGCTTTTACATACCATAAGCCCTATACAGGATGGAACTGCAATTGGTCAATTTGAAATTCCTGAAAAATATAAAGGGCAATACATTCATGTGAGAGCTTATACCAAATGGATGTTGAATTTTGATTCCTCTTTTTTATACAACAAAGACCTTAAGGTTCTTTCAGACAGTATCGCATTTCCCTCTGAAAATATAATAAAACCAGAGTTGGTATTTTTTCCTGAAGGTGGAAACCTCGTTGCCGGAGTTAATAATAAAATAGCTTTCAAAGCAAACGATCAATATGGAAGGCCGGTAAAAATAAGTGGAGAAATAAAAAGAGCCGATGGAGAAATTATTGGACAACTTAAGGAAATGCATGATGGAATGGGATATTTTTATATGATACCTAAAGAAGGAGAAAAATTTACAGCTTTCTGGAAGGATGAAAAAGGAACGCAACATAAAACAGAACTTCCGGAGGTAAGCAATTCAGGTGTTTCTATGCAAGTGGTAGTAGCGGGTACGAATAGAAATTTTCAGGTAAGTGTTAGCCCGCAATCCGTTTCAACATTAACAGCACTACACATTGTGGGAACTGAATACGAACAACCGGTTTTTAATATTACTAAAGAAGTAAAAGGAGGCCTTGTTGGCGGAATTATTCCCACCCAAAGTCTTCCAACCGGAATTTTAAGGATCACCGTTTTTGATAATGACTGGAAACCCCTTGCCGAGCGGATTACTTTCGTTAAAAACCACGATTATGATTTTCAGCCTACCATGACGGTAAAACATTGGGGGCTCAATAAGCGCGCGAGAAATGAAATTGAAATAGAAGTTCCGGACAGCCTGACTGCTAACTTGTCCGTTGCTGTTACAGATGCGGCAATAGGGGAGGATACTACAAGTAATATTATTTCACACCTTTTATTAACCAGTGAATTGAAAGGGAAAATTAATAATGCCTGCATGGTATTTTATGAATAACAGTGACTCTCTCATGCAACAACTCGACCTTGTAATGCTCACTAACGGTTGGCGGCGTATAGACTGGAAAAAGTTAGTAGCAGGTGAATTTCCTCAAATCAAGTACAAGCGCGACACCAGCTATCTATCTCTTTCAGGAAAAATTTATGGTGCTACGCCTACACAATTGGAACTCGCTAATCACATTAATTTAATGGTAAATGAAAAGAACTCAGGAATGCAGCTATTTACTGTTCCTGTGAAACCTGATGGAAGTTTTAACGACCCTTCATTGATACTTTTTGACACAGCCAAAATCTATTATCAAGTAGGAAAAAATAGCGGACTTGGTGATGTGAGTGTTCAATTTTTGACTAACAAGCTTCCTCCATTCTCAGAAAATGCAAAAGCAACAGGAATCTATTTTAATCATGTGCAGATACTACCGGTTTTGCCTATCATATTCATTTGAATGATGCGCTGGAACGAGAATTGCAATATTATAAGGGGAAAGTTCTGGCAACCGTTACGGTAAAAGCTCCATCAAAATCACCAACTGAAGAGATGGATAAAAGATATACTTCAGGCCTTTTTTCAGGTGGTGATGCAAGCGAGTTTGATTTGGTAAATGATCCGTTTGCCCATAGTGCACTTGATATTTTTCAATACCTCCAGGGAAAGGTTGCCGGGCTCCAGATTAATACTACGAGTAATCCTCCCACACTTTCATGGCGCGGAAGCACTCCTCAGTTATATCTTGATGAAATGGAGACTAATGCTGCCATGATTGAAAATGTGCCGGTAAATGATGTGGCTTATGTGAAAGTTTTCAGACCTCCCTTCATGGGTGGTTCCGCCGGTGGCGGAGCAGGAGGCGCAATAGCCATTTATTCGAGAAAAGGCGGGGATGAAAAACAAGCTCCAGGCAAAGGCCTTTCCAACAATACGGTAAGCGGATACACTTTGATTAGGCAATTTTATTCTCCGGACTACGATACATTCAATGAGGAAAATGAAAAGAAAGATTTGCGTACCACACTTTACTGGAATCCTTCTGTTGTTACCTCTCCGGGAAAAAATAAGGTCTTATTAAAATTTTACAACAATGATGTTACCGAATCTTTCCGCGTAATTATAGAAGGGATGACTAAAGACGGAAGGCTTGCGCATGTTGAACAAATAATGGAATAATTGTTATAGTAGTAAACGAGTAAAAAATCCTGTTTTTTATTTTAATCGTCGTATAATTTCGGAGGCCTTTGACGCGATATTGGCCCAATAAAAATGGTCAAAATAAGCAGAAGAAATAGAGTTCTTATTGTTTAAACAATTTTCCATGTTGTCAGAAAACTTTTGCCAGTCTTTATTTTCAGACAGATATAATTTTCCATTACAGATATTTTCTTCTACTCCAATTGCGCCATTAACGGTTGAAACTGCGTTCATATTATAACCCAATGCTTCTACCAATTTTGTCTTTATTCCACCACCTTCGGTAACAGGATTTATAAATACTTCCGCACCGTTAAAATATTCAGTTATGTCATCTACGAATCCGGCGTAGATAATATTTTTGCTGCTATATTCTTTTAATTCATTCATTTCAGCAGGAAGGCCTTTGCCACAAATAATTATTTTGTACGAGATTCCTTTCTTAATAAAAAGCGGGTTTATTTTTTCTACAATATTTTTTAACGCCATAAGATTCGGTTGGTAATCCAGGGTGCCATTGAAAAGAAATAAATGAGTGGCGGCAGGTAAAGAATACCTTTTCAATAAAGTATTTTTTGCGGCTGTTTTTTCTGTTGACGAAGGAATTGAATTCCATGAAATTCCATAAGTAATGACAGCACTCTTTTCAAACGGAAGCTGGTATTGCTTTTGAAAATATTGCCTGTCCTGTTGAGTAATACAAAAAGTAAAATCAGCTTTCTTGTGAATCCATTTTTCATAATACCACAAAATTTTCCACCACCATTTTCCGATCGTTTTAAAGCGCTCGGCTTCTATGTTTTGAGAATGAATGATCACTTTTACCTTACAATATTTTTTCAATAACAGGGTCATCCACCCGTAGTAAGGATGTTCAACAATTACATGGGAAATGTTATTTTCTTTTATTATTTTTTTGATACTTGAAAAATAAAAAGGATTGATGTAGCGCAGTTGTCCGTTTGCCAATTGGTTGAAAACTTTGTAAGGAGCAAGCGAAGGATCATTATCCTTAATGGTGAAACAAAAAAGATTTTCTTCTTTTGAAAAATATTTATTGAAGAGCGCAATACTTTTTTGTCCACCCAGCTTTGGTGGAAAAATTTTGTAGGTTACAATACTCAGTACATTTGTCATTCAAAAATTATAATTCCAACAAATTAAAATTATTTTGTTGAGACTTTTTTCAAAACACTTTTTTTAATGAAATTATTTTCATTTTTTTCAAGGTTTACTTTTATCTGCAACATTTGTTTTTTATTGTTTGTGATTTTTTCAAAACTGGAAGCAACAAAACCGGTGGCAGCCGCACCAGGAACTGTTGTCGTTTTGCCTTTTTTTAAAGACATCATAATTATCCTTGGTTTTTCAGCAATTGTCATCAACTTGATTATGTGCCTTGCTTTTTTGTTGGCGCTGGTGTTTAAGAAAATTGTTGTTTTGCCCAAGTGGCTTTCGATAGTAAATGTTGGTTTTTTAATAATTGAATTTTATTATTTCTTTTTTTACAAATAAATGCACTGCTATGATTCATAAAATTGTAAATGACAAGCCCACTAAAATCTTTGTAGGTTTTACCGCTTTCTTTGTTGCCAACGCTTTAATAGCAGAAGCTATAGGAATGAAACTATTTTCACTTGAAGGACTGTTTGGTTTAAAGCCGGCCAACTTCACACTTTTCGGGCAAAGCGGATTAGCGTTTACGCTTACCTGTGGTGTTATACTCTGGCCATTGGAATTTGTAATCACCGATATCATCAATGAGTTTTACGGGCCTAAAGCAGTACGAAGAATTTCGATTACCGCCGTTATCCTCATCTCATATGCTTTCCTGATGTATTTTATTGCTATCGCTTTGCCGCCTGCTCAGGCATGGCTCAGCAGCAGCCAGGAACAGGGAGTTGAAAACATACAGGCCTCTTTCAGTGCCATCTTTGGGCAAAACATGCGCATCATTGTTGGCAGCCTTGTGGCGTTTTTAGTAAGCCAGGCTGTGGATGTTTTTGTGTTTCAAAAGATAAAAAAAGTAACAGGAAATAAAAAATTATGGCTTCGTGCTACAGGCTCTACATTAGTTTCTCAATTGGTGGATAGTTATATTGTTTTGTTTATCGCTTTCAGTGGTTTGTTTTCATGGCAACTTATCCTGGCAGTTGGGATTATGAATTATCTCTACAAGTTCACGCTTGCTATCATTCTTACTCCGGTCATTTATTTTGTTGAAGGAAAGATAGAGAAATATGTCGGTCATGATGTTGCGCATCAAATGAAACAAGCTGCAATGGGAGAGGAGACTGTTTTTGAGAATATTCCTGCGGCTGGGTGAGAATTTAATTATTTAATTATTGAATTATTGGGGATAGCTGAATTGTGGAATTTGTTAGAGTGTTTTATTGTTAAGGGAAGTTTATGGATAAATAGAATTCTTTGCTTTTATCACAGTAAATCAATAAATAATTATAATTTTCATTTTATCATTCTTAAAAGCTTCTTTTAAATTTCTGATTTCACTAAAGCCTTTCAAGACGTTAAAAAGAACCGCCAGCTAAAGCGGCAGGTAATTCAAATTATTAGCTTCTATTATTAAATTCTTTCCAAAAGAAGGTGCGCAACAGTTTTATCAATTGGCAAACTCACATCTTCTTCAGAAAATTCTGAAAGGCTGACGAAACGAAAAGTTTCTGATTGTTCATTTGATGAATTGATCTCTTCGAGATTAATTGTTTCTGTAGCTGAAACATAATAATAAACTGAAATGATCTGGTGATCAGGATTAAACGCGCTTTGCTGGTAGAAATCAGTTGTATAAAAATGATTTTCCACTTCCACCGGCAGGTTCATTTCTTCCATAAATTCTCTTTTTAAACACTCCCGTGTTCCTTCACCAATCTCGAGTCCTCCACCGGGAAATTTAGTATAAAATTGGCCGCGGATTATTTCATCACTGAGAAGAATTTCATTTTGATCGTTTATTAAAATCCCGTAAACGCGCACATTAAATGTCATTATTCTTTTATTTCATATTCACCTGAAAATACAAAAGTAGCAGGCCCGGAAAGCCATATGTTTTTGAATTCCGAATCGCTTATTTTGTCAAACTCAACATTTAAATTGCCACCTTTTGTTTTTACGTCCACATGGTTAAAACCATTGTCATTATGTGCAGCTATCAATGCTGAAGCTGTAACGCCGGTGCCACAACTTAGGGTTTCATCTTCCACTCCGCGTTCATAGGTGCGCACAAAAATGTGATCATCATCAAGGTTTTGAACAAAATTTACATTGATTCCTTTTTCAGCAAACTCTTTGTTGTTACGAATCTTGCGGCCATCTGCAACTACGTTTACACCTTCTGCGTCACTAACAAATTTTACATAATGAGGTGAACCGGTATCAAGAACATAGTGATCCAGTGAAAAGTCAACATGGGTTACATCGTTCATTTTTAAACTAACCTCTTTATTCAGATCGATTTCAGCAGTATGTGTGCCGTCAGAAGCTGAAAAAATATATTCGTTTTTTTTAATTCCCATGTTTGATGCAAACTGTACTATACACCTGCCACCATTTCCACACATTGAACCTTCTTTTCCGTCTGAATTAAAATATACCATTTCGAAATCAAAACCTTCCTTATTATTTAATAACATCAAACCATCAGCACCAATACCAAAGTGCCGGTCACACATTTTTTTTACGTGTTGAACTGTAATTTCATGAGAGATTTTTTCCCTGTTATCTATCAGGATAAAATCATTACCGGCCCCCTGGTATTTATAAAATTTGATTTTCATTTCTATAACTTTTCTATAATTATTTCCAAAGATTTTTTAATCAGCTTATCTATTAAAGCCTGTGAATCATTACTGAAATTTTTGTGAATGCGATTCGCAATGATTGCGTTAAGCGAAACGCAATGATGATGTAACGCTTTCCCCAGCCCATAAATTGCAGATGTTTCCATTTCAAAATTGGTAATACGGTACTTCCCGAACTGAAAAGAAGTAAGCTGATCTATCAATTGTGGATTGGTAATTCCCAAACGAAGAATTCGTCCCTGCGGCCCATAAAAACCCGGGCAGGTAACCGTGATTCCCTGATGAAAACCATCCACAAAATGTTTCAACAAATGCATGGAAGCGGCAGCAATATATGGATCTCCAAAACCACTGTGCAATTGTGTTTGGGTTTTGAATGAATGGATAAGTTGTTTTTCTTCTTCATTCGTTTCGTGCAGGTAAAAGTTCAACAGGTTATCAAGCCCAAGGCCATGGCTGCTTGCCACAAAACTGTCGACAGGAATATCTGCCTGTAAAGAACCTGATGTGCCTATGCGGAGGATGTTTAATTGTTTTAATTCATTATTTATCATCCGGCTATGAAAATCTATATTAACCAAAGCGTCCAGTTCATTCAAAACGATGTCAATATTATCCGGGCCGATTCCTGTGCTGACGACAGAAATCCTCTTATTGCCAATCAATCCTGTATGTGTAATAAATTCACGGTGCTTCCTTTCAACCTCAATTTTATCAAAATGTTTACTGATTTCAGCAACCCTTGCGGGATCGCCAACAGTAATAATATTTTGGGCAATTTCGTCAGCTTTCAGATCCAGATGGTAGATGGCTCCCCTTGCGTTTAAAATCAGTTCTGATTCAGCGATCCGCTGCATTTTTTTTTAATTGTAAATAAACAATTGTACAAAATTACTTCATTACAAATGAAAGTACTTTTTCATTTCACAATAAATTTATCCTTAATAAAAATTACCTATTTTTGTGCGCTTTAAAAATAAAATGGTCCTGTGGCCGAGTGGTTAGGCAGAGCTCTGCAAAAGCTTCCACAGCGGTTCGAATCCGCTCGGGACCTCTGATACGAAGATTGCTAATCGACAATTTTTTTTATTTCAATGGATTTTCGGAAGAAAGTTTTCCCAGACTCAATACAATCAGACTGAGTTACTAATCAAATACAAACATGGAGATTTAAAACTTTTATCCTTGTGCGTCGCTGAGATTATTTATAGCGAGTTCCTAAGTGTGAGATGAAAAGGTATTTCAAAATGTTCTGTTGAATGCTCAAGAATTAGTTGTGCTGCCTTACGTCCCATTAGTTTAAAATCAGTCGAGATCGTAGTGATACCCTTAAGAATTATTCTTTTTAGCGGTGTGTCATTGTATGAAATCACACCTACATCTTTCCCTAATTTCATTTTTCTAGCCAAAATCTTTTCCAATAAAATTACGAGGTCATCTTCCATCAGGTTGATATACGTTTCTCCTTCCTTGATGGGTTCATTCGCTATATTGTGCACTACTTTAAAATTAAAAGTGTATTGCTCACAAAAAGACCGAAATCCATTCAATATGTCCTTGGGGTGATATGTGTGAGTGGGAACAATCATTTTGATAGTATGATATTTACTCAATTGCGGTAATGCTTTTTCCAAAGCATCATAAAGATCCTTCTCAAAGTTTTCGTATACCGCCGCATATTCTCCGTCAACTCCTCTTACCAGTTTGTCGAGTATAATTAATTTTTCTTTTGGTATCGTGTTTATAACCTCGCATGTATTCTCAAAACCTTCAGTAAAATGTGGTATAATAACATAATGAGTGTAGTCGTTTTTTTTATTTAAGATAAGGCGTTTAAAAAAATCGAAATCATTGTTATAAATATAGAAATCTATAGACGCTTCACCTATAGCGGAAACGAAAGCATCATACACAATCTTTTTGTGTACACTTAATTTATTGAACAGTAAAAATATCTTTAGGTTATTTTTTACATCTGTATTTTTTACGAAATAGCCTTTGCCAGGTATCGATCCGAGCGTACCTTTTTGCTTTAAATATTTATATCCTTTTTCAGCAGTATCTCTTGATATTTCAAATTCCGCACTTATTTCATTGATCGAAGGGAGCACCTGATCTTTTGATATTTTTCCTTCTCCAATTCCCTTCGTTATGGAATTGGCAAGTTGTAAATATTTGGGTGTTGCAGAATAATAATCAATAAAAATATACTGCGAGATACTGTTTTTTTTCATTTTAAAATAGGCGCTCTGCGCTGATCAGATAAACACCAAAGATAGGATTTGCTTTTAAAACCGCTTCTTTAAAGGCAGTACGGATCAGGATGCTTCTTAACCAGCAATAAATACTTTTAGTCTTCCCGAATTGGAAGCTGTAACAATCGAACGAACCTAATTATTGCAGGTCAGGAAATATAAAAGGTAACTAATATTGCAGGATATAAAGGCTCAATACCAGAAATTTTGATTCATTCAGTATGAAAAAAATAACCACATTATTAGCTTTTTCTTTCCTTTTGTTATCCATTGGGTATTCACAGAAAAGCCAGACCAGGATCGACCGAAAGGCACTGGTGGAGAGACATACCATTGTGATAAATAAATTTGATTCTCTCGCTTCTTTATCTGTTGGAAATGGAAGTTTCGCGTTTACCGTTGACGTGACAGGCTTACAGTCATTTCCTGACGCTTACTCAAAAGCAGTACCTCTGGGAACAGAAAGTGATTGGGGATGGCATAGCTTTCCTAATATCTACCATTACCACTTTCAGGATGCTTTGAAAACCTATCAATTGAATGGGAGACTGGTTCAATATGCAGTTGAATGGAATCATGGGCCGGAAAAAAATAGACGAACTGCCGACTATTTTCGTCAAAATCCACATCGCTTACAACTGGCCAATGTTGGTTTTGAAATAACAAAAAATGATGGAACTCTTGCTACTATAAACGATATAAAGGAAATAAAGCAAACACTAAACATGTGGACAGGAGAAATCCATTCCACTTTCCGGGTTGAAGATATACCTGTAGATGTTATCACTTATGGGCACCAGCAAAAAGATGCTATTGCTATAAAAGTGACATCAAATTTACTAAAGCGGGGACGATTGAAGATTCGTATTCGGTTGCCTTACCCTACCGGAGCATGGGCCGATGTGGGAAACAACTGGAACAAAGTAGATAAACATCAGTCCTTCCTTATCAACCAAACTGATAATAGTGCCACCATTCAACACAAGCTCGATAGTACAGACTATTTTATCAATCTTGAATGGAATAAAAATGCGATTTTAAAAGAAAAGCAATCACATTATTTCTTGTTAGAGCCAAAGAAAGACACAACTTTCGAATTCTCCTGCCTTCTTGAAAATAGGAAAAGTGTAACCACTACACCATCCTTTGCCGCAACTAAAACTAATAGTATAAAGCAATGGCGGTTATTCTGGGAAACAGGCGGCGCGATTGATTTTTCAGGAAGTACGGATAAAAGGGCGAATGAACTGGAAAGAAGAATCATTCTATCTCAGTATCTTACTAAAATACAATGCGCCGGTTCAAATCCGCCGCAGGAAACGGGGCTTACTTATAACAGCTGGTATGGCAAATTTCATATGGAAATGCTGTGGTGGCATGCAGTTCATTTTGCACTTTGGGGGCACATAGAGTTACTCGAAAAAAGTATGACCTGGTATGCAAGAGCAGCAGAGACTGCAAGGAAAATCGCAAAACGCCAGGGATATGATGGAGTTCGTTGGCAGAAAATGACTGATAATGAAGGAGATGAAGTTCCTTCATCTGTCGGCGCTTTTCTTATTTGGCAACAACCGCATTTTATTTATTTCGCTGAATTGGTTTATCGCGATAAAAAAGATAAAAAGGTTTTGGAAAAATATAAAAAGCTTGTTTTTGCTACAGCGGATTTTATGGCTTCCTATGCCCGGTACGATTCTTCAAAGAAAAAATATGTGTTGGGAAAAGGTGTCATTGCTGCACAGGAAAGATACAAGCCTGAACAAACTTTTAATCCAACCTATGAATTGGTTTATTGGTATTGGGCATTGAAAACTGCACAGAAATGGAGAGAACGATTAGGGTTGCCACGAAATAAAAAATGGGATGAGGTGCTGCAAAATTTATCTCCGTTGCCGATACAAAATGGCAAATATCTTTTTACAGAAAGCGCGACAGATTCATATACCACCCCTAAGTTTAGAACGGATCATCCATCGGTATTCGGAGCATTGGGAATGCTGCCTTTAACACCAATGGTTGATACTATGATAATGAAAAACACATTTAACTGGATATGGCAAAACTGGAACTGGTCTAAAACCTGGGGATGGGATTTTCCAATGACTGCAATGACAGCAACCAGATTAAATATGCCCGAAAAAGCAATTGAGGCTTTATTCATGAACGTTCCAACCAATACCTATTTAGTCAATGGCCATAATTACCAGGACCAAAGATTAACGATTTATCTGCCGGGAAACGGAGGGTTACTAACCGCGATTGCTATGATGTGCGGAGGCTTTGATGGTAACAAAAAAATAAATCCTGGTATTCCGGACAACGGTAAATGGAAAGTTACAAGTGAAGGGCTGCATGAAATGCCTTGATTATTTGCATCTCAGGATGGAACATGATAGCTAAGATTTGGCATACACCTATTTTTATCCCGTCAAAGAAAGTTGTCATCTAAATATCGTTGCATTTTTGACAATTGCTCTTGATTTTATTTAAAAAAATGCGGCGTTTGATAGTTTCAGCAAATTATACAGTGAGGGAAATTTTTATTTGTAAATTTCACAGACTAAAAATTCAAAGATTATCGAATCAAAAACGTATTGGAATTTCAAAAGTAATTGGTACTACTGTTTAGATAAAATTATAATTGCAACTGAATGGGAATAATCCTTGGAATCTTTTTTCATTTTATCGGCGGAGCCGCATCAGGTAGCTTTTACGTCCCTTACAAAAAAGTAAAAGGATGGCATTGGGAAAGTTTCTGGATCGTTGGCGGGCTATTTTCGTGGCTGATCGTTCCGCCAATAGCAGCGTGGCTTACCGTACCTCACTTCGCTGATATCATTTCACAAACTGATATGTCCACTTTTGGCTGGACTTATTTTTGGGGAGTGCTTTGGGGCATTGGCGGACTTATGTATGGCTTAGGAATGCGTTACCTCGGAATGTCGTTGGGTAATTCTGTTTTGCTTGGCTTTACTTCTGCATTTGGCGCATTAGCACCTTCTATTTATTATAATTTTTATCCAACTGCTGGCAAGACAACTTTCAATGATTTGCTCAGTACTTCGTGGGGGCAAATTGTACTAATTGGGATAGTACTTTGTTTGCTGGGAATTTTCATATGTGGAAGAGCAGGTGTTTTAAAAGAGAAAGAATTATCAGAAGAAAAAAAGCAGGAAAGCGTAAAAGAATTTAACTTGGTAAAAGGATTGATTGTTTGCATTGTTGCCGGAATATTGAGTGCATGTTTTAACTACGGAATCGAAGCAGGTTCCAAAATGGCGGATGCAGCTAACCGTATGTGGATTGCTTCCAATCCGCAGGCAACTGGTAATTTTTTATACCGCAATAATGTTATCTACATCGTACTATTATGGGGCGGACTTACCACGAACTTTATCTGGACAATTTTTTTAAATTTCCGAAATAAAACTTTTGGGGATTACACGAATAAAAAAACACCCCTTCTGAGGAATTATCTTTTTTGTGCAATGGCCGGAACACTTTGGTTTCTGCAGTTTTTCTTTTATGGAATGGGAGAAAGTAAATTGGGCAATGGCGCAAGTTCATGGATACTTCACATGTCTTTTATCATTTTAGTCGCCAACTTGTGGGGTTTTGCACTTAAGGAATGGAAAGGCGTCAGCAATAAAACACGTACTACCATTATTATAGGAATTATAACCATTATTGCATCAGTCATATTAGTCGGTTATGGAAATGCCTTGCATCAATAAGAAGTACATAAAATTGGATTTTTTTATAAAAAAGTTATGGATACCAAATTAAAAAATGTCGCTACGGTTTCAAAAGCTGATAAGTTTAAAAATGTAAGTTATTTATGGGATGAAGCAAAAGCTGCATTGATGCAGGGGGATGAAGTGGCCTTATTAATTTACCGTTCCAATCTACTGGGAGCTGATTTACGTCTAACTAATTATGGTGGTGGAAACACATCCTGTAAGGCAATCGCCAAAGACCCGTTAACAGGAAAGGATGTGGACGTGATGTGGGTTAAAGGAAGTGGAGGAGATTTAGGCACCATGAAAAGAAATGGCCTTGCGGCTTTATATGTTGAGGAACTTCGTTCACTGGAAAATGTTTACAGGGGGATAGATAATGAAGATGAAATGGTGGAATTATTCAACCATTGTATATACGATCTGAATTCCAAAGCACCTTCGATTGATACACCCCTTCATGCCTTTCTGCCTTTTAAACATATTGACCATTTGCACCCGGATGCAGCGATTGCGATTGCGGCATCAAAAGATGGTAAGAAGATTACGCAGGAATTGTTTAAAGGAACTATCGGTTGGGTAGAATGGCAAAAGCCCGGTTTTGATTTAGGATTGAAATTAAAAGAATGTTTAAATGAAAATCCGGGAATGCGTGGAATTATGCTTGGTTCCCACGGATTATTCACCTGGGGCAACTCCTCATATGAAAGTTACATCAACACATTAGAAGTAATAGAACGTTGCGCTGATTATTTAAATGAAAAAATAGGTAAAACCAAACCTGTATTTGGCGGAACAAAAATTCAGTCACTGCCCAAAGAAGAAAGGCTAGCAAAAGCAGGAAGTTTAGCACCGTTATTGCGTGGATTTTGTTCTTCTGAAACCAGGATGATAGGCCACTTTACGGATGATGATCGCGTACTGGAATTTATTAATTCAAAGGATTTGTCAAGACTTGCACCACTTGGAACCAGTTGCCCGGATCATTTCTTGCGAACAAAAATAAGCCCGCTGGTTCTGGAACTGGATGTCAATGAAGATGTAACTGATTCGAATAAAATTAAAGAAAAGTTCGCTCCGGCATTTGCGGGTTACCGTGAGATGTACAAGGATTATTATAACAAATGTAAGCACGATAACAGCCCTGCAATGAGAGATGGTAACCCGGTGGTGATTTTATATCCTGGCGTCGGCATGTTTACTTTTGCAAAAAATAAGCAAACAGCCCGTGTTGCTGCTGAATTTTATATCAATGCCATTAATGTAATGAAAGGTGCAGAAGCGATTTCTGAATACACTTCATTGCCCCGGCAGGAAGCATTCAATATTGAATATTGGCTATTGGAAGAAGCAAAACTGCAACGTCAGCCAAAGCCGAAAGCATTAACAGGGCGGATAGCTTTGATAACCGGAAGCGGTGGTGGCATTGGAAAAGCGATTGCAAAAAAATTCGCAGAAGAAGGAGCTTGCGTAATTCTTTCTGATAATAACCTGGATAGATTGGAGCAGGCTAAAGATGAATTTAATAACGAATTTGGAAAAGATAGCTTTGCCGGTAGCGAATTAGACGTAACAGATTCCACTAGCATTCAAAAAACATTTCACAATGCAGCACTTGCTTTTGGGGGAATAGATATTGTTGTCAATAACGCCGGACTCTCTATCTCAAAGCCCATTGAGGAGCATACTGATGATGATTGGAATGTATTGTATGATGTATTGGTGAAGGGACAATTTTTTGTCACACAGGCAGGTGTTGAAGTAATGCGTAAACAAGGTTTAGGTGGCGACGTATTAAATATTGTAAGTAAGAATGCACTGGTAAGCGGGCCAAACAACGCGGCTTATGGCGCTGCAAAGGCAGCTCAATTACACATGAGCAGATTAAATGCGGCTGAGTTAGGCAAAGATAAAATTCACGTGAACGTAGTAAACCCGGATGCTGTAATATCCGGAAGCAATATCTGGAACAATGGATGGGCTGAAGGCCGCGCAAAGGCATATGGCATAACGGTAGAAGAATTGCCTGCTTATTATGCCAAACGAACTTTGTTGAATGAAAGCATATTACCGGAGGATATTGCGAATGCGTGTTTTGCATTTGTAAGTGGATTATTAAATAAATCGACAGGTAATATATTGAATGTGGACGGCGGAGTGGCAGCAGCATTTTTAAGATAATACTTTTTATAATCAAGCGATTAAATCGTTGATGGTTTTTTAATCGCTTAACCTTTTGGTCTTTTTTTAGAAATAGGATTTAATTTTATGAATCTTAATAACAATGCTGATAAAATGGTAAAGAGCCACAGGATTGCCTTTAAAATGAAGTTGCACAGGGCTTTAAAGAAGAATATAGAAGACGGCATAATACCTTGTGGCCGGAATTAAAAGAACTGTTGAAAGCAACGGGTACCAACGAAGGTTATTCACCGGTTTCAATTCCATTGGAGGAAGTTTTTTATTTGTTCTAAATTGGGAATAATACAATTAACGTAAAATTTGATATGACAGTAAACAAAGAAATTATTGAGAAAAATAATGAGGCCGGCTTGCCTGATCACAAACGAAATTTTGAATTTATTTCTTCTGGCGTCAGCAATGTTGAAAATATAATTAGAAAATTGATTGATTTTCAAATCGCGATTCCAAGTTGGGCGTTAGGAACGGGAGGAACGAGGTTTGGCCGTTTCCCTGGTGGCGGAGAACCACGAAGTCTTGAGGAAAAAATTGAAGATATAGGTTTGCTACATGCATTGAACAGGTCAAGTGGTGCTATTTCTTTGCACATTCCCTGGGATATACCGGAAGATGCATCACACATAAAAAAACTTGCTTCAGACTACGGTTTACAGTTCGATGCCATGAACTCAAACACTTTCCAGGATCAGCCTGATCAAAAATTGAGTTATAAGTTTGGCTCAATGCAGCATGTAAATAAAGCTGTTCGTACACAAGCGATAGATCATAATATTGAAGTAATAAAATATGGGGTTGAGCTGGGTTCAAAATCGCTTACGGTTTGGTTAAGTGATGGTTCAAGTTTCCCCGGCCAACTCAATTTTAGAAAAGCTTTTCAAAATACGTTAGAGAGTCTGCAGGAAGTTTATGAGGCATTACCCGATGATTGGAAAATATTTGTAGAATACAAAGCATATGAGCCAAACTTTTATTCTACCACTGTGGGTGATTGGGGACAATCTTTACTCTATTCATCCAAACTTGGAAAGAAGGCTTATACATTAGTTGACCTCGGCCATCATTTACCAAATGCAAATATTGAACAAATTGTTGCTTTACTGTTGATGGAAGGGAAGTTGGGAGGCTTTCATTTTAATGATTCAAAATATGGCGATGATGATCTTACGGTTGGAAGCATTAAACCTTACCAGTTATTTTTAATTTTCAATGAATTGTTAGAGGGGATGGATGCAAAACACATGAATCATGCAACGGATCTTGCCTGGATGATCGATGCCAGCCACAATTTGAAAGATCCTTTGGAAGATTTGTTGCAATCAGTTGAAGCGATCATGATCTCTTATGCACAGGCATTGCTTGTAGATCGAAAAAAATTGGAAGAAGCGCAAAATAATAATGATGTGGTAACAGCCCAGGAAATTTTGCAAGAAGCATTTCGTTCTGATGTGCGCCCGGTGGTTGCAGAGGCAAGATTGCGTGCCAACGGAGCTTTGAATCCTTTGGCGGTTTATCGCAGTGTTAAAGTAAGAGAACAGTTAATTAAAGAAAGAGGGAGCAAAACAGTAGCGACAGGATTGTGAGCTGGGAGTTGGGCGATTTTGATTCACTCACCACTTACCACTATAACCGGTTAGTGCGATTATTATGAGTAAACAAAATGTCATAGCGATTTTTGATGTGGGTAAAACCAATAAGAAACTATTTCTGTTTGATGAGGAATACAAAATGGTTTATGAGGAAAGTACGCAATTGGAGGAAATAAAAGACGAGGATGGATTTCCCTGTGAAGATGTTGAAGAACTCACTTTATGGCTAAAAGATTCCTTTCAGAAAATATTGCGAGATGACCGTTTCGAAATTAGGGCGGTTAATTTTTCAGCATACGGTGCCAGTCTGGTTTACCTCGATCAGCAATTAAAGATAATTCCACCTTTGTATAGTTACCTTAAGCCTTATCCAGTCGAATTAAGAGAGAGATTTTATAAAACTTATGGAGGGGAAAGTTTGGTCGCTAAGAAAACGGCATCGCCGGTTTTAGGCAATCTAAATTCGGCCATGCAATTATACCGCATGAAATATGAAAAGCCTGAAATGTTTGCCAAAATAAAATATGCGTTACATCTTCCTCAATATTTAAGTTTTATTATTTCAGGGGTTTTTGCCTCTGATATTACCAGCATTGGCTGCCATACTAATTTATGGGATTTTCAAAATAATGAATACCATCCCTGGGTAAAGAAGGAGGGGATTGAAACAAAGCTGGCGCCCATAATGCCGAACGATACTATTGCCGCATACGTTGATGGAAATTTGCCCGTGGGAATAGGTTTGCATGATAGTTCTGCTGCATTAATTCCTTACCTGATTTCGTTCAATGAACAGTTTTTATTGCTTTCCACAGGCACATGGTGCATCACTTTCAATCCTTTTAATCATGAGCCATTAACCGATTTTGAATTGGAGCACGATTGCCTTTGCAACTTATCTTATAAGGGTGATCCTGTTAAATCATCACGCCTGTTTGCAGGATATGAACATGAGCAGCAAACAAAAAAATTGGCGAAGTATTTTAATAAGCCTTCCGATTATTATTATAAAACGCTTCAATTCGACTTACAGTTATACAATAACCTAAAGCCGGCAAAGAATTTCTCTGATAAAAATGTGGTTGATGCGATGATTGGACAATCGGATTTTGCTAAAAGAGATTTAAAAGATTATAATTCTTATGAAGAAGCCTATCACCAGTTAATAAAGGATATTGTTGCCCAACAAATAAGAAGCATCAACCTGGTGATGAACGACAGCTCAATAAAAAAATTATTTGTTGACGGTGGTTTTAGTGAGAATCCAATTTATATGACTTTACTGGCAAAAGCTTTTCCCGGAATGGAAGTTTTCAGCTCGTCGTTGCCACAAGCATCTGCATTAGGCGCAGCTTTGGCTATACACAAATTCTGGAATTCCATGGCTATTCCTACTGCTATTTTTGATTTGAAACCCTATTCGGCAGCAGATAAAGTGAAGGCATAAAGAGTGTGCCAGCACTTTCTTTTTTCAATAATAAAGCAACCTAAAATGAAATTTGAATTCAACCCCGATTATCCATCGATTGAAGATTTAAGAGCAAGAGCAAAAAGAAGAATTCCAAAGTTTGCCTTTGAATATCTTGATGGAGGATGTAATGAAGAAATTAATCTTTATAAAAACACAGCAGAAATCAGGGAAGTCGAATTGTTACCCAAGTAGGAATCGTAAATGAGGCGGAGGTTGATTTATTTTTGTCCATCCTACATTTAACGCTGATTCCCAGCTTTTGTTAAGATGGTCCGTTTTTTATCGAAAATAGCTTTACATCGGTTTATCTCATTTAAAAATACACCAAAATCTTTTTAAGCGGAAGGTGGGTCACTCTCACAGGATTTTACCATGATAAAATATCTGAGAAGTACGATAATATTTAGTACTAAAAGGAAAACAAAAGGAAGTTACTTGCGATTATGTTAAGAGTTATTCTTAATTAAATTTTTTTAAATGGATTTGAAGAATAAGGTTGCAATGATAACAGGTGGCACTCATGGAATTGGCGCTGCAACCGCTAAGGTTCTGGCCAGGCAAGGTGTCAAGATTAGTTTAGTAGCCAGGAATATTGACGATGTTACCATTAAAAAAGAAATCGAATCGTCTGGGCAAGAGTGCTGCATAATATCCGCAGATTTAAGTAAGGAAGAAAATTGTAAAAAGGCCGTAGAGCAAACGATAGAAACGTTTGGATCTGTTGATATTCTTGTTCATTCTGCCGGCGGCGCAGCTCCCGGAAGTCTGCTTAATGGAGCGCGCAATGTTTGGTACCAGGCTTTTGATATTCACATTCATGCTGCCTTTCATTTGTCTTCTGCTGTGGTCCCATACATGCAAAAGAAAAAGGAGGGGGTAATAATTTTGATATCTTCTGCTGCAGGTTTACGGGGAGTGAAGAATTCACTTGCATATTCGGTTGTAAAAGGAGCTATTCCTCAATTTGCCCGGTCCATGGCTTTTGAGCTTTCTGACGAGAATATTCGCGTTAATTGTATTTCACCCGGTATTGTACGTACAAGGTTTCAGGATTATCTTACTCCTTATCAAATTAAAAATAATATTGAGAATAGAATTCCTTTACATAGGGAAGGTAAGCCTTCTGAAGTAGCAGAAGCAATAACTATGTTGGTTAGCAATGACTTCATTACGGGCGAGAATATAGTAATAGATGGCGGAATGACAATGCGTATTGTTTAAGAAAAAGATTAAAAACAAATGGAAATATCAAAGCTGGAAATATTTAAAGTTCCTCCAAGATGGCTATTTCTTAAGATTACTACAAAAAATGGTATTGAAGGATGGGGAGAGCCGGTAGTAGAAGGTAAGGCCGATACAGTAAAAACTGCTATTGAAGAAATGGCAGGTTACATTGTAGGAAAAGATGCGCGACGAATTGAGGATATTTGGCAATTGTTGTATCGTGGAGGGTTTTACCGTGGAGGTCCAATTTTAATGAGTGCCATTTCTGGTATAGACCAGGCATTGTGGGATATCAAAGGAAAAGCGCTAGGCGTGCCTGTTTATGAACTGTTAGGTGGGCCGGTGCGTGAAAAAATGAAAGTATATAGTTGGATTGGAGGAGACGAGCCTTCAAATTTAGTAGAGGGAGCTAAAAGTCGGTTAACCCAGGGATTTCGTGCAGTCAAGATGAATGCCTGCTCATCTATGGAATGGATAGATTCCCCTAAAAAAGTTCAGGATGCAATAAGTTGTATACAAGCTGTAAGGGATGCTATAGGCTATGACATTGGTTTGGGAATAGATTTCCATGGCCGCATTCATAAAGGAATGGCGAAGGGCTTTATGCGTGATTTGGAATCTGTTAAGCCTATGTTTATTGAAGAGGCGGTTCTACCCGAAAATAAAGAAGCCTTTTCAGTTCTGGCCAATTACACAAGCACTCCAATAGCTACCGGGGAACGACTGTTTTCAAGATGGGACTTTAAATCTTTATTCTGTAGTGGAAATATTGATATCATTCAGCCTGATTTGAGCCATGCGGGTGGAATTTCAGAAGTTAAGAGAATTGCAGCAATGGCAGAAGCTTACGACGTGGCGCTTGCTCCCCATTGTCCACTCGGGCCGATTTCATTTGCTGGGGCGTTGCAAATCGATTTTAGTTGCATCAACGCTGTGATACAGGAAACAAGTATGGGAATTCATTATAATGAAGATGCGGATCTATTGGACTACATAGAAAACCGCGAGGTATTCAACGTAACCGAAAGGTATATAAAACGCCCCGAATTACCTGGATAGGGAATTCAGGTAAATGAAAGCAAAGTGAGGGAATTGGCAAAGAAAGGCCACTCCTGGAAAAACCCAATTTGGCGAAATGATGACGGAAGAATTACAGAATGGTAATGACAGCATTTTTAGTTTTGTTGAAGAATTATATGA
>CAWEQV010000015.1:0-22259 GCA_963811285.1 uncultured Chitinophagaceae bacterium | reverse complement strand
ATTTTCTAAAACTCCTGTAACTATTTCTACGCCTGCTTTTCGCAGCCTTTCGATTCCTTTTCCATCAACTTCTTCATAAATATCACGACACCCAATAACTACTTTTTTTATTTTTTGCTGAATGATCAAATTGGAACACGGAGGAGTTTTTCCAAAATGCGAACAAGGTTCCAGTGAAACGTACATAGTGCATTTTTCGATCAACGATTTGTTTTCATCGGCAACACTATTAATGCAATTTACTTCTGCGTGGGCCTCTCCATATTTTTCATGAAATCCTTCACCGATAATTTTATCTTCATACACTAACACTGCTCCCACCATCGGATTTGGCGCTACATTTCCCGCTCCCAACCTCGCAACTTGAATGCATCGACTCATGTATTTTTCATCAGTATTCAAATGAAATCTTTTAAAATTATTGCTTCACAAAATAATTAAGTTTGCGCTAATGACAACAGCCAAGGCTTATAGTGATTTTTTAAATCAATTAAAAAGCGTTTATGATGAACGTGAGGCGGAGAATATTGCTGATTGGGTTTTTGAGAAAGTTACAGGAGCGAAAAGATTAGAAAGAAGATTAAATAGCAATGACCAAATAAAAGAAAGTGATTTTTTACAACTTCAAAATCATCTTCATGAATTGCTGCAACATAAGCCTGTTCAATATGTTTTGCATGAGGCATGGTTTTACAAAATGAAATTTTTTGTAAATGAAAATGTTCTGATTCCGCGACCGGAAACCGAAGAGTTGGTTGAGTGGATAATTGAAGATTGGAAATCTGCCGGCAGTAAATCAACAAATATCATTGATATCGGAACAGGTAGTGGCTGCATTGCCATTGCATTAAAAAAAGAACTTACCAAAGTGAATCTAACCGCAATCGATATCAGTGAAAGAGCCTTAGAAGTTGCAAAAAAAAATTCTTTGGAATTGAATGCCGGAATTGATTTTATTCAAATGATTTTTTGAATGAACAAGAATGGACCAATTTCGAATAAATTTGATGTAATTGTGAGCAATCCACCTTACATCCCTTTAAAAGAAAAAGAATCGATGTCAAAAAATGTAACAAGCTACGAACCAAGGCTGGCGTTGTTTGTGGAAAATGACAATCCATTTATTTTTTATGAGAATATTGCAAAAATTGCAAAAACACATTTAAACCCAGGAGGGAAAATTTTTGTGGAAGTGCATGAAAATTATGCTCGAGAAGTAAGAAATATTTTTGAAAATGCAGGTTTTACCGCGGAAATAAAAAAAGATATTTACGGTAAAGAAAGAATGGTAAAAGCAGGAAAAAAATAGAGGAAAAACTGATTTAGAATCATGGTTGATACTGAGTAACTTCCATCTCGACACCTTCCTTCATTCTTTCATCAGCTTTTTCATAAATCTGCCTGGCGATTTCTGAATCAATGTAATATTCACCACAGTTGTCGCAAATTTCTGCAGGAATTTTTTTAAAGAAAATAATTTTATCATCTCTGACGATTGGAACGTTTACCAATCCTGGCTTTGTAGTTCCATTTTTACACATTAGACATTCCATTTTACTCTTTTTTATTTCTAAAGGAGGTATCCCAAATGTTGTTATCAGGGAAGTAAGCTGTAACTAAAATACAAACTTTTTTATTTTTTGCCACTACAATATGAACCGGCTTGTTGTTTTTAAACCCAAGTAGAAGATAGGACGGATAAGGTTTGTCATCTAAATATTCTCTTATGATTTCGCCATTAATTAATATCAATTCCACATCGGCCACCGTTAAATGCCTCTCAAACATTCTTTGAAAGCCATGACCACTAATCAACAGTTTCTCACAAGAAATCATTAATAAAGTTAAGAAACGTTTAGCGAATAAATTTCTTATTTCTTCACAGAAGCAGAAGTTGTAGCACCTAATTTTTTAGCTACTTCCATGATCTTTACAATATCACCCCAGCTTACTAAAGAATCGGCATTAATAACAACCGCAGGTTTCGTTAGTGAATCAGCAATTGGCAGTCTTGATCTCAACATTGGTTCCAATGAATCAAAAGGAATTTCGTCCTGGCCAATGTAAACCTGTTTATTTTTATTAATGCTAACGATTACGCTTTGCTTGGCTTTTGTATCGCTGCTGGCACGTGGATTATTCATCTTGATCACATTCGGATTAGCCATCGTAGAAATGATCAAAAAGAAGAACATCAGAATGAAGAGGATATCATTCAGCGGACCGGTATCCAGTTCTGTATCGTCGTCTCTAAATTTTTTCCTGATGCTCATTTATTGGTTCTTGGTTCGAAGTTCTTAGTTCGTAGTTCTTAGTTCTTAGTTCTTAGTTTAATGGGTTGGCTCCTGCAAAATGTCAACAAATTCAGCGCTCGCAATTTCCATTTTATTTTCAATGCGATTGATTTGTGTAACAAGATAACTGTGACCGATATACGCTAATATACCAATGATTAAACCGGTAGCCGAAGTAATCATTTTAATGTAAATACCATCTGCGATCGTGTTAGCTGTATATTCAGTGCTCGCAGCAATTCCTTTGAACAGTGCAAGCATCCCGATAATCGTTCCAAGGAAACCAAACAGAGGCGCAATGCGGGCTACAATAGAAATGATGGAAAGATTTTTTTCAAGTTTATACAATTCCAGCGCACCAACATTATCCATACTTTTTTCAATCGCGTCAATTGGTTTGCCAATTCTTTGAATTCCTTTATCAATAATTCTTGCTACCGGATTCTCATTATTTTTTGAGAAACTTCTTGCAGCCGCAACGTTGCCACTAACAATATGATCGCGAATAATCCGCATAAAATTGTCATCAATCTTTGCCGCTCTTCTGATAGCAATTAATCTTTCAAAGAAAAAATAAACAGCCGCCAAAAAAAGTATTCCAAGCGGAATCATAAGCACACCGCCTCTTTCAAGGGTTTCCCATAGATTCTGTGTTTGCGCGGCAGCAGGATGAGTTATCGCGGTTGTATCAACCTGCAGAAAAAATAAATCCATTTAATATTGGTTTAGTAACAAATGTAAAAAGTAATTTGATATTTGAAAGATGAATAAAATCTAATTGGAAACTTTAACTTAATTGTTAAGACTATTCACGGTTGGCTTTGTCCATTGAAAAAGCAGGAATGCATACACTCCAATATTCACAGGGTTCTTCAAACGGATTGGAATATTGAACGCGGCTTCCTTTTTTTACCAAAATACTTTCGCCCGCATTCACTACAATCTTTTCTCCATCTACATCAAACAATTTTTTTCCGCGACTTACTAAAGTATATTCATCAAACTCAGGATTTTGAAAAGGTTCACTCCATCCGGATGGCGCCACCATATGCGCGATACTCAACTCGCCGGTTTTATTTGTCGCTAATCCAAAATGTTCTTCAATTAATTTTCCATCTGTTGTAGGAACCACAAATGGTTTGTCTTGTTTAAAATAAGGCATGAACTGATTTCTCTTTTGTATTTTTCAGACGTTAGTTTTTTCTTCCCAAATCATTGATAAATGAACAAGCGTTTCTGCGGCTTTTGCCATATCATTCACACCTATCCATTCCAATTTTGAATGAATCCCTTGCATTCCTGTAAAAATATTCGGGCACGGCAAACCCATATAACTGAGTTTACTTCCATCAGTTCCCCCACGAATACTTTCGGTTTTCACTTTCAATCCTGAACGTTTTATCGCTTCCGCAGCATAGGCAACCACTTGCGGATTTTCGTCCAAAACTTTTTTCATATTTCGATATTGCTCTTCGATAAAAACCTGCACAGAAGCGCCTTTGTAATGATCTACAACTTCTTCAGCAATTGCCTTTAATCTTTCCCCAGACTCTTTTAATTTCTCATCATCAAAATCACGAATAATAAACTCCAACGTTGCGCGTTCGGCAATACCTTCAAAATGCACAGGATGAACAAATCCTTCTTTCTTTTCAGTGGTTTCCGGAGACCATTCGCTTTGCGGTAAAGCATGCAAAATTTCACCTGCAATCTTTAAAGCATTTACCAATTTATTTTTTCCATAACCGGGATGAGAAATAACGCCATTAATAATAATTTTTGCAGAATCGGCACTGAAGGTCTCATCCTCAAGACTTCCGGCCTCGCCGCCATCAACAGTGTAGCCAAAATCGGCGCCTAATTTTTGAATATCAACTTTCGCTGTTCCCTGTCCAATTTCTTCATCTGGCGTAAATAATATTTTAATTGCACCATGTTTCAACGAAGGATTTTCAACTAAATATTTTGCCGCTTCCATTATCGCCGCTACCCCACTTTTATCATCCGCAGCAAGCAGTGTATTTCCGCTGGCCGTAATGATATCGCTTCCAATATGATTTTTTAGATAAGGAAAATTAATCGTTGATAAAACCTGTGAAGAATCCTCCGGAAGCACAATATCTTCCCCCTGGTAATTTTTATGAAGGATCGGTTTTACGTTCGTTCCACTGCAATCAGGCGCCGTATCAACATGACTGCAAAAACAAATTACAGGAATATTATTTTTTTCAGAATTAGAAGGAATAGTAGCGTAAACGTATCCATATTCATCCATCTCGGCGTTCGGAATTCCAATCTTCTTCAGATCTTCCACCAACATTTTGCTGAGATCTTTTTGTTTTGCAGTGGAAGGATGACCACCTGTTTTTGGATTACTTTGTGTGTCCACTTGCACATAACGCATAAACCTTTCGGCAATAGAATCTTTATTTATTTCTACAGACATCAAATACAATTTTAGAAATGTGAAAATAAGACAATTAGCCAATTCACAGATTAGCTAATATGCTAATGAGAATTATCGGCTAATAATTCCAACTTAATTTTCTTCACGGTGAGTGAATAAATATTGAAGATTTATCTATTTCTATTGGCTCATTCGCTAATAGCACATTATCTAATCAACCAACTTTTCCAAAACATAAAAAACGATTGGGCAAAAGGTAGAATTTTTTAAAGTGATAGCCGGTCTTTTCAGCAAAACATCTTCATCAGTGTAAGGGAATCGATGGCAATCAGAAGGACGATTTTCATAAATAGAGCAAAAATTATCTTCACCTAAAAAAGGGCACGGAGAAGTTTTCGTTACATAATCACCATCTTCATCCAGCCGAAGATACGTTTCGATAAAAGCGCCTTCTTTCATTCTTAAATGCTTTGCAATTCTTTTAATATCAGGCGTTTTAAACCGGGGTGAATAATTTCTACAGCAATTCGCACATTGCAGGCAATCAATCTTTTCAAAAGCTTCGTCATTCAATGCCGGCAGTTGTTTCAGCACTTTGTTTTTATCGGCACGTTTTAAAAAATTTTTATACTTTTTCTGATTTTCCGCAGATTTTTTCTCCCAATTATGCAAAACATCTTCCTTCATTTGGTAAAGATACATTTTGGGTTTCATTCCGGTCTTTTGCCGGGGTTTAACTTATGATGAAAACAGGAAAGTACTCTTACAATTTTACGATCTTCAACAATTACATAATAGAGCGAATAAGGGAATTTTCTGATCTTCAAGGCGCGAATGCTTTTGTAACGAATTTTAAAAAATGGAAATTTCTCTAAGGTTTGGTAAGCATTTTCAAGATTAATGATGAAATCTTTGGGAGCGTCATTGCTGTTTTGTGAGTAATAGTCAATTGCTTCTTCAATTTCTTTTTGCGCTCGCGGAGAAATTATAACTCTATAAGCCATACTTTTCTTTAAGCTGGTCTAGTGAAGATTTTGCAGAAATATAAGTCTCTTCATCCTCAGCCAGGCGCATGTCAAGGATATCTTTTAATTCTTCCGTTAACTCTGCATTCTCCTCATTTTCCTGTACAATAATGGTAATAGGTTTGGTTTTATAAAGGGCTTTTATGGCTTCCAAAAGGTCAACGTTTATATCCTCTGCCGATTTTAAATGATAAGTAGTAAACATTCTTAAATTTATTATAATAAAGTTAGCAAAATATATTTGATTAAGGTGTCGGCAATCCTAATGCAACGCTTGAACCTTTCGCGGAAAATACAAGTGAAAATCTTTACAAATCACTTCAACTTTTGATAACATTTTCGATTGTAACTTCGCGCCGTCATTTTCAGAGTAAAATAAAAAAAGCAATTTTTTGTTCGTTTACTGTGAGAATAAAAAGCAATTATTTTTTATGAATCTGTTTGAAAAACAATCCGCTGAATTTGCTACCCGTCATATTGGTCCTGATGAAAATGAAACGACTGAAATGCTTGATGCTATTGGTGTTGACAGTCTGGACGAGTTGATAGATAAAACCATTCCCGAAAGGCATCAGGCTTCAAAAGAAACTGGATATCGGCGAGCCAATGAGCGAGTTTGAATATTTGAAAAAACTGAAAAAAATCGCCGATAAGAATAAAGTTTTTAAATCTTATATCGGGCAGGGATATTATGATACGATCACGCCTTCGGTTATTTTAAGAAATCTTTTTGAAAACCCGGGATGGTACACCCAGTACACGCCTTACCAGGCAGAAATTGCGCAAGGGCGGCTTGAAAGTCTGTTGAATTTTCAAACGATGGTCAGCGATCTTACTGCTTTACCGATTGCCAATGCAAGTTTGCTTGACGAAGGAACTGCCGCAGCAGAAGGAATGGCGATGCTTTTTAATCATAAAAATAAAGACCACGACCACATAACGGCAGGCAAATTTTTTGTTGATGAAAAGATATTTGAGCAGACAAAAGAAGTTTTAATTACACGTGCAAAGCCGGTTGGAATCGAACTTGTTTTTGGCGATTATAAAGACCGCAGAAATTGATGAAAATTATTTTGGTGCAATCATTCAATATCCCAACAGTGAAGGAAGCATCGAAGATTACCGAACTTTTATTGAAACCGTACATTCAGTGAATGCGCAGGTAATTATGGCCACCGATTTACTGGCTTTAACCTTGCTCACACCTCCGGGCGAATTGGGTGCGGATGTTGCCATTGGTTCTTCTCAAAGATTTGGTGTTCCGATGGGATATGGCGGACCTCACGCAGCATTTTTTGCCACCAAAGATGAATTCAAACGGAACATTCCCGGAAGAATTATCGGCGTAAGTATTGACGCGCAAAATAACCGCGCTTTGCGCATGGCTTTGCAAACAAGAGAACAACATATTCGCCGCGAAAAAGCTACTTCCAACATTTGTACGGCCCAGGCTTTATTGGCTAATATGGCGGCCATGTATGCGGTATTTCACGGGCCGGAAGGTTTAAAAAATATTGCAGAAAGAATTACTTTATTAACTTCTTCACTTGCTGAAGGTTTGGAAGAAAGTGGTTATGAATTGCTGAATAAAAATTATTTTGACACGATCACTTTTAAAATTGATAACCGGGAAAAATTGGAAGAACTTTCTCAGCAGCATGAAATGAATTTTCATTTTTCTTCTGATGACAAGGTTACGCTTTCGCTTGATGAAACCACAACGCAAAATGATGTCTTGGATATTTTAAGTGTTTTCAACCAGGCAAAAGAAATTGATACAACTTTTGTCAGTTTTGAACATGAAAACGAATCGGAAAATATTCCTCTTTCATTGCAAAGAAAGTCATCTTATTTGACACATCCTGTTTTCAATAAATACCACAGCGAAACAGAAATGATGCGTTATATCAAGTTGCTGGAGAACAAAGATCTTTCGCTTACGCATTCGATGATTCCGCTCGGTTCGTGCACAATGAAATTAAATGCGGCTACTGAATTAATTCCTGTAAGCTGGCCGCAATTCAGCAAAATTCATCCTTTCGCTCCTGCAAATCAAACAGAAGGATATGATATCATCATCAAAGAACTCGAAAATCTTCTTTGCAAAATCACCGGTTTCAATGCATGCAGCCTTCAGCCAAATAGCGGCGCGCAGGGAGAATTTGCGGGGTTGATGGCAATTAGAAGATATCATCAAAGTAAAAACGAATCCAACAGGCAGGTCATTTTAATTCCTGTTTCTGCACATGGCACCAATCCTGCGTCAGCAGTGATGGCGGGCTTTAAAGTAGTCGTAACAAAATGTGATGCTGAAGGAAATATCGATATTGAAGATCTGAGAGCACAGGCAGAAAAAAATAAAGATTCTCTCGCGGGCTTGATGGTAACTTATCCTTCTACCCATGGTGTTTTTGAAGAAGGCATCAGGGAAATTTGTAAGATCATTCATGATAATGGCGGCCTTGTTTATATGGACGGCGCCAATATGAATGCACAAGTTGGTTTGACATCTCCCGGCTTTATTGGCGCGGATGTTTGTCATCTTAAATCTTCATAAAACTTTTGCGATTCCTCATGGCGGTGGCGGCCCTGGAATGGGACCGATTTGTGTAAATGAAAAACTCACTCCTTTCCTTCCCGGAACTGAAAAGCTTGGACATGTGAGCGCGGCTCAATTTGGCTCTGCCAGCATTTTATTGATCAGCTACGCCTACATAAAAATGTTGGGAGAAAAAGGATTGAGAGAAGCAACGGAATACGCAATCCTGAACGCCAATTACATGAAATCCAAATTAAAAAACAACTTTAAAATTTTGTTTACTGGCAAAGGCGGAACATGCGCTCATGAATTTATTGTTGACCTTCGTCCTTTTAAAAACAGTGCCGGTATTGAAGCGGAAGACGTTGCGAAAAGATTGATGGATTATGGTTTTCATGCTCCAACACTCAGTTTCCCTGTTGCCGGAACGATCATGATTGAACCAACAGAAAGTGAAAATAAAGAAGAATTGGACCGTTTTTGTGATGCATTGAATTCCATTTATGAAGAAATAAAAAGCGTTGAAAATGGCGAAGCGGATAAAAAAGATAATGTTTTAAAAAATGCGCCGCATACCCTTGGCTGTGATCACCGCCGATGAATGGAATCATTCTTATTCACGCAGCAAAGCCGCATTTCCCATTACCTTATTTAAAAGAAAATAAATTCTGGCCAACAATAAGCCGCGTAAATAATACTTACGGCGACAGGAATTTAATTTGCACTTGTGAGCCGGTGGAAAGTTATATGGAAGTGGAAGGGTAAAGCGAATGGAAAGACTTTTGAAGGTTCGATTTCCTTAAATTGTTTGTAGATTTGAGTTTCGCTCTTATCTAAAATGGACAAACTTAAATCATACCTTTCCGAGATAACTGCACTTTGTAAAAGCCACAAGGTCAAAAATCTGTATGTCTTTGGTTCGGTCTTGAAAGACAATTTCAACAGCAAAAGCGATATTGACTTCATCGTAGATTTTGAAAATATCAAAATCGAAGATTATGCCGATAACTATTTTGACTTCAAATTTGCCTTACAAGAAATATTGAACCGTCCGATTGATTTATTGGAAGAGAAAGCCATCACAAATCCATACTTCAGAAAATCCTTAACTCATGAAAGGCAACTTTTGTATGGATCAATGAGATTAAATAAGCTGGCTTTATGATATTTTAAATGCTTAATTATCTTTGAAATTGAATTGGCTTTTTCTTAAGGCCAACGTAAGTATTTGAACAATATTTCTGATGGAAGAATCACTGTTGTCACTACACGACAGCTTCTAAAGGAAATACAGATTGTTACAGAAAGAGATATCTAAAACGATTTGAAAACTAAAAGAGCTGTTGAAATTGAAATATTGAAATAATTGGCGAAGCACTAAGCCTCATTTTAAATCGCGATACCACGATTGTGATTACAAACTCCAGAAAAATTGTTTATACCCGAAACAGAATTATCCATGGCTATGATTCAGTTTCAGATGAAATCATCTATGGAATAATTATTAATCACCTTTCATTTTTAAAAACTGAAGTTGAGGAATTATTAAGGTGAATAAATTTTTTCCGATCGCAGAAACAAATCGCATCTTTCATTTATTGCTATTTCCTTCAATTGAACATTCATATTAAAGATTTCATTCTATTCAATTTATTTTTGCCGAATGAAAATATTAATATCATATTTAAAACCTTATAAATGGCTGATTGTTTTAGCGCTTTTTTTGGCAGCAACCAACCAGGTTTTTTCATTATTTGCGCCATGGATCACGGGACGAATCCTTGACCTGTTTGCCAATCATCCTCATGTTTTTCCAGATAAAACGCCCAGGACTCAACACCAGTTCTTTTTTGGAAATGATCAATATCACGGTTTATTATTTTTCCTGATGCTTTTGATTGGGACAGCAATGGTAAGCCGCATCGCAAAGGCTTTCCAGGATTATTTCGGAAATGTCCTCGTGCAAAAATTCGGCGCAACCATTTTTACAGATGGATTAAAACACAGTATGCGCCTGCCTTACCAGGATTTTGAAGATCAAAGTAGCGGCGAAACTTTGTCCATTTTAACCAAGGTAAGGGCCGACACGGAAAAGTTTATAACCAATTTTATAAACGTTTTTTTTATCATAATTGTCAGCATAGTTTTCATTTCCATTTTTGCATTCCGGCTTAATTGGATGATAATGCCGGTGTATGTGATAGGAATTTTCATGATCGCAATCGTAACTAGTTTTTTGAGCAAAAGAATAAAAATCATTCAAAAAACAATTGTTACAGAAACCAATACGTTGGCCGGAACCACAACAGAATCGTTACGTAATATTGAACTGGTTAAAAGTCTCGGTCTAACTAACCAGGAAGTTACGCGGCTCAATAACAATACTTTTAAGATATTAAAACTTGAATTGCGCAAAGTAAAAAGTATCCGCACCTTAAGTTTTATCCAGGGAACGATGGTGAATTTTTTACAACAGGTTATCACCTTTACTTTGCTTTGGTTGATCTTTAAAAATTCAATTACGCCTGGTCAATATTTATCACTCACTTTTTATAGTTTTTTCCTTTTTGGCCCCATGCAGGAAATTGGAAACATCATCATTTCGTATCGCGAAGCGGAAGCATCACTTGGGAATTTTCATAATCTAATGTCAAAACCGCCGGAAGTAAAACCAGCTAAACCGACAGTCATTAACGTGATTGAAGAACTTGAATTCAGGAATGTAAAATTTAAGCACCTTTCTGCACAGCAGCCTGCATTGGTTGACATTAGTTTTGATGTAAAAAAAGGAGAAACGATTGCGTTCGTTGGTCCCTCGGGATCAGGCAAAACCACGTTGGTAAAGCTTTTGGTAGGATTGTACATTCCGCAGCAGGGAGAAATTTGTTACAATAAAATAAACCGGGAAAATATTGACTTCGATGTTTTGAGAACCCAAATCGGTTTTGTAACCCAGGACACCCAATTATTTGCAGGAACAATAAGGGAAAATTTACTTTTTGTAAATCCTTCCGCAACTGACGAAGAAATTCTTGACGCGTTAAGAAAAGCTGCGTGTAATAGTTTATTGGCGCGCGCTGACAACGGGCTTGATACATTAATAGGAGAAGGAGGTGTAAAAGTTTCCGGTGGTGAAAAGCAGCGTTTGTCGATAGCACGGGCATTGCTTCGTCATCCGCATTTGTTGATTTTTGACGAAGCCACGTCTTCCCTCGATTCATTGACAGAAGAAGAAATTACAAATACAATTAAAGACGTTTCTTCCAAAAAAGAACAAATTACCATTTTGATAGCCCATCGTTTAAGTACGATTATGCATGCTGATCGTATTTATGTTTTGGAAAAAGGCGAGATCATTGAAACGGGAAATCATGAAGAATTGCTGGGTAAAATGGGATTGTATTATGCCATGTGGAGGCAACAAATCGGTGAAAGAAAAAAATTAGGCGTCCATCCGCAGATGGCGAATTAAAAATCAGGATTATTTGTTTTTTTACTGCCACTCAATTACTTTTTTTGAATTATTAATAAACAAAAATTGTCGAAGGCCTTTGTTCAAAAAAAGTATTTATAATAAATTCTAAATAGTGAAGTTTTTATTTTCTTTTTTGAAATTTGAATGCTACTTTTGCAGCCCTCAATTATTCTAAAAGAGGAGAGGTGCCTGAGTGGCCGAAAGGAACGGTTTGCTAAATCGTCGTACGGGTTAAACTGTACCGTGGGTTCGAATCCCACCCTCTCCGCACCCTTTTTTAAAATTACGAGGAGCTCGGGGCGTAGCGTAGCCCGGTCATCGCGCCACATTTGGGATGTGGAGGTCGCAAGTTCGAATCTTGCCGCCCCGACAAAAAGGAAATCAAAACCTTTCAATCCTTGTAAATTTCATTGATTTACAAGGATTTTTTTTTGTCTTTGTTTCAAATAGAATTAAATAATATCAATATTCGGGTGAGTAAATAGGTGAGTATTTTAAGGCATGGAATTTGTACTCACCTAAGAGCTCATAATCTATTGAACTCTAATTAGTTGTGTTATTTTTTTTGACACATTTTGAGAGGATTTGAAATGGATTTGAATGTGCGGACACTGATAAAACGTGAAGATGGAAATCAAATCATTTCAAAACCTTTTAAAAAAAATTTATGGACACCACTACTTTTAGCGTCAGCTTTCTAACCAGGAAATGTAAAGCAGATAAAAAACGTGCAGACATTTATGCCCGAATCATTATTGACGGGGATGAAAAGGAACTTTCAACCAAAGAACAAATTTCACTATCTTCATGGAATAGTGTAAAAAGCAAGGTAAAAGGAAATTCAATTGAAGTAAAGTCAATCAATGAGCATCTTGAAAATATCAAGCTTAGCTATTAAGGAAAAATACCGAAAGCTGCTTGACGATGGTAAATTAGTTACGGCAGAAACAATAAGAGATGCCTATCTTAATAATTCAAAGCGTGTTAAAAGGACATAAATTAAAAGAACTGCTTGAGTATTATAAAAAAATTTGGGAACCGAAATTAAAAAAAGGCGGTTTCAAAAATTACAAAACAACGATCAAGTATCTTGAGCTGTTTCTTACTCATCAATTTGCTTCAGCAGATGTGTTTTTATCACAAGTTGATGGACAATTTGCCACTGACTTCGAATATTATATCCGAACCCAACCTATCAAACTTCATGATCCCTGTAAAGGAAACGGAGTTGGAAAACATATACAACGTTTTAAACGTATTATGACATGGGCCGCAGATGATCTTAAATGGGTTAAAGAAAATCAATGCAGCAAGTATTCCTGTGAATTGAAAAAATCTAAAAGAAAAAAATTAGATATGGTTGATCTGATAAAACTTGAAGAAAAGAAATTTATTAATCCATTAGTGATCTATATAAAAGAATTATTTTTAAGTAGCTGTTATACTGGTCTTGCATTATTTACTACTCCCATATCCCTCATTGATTTTCATCAAAATGAATTATACTTGTCTAAGAATTATTGATTGAATATTCAAACTTTCTAAATAATAGATAAATAAATTCTTTAAATGAATCTTACAACAACGATTATAAACTGTTGGTAAAAACTATTTTGAATTCGAGTTAGTTAGGGTCTGAATTCATAGGTAAACCCGAAATGTTTTACAATAATAATAGCAATGTTTGGTTCTTGCAAGCATTTTTTATATTTTTTCTTGTAACAAAAATATTAACGCTTAAAAAGAGGCTCAATTGTAATTAATTTTCCGTTTAATGGGAAATTAAGATAATACTGAGTATCGCGAATTACTTTTTAATTAAACGTCCGTTTTCTTAAAATCTTCTCTTCCTACTCTTTTATTTTGCGAACTTTAGAGCTATTTTGTCGCTTTTCTGTAAATTCCGGTGATGTTGACCCACCATTCCGCTCATGTTGACCCACCTGGGAAGCGGGCAATAAATGAAAGAGCTAAATGATGATTAAAAATACAAATCGTTATTTATAATCGGTTACTTTTTTTCTTCTCAGCGATTCACCTTTTAATTCTATCCGATGAGCGCCGGCTGTCAGTCTGTCAAGGATTGCATCGGCCAGGGTTGGATCATTAATATATTCATACCATTTGGAGACCGGAAGCTGGGAGGTAACAATAATGCTTTTCTTTCCATAACGATCTTCGAGTAATTGCAATAGAGTAAGCCGGACTTCCTGGCTCATATTCTGCAATCCAAAATCGTCCAGGATAATCAGTGCCTGTCGTTCCAGGTAGTTTAATAGTTTGATATAAGAACCATCGAGCTTGGATAAGGTAATTTTTTCTATCAGGCGGTTCATGCCCAGGTAAGAGGTTTTGTATCCCTGCAGACAAGCCTGATGACCTAATGCACAGGCAAGATAACTTTTTCCACAGCCGGTAGATCCTGTGATCAGCAGGTTTTCCCCACTATCAAGATAACGACCTTCGGCCAGCGTTGCCAGTTGTTGTTTGGTAAGATTTCTGGATGATGAACATTCGATCTGTTCTATGCTTGCCGGCAGACGTAGCTTAGCCAGTTTCAGATACATCGCTGTTTTTTCCTGTGCCCTGTTGAGTTGCTCGGATTGTACTAATTGAGCGATGAGGTCATGGCCTTCCAACTGCTGATCCATAGGAAGCTCGAGTTGTGAGTGATAAGCCCGGTACATGCCCTGAAGGCGTAGTTGCTGCATTTGTTGTAGTGTTTCTGTTGTGTTCATTTTGTTTTTTTTTGATTAAAGATTTATTTATTGATAGTTGTCTTTGCCTCTTATATTTTCATGATCCGGTAAAGGCGTTTGTTCCTCTAAGAGGGAAAGTTGTTTGTCGAGTCCTCTTTCCAGGATATTTTTTATCATCGTGTAATTAATGCGGCTACCTTGTAGTGCTCTGCCGCAGGCAGCTTCAAGCCGTGGGATCCCATACCTTTTTTGAAGCATGAGCATCCCAAAGCAGGACTTATAATTTTGTTCGATATAGATGCTGTTTTCAAGTATGAGTGAAGCTGCCTTCAGCGTATTTACCCCGATGCATTCAGCCTGTTTCAAAAGATCTTCCTTATTAAAGCCTTTTATTTCACGCATGTGCCGGTGATGCGGCGGCATATGATCTGCTATGGTCGTGTAAGCTTTACCGTGAGGTTTTCTGATATGAACCGCAATACGGCTATGCTCATAATACACTTCTACCACCCGGCTATCATAGAGCACTTTTACTTTCTTCCCTACATATTGGTAAGGCACACTATAGTAAAGACAATCTTCCCGGAGTTGCACATGATAATTACGCTGAACAGTAAGCACCGTAACTTTCTTAGGGGCAAAAGGTTCAGATGGTAATGGTTTGAGAAGCGGACGTTCCTGTTGTTCATAAAAATACAGACGGCTGTAAACGGTGTTTTTATAAGGCTTATTATTGAGCAGTAAAAGTTGCTGATGCATGGCCTCATTAAGCGATTTGAGGCTGGTAAACTCGCGGGTGCGCAACGGCGCATAGACATGCGCATATACAATACGAACTGCTTGCTCTACCATCGCTTTATCTTTAGGACTGTAAGGCCTGGCAGCGCTAAATGTAGTGGAGTAATGTTCTGACAACTGGTAACATAAATCAGTAAATACCGGTTCATAACGGTCTGAACGGATTACAGCCGTTTTTAAATTATCACATAAAATAGTAGCGGGCACTCCAGCATAAAAGCGAAGCATTGCATTGATACAAGCGGCAAAATCATGTGTCTTTTGTGATAATACCGCCTGGCAAAAGATAAGGCCGCTAAAGGGAAGTATCCCAACAAAGACCTCGCATTCGATGCGTTCACCTGTAGAGATATCAACATAATATTGTTTCTTTCCGGCAAAATCAACCATCATTATATCTGCCGCATTGTATTCCAGGTGCATGGATACATCCTTATGCTTCAGATAGTTTTTAAACTGATCGCAGTACTGGCTATAGCCATATCCATCAGGATTTTTTAAAAGATACTCATTCCAGAGCAGCAGGCGCGTAACACCGGTTTTTGCCAGCTCTGATTCTGCATACCGAAAGTGTTCAAGAAGTTGAAGCTTTCTTTCAGTATTGGTTTGAAGTTGTTCATTGTTATAAGCTTCATCAGCCAGTTGCTTATCGGATAAGTTATCTGTACCAGCATCAAAGCGTGAAAGATACTTACGCACACTGTTGCGGCTAATGCGCACGCGACGTGCTATCTCACGGATACTGATACCATCATTTTTAAGTTGTAAAATTTGTTTTAATTGTTCCATTGCTATCGGTTTTTGTGCCATTGCTCTTCTTTATTTTTTAAGAGCAAAAGACATCAAAAGCTTCCAACAATTATTGCCTGCAAGAGGTGGGTCAACATGCCGGAATAAATCTAAACTGCTGATCAATCTATTCTGATGAGGTGGGTCAACATGCCGGAATGACACTAACTTCACAAATCAGAATAAAATTATTTTCTGGTAAACAGGTGGGTCAACATCCTGGAATAAAATTAAAACAGCCAACAAAATTCTCTGATGGTCTTGTTCCAAAAGTGGGTGGGTCAACATCACCGGAATGGTGGGTCAACATAAATTGGAACGGTGGGTCAACATGGTTCGGAATTTACAGCTTTTCTTTAGAGTTATTTTGCTGAATTATAAAGGATCATGTTTTTCACAATAAAATATTTACGAAAGAAGAAAAGAGGTACACTTTTGTTATTTACCGATTAAGTTTGCTTTTGTATTTTTACGGAAACAACATCTTTTATTGATGTAATCATTGAATTATGCCTGATGAAGTGAATAACATAGAACTACTGGCCACAACCATAGAACAAACCAACCATTTTTTTCAAAAGCAAGTACAGCAACAAGTAAATATTGCATTTACTTTACGCAACTGGTTGATAGGATATTATATTGTAGAATATGAGCAAAATGGAGAAGATCGGGCTACTTATGGGAAACAACTTTATAAGGAGATTACGGTGAAACTAAAAAATAAAGGAGTAAAATCAATACGGGAACGCCATTTATATTTATGCAAGGATTTTTATAAAGTATATCCTCAAATTTTGCGGACAGTGTCCGCAAAATCATATTTAGCTGAATTCCAATCACTTGCAATTCTGCCAACACCGTCCGCAGAATTGTTAATGCATAAAGAAGTAAATATTGAAAACCCTAAGGGTTTATCTCCCAATGATCCTGAGCTATTATTAAATAGGCTTAGTTTTTCTCACTTCATTGAATTGCTAAAGTCAGATACCTCCTTAAAACGCATCTTTTATGAAACTCAAGCTATTAAAAACAATTGGTCGACACGAGAGCTACAGCGTGCCATGAATACTATGTTATTTGAACGAACCGGACTGAGTACAGATAAGGTAGCTGTTTTGGAAAAGCAAAATGGTGGCTCCGGCTTAGCCCCGGAAGATATTTTTCGCGATCCTTATATGCTGGAATTTTTAGGCTTGGAAGAAAAACCGGCTTATTCAGAAACGGATTTAGAAGAAGCGATCATTAATCATTTGCAGCGTTTTCTGTTGGAAATGGGAAGAGGCTTCTGTTTTGAAGCCAGGCAAAAGCGCATCACATTCGACAATACACATTACCGAATCGATCTGGTTTTTTACCATCGTATTTTAAAAAGTAGCATATTAATAGATTTGAAAATTGGTGAATTTTCTCATGCGGATGCAGGCCAGATGAATGTTTACTTAAATTACTACAGAGACAATGAAATGCAGAAGGATGATAATCCACCAGTTGGCATTATTCTTTGTGCCGGCAAAAACGAGGCGCTTGTAAAATATGCTACGGCCGGATTACCACAAAAAGTATTTGTATCTAAATACATGATAAATTTACCTAGTGAGAAGGAATTAGGGAAGATTATTGAGGAAGAACAACAAAAACTGCAATAGCTTTTTAATCTAAATTTAAAAACTTTTATACCCCGACTTTAATTTTATGTATTGAACTTTAATCTTGTGCCAAGAACTAATTCCGAAAGAGCTTTCTTCAATGCAATATTCTAACAACTTTGATTGTCACTACGAAAAAAGAACTATGAAACGGTTTTTGACATTTAGAGCTGAAACTTTTATGACCATGACTGTTTTGTAAACGCTCCATATTTGTAATCTTTGATATTCATAGGGTAAATACCTATAGTCAACTGATTTTAGATTTCCTTGACTATAAAAATCCATAGTCAAAGATGGTTATCAGACCTATCACTAAGTGTGAACTTTGGCTTTTAATTAAACGCCCGTTTTCTTAAAATCTTCCCTCCCTACTCTTTTATTCTTTTTTTTGGTATAACTTTCTTTTTATTTTTGCCTTTTATTTTTTCTGTTTTTATTTAACTTCGTACTAATGAGTTTCTTAAAATATTGTTGTTCGTAAAGTTTTATTTCATCCCATCATCACAACTGTTTATTACCGCCCAAATAGTGATGCCAATAATATCTTTTAAAGAATGTAATTTAGTACGATCCACTCTTGGATCGGTTAAGTCATCAAAAAATGATAGCACGTTTTGAATCTTATAGCGGGCATGAATTATCAACTCTGGGACACCTCACGAAATTTGAACGTGAACTTTTGTTTACTGAAAAAGCATGAGCAAAAAGCACCTAATACCTTTCTACAAGGGAAAGATTTTGTAGAGATTCAATGAAATTTTTTTAAATTTGTGAAGTATTTACGTTTATGGGATATTGTCAGTCATTCAGTGAGCATTGATATTTGGATGTTTACAAGAGATTGAAAAATAGATGATTGGAGTACAATAGTAATCGCCAGTTGATCTAGATAAAATTTTTTGAAGGCTGAAAGAAGTATTTTAGTGAGTAATTCAGTGAGTATTAGGTTTCAAATGTGTGAAACTTAATATTGATAATGGTTTTAGTTAATAGTTCGAATCTTGCCGCCCCGACTGTTTGTCAATGGTTTATAACCTCAATGTTATATTAAATTGGTGCTCCTATCTATTTATTTTTTTCAGCAAGAGAACGCGTAATGGAATGCAGGGCTCCAACTCTCAAGATGTTCAAATAAAGGTGATTGGAGTTCTGCCTCGAAGGTGAAGAAAACACCAATCCCCCGCAGCTGATTTAATTATCAACCGTATAAACTTTTATAGTTTTTTGTTTGCCTTTTAATTGAACATCTCCAAGTGCAGTAAACTGAGACTTATTAGATGCCAGGGCAAAAGTATTTTCGCCGGCAAGGATGCGGTTCTGAATTTCTTATTCAATTGTTCGAGCCGGGCCGCAATGTTTACTTCATCACCCACCACGGTATATTTCAGGCGGTCGACTGATCCTACATTTCCGGCTACTACGCTGCCTGTATTAATTCCTATGCGGTGGTTAGTTGACGATTCTGCCCAAATTTCCGGGACAAAGTAACTCTCTCAATTGCTTTTGCTGCCTTGATTGCATTTACAGCATGATGAGGATCATCTACAGGTACATTAAACATGGCAAAAACAGAATCGCCTATAAACTCATTAACGACACCCCGATGCTCTTGAATTATACCGACCAGCACGGTAAAATATCATTGAGCATTGTGACAATTTCTGTAGGGTTTAGTTTTTCTGATATTGTTGTATAATTCTCAATATCTGTCACCAGAATTGTAATAAACGGGTTTCTCCTTGAAGATTTATTTTCTTGTCGAGGATTGCATTGGCCACATCTTTGGTCACATATTTACCAAAAGTATCCCGTATCAACTCCCGCTCGCTTAATCCCATCACCATGTTATTGAACTCATTAGCAGTACGCCGATCTCATCGCTTGTAATGACGGCTGCACGGGTTGAATAATCCCCTTTATGCACTTTCTTTATTTCTTTTAACAGCGAATTGATAGGTTTGGTAAAAGAGCGGGTTATAAAAACAACGGCACAGATTATCCCTATAAAAATCGCTATCCTGTCTGGTAACAATCCCTCGAGTGGAGTCATGTCAGAAAACGTTCCATAGTCATTTCCGGCTCGGGAAGCAATCAGTTCAAGGGTGATCAGTATGGAAGGAAAAAGTCCTAAAACGATGAAGGATGATAAGAGCATCCATCCAATCTTTCTTTTTCCCACCTGGGTGAGTTTAACTCAAACTGGTGAAACAGGCGTAATTTAAGATCAAGCGTAAAATCGTTGATCAAAAACCACGTAATAAACGCTGGCAAGATGGCAAATATGTACACTGTAGAAGGGATGGCCGTTAACCAAACTGATGACGTACTCGATCCATTGCCACATTTCCTGTATCTACCTCTGCGAAAGATAACAAACTCCAAAAACCGGCGAAATAAACCAGCCCCAACAGAAAAATCCAGCAGGTGGAATACCAGGCAAGACGTGGAACCGACTTCCTTGCTCTTACCAACACTTTATTTTCCAGAAATGCCTGTTCATGGGCTTGAAGAAGAAATAAATGCCTAACAAATTAATGGGAACGAATACAATAAAATGACTGGCAGCCGATACTAAGAACATCGACAGCGTTTTGTGTGCCGGAATGTACACCACATCAAACAAAAGTGTTAGCGGAAAAATGCTCAACATGGACAGGTAATATCTCTTTTTCATTTATCAGCTTTTATTTACGTTTCATTATTTTAAAATGCTCTCGGTTAAAGTTTAATAATATTACCTAACAAACAACTCCCAGCATTTCCAGTGCCTGCCCTTTACTTATGTGATTCATTTACTGTGATGACCACATTGCCTTTTTTATGTCCTTTATCAACATAGCGGTGTGCATCGCCCATTTTTTCCAAAGGATAAGCTCTGTTGATCACCGGTTTTATTTTTCCTGCTTCCATGAGTTCTTTAAGAAGTGATAAGTCTTTAATCCTTTCTTTCGGCGGGTGCAAACCAGTGGCTGCAATCTTTGCCTTTTTACTTCCGAATTTAGAAGTCAATAATACATGAGGAAAAACACCGAGACCAATAGAAGCCTCAAGAAAAATTCCTTTCGGTGTAAGAGATTTTTTGCACCGGGGAAAAGAAATGTTACCTACTACATCAAATATTGTATCATATGTATTGCCGTTTTTTGTAGAATATCTTTCGTATAATCAACAACCTTGTCAGCACCAATTGACTTGACTAAGGCTGCATTTGGTGTGCTGCATACCCCGGTAACTTCAGTCCTAAAATATTTCGCGATTTGTACAGCCGCTGAGCCAACACTTCCTGAGGCGCCGTTTATAAGTACTTTTTCACCACCTTAATGCTTCCCTTATCCCGCAAAAAAAGTAATGCTGTTAAATAACCATCTACACATGAAGCAGCTTCTTCGAAAGTTGCATTAGTGGGCTTAATTGCAAGCACCCCATTTTCAGGAATGCATTTGTACTCAGCGTTAGCACCAAAACCGGGCCCTGGTGTACTCAAACACCTGGTCGCCTTTCTTAAATCGTTTTACATCTTTTCCTGTTGTTTCAATTTCTCCAGTCAATTCCTCGCCAAGCATGGTGATTTTTGGCTTGGTAAGGCTGGTAAACAATCTTGCAAAAAGTGGTTTGCCTTTTCTGAAAGTGCATTCTGTAGCTGTAACTGTTGTAGTAAATATTTTCACCAGCATTTCATTATCTTTCGGGACAGGTTTATTCACTTCTACTAATTGAAGAACATCCGGGCTTCCATATTTTGTATAAACAATTGCTTTCATTTTTATTGAGTCCATTGATTTTAAATCTTAAAGGTGAGAGAAGTTAATGCGGCCTTATCGCGTCAAACGTTCTAATGGAGTGATGAAGTGCTCCTATCAAGTCAATGATTTGGAAGTTACTAAAAGTTAATTATAAAAAATTCAAACTGTCGTTACGAGGTCAACATGCAGCATTTAATTACGGTAGGGTCATATTCAGTAAATTATTTGTTGAGTTAGATCTTGTTTACAATCCCGCAGGTGCTCTTCTTCCTCCATCGCAAAGCTGGCTGGAACTTGAACACAAAGAAGTGTTGTTGAGAGACTATGGAATTTATTTTATTAATCTTTTTACCATTACTAATTTGCTAATAAGTCGTTTTCCGGATTACGTGTCAAAAAGCGGTAATTACAAAGTGGACATGGAAAGATTAATTGCAGCTTATATTCCAGCAGCGGGGCCAACGCAATGTGCCGTAACACAATTTCTGTCGGATGGGATGGATATTCAATTGAGATTTTAACCACATACTCGATCTGAAAGTGAATCAAATCATAAAGGCGCTTTTAGTCTTGATGATCTCAACAGAAGAAAATTTTGACCGGTGAATATTGCCTCGCTCGTACAGTTCGCCGGATTCGAGCTGCGGCAGCGAGTTGCATAATTCATAAAAGAAAAGACAAATCCTGTTTACTCTGAATGTGCTTTTTTGTAAATCCTTTTTCGTTTTCTGCAGAGGAAAATAAAACCCCTTCATCCTCTCCAAAGTATTTGAGAGTTTCATTTTTCAGCTTTAAATGACTTCCTTCCGGTAAGGCTGCAACCGAAACGTTTGCATTC
>CAWEQV010000014.1:0-644130 GCA_963811285.1 uncultured Chitinophagaceae bacterium | reverse complement strand
TAAAAAGAATATGGGAATTAAGTGATGTCCTTCATGGTGTTGCCATTGCCATTGCACTTTATGGAACCGTAATTGGTGCCTTGTTCGGAGGCATTCCGGCCACAAAATATGGAAGAAAAAAGACCCTTCTCTGGATTGGTATTTTCTATTTAATTTCTGCAATAGGTTCTGCGTTGGCCCCTGGAGTATATGTTTTTATGACGTTCAGGGTTTTAGGCGGTTTAGCAATTGGTGCATCATCTGTTGTGGCGCCAATGTATTGTGACGGAAATCACCCCCGCCAAAAATCGTGGTAAGCTGGTTGCTACTTTTCAATTTAATATCGTATTTGGAATATTGGTAGCGTACTTATCAAATTATTTATTGCAGGGAGTTGGTGGCAAGAATAGTTGGCGATTAATGCTTGGCATCGTGGCTATTCCGGCATTAATATATTCTATCCTCGTTTTCTACGTTCCCGAAAGTCCAAGGTGGCTTATAGTACATAGAGGTGATTATAATACTGCCCGTAAAACACTTGAAGTAAGTGATCCGGGAGGAGTAGATGAAGCTATAACTGCCTTTCACAAATCTATCGAAGAACACGATCAGAAGGAAAGCTTATCTGCATTTTTATCAAAGAGATTTAGTATCCCTATTTTCCTCGCTATGCTCATTGCGTTCTTTAATCAGCTATCAGGCATAAACGCAGTTATTTATTTTGCACCTCGCATTTTTGAACTGGCAGGAATTGGAAAGCAGGCGGCATTTCTTCAAAGCGCTGGCATTGGGCTTGTAAATTTAGTTTTTACGATGGCTGGGTTATATCTTATTGACAGAATTGGAAGAAGGAAGCTCATGTTAATAGGCTCTGTCGGTTATATTATTTCATTAGCATCTGTTGCGTTTGCGTTTTTTTCGGGCCATTCGGGAGGAGTAGTTGTTCCCATTTTGTTATTTATATTTATTGCTTCTCGCGCAATGGCCAGGGTACTGTAATCTGGGTATTTATTTCAGAAATATTTCCTAATAGCGTTAGGGCTTACGGTCAATCGCTTGGATGCACCACTCACTGGGTTTTAGCTTCTATCATTACAACAGTGTTCCCGATAATGGCTTCAAGGTTTGGAGCGGCACCTATATTCCTGTTCTTCGCTTTCATGATGGTGCTGCAACTGCTTTGGGTGATCTTTAAAATGCCTGAAACTAAAGGTGTGTCTCTTGAAGACCTGGAAGCAAAGTTTGTGAGGACCAAAAGCATAGAACCTAAAATTGTTCTTCTTAGTAGCTGATCAAATGCTTCAAAAGATGATTAACATGGAAAAGAATAATGATCATAAAGTAGTTTGTTTCGGAGAAGTGCTCTGGGATATTCTTCCCACGGGTGCCGTCCCGGGCGGAGCGCCTATGAATGTTGCCTATCACCTCCACAAGCAACAAAAAAATCCTGCACTAATAACCAGTATAGGCATTGATGAAAAGGGTGAACAACTGGTGAAAATATTTTCGGACTATGGGATTTGTACGGATTTTTTCCAGGTGGATTATGAGCATGAAACAGGGCAAGTATTTGCACAACCCAACGAAAACAATGAAGTTGTTTATGATATTGTTAAACCTGTTGCGTGGGATTATATAAAGTGGGAAGATGACTTTGAAAATTTAGTTTCCAATGCAAATTATTTTGTGTTTGGAACCCTTGCATCAAGAAATCATGTTTCCAAAAAAACGCTGTTTCAATTATTAGAGTATGCCGAAAATAAAGTGCTCGACATCAATTTAAGGGCTCCTCATTTTAATCGAAGGATTGTAGAAGAATTATTATCGAAAGCCGATTTTCTCAAATTAAATATTGCTGAACTCGAATTGATAACCGGCTGGTTTTCCAAACACACAAGCATAGAAGACAGGGTGCGATCCATTACTGACAAATTTAAAATTCAAAACATGGTAGTTACTATGGGTGGAGATGGCGCAGTGATGTATTATAACAGTAATAAATACATGCAAAAAGGTTATAAAGTGGATGTGGTAGATACTGTAGGGAGTGGTGACGCTTTTTTAGCAGGGCTGTTAGCCCGGTTATTAGAAAAGGCTTCGCCGGTTAATGCTCTTGAGTTTGCAAGTGGCCTGGGCGCTTTTATCGCAATGCAAAAAGGAGCATGCCCTGTATATAACGTTGATGAAATATATAACCTGCTTAAAACAGGAGTTGTTCAGTAAAGTAAAACCATGCAATCTCTATTAAATATAAAATTTAAAAAATTTCAATCATCAAAAAACTTTTTTATGAAAAAATTACAGATTTTATTGCCAATGTTGCTTATGGCAATATGCAGTTTTGCTCAGCAAAAAACTATAACGGGAACGGTTACCGGCAATTCAGACAAAGCCCCGCTCGCCGGAGTTACGGTGCAGTCAAAAAACAAAACGGCCTTAACAGATAATACAGGAAAGTTTACCATTGAAGCATCTGTAGGTGATAATCTTACATTCACTTCCGTAGGATACAAATCAGTTACCGTGAAGATAACAAGCCTTGAAGATGTATCGGTGGGGTTAGATGCCGCTGCAAAGGAACTTGAACAGGTTGTTGTAATAGGGTATTCTTCTCAAAAGAAAAAAGATTTAACCGGAGCAGTTGCCGTAGTGGAGTTAACCCCGGCAGTAAAAAATAATACTTCCGGTAATGTAATGCAGGCTCTCCAAGGAAGGGTGGCAGGTTTATACATCGAAAAGGATGGCTCACCAAATGGGACTAATTCAAGAATATTGATAAGAGGTGCTAATACCTTGGGAAATAACGACCCGCTTTATATTATAGATGGAATAGCAACTACGAGACCGGAAGTTTTTCAAAATATGGACCCGGCAACTATCGCTTCAGTCCAGGTTTTAAAAGATGCCTCCGCGGAATCTATTTATGGAGCCCGTGCTTCCAATGGTGTAATTATAGTTACTACCAAGAATGGTGGTAACACAAACGGTAAAGTCAAATTTGATTTTAATAGCAGTATATCGAGCCAGTCAGAAAAATCTGAAAGATTCAAAATGCTGAGTTCGGTGGATAGAGGTAAAGCCTTATGGCAGGCTTCCGTTAATGACCAACAAGACCCAGCAGCAGGTTATGGAGAAATTTACAACTTTGATTGGAATAATGATTTTAATAATCCACTATTAAATAGTGTAACAGTAAAACCCTTTGTAGGTGGTGATCAGAATACGCCTGCAGGTAATACTGATTGGCAGAGCGTAATGTATAAAACCGGAATTGTAACAAATAATAGTTTAACTGTTTCTGCAGGTAATAAAAGCTCTTCATTAGAAATGAACCTCGGGTATCTTAATAACTCAGGTATGCTAAGATATACAGGTTATGAACGTATGAGCGGCAGCATCAACGCAATAACCCGGTCTTTCAATGACAAGGTTACCTTTGGCCTTAATTTGAGGACTGCCAATTCTAATGAAACTTTAACTGCAAATGATCTGGGCAGCGCTTCTACCACATCTCTGGCAGTTACTTTAGCGCCCACTATTCCTGTGTTTCAAAAAGATGGAGTAACCTATGCGGGAGAATTGGGTGCAGGCTATTCTGATAGAAATAATCCCTTGCATATGCAATACCTGTCAAGATGGAATAACGCAAACCGGCTGAGTACGCTTGGTAACATCTTTGTAGAAATTCAACCCATTAAAAATTTATTTTTCAAGTCTAATATAGGTGCAGATTATGCCACTTATTCAAGTAAGGTCATTTCACCAACATTCGTTGAAGGTGCATTAGCCCGCACGACAAATAGCTTGTCGTTTGATAGAAATCATTTTTTAGGACTTACATGGTCAAATACCCTTCGCTATAATTGGAATTTAAATGCAAATCATAGTTTCAAATTTTTAGTGGGAACGGAATATCTCAAAAGGAAAATAGATTTTGATTTTACCAAAAAAGAAGGATATGCACTTCAAACCGAAGAGTACTTCACCTTAGATGCTGCTACCGGTAATACCATCGCTACCGGAGGATCAACAGGCCATCAGTTGTTCTCTCAATTTGCAAGAGTTGACTATAGCTACTCTGATAAATATCTTGCTGCAGTTACCATTCGCCGGGATGGGTCTTCCCGTTTTGGAAAAAATAATCAGTATGGTATATTTCCCGCAGCTTCAGTTGGATGGAGAATAGACAGAGAAGCATTCATGCAAAAGAATAACTTATTTTCTGAGTTAAAACTTCGGGTAGGCGTTGGCCGGGTAGGCAACCAGGAAATTGGCGATGTTAATAATGTTTCCCTTTACCAGACACGATATGGAACAATCCAAAACCAGTTAACACCCGGATTTTGGGAGCAATATATGAACATAGGTACTGCGTACTCTTTGTCAGGCGCCAATACCGGAACATTGCCTTCAGGTTTTGTACAATCGCAGGCAGGCAATCCTGACCTTAAATGGGAATCTACTGACGAGATCAATGCCGGGTTAGATTTTAGTATTCTTAAAAATAAAATATACGGTTCATTCGATTATTTTTCCAGGAGTACTACAGGTATATTAATTAACCCACCAGTTGCAGCAGTTTTGGGCGAAGGGCAAAATAAAACCGTAAACGGCGCTTCAAAAAGTAATAAAGGCTGGGAACTTTCATTGGGATACCAAGGTGAAAAAAGAGGAGATTTTACATATGATGTGAAACTTAATTTCGCACATTTCAGAGATAAGGTAACAGAACTTCCTGAAAATGTACGTCCCGCATATCCAGGTATTCCTGGTAATACAATTCTTGGCCATTCCCAGTTTGATATTTTTGGATACAAAACCGACGGCATCTTTCAATCACAAGCCGAAGTCGACAAAGCTCCAACACAAATCGGCGCCGGGCCCGGCAGAATCCGTTATGTAGATATTAATAAAGATGGAAAAATAGATGCCAATGATCAAACTTGGATCGGTACCACACTGCCTTCGCTTGAATATGGGTTAAGAGTGGATGTAACATACAAAAAATTTGATCTTTCCTTATTCGGATCGGGCGTAGCAGGACGAAAGGGATTTGATGTTTATACAGTGTTCAATAACCTGATGAGAAGCCGTGAAAATGTAGGGCCTGGCGTATTTAAGGGCTGGACACCAACAAATACCAATACCTCAGTTCCCGCTTTAACACTCAAAGACAATAATAACGAAGGGCGTACTTCTGATTATTTTATAGTAAGTACATCCTATTTCAAAATGCGTAATATTCAACTTGGATATAATGTCGTTCCGAAAGCTGTTTTCTCCAGCTTGCGACTTTTTGTAATGGCAGAAAATTTATTCTGGTTCAAAAGCAAAAAATATCAAAGCCCTGACCCCGAAAGAATAGACCTCGGTCCTGTTCCGATACCAAAAACATTAACCTTTGGGATTAATGCATCATTTTAAAAATAAAACTTACATCAAAATGAAAAATATAAAAATAATTACTTTTCTACTATCAGGGTTATTGGTTGTTAGCTCTTGTAAAAAAGCACTTGACTATACACCACCCGGAGTTTTATCATCTTCAGATTTAACATCTCCAACCGCCGTGGAAGGCTTGGTTACTGCGGCATACGCGGCTATTGGAAACGGAGATATGATTGGGCCAATTTATAGCAACTGGGTATATGGAAGTGTTCGTTCCGATGATGCTTATAAAGGTGGGGGAGGTACTGGCGACGTGGGAGAAATTGATGCGATTGAACATTATAACCTGGTAACACCTTCAATGGGAGCTTTTGTTACCCGAACCTGGCAAAATTTATTCAAATCAATCGCCAGGGCCAATGTGGCTCTGCGGGCTGTTAATTCTTTGGATGAAGTTGCTTTTCCTCAGAAAAAAACACGTCAGGCAGAATTACGGTTTTTAAGGGGGCATAGTTACTTTATCATGAAACTGCTATATAAAAATATTCCCATTTTTGATGAAACGCTCACTAATGATCAGATTCTAAAAGTTTCAAATGATTTGAGCAATGAAGATTCCTGGAATAAAATCGCTGATGATTTTCAATATGCAATTGATAATTTGCCCGAAACCCAACCAGAAATTGGAAGGGCGAATAAATTTGCAGCAGAGGCTTATCTGGCAAAATTGAGATTATACCAGGCATATGAGCAAAATGCCACACATCATGTTACTGGCATTAACCAATCAAGACTCCAGGAAGTTGTTACTTTAACGCAAGCAGTTATCTCATCGGGCAAATATGCTTTGAGTGCTGATATCGCAGACAATTTCTTACCTGAAACCGAAAATGGGCCAGAATCAATTTTTGCAATTCAATTTACTATTAATGATGGTACAACAGCCGGAAGGTTGAACTATGAAGATGGATTGAATTATCCTCACGGAGCACCGCAATATGGTTGCTGCGGTTTTCATGCTGCCAGTCAAAACTTAGTAAATGCTCACACTACTGATGCGAATGGATTGCCCAATTTTACGACTTTCAATAATAGCATAGCAGATTTAACTACTGCAACAGTAGATCCACGTCTTGACCACACCGTAGGTATAGACGGGCATCCGTACAAATATGATAACACAAAGCCCTTTAGTAATAGTTGGGTTCGTGATCCTGGTGTCTATGGTAATTTTCATACCATGCGTGATCAACAATTGGCGACGAGTTCATCTTATTTTAAAAATGGGCCATTTATGGGCACAGCAAAAAATGTTGATGTTCTCAGGTACGACGATGTTTTACTGATGCAGGCAGAAGCCTATATTGAATTAGGGCAGCAGGATCTTGCTTTACCCTTAATTAATCAGATAAGGAATAGAGCTGCCGCAAGTACCGGAAGACTTAAGAAACTGGATGGGACTTTTCCTTCGAATTATAATGTCAAGCCATATCCGGCCACCGGTTGGACGCAGGCCTATGCCCGCCAGGCTTTGCAATGGGAAAGACGCCTTGAATTTGCAACAGAAGGATCTCGTTTCTTTGATTTGGTTAGATGGGGAATTGCTGAACAAACTTTAAATGCTTATATCGATGTTGAAAAAACCAGAAGAACTTTTTTAACAACGGCAAAATTTACAGCAGGAAGAGATGAATACCTGCCAATTCCGCAATCGGAAATAACATTTACCAATGGTTTGTATAAACAAAACCCTGGTTATTAGCAAAGTTTATTTTTCATATAACTAAGTGTAGTTTGGTATTTCATAATAATGAAAGAGAGTAGTTAATAAAAAGTGTAACTAAGCTTTTTGAAAGAATGTTTTATTTAAAGCTTCTCATAAAGCGGCAGCTAAATTTTGAAATGCCGAGGAGGTTTCACTTCCTCCTTCTTTTTATTTTATAAAATATTATTATCGCAAATAGAAAAATAATCATGAAAAGACAAAAATCAATACTTACAATTTGCATATTAATAACGCCATTATTTGGCGGTAATCTTTTAGCCCAATCGAATAATAATAAGGTGATGAATGAACAATATCGCCCCCAGGTTCATTTTTCACCTAAAGAAAAATGGATCAATGATCCGAATGGGATGGTTTTTTATAAAGGATTGTACCATTTGTATTTTCAATATTACCCTGACAGTATAGTATGGGGGCCGATGCACTGGGGCCATGCTACCAGTAAAGACCTGATTCATTGGAAGCAACACCCGATTGCTTTATATCCGGATAGCCTGGGTTATATTTTTTCAGGCAGCGCAGTTGCAGATTATAAAAATACCTCGGGATTGGGGAAAGATGGCAAGGTTCCGCTTATTGCAATTTTCACCCACCATGACCCAATTGGAGAAAAAGAAGGGCGAAACAATTTTCAAAATCAAAGCATCGCCTATAGCCTTGATGACGGATATACCTGGACAAAATATTCGGGTAATCCTGTACTCAAAAATCCTGGAATGAGAGATTTCAGGGATCCAAAAGTTATGTGGTATGAACCGCAAAAGAAATGGATTATGACTCTCGCAACCGGAGACAGGGTAACTTTTTATTCTTCCCCTGACTTAAAAAACTGGAAAAAAGAAAGTGATTTCGGTAATAACGCTGGAGCCCACGGCGGAGGTTGGGAATGTCCCGATCTTTTTACTTTGAATGATAACGGCAACAAGTTGTGGGTATTAATAGCGAATTTAAATCCGGGTGGCCCGAATAAAGGATCGGGAACTCAATATTTTTTAGGAGATTTTAATGGCAGCACGTTCACTCCATATAGCACCGACACTAAATGGTTGGATTATGGTCCAGATGATTATGCTGGCATTACCTGGAGCAACACGGGCGACAGAAAAATATTTATCGGCTGGATGAGTAACTGGCTCTATGCAAACCTAGTACCAACTAAAAGATGGAGAAATGCTATGACCCTTCCAAGGGAATTACGGATTAAACATGTTGGCAAGGAAATGTATGTAACTTCTGCACCAGTTGCTGAATTGAGTAAAATACAACCAAATGCGGTAAGTCTGCAAAATGTTATTGTTCCAATTCATGCTGATTTATCTGAACTAATTAAAAAGGACATTGTGACGCCTTTCCGGCTTGATCTTAGTCTTGAAGAGGTCAAGACTTTCTCTTTAATATTATCCAATCACCTGGGTGAAAAACTGGTGGTAGGATTTGATAAAAACTTAAACCAATATTTTATTGACCGAACCAATTCCGGTAAGGTCAATTTTCAAAAAGAATTTGCTGCAAAACAAATTGCGCCAAGGTTAGCAGAAAATAAGAAAATGAATATGTCAATAATAATTGATAAAAGTTCAATAGAATTATTTGCTGATGATGGATTGTCAGTAATGACGGCTATTTTTTTTCCGGAGCAGCCATACAATCGAGTTCAAATTAAAACTGATCAAAATGTATTGTTTAAAAAAATACAATATATAAGCATGAGGGGTATTTGGCCTTAATGATTTGAATTTTGAAAAGGAAGAAAAAGCCGTGGAAATGATCTTTGTATTCTGGTAACAAATTAAGCTCACCCAAAGCTTATAAATTATGAAAAAATATTTGCCCCTTTTTCTGTTATTTTTTATAAGTTCCCCACAGTTATAGCGCAGGAAAGTAATAATCAAACTCCTCAATGGAGACCCGTCTATCATTTTACTCCTTTAAAGAACTGGACAAATGATCCTAACGGTCTCTTGTACACGAACGGCGTATATCATCTATACAATCAGCAAAATCCTTTTGAAATTAAAATGAGGAAATATGAGTTGGGCACACGCCACCAGTACTGACCTCGTCCATTGGAAGCATTTTCCAATTGCTATTCCGGAGACTATTGAGTAAATACTCCACCAATTACTCCACTTGAATAGCAATAAAGTGGAGTTAATATTAGCAAATTAAAGAAGTGTAAAAATTTGAAACCCTTGATTTTACTTAATTTCTTGATTTTACTTTATCTGAAATAACTGATTTCAGCGGAGACTAAGGGATTCGAACCCTTGATACAGTTTCCCGTATACACACTTTCCAGGCGTGCTCCTTCAACCACTCGGACAAGTCTCCATTTTTTGCAATAAGGAGTGCAAATTTACAAATCCTAATGCTTATTATTTTTTAATTTTAATTTTTTTTACTCTAAGTATTCATCCAGTATTCAGGAATTAAACGACCAGTGATCGCCCGTTTCCAGTTCCTGAAATAACTGATATATTCTGGCTTTTCATAAACCGCGCTGTTTCTATCCAACGGCGACATTGTTTTTTTCACTCCGTGTATTCGAGAACAAATCCATACTGATAAGGCTTATTCCCTGGATTAGTATATTTCTCCATTGTTTTTGCACCCCATGTATCGTCACCACCAACGCCGTGGATGTTCAAATCAATATTCAGGTTTATAAAATCGCGAATAGGAAGTTGATAATCATGTTCGGGAGTTTTCCAAATCTTCTTCGGTGTATGGCCATGCACGGAAACAGAGCGGTTGCAAGCCTGTTATTTTTATCACTTTTTTCGTTTCTGTACTCACAGCAAACCAGCGTACGTCGCAGCGGTTTGCATTGTCTTGCGGAGCAGGATAATGAGTAATGAAATTGGCTAATTGAGAATTATATAAACCAATTAAAGAAGCTGTTTTTCTATCGGGATAATTTTCATAGGGGCCGCGGCCATACCAATCAATGCTTCTATAGTTTTCCGGAACACGCATCCTCATGCCAAATTTTGGAAGTAGCGGAATGCTATCAACCAGGGGTGTATAGGTTGCTTCTACTTGCAATTTTCCTTTACCATTGAATTGGTAATTCAAAGTATAGTTTGCCCCAATGGTTGGCAAATTCATTTCAAATTTTACAGATACCAGATTATCATGTTTTGATAATTCTACTTTTTTAACCACAAGATTTTCTGCTGCATTCTTCCATTTACCCAATTCTTTCACATAACCATTATGCTTTTGATTATCATTTGGTGGTTTCCAGAAATAGGGTTCCAACTTTCCTTTCAACAGTTCCTGTTCATCAACTTTCCAGCTAATCAAAGAACCATTTTTCTTGTCGAGTGTAAAAGAAGTGCTTCCTGTTTTTAATTCAATTTGACTGGCTGATTGGGTTACATCAATCATCTTTCCTTCAGGCATTATTCTTTTCCATGCAAAAGGTTTCACTACAAACTGTTCACGTGCAATGCAAAAACCTTCTTCTGCCCAAAGCGTAGCTGACTTAAGTTTTGCATAAACATTCAAACATATTTCGGAAGAAATTGTATCGGCAACTTGCAGCGATGGAATGATGATGTTGGAAGAAGTTCCTGGCAAAATATTGTCACAATTAAACTTGCCTTTTTGTAATGATCTACCATTCGCTTTATACTCATATTCAAAATCAAAATTGCTTAGCGAAAGAAAATTAAAACGATTGGTAACCCTAACAGTTATACGCTGATCATTTACAAGTTTGAATACAACAGGTTGATAAACTTTTTGAACTTCATAATAATGTGGATATGGTTTTCTGTCCGATGAAACCAAACCTTTAATACAGAAATTTCCATCGTTAGGTTGATCACCAAAATCGCCTCCATAAGCCCAGAATTCATCATCTTTCAAGTGATAATCGTCAGGGTGTTCTGTGAGTTTAAGGGGAGAGCCATCTTTTTTCTTTGCAAGGCCTTGATCCACCCATTCCCAAATGGCAGCGCCGGTAAGACTTGAATCAGCATAAATAACATCCCAATATTCCTGGAGGTTTCCACCCGAGTTACCCATTACATGCAAGTACTCACGCATGAATACCGGTTTGTCTTTTATCTTTTCTCCCAACTTCTTCAGATCAGCAGGATGCAAATACCCTTCGTCGTAAAAGTCTGCAACATCACGTTGCGTATCCGAATATATCAAACGGGTTGAATCAAGTTTCCGTATGGTATCTGCCATAGCTATTAAATTTTGTCCCCGACCGCCTTCATTTCCCAATGACCAGATAATAACAGAAGGATGATTTTTATCCCTCTGTACCAACGAAACCGCTCTTTCAATGTGTGATTTCTTCCACAGTGGATTATCTCCAATGATTTTATTTCCGATACCAAACCCATGTGTTTCCTGGTTCGCTTCGTCCATTACATAGAAACCGTATTTATCGCAAAGCTCGTAGAACAAAGGATCGTCAGGATAATGACAAGTACGGATCATGTTGATGTTGGCTTGCTTCATCAGTTCGAGGTCGCGAATCATTGTTGCCCGACTCACATGTTTTCCTGTTCGGGGATGTTGCTCATGGCGATTTACACCTTTGAGTTTTACTGCTTTGCCATTAATATAAAATACATCTCCCTTCACTTCAATTTTACGAACACCGAAATAACATTCAGCCATGTCCACAATTTCATTCCTATTGTTTTTAAGTTTCAAAATAAGATGATATAAGTTCGGTGTTTCTGCAGACCAAAGTTTCGGATGATTTATCAATGATTTCAAATCCAGGGATCCTTGCTTTGACTTTTGGAGCAATGGAATTTGTTTACTAAAAGAAAGGTCAGTTATTTTGCCTTGTGTCGAAAAGCCTGAAACTTCTGCATCTATATACAGGCCTGAAACCTTTTGCGCGGAGCGATTATCAATAGTAAGAGCTATCGAGAGATTAGCGTTTTCAAATGTTTTGGTTGGTATAGCTTTTACAAAAAAATCGCTGATGAAAGTTTTGGGACGCCCAATTAAATCAACGTCTCTGAAAATACCACTCAGCCTCCACATATCCTGATCTTCCAAATAACTTCCATCACACCAGCGATACACTTCAGCAGCGAGTTTATTTTCTCCCTTACGAATGTATTTTGTAATATCAAATTCTGCAGGCGACATGGAGTTTTCACTGTAGCCAACTTTTTGGCCGTTCACCCACACATACATTGCTGATTGTACGCCGCCAAAGTTTAAAAATACCTGTTTATTGTTCCAATTTTCCGGAATGGTAAAGGTCGTGTAATAGCTGCCAACAGGATTTCTTTGCTCAAAGCTTGTAAAATATTTTGGCGGTTCACTTGTTAGTTTGGGAGGGTCTCTTTTAAATGGATAAGTAATGTTGGTATAAATCGGAGTTCCAAAACCTTGCAGTTGCCAATTGCCGGGGACAAGAATATCATCCCAATTTTCTGTTGAATAATTATCGGTGTAAAAATTGACCGGGCGAGATTGTGGATCGGGGGACCATTTGAATTTCCAGATACCATTGAGAGATTGGATCATCGCATTGTTTGCTTTCTCTTCGAACAGAAAATTGTAGGCATGCGGTTTTTCTTTGTTGATGCCATTGATGTCAGGATTCTCCCAATCATTTAAATTTTGAGTACCCTGCGCTTGTTGTTTTTCCTGTGCTTTGACAGTGACAGGAACCTGCAGGAACAAAAACATCAAACCCAAAAAAATGATTATACTCTCAAGCTTCTTGTGCATAAACTATTTTTTGTGATTCGAAGTTTATTCGCCTTATTCATTTTCTCACTTGTACCTTATTTAATTGTATTAGTCGCTTTTAAAGTTATTCTGCTTTCAATGGCTGTTACTACAGGAACCGAACCACTTCCCGCAGTAATTTTTTATTTCGCCTTTTTGTTTGTTGACTGTATAATGGCAATACATTTGCCCTTTCACGCTTCCATCTTGTTTCCTTTTGTGGCATGACATTACTGATTGCGATTGCTTATAACTGATAATTTACCTGGACCACTCAATTCAAAGTGGGCTTGTTATTGGCAAAAGCAGGTAGATTAAGATTCATTCAAGGCAAGGAATTAATTCTTCTCTTCGGCCTCTTCAGACAAAATGTTATTATCCTTCTCATCAAGGGTAGTAGGCTTTCCAGGCCAATGAAGTTTAAGGAAAAGCGCTCCCAACAATAACAATAAAATACTCCACCATAAGCCTGCATGTAATTCTTCCAACACAACGTGCGCGGTTATCAGCCGTTGAAAAAAGCCGGGATGTTGGCTATCAAAATAATAATGCCATAGATGGTTAACATCACCCCTACAAAAAACCATATAGACAATCCATGTTCTTCGTTCATAATAAATAGTTTTTACCAAAATATAATTTGTAATATAATAAAAGCAACAAGTACAGCACATGCCCAAAAAATCGGACGCTTCAATAAAGGAAGATTCCAGTTCCGAAGGCAATTCTGTGCAACCTCGTACTAAACCAACTAATTGTTCGTCAGTTTTAGGTTTGGTAGCTAAACTAACAAATACTGTTACCAACACGCATATTATCCATGACCAAAGAGCCCGGTACATGTCTTCTGCCATAGCTTTTGCATCAGCGGAGCCGGTTATAACAGCGAGCGCGCGCGGGTCTATTCGTACCCATGCCCACATACCAACAGAAGATACCGTACCTGCAAGTAATCCCCAGAAGCCTCCTGCCGCGGTTGCTCTTTTCCACAACATTCCCAAAATAACGGTACCAAATAAAGGTGCAATGAAAAAGCTGAATAACGCCTGAACGTAATCCATAATACTTGCCGCATTTTCCACTAAATAAGCCGTGCCAATGCTGATAAGAACACCAACGAAAGTAGCCCAGCGGCCCATTTTTACATAATGCTTATCGGTAGCTTCTTTCTTCGTAATGCTAAAATGAAGCGGTTTATAAATGTCATAAGTCCAGACGGTTGAGAAGGCCGTGACATTCCCTGCCATGCCCGACATGAAGCCCGCAATTAGCGCAGTAATTCCTAATCCCAATAATCCAGGTCCTAAATAACGCGCCATCATCAGAGGAAGGATTTCATTATAACTTTGCGCTCCGGTTGCCGCTGCCTGCGCCTGGCCAACTAAACCGGGCATGACAGCCAAACCAATTAAGCCGGGCAAAATTACAATTAATGGAACCAGCATTTTAAATCCTGAACCAATAATAGGCGCCATCTTTGCCGATCGCAAATCTTTTGCAGATAATACCCTTTGCACTACCAAAAAATCTGTAGTCCAGTATCCAAATGAAATAACAAACCCTAAACCAAACACAATTCCGATCCACTGAATTCCCATGGGGTTATCATTAAAATGCCCTAACGACCTCCACATATGCGTATAATCGCCATGAGGAAGATTTTGATGTATCCTGTTAACCATTCCTTTCCAGCCGCCAACCTCTACAAGGCCGAGAATAGGCACCAGCAAGGCTCCTGCCCAAATAAGCACAAACTGCAACACTTCATTGAAAATGGCAGAAAGTAAACCCCCAAGCACAACGTAAACCATCACGGTAATAGAAGATACCCAGATGCTGAAATTTAAATTCCAGCCAAGAATAACTTTCATTACCAGGGCCATCGCAAACATGTTTACTCCACTCATGAGTACGGTCATAAAACCAAAAGAAATGGCGGATAACATGCTTGAACTTTTGCCAAAACGCAATTTTAAATAACCCGGTACGGAGTGTGTCTTGGAAATATAATAGAATGGCATCATTATAATTCCCAAAAAAAGCATAGCGGGAATAGCACCAATCCAATACCAGTGAGCGGCTAAAATTCCATATTGGTAGGCAGATGCCGCCCAGCCCATCAGTTCCAGGGAACCAAGATTCGCAGAAATAAAAGCCAAACCGGCAATCCACATGGTCATCTTTCTGCCGGCAAGAAAAAAGTCGTCACCGGTTTTAGTGTATTTTACCAGGTAGTACCCGATTCCTAATACAATCAGAAAATAAATAATGATAATGAGCAAATCGGCCCAGTTTAAAGAAATTAATCCGCCGTCAAGCAAGTAGTTGTTAAAGAGATTAGGCATGGTAATAATTTTATTGTTTATTGTTGAATAAAGAATACCGGTTAAAGATTAGTGTTCACTTTTTATATAGCATTTTTGGGTCTTTTATCTTATTGAGAGATCATTCCATCTTAATTCATTTTTAAAATCACGGATATTTGTTTGTTCACTGATGAGCACACATTCAATTCCCGCCATATCAGCAAAATCGTCTAAATGTTCTGCAGTTAGGTTTTGGCTAAAGCATGTATGATGAGCTCCTCCGGCTAATATCCATGCAGCGCAACCTGTTGCCATATCGGGTTTCGGTTTCCACAAAACTCTTGCAACAGGCAGTTTTGGCAAATCATGCACGGGCGCTACAGCTACTACTTCGTTCACCAATAAACGAAAACGATTTCCCATGTCAATCACAGAAGCATTCAGCGCTTCTCCGCCACTAACGTTGAAGACTAAACGCACAGGATCTGCTTTACCACCAATACCTAACGGATGAATTTCACAGGAAGGTTTTCCATGAGAAATTGAGGGGCAGATTTCAAGCATATGAGAACCTAGGACCATTTGATTATCAGGGTTAAAATGATAAGTATAATCTTCCATGAATGAGTTGCCTCCTTTTAGTCCGCTGCCCATTACTTTCATCGCACGCACCAATGCAGCCGTTTTCCAATCACCTTCAGCAGCAAAACCGTAACCTGCTGCCATCATACGCTGTGCACTAATCCCGGGCAACTGCGCCATTCCATGAAGGTCTTCAAAAGTATCGGTAAAACCTTTAAAATTTCCTTGTTCAAGGAAATATTTCAATCCCAATTCAATTCTCGCTGCATCAATTAATGACTGGTGTTTTTCATTCCCTTTTTTCAAACTCCCGGCCAGCGTATAATTGTCCTGGTATTCCTGTAAGAGTTTGTCAACATCAGCATCAGAAACTTCGTTTATTGTTTTTACCAAATCGCCAATGCCATGAGTATTTACAGAATACCCAAATTTCATTTCGGCTTCTACTTTATCGCCGTCTGTAACTGCTACATAACGCATATTATCGCCAAAGCGAACAAATTTTGCTCCCTGCCAATCATGCCAGCCGGCAGCAGCGCGGGCCCAAACATTGATACCATCCAACACTTTTGTATCCTGCCAATGACCAACGATCACTTTTCTTCGTATACGCATACGTGTCATAATGAATCCAAATTCCCTGTCACCGTGAGCGCTTTGATTCAGATTCATAAAATCCATATCAATATCGTTCCATGGAATATCACTGTTGAATTGAGTGTGCAAATGACACAACGGTTTTTGTAAAATCTTCAATCCGCCAATCCACATTTTTGCAGGAGAAAAAGTATGCATCCAGGCAATGATGCCAATACAATTCTTTGTTGTGTTAGCTTCCATGCAGGTATTATAAATCTCTTCTGGTGTTTTTACAGTTGGTTTCCATACAATCGTAACGGGTATACGCAAATCCTCATTAAATGATTTTGCAATAATCTGAGAATGTTCCGCTACTTTATTAAGCGTTTCTTCTCCATACAAATGCTGGCTTCCTGTAATAAACCATACTTCAAGACTCTTAAGATTCACCATCGATTAATATTTATCTTTTGTTTTAAAAATTATGCATTCGATACTAACTGAACATCATTTTCTTTTTCAGGAAACTACTCCTAATGAAAAAAATATTTTTTTCAAATTCCTTTTTTCAAAATTATTCCGGTGAAAGACGCAGCAACAAACTTCCATGCGCATTTACCATTCCCTCAAATTTATTTTTATAAATGCCTAAATCTTTTCTCTTCCAGACATCTCGTATTCCTGCTTTTTTAAAGGAATTGATTTCCTTGAAGGAAAACGAAATTGTTTGTGGTTCGTTCTTTAAATTAAAAAGGGCAATATTTATTTGTTTACTGTTTAACACGTGCGAAATCCAGATGGCTTTAACGCTATCCTGGTAAATACATTGAGGATGTTCTGCATTTTTGTCAACAGCAATTACTTCATCGTTTGATAAAAGGCTATCATCAAAAGGCCGGTCTTCCGGCAAATTTCCTCCCATCATCAAAGGAGATTGATAAATACACCAGAAGGTAAAATGTGTGCGCAATTCATCATTTGTAAAACGGCTATAGCGTTCAGGGCCGACAGGTCCGCGTTTTGAGAGCTTTCCAATCTGTAACATATCACAGTCGGGCCAGTGGCCGGGGCCGCCTGTTCCCTGCCATTGTTTTGCATAATTCATCATCCCAAGAATTTCTTTCCAGTTATCCCAGAAATCATCAGCCATACGCCACATATTAGCATGAGCCATTACGTGGGTTGAATCTTTTACAGGAGTAGCCCCGGGTGATAAACTTAATACAATCGGCCTTCCGCAATTTTCTATAGCTTTTTTGTAACCTTCTATTTCAGCTTTATGGTAAGGCCTGGATATGTCATCTACTTTGATAAAATCAACGCCCCATGACGCATATAATTGAAGTAAGGAGTTGAGATATTCCTGTGCGCCCTTCTTTTTCATATCAAGCCCATACATATGATTCAGCCAGGGACAAATTGAAGCTGTATCAGCGATTTGATCAGCAGTAATTCCATCAGTGCCTAATACTTTTGTTTTTGCCCAAACCGCTTGCCTCGGAATACCCCGCATCACGTGAATACCAAATTTTAATCCAAGTGAATGCACATAATCTGCCAGCGGTTTAAATCCTTTATCAGGAAAAGCAGAAGGAAACTTATTCACATTTGGCAGTAATCTTCCATATTCATCCATACTTAACCATGGAATATATGCACCGTCTCTAAGCCTGCTTTGAAAAGGATTGCCAATAGTACTTCCCGGAGGATTATCATAAGCCCAAAGAAAATCAACAACAATATATTGCCAGCCGTGTTGCTTTAAATGCTTTGCCATGTAATCTGCATTTGCTTTTACTTCATCTTCATGCACTGCAGAACCAAAACAATTATAGCTGTTCCAGCCCATAGGTGGTGTGGCAGCAAGCGTTTGTGCCTGAAGGTTAGAAGCAAAAATTGCAATTAATATTGTAAAAAATAATTTCATTTACTGCTGGCCATAATAACTGTCCGGACCGTGTTTACGTTCATAATGTTTTTTTATCAGTGCATCCTTTAATCTCAATGCATCTGCTTTAATCGATTCTGTTAAGTAGGCCATCTTTGCTATTTCTTCCAGAACTGCACTGTTATAAACTGCTTTTGCAGCCGTTTTGCCCCATGTGAAAGGCGCATGATTTCCTACCAACATCATTTCGACTTCCTCGTAGTTCAATGATTTTTCTTTTAAAGCATTCATAATCTGAAAGCCGGTCTGGTACTCATAATCTCCCTCGATCATATCATCTTGCATTGGCGGTGCACAAGGAACATCGCATGTTATATGATCTGCATGAGTTGTTCCATAAATAGGAATATCGCGCTGGCTTTGCGCCCAGGCAGTCGCATAAGTAGAATGCGTGTGTACGATACCGTTAATCCTCTCCCAGTGTTTGTATAAAACAGCATGTGTTTTTGTATCAGAGGATGGCCTTAAATTTCCTTGAACAATTTTCGAATCAAAATCAACAATCACCATTTTTTCCGGCGTCAATTCTTCATAAGGAACGCCACTTGGTTTAATGGCAAATACACCGAGATCTCTATCAGCAGCGCTTACATTACCAAAAGTAAATACTACCAGTCCTAATTTTGGTAATTGCATATTCGCTTCGTAAGCGTCCTGTTGAATGTGTTCGTATTTGCTCACTTTCTCAAATTGTTTGTTGTTCTATGAATTGGCCTAACTGCTGATATTTCAAATACCGTTTGGCGTATATTTCTACTTTCTCTTTGTTAGGGAAATATTCTTTATCAAAGCCACGTCCCATTGCATTCATCGCATCTTCCACTTTCTCATAGATACCTGCTGCCGTTGCTGCAAACATGGCGGCACCCGTTGCGCAGGTTTGTTCTGAGCGGTGAATTTTTATCGGCATATTCATTACATCAGCCATTGTTTGCATAATGTAAGGTGACTTCATGGCAACTCCTCCAATGCCTATTAGCCCTTTTACCGGAACACCTTGTTCAATAAACCTTTCTACTATCGCCTTGGCGCCAAAGCAAGTTCCTTCAACCAAGGCTTTAAAAAAGCGCGGTGCATCGGTTCCTAAAGATAACCCGCTTACAGCAGCTTTCAGCAATTGATTCGCGTCCGGTGTTCGTCTTCCATTTAACCAATCGACAGATAATTCATCGTTTTCACCTAAAGGTAGTTTCTGTGCTTCCTCTGAAAGCCTGGTAATTATTTTTCCGGATGTTTCTTCAATAAGTTTGTCAGCGGTTTCAGAATCAATAACCGAAGAACCAGGAATTAAATTTATTAATGGCCACATCAAAAGATTTTTGAACCATGCGTAGGTATCTCCAAAAGCCGATTGGCCAGCTTCCATTCCCATCATTCCAGGAATAACAGAACCCGGCACCTGCCCACAAATTCCATTCACCAGAGTATCTTTTACTTCATCTATCGGAGCAACCAGCATGTCGCAGGTTGAAGTGCCCATTACTTTGCTTAAATAGTATGGTTCTATTTGTCCTCCTACCGCTCCCATATGTGCATCAAAAGCACCTACGCCCACAGTTACATCTGTTGATAAACCCAATTTTTCGGCCCATTCAACTGATAAATTACCCACTGGTTCATCGGCAGTATATGTTTTTGTGAAAAGCCTGGATGTAAAATTATTTAATAAGGGATCGATTGAAGAAAAGAATTCATTGGCGGGTAATCCTCCAAATTCTCCTGCCCACAACGCTTTATGACCTGCCGAACAAACCCCGCGTTTCATTTCATTTATATCATTTCCTCCTGTTAATAAAAAGGGAATCCAATCGCAATGTTCCACAAACGAATAGCAGGCAGACCTTACCTCTTCATCCACCCGCAATAAATGAAGTAATTTTGCCCAAAACCATTCTGACGAATAAATACCGCCGACATACTTTAAATAATTTATGTCAAATTTCTTTGCCTGCTCATTTATTTCCGTAGCTTCTGAAGTAGCAGTATGATCTTTCCACAGAACAAACATCGCATTAGGATTCTTTTCAAAAACCGGCAGCAAAGCCAAAGGTGTTCCGGTTTTATCAACCGCGACGGGTGTGGAGCCAGTTGTATCTACTGAAATAGCGACAATATTTGAAGCCACATCTTTGCCTGCTTTCTTAACGCAATCGCTGATCGTTGATTCCAGTCCTTCGATATAATCAAAAGGATGTTGACGGAATTGATTTTTTGAAGGATTACAATATAAGCCCTCCTTCCATCGCGGATATTGAAATACCGATGAGGCGACTTCATCACCATTAAAAGCATTTACAATAACTGACCGCACAGAATCCGTTCCATAGTCAACACCAATGACAAATTTTTGCTCCATCCTTTTATTTTAAAATTGGCTTAAGATCAAGTATGTTTTAAAAAAACGACGTAAAGAAAGAAAAGTAATTTCTGTCTGTAAAAACTGTTAATTGTCAAATGTACAATTATTAATAAAAGTTCATTCTTTTTTTCTGGTTTTTTTTTAACTACTATCTGGTTTGATTCTTTGAACTATTTTTGCATTTTATTTGCCCTTACAAAAAATCAACTTGATGGAGCTAAAACGCTATAACCGCCAGAACAGAATGCTTGTTGCAGTAGATTGTATCATTTTTGGATTTGAAGGGCAGGACATAAAACTGTTGTTGATAAAAAGAGGCTTCCAACCAGCAAAAGGAAGATGGAGTTTAATGGGAGGATTTGTTCAACCGGGCGAAAGTTTTGAAGCTGCGGCACAAAGAGTTTTAAAACAGTTAACCGGGCTTGAAAATGTATATCTCGAGCAATTGTTTGCCTTTGGCGATCCAGATAGAGATCCTCTGGAACGTACCGCCTCCATTGCTTATTTCGCTTTAATTGATATTTCGAAATACCAGAAACAGCTAAGTGGCGATTTCCATGCAGAATGGGTTGCCTTAAATAAAATTCCTTCACTGATATTTGATCATAAGCAAATGATCCAGATGGCGAAAGAAAAATTAAGATATAAGGCCGCCTTTCATCCTGTACTTTTTGAATTGTTACCTGCGAAATTCACATTACCTCAATTGCAGAATCTATACGAAGGTGTTTATGAATCGATGCTTGATAAAAGAAATTTCAGTAGGAAAATTTTATCGACCGGTCTGTTATTAAAACAAAAACAAAAAGATAAAGGAGGCTCAAAAAAGGGTGCATATTATTACAAACTTGATAAGAAAAAATATCAGTACCTGTTCAATTCATTTTTGAAGTTTATACCCGAACCAGGTAAAATAAAATGAAATAAAATAAAATTCAATTTTTTCCTTATTACTTCAATTCTAATACCACCACTGATTTAGGGGGGATACTTACTACCAGTTCGTCATTTTCTTTTTTGGCATTTGAAAATTTGGCAACTTTTACCTTACCAGGGTTTTCAAATGAATTATAATCATTAAAATTTTCAGAAGTAAGAACATTCCCGGTTACATTATTCCATTTTGTTCCTTCAAAAGAAGTATGAACAGTTATGGTTTTTGAAGGGTCAATATTTACCAGTGAAATATGGATAGCGCCTGTTGAATCTTTTGAAGCTGATGCATTTACAGCAGGAAGATGATCGTTTCCTGAAACATAATCAGGTGAAGAAAGCTGAACAGGAATTAACTTTGCATCCTGGTGAACTTTATACATATCAAATACATAATAAGTAGGAGTCAGGACCATCTTCGCTCCTTTGGTAAGCACCAGTGATTGCAATACGTTCACAGTTTGAGCAAGGTTTCCCATCCTTACCCTGTCGCTGTGATTATTAAAAATATTTAAGGTTGAAGCAGCAGCCAAAGCATCACGGAGACTATTTTGTTGGTAAAGAAACGCAGGATTGGTTCCCGGCTCTACATCTGTCCAAACACCCCATTCATCTACTGCCATTGCCACTTTTTTCTCAGGGTCGTATTTATCCATAACCGCTTCTTCGTCCTCGATAACTTTTTTCATTTCAAGGGCTCTTTTCAAAGTCCCAAAGTATTCGTCTTCACCGAACTTGGTAGCCGAACCTTTGTGGCCCCAATTTCCCGTAGGAATTGTGTAATAGTGAACAGAAACACCCCACATCAGATCATGAGGAATATTTTTCATCAATACATCCATCCAATGTGTATCATTACCATTCGGGCCGCTCGCTATTTTATTTAAAGGAGCGCCCGGATAATCGTGGCAAAAAGTAGCATAACGCCTGTAAAAATCTACATATTCCTCCGGCGTCATATTCCCTCCGCAACCCCAGCTTTCATTTCCCACGCCCCAGAAAGGAACATACCATGGTTTATCACGACCGTTTTCTTGACGCATTTTGGTGATAGAACTTTCAAGCGGTGAATTCAAATATTCAACCCATTGTGACATTTCTTTTACTGTGCCACTTCCCACGTTGCCTGCCACATAAGCCTGGCATCCAATAAGGTCGCACAATTCCATAAACTCGTGCGTACCAAAATTATTATTTTCGGTGACGCCGCCCCAACTGCTATTAACTGTTTGTGGCCTTTTATCCTTCGGCCCAATGCCGTCCATCCAATGATATTGATCGGCAAAACAACCGCCAGGCCAGCGCAACAGCGGAACATTAATTGCTTTTAATGCGTTGACAATATCCAGCCTGATACCATCTTTATTAGGAATAGGAGAATTTTTTCCTACCCAAAACCCATCATAAATATCCCTGCCAAGATGTTCGGAAAACATTCCGTAAATGTTTTTAGAAATTATTTCTTTTGCAGCATCTGTTTGTACAGTTAATGTGGCACTTGATTGGGAAAAAGCAGTGTTCATCAAAGCACTCATCACAACAAAGAGGAGCAGGAATCGATTGATACGCATATTAAACTGTTTATTTGAAAAATTATTTTTTTATTTTTTGCGGCGGCTTCTTTTGTGTTAAGAAGATTTGCAATAACGTTATTGTTGTCAAAAATACAGTTATTTTTTATTCGGCAAATAATCATGATTATTTGCCATTCATTTAAAAAAACAACTCAAAATAAAAACTTAATAAAAAAGTTTGTTTACTTAATATCTTATTACATTTCATCATATTCATTGTTCAAATCAAAATAAAAGTCACAGCGCTCGCTATCTACTGATTTAATTTGACTTTATATACTGTTACCTCATGATATTTTTCACCCGGTCTTAAAATGGTAGTCGGGAAATTAGGTTTGTTTGGAGAATCAGGGTAGTGTTGGGTTTCAAGAGTTAATGCTGAATGTTTGGTTATTGGATTCCCATCATGGTTCCTAAACCTTCCATCTAAGAAATTACCGGTATAAAATTGAAGGCCAGGTTGCGTAGTGTACACTTCCAGGCTGCGGCCACTAATAGAATCGGAAACCTCTGCCGCTTTTTGAAGAGAAGTAGAATCTTGCCGGTTCAATACAAAATTATGATCGTAACCTCCTTTTACTGAATCTATATCGAGGCCAACCTTTTTAGGAGTGGTAAAATCGAACGGAGTTCCTTTTACAGATTTTATTTCTCCTGTTGGGATTAAAGTATTGTCAACAGGTGTGTATTTATCTGCATCAATCCATAGCGTTTCATCTAGAATTGAGTTTTTTACATTTCCTGATAGGTTAAAATAACTGTGGTTGGTCATGTTCAGTGGTGTTGGCTTATCAGTTTGTGCATCATACTCAATTTTTAAACCGTCATCATTGCTTAATGTATAAGTAACCTGAACGTTCAGATTTCCCGGAAAGCCCTCTTCGCCATCTTTACTTTCATAATTTAATACAACAGATGGAATGCTATCTGAAGGAACAGAAGCATCCCACACCACTTTATCAAATCCTTTCGGACCCCCGTGTAAAGTATTTTTTCCATCATTAGCCCTAAGTTGGTAGGTAGTATTATCCAATGTAAATTTTGCATTGCCAATCCTGTTTGCGTAACGGCCAATTGTAGCTCCAAAGTAAGGCGGCATTTGCAAATAAGGTTTTAAGCTGTCGAAGCCGACAACTACACTTGAGTAGTTTCCATTCTTATCGGGAACAATAAAAGAAGTAATGGTAGCTCCATAATTTGTTATAGTTACAGTATCGCCTTTCTCATTAACCAAAGTAAAAAGGTAAACTGGCTTGCCGTCAAATTCACCCCAGGAAGTTTTTGTTACACCTGCCTTCACAACAGGCTTTTTTTCACTTCCCGAAGAATTGTTACAGGAAGAAGTTAGTAAAAACAAAGACACAACTGCTGTTAAACCCCTTAAAATTTTCATGATTCGTACTTAATTTTTGAAAGATAAATAATTTAATTCCCCCTACACTTTTCTTCAAATTTCAAAGCAATTTAGAAAAGATTTTCTTATTACTCCACCAAAATTTTTTTTAAGTGTACAAATGACAGCAAATAAACAAATTCAGGTTATTCTTATTTTATGATCCCGCTGTTTCCCTTAACCCATTCCTGCTACAGGTTTCCGCATAATTATAATTAACTTTAGAATCGTAAAAAATCATACAATGGAAAAGATAAAAAAAGAAGATATCAAACAGGAAGTGTTTGACCTTTATGATGCTTATGCACACAACCGGCTTAGCAGGCGGGATTTTATGCAAAAACTTTCGATCTATGCTGTGGGCGGACTTACCGTAACATCGTTGATGAGTTTCCTGATGCCAGATTATAAAAATACATTGCAGGTAAAGGCCGATGATCCGCGCATCACATCTGAATACATTCACTACGATTCACCCCAAGGCGGTGGAGATATTAAAGCATTATTATCGAAGCCTGCGAATGCACAAAAAAAATTGGGTGGCGTTGTGGTGGTTCACGAAAACCGCGGTTTGAATCCTTACATTGAAGATGTGGCTAAAAGAGTGGCACTTTCAGGTTTCATCAGCATCGCTCCTGATGCGCTGACACCGCTTGGTGGCTATCCCGGCAATGATGATGAAGGCCGCGAAATGCAAAGCAAGCTTGATAAAAATTCAATGTTGGAAGATTTTATTTCAGCTTATTATTATCTGAAAAATCATGAGGATTGTAACGGAAAAGTAGGTGTCGTTGGTTTTTGTTTCGGCGGCTGGATCGCCAATATGATGGCGGTGCGACTACCGGATTTATCTGCTGCCGTTCCTTTTTACGGAACTCAACCCGATGCTGAAGACGTACCTAAAATTGAGGCGCCATTGCTCCTCCATTACGCCGCGCTTGATAACCGGGTAACCAGCGGTTGGCCAGCGTATGAAGCAGAATTAAAAGCGAATCACAAACAATTTGCTGCCTATATTTATCCAAATGTGAATCACGGCTTTCATAATGACACGACGCCGAGATATGATAAAGCTGCCGCTGAACTTGCGTGGCAAAGGACGATCGAATTTTTTGATGAGAAATTGAAGTAGTCGTTAGTGCCGTTTCCTCAAAAGGATTTTATCTTACACGACCTCGCCTGGACTTAGCCAAAACTCTTCCTTCACCGGGCGCAAAGGTTATTCCATATTTGCCCAATCGTAATCAGATAAACCAGCATCTGCAAGGCAAAATGGCCGGCAATTAGGTGCGGTTCGCAAAAGCATGCGACCAAATGCCGAAAAACTGCGACGAATAACCATCCGACCTTTTAAACCCCCGATTCAATAGTGCATCTTAATTACATTGAATCACTTTTAAAAATTAAAATCATGAAAAAGCTCTTTACAGTTATTTTGGCAGCGGCAGGAACTATTAGTTTCGCATCTGCACAATCGTTTGATCATAAAAGCGTCGCTTATAATGATCATCAAAAAATAAGCAATGATCATCCTCGTCCTTCCATTGCTTTTAAAAGCAATAAAATTAATTCCATTGTTGCTTACCATTCTAACAAAGCAAAAGAAGAAAGGCTTGAAAAGATCAATCGCGGCTTTGATCAAAAAACCGCTTTTGTGACCCACGATCGTCATTTAAGCAAAAGGGGAAAAAGCAGGCAAATTCACATTTTGCAAGATCAACGTAAAAATGAAATAAGCAAAGTGCAATTGCAATATGCTAAAAACCCTCATCAAGCCGTTAACAGAAATTTTGGCCATAAGGTACATAAATGGTAACCAGGGAGGAATTATTAAATTCAAATTAAAAAAATTGAGGCCGTTTCTTACGGCCTTTATTTTTTAAAACAAGTTTGTAAGTAAACAAACAAATTTGCTGGATTTTTAATTTATCAAAACACAAGTCTTTCGGAAAAATCATCTGCTTAAAAAAAATTAATTTTGCACAAAAATTTTTAAAGATGAGTAAAGGACCGGTTTCACAATTTATAGAACACAATTACAGGCATTTTAATGCAGCTTCTTTGATGGATGCAGCAAAGGGTTATGAAGCGCATTTAAATGAAGGAGGAAAAATGTTGGTGTCGCTTGCAGGCGCCATGAGTACAGCAGAGTTAGGAATTTCTTTTGCAGAAATGATACGCCAGGATAAAGTGGCAATCATCAGTTGCACCGGCGCTAATTTGGAAGAAGATATCATGAATTTGGTGGCGCACACTCACTATAAAAGAGTTCCGGAATACCGGCATTTAACACCGAAAGAAGAGTGGGACCTTTTGGAAAATCATTACAACCGCGTTACTGACACGTGCATTCCTGAAGAAGAAGCTTTCAGAAGATTGCAGCAGCATATTTTTAAAATTTGGAAAGATGCTGAAGAAGCGGGAGAAAGATATTTTCCGCACGAATACATGTACAAAATGTTGTTGAGTGGGGTACTGGAAGAGTATTATGAAATTGATCCGAAGAATAGCTGGATGCTTGCAGCCGCACAAAAAAATATACCAATTGTGGTGCCCGGATGGGAAGATAGTACGATGGGAAATATTTTCGCTTCTTATGTTATCAAAGGCGAACTGAAAGCAAGCACCATGAAAAGCGGTATTGAATACATGGCGCAACTTACTGAATGGTATCGCGAATTATCAACCGGAAAAGGCCTTGGGTTTTTCCAGATTGGTGGCGGTATTGCAGGCGATTTTCCAATATGTGTTGTGCCAATGATGTACCAGGATTTGGAATGGGAAGATGTTCCTTTCTGGAGTTATTTCTGCCAGATATCAGATTCAACAACCTCGTACGGTTCTTATTCCGGCGCGGTTCCCAACGAAAAAATCACGTGGGGAAAATTGGATATTCATACGCCGAAATTTATTATTGAAAGCGATGCTACGATAGTAGCGCCGCTGATTTTCGCGTGGGTTTTAGGGCAATAATTAGCTAATTAGCTAATTAGCCGATCAGCTAATTAAGAACAATGTTTGCTAAAAAAAATTTTTCACCGCAACAGGTTGGTATCGTCGCCTCTTTGCCGATAAGTGGGCTGGCAGCATTTTGCTTTTACTTATTCACAGATGAATGGGAACCTTCACTCTTGCTTTTTATTGGATTGTTTGTTATCTCTTATTTAATCATTTTCAACACTGTCAAGAGGTTTGTTTATCGTAAAATAAAATTGATTTATAAACTCATCTATCAAACCAAAGCAAGCAAGAAAGAAGAGTTTTATTACAAAAATATTTTACCACAAAGTTCGATCGACGAAGTGAGTGAAGATGTAGAACAATGGGCAGTTCAGCATAGAGAAGAATTGGAAGTATTAAGAAAGAATGAAGTTTTCCGTAAAGAATTTTTGCTGAATCTTTCACATGAACTGAAGACACCTATTTTCGCCATACAAGGTTATGTGGATACCTTGTTGAACGGTGCTTTATTTAATAATGAAGTGAACTCAAAATTTTTGGAAAACGCTTCAAAAAATGTGGACCGCCTGGTAAACTTATTAGCAGATCTTGACCAGATCACGAAACTGGAAAGTGGCGAATTATTGTTGCTGAAAGAGAACTTTGTTATCCAGGATCTTATAAAAGAAGTTTTTGAATCGCTTTCAATAAAGACGAGGGAAAATAATATTAAATGTTTTATAAAAGCGGGTTGCGAACTGCCACTTACAGTTTATGCAGACAAAGAAAAGATTCGCATGGTAATCATCAACCTGGTGGATAATGCGCTGAAATATGGCAAACAAAATGGAACGATTGAAGCCAGCGCTTATAAGGTTGACGGAAAGAAAATTTTAGTTGAAATTACAGATAACGGCTATGGAATTGCGGAAGAACACTTGTCAAGAATCTTCGAAAGATTTTATCGTACCGATCTTGCGCGTGCCCGCAAAGCCGGAGGCAGCGGCTTAGGATTATCAATTGTGAAACATATTGTTGAAGCACATGAAGAAACAATTCACGTAAGGAGCAAAATTGATGTAGGAACTACCTTTGGTTTTTTATTGCCTTCTGCAAAAGCCACAGTGAGTGCAAAACAAATCTTTCCTGTTAGTAAATCAATAAATAATTGAGATTTTTCTTTTACCTGCTGCTGCCCGGATTATTTTCATAAAGATTTCCTGAAAAGCCATTTGCCCATTTCACGGAAGGTTACTTTTTTACCATACAATAAAATTCCTGTGCGGTAAATTTTTGCGGCAAGCATTGTCGTCAAGATAAAGCCAACAACAAGAGACAACATAGAAACAACAATTTGCCAGGCCGGCACATTACCTGAAGGAATCCGCGCCATCATAACAATTGGCGATGACAAAGGGATCATACTTCCCCAAACCGCGATTGGTGCATCTGGTTTTCCAACAGCAGTTGACATGATCACAAACGACAAAATGATCGGCATCGTGATTGGCAACATTAAAGATTGCGCTTCCTGCGGATCTTCATTTACGACACTTCCTACAGCAGCAAATAACGAAGCATAAAAAAGATATCCCGCAATAAAATAAAACAGGAAACAAGGAATGATCAGTCCCCAATTGGCGGATAAAAATGTATTGCGGGCATGTAAAAAATTAGCCGCAGCGGAGCTGTTAGCCGCACCACCCATTGTCATGTTCATTGTTTGTGCATGTTGCAGCGTATCGGCAGAAAAAAATGAAGCAGAAACTGAAGACAAAAGAACAATTAATACAATCCAGATCAATAACTGGGTAAGGCCTACAGCAGCAATGCCAAGAATCTTTCCGACCATTAACTGGAACGGCCTTACAGAACTTATAATGACTTCCGCAATACGGTTCATTTTTTCTTCCATTACTCCACGCATTACTGCCGCACCATAAATGAACAAAGTTATATAGATCAGGAAGCCGCTTCCATAACCAATTCCATAAGAAAGCGCGGCATTTGATTTTTCGGATTTATTTCCCTGTTTTACAATTGTCCGAAAATTATACAATCTGTTTTCATCAATATTATTAATTGAATCAAGGATTTTTTTGTCAATATTATTTCTTAAAAAAGCCTGGTTTCTTATTGCGGTATTAATCTGATTTTTGATTTTATCTTCTGCGTCTAAGCCTAACTGTTTTGTTGAAATTAAAGCAATAGAATCAGTGCCGGAATTATAATCAGTGGGGATTTTTAAAAAAGCAGAATAACCCTTTTCTTTAAAATTATCCGCATTAACATCCGCTGGAAATTCATAGGTAACTAAATCGCTGTTTTGAAAACTGTTTTTAAAGATCCCGTTACTGTCAGATACCGCCACCTTTTGTTTTTCGGTACTGGTCGCGGAAAAATAGGCGGAAGCGAAAATAAATCCTATAAAAAATAATGGAAGTAAAATAGTGGAAAGAATAAATGTCCTGTTTCGGACTCTTGTTAAATATTCTCTTTTAATTACCAGCCAAATTTTATTCATTGTAATGTTATTAGTTGAATTAATACGTTACCTGATGCTGCCCTTCAGTCTTTAATTCCTGGACCTGCCTGATAAAAATTTCATTAAGCGATGGAAGCACTTCATTAAAAGAAATAATGGATGCCTGACGATTTAAAAATTCCTGTAAAACCTGTGCGGGCTTATTCCCATCTTTAATTTTTACATTTAAAAAATTTCCTCTTGAATTGATCACGTCAAAAGAGTCGCTGGTAAAGTTTTCCGGCAATTCTTCAAAACCTACTTTAAAAATGTGTTCTTTAAAATCTTCTTTTATCTGGCTCACCGTTCCGTCAAGAATTTTCTTGCCTTTATTTACCAATACAATATGATCACAAATTTCTTCTACCTGTTCCATCCGGTGCGTACTGAAAATTATAGTCGTTCCTTTTTTGGCCAGCTTAAAAATTTCGTCTTTTATCAGGTTGCTGTTTACAGGATCAAGGCCACTGAAAGGTTCGTCTAAAATCAACAATTTGGGTTCATGAAGAACGGTAGTAACAAACTGTAATTTTTGTCCCATTCCCTTACTCAGGTCATTTACTTTTTTGTTCCACCAACTTTGCATTTCAAATTTTACGAACCATTCCTTAATTTTTTTCATGGCATCGCGCCGGCTCATTCCTTTTAATTGCGCCAGGTACAAAGCTTGTTCGCCAATCTTCATTTTTTTATAGAGACCTCTTTCTTCCGGCATGTAGCCAATCTTTGGAATATCTTCAACAGGATTAAATTTTTTTCCTTCAAAATAGATTTGGCCACTGTCAGGATAAAAAATACCTGTTATCATTCTCAGCAAAGTAGTTTTCCCGGCGCCATTCGGGCCAAGCAAACCAAATATGCTTCCTTCAGGGATTGAAAAACTGATATCATCTACCGCTTTTTGTGTAGCGTAATATTTTTTTAGATTTTGTAATTCCAGTATTGCCATTGCTGTTTTTTGAAATGAAATATTTTTTGCCGCTGGCATTTTAGTAAATGCGAAGATATTAAAGACGGCTAAAGCGTCACAATATTTAATATAAAGTTTTAATAATGGTAAGTGTTTGCAGTAAAGCCAGATTTATCAAGGTTTTTTATTTCATCTCTGCAACAGCCATAGCAACTCGTTGGCCATCCATTGCTGCGCTTACGATTCCTCCGGCATATCCCGCGCCTTCGCCACATGGAAATAAATTTTTCACCTGCGGATGATGTAACAAGTTTTCATCACTCGGAATTCTTACCGGAGAAGAAGTGCGGCTTTCCGTAGCTACTAAAACTGCCTCATTCGTAAAGTATCCGTTGTGTTTATTTTTTCCGGGCATTTTTTTGTCAAATACACCAAATGCGGTTTTTAACCTGCTGCTAATAAACGGTGGCAATACGTCTTTCAATAAAGCTGATTCAATTCCCGGCAGATAAGAACATTTTGGTAATGAAGAGGAGAATTTATCTTCTGTAAAATCAACCATTCTTTGTGCGGGCGCCACAAATTTTCCACCTCCAAATTCAAACGCTTTTTGTTCGACTATTTTTTGGAATTCCATCATTAGCAATGGAGAATCTCTGTCTGTTGCCCATTGCTCATTGCTTATTGATTTTTTTACATCTTCAATTTCCAGTTGAACGACCATTCCGCTGTTCGCAAAAGGATTGTTTCTTTTTGAAGGGCTCCAGCCATTTACGACTAACTCATTTGGATTGGTAGAAGCCGGAGCAATGATGCCGCCAGGACACATGCAAAACGAAAAAACGCCTCTCCCTTCCACTTGTTCCACCAGGCTGTAAGAAGCAGGTGGAAGAAAACTTTTTTGGCGATTATTTGTTCCGTATTGGATAGAATTTATTAACTCTTGTGGATGTTCAATTCTCACACCTAATGCAAAAGGCTTGGCTGTAATTTCTATATTTTTTTTATGGAGCAATTCAAAAATATCTCTTGCAGAATGACCGGTGGCAAGGATAAAAGAATCTCCTGATAAAATATCGCCATCCGAAGTTTTTACTGCTTTTATTTCATCCTTTTCAATCACAAAATCAACTACTTTTTTTTCAAAATGAAATTCGCCGCCACAGTCCAAAATGTGTTTGCGCATTTCAGTTATAATAGCGGGAAGTTTGTTGGTGCCGATATGTGGATGTGCATCGTACAAAATATTCTCACTTGCTCCAAAATGAACAAAAAGATTTAATACGCGGTTAATATCACCGCGCTTTGAACTGCGCGTATATAATTTCCCATCGCTGTAAGTGCCGGCTCCCCCTTCGCCAAAACAATAGTTGCTTTCAGGATTTATAATCCCTTCTTTGTTTAAAAGAGCAAGATCTCTTCTTCTTGCTCTTACTTCTTTTCCTCTTTCTACAATAACCGGTTTTACTCCTTTTTCAAGAAGCTGTAAAGCAGCAAAAATTCCAGCCGGCCCGCTGCCTATGATCACTACTTTTTTAGGAGAATTTTTTACGTCTTTAAAATCAAATTCTTGTAAAGCTCTTTGCTGAAAAGGTTCGTTGATGAACGCATTGATTGTGAGGTTAATCGAAACTGTTTTTCCTCTTGCGTCAATGGATTTTTTTAGAATTTGGTAACCGGAAACAGCAGTTAATTTTGTGCCGGAAATGTTGGCAATCTGCTGAAGTATAATGGTTTCATTTTCTGCTTCACTTGGCAGAAGTTTTAGGGAGATTTTTTGTTGCATAAAATTCAGTGCCAGGTGTTTATCCTGAAAACTTTTTCATTTAAAACGGAAGATCGTCAATTGCATCTTCTGAAGAAGATGTAAAGGTGTCTAAAGGTTCAAAATATTCATTATCAGAGTCGGAGTTGCTACCTGGTTTTAAGACTTGTTCAATGCGCCACGCGTCAAGATTATTGAAGTAAGAAACTCGTCCGTCTTTTTCCCATTTACTTCCACGAATGTTGAAATATACTTTTATTTCATCTCCAACGTTTAACCGATCGATAAGACTGGTGCGGTCTTGCACGCATTGAAACTTAATATAGTTGGTAATCAGTTTGCCACTGATATCTTCAGATTTTTCGACAACAAACTCCCGTGTTTTAAATGATTCGGTTCGTTGTGTAGTATCAAATTTTATAAGTAATTTTCCTGTTAATTCATAACTCATAGTAATTCAAATTTTTTTTTAAAGGTAAATCCATTCGCGGTAAAGATGACGTATTGAAGGAGATATATCAAAAAATGTTTTACACATTTTAAATAAAAATTTTAAAATTAATTTTTGGGGCATTATTACTGTGAAAAAAACTTTTTTTAAATCTCCAAAAAAAGGGGGTTTGTGTGTGAAATCAATGTAGCATTGCCTTTTAAAATCCGGCACAATTTGGAAATAAATTGTATTTCATTTTTGAAAGAAGAAAATTAATTTTCAATGTAAAAAAACATAGAATAAAAAATTTTTTTTTCAACAAATTCTTTTGATATTCGCTTTGTTGTTGATTGAAAATTTTTACAAATTATTTTTGTATCAATTTTCAATAATCCCACAGAAGACCTTTTCTAAAACAAATAAAACGGCTTAAGGAAAATAATGGATAATGCTTGCGAAACAGTATGGAGTAATTGTCTCAATATTATAAAGGATATAGTTGAGTGGCAACATTACAAAACCTGGTTCGAGCCAATCAAACCTGTGCTGCTTAAAGAAAATATTTTAACCATCCAGGTTCCGAGCCAATTTTTTTATGAGTATATTGAGGAGCATTATGTAAACCTGCTGGCGAAAACACTGAAGAGAGAATTAGGGAAAAATGCGAGGCTGGAATACCGGATTATGATGGATAGTGGCAATAGCAAAAATAAACCGGTGACGATGGATGTGCCAGGACATGGTTACAAGTCGTATTCAAACAACGAAATGGATTTCCCTTTAGTTATAACCAATCCAGTTAAGAACCCGTTTCGTAATTCCGGGTCTTAAAAAGATGCAGATTGATCCGCAGCTAAATTCATCTTATACATTTGATTCTTACATTGAAGGTAATTGTAACAGGGTTGCAAGGCGTGCCGGAAAAACAGTGGCAGAAAAACCTGGCACTACTTCTTTTAATCCTTTGGTAATTTATGGCGGCGTTGGCCTGGGGAAAACGCATCTGGCGCAAGCCATTGGGAATGAAGTGAAAAATTTGCATAACAATAAGGTGGTGTTGTATGTAAGTTCTGAGAAATTTATCAACCAGTTTGTTGATCACGGAAGAAATAATGCTATCAACGATTTTATTCATTTTTATCAACTCATTGATGTTCTTATTATAGACGATGTTCAGTTTTTTAACCGGGCTGAAAAATCCCAGGATGCTTTTTTTGCCATCTTTAACCATTTGCATCAAAGTGGCAAACAATTAATACTTACTACTGATAAGCCACCAAAAGATTTGGAAGGTGTTCAGGAAAGATTGCTTAGCCGTTTTCGCTGGGGATTAAGTGCCGATCTGCAGATACCCGATTATGAGACGAAAATTGAGATCCTTGAAAGGAAAATGAAGAATGACGGTCTTGAAATGCCGAAAGAGGTTGTGAAATATATCGCTTATAACATCCAAAATAATATTCGTGAACTTGAAGGTGCTTTGATTTCCCTGTTGGCACAATCTTCGCTTAATAAAAGGGAAATTGACCTTGAATTGGCTAAGAAAGTTTTAAGAAATTTCATCAAATCCTCTTCGAAGGAGATTACGATTGATACCATTCAAAAAATGGTGTGTGATTATTTTGATGTGCCTTATGAAAAGCTTCTTCAGAAAACCAGGAAGCGTGAAATTGTTCAGGCTAGGCAAATTACAATGTTTCTTGCAAAAGCGTTTACGAAAAACTCCCTGAAAACCATAGGCGAACACTTCGGAGGCCGAGACCATACTACAGTGATTCACAGTTGTCAAACGGTGAAAGACCTTATGGATACTGATATTTTATTTAAAGAAAGTGTGATTGAACTGCAACAGAAAGTTCAATTGGCGGCCATGTAGAATATTTTGCAACAGCCTCTCTGCAAACTCTTTTGTGATCTGCAGTCAAACAAGAATCTTCTTTATTTGTCTTTTTACTGCAGAGTCTGCATCGCATTTTACCTTATTTCTCTCTTAATAAATTAAAAACATCAATCTATGATATCAAAAAAAGTGGTAGTATGTATTCTACTTGCCAGCCTGGCGCAACCTCTCCTATTTGCCCAGGTAAAGAAAGAAAACACCAGCGTAAAGGTTAACGTCGAAAAAGATACGGCTATCAACTACAGGAAACCGCAAAAGTCTGTGACGCAAGGTTCTGTTACCGTCGAAGGAAAAAGGATCGATTATGATGCTGTCGCCGGGACTTTGGTTTTAAAAAATAATCTCGATACGCCAACAGTGAGCATGTCGTATGTTGCTTATTTTAAAAATGATGAAAAGGACAATGCAAAAAGGCCGATAACTTTTATTTATAATGGAGGCCCCGGAAGCGCTACAGTCTGGCTGCATATGGGCGCATGGGGGCCGCAACGGGTTTTTATCAATGATACGTCACGGACAAAGGCACCGTATAAAACTGTCAACAATGATTACAGCCTTTTGGATGCCAGTGATCTTGTTTTTATTGATGCACCGGGAACCGGTTTTGGTGAAGTGATCACGAAGGCAAGAGGTGGAGCAGGTGATAGAAAAGACTTTTTTGGAATCGACCAGGACGCCAGAACCTTCAAAGATTTTATTACTCAATTTCTTTCTGACTATAACCGCTGGAATTCACCTAAATACTTGTTTGGAGAAAGTTACGGAACATTGAGATCTGCTGTATTGGTCAATCTTTTGCAGAATGATGGCGTAGGCATTAACGGTGTTATCTTACTTTCACAATTACTCACTTATGGAAACATGAGTGATATTGCAAGTGATAATCCCGGCGATGACCAGGCTTACGAACTTGTTTTACCATCTCTGGCGGCAACAGCGTGGTACCATCATAAACTTCCGAATCAACCGGCGGATATAGAACGATTTTTAAAAGAAGTTGAGCATTTTGCAATGAATGATTATACGGTTGCTCTTAATAAAGGTGCGACAATCGATTCAGCATCATACAATGAAATAGTTGAGAAGTTATACAATTATACAGGACTGCCCGAAACGTATATACGAAAAGCAAACCTGAGAGTGAGCGGGCCACAATTTGAACAAGCTCTTCTGGGTGATGAAAGCAAAGTGACTGGCCGATTGGATTCCCGGTTTTCAGGAAGCGCCTTCGATCCATTAAGTGAAACTTCTGAGTATGATCCGATGTATTCCTATATCTACCCTGCTTTCACGGCTACCTTTAATAATTATGTAAGAACTGAACTGAAATTTGGCAAGGGAATGAATTATAAAATTTTTGGAAATGTTAGACCCTGGGATATGAAACGTAGTGGTTATGTGGGTTTTCCAAATGTCATGAAGGATCTTGCACATGCTATCATTTATAATCCTGATTTAAAAGTGATGTTGAACATGGGATATTTTGATTTAGGAACTCCTTTTTATGAAGGAGTTTACGAAATGCAACACTTACCTATGCCGGCTTCTTTTCAAAAAAATATTCAATTCAATTATTATTATTCAGGACACATGGTTTATCTCCATCCTGAATCACTTAAAAAGCTGCACGATAATGTAGCGAAGTTTATTACTTCATCTTATTAGCAGAACATAGATTTTTCTTAAAAAATAAAAGCCTGAACGTGATGTTCGGGCTTTTGGCTAAATAAAAATTCTTCTTTTTTATTGATTCACTGATCGCTTAATAATCATAATCTCTTCTTGCTGCATTCCATCTTATGCCGATGTTGAAAATGCTGGAGGTAGGAAGCGAAGTGTACTTGCGAAACAGCGCATTGGCATCGATAAAAAGATTTTCTTTTAATTCGTAAGATAAAGTGAGCGAAGCATTGAAACATTGCACTTCGCGACCATCACCAATAAAATATCCAAAATCTTTTGAACGTGACGTGTACAATTCAAACGGATTGCTGCCGAAATTTTGGTCCTAAACTGTCAAGTCCTTGTTTATAATAAATCGCGCGCGCATCCAGATACCATTTGGCTGCAGGCTGGTATTTTAAAATTCCCACCCATTCCTGGAAATTAGCTCCCAGAGGATGAGCCAGTGGCTGATTGTAATGGGTATAATTAGCGACTGAATCGTTATGCGAATAAGTGAAAGGCCTTACCCGGTCAGATTCCAGCTGAAGATCCAGATTTTTTATGCTAAATGCATCCACGTATTTTGCACCGAGTTGATAACCATATTTATTAGCCCAATAACCATTGTTTTTTAAAATTTCATGAACGTGGAATTCATCTAAAAGTAGTTGCCCGTAAAACTGGAAATGATGGGCTGCATTCGCTTTAAAATCAATTCCGGCAACAGCATTGTCTGGGCTTCCAATCGTTCCTTCAACATGTCTTAAGAAAATAACAGGGTTTAAATATTCAAAATCAAACCTGTTTTTTCTGCCAAAAATTACGCCTTCAAATAAACCTACATTTAGCGATTTGCCAATATTCATACTCAAATGATGCATTGCAGCATACTTCCTGTCTAATAAGTTATCGCCTGATTTTGTGTATTGCGGCATCAATTCCATAAACAAATTCTCGTAATCAAACTTCCAAATCTTGGTATTTAATTTCAGGAACAAATAACTGTCGCCAAAATCACTTAAGAAAAGGCTTCTGTAACCGTTGCCGATAAAATTTTTATCATAACCAAATTGCACATCAATATATTTGGTGATGTTGAAAGTGAGATAACCTCTTCCGTCGAAATAATCAAAACCGTTGCTTTTAAAATGCTTGTAAAATCCAACTCCGGGAACAGCTCTGTGTTCTGAAACATAATTTTCAAAGAAAGAAGGACCACGTTCCTGGTTATCGGTAATAGTGGTTGAAAAACCAATTTTATTCGCAATTCGTCCACGCAACGTCACACCTCGTTTGTTGTAATAAAGGCTCTGAGAATTCCCTGATTCTCCACCAACCTGCAGGTCAATTACCGGATTTACGGCGAGAAAAAAGTCTTTGGTATTTACTTCCAGCAGATTTGGTTTGGTAACATAAAAAGTATTCCACAGCGATTTTTTGCTTAAAAAACTTTCTTTGGAACCGCTTACCCATTCTGAATTATCCATCAGAATTGAATGAATATTGTGCTCATCAACAGAAGTCAAATTGATTTCAGAACCGGGCAGAGCATTCACACTATCAATGTATTCAGCTTCTTCTACCACGGAGCGGCGACTGTAAGGTTTCAAAGTAGAAAAATTGAGTTGCGTATTTTGACCTGCTTTTATTTCAAGCCGGTCAATCATGGGATATTCTTTGGAACCTTCAGGAAGATAAGTTGTTTGAGCAAAAATAGTTAGCGGGTAAAAAAATACCATCAGAGTAATAACTCTTTTTATATTTTGCATTGAGTTGGATATTAATTTATTAATTTTCAAGATATGCAAAATTATCTTTTAAAACAGATATCTGTCGTCAATGAAAATAATATTTCTGAAAAGGATGTTTATATAAAAAACGGACGGATAGAAAGAATAGGAAAATCAGTAAATGTAAAGGAAAGAGTTGTTGAAATAAATGGAGCAGGAAAACATTTGTTTCCCGGCGCTATAGATGACCAGGTTCATTTTCGCGAGCCGGGATTAACCCACAAAGCAGATATTTATTCAGAAAGTAAAGCGGCTGTGGCAGGTGGCGTTACTTCTTTTATGGAAATGCCAAACACCATACCCAATGCACTTACAGGAGATTTGCTCGAAGACAAATACGCGATTGCCAAACAAAATTCGCTGGCTAATTATTCTTTTTTTATGGGTGTGAGCAATGATAATGCAGACGAAGTTTTAAAAATGAATAAAAGAAAAAATGAAGTTTGCGGCGTAAAAATTTTTATGGGTTCCAGCACGGGAAATATGTTGGTGGATAGTGAACCGGCGCTTCATAAAATTTTTAGTGAAAGTGAATTGTTGATTGCTACTCATTGTGAAGATGAAAAAATAATTAAGGAGAATTACAAAAATCTGAAAGCAATAAAACCGGTTTTGTCACCTTCAGACCATCCAATAATTCGTGATGTTGAGGCTTGTTATACTTCATCTTCATTTGCCTTTTCGCTTGCAAAAAAATACAACAGCCGGTTACACATTCTTCATATTACAACAGAAAAAGAACTGGAATTATTTACCAACGAAATTCCATTAAAAGAAAAAAGGATTACTGCTGAAGTATGCGTTCATCATCTTCATTTTACTTCTGACGATTATGAAAACCTGGGTTATTTAATAAAATGTAATCCCGCAATAAAAGCTGCAGAAAATAAAGACGCGCTTTGGAAAGGCTTACTGGATAATCGTTTGGACGTAATTGCAACCGATCATGCGCCACACACGTTGGAAGAAAAACAAGGTCCTTATGAACATGCGCATTCGGGTTTGCCACTGGTGCAACATCCAATGTTATTGCTGTTTCATTATTATAAAGAAGGATGGGTTTCTTTGGAAAAAATTGCCGAAAAAATGAGCCATGCTGTTGCCGAATGTTTTCAAATAAAAGATCGCGGATATGTGAGAGAAGGATATTTTGCTGATTTGGTTATTGCTGATTTTAATCAAATAACCACTGTAAAAAAAGAAAATCTTTTATATAAATGTGGTTGGAGTCCGCTGGAAGGCGCCACTTTTCCTGCGGCTATTACACACACTTTTGTAAATGGAAATTGTGTTTATCTTAACCAGGATAATAAACCTGGTTATGGAAATTCCTTCTTTGATGAATCTATTAAAGGACAGCGTTTACAATTTGACCGGAATTAAAAACCAAACCTAAGGATGGAAACAGATAAAACCACATTAAACGATCTTTCGATATTTAATAATGAAGATGAATTTTCTGTTTTCAATAAACTAAATCTTACACGCACAACCGGAGGTCGGGAAAAACTTCGCTACATTTTCAATCATTCTTTAGATGATATTAATTCGATTAAAGACGTTCAGAAAACTTTACAGCTAATTCTTGAAAAGCAGGATCAGTGGCCACTTTCAGTAAGTAATGGTTCAGTTTTAATGATATATAAATTTTATGAAAGTTCCATTGATGATCCTCCAAAAAGGCCTTCGCCGGTTTCAGCTTATTTTTATAAACTGCTTCATGGGCCGGACTTTTCTTTAATAAAATATTCAATGGGCCATGCTTTTGATTTTATAAAAGGTATGCAGCAAATAGTAAGCACTTTTTTGAATGATGAGGCACCATCGAACTTAAAAAGAGTTTTACAAAAAGCCGAAGTGCTGATTAAAAAGCACCAGTTCCAACATCTTTCTACCAAAGAAAAGGCATCAGATTTTTTTAATCATGAAATGCTTTCGTTTGCTTATTTTATCCGTTACCATTACAAGCAATATTTTTTTGAGTTAATAGATATTTATTCGCAATTAGATGCGTGGTACGGAATGGCGATGGCAGTAAAAGAACTTAAATTGACTTTTCCGGTTTTCATTCCTTCTGATGAACCGGTTTTGAAGGCGGGGCAGTTGTATCATATTTTGTTACCGGAACCGGTAGCGTACGATGTGGAATTAAACCAAAATAATAATTTTATTTTTCTCACCGGGGCAAATATGGCGGGCAAAAGCACATTCATAAAGGCAGTGGGAAGCGCGGTTTTTTTAGCGCATATAGGTATGGGCATTCCTGCAGAAAATATGCAGCTTTCTTTGTTTGACGGTTTACTTAGCAACATCAATGTAGAAGATAATATTTCAAAAGGAGAAAGTTTTTTTTATAATGAAGTGCAACGCGTAAAAAAGACAATTATAAAAGTCAACGATAAAAGAAAATGGTTAATCCTGATAGATGAATTATTTAAAGGAACGAATGTGGAAGATGCGATGAAATGCAGTACAGTTGTCATTGAGGGTCTCATTAAAATAAAACGGTCGCTATTTATTTTGTCTACACATTTGTATGAGATAAGCGAGAATTTAAAAAACTATTCTAATATAGATTTCAAATATTTCGAAACAAAGGTGATGGATGAAAAACTAATCTTTAATTATCATTTAAAAAATGGTGTAAGTAATGACCGTTTGGGATACCTGATCCTCAAAAAAGAAAAAGTAATTGACCTACTTGAAAATTTATGATAGCAAAGATTTTTAACTCTGCAAATTGATTCGCAATTTTTTTCAGTAATTTCATTGCCATCAATTTTTTATTTCATGTTAGTCAAAACTTTCGGAAGTGCTGTTTATGGGGTTGAAGCTATTACGATTACAGTAGAAGTAAATGTAAGTTCCGGAAAATACACCACTATTGTTGGCCTTGCTGATAATGCCGTAAAAGAAAGTCTGGAACGGATGGAAAGTGCTATCAAAGCCAATGGCTATCATTTCCCTCGAATAAAAGTTGTGGTAAACCTTGCGCCCGCAGATATTCGTAAAAGCGGAACTGCGTTTGATTTGCCAATAGCGATGGCCACTTTAGGTGCAAGCGAACAATTGGAAAACGCAGAAAAGTTGACTGATTATGTAATAATGGGCGAGCTTAGTTTAGATGGAACGGTGAGGCCAATTAAAGGTGCACTTCCGATTGCGATACAGGCAAGAAAAGAAAATTTTAAAGGATTAATTCTTCCAAAGGAAAATGCACGTGAAGCGGCGATGGTAAACAAGCTGAATGTGTATGGCGTGAGTCATATCAATGATGTAATTGATTTTTTTATAGATGAAAATTCTCTTCAACCAACAACCGTAGACACACGCGCAGAATTTGCGAATGCTCAAAGCGATTTTGAAATAGATTTTTGTGATGTAAAAGGCCAGGAAAATATTAAACGTGCTTTGGAAATTGCAGCGGCAGGTGGACATAATGCTATCTTGATAGGGCCGCCGGGTGCCGGAAAAACCATGCTGGCAAAGCGTTTACCAACAATTCTTCCGCCACTCACTTTGCAGGAAGCATTGGAAACTACGAAAATTCATAGTGTTGCTGGTAAACTTCCTGAAGATGCAACATTGATCTCAAAACGCCCTTTTCGTTCGCCGCATCATACTATTTCTGATGTGGCATTGGTAGGAGGCGGCGGAATGCCACAACCGGGAGAAATTTCTTTAGCGCACAATGGTGTTTTGTTTTTGGATGAATTGCCTGAATTTAAAAGGACAGTTTTGGAAGTAATGCGCCAGCCGATGGAAGAACGAAGGGTTACAATTTCACGGGCAAAAGTAGCGCTTGATTTTCCTTCTAGTTTCATGCTGATCGCTTCGATGAATCCCTGCCCCTGCGGCTATTATAATCACCCTGAAAAAGAATGTAGTTGTCCGCCCGGCGCTGTTCAAAAATATCTGAATAAAATTTCCGGTCCCTTGCTAGATCGGATTGATCTTCATGTTGAAGTCACTCCTGTCGCTTTCAGTGAACTATCTTCTACCCAAAATTTTGAAAAAAGTGAAAGCATTCGCGAGCGCGTAATTCGGGCAAGGGAAAAACAGGCAGAACGTTATAAAGAGAATCCTGGTGTTTATTGCAATGCGCAAATGAGCAGCAAAATGTTGAAAGAAATTTGTGTCATTTCAACTGCAGGAGCGAATCTTCTAAAAGTGGCGATGGAAAAATTAAATCTTTCGGCGCGCGCTTACGACCGCATTTTAAAAGTGAGTAGAACGATTGCCGATCTTGCCGGAAGCGATGAAATAAAACCTGAGCATCTTGCCGAAGCCATTCAATACAGGAGTTTGGATAGAGAAGGGTGGGCGGGATGAATCACACCAATGCATCATACAAAACCTCCACAGTATGCAGCGCTATTTCACCTGTTCCGTCTTTCACCTGGTGGCGACAACTTGTTCCAGGTGCAGCAATGATTACTTCTTTTTCCTTACTTCTCACCGCGGGAAATAAAACCAGTTCGCCGATTTTCATTGATATATCGTAATGTTCTTTTTCATAACCAAAGGAACCTGCCATACCACAACATCCTGAAGGAATCACTTCTACAGAATAATTTTCAGGCAGCGACATCATTTTTACTGATGGTGCAACGGATGACAAAGCTTTTTGCTGACAATGGCCGTGAAGTTTGATGTGGCGCTTTTCAGTAGTAAACGAACTTTTTTTAATGTTTCCTGTTTCGATCTCTTTCGCGATAAATTCATCTATTATAAAAACATTTTTTGCCAATTCTTTTGCTGCCGCGAAATTTTCATCGACTGCCAAATCAATATATTCATCCCTGAAAGTAAGAATCGCACTTGGTTCTATGCCAATCAACGGTGTTTCAGCGGTAACGATTTTACTTAAAGTGGCAACATTTTTATTAGCAATCTTTTTTGCTTCTCTCACAAGTCCTTTCGACAACCAAGCTCTTCCGCTTTCTTCATGGTCTGGAATGACCACTTCGTAGCCAAGTTTCTCTAACAATAAAACACCTTTAATGCCGATTTCTGTATCGTTATAATTTGTAAACTCGTCACAGAATAAATAAACTTTCTTTTTTTGCATTTGTCCATTACAGTTACTCTTTCCTTTTCTTTTCTCATACCATTTTTTCAGCGTAGTTTTATAAAGAGTTGGCATCGATCTCTTTGTCGCAAATCCTGAAAACCGTTTTACCAAATCACTTACCAGTGGCGCTTTCACCATGAAATTATAAAAGCCCGGAGCTATCGAACCCAACTTCGCCGATTTATTAAAATTGGCGATGAGTTTTGAACGAAACGGAATTCCGTTAGCATCATAATAATGTTGAAGAAATTCAGCCTTCAATTTCGCCATGTCTACGTTGGAAGGACATTCTGATTTACATGCTTTGCAACTCAGGCACAAATCCATTACCTCATGAATCTCTTCATGATTAAACCGATTCATTTTTGTAGAACTGGTAAGGAATTCCCTTAAAATATTGGCTCTTGCTCTTGTTGTATCTTTTTCATTTTTTGTGGCCATATACGAAGGACACATGGTGCCGCCGGACAGATGAGTTTTACGGCAATCACCAGTGCCATTACATTGCTCAGCATGTTGCAGTATATCCTGTTTGTAAAAACGGAATACGGTGTTAAAATCAGGAGTTTTTTGCCCCGGGGTATACCTGAGCATTGTATTCATTGGCGGCGTATCGACAATTTTATTCGGATTAAAAATATTATCAGGATCCCAGCTACGCTTAATGTCTTTAAATAATTCGTAATTTTTTTCTCCTACCATTTGCCGGATAAATTCGCCACGAAGCCTTCCATCACCATGTTCGCCACTCAAAGAACCATTGTATTTTTTTACCAGTGTCGCAATTTCCTGCGCAATAATTCTGAATAGATGATTTCCTTCTGTAGTTTTTAAATTCAGGATAGGCCTTAAATGCAATTCTCCTGAACCAGCATGTGCGTAGTGAACAGCATGCAAACTGTATTTCTTTAAAATGTTATTGAAGTCTTCAATATAGGCGGGAAGATCGGCGGTATCTACTGCAGTGTCTTCAATCACCGGAACGGCTTTTTCATCGCCGGGTAAATTGCCTAACAAACCAAGACCGGCTTTACGCAACGTCCATATTTTTTTTGTATCATCCCCAAATAATAAAGGAAAATGATATCCCAAACCCGCGGCGCGCATTTCAATTTCACATTCAGCAGCAATCTGGGTAATATCGTCACGAGTAAGCCCTGAAAATTCTATTACTAAAATCGCTTCAGGATCTCCTTTTACAAAAAAACGATTTTTGCTTTGCTCAATATTATCTTTTGTGCATTCCAGGATATAATGATCGATCAATTCGCTTGCGAGTGGCTTGTGTTTTAAAGCGATGAGATTTCCCCGCAAAGCATCGTCAACTGAATTAAAATGAACACACAACAAACCTGTTTCTTTTGGCGGCAATGGCCCCACATCCAATTTTATTTCAGTAATAAAAGCAAGTGTGCCTTCAGAACCGGCAATTAATTTGCAAAAATTAAAATCTTCTTTTCCCGCAACAAAAGGAGCGGTTTCCAACAAAATGTCTAATGCATAACCGGTGTTTCTTCTTTCAACACTTTTCTTCGGAAATTCTTTTCTTATTTCCTGCTGGTTGTCATAATTACTCAGGAGGCTTCTTACATTTTTGTAGATAGAAGCTTCCAAAGTATTGCCTTCGCACTTTTGATGAAATTCATCCAGATTTACTGATTTAAAAACAGCTTCAGTTCCATCACTCAGCAACGCATTCACTTCCAGCAAATGTTCTCTTGTACTTCTGTAAATAACTGAATTGGATCCGCAGGAATTATTGCCGACCATTCCACCAATCATTGCACGATTGGCTGTTGATGTTTCCGGGCCAAAATATAAACCATACGGTTTTAAAAACATATTTAGTTCATCTCTTATGACGCCAGGCTGCACACGAACCCATTGTTCTTCTTTATTTACCTCAATTATTTTTGTAAAATATTTTGAAACATCAACTACAATGCCACTACCCACAACCTGGCCGGCAAGTGAAGTGCCGGCTGTTCTTGGAATTAGTGAAGTTTGATTTGATTTAGCGAAAGCAATTAATTTTTTGAGATCGTCAACTGATTTTGGTATCGCTACAGCCAAAGGTTTTTCCTGGTAAGCGGAAGCATCAGTCGCATACAACATTCTCATCGTATCATCTGTAAAAAAATCTCCTTCTAACTGGCCTGATAATTCTTTCAAGCGGTTTTCCATAAACAAATTTTTATAAAATTGTAAAGCTAAAACCTTTTAAACAGGCATTGGCATTTTTAGTAAAATTTTTGAATCTTTATATGGAAGAAAGGAGCGCTACTTCCATTGTAAAGTATTGATCAAATGTTTCATATCCTGTTGCAAAAAAGCGTTAACCGGACGAAGTGAATCTTCATTGGGCGTTACATCAAAATATAATGCGCCTCTCAAAAAATGATAAGTACTATCGGAAAGGAAAAATTGTTTTGCAGTAGCTACGTTGCCTGACACTTTAAAAAATACCCCGGTGATATTGTTTGGAGTATGCATAAGGCTATCTTCAATCGAATAAGCTTTTACATCGTTTTTATAAGTAAGATTATAAGCGTCATTCACCATTTTTTCAAAACTGTTTACTCCAACAGAATCCTTATAGCTGCCATCAGATTTTTTTACTTTATAGGCGGAAATTCCTCCAATTTGTTTATAGCTAATGAAGATGGTTGCGTTAAAAGATGGAAACTCGATATTGATCCAATAAGGATTTTTTGCGCCTTCAGCAAAATAAGACGAATCCTTTGCTATGCGTGCATACACCGGATATTCAAACGTGTATGGATATCCGGGCTCATTAAAAGTTGTGTATTTTTTTTTGGGAAAATCAATCTTAAAATATCCTTCTTTCTTTGAAGTGTAATTTGAATTACAACTTAAACACAGTAAACAAACAAAAATTGAAAAAAATAAACGCAGCATTCGGCAATTTTTTCCCAAGATAAGATGATTTATTTTTCCTTTTTCTGTTTTAAAGTAAGTTTCACTTTTGCAATTCGGTTTTTATTGATCTCCAGTACAGTAAAAATATAATTGTTAGTTTCGAACGATTGATTTACGTTAGGGAATTCCCCTGCGATTTCCAGGATGAGGCCTGCAAGCGAATCACTTTCTCCACGAATCAGGTCAAATGTATGCGTGGGAATATTCAGAATTCTGCAAAGATCATTGATCATGGTTTTGCCCTCAAAAACATAGTTATAATCATCAATCTTTTTATTGCCGGATTGTTCATCATCAAACTCATCCTGTATATCACCAATAATTTCTTCCATAATATCTTCTAAAGTGATGATACCCGAAGTGCCACCAAACTCGTCAACCACAACCGCCATGTGTATTCGCTTATTTCTGAAATCCTGTAAAAGGTCTTCAATTAATTTTTGTTCATGTACATAGAAAACTGTACGCATTAAAGGGTGCCAGTCAAGTTCCTCTTGATGAATGTGGGGCAATAAATCTTTTGTATGAAGAATTCCAACTATCTCGTCCAGGTTCTTTTTATAAACCGGTAATCTTGAGTAAGAAAATTCTTTTACTTTACTTAATAGTGTGCTAAATGAAACAGAAGATTCTATACCACTCACATCCAGCCTGGGCCGCATCGTTTGTTTAACAGTAGTATTGCTGAATTTACGGATACCTTTTAAAATTTGTTTCTCTTCGCTCGACGCTTTATTATCAGGCAACAGGTCAATAGCATCATCAAGTTGAGAATCTTCTTTGGTAATGTTGCCTGAATGAAACATTCTTTCAATAGAGGTATTAAAAGCAACGAGTCGAAGGCTTATTTTGTGAAGGATGCTATTAAATATTTCAACAACTAAAGATGCAGTGGAGGCAAACCAAATCTTGTGATGCGTTGCCCATACTTTAGGAAGTACCTTGCAAAATAAAACCAATATGGCCGTGATGGCCAATACTTTGATAATGAAGTTAATAATATTGTGAAATCCAAGTGGATCGATCCATTGATCTAAAAGGAGGTTAGAAATTAAAATAATTCCTATGTTCACAAAGCTGCTTGCTATAAGCAGTGAGGCCATCAGTGCTTTTGGATTTTGCAGCAGGGAGACAATTCTTTTATAGGAAGGCTGCTTGCGGGTCTTAAGCATATTGATGTCCTTCAGTGTCAATGAAAAGAATGCTATTTCTGATCCTGAAAAAAGAAAAGACAAAACGAAAAGTACCAACAAAACAAAGAACAGGATTGTGCTGGCAGATGCAGATGTAATGGCTATAATTGTAAGCAATTGATAACTATTTGATGACCGGTTATAATCTAAATAGAGATTTAATTAATAATAATTTTGCCCTTAAGATTGTTTAAGTATCTTTTTCAGTGTCTCCATCATCAGCTTCACGATTCTCATCTAAATGTTGCGTTTCTTCAGGATTCATATCAGATCGTTTGTCGAGCATAATCAGATTATCAGCGATAATTTCTGTAGCTACTTTTTTGTTATGCTCCCTGTCTTCCCAATACCTTGTTTTTAAACGACCTTCAATATAAACAAGACTACTTTTGTGTAAATATTTTTGAGCAAGTTCCGCAAGCCCCCGCCAAAGCACAATATTATGCCATTCTGTTTGAGAAATTAATTTGCCGTTCTTGTCTTTGTGCGTTTCTGTCGTAGCTAATGGAAATTTTGATACAGGAATATTTCCCTCAAGATATTGAATGTCGGGATCTTTACCAAGGTTGCCAATTAACATCACTTTATTAACTCCACGCATAACCGTATTTTTCTCCATTAAAAAACTAAATTCAATTTAAAGATACATTTTTATCTGCTAAATAAGAGGCTATAAATTTTGGAAATGGAAGTGAATTCAGCTGCTTTTTGTTTACCTGGAAGTATTCTTTATTTCCCAGCGGTCTCTTTATTTCTATGTGAATAAACTGCCCTGAAATAATTTGATGAGTGAGCTTTTGGTTTTTTTGGGGGGAGACAGATTTAATTATAAAATCGCGCTGATTTAAGATCTTAATTATTTCTTCGTTTACTGCCAGGGAACTTTCGTCAAACAGCTTTTTTGTTTCAATTAATATGAATTCATACAAATTTTGCCAAATGTCTTTCCCGGTTCTTTTATGGACATAATACTGGTTTGCATACTCAACAACCAAATAATTAAAAAACCTTTCTTTTATCCTGATGTTTTTTGTATTTACCGGTAGAACCGACACTTTATTTTTTAGAAAAGCCACACATTTATTTTGTAATGGACATTGAGAACATAGCGGAGTAGCGGGTTTACAAATAACCGCCCCAAAATCCATCAAAGCCTGGTTGTATTTTCCGGGTTGTTTTTTATTGAGAAGTGATTGAGCAAGAATGGCATAAAATTTTTTTCCTTCGGTGGTATTTATAGGAATTTCTTCGCCAAAAAATCTTGATAAAACTCTGAAAACATTTCCATCTAAAACCGCAAAAGGTTGATTATAAGCAAATGAAACAATTGCCGAAGCCGTGTAACTTCCAATTCCTTTTAAAGCCAGAATATCTTTATATTTTTTTGGAAATTCCCCGGCTAACTTTTTATGAATTAATTGTGCGCTGGCAATCAGATTCTTACATCTTGAATAATAACCAAGGCCTTCCCAAATTTTGTAGATCTTTTTTTCAGGAGCTGTTGCAAGAGATCGTATGTCAGGGAAAGTTTTTATAAACCGGTTATAATAATCCATTCCCTGCTGCACTCTTGTTTGTTGCAAAATAATTTCGCTTATCCAAATTTTATAAGGATTGCTTTCGCCTTTCCAAGGCATCTGCCTGTTATTTTCAGTTTCGTTCCATTGCAGGAGCGTTTTAGAGAAGAATTTTTGGTTTTCCATTTAAGCGAAATAACTAATATTTTAATTGATTTTAATTATAACAAATGCTCATTTCTGGAAAAATCAAAAAAAAAAAAATACACAAAAGATATTATAGCAGGTTATTACAATAAAGATTGTTAAATTTGTCATACCTGGTTGAAGCATCTTTATAACACATTTTAATTTTCATCTAACTAAAAAAGAGTTTAAAATGAGAAAAGCAGATTTAATTAACCGGATATCAGAAAACACGGGGATAGCAAAAGTAGATGTTCTCGTTACACTTGAAAACTTATTCAAGGAAGTAAAGAAATCACTTGGTGAAGGTGAAAATATTTACATCAGGGGCTTTGGAAGTTTCATCACGAAAAAAAGAGCCGCAAAAATAGGCCGCAATATCAAAAAAAATACAGCAGTTGAAATTCCTGAACATTATATTCCTGCCTTTAAACCTTCAAAAGAATTTGTTGAGCAAATTAAAGAAAAGGATCTTCCCTAAAAGCGAGTAATATATTAACTTTGCAGCCTTGTAAAAAATACAGATTTAGATTTGAATAAACGCATTATTTTAGCAGGAGCAGGTGTAGTGTTAGTATTCGTACTTTTTTTCTTCGGGAAAACAGCTACCACAAAAAAGGAAATGCCTTCGATGGCCAAGGCTGAAACTCCGCAATTTAATATTAAGGATACTCTTAGCGCCGACAAGCAACAATTGTCAGCCAATCAATTGCTATACGTTACAAAAATCGAAAACGATATTACCCGTGGTGATCTAAAACACCAGGGGGTAAATCAATATACCAATCTTGCTAATTTTTGGAAAGATTCTGCCGGTAAATTTGTACCGTATGCTTATTATTTAAGTGAAGCAGCCAAGTTGGATAATTCAGAAAAAAAGCTCACCTTTGCAGCCCGATTGATTTTAGAGAATATGAAAAGGGAGGATAATCCGGCTCAAAAAGTCTGGGAAGCTCAAATCGCCGCTTCACTTTTTGAGAAAGCACTCAAGCTTGATCCTGATAATAATGATCTTAAAGTAGGATTAGGAAGTTGTTATGTTTATGGTGAAGGAATGATAGGAAACGCGCAGCAGACAATGAAAGGAATTCAGCAATTGCTGGATGTTGTGAGGAAGGATTCCAATAACATGCAAGCGCAATTGGTTCTCGGAATTGGTGGAGTGATCTCAAATCAGTACAACAAAGCCATTGAAAGGCTGAAAAAGGTAGTGGATTTTGATCCACACAACATTGAAGCTGTTTCCTGGCTTGCTGATGCATATGCGGCTGCCGGCGATAAGCAGAACGCAATTAAGTGGTACGAACAGAGTGAACATTTAGTAAATAATCCGGCATTCACGAAGGAAATTGATAAGCGAATAAAAGTATTGAAAGAAAACCAATAATTGGTATCAGTGACAAATAAAATACATTTTATTTGTCTTTATTATAAAATTATTAAAAAAAATATTTATGCCTTGCGGTAAAAAAAGAAAACGCCATAAGATCGCTACTCACAAGCGTAAAAAGCGTTTAAGAAAGAATCGTCATAAGAAGAGGTAATTATTTACTTACTTTTACTTTCGCACGCCGGTAACCCGGCTTTATCCTTTCCTTCTGTTTGTTTTAAAACTGATTAAAGAATTTAAGTTTGAACAAGGAACTTATTATAAATGCTGCCCCACAGGCAGTTGAAATAGCCCTTCTTGAGGATAGAAAGCTTGTTGAAATGCATAATGAAAATGCAAATTCAAGCTTTGGGGTCGGCGATTTGTATTTAGGAAAAGTAAAGAAATTGATACCCGGGCTTAATGCCGCTTTTATTGATGTTGGTTTTGAAAAAGATGCTTTTTTGCATTATTCTGACCTTAGCCCTTACATCCGTTCTATATTGAAATTTACAAAAGCGGCCATGAATGATAATACGCCGTCAGGATTGAATTTTGAAAACTTCCAGGTAGAACCGGAAATCGTAAAGACCGGAAAAATCGCCGAAGTTTTAAGCGGGAAGCCTAATATTCTGGTACAGATTTTAAAAGAACCCATTGCTGCCAAAGGCCCGCGTTTGAGTTGTGAAATTTCATTGCCCGGCCGCTATGTGGTTCTTACTCCATTCAATGATATTATTGCTGTTTCAAGGAAAATTCATTCTTCTGATGAAAGGAAAAGATTGCAAAAGATTATTGAGGCTGTAAAACCAAAAAACTTCGGTGTGATTGTTCGTACTGCGGCGGAAGGCAAACCAGCCAGTGAACTTCATGAAGATTTATTAGGCCTTACCGCCACCTGGAAAAACATTCAAAAAAATCTTAAAGACGCAGTTCCTCCTGCCAAGATTTTGGCGGAAGAAGGAAAAACAAACAGCATTCTTCGGGATCTGCTTACAGAAGATTTTAATAAAATAGTTGTAAATGATAAAAATATTTATAACGATACCAAAATGTATCTTCAAAGGATAGCTCCTGACAAAATAGATATTCTTTCTTTTCACAGTAACGGTTCACCCGTCTTTGATTCTTATGGGGTTACACGACAGGTGAAAGCTTCCTTTGGCAAAACAGTGAACCTTCCCAGCGGTGCTTATCTTATTATTGAACATACAGAAGCGTTGCATGTAATTGATGTCAACAGCGGATATAAAAGTGTAGGCAATAACCAGGAACAAAATGCCCTGGAGACCAATCTTGAAGCAGCCGCAGAAATTTCAAGGCAATTAAGATTAAGAGATATTGGAGGAATTATCGTGGTTGATTTCATCGATATGAAACTTCCTGAGAACAAAAAGAAGTTGGCCGAACAAATGGATCTTTTCATGCGGAAAGACAGGGCAAAACATGCCGTACTTCCTTTAAGTAAATTCGGATTGATGCAGATAACAAGGCAGCGTATGAAGGCTGAAACCAACATCAATACACTGGAATTGTGCCCGAGTTGTGGCGGTACGGGCAAAGTTTCTTCAACGCTTGTACTTGAAGATGAAATAGAAAAAAATCTTAGCTATCTGATTATGCAAAAGCATACAGGGCTAACCATTGAAGTTCACCCAATCATGTACGCTTATCTTACTAAAGGCTTCCCTTCAAGGAGAATGAAATGGAGTATGAAGTTTAAAGAAAAAATAAGAGTGCGATCTAATTCGAATTACCATCTCACCGAGTTTCACTTTTTTGATAAAAGCAATGAAGAAATAAAATTGCAGTTGTAATTTTTCAACATTTTATTCCTCTGAAATAAATTTCCTCGTTTTTACCTCTCCCTGCTTTTCTTTCTGATCTTTACTTTGGTTTTTTTATTATTCAGGCGTTAGTTTTGTGAAAAAGGTATTTCTTCACCTTCCTAAGCAAAAAAATTATGGCTTATCAACCCGATGCAAACAGGTATGAAAAAATGAATTACCGCAGGTGTGGAAACAGTGGCGTTAAATTGCCTTTAATTTCACTGGGGTTGTGGCACAACTTCGGAGAAACAGATGATTATGAAAGTTGTCGCCAAATTTTGCATACTGCTTTTGATAATGGGATTACTCATTTTGACTTAGCGAATAATTACGGGCCTCCTCCGGGTGCAGCGGAATCAACATTCGGTAATATTGTTAAACAGGATTTTAAGGCTTACCGGGATGAATTAATTATTTCATCCAAAGCGGGATATTTAATGTGGGACGGGCCTTACGGAGATTGGGGTTCAAAAAAATACCTGGTCGCAAGTCTTGACCAAAGCCTCAAAAGGATGAGGTTGGAATATGTAGATATTTTTTATCATCATCGTCCTGATCCTCAAACGCCGCTGGAAGAAACAATGCTAGCGCTTGATCTTATCGTTCGACAGGGAAAAGCTTTATACGTCGGAATTTCTAATTATCGGCCTCAAGAAGCGAAGAAAGCGATAGAAATGTTGCGGCGGTTGGGAACACCATGCCTCATCGTTCAGCCAAGGTATTCTATGTTTGACCGTTGGGTTGAAGATGGTTTACTGGATGTTTTGGAAGAAGAAAAGGTAGGCTGCATTACTTTTTCTTCATTGGCGCAAGGCTTACTTACCAACAAGTATCTTAATGGAATTCCGGAAGATTCACGAGCAGGCCGCCACCTTGAAAATGGCGCTTTAACTGAATCACAAATAACTGAAGAAAAGCTTAGTAAGGTAAAACAACTAAACGAAGTGGCAGTAAACAGGCATCAATCCCTGGCACAAATGGCGCTTGCATGGGTTTTAAAAGACGAGAGAATAACTTCTGTGATACTTGGTGCTAGCAAAGCCAGGCAGGTTATGGAAGGTATTGAAGCTACTAAAAATACAAACTTCTCTAAAGAAGAACTGGACAAAATCGAATTTATTGTACGGCAGTAGTTGCATGTTTGCTTTACAGTTCGATTCAAAATGATCTTTCCGTTTAGTAGTTCGCTGTCCTTCAGCTCCCGTTTTACCTAAAATAAATGTGGTATTTCATTACAAATTACAATTTAAAATTTTTATGAAACCCATTAGAGCCGGATGAAGTTTTTACAGCTTATAGTTTACGCAAAAAAAATCTTAATTATTTATCGGGTTACTATCAAAAAATATTTTTTATCTTAATAAAAAACATAAAGATGGAAAAGATCAAATGGGGAATAATCGGCTGTGGTGATGTGACAGAAGTTAAAAGTGGGCCTGCATTTAATAAAATAAATAATTCTTCATTGGTGGCGGTAATGCGCAGAGATGGAGCAAAGGCAAAAGATTATGCAGAGCGACATGGTGTTCCAAAATGGTATACTGATGCAAATGAACTAATCAATGACCCGGAAGTAAATGCGATATACATTGCCACACCGCCTTCATCACATGAAGAATATGCCTTGGCTGCTATAAATGCAGGGAAACCTGTTTATATTGAAAAACCTGTAACATTAAATTATGCTTCTGCCAATATGATTACGAAAGTTGCGGAAGAGAAAAATATAAAATTATCAATTGCGCATTACAGGCGCGGCCAACCGCTTTTTAATAAGGTAAAAGAACTGCTGAAAGAAAAAACAATTGGTGAAGTTCGTTTTGTAAAACTTGAATTCTATAAAGCGCAATTGGATAATGAATCGCTAAAAGGTGCGTGGCGTGTAAATCCTGAAATATCCGGTGGTGGACTGTTTCATGATCTTGCACCACATCAGTTGGACCTCATGTATTGGTTTTTTGGAGAGGTAGAAAAAACATCCGGTTATTCAGGCAACCAGGCAAAAAATTACAACGCCGATGATATTGTTTGCGGAAATATCTTGTTCAAATCCAGTGTGATCTTCAACGGTCTTTGGTGTTTTAATGTGGCACCCGAAGATGAAAAAGATTTTTGCGAAATTTATGGCTCGGAAGGGAAATTATCGTTCCCGATCTTTGAACATAGAAAGATTGAGGTCTATAAAAACGGACAAAAAGATATTATTCCATTCGTTCCTATTGAACATGTTCAACAACCTTTAATAGAAAAAGTGGTAAATTTTTTTTTAGACAAAGGGCCAAATCCATGTAGCGGAGAAGATGCGGCAAAAGTGATGAAATTAATCGAGGAATTTACTGAGAAATAAAAGGCGATTTGAAGCAACCCAACTTGCCGTATAATTTTTACACTGCGCAATTGCCCACACGGAATCGTTACCAGGAAATTTCCTTTAGTTGGTAAATAGAAATTCCGGATATTTTATTTGTTTACTGCAATGGAATAATGCAATTCTTATCTTCGCGGCAAAATGTACAAGCTAGTTCGGAATATATTGTTTTGGTTTGATGCAGAAGATGTACATTATTTTGCAATGAACATGCTTTCTTTATTTTGCAATATTCCTTTCATTAAAAGGTTTTTAAAGAATAAATTCACTCCGCATAATCCAAACCTTTCAAAAGAAATTTTCGGGTTAACTTTTTCAAATCCTGTTGGCCTTGCTGCTGGTTTTGATAAAAACGGCAAGTATCTTAATGAACTGGAAACATTAGGTTTTGGTTTTGTTGAAATAGGAACGGTCACGCCTTTGCCTCAACCTGGAAATCCTAAACCTCGCTTGTTTCGCTTGCCAAAGGATAAAGCACTTATTAACCGGATGGGATTTAATAATGAAGGCGCAAAATCTGCAGCAGAGCGCGTTAGAAGCTATAAACTAAAAAACAAGAATTCTAATCTCATTATTGGCGGTAACATTGGAAAAAATAAAATCACTCCTAATGAAAATGCGTGGAAAGATTATGAAATTTGTTTTAGTGATTTGCACGATGTAGTTGATTATTTTGTTGTGAATGTGAGCTCGCCAAACACGCCGGGTTTAAGAGATCTGCAACAAAAGGATTCTTTAAAAAAAATCCTTACACACTTGCAATTCATCAACACAGCAAAAAAAGTTCAAAAGCCTTTATTATTAAAAATTTCACCTGACCTGGAACAGAGTGATCTGGATGATGTTATTGATCTTGCTATGGAAATCAAATTGGATGGCCTTGTTGCTGCAAACACAACCATTACGAGAAAAAATTTACTAACCGCTCAAAAAGAGATTGAACAAATTGGTGCAGGAGGCTTGAGTGGAAAACCTTTACATGAAGAATCAAACCGGATTACCCATTACATTTATCAAAAGACAAAAGGAACTATTCCTATTATCAGCAGCGGCGGAATTTTTTCTGCAAAAGATGCAAAAGAAAAATTTGAAAATGGAGCAGACTTAATACAGGTTTGGACGGGCTTTATTTATGAAGGTCCCGGAATTGTAAAGAAGATTCTTTCCAAATGATTTTACTTCGCCTGGTCGCCCAAATTCACTTCATCTACAGGATAATCCGGTTCATCTAACTGAACTACCCTACGGTTTTGTTTTTTCATCATTATCATATTCAGTACTTCAACCACAAATGAAAATGCCATCCCGAAATAGATATAATTTTTTAAATGAAGATCTTCTGCCTTACCTGAATCCCAACCTTCTATTACAAGGCTGAGTCCAATCATCACTAAAAATGAAAGCGCAAGCATTTTAAAGGTCGGATGCTTATGAATGAAGCCGGCAATGTAAGGACTAAACGAAAACATAATGATCATTGCAATGATAACTGCGGCAATCATTATTTCTACATATTTTGCAGTACCCCCGGCTGTGATCACACTGTCAAAAGAAAAAACCATATCCACTAAAACAATCTGGAAAACTGCATTGGTAAAATTTAAGGATTTCTTTTTAGGCTTGAGAGCGTCAGGATTTTCTCCCTCAAGTTTTTCATGGATCTCATGTACCGATTTATAAATAAGAAATAGGCCACCTGCTAGCATTACAAGGCTTGCCAAATCGAAACCTTTATTAAAAACAGTAAAAACAGCTTTGCCTTTTTGCGACAGTAACCAGCCTAATGCAAGCAGTAAACCACTCCTGACAATAGAACCAAGAATAACCCATGCAAGCCTTGCCTTTTTATGTTCTTTAACCGGAAGCCTGTTGATGATAATGCTCACAAAAATTACGTTATCAACTCCAAGAATTATTTCCAGAATTACAAGAATAAAAAAACTGATAATGCTATCAGTGGAAAATAAATGACTCATACAAATAATTTTTAAAAATCACTTCAAATTTGACGAATAAACGAAATATTGCCGAAGTATTTTCCAATGCAAAAACTTCAAAAGAAAACGCTCTTAAAAAGGGTTCTGCTTTTCTTTTCGAATGCAGTAATACAAAATAATTTTATTGATTTTTATTTTAGGAATAGAAAACTTATTGTCCAGAAGATTTATTTTCGTTACCAATTGCTTTTATTTTTTCCCAAATTTCCGGCAGCCTTTTTATCATCACCAATTCTTTTCTTTTTGAATAAAATTCCTGGATGGGTGTTCCCCAATAGGTTTTATTTCCTTCAATACTTGATGTAACTCCGCCTTGTCCCATCACAATTGCATTGTCGCCAATAGAGATTGTTTTGTTTACACCTACCTGGCCCCAAAGCGTTACCCCATCTCCTAATATTGTTCCGCCGGCAATACCTACCTGTGCGGCAATCAAACAATTTTTTCCAATTATCACGTCATGGCCTACATGAATAAGATTATCCATTTTTGTTCCACTTCCTATAATCGTTGAATCACTTACACCGCGGTCAATTGTACAATTCGCGCCGATTTCAACATGATCTTTAATTTGAACAATGCCGCAACTCTGCATTTTTTTGTACCAATGTTCACGGTTTTTTTTGGTGTTGAAATAAAATGCATCACTCCCGATTACTGTACCTGAATGAATCTCCACTTTATTCCCAATAACACAATCATCATAAATAATTACGTTAGGATGAATGACACAATCATCACCAATCGAAACATTGTTTCCCAAAAAAACACCCGGCATTACAATCGTATTTGTTCCAATTTTTGCAGAATTACTTATCATTTTTTTTGAGGCTACAAAAGGTTTAAAATGATTCACGATTTTAAGATACGCTTCAAAAGGATCGTCAACCACAAACAACGTTTTCCCTTCCGGGGCTTGCCTTTCAGCATTAATAATTATACAGGTAGCATCGCTGTTCAGGCAGGTGTCGTAATATTTAGGGTGATCTACAAAAACGATATCTCCGTCTTTTACTTTGTGAATCTCATTGATTCCTGTAGCATACGCATTTTCATTGCCGGCCAATTTCGCGCTAATGAAATCAGCGATCCAGGAAACAGAAACAGGTGAAGGAAATTGCATGGAATAAAATTAAGTTTCAAAGGTAAAGTTTGAAAAGGGATGAACCGTGTGAATTTTAAATTAGATAAAAAAATTACTTGCTAAAATTGTAAAAAAAAAGGAATGTATTTTTTGAAAAATTAAAGGTGAATTCAGGGTAATTTTTTTGTGCTTATCCACAAGAGATTTTAAAATGTTGATAAATAAAACCGAAATATTTTTTCATAAAGCAAAATTTATTTTTAATATTGTGTAAGGAAATTTTTTTCCTGTACTTACTAACCCATCAATATAACAAAGCCCGTTCATTTTCTTGTCGGGCTTTATTATTTTTTGTAACTTTTCTTTTAAAAATTTTAGCTGGATATTTTATAAAATTTTTCTTTTGAATAATTATTTTATCGTTCATAAACCTTTTAATGTTCTCTCTCAATTCTCTTCAACAGAGGGTAAAAAAACGTTGAAAGATTTTTTTGATGTTCCTTCCAATGCCTATCCTGTAGGCCGTTTGGACTATGACAGTGAAGGATTGCTTATTTTAACTGATGATAAAAAACTGAATGGTTATTTATTGGATCCATTGCTCTCGCACGAAAGAGAATATTGGGTGCAAGTAGAAGGAAATGTTTCAACAGAACAAATCAATTTTTTACAAAGAGGTGTAGAAATAAAAGTGAATGGAAGAGTGTATCATACAAAAAAATGTACTGCAGAAAGTTTTTCTCAACCGCCTGAGGTAAGTGAAAGAAATCCACCGATTCGTTTTAGAAAATCAGTACCTGATAGCTGGATAAAAATAATTTTAACAGAAGGTAAAAACCGACAGGTAAGAAAAATGACAGCGGCAGCCGGTTGTCCAACTTTAAGATTGATAAGATATCGTATTGAAGAAGTTACTTTAAAAAATTTGAAACCGGGTGAAATGAAAAAGATACCTAAACAAGAATTGTATAACTTGCTGAAAATAAAAAAAGATAAATAAGATGGTAAGATCAATGACAGGCTTTGGAAGAGCGGAACAAACTTTTGCAGATAAGACGTACCTCGTTGAAATAAAATCGCTGAATGGAAAGCAGTTTGACGTAAACCTTAAAATTCCACCATTGATAAAACCTTATGAATTCGATATCAGAAACCTGATACAGGAAAGTTTATTGCGTGGCACTGTTGAATGTTTGATTGTGGTGAAACAGAATGGCGCTACAAAACCTGTTGTTATAAATACTGATCTTATAAAAGCGTATTATAGCCAGTTAGAAACTCTTGCTACTGAATTAAGGATGGATACGAATTCGGTGCTGGCGGCTCTTTTGCGATTACCGGAGGTGGTAACGCCAAGCAATGAAGTTCTTGATGAAGGAGATTGGAAAAGTTTAAAAGGAGTAATTGAAGAAGCCTTGCTTGAATTAAATACTCATCGGATTGAAGAAGGCAAATCTTTGGAAAAAGAGTTACGGCTTAGGGTAAAGAACATTCAAATCCAGGAGAACGAAATTCTTGAACTTGAACCGAAGAGAAGAAAGAAAATGAAAAGGGAGTTGATAGAAGTTCTTGAAGAAAGTGTCGGAAAAGAAAGTTATGATTCTAACAGACTTGAGCAGGAACTAATTTATTACATCGAAAAAATAGACATCAGGGAAGAACAAGTGCGACTAAAAAATCATTGCGAATATTTTTTATCAATTCTTGATAGCGATGAAGATGCAAAAGGAAAGAAACTGGCGTTTGTGGTCCAGGAAATCGGCAGGGAAATTAATACCACCGGGTCAAAAGCTTATGATTCAGAAATTCAAAAATGTGTGGTATTAATGAAAGATGAGTTGGAAAAAATGAAAGAACAAACTTTCAATATTCTTTAAGGTGCTTTTTTTTATTCAGAGTGAAAACCATCTATTTTTGTAAAAAAATCAATTTGAAAAAATTCTTTTTAATATCACTTCTCCCCATAATTTTCGCGTCCTGTATCAAAATTGATCTTTTCGAAAAACAAGTCACAATCCCTTCGCAGCAATGGTTTTATACTAACGTTCCAAAATTTACTTTTCATATTGATGATACCACTTCTCTTTATAATGTGTATGTAATTTTACGCCATACCGATCTCTATAAATATAATAATATCTGGTTGAGGATAGGCTTGAAGACACCAACGAATTCTTTTAATTATCAGAATGTAAATGTTGTTTTGGCTACTGATGCAAAAGGTTGGGAAGGAACGGGAATGGACGATATTTATGAAGTAAGAAAAAGTATTTCAGCAGCCCCTTTTTCTTTTAAAACTGCCGGTGATTATACTTTTTCAATTAAACAGATCATGCGTGAAAATCCTTTAAAAAATATTTTAAATGTGGGACTACGCGTTGAGAAAGTAAGTAGGTAACCTTCTGAACTTATAGACTTTTTTCTGCTGATTGTGATTTCAAAAATTGAAACAAATGCCTTATTTAATTCTAAAAAATAAATTTAAAGTAAGGCCACTGCGCATCATTTTTATTTTTTACTGGTTCCTACTTGCTTATATTTTAGCCGCACTTATTTTTTGGTTTATTGATCTTAATAACCAAAATAAAGAACTTACAAAATTAAGGCTGCAGACGGTGAATGTTTATGATATGCATTATATACAAAAAGTAAACAGGATTGAAGATGCAAGAAACAGGAAAACCTGGCAATACATTGGCGAAGGCGCTACTTTTTTATTAATGATCATTGCAGGTGCGGTCTATATTTTTCGGATCATCACAAAGCAATTGCAGCAATCAGAACAGCAATTGAATTTAATGATGGCAATTACGCATGAATTGAAAACGCCTATCGCGGTTACAAAGCTAAACCTTGAGACGATGCAACTCAGAAGGCTAGAATATGATCAGCAGCAAAAGTTAATCAGAAATACAATTGAAGAAGCCAACCGCCTGAACACTTTATGTAATAATATGCTTTACATGAGCCAATTGGATGCCGGGAGTTCTACACTTACTAACGAAAAGATTGATCTTTCTACATTGGCGATCGATTGTGCTGAAGATTTTAATCTGCGTTTTCCGGAAAGAAAAATTGAAATTGATGTAGAAAACGAGATATTTATCACTGGTGATAAGCTTTTATTGCAACTTGCCATTAACAATCTTTTAGATAATGCTATTAAATATTCAGGAAAAGACGATGTAGTTTTGATAAAAGTGATTAAAGAAAGTAAAAAGATAAAACTCCAGGTTATTGATCATGGCATTGGAGTACAAGCTGCTGAGAGGGAAAAGATTTTTGAAAAATATTTCCGTGGCGCTGGTAAACAAACAAAAGGTACTGGATTGGGGCTTTATCTTACAAAAGAAATTGTAAAACAACATCATGGAAGTATAAGTATGAAAAGTAATGCGCTCAGGGGAAGCACTTTTGAAATACAACTGAGGAGTTCAAAAAATACATAATCAAATACTAATTGTATGCAAGGAAGAAAGCTTTCAATCTTATTGGTAGAGGATGAAGAAAATTTGCAGGATGCTTTAAGATTAAATTTCGAAATGGAAGGCTATGAAGTTACATCGGCTTATGATGGAGAGGAAGCACTTAAAGCAATTCAAAATGAATATTTCGATTTGATTGTCCTGGATGTAATGCTTCCTGAAATAGATGGAATAGCCGTTTGTGAAAATATAAGACTGACCAATACTGAAATTCCTATATTAATGCTGAGTGCAAAAAGCCAGAGTAAAGACAGAATTTTAGGCTTAAAGAAAGGAGCGGATGATTACTTAACAAAGCCGTTCAGTTTGGAAGAACTTTTGTTGAGGGTAAGAATTTTGATCAATAAAAGCCAGAAGATTTCATCCAAAGAACCTGTGACTGAACAATATGTTTTTGGTAAAAATCTGGTCAACTTTAAATCACTTGAATGTACTACCAAGTCCGGTGAATTAGTAGCCCTTACCAAGAAAGAAGCGATGCTTTTAAAATTACTTATAGAAAATAAAAATGAAGTGGTAACTCGGGAAAAAATTCTGCAATCAGTTTGGGGATATAATGTTTATCCGACAACGCGCACCGTTGACAACTTTATTTTAAACTTCAGAAAATACTTTGAAGAAGATAGCCGCAATCCTAAATACTTTCATTCTGTAAGAGGAATCGGCTACAAGTTTACGAGTGAAAATTAGCCGGGTCTAAAAACCGAAAATAAAATTTCAACCTATTTGTTCATTCACTGTTAAATAAAAAGTTGGGAAAGCATTTCTAACAAACCTGCTTATCAAGCAATGAAACTACTTCAGAAGCCTTTTCAAAAACAGCGTTAAGTTGGACGGCATCTGAAGGCGGCGCATATAAATTTAATTCCACTTCATCCAACAATGAAGTAAGGATCAAAGAAGTCCCAAGACTTACATTGCACTTGTCCAATTCTTCGTTCAATCTTTTTTTAGATAATTCATTTGCAGGTACTTTAAATTTTGCAGCAAGATATTTCTTTAAAGAACTATCTAAAGTTTGGTAAAATCCGGCGCTATCCTGAGCCACAAGCTTTTCATGAGCAGCAGTTAAAGGATTTTCAGGAATAACAAATTTCTTCTCCTCTTTTTTTACACCCGCTGTTTCATCTTCATTTTTCAGATCATCCACTTCAATATTTTTTTTCAGATCATTTTTATTCTTATTCCTTTTCATCAACACAAAAATGAAGACTAAAATGATCAAAGCAACTAAAACTATTCCCGCAATCAACTCAGTTTTTGTTGAAAGAAATTCATTAGTTTGCTGAGCGTTTGAATTGCCGGCAAGAGAATTCCTGGGAATGCCTTTACCTTTTGTTACATCCACTTTTAATGGAGAAGTATGCAACGTTTTATAAGTGGACGAAGCAGGATCAAAATAGGAAAAAGCAATGGAATCAATTGTAAAATGTCCGGGTTTGGAAACAGTGAAAGGATACGAAAATGTTTTACTTCCCTGCATCGGCACCTGCTTCCTGTCAACATTATCTTTTACTTTTGCCTCATATCCGTCTATGCCATTAGGCCAATTGATAGCCGGCGCATTTATCAATTGAATATTTCCTTTTCCTCTTATGGTAAGTTTTAAAGTTCCTGCATCATCGGTTGTGATCTTATTTTTTTCCAACGAAGCAGAAACAGAAAAATCTGCCGACAGCGCCACGAAAACTTTCCGGTTTATTTTCTGTTGGAAGTGGCTTAACAGTAATATCTACAGGAGCTTAGATTTTAAAGTTACATTTCTTTCAATAAGCCCTTCCGGTGGAACGGCATCCTGGCCAAAATTCTGAAACATGTCAAAAAAACCATCCTGCTGATTTGCATATTGCGATTTTACAAAAGTAACTTTATTCGAAGCGGTCATCGAGCCGAGTGTAATATTTCCGGCTTGTAATGGATACAATTCCACCTTTCTGATTGTATACACGTTAAACTTACGGCCATTGTATTTTTCAAGCGTTGAATTACTGCTTATATCCAGGTCATTTACAGAAAATCCATTAAAGGAAGGAGCATCAGTGATTGTAGTCTCAGAAGGTAGCCTTGTGAAAAGCTCATAGGTCGCCACAATTGGCTCTCCGACATAGCAGGTCTTCTTACTTAAATCCAGTTTAATGAAAAGATTTTTCGCGGTTTTATCTGCCACATTTTCGCCGGGTTTCAAAATATAGTCATCAAATTGATGAGTAACCGGAGTGGGCGGAAAATCAAAATTTAAATTGGGAAACGGAGATAAATTTTGTGAATTATTTGGCTGCGATTGTACTACAGATCCATTTACCACCTGTATCGTAATGGGATTCGTACTTAAATGTTGGCCATCTGCCTCTGCAGTAGCAGAGCCAATAGTAAATTTGCCTGTACCGGTCGGCGCTAATGAATATCCCAGAGAAACGTACTGACTCACTTTTCCATTAATATTAGAAGTGCTTGATTCCTGGTTTGGACCCGAGACTATTGTAAAATTTTTAAAAGAAGGTGGAGTTATATTGTCAACGTTACTTGCATTTTCAACTTTGAATTTGATCTGCAAAAGATCGTTTTTCCCAATCTTTTTGTGAGGACAAATGACAGAAAATTTTACCTGTGCAGAAGAATTTTTAGCAAAGAAAACCGCTGTAAGAAAGAAAAAAAGAGAAAAAATTATTTTAAAACCCGATCGTAAAAATGTTATCATTTCTTCAGCAAAAGATGAGCTACAAAAGTACTTGGAAATGAATTTAAAAAAAGGTTAATAGAATTGTGGCATGTTAAAAATCTTTTAAGGAAGATCTCCTAACTCCGGGCGAATCACAATATCTTCTACACAGGCCTGCGGCGAAAGAAGAGAAGCAGCAAAGACTACAGTTGCGATATCGTCCACCTCCATAATTCTTTGTGGTTCTATATCTGCTCCTTCCCATGAAGACGTGAATACAGCGCCAGGATAAACTGTGGTCACCTTTATATTGAAAGGTTTCATTTCTTCACGTAGATTTTTACTAAATCCCATTAAAGCATATTTACTGATACTGTAAGATCCGCCGTTACTGTAAGCTTTTAATGCAGCAATGGAACATATATTAAAAATGTGCCCGGATTTATTTTTCATCATTTCCGGAAGTAATGCACGGGTTAAATGATAAGCAGAATACAAATTGATGTCGATCATTTGATCAAGATTGCCTTCCGGTTCATTATAGATGCTTCCCGGCACAAACTGCCCTGCATTGTTGATCAGAATATCAGTTTGAATCTTTTTTTCAGTAAGCCACTTTGCAAATCCTAATACTTCCTCTTTTTTTGACAAATCGGCAACAAAATATTCTATACGGCCATCATACTTCTTATTAAGCTCATCAGCCGTTTCAGCCAGTTGCGCTTCGTTCCTGGAAGAGATAAAAATGTTATTTTTTGCTGCTGCAAATTTCCCGGCCATTGCTTTTCCCATACCTTTGCTACCCCCGGTGATTACAATATTCATCTTATAAATTCGTTTTTAGATATCAGGCAAATCTAAGAATCTTACACTGACATTTTAAATATAGATTATTTGAAATACAAACATCTTTTTTTCGACCTTGATCATACACTTTGGGATTTTAATGCCAATGCAGAAGAATCTCTTACCGAATTATACCGGTTTTTTAATTTGGAATCAAAAGCCATCAGCTCTTTTGACCAGTTTTACAATATTTATCTTAATCATAATAAAATCCTTTGGAGCAGGTACGAAAAAGGATATATTACAGTAGAAGAACTGAAATGGCGCAGAATGTGGCGTACATTACTTGATTTTCATGTTGCGGATGAGAAGCTTGCAAAAGACATGAGTCAATATTTTCTCGAAGTTCTTCCGACCAAAAAAAGAGTGTTTGATTATACTTATGAAATTCTCGAATATCTTACTGAAAAAAAATATTCACTTCATCTTATCACAAACGGTTTTGAAAAAACCCAGAGACTAAAATTAAACAGCGCTGATCTTTCTAAATATTTTACACATATCATTACTTCAGAAACTTCAAATTCTGTTAAGCCCAAAAAAGAAATATTTGAATTCGCTTTGAATAAAGCAAAATGCAAAACCGAAGAAAGCATTATGATTGGCGACAATCCGGAAGCAGATATTCTTGGAGCAATTAACGCCGGAATGGATTCTATTTTTGTGAATCACATAAATGAAGAATGCGTGACGCAACCTACTTATACTATTCGACATTTAAAAGAATTGGAGCGTATTTTATAAGGACTCATTTTCCTGACATCATTTTTTGATTGAAATCTTTTGAATTTCCTTTTGGAATCGACAAAGACTTCCACTTGTCGTTCAGCTGCATTTTTCCGATGTAAACAATTTGACCCACGTGATTTGAATAATGAGCAAGCTGCCTGTTTATCGCGTCTCCGACATTATGTGGTTCTTTTCTTATATAGATTGTTTTAGAAAGGTCTTCTTCTTTTAAAGAGTCAAGTGCATTAAAAACACATTGCCAGCCTTCATTCCATTTTTTTACCAGTTCTTCTTTGGTTTTTATTACTGTTTCAAATTCAGTGTCGCGGTCCCGCCAATCTTTTTCTCCATCTTCGGTAAGAAAATTAGTCCACCGCGATAACATGTTTCCCCATAAATGTTGAACAATTATTGCAATGCTGTTGCTCGCTTCATTGTATTGCCATAAAAGGCTTTCTTCACTCAGCTGTTCGAAGGTTTTATCGCCTAATAACTTTTGCTGGCGAAAATATTTTTTTACACTTTCTAAATAATTGAATGTCATAAAAAATAATTAACTAAAATAAAAACGAGGATTATTTGTTGCTTTACTATCTTTTAACCAAATAGAGTAGTGCCCTGAGTTTCCGTTTGATCTACGGGCACAAGTGTATCAATAGTTGCCAACACCGTTACTCCCCCTTTTACCTTTTGATTAAGCGAAACATTTAGTTCCGTTCCTACAGGTAATAACACATCCACACGGCTCCCAAATTTTATAAATCCCATCTCTTTTCCCTGCAAAACACTTTCGCCAACTTTCAGATAATTCACGATGCGCTTTGCCATAGCTCCCGCAATTTGTTTCACCAAAATTTCTGCAGTGTCACTTTTAATTACTACCGAATGCCGTTCATTTTCTGTAGAAGATTTAGGATTCCAGGCTACCAAATATTTCCCTTTGTGATATTGGCTGTATTCCACTTTGCCTGACATTGGAATCCTGTTGATATGAACATTTGCGGGACTCATAAAAATAGAGACCTGCAGTCTTTTATCTTTAAAATATTCAGGCTCTACAGTTTCTTCTATCACAACTACCTTGCCGTCTGCCGGGCAAATTACCTGGTGGTGAGCAACAATAAAAGCCCTTTTGGGCGATCTAAAAAAAGAAATTATAAATAAAAGTGCAATAAGTGTTACTCCAAATACTACCCATGAAAGGAAAGGCATCTGCGCACTAAGAAAATAAAAGAAAATAATATTAATGGCACCAAATATCAATACAGTAATTGCGATAGTCCGGTACCCTTCCTTGTGAATGTTCATTAACTACTTTTGAAGTACAAATATAAAAACTGGCAGGCAGACCTCCGTTTTTTATTCATATGATAAATAATGCATAATATACAAATACGAATGGAATAGCGGCCAGCATTGAATCAAAACGGTCTAAAAATCCGCCATGACCCGGCATTAATGTGCCACTATCTTTTACTGCTGCCAGCCGTTTTAACTTACTTTCAAGCAGATCCCCTAAAGTGCCAAAAACAGCACAAAACAAGCTTATCACGATCCAGCTATAAACAGAATAAAAATGAGTCAGCGAACCAGCAACACTTATGACAATGATACAAAGTATGGCGCCGCCTATGGTTCCTTCCCTTGTCTTTTTTGGAGAAACAGAAGATAAAGGCGTTTTGCCAATTAAAGAGCCAACAATGTACGCCATCGTATCATTTATCCAGATTGAAAAAACAATGGCACATGGAATTACTTTTAAGTAATTGTCAGGCAAATCATTGAAGCGATTTACACGCATCCACATCATCAAAAAAATCGGCAGTGTGATATAAAGCAGTCCCAGCAAGCTTTTCGATTTATAATTGGCAGGATCTATTTTTTTCATCAAGGGAATAAATTCACTCCAACAGCCAAAATGAATAATTGTAAACAAAACAATGAAGCTCCATTTGTTCCACAATAAACCGGCGAGCATTATTATTGAAAAAACGATTGCTGTAAGTGTTCGCGTTCTAAAGGTTTTGCTGTCAAAAGCCATTGAAAATTTTTAAGATTCTTTGGTAATCCAGTTTTGAAAATCGTCAGGATCTTCTTCAGGCAATATATATTTCTGTTGTTCGAGAAGAGAGATTTCACGGAATTTTATAAAGGCAAAAATTATTAAACCTAGTGCTACAACTCCTGCCCACAAAGGAAAATTATCTTCAATATCTTTTGGATTTTTTGTTATGGAGCTTGAAGTAACATAAAGCGCCGTCACCTGTAGCCCATTGTATAAAAAATGAAAGAGAATGGAAAGCCATAAACTTCCGCTGTAATAAAAAATCAATCCAAGGAAAACGCCAAGTACAGCCCGTACAAGGAAACCATAATAAGAAATATGAACCAAACTGAAAATAATAGAGGTAATAATAATCGCGATCCATGGCCCTTTGAACCATCTCGTTAAAATATTCTGAATACCGCCCCTGAAACAAACTTCTTCAAATATTGCCGGCAGTAAAGCAATGATTACCATCGAAACCAAATATTTGGGTAACGAATTTATATTGATAAGCGCTTTTTCCTGCGCCGCGCGTGCCGCTTCTTCGGCTTTAAAATATATTTGCCAGGATTTTGGAATAGGGATCATTTTGGTAAGCTCAGCAAGCGCTCCTGATAAAGGAAAAGTTAGAAGTAGAATAGCCAGCAAAATCACAACCTGTTTGTAATTGAACCTGGTATTGAAACCAATGAACTTTGAAGGGTTTCGATAACAAATAAGAGCAAAAAGATAAACCGGTAAAAAAAACATGAGGAAAGTGGAAACAGCCTGCATCCACATAATGGCACTATAATATTTCGGATTCAAAATATCTGTCTGCATTGTGGCAATACCTTTGCCGGTCATGGCAAGCCAGATTCCAAATGAAACAATAGCTCCGATTATCACTCCCGCTCCGATAAGTCCCAATAAAATTCCCAGTTGCCCCGGAAAGCTAAAATTTCTTGAATTTCTGTCAATCATTACAATGCCAATATTTAAGTGCGTAAATTTACAGCCAAAATTTTTTAAAAGAATTTAAAATGAACGTTTTATGATAAGTGGAAATGAACCCTGATCATAAAACAAAATTTGCAACTTGATTAAGATAGGTAACATACAACTTCCTGATTTTCCTTTGTTACTCGCGCCCATGGAAGACGTAAGCGATCCGCCTTTTCGCGCGGTGTGCAAAGATAACGGTGCCCACCTCATGTACACAGAATTTATAAGCAGTGAAGGTTTAATACGGGATGCCATCAAAAGCAAAAAAAAGCTCGACATTTTTGATTATGAAAAGCCGGTTGGCATCCAGATTTTCGGCGGCGATGAAGACAGCTTATCGCTTGCAGCCAAAATTGTAGATGCTACCAATCCGGATTTATTGGATATCAATTTTGGTTGCCCGGTAAAAAAAGTAGCTTGCCGCGGCGCCGGCGCCGGAGTTTTAAAAGATGTTCCACTGATGATCCGGTTAACGGACGCCGTTGTAAAAAGTACGTCACTTCCGGTAACTGTAAAAACAAGGTTGGGTTGGGATGAAAATTCAAAAAATATTGAAGAAGTTGCGGAAAGATTACAGGATGTAGGAATACAAGCGCTTTCTATTCACGGACGAACAAGGACGCAGATGTATAAAGGAAGTGCCAACTGGGAATTGATTGCAAAGGTTAAAGAAAATCCGAGAATTACGATTCCCATTTTTGGAAACGGTGATATTGATTCTCCTCAAAAAGCAGTGGAATATAAAGATAAATATGGCGTTGACGGAATTATGATCGGCCGTGCCGCAATTGGTTATCCCTGGATTTTTAATGAAATTACTCATTATGTGAAAACCGGTGAAATCCTTCCTCCCCCGGATGTTGAAGAAAGAGTAGCAGTTTGTAAAAAGCATTTGATAAAATCTTATGAATGGAAAGGGCCGGTAGTTGGTATCAATGAAATGCGCCGGCACTATACCAATTATTTAAAAGGCATGCCGAATATAAAAGAGTACCGGGGCAAACTGGTAACGCTAAAAGAAGTGGATGAAATTTTAGAAGTACTTGATGAAATAGTTAAGCATTATTCCGGTTACGAATTCGAAAAAACACCCATAGAACTTATTAATTATCATGAGAAATGCGCCGTGTAAAAATGATAAACCTTAAGGTTTTTAGTAAAGGCGCTCTTGTACCATATTTCACCATTTCCTTACAGATTACAGGAGTTTCACCAGAATCTTACATCAGGAATGTATAAAACTTATTTTTTAGCTGTTGCTTTTTCAGCAGATTTTGTTTTTGCTTTCGTAACCGGCCTTGATTTACCAAAAGAGCCCATAAATATTTTTCCTTTTTTTGTCTTTTTATCTCCGCGTCCCATTTAAAAGTTTATTTAAAGTTGAATAATTATTACTAATAAAAAAAGCAAGATACAATAATGCATCTTGCTTTTAGAAATTTTTCCCGAAATCAGATTTTTGATGACAGTTCTTTGCCTGCTTTAAATTTAGCTACTTTCTTAGCTTTAATTTTAATCACAGAACCTGTTTGAGGATTGCGGCCATTGCGTGCAGCCCTTTTACTAACAGAGAAAGTTCCAAATCCAACAAGTGTAACTTTACCTCCACCTTTTAAAGTTTTGGTTACTGCAGTTGTAAAAGAATCTAAAGCAGCGTTAGCTTGTGTTTTTGTAATTCCTGCGTCATCAGCCATCTTGGCGATTAGTTCAGCTTTGTTCATAATAATTTATTTGATTTTTTTAAACAGCAACAAATATAGAAGGTTTTTTGATGCAATAATATTTTTACAAAAAAAAAATTGTAATCGATTCTTTTGAAATGCAGTATCGGTCTGCTTTTCAGCGTTTAGAACGTGGTTTTACTAATTAGAATATTTTTGCGGCATTTTGCTTAAAGCCAATACAGTAGTGTGTTTTATACGAATTGAAATAAAAAAAGGCTGATTTAAAAGGCTTTTGGAAGTTAGTATTTTTACTAAAGTGCAGGCTCTAAAAAAATATAAACACTTATTCCACATTTTTTAGAAGTGTCCGGAAAGAAACAACATGGTCCTTCCATTTTTCGATAGCGCGATGTCTTAAAGAGCCTGCAAAAATATTCTGATACCTGTTGTAATCACTTTTTGACTTTGCGAGGAACTGTATTACAAAAGTTCTTCCATCTTCTTCTTCAAGATTCATTAATTCATAAAAACGATGATCATAGAAACAACCGGTATCGAGGATAGCAGGTATGTGAATTTCTTTTTGCCATTTAATCCAGTCATCTAAAAATTCATGCTCTACTTTAAAAGTGATATTATAAACAAACATGCATTAATACTTTAGTTCCATATAAACAGGACAGTGGTCGCTGTGTTTTACTTCAGGGAAAATTTTCACTTTTTGAATATGGTCTTTCAACGTGTCTGTTACATTAATATAATCAATTCTCCAGCCTTTGTTTTCAAGACGTGTTGTTGGCCTTATCACATTCCACCATGTATAATTATGTGGCTCTTTGTTGAGATGACGAAATCCGTCAGTAAAACCATTCTGTAGAAATTTGTCAAACCATGCTCTTTCTTCAGGAAGAAAACCAGTTGTTTTTTTATTCGCTTTGGGATTGTGAATATCAATTTCTTTGTGGGCAATATTATAGTCACCACAAACGATCAATCTTTTTCGGTTTTTCTGAAGTTCATTCAGGTATTCTAAAAATTCATCCAACCAAACATATTTGTAAGACTGGCGGTGCTCACCGCTCGTTCCGGAAGGGAAATAGGCACAGATCAAAGTAATGTCTCCAAAATCTGCACGTAATACCCTTCCTTCAAAATCACTTTGCTTGTTACCGTGTCCATATTCAACATTGTCAGGCTCTATTTTGCTGAGTATCGCAACACCGCTGTATCCTTTTTTTTGAGCAGAAAAAATATAAGGTCTGTATCCGGCGCTTTCAATCGCCTCCCGGTCTATGTCTTCTTCATTGGCTTTTATTTCCTGCAGACAAATAATATCTGCGGGATTCGTATTTAACCAATCAATAAAGCCTTTTTTTATGGCGGCTCTTATTCCGTTTACATTGTAAGTAATAATGCGAATATTATCGTTCATTGTAAAATAATTTTCTTTAAAATTTGTTGGTTTACTCTAATTGCGGGCGCAACCATTTCTCAGCTTCTTCCAATGGCATATTTTTTCTTTGAGCATAATCTTCTAATTGATCTTGTGCAATTTTTCCAACACCAAAATATTTACTTTCGGGATTTGCAAAATACCAGCCACAAACAGAAGGAGCGAGGATTCATTGCTAATGATTCTGTGAGAATAATTCCCGCGTTTTCTGTAGCATTTAATAATTTAAACAGTTTGTATTTTTCTGTGTGATCGGGACATGCCGGATAACCAGGGGCTGGCCTTATTCCAATATATTTTTCTTCAATCAATTCCTTTGAAGTTAACGCTTCCTCTGTTGAATAACCCCAAAATTCTTTCCTGGTTTTTTCGTGAAGCAATTCAGCGAAAGCTTCTGCAAGTCTGTCCGCGAGTGCTTGCAAAATAATTTTGTTGTAATCATCAAACTCTTTATTAAATCTTTCGATATGAGGATCTAATCCATGAATAGAAACGGCAAATGCACCGATGTAATCGCCTTTTCCAGGTTTGATAAAATCTGCCAGCGAAAGATTGGGTTGGCCCGGAGCTTTCTTTATCTGCTGGCGCAAAAATTCAAGATCAAATATTTCACCATCCGGATTTTTTACCCGGATCGTATCATCACCAATTTTGTTAGTTTCCCAAAATCCTATTACACCTTTTGCTGTAAGCCATTTTTCGGTGATAATCTTTTTGAGCAAGGCTTGAGCATCCTGGTACAATTTGGTAGCTGATTCCCCAATTTTTTCATCTGATAAAAGATCTGGAAATTTTCCATGCATTTCCCATGCAATAAAAAACGGCTGCCAGTCGATATATTTATAGATTTTATTCAGGTCATAATCATCGAAAACTTTTATGCCTGTAAATGAGGGGTTTGCAGGAGAAAATTTTTCCCAATTGATAGCAAATTTATTTTTCTGTGCTTCCGGAAATGGCAATAAAACTTTATTCGATTTTTTATTGCCGAAATCACTTTTTAACTTTTGATACTCATTTTCAATGTTTGACAAAAATTCTTTTTTGGTTTCTTTATTCAACAAATTGCCGGCAACTGTTACACTTCTTGAAGCATCTAAAACATGTACCACTCCATTATCGTATTCCGGCGCGATTCTTACAGCAGTGTGAAGCCGCGAAGTTGTAGCGCCGCCAATAAGAAGTGGAATGGAAAAATTCTGTCTTTTCATTTCCTTTGCCACGTGCACCATTTCATCCAGTGAAGGTGTTATTAATCCGCTAAGTCCTATCATAGCTACATCTTTTTCCCTTGCAGCCTGCAAAATTTTTTCTGCAGCAACCATCACCCCCAGATCAATAACTTCATAACCATTACAACCCAACACAACACCCACAATGTTTTTCCCGATATCATGCACATCGCCTTTTACAGTAGCCATTAAAACTTTTGCAGGACCGGCACCTTCGACATTTAAAATTCCCGCTGCAATATTTTCCTGTCTTAATTTTTCTTTATCTGCTTCAATAAAAGGGAATAAATAATTGACACTTTTTTTCATCACGCGGGCGCTTTTTACAACCTGCGGCAAAAACATTTTACCACTTCCAAAAAGGTCTCCCACAATGTTCATTCCATCCATCAATGGTCCTTCAATTACATCAAGCGGCTTTGGATAATTTTGTCTTGCCTCTTCTGTATCTTCTTCAATATAATCAGTGATTCCGTTTATTAAAGCATGACTTAATCGCTTTTGAACGTCTTCTTTTCTCCATGCAAGATCCTTCACTACTTCTTTTCCTTTTGCTTTTACAGTTTCTGCAAAAGCCAGTAATTTATCAGTGGCATCTTCTTTTTTATTAAGGATAACGTCTTCGCAAAGTTCTTTTAATTCGGGTTCAATTTGTTCGTAAACCTGTAACTGTCCTGCGTTTACAATACCCATATCCATTCCTGCCTTTATCGCGTGATACAAAAACACTGCATGCATTGCTTCTCTTACTGTTTCGTTTCCGCGAAAAGAAAATGAAATATTACTAACGCCACCGCTCACTTTTGCCAGTGGCATCAAACTTTTTATTTCTCTTGTAGCTTCAATAAAATCAACACCATAATTATTGTGTTCTTCAATGCCGGTTGCGATAGCGAAAATATTTGGATCGAAAATGATGTCCTGGGGTTTGTATCCTACCTGTTCGGTTAAAATTTTATAAGCGCGTTTACAAATTTCCACTTTCCGTTCTTTTGTATCAGCTTGCCCTTTTTCATCAAAGGCCATAACAATTACCGCAGCGCCAAAACTTTTACAGATGAAAGCCTGTTCTATAAATTTCTCCTCGCCTTCTTTCACTGAAATAGAATTGACAATGCATCTTCCCTGCACGCATTTTAACCCGGCTTCTATAATATCGAATTTAGAAGAATCGATCATTACAGGAATTTTGGCAATGTCAGGTTCTGCCTGCAACAAATTCAGGAAAGTAGTCATTGCTTTTTCACTATCAAGAAGTGCATCATCCATGTTAACATCAAGGATTTGCGCTCCGCCTTCTACCTGCTGGCGGGCAACAGAAAGTGCTTCTTCATATTCTCCATTTCGGATTAATCGCGCAAATTTTTTGGAACCTGTAACGTTAGTTCTTTCTCCTACATTTATAAAATTGCTCTCAGGCCGAACGACTAACGGTTCTAATCCTGAAAGCCTTAAATAGGGATGGATTTTATTTTCGGACATTCTTAATCTTTTTTTCCAGGAGATCTGAACCCAATTGGATTCCTTGGTTTATTTTCCTGTATCAATAATTTTTTTAAATAAGCAAAAATCGTTTGTATTTCTTCATCATTTTTTAAAAGATGTTGTTCTATCTTTTCAATTTTCATCCATAAGTCTTTATTATCCAAAATCAATTGCTTCATTTTCGTAAATAATCTGATGATCTGGATATTTACCTGGATCGCGGTTTCAGAATTTAAAACGCTGGAGAGCATTGCAACACCTTGTTCTGTGAAGACGTGAGGTAAATATTTAGAATGTTTCCCTTTCTTTAAGATCGCAAATTGCGATCTTAAAGAATTATATTCTTCTTTAGTCAATTGAAACATAAAATCGTCAGGAAATCTTCCTTTGTTTCTTTTTACAGCTTCATTTAAACGAAATGTTGGAACATCATACATTTCTGCTAAATCCTTGTCCAGCATTACTTTTTGGCCACGTATTATATAAATCTTTTCAAAAATCATTTCGTCTGAAACTTTTGCTACTGATAAGGTTGATTTTGGCATAATTTCGATTTTCTTTAAATGTAATATTATAAATCATCTTTATTAAAAAACCTGCTGTCCCAAATTCCAGTATCAAAGTTTCAGTTTGAAATCACAATTTGTGATTTCAAGTTTTCTCAGTCATTATACAATCGATTCTACCGATTCTTCCTCCAATTCAGGCAATTTACGCGGCTTGAAATTTTTTACATGTTCAGCAATATGTTTAATATGATCAGGTGTCGTTCCGCAGCATCCGCCAACAATATTTACAAAACCTTCCTGTGCCCATTCTTCAATTGTGTGTGCTGTATCTTCAGGTTGTTCATCGTATTCACCAAAAGCATTTGGCAAACCTGCATTAGGATAGGCTGATGTATAGCAATTGGCTATTTCACTTAATTCTTCAATGTGTGAACGCATTTCTTTTGCACCTAAAGCACAGTTCAAACCTACACTAAGCGGATTGGCGTGGGAGATAGAAATGTAAAATGCTTCCAGTGTTTGGCCGCTTAATGTTCTTCCGCTTGCATCAGTAATCGTTCCGCTGATCATGATCGGCAGTTCTTCTTTTTTAGTATCTCTAAAGTATTTTTTGATGGCATAAATAGCTGCTTTGGCATTCAGCGTATCAAAAATGGTTTCAATTAAAAGGAGGTCAACGCCTCCATCAACCAGTCCTCTTATTTGTTCATAATAAGCATTCGCGACTTCATCAAAAGTTACGGTACGAAAGCCCGGATTATTTACATCCGGAGAAAGACTTAATGTTTTATTCAAAGGGCCGATAGCACCTGCAACAAATTTGCAATTATTTGTTGGTTCACTGTTAGCGAAATCATCAATTGCTTTTCGTGCGCATTGTGCCGCTGCTATATTCAATTCATAAGCCAAAGATTGCATGTCATAATCCGCCTGTGCAATGGAGGTGCTGCTGAAAGTATTGGTTTCAATTATATCAGCGCCTGCTTCCAGATAGGCTTTGTGAATCGCTTGTATAATTTGTGGTTGTGGTAAGGCTCAACAGATCGTTATTTCCCCGAACATCTTTATGCCAATCTTTAAATGTTTCTCCGCGATAATCTTTTTCTTCCAGTTTATATTGCTGGATCATTGTTCCCATGGCGCCATCAATAATTAAAATTCGCTCATTGAGGCATTCCTGGATTGATTTCTTCATTTTTCAAAATATTTTTTTATTCAAAAGTCATAACATCAAAATTACACCGCCGACTAATGGCAAGCACCAAATTAAATTGAAAGAAAAACGAAATTTTGAAAATCTGGAGAAGTGTCAGAATAAAAGTTTCGTTTATTAGTTCAGTTTAAAAAGTTGTGAGCCAACCGGCATCTTGCAGGCCGAACAATAAACAAATCCGCCTGCAATGGTGCAAAATTAGATGAACGCGGCAACATAACAAAATGCAGAAAATTTTTCAGAATTTCCAGCCACTATGGAAATTTCAATTGTAAAAGGTATACACCAATTCCGGCTGCAAAACCCAGTAAAGCCAGCCAGCTTATTTTTTTTAGGTACCACATAAAATCAATCCTTTCGATACCCATTGCTGCTACGCCTGCCGCTGAACCAATTATTATTGCGCTTCCACCGGTTCCGGTAGTTAATGCCAGAAATTCCCAAAAAGGATGATCCATCGGGAAAGTAGATAGACTGAACATTCCTTGAGAAGCGGCAACCAGTGGTACATTATCAACTACTGCAGAAAGCAATCCTAATGCAGTTCCAATTATGTAATTATTTTTAAAAGACCCGGTAAGAAACGTTGCTAAATCTGTTAATAATCCAAAAGACTGCAAGGCATTTACAGCAAGTAATATTCCCAAAAAGAAAAGAATACTTTGAGTATCTATTCGCTGCAAAGCATGCGCTACGCTATACTGACGTACTATTTCGGGTGCTTTCTTTTTATGTAGAAAGGCAATCACTACCCAGATTAAACCCAAAGCAAGCAACATGCCCATAAAAGCCGGGAGATCTGTAACGGATTTAAAAAATGGAACAAAAACCAATAGTCCTATTCCCACGTAAAGAATGATTTTTCCTTCTCTTTTTTCTATATCCGTAGTTTCCTTTGCTACCTGCATGATAAATGTTTGGCCTTTAAAACGCAACAACATTATTATCGCAGGGATAATGCAAACGCCCAGGCTTGGCAATATCAATATTTTCATAATATTCAAAGCTGAAATCTGTCCTCCTATCCAAAGCATCGTTGTTGTTACATCACCGAGTGGTGACCACGCACCTCCCGCATTCGCAGCAATGATGATCATTCCCGCAAAACTTAGCCTGTCTTCCCGCTTTTTCAAAATTCTTGAGCATAAAGAAATCATCACTATCGTAGTAGTTAAATTATCGAGAAGTGAAGAGAGAAAGAAGGTAAGAATGGTTACGATTACTAATAATTTGGACGTACTCCGTGTAGATATTTTTTGTGTTATTATATTAAATCCTCCATGCGAATCGATCAATTCAACAATCGTCATAGCGCCCATCAGGAAAAATAAGATGGAAGAGATTTCTCCAAGATGATCCACCAGTTTCTCACTTACTACATGGGCGTCTCCACTTTGCACTATATAAACAGTCCAACATAACACTCCTGTTATCAATGCAGAAGCTGCTTTATTTAATCTTAACGGATGTTCAAAAGCGATAGCAAGATATCCAAGTACAAATACAATTATAATAATAGTTGCAGCCATGATTTTTGAATGGTGATGAAGTCCGTGAATTTAATTAAAAACAGCGAAGTGAATTACCTGAAAATATATGAATGATAGAAAACTATGCTTCGCTAGTCGATTCCTCAATTACCTCCGGATTTTTTTCTACCAGTTTTTTGGCAAATTTTCCAATAGTAAGTCCCTGCAAAACGATAGAAAATAAAACGACAATATAAGTGATTGAAACAAACATTTGTCCATACATATATTTAGGCACAGATAAAGCAAGTGCAACGGAGATGCCTCCACGCAAAGCCCCCCAGGTTAGAATAGGGATGGTATTTTTTGCAAAAGAGTTTTTATATTTCAAAAGGGTAATAGGAAGCCATACAGAAACCAACCGCGCAAATAAAACAATTAAAACTGTGATACAGCCCAAAAAAAACAGTGTTACATTAAAAGGAATAATAAGCATTTCGAAACCGATCAGAAGAAACAAAATTGCATTCATCATTTCATCAACCATTTCCCAAAATTTACCTATATAATCACTGCTTACATTGCTGGCCACCACATTCATGCTCTTGTTACCGGTAAACAAACCTGCCATTACCATAGCAAGCGGGCCACTCACATGCATGATCTCGGCAAGCTCGTAACCACCCATAACAATAGCGAGTGTTATCATCACTTCAACCACATAATTATCAATAGACCTTAATGCCAGGAAACCAATATAGCCCAGCAACCAGCCGAACAAAATGCCACCGCCGGCCTCCCGCATGAAGAGCCAAATAATATTCCATACTGAAATGTTGGCATAACCGATTTGTGCTATCTGGTAAAATGAAATAAATAATACAACGCCAACTCCATCATTAAACAAGCTTTCGCCACTGATTTTTGTTTCGAGAGATTCAGGTATTCTTGCCTTTTTTAAAATGCCCACAACAGCAATCGGATCAGTAGGAGAGATTAAAGTGCCGAACAAAAGACAATACAGATAATCGACAGAAAGCCCGAACATCGATATAACGAGATACAATAAACTTCCAACTATAAAGGTTGAAATAATAACACCAATGGTTGAAAAGGTAATGATAGAAATGCGTTCGGTTTTTAATTTTTTAGAATCAATGTGAATGGCGCCGGCAAAAAGAAGAAAGCTCAGCATCACGCGCAACAATACCGTTTGAAAATCAATAAGACTCAGCGCTTCTGTTGTACGCAAAAAAACGCGCGGCGAAATGATTCCCAGGAAAATCACAATCAAAGAGGCTAAAAGCGAGATCAGCATAATACCGATCGTAGATGGAAGTTTGATAAAACGATAGTTGATGTAGGCGAAAATGGCCGCGAGCACTACTATTAGAGTTATAATATTGTAAACTTCCATTGATGATTTTTCTTTTAATAATCTCTCGTAATCGTTTTCCGGTTGTAAGAATTTTAAAGAACAGTAAGTAAACAAATACCATGCATATTAATTTTTGCCTGGCAAGTTTGTTGAATACTTTATCTAAAATAACATAAGAAATCCGGATTTGCTTAATACATTTCTTTTGTCCTGTTCCAAAAAAAATAAAAATGATTTCGTTTAACTATTACTATCGCTAGTTGGCAAAAAATCAATAAAAGCCATATTCTTTTTTTAGAGCATCAATAGCTTCTATTTTTTTAGAGCATCAATAGCTTCTATCGCTTTTTGTTTGGCAAAAGAAACCGTTTTTAAAAGAGTACGTGAGGAACGGGATGAATTAATAGCCCAGTTGCTTAGTTCCATTACGTCCTTTTTATTATTAGTTAATAATGGATAGTCAGTTTGTAAAAAGCGATCCAGAAGCGTATCTTCTAAAGGAATATTGGAAGATGAATCATGTGCTGCGGATTTTATATGATCCAGTGCGACAAAATATTTTGCGTTAAATACTTTTTGAACCAGCTTCCAATTAGTCCTTTTATCTTCATTTTGATTATTCTCGAGTAAGGCAATAACTTTTAAACTTTCTTCATAATCAAGAATTTTTTTGATCAGTGCAGCCTTTCCCAGGTATCGTAAAGCACCGGAACTTTCAAGTTGTTTTAATGTTGCATCCCGCGGTGTTACGCGCCATTGCCAGCTTGACCAATATTCATAATAATAAAGTTTTCCTGCGCGAATTTTTTTCACCTGTTTGGTGGCAACAAGATTTGAGAAAGAATCGCCGGCATTAACGATACGGTTTAGCACATGAATCGTACGGTTAAACTCAGCGGTATCAGCCGCAAGGTCATTTAAAAATAATTGTGCATATTCTTTGGCATTTGCTTTTTCAGTATGATGTTCACGCAAATTTTCTGCAATAAAACCCAATGTAACCGCCAGGAAAATCATGATAAATTCTAAAAAGTATTCTTTAAAATTTTTCTTTTCAACATGAGGATGATGATGAACTTCCATATAACTTTATTTGGTTCTTCTATTATTACATTTTTGCAATTAGAATTTTTTTTAAAATAAAAATCAACGGTGATTGTTGCTTTACCGGTCAGAAATTATTTAATGATAAAACAGATATAGATTTCCATTGGTCTTTGTCCATGTCATAATACTCAAGCGATTCTTTCCCTATCTCAAGCTTGTAATCAAAAGCTTTCAGACCGGGAACAAAATAACCGGGATAAAAATAATCATATCCCATCTGCTTGCAATACTCAATCTTTTTGTAGATCAAATACCTTCCAATACTGCACTTTTTGTAATCAGGATCATAAAAACTTGAAATGCCTGCCGCGCTTTTTTTGCCCAGATCGAAAACACCTGAGCCAATAAGGGTTTCCTTATCATAAATGTTAATCACCAAAGATTTGAAAATAACATAGGGGCTGTCGCCGATAAGAAAGCTATGCAGATCCCCGGCTCTTCCCGGAGGAAGAGAGGAGCGGTATTTTTGGAAAAGTGATTCGTATCGTTTTCCATAGCTGAAAGGAATTATCTCCGTGATAAATTCTTTATTTCTTTTTTCCAGTTTTTGAAAGCTGGTAGAAGACTGATAGCCTTTGAGACGGTTTCTTAACCATATTGTCTTAAAATAAATTCCATCCCGTTCCACGAAGTCGGTTGTGAAGATACATTGTCCCATCCTGTACCATCCTGCAGCGAGATACATATCCAACTCTGCAGGTTCTATCCGTAAGGGAAATTTGAAATCCTGGACCATCCTTGAGATTTAGAATGTTAAGACAAATTTGCTTTTGTTTTTATAATGGATAAAGTGAAATTAAAGAATTAAAAGAAATTTGAGAATGCTGTCAATTAAAAAAATAATTGCTCTTTGGTGAGTAGACTGACGACGGAATTTACTTTTAATGAAAACTGATAGGAATTAAAAATTCCTTGCCTTTTATTATTTTACAATATATACAATCCCTTTTACTACAGGCATATTATTTTTAAGATCAATCATGTAAACATACGCACCGCCAGGCTGAGGTTCTCCTTTAAATGTTCCATCCCACGAGATATTTTTACCATTATTATCAAAAACCTTTTGCCCATACCTGTTATAAACTTTTACCGATGCGCCGGGATAAGCTTGTAATGTTTCGATTAACCATGTGTCATTTTTCCCATCTCCGTTTGGGGTAAAAGCATTGGGTACATACACTTGTTGGTACACTTTTACAAGCATGCTGTCTGTTGCTGTTTTACAGCCTCTATTCGAAAATACATTGAAAACATATATTTGATTCGTAGAAGGATTAACTTCCGGGGTAAGTGAAGAAGAGCCGGTAATATTTACATCCGGCGTCCATAAGTAATCTATATCTGTGCCACCTGCAGTGCCTTCCAGTGTTGTCGACTGTCCTTTGATAATTATTTTATCCGGGCCAGCATTGGCGACAGGATTTTTATTCACCGTTATAAGAAGTGAATCTGATACAACGCATTGTTCATTTGCGACCTGGAGAATATATAAAGTTGTTTCAGAAGGTGAAGCTATCGGGTTCGCGATTTTTGAATCAGAAAGCCCCGTTGGCGGTAACCATTGGTATGAAGTAATATAATTGCTTCCTTCGCTTTTTAGTTGAACCGAATTTCCTTCGCAAATTTCCTGGTCATTTCCTGCATTGATAATTGGGGGCGTAGTTAAAGTAGCAATGGTAGAATCATTGCTGGCGCAGCCTTTCAATGAAGTAGCCGTTACATAATATTTGCCATTATTAGCCACTGTTGATATGGGGATAAATGGATTTTGCTCATTGCTTGAAAAATTTGATGGCCCTTTCCAGGAAAACAGAAATCCTTCATTCGCTTTTAAAAACAGCGTATCACCAATGCAATCCCCCTTTGTTGAAGCGTCTATAACAGGATATCTATTTACGCCAACAGAAACTACATTTGAGTAAATGGAGCAGGAAGAAACATGCATATTTTGCCTTTGTGAAACAGCCAACCTGTAAACATACCTTCCCGGGGAATCTGTTGCAGGCCTCACATATACCGTATCTGTAGCGCCGTTAATATCTATAAAGTTGCTACCCCCATCCGTACTTTGCTGCCATTGGTAAACCGGGTCGGAATATCCTGCGGAAACATCAGCATGGAGAGTAAAGATCGATTTATCACCGGTACAAACATCTACAGAATCGGGCGAGCCATTGATAGAAGCAGAGACTAGAGGCCCGCAAGCCCGAAAGGTAATGTCATCCAGCGCCAGATCGTTTCCACAGCCACCGGGCGCATTATTGGTCATTCTTAAAACGACCGAGCTTATATCAACTGTTGTTGCAAAAAAGAAACCATATTGTTTCCAGCCGAGGTCTCCTGCAATATCTCCGGTTGAATAAGATTGCAAAATCTTACCCGAAGTAGTTTCAATATTAAAAGTAACATTAGGTTTTATTCCCTGGCTGTTACACGCATTAGTTAGTAGTAAACTGTAGATCCATGCAGCAAATTCATAAGTAGTATTCGGACAAAGCCCATCTACTTGTTTTACGAAAAAATCTCCGGGTTTATACGAAGCGTTTACCACCATCATATATCCATTTACATCCCCCGGCGTATGATCAGCGGTAGAATGCCATACGTTGCCAAAGCAATTACCAATTGAATTAGCAACTGTATAATAACCGTCATTCGGGCAACTGTTCGCTACATAGGGATAACTAGTAGTATTTCCAAGTGATGGGCCCGGGTTATTGCCAGAGCCAAAAGTAATATTCACAACCGGGTCGCCAAGGCTTCCTTCGCAAAGTTGCGCGTTTATCTTACCAGAGAAAATGATAAATACCAAAAAGGTAAAAGTTGAAATTTTTAAAAATTTTCTCATTAGAAACGCATGGCTATTTTAATATGCTAAGTTTGATAAAATAAAAACAAAAAAACATTGGGCAGAATAAACATCTGTATTTTTGAAAATATTATAGCAAACAAACAAAAAGGGATTTATTTTAATTCATTTGAAAGTTCGCATTGTTGTGCAAAGCTTCATCGTCCTGTAATTTCAATTGCCATTTCCAGGCGGTGCCCATCATTTCATCGAGTGGATATTTAGGTTGCCAGTTTAGTTTTGCTTTGGCTAAAGAATTATTCGCGTAAATCGCAACAATGTCACCCGGGCGGCGGGGCCCGATTTTATAATTCAGCTTTACATCACTTACTTTTTCAAAAGCGTGTATGGCTTCCAGGACAGAAACTCCATTTCCGGTACCGAGATTATACACTTCACAATCTTCTGTATTTTTATCTTCAATTAAATGTTGTAGAGCAAGCGTGTGCGCATGCGCAATATCACAAACATGTATATAATCCCGAATGCATGATCCGTCTCTTGTATCATAATCATCACCAAAAACCATAAGCTCTTTTATTTTTCCAACAGCAGTTTGAGTTATTGCCGGAACAAGGTTTTCGGGTTTGCCCACAGGCAGCTCACCAATTAAAGCGGAAGGATGAGCGCCAACCGGATTGAAATATCGCAATAAAATACTTTTTAAACCACCTGTTTTAGTAACGTCTCTTACTATTTGTTCGCCCATTTGTTTGGTAGCCCCATAAGGCGATTCAGCCGGTTTTATCGGCGATTCTTCTATTACCGGAATTTTATCAGGACTTCCATACACCGTACAGGAAGAGGAAAAAATGAAATGCGGAACTTCAAATTCTTTAGCACATTTTAAAACATTGATGAGCGAGAATAAATTGTTTTCATAATACATCAATGGAAGTTCAACCGATTCCCCGACAGCCTTATACGCTGCAAAATGAATGATGCCTTTTATATCTGTATTTTCCTGAAAAACCGCGTAGGTGTCGTCAAAATTAGCAAGATCAACTTTGTAATTTTTAACCTGTACTCCAGTAATCTCTTTGATTCCTTTAAGCAAAGAAGTAGTTGATCTTGAATTGTTATCAATGGACACCGGTTGAAATCCATTTTCAATCAGGTCAACAATTGTATGAGCGCCAATAAAGCCGCATCCACCGGTAACGAGTATTTTGTTCATCTCACAAAGTAAGAGAAAATTGATTATAAAAGCTGATGAGCCGGCAATTATTTCTACGTAAGAAAATGAATAATATAATAAACAATAGCGGCCACCAGTGCACTAACGGGAACTGTAAGAATCCATGCCCAAACCAAATTTACAGTAACTCCCCAACGTACGCCCGACAAGCGTTTAGTAGCTCCAACACCTACTATTGAACCTGTGAGTGTATGAGTGGTACTAACCGGAATCCCGAAAGCGATCGTGAGAAAAATTGTAGCGGCTCCGGCTGTTTCCGCGCAGAAGCCTTCCAATGGATTTACTTTTGTGATTCTTGTTCCCATTGTTTTTACAATGCGCCATCCGCCTGACATCGTACCCAATGCAATTGCGGAATAACAGGCGAGTGGCAGCCAATCAGGCATCGGCATTTGTTCTATTGAAGAGGTAAGTCCGTGAGCGCTTTTTTGATAAAACCAAATGGCAGTTAAAATCAATCCCATTGTTTTTTGAGAATCGCCGCCGCCATGAGCAAGGCTGAGTGAAGCGGAAGAAAGCAATTGCAATCTGCGAAACCATTTTTCAGCTTTGGAGGGCCGCGATTTTTTTGCAATATTTACAGTAATAACCGTAATTACAAAGCCAAATAGCAAACCAATGATTGGGGATAAAACCATAAATAGTAAAGCGATGTAAATCGGGTGTGTATTTACTCCTGCCAAACCTCCTGCAGCGAGTGCAGCACCTGCCAGTCCGCCGATTAACGTATGGGATGAACTCGAAGGAATGCCGTAATACCAGGTTAAAATATCCCAGCTTATTGCAGCGATGGTAGCGGCAATAATGGTTTTGAAATTGATAATATTTTCAGACATGATATTGGCAATCGTGCCCGCCACCTTATGTTCCCTGAAAATAAAAAAAGCGATAAAATTAAAAGCTGCGGCCCAGAGTACAGCCTGGAATGGCGTAAGAACTTTTGTTGAAACAATCGTTGCTATTGAATTTGCCGCGTCATGAAAACCATTTATATAATCAAAGAGAAGTGCAAGAACAATAATAGCAATTAGAAAAACAAACATATATTTCTTTTAGATGCTAAAAGCTAAACGCTGCTCAGTGAATCTGCATTTTGCCTTAAGCGTTTAGCTTTTAGCCTTAAGCTTTAAGCATATTTTATAATAATGGATTCGATTACATTGGCAGCATCTTCGCACTTATCAGTCACAATTTCCATTACCTGGTATATCTCTCTCTTTTTAATAACCTCTTTTGCGTCCGGCTCATTTTCAAAAAGCTGCTCAATACTTTGATCAAACACATCGTCAGCAAGGTTTTCAATACTGTTGATGGCTACCATGGCATCTGTGATTTTACGAAGATTTTTCATATCTCTCAATTCGATCACTGCTTTTCGAACTTCTGTACAACTGTTTAAGATAAGGTCTGCCATTTTATGAAAGGTGATATTATCAGGATTTACCTTATAAAAATTAATTTTTTTTGAAGCTGAATGTATGTAATCACAGATGTCGTCAAGTGAGGTAGCGAGGTAGTGTATGTCTTCGCGGTCGAAGGGGGTGATAAAATTTCTACCTAATTCAGTAAAGATGCGATGTGTGTGATCATCGTTGATGTGTTCCAGGTCTTCGATCTGTTTTATTACCTGGTTTCTTTTGGAAAAATCTTTTTCATGTACCAGTTCATTCAGCTTTTCTGCCATATGTACTACGGTTTCAGAAACGCTTTCAAATAGTTGAAAGAATACTTTATCCTTTGGTAGAAAAAATTTTAATATAGAATTTCCCATGTAAGCAAAAATAGAATACAAAATCTTTAAAACCGTTTTTGTTTAAAATTATTTTGGATCGCTTATTACTGCTAAAACTCAACACAATATTCTGCACCCTTACTTTTTTTCTTTTAAAAAAGTTGATTTTACATTCAGTATTTTTGAAAATTCTGAATAAAAAATGAATGACATTAAAATCTGTTTATAAAGAGAACGAATCTTTTTTTCTTGGTTATTTTTTCCTCTTGGTTATCGCCAGTATTATATTGATTGTAGATACAAAAGAAGCAGGATTTATTATATTGAATCCGTATCATAGTGATTTTCTGAATTTTGTTTTTGAAGGAGTTACTCTACTTGGAGATGGACTCTTTACGGTGGCTTTTTGCGTGGTTTTACTTTTTGTAAAAAAGCGTTATCTAAGCTTTATGGTGTTTTTAAGTTTTGCAACATCCGGAATTCTGACGCAGGTAATAAAAGATTTTGTTTCGGAAGCCCGGCCGGCATTGTTCCTCCAAGAATCCAAATATCCTTATTTTATTGATCACGTTACGCTTCATAATTTTCATTCTTTTCCATCAGGGCATGCCACTTCTGCTTTTGCCCTAGTATCCATTATTGCTTTCGCTGTGAAAGATAAAAAATATGCGATACCGCTACTTACGCTTGGTGCGTTGGTAGGATATAGCCGTGTTTACCTGGGACAGCATTTTCTTCTAGATATTACTGTTGGAAGTTTTATCGGTATTCTTTTTTCAATTATTTGCTGGATCAGTTTCCAATCTTTTTATGAAGACTTGAAAAAAAAATAAGCCAACGGGTTTCATTGACTTATTCAAAATAAATATCCCTATTATTTGTTTTTTTACTGTACGTCTTACTGTTTCTTCTAATCGATATCTTCTTCAAATTCCTGGTGATCTGCAGGATTGTAACCGGCCTTTAATTCTGCCAGTTTTTTCTTACCGTAAGCTGCTTTTGTTATTATTACATACAAAACCGGCACGATAAATATTGCAAGCGAAGTGGCCGCGAGCATTCCTCCAAACACAGTCCAGCCAATGGTTTTACGGGATTCTGCCGCTGCTCCCGTTGCGAACGCCAAAGGTAAAACGCCCAGAATAAACGCAAATGAAGTCATCAATATCGGGCGCAAACGCAATTTGACTGCTGAGATAGTTGCTTTCATTACATCCATTCCTGCATCCACACGATCTTTAGCAAATTCCACAATCAAAATGGCATTTTTTGCCGCCAGCCCTATCAGGGTGATTAATCCAATTTGGGCATAGATATTATCAGTCAGGCTGGGAATAAACGTAAGTGCAATGATAGAACCCAAGGCGCCGATGGGTACGGCTAACAAAACTGAAAACGGCACCGACCAGCTTTCGTACAATGCGGCAAGGAAAAGAAATACGAAGATGATAGAGATAGCGAAGATCATTCCGGTCTTATTTCCGGCTTTTACTTCTTCACTGCTCATTCCCGAGAATTCATAGCCATAACCGGGAGGTAAATATTTTGCTGCAGCTTCTTTTAACGCATTAATAGCGTCGCCGCTACTGTAACCTGGCGCTGGATTTCCATTTATTTCTATAGAGCGGTAAATATTATAGTGAGATATAGCTGTAGGGCTTTCAATCAATTTGCTCGAGATTAACGAACTTAAAGGAATCATATTTCCCTCTTTGTTCCGTACGTAATATTGCCCTATATCGCCAAGTGATGAACGATAATTACTATCAGCCTGTGCAACTACTCTAAAATTTCTTCCATACAAATTAAAATCATTGATATAAGAACTGCCCAGCAAAGTTGACATTGTGGTATAGACATCCGCGACCTGGACACCAAGTTGTTTTGCTTTTTCACGATCTACGTCTATTCTGTAGCTGGGTGTATTGGCAGTAAAAAATGTATAAGCACGTCCAATCTGTGGCATTTTGTTTAAATGGCCAATAAAATCCCTCGCTATCTGCGCAAATTGTTGTATATCATCCGTGCTGGTGGTTTGTTGCAGTTCAAAGGTAAATCCTGCCGTACGGCCAAGGCCCGGAACAGCCGGCGGTGCTATCACTAAAATAGTGGCGTCTTTTATATCAGCCGTTTTCTGGTAGATCTTTTGCATTACTGCCGATTGTGAATGGGATTTTCCTTTACGTTGATCCCAATCTTTTAAATGGATGAACATAGTTCCCACATTCGATTTATTGGAAAAACTAATTATATTAAATCCAGCTAATCCACCAGCTACATTTATTTCAGGAATATCTTTTAATCTTTCCTGTAGTTTTTTCAGCATATCAATACTGCGAGTGGTTGAAGTACCTTCAGGCATTTCATAAGTAAGATAAAGCCTTCCTTCATCTTCCTGCGGAATAAATCCGGTTGGTTTTGCTTTAAAGAGAAAAAATAAACCTACAAAAATTACACAAAGTAAAACTATGATATATGGCCACTTCCTGATCCAAAGCGCAACACCTCTGGAATAAGAATTCGTTACTCTTCTAAACCAGTTGTTGAAAGAAGAAAAGAACTTTTCAAGAAACCCCCTTTTGGCTTTTTCATCTTTGGAATGTTTGAGCATTACAGAACATAAAGCGGGTGTAAGGGACAGCGCTACAAAAGCGGAAATAATTACCGAAACGGCGATTGTAATAGCAAACTGCTGGTATAATCTTCCTACTATTCCGGGAATAAATCCTACCGGGATAAATACAGAAGCCAATATTAATGCGATAGCTATAACGGGAGCTGAAATTTCGCTCATAGCTTTTCGCGTGGCATCTTTTGGCGACATATTGTTATGATCAATATTATGCTGAACCGCTTCTACAACAATGATTGCGTCATCCACTACTATTCCAATTGCGAGGATAAAAGCAAATAAAGTAAGCGTATTTATCGTGAAACCAAAAGGAACAAAAAATATAAAAGTACCTATCAGTGAAACAGGGATAGCCAAAACAGGAATTAACGTGGCGCGCCAATTTTGAAGAAATAAAAACACTACAAATACAACAAGAGCCAATGCTTCCAAAAGGGTAAAGATCACTTCTTTCATGGATGTTTTTACTACCGAAACAGATTCTGAAGGAACCGTATAATCTAAATCCTTAGGGAAAGTCTTTTTTAGTTTTTGCAGCTCTTTGGTAACGCCGGCATAAGTTTCTAAAGCGTTTGCGCCAGGTGCCTGGAAGATTAGGAGGAATGTAGCAGGTTTCTGGTCAACAAGCGCATTGTTTGCATAATTAAATTGTCCCAACTCTACTCTTGCGACGTCTTTCAAATAAATCATATTTCCTGTCGCGGGATCAGAGCGGATAATGATATTCCTGAATTGTTCCGGCGTATTAATTCGGCTGTTGGTTAAAACACTGTATTCAAAACTTTGAGGATTTGGCTGAGGTACACCACCAATTGTGCCTGGAGCTATTTCAAGGTTTTGTTCATTTATCGCCGCAGTTATATCTGCGGGTGTGAGCTTTAGTGCCGCTAGTTTTTCCGGGTCTAACCAGATTCGCATTCCAAAATCACTTCCGAAAACATTAATATCGCCTACCCCCGGTACACGCTTCAGAGCGTCAACAAGATAAATGCTTACATAATTGCTGATAAATTTTGAATCATGCGTTCCATTCGGCGAATAGAAAGCGAGGACTTCCATGAAAGTGGGATTACGTTTAAGAACTGTAACTCCCAATCTTTTTACTTCATTCGGTAATGTTGGTAGTGCAACATTCACCCTGTTTTGTACGTCGAGTGCAGCGATATTTACATCCGTACCTACATCAAAAGTGGCGGTGATAGAACTACTGCCGCTGGATGTACTGTTGCCCGTGATATAAGTCATTCCGGGCGTTCCGTTAATTTGTGTTTCGAGCGGCGTTGTCACTGTTTGTTCCACAGTTTGCGCATCCGCACCAATGAAATTGCTGCTTACTGAAACAGTTGGAGGTGATATATCAGGATATTGTGCTATGGGAAGGTTGGTTATTGAAATAATACCTACAAGCACGATGACTATCGAAATTACAATTGCCGTAACAGGGCGTTTTATAAAAGTTTCTGCGATCATTTTAAATAAATTTCTAAATCCAAAATTCTACATGCTACATCCGACAACTATTGTCCGCTAACATTTACTGTTGCTCCTTCATGTAAATTCTGAATGCCCTTTACAACAATTTTTTGGCCCGGATTTAATCCCCGTTTTACAATAATGCTATCGCCAACTACCGTTCCTAATTCAACTTGCTGTTGATGCACTTTTGAACTGTCGCCTAATACAAAAACAGAAAATTCACCTAATTGTTCGTTTACTGCATTATGAGGGATAATCGTTGCATTTTTTGAAGTGGTATTCTTTACGCGCACGGTGGTATTCATTCCTGGCTTCAACATGTCCTTATCATTGGGAAAACTTAACCTTACTTTTATCGTTCCCGTCTGGGGATCAACCGCGCGGTCAATAAAATCAATTTTGCCGGGATAAGGATAAACTTCTTCTCCAAAAGCAATCGTGAAAATGGAATCTTTTACATTGCCTTTTTTTTGTTCCAGTTCTGAAAAACGATAAATATTTTTTTGATCGACGGTAAAATCAACTGCCATGGGGTTATTAGTCGAAATCGTATTTAAAACTGTTTGTCCTGCTACAACAGCAGTTCCTTTTTTCACCTGGGAAATTCCGACAGTTCCTGAAAAAGGAGCGTAAATACGCGAGAATTGCACATTTGATTGAAGGCTTGCCACATTTGCTTTCGCTGCGGCAACTTGCTTTTTTGACGCTGCCAGGGCTGCTTCTGCATAATCAACCTGTTGACTCGCAATCGCATCATGTTTTTGAAGTTCTTCATATCGCGCCGCATCTTTTTGTGCCTTTTCCAGGTTCGCTTCCTGCACCTGAAGATTTGCAACTGCCTGTTCATAGTTGGCTTTATACACCTGCGCGTCAATGGCGTATAATAGCCTTCCTTTTTGAACTTTTTGACCGTCCCTGATATTCACTTCCGTAACATACCCACTCACCTGCGAAGTCAGTTTTATCTCGTTTAATGCGGTAACTGTTCCCGGATAAGTGTCGAAATAACTTGCGTTCGTTGGTTTAACTTCTGCAACCGTAACAGGCACAGCCGGTGGAGGTCCTTGCTGCTGTTGAGTTTGCTTATCGCCACAAGATTCAATAAGAATCCCGGAGGCTAAAACAAAAAAAATATATTGGTTCAATTTCATGCTCGTCTTTTTAATAATTTATATTTCCCAAAGATTTCATTACATCTATTTTACTGGATAAAACCTGGTAAAGTGCATTGTAATAATTTATTTGAGCCGTACGTAAATCAGATTCAGCAGTAATTACATCCAAATACGCTTTTACACCAGACCTATACTGCAATTGTATCACGTCATAAACTTCACTCGCAAGCGAAAGATTTTCTTTCAGGCTGTAGAAATTGTAAAGGTTGCTTTTATAAGTTGATATGGCATTTTCATATTCGGTATTCACCTGGTGCTTGTAACTCCTTATGTCATTTCCCGCCTGTGTCACTTGTAATTCCGCCTGTTTGATTTCCTGCAATCTTTTTCCCCCCTTGAAAATCGGCAGGGAAAGTGTGATACCTGCGTACGAATTTGGAAAAGACTGTCTGTACAATTTTGAAAATTTGTTATTCAGGTAATTAAGATTGTAATTTCCAAAAGCATAAATGTCCGGAAGAAAACTCCATTTATAATATTGCAGGTTGTACTGCTGTAATTTTTCCTGCGTTTGTAATTGTTGAATTTCAATCCTGTTATTGTAGTTGATGGTTTGCGTGGTATCTATTAATACTTCATTTTCCATTTTTGTCGTATCATATTCCACATCAAAATTCTTTTCAGTCGGATAACCAAGTAGTTCTTTTAGGTAAGCATATTTTGCTTTAAGACTTTCATCTCCAAACTTCTTTTGGGCTTTCGCATTGTTCAAAGAAATAGTCGCTCTTTTATAGTCGGTTTTATCCACAATGCCAGCCTGGTATTGATAATAAGCATCTTTTAAACTTTGCTGTATTCTTGCAATATCTTCTTCTGTAACTTTTAATTGTTGTTGCGTAAGAATCAAATCATAAAAAGCTTTGCTTACTGATGCAGCCAGGTTTATTTTTTGAGCTTCCGTATTTTCAGTTGCTGAAAGGCGAACGTCTTTTGAAGTGCGCGAAGCCAATAAAACATCGCGGTTAAAGATATTTTGGGTTAAACCGAAATTGGCTCCTGAAGTATTATAACTTCCTGAATGTGAAACATTGCCATTAAAAATGAAAGTAGGCAACTGTATATTGTGTTGAAGATTATAAGTGAAATTGATTTGTGGATACCAATCAGCCAACTTGTTTTGAATCTCTGCTTCAGTAATCTGTTCATTAATTTTTGAATTCTGAATATCAGGATTGTGTTTAATAGCATATTGAATACAATTTTGCAAAGTAGCATTTTGCAAAACCGGTAGACTATCAGTTTGCTGGGCTGATAAAAAAAAGGAAGGAAATAAGAATAATACTAAAGTAAGTAACCTTTTCTCCAGCTTTTTATTCTTTTTAATTTTTGTGAAAAACATATTCCTTTCTCTTTATCAGTTATTGTTCATGCAATCATTTTGTAATTCGAACCAAAAAGCATTTGCCACCAAATAATATTCCATCTTTTCATCAACCTGTAGATTTTTTCAGGCTGGGTTACAGATGCAAGCAAACGAAATTTTTGGTGGATTCTAAACCGGCCGAATGGATATAAGTTCCAAAAAATTAGAAAAAATGATGAATTTTCAACTTTTAGATTCTCCTCTTTTTGCTTCCGGTTTTTGGTCATTCGGAGCGCAAGTTAGGAAGAAATAAAATCATTATCTGGCTGTCAATCAAACAATGTTACCGTTTGAGGAAATTGATGGAATTGTGACAGTTTTTCCTTATTTTCTACCAATTTTAATTTATTGCCGAAATTTTCAATTCGACATTCTTATAGAATCTTTCCCGTTGGCAATGGAAAAATTCACCGTACTTATTTCTTCAAAAAATCACTGATAATCCTTTCAATTTGTTCATATTCTAGTAAAAATCCATCATGGCCGTAGAGAGAATTGATTTCTACAAATTCTCCTTTAGGAATATTTTTAGCAATCAGTTTTTGCTCATTCACAGGAAACAAAATGTCGGTCGTTATCCCAATAGCCAATGCCTTTGCATTTATTTTATCTAAAGCTTTTTCAACACTTCCTCTTCCACGTCCCACATTATGCGAATCCATCCCTTTACTCAGGAAATAATAACTAAAAGCATTGAATCTTTTTCCCAGCTTTTCTCCCTGGTATTTTTGATAAGATTCGCTCTTGAATTTTTCAATTAATTCAAGATGATCTTCTTTTTGCGTTGCACTATAGGTTTCATAATGCCTGTACGAAATTAAAGCTATGCTCCTGGCCGCTTTCATTCCCTCCATTCCTGCATTTGCATTTTTTTCTTTCCATGTTTTGTCAGCTTCAATACTCATTCTTTGTGCGGCGTTTAATGCAATTCCCCATGGAGAATGCTGAGCATTGGTACCGATAGGAAAAATATATTCAAACAAATCAGGTTCTTCAATCGCCCATTCCAATAATTGCTGGCCGCCCATGGAGCCACCGATGCCAATTTTAATTTTTTCAAATCCTAAAAATTCTTTTAGTGGTTGGTAGGAACGAACCATATCGCGTGGTGTGAAAAAAGGAAAATCATGAAAATAAGTTTGTCCACTGTCAGGGTTTTTATCCAGAGGGCCAATACTTCCATAGCAACTTCCCGGCATGTTTACACAAACAATAAAATATTTTTCAGGATCAAATAATTTTCCTTCCCCCACCAATCCCGGCCACCACTCAGTTGAGACGCTATTGGCTGTAAGCGCATGAAAAATCCAAACTACATTGTCTTTCGCATCATTTAATTTACCATAAGTAGTATAGGCCAAATGATATTCAGATAAAACATAGCCGGATTCAAGTGTGAGCGGTTTGTCAGAAGAAAAAATATGAGTCATCAAATTCTTTTGTTTGAAAATTTTTGCAAAAATAAATCATAACCGGTTAGCCAAAGTAATTAGAAAGACTAAACGGTTATGATTTACAGAAACAATTTTTTTATGCAAATACTTTTCCAAACGCTTGTTCTATATCCGCTTTGATATCATCGATATGTTCAATGCCAACTGAAATACGTAACTGCGCCGGAGTCACACCTGCTGCAAGTTGCGCCTCATCAGATAATTGCTGATGCGTAGTGGCTGCAGGCTGAATGATCAAAGTTTTTGTATCACCTACGTTGGCAAGATGGCTGATCATTTCTAAATTATCAACAAATTTTGTCGCATTTTCTTTTCCTCCTTTTATTTCAAAAGTCAGAACGCCTCCAGAACCATGTGACAAATATTTTTTGGCATTGGCATGATGAGGGCTGCTTTCAAGGCCGGGATAGCTTACTTTTTCAACGTGCTCATTTTTTTCAAGCCATTGAGCCATGGTGAGTGCGTTGTCAACATGGCGTTGCACCCTCAAAGACAATGTTTCTAATCCCTGCAACAATAAAAATGCGTTGAACGGTGAAAGAGCCGGGCCAAAATCCCTTAATCCTTCCACTCTCGCGCGTATAATAAATTGTATATTTCCGAAAGGGCCGTTACTTCCAAAAACATCATTAAATACCATTCCATGATACCCTTCTGAAGGTTGAGTAAATACAGGATATTTTCCATTTCCCCAGTTGTAATTCCCTCCATCCACAATCACTCCGCCAATACTGTTGCCATGCCCGCCAATCCATTTCGTAGCCGACTCTACCACAACATGGGCGCCGTGTTCCAAAGGACGGAAAAGATATCCGGCACAGCCGAAAGTATTATCAACTATTAAAGGCAGATCATGCTTTTTGGCAACAGCGGCGAGCTTTTCAAAATCAGGAATGCTGAAATCCGGGTTACCAATTGTTTCGGTATATATGGCTTTTGTATTTTCATCAATCAGGCTTTCGATGCTGTCTGCATGATCGTCTTTTGCAAATCTCGCTTCGATTCCCAGCCGTTTCAAAGACACTTTAAATTGATTAAAAGTACCTCCATACAACAATGGACTTGTAACAAAATTATCTCCTGATTCTAAAATATTATTCAATGCGAGGAATTGAGCAGACTGTCCCGAAGCTGTTGCGAGCGCTGCTACGCCTCCTTCAAGTGCCGCCATCCGTTTTTCAAAAACATCGGTTGTCGGGTTCATGATACGCGTATAAATATTGCCGAATTCTTTTAACGCAAAAAGATTAGCGCCGTGTTCTGAACTTTTAAAATTGAAAGAGGTTGTTTGATAAATAGGGACAGCTCTTGCGCCGGTTGTCGGATCAGCTTCCTGTCCCGCATGTTGTTGTAAGGTTTCAAAATGTTGAGAACTCATAGTTGAAGATTTAAAAATGAAAGATTAAGATTAAAATTCTTTGGTTAGAAGTTGCCTAAATGGGATATGGAATGTAGATGCCTTACGGCATACAACGGATGCACCTGCAACAATTGCCTGTAATTGAATATTGAAATATATGGTTTTGCCGCATCATCTTTAATATCCTACAAATATAGTAGGGAAAAGGTTATGTCAACAAATTTTTTTTTATTTTAAAAAAGTAACGGTGGTAAACTAAGAAATTTTAAAGATTTTGGTTTTGATTTTTTGAAGTGAAATGAAAGAGTAAAAAAATCTTACTCAATCTTTTTATATAATTTTGGAAAAATTTAAAATAAGATATGAGTCAATTTTCAGAGCATAATTTTAAGGATGAAAAAGCATTAGTAAGAGTTGATTTTAATGTTCCGCTTGATGAACATTTTAATATTACTGACGATACAAGAATGCGCGCTGCTGTTCCTACTATCAAAAAAATATTAGACGATGGAGGAAGTGTTATCCTGATGTCACATTTGGGGCGCCCCAAGAACGGACCTGAAAATAAATTTTCATTAAAGCATCTCATGCCGCACTTAAAAGAATTGCTTGGAGACACAGAAGTTTTGTTTGCCAACGACAGTATTGGTGAAGAGGTGAAAGAAAAAGCACGGGAGCTAAAACCGGGGCAGGTGTTGCTTCTCGAAAATCTTCGTTTTTATAAAGAAGAAGAAAAAGGCAATGAAGATTTTGCAAAAAAATTAAGTGAGTTAGCTGATGTTTATGTGAACGATGCTTTTGGAACAGCTCATCGTGCGCATGCTTCCACAGCAGTGATAGCGCAATTTTTTGCTGCCGATAAAAAAATGTTTGGTTTATTAATGAATGCGGAAGTTTCGAATGCAGAAAAAGTGCTTAAGAATTCCGAAAAACCATTTCTTGCAATTGTAGGGGGAGCAAAGGTTTCGGATAAAATTCTTATTATTGAAAATTTGCTCGATAGTGCATCGGATATTATAATTGGCGGCGGCATGGCGTATACTTTTTTTAAAGCAATGGGAGGAAAAATTGGAAGTTCTCTTTGCGAAGATGACAGGCTTGACAAAGCAAGTGAATTGCTGGAAAAAGCCGAACAGAAAAATGTTTGCATCCATTTACCTGCTGATTCAATTATCGCCGATAAATTTTCCGCAGATGCAATGGTATCCGGTTCTTTAAGTAATGATATCCCTGATGGTTGGATGGGGCTTGACATTGGTGAGATGGCTTGCGAAACATTCAGTAAAGTTATCAGTCACTCTAAAACCATACTGTGGAACGGACCGATGGGTGTTTTTGAAATGGAACACTTTAAACATGGTACTAAATGTATTGCCGAAGCAATAGCAGAAGCTACGTCAAATGGCGCCTTTAGCCTTGTTGGTGGCGGCGACAGTGTTGCCGCTGTAAATGAATTTGGCCTTGCGGAAAAAGTGAGTTATGTTTCCACCGGAGGTGGCGCTTTGCTTGAATTCTTTGAAGGAAAAGAATTGCCAGGTATTAAAGCGATTGCGGGATGATAAGAATTAAGAATTAAAAATTACGAATTACGAATTGAAAACTTCGTAGAATAAAAATTGATAGAATTTGTTGGTTCACTATCATTCATAAGTTAATTCATAATTTGTAATTTACTTACCGTTCAGGTAATAACCTATTTTCTTACAATTGAATCATTTATCTTTAAAACTTCTATTACAATAAAACTACAAATATGAAATCAAGAACTACGCTGTTTGTAATCCTCGGGATCGTCGTGATCTTATTTTTCTGGGGCTGCGGCGCTTATAACGGTTTGGTAACTGCCAACCAGGAAGTACAAACTAAATGGAGCAATGTTGAAACCAATTATCAAAGAAGAACTGACCTTTATAACAGTGTCATCAAAACAATTGAAGGATCTGCCAATTTCGAAAAAAGTACTTTGACGCAGGTGATAGAAGCGCGTTCAAAAGCTACTTCCATTAAAGTGGATGTTAATGATCCAAAATCTTTGGAAGCTTATCAAAACGCACAGGCTGGTTTGCAAAGTTCTTTTGGAAGATTACTGGCAGTTGCTGAAAATTATCCGGATCTTAAAACAACAGCGGCTTTCCAGGGATTTCAAACCCAGATCGAAGGAACTGAAAACCGCATCAACGTGGCGCGCCAGGATTATAACAGTGCTGTGCAATCTTATAATTTGAAAGTGAAAACTTTCCCTAATAATATCTTTGCGGGCATTTTTGGTTATCATGAAAAAGCATTTTATAAAGCGGATGCCGGAAGCGAAAAAGCGCCTGATATTAATTTCGACATTAAATAAAGACCGATTGTATGTGGCGATTTTCGAGAAAGAAACCTTTTTTTACTCCCGAAGAAAATGAAAAGATTATCCATTCTATTCAGGAAGCTGAAATGCAGACCAGTGGTGAAATACGCATCTTTGTGGAAAGCCGTTGCAAATATGTAGATGCGCTTGACAGGGCAAAAGAAATTTTCACTAACCTGGAAATGGAAAAAACAGAATTGCGGAATGGTGTTCTTTTTTACCTTGCTGTAAAGGATAAACAACTGGCCATTTTTGCCGACAAAGGAATTCATGAAGCTACTGGCCCTGATTATTGGAAAAACGCGGTAAAGGAAATTCTTTCTGTATTTAGTAAAGACAATATTACTGAAGGCATTACTACTTCAATTTTTAAAATAGGCGAGGCACTTAAAACTCACTTTCCATACGATAAAGAGGTTGATAAAAACGAACTTCCCGACGAAATCGTTTTTGGCAAATTATGATCGTATAACTTCTCATTCATGAAAAAATTACTTTTACTGCTTTTTGTTTTTATCGGATTTGAAACCGTTTATGCTCAAAAAATTGAGCCTAAACCAAATCCTCCCGTGGCGGTAAATGATTTTGCCAATTTGCTGGAATCATTTCAAAAACAGGCCCTTGAGCAAAAACTGGAAGCATATAATGATTCCACTTCTTCGGCAATAGTAATTATTACTGTTCCCAGCTTGAATGGTTATGACATTGAGCAGGTGGCTTTGAAATATTTAAGAGACTGGGGAATCGGCAGTAAAGAAAAAAACAATGGCGTAGTTATTCTTGTTTCCGCAAACGATCACAAAGCGCGGATTGAAACAGGCTATGGAATGGAAGGCGTTTTGCCTGATATTTTGGCGAAGCAGATTATCGATGAAAGAATGATCCCGTTTTTCAAAAACGGAGATTATTATGCAGGATTAAACAATACCGTTGATGCAATCATCCAGGCTGCTGCAGGTGAATACAAAGCTGATAAAAGCGACAATAAAAACAATAAGGTAACTGCCGGAAAGATTATACCTCTTATCATTATTTTTCTTGTAATTATTTTCCTTTTTTCCGGCGGAGGGGGTGGAGGAGGAGGTTCTTATATGAGCAGGAAAGGTTCAAGAAGCTTTTTGGGAAATGCCTTGCCATGGTTTTTACTGGGCAATATGATGGGCGGTGGTGGACGCAGAGGTGGCGGTTTTGGTGGAGGTGGATTTGGCGGAGGAGGCTTCGGTGGTGGTGGATTTGGAGGTTTCGGCGGCGGCAGTGGCGGTGGCGGCGGCGCCAGCGGAGGATGGTAAATTCACAATTAATAGAAAACTTATTTCTACATTTTAGGAAGATATTCTTGATTTTTGTTGGTTTTTATTTCTCGAAAGAAAGCAGAGTAAATAGATTTATAATTATCAGTTATTATCGTTCATTTGATTAAATGAATTTACTTCTGAAACTAACGGTTCAAAAGCATTTAATTGGAAAATAAAAGAAAAATTTTCCTTACATTCTATTCGCCTGAAAACAAAAACAATAAAATCAATCAACCTGTTTTAATTTTGCTACATGCAATTATTAGATGGAAAAGTGGCTTCAGCAGCCATTAAAGAAGATTTAAAAAACAAAATCACAACTTTACAATCGCAAGGCAAAAAGGTGCCGCATCTTGCAGCAATTCTGGTTGGAAACGATCCTGCAAGTGAAACTTACGTCGCATCAAAAGTTAAAAATTGTAAAGAAATAGGAATTGAGTCTTCCTTATTTCGTTATGAAAGTTCAGTTTCTGAAGAGATGCTTTTGCAAAAAATCGAGGAATTAAATAACGACAAAAAAATTGACGGAATCCTGGTACAGGTGCCTTTGCCGAAACATATTTCTGAGAAAAAAGTGATTCTCAGCATTTCGCCAAATAAAGACGTGGATGGCTTTCATCCTTTAAATGTAGGAAATATGGTGCTCGGTTTTCCAACATTTATTTCTGCCACACCTTATGGAATATTGTTGTTGCTTCAGCATTATAAAATAGAAACTGTAGGAAAAAATGTAGTTGTAATCGGCAGAAGTAATAATGTGGGAACTCCTTTAAGTATTTTGCTAAGCAGAAATAACAACGATTATGGAAATGCCACGGTTACACTTTGTCATTCGCGCACTAAAGATTTGAAATCTGTTTGCCACAAGGCCGACATTATAATTGCAGCGATTGGCAGGCCTAAGTTTGTAACAGCAGATATGGTAAAAGAAAATGCAGTTGTGGTGGATGTTGGCATTAACCGCGTAAAAGATGAAACAAAGAAGAGTGGATTTGCCCTAAAAGGTGATGTGGATTTTGAAAATGTGGCACCTAAATGCAGCTATATCAGCCCGGTTCCCGGAGGCGTAGGATTAATGACCATAGCCGCTTTGTTGATGAATACTTTTCGGGCGGCGACTGGAAGTTATAATTGATAAGTTATAAGTAATAAGTTATAAGTAGTAAGTCGGTTGAAATAAGTAAAATAAAAATCTCTGATATTTGTTCCTTTACTGATTTATCAACAATAGAACAATTCAATAATTCAACATATAAAATTGACCATTCAACATTCAGCAATCACCACTCTCCCCGTAATGGAAGCGTTTTACACACTCCAGGGCGAGGGTTTTCACCAGGGAAAAGCGGCTTATTTTATCCGGCTAGCCGGTTGTGATGTGGGCTGTGTTTGGTGTGATGTAAAGGAAAGCTGGGATGAAGAAAAATATCCGTTACAAACGATTGAAGAAATTGTTTCAAAAGCAGGTGAAAACCCGGCAAGACTTGCTGTAATTACCGGCGGCGAACCCACATTACATAATTTGGAAGCGTTAACTGCCAGCCTAAAAAAAGCAGGTTTTGCTACCAACATTGAAACTTCAGGTTCATCGCGATTAACCGGAAAATGGGACTGGATATGTCTTTCACCCAAAAAATTCAAACCACCATTACCTGAAATACTTAAGAAAGCAAACGAACTTAAAGTTATCGTCTTTAATAAATCTGATTTTAAATGGGCAGAGGAATACGCTGCACAAGTTTCAGATTCCTGTAAACTGTATCTTCAGCCCGAGTGGGATAAAGCGTCCAAAGTAACTCCCTGGATCATTGATTACATTAAAGAAAATCCTCAATGGCAATTATCGTTACAGATACACAAGTACATTAATGTGCCTTAGGAAATAATAACAAGGCATTAAATAAATTCGGTAGTAAATTCGTTTACCTCAAAAAAACTCCGGATGCAAAAATTCCTACTAATCTTCATATTTTCAGCTTTTTTTCTTCAATCCCACTCGCAAGGGTATGATCCGATGAAAGTGAATCATAAAGCGATTACGATTTACACACTTGCTATCAATAAAGCACAAAACGGCGATTATACTTCTGCAATAAAAATGATCAACGAATCTTTAAAGATTGAACCGAATTATCTTGATGCTTATTTATCTCTGGGAGGTATTTATGCCGATTTAAATGATTATCAGCAATCCGTCTCCAGTTTTCAAAAGGCGTTTGCAATTGATTCGGCATTTGCGCAGGATTATTATCTGCCGTACTCTATTTCTTTGGCAGGTTGTGGCCGTTTTGAAGATGCACTACATGCTGTAAATACGTTTTTATCCGCCCCCCATTTGAATGACCGGAGCATTAAAGCCGGGCAGTTCAGAAAAAAAACATATGAGTTTGCGATTGATTATGCACAATCGCATCCTGAAAAAAATTATGTTTTTGCACCCAAAAATCTTGGAGATAGTATCAACACCAGCGACCTGGAATATTTTCCTTCGTTGACAATTGATGGACAAAAAATGATATTCACCAAAAGGATAAAAAATAAAGAAAGTTTTTATGAAAGTGACATGGTGAATGGCAAATGGGGAAAGGGATTTCCTTTATCAGGTAAAATAAATTCTGATGATTTTAATGTAGGCGCTCAAAATATTTCTCAGGATGGAGAATGGCTTGTTTTTACCGGTTGCAATTTTCCGCAGGGGAATGGAAGTTGCGATCTGTATATTTCTTATCTTACCAAGAATGGCTGGAGCGAACCTCAAAATTTAGGTTGGGATGTAAATACAGAATTCTGGGAATCTACTCCATCACTTTCTCCGGATAAAAGAGATTTGTATTTCAGCAGCGACCGGCCTGGCGGTTATGGAGGAAGAGATATCTGGGTGGCACATCGCAATGGAAGCGAATGGAGCAAACCCGAAAATCTTGGCCCTGAAATAAATACTCCGGGGGATGAAAGCACTCCTTTTATTCACGCAGATAATCAGACGCTTTATTTTAATTCTTCAGGCCTTCCGGGCTATAGTGAAAAACCTGATCTTTTTGTAACAAGAAAACAGGCAGACGGCAAATGGAGCAAACCCGAAAATCTTGGATATCCAATTAACACTATTGGTGATGAAGGTTCAATGATCGTGGATGCTGATGGTAAAACCGCTTATTACTCAAGTGACAAAATTGATTCAAAAGGTGGATTGGATATTTACACTTTTGAACTGCGAAAAGATTTACGGCCCTTGAAAACACTTTGGGCAAAAGGAAAGGTTTATGATAAGAAAACAGGAACAGGCTTGCCTTCTACACTGCTTTTGACTGACGTAAACACACAACAAACGGTGAGCAGATTACAAACTGATGAAGATGGGAATTACCTTGTCACGCTTCCGGTAGGAAAAAATTATGCGTTTAATGTTCACCGGAAAGGGTATCTGTTTTATTCAGAGAATTTTGACATGAACAACGTTTCTTCTGATTCAGTTTATAATATCGATATTCCGTTGGAACCAATTGAAGTAAATGCAAAAGTGGTTTTGAAAAATGTATTTTTTGATACTAAAAAAACTGATCTCAAACCAGAATCAATAAGTGAATTGGATAATGTGGTAAGGTTGATGAATGAAAATCCAAACATGAAAGTTCAGATCAGCGGATACACAGACAATGTCGGGACACCGACTGATAATTTAAAGCTTTCCAACGGCCGCGCACTTTCAGTGGTTAACTATCTTATTGCCAAGGGAGTGAAGAAAGAGCGATTGTCTTACAAAGGTTTTGGTGAAACGAACCCGGTTGCAACGAACGATTCAGAAGAAGGCAGAGCCATGAACAGGAGAACTGAACTGAGGGTGATAAGTAATTAAGAATCAAAAAACGTCCGTCCCGGTCCACCCAAAACCTAATAAAAATCTTTGCAATCTAATTTGCAAGCTATAGAAATTCCAAATTATAAGAGAACTTTCCGTATTTTGGTCAGCTAAATTATTATGCAAAAAGAACTGCTTTACCAGGTTGCACTAACGCTTATTCCCAATATTGGTGACGTAAGAGCTAAGGCACTGATTAATCATTTCAAAGAAGCCGCAGCGGTTTTTCATGCATCTAAAAAAGAGCTTCAGGGAATAGAAGGATTAGGGTCAAAAGCTGTTGATTCAATTTTAAAATTTAAAGATTTCAGCCGCGCCGAAGAGGAAATTGAATTTATAAAGAAGTATAAGATTACCCCTCTTTTTTTAACTGACAAAAATTACCCGCAGCGGTTATTAAATTGTTATGATAGCCCGCCATTGCTGTATTTCAAAGGAAATGCAGATTTAAATTCTTCAAGAATTATTGCAATTGTAGGAACCAGGAATAACAATGAATATGGAAAAAAGGTTTGTGAAAAACTGGTGGAAGATTTGGTGAATGAAGATGTTTTGATAGTGAGCGGACTTGCTTTTGGAATTGATAGCGTCGCTCATAAGAGTGCCGTAAAAAACAATATGAAAACGGTAGGCGTTTTGGCTCATGGTTTAGACAGAGTTTATCCCAGCCAAAATGCAGCGCTCGCGAAACAAATGATTTCAAGCGGTGGATTGCTTACTGAATTCAAAAGCAACACAATTCCTGATAAACAAAATTTTCCCGGAAGAAACAGGATAGTTGCCGGAATAACTGACGCTACTATTGTGATAGAATCAGGAATAAAAGGTGGCTCTTTGATTACTGCAGAATTGGCCAACGGATATAATAAAGATGTATTTGCTTTTCCTGGAAGAGCAGATGACACTAAAAGTGAAGGTTGCAACTACCTTATCAAAAATAACAAAGCCGCCCTGATCACTTGTGCTGCTGATCTCTTGGAAAACATGGGTTGGAAAAAAAGTCAAAAACCTTTTCCTAAAAAACAAAGGGAATTATTTATTGAACTTTCAGCGGATGAAAAAGTAATCATTGATATTTTACAAACAACTGAACAAGTGCATATCGATGATTTATATTTTAAAAGTAAACTAAGCAGCAGTGCGGTTGCACAGGCTTTGCTCATGCTCGAAATGCAAGGTATTGTTACTTCGTTTCCAGGGAAAATTTATAAGATGAATTGAGGAATGCTAAATCCTCAAGGCTCAAGGCTGAATGCTAATGAATCAGTAAATCGACAAAAATTAGTGATTTTTATTTTACCGATATAACGACTTAGGACTTATCACTTACAACTTATAACAATTTCCTTTTTTACCGCATTGTGACTTTTATTACCTTTGCGCATGGCTACACTAAATAAACCTGATTCTCCCGCAAAAAAAATTTTTGGAGAAGGATTAACCTTTGATGATGTGCTTTTACTTCCGGCTTACAGTGAAGTTTTACCACGCGACGTAAATACATCAACCCGGCTTACAAAAAACATTACGCTGAATATTCCGATGCTAAGTGCAGCAATGGACACGGTTACAGAAGCCAATCTTGCAATTGCACTTGCAAGAGAAGGCGGCCTCGGTTTTTTGCATAAAAACATGAGCATTGAAGAGCAGGCCGCTCAGGTACGTAAAGTGAAACGAAGCGAAAGTGGTTTAATTCTGGATCCGATTACCTTAAATCTTGATGCTACTATTGGGGATGCTTTGCATTTAATGCAAGAGAATAAGATCGGGGGTATACCGATTGTGAACGGAGGTGGAAAATTGGTTGGAATTTTAACCAACAGAGATCTCAGGTTTGAAGACAATATGAAACGATCTGTAAGTGAATTAATGACAAAAGAAGGATTAATCACCGCGCCTGAAGGAACTGATCTTAAAAAGGCACAGTCCATTTTAAGAAAACATAAAATAGAAAAATTACCGGTTGTAAACAAAAAAGGGATTTTAAAAGGACTGATTACTTACCGCGATATTTTACAGGTGCATAACCATCCGCTTGCTGCCAAAGATCAATTTGGAAGATTACTGGTGGGTGCGGGTGTTGGCATCACCCATGATATAACTGACAGAGTTTATGCCTTACAACAGGTAGGCGTAGACGCAATTGCTCTTGATAGTGCTCATGGCCACACAAAAGGAGTTATCGACGCATTAAAGAAAATTAAAAAAGAATTTAAAAATCTGGATGTGATTGCAGGCAATATCGCAACTGCAGCAGGGGCAAAAGCGCTGGCAACAGCCGGAGCGGATGCGATAAAAGTAGGCATTGGGCCTGGCTCCATTTGTACAACAAGAATTGTTGCAGGAGCAGGCGTTCCACAAATAACGGCTTTACTGGAAGTTTCGAAAGCGATTCCAAATAAAAATATCGGAATAATCGCAGACGGAGGAATACGCTATACAGGCGATATGGTAAAAGCCATTGCTGCAGGCGCTGATTGTGTAATGATGGGAGGCGTATTTGCAGGAACTGAAGAAAGCCCTGGGGAAACCATCATTTATGAAGGAAGAAAATTTAAACAATACCGGGGCATGGGTTCTTTAGGCGCAATGGCGCAAGGAAGCAGTGATCGTTATTTCCAGGATAAGGAAGTTCCGGTTAAAAAATTCGTGCCGGAAGGAATTGAAGGACGAATTGCTTATAAAGGATTTTTATCAGAAGTGGCTCACCAGTTTACCGGAGGTTTAAGAGCGGGAATGGGATATTGCGGAGCTAAAGACATTAAGGCTTTGCAGCAGGCAACTTTTATACAAATAACTAATGCAGGAATGCGTGAAAGCCATGCTCACGATGTAGAAATCACAAGAGAGGCGCCTAACTATAGCCGGTAAAAAAGCGTTATTCATTAACGTTATATTCATATAGTAAACAAACTTTTATTTAGATTTTTTATTTTTTAAACTACAAAAGCATCTAAAATCTTGCCACCCTTCCTTTCAAAAATAATCGGCAAAACGGCTAAAATTTCATTACTGATTTTTTCGATTTTTCTTTTTTCAATTACTAAAACTTTTGCACAGCAGGATTCATGCCACCTGCAGGTAAGCCTTTTAACAGCAACACCCGGCGAAGAATTATATTCAACCTTCGGACATAGCGCTTTGCGTATACGAGATACCGTTACTAACCAGGATATCGTTTATAATTATGGCACTTTCAATTTCGATGAACCGAATTTCTACATGAAATTTGTCAGAGGAAAGCTTTCATTTTATTTGTCAACTGATACTTATGATAATTTTATTGCCGAATACCAACAGGAAAACAGAGGTGTTACTGAACAGTTTTTAAATCTAACCTGTGAGCAAAAACGCAACATCATTATGCTCCTCGAGGCAAACATGATGGGGCAAAACAGAACCTACAAATATGATTTTACATTTGATAACTGTACTACCCGCCTTCGCGATCTTGTCGAAAAAGCAACTGATTCTACTGTTCATTTTGGAAACGTATTAAATAAGAAGGAAACTTTTCGCGATCTTATTTATGTTTATTTGAATTACAATGATAAGCAATGGAGCAAATTAGGTATTGACATTTTATTGGGAAGCAAAATGGATGTTACCGCAACTCCTTACCAGGTTATGTTTTTACCTGATTATCTAATGGAAACCTTTGACAGTTCATCTGTTGCCGGAAAACCTTTGGTATCTGAAAAACAAACACTTGTAAGGCAAGTTTACGGGCAGCAAACAAAAGATAATTTAACGCACCCGTTTTTTATTTTTATTTGTCTTTTTGTGATAATTGCTTTCTTAAGTTTTTCCAAAAACAAAAGTGTACAAAAAATTCTTGCTTCCTTTGATGGATTCTTGTTTTTTATCACCGGATTGTTAGGCATTTTAATACTTTTTATGTGGTTTGGCACTGATCATATCATGTGCCGCGACAACTATAATTTATTATGGGCGTGGCCTACAAACATTGTAGCAGCCTTTTACATTCATTCGAATAAAAGTTGGGCAAAAAAGTATTTCATCTTCTACGCTCTTTTTACTTTACTCGTGATTATTTTCTGGCGATTAGTCCCACAGCATTTAAATATCGCCCTCATCCCTGTTATTGCTATTTTGATTTTCAGAAGTTTAATTTCTATCTTCAGGAAAAAGTAAGGAATGCCTTTTATCCAATTTAAAAATAAAAAAGTATTCTACCGGATTGAAGGAAAAGGAAAGCCTGTCTGTCTGGTTCATGGTTTTGCCGAAGACGGTAATGTGTGGAACAAACAAGTTGAAACACTTAAAGAAAAAAACCTTCTAATCATTCCCGATCTTCCGGGCAGCGGTTCTTCTCAAATGCTTGATGGGAAAGCATCGATTGAAACTTATGCAGAGGTTCTAAAAGCAATTGCTGATGAGAGCATTCTTTCAAATACCGAAGAAAATGAAACGAAATTTTGTATGATAGGTCACAGTATGGGCGGTTATATTACACTTGCTTTTGCAGAAAAATATCCGCAGCTTTTAAATTCTTTCGGGCTTTTTCATTCTTCGGCTTTTGCTGACACTGAAGAAAAGATAGCTACCAGGAAAAAAGGAATTGGATTTATTGAGAAAAACGGTACTGAACCATTTCTAAAAACTTCAGTTCCCAACTTGTTTTGCGAAGAAACAAAAAAAGAAAAGCCTGAATTGGTCAATCAATTATTGGATATCGCTAAAACTATTTCACCTGAAGCGCTCATTCAATATTACCATACAATGATAAACAGGCCGGATAGAACGAATGTGCTAAAAACTTTTAATAAGCCGGTTCTTTTTATCGCCGGGAAGTTTGATTCAGCGGTTCCTTTACATCTGTCACTCGAACAAATGAGCATGGCATCAATTTCTGTCATTCATATTTTACAACATTCCGCCCACATGGGTATGTTGGAAGAAGCTGATTTATCTAATTCATTTTTACAAAACTTTTTAAACGGATTGCCATAAAATTTGCAGAACTTTAAAGCAGCCTTTGTCATTTTCATCCGTTATTGATAATGAGAAGAAGTAATTTGCATTCATCAAATTTTAATGAAAAAGTCATTCCTAATAATAACTGCCATATTGCTCGGCATATATACCTGTCGGGCTCATCATATTGTTGGCGGTGAGATGACTTATCAATATCTTGGCAAAGGAGCGGGAATAAATAGCAGCAAATACTTAATTACATTAAAAATTTTCAGGGACCAAAATGCTATTAATGCCGCACCTATGCCTTCCCAGGTTTATATTGGAGTATTTGATAAAGATGGCGGACCCCCAATTTTTAATATTATTAATAAAAAAAGCGAGTCGATGGTTCCCGTGGGAGCCCTTCCTCCGTGCATTCAAAATGCACCCAATTTAAATTATCATGTAGGTATCTTTGAACTTACTGTAGATTTGCCTGATAATACAAAAGGATATACTGCATCCTATCAAACGTGTTGCAGGGTAGATAATTTAGCCAACGTCCAAAATTATGGAGGAAATGAAACCGGCTCGACGTTTACCACAGACATTCCGGCGAACCAATACAAAGACAATTCGCCTGAATTTGTTACAAAAGTAGATGTAGTTTGCGCTAACAAGCCTTTTCAATTGGATTATTCTGCTACTGACAAGGATAACGATTCATTGGTTTATAGCTTCACAAACGCTTACGATGGCGGATCGATAAGAGGCGATTCACTTATTAAGCCGCAAACACCACCCTATACTTCGGTCTACTACACTAATGGTTACACCTATGATTTGCCCCTCGGCTCAAATGCCACTATTGATTCTACAACCGGTATCATCAGCGGTATTGCCCCTCCTATGGGCAAGTATGTTTTAGGCGTGAATGTTTCCTCTTACAGAAATGGGGTTCTTATCAATGTGCACGAGAAAGATTTTATTATAAACATAAGCAATTGTGACTTTGCCGGAGCCCAGTTAAATCCAAAACCCGTTATATGCGATACCTTTAATGTCGCCTTTCAGGATGATAATAGATCCAGTTTAAATCATACTTTTTATTGGGATTTTGGTGATCCGAAATCGGGTAGCAATAATACGTCCACTTTGCAAACACCTAATCACGTTTATACAGATACAGGTGCTTTTGTATACAAACTGGTTGTGAATCGGGGACAAGATTGCTCTGATTCTACCACCCAGGTAGTAAAAGTATATCCGGGATTTTATCCTGCATTCAGCGTGAACGGGCAATGCATCAATTCATCGATTTCATTTACAGATAAGACAACTACAAAATACGGAACTGTCAATAGCTGGTCATGGGATTTTGGTGATCCTGCAACTCTTGCTGATACCTCACGAAACAGAAATCCTTCCTACATTTATGAACAGGCGGCAAATTATGCGGTTCAGTTAACGGTAGGTAACAGCAAAGGATGCTCAAAAACAATAACCAAAACAGTTCCGATAAAAACACAACCTGATTTTTCTTTAACGAATGATACATTAATATGCAATATTGATACCCTGCAGTTGACTGCAAGCGGACATGGAAATATATCATGGACGCCATCCTATAATATAAACAATACGAGCAGTTTCACTCCTTTAGTAAGTCCCGATAAACCGACAATATATTATGCTACTTTAATTGAAAGCCCCGGCTGTATCGCCACAGATTCAGTTTTTGTAAATGTGGTAAATAAAGTTAGTTTGAGTTTAATGCCGGACACGACCATTTGCCTTACCGATACTGTAAGACTTAACCCAATTAGTAATGGCCTTCATTATCTTTGGACGCCTTCAAATACCGTTTTAGATGATACGGCAAAATATGCAGAAGTAACGCCGCTTCAAAATACAAATTACCACGTGGTTTCCAGCATTGGAAAATGCAATACCTCTGCGAATATTAATGTAAAAACTGTTCCTTATCCAAACGCACAGGCAACAAATGATACGACTATTTGTTTTGGAACAACAATTCAGTTGCATGCGAACGGAGGAAGTATTTATCAATGGTCGCCCCCAACTTTTTTAAACAATCCCAACATAGCTAATCCGGTTGCATCACCATCAGAATCTATAAGTTATCTTTTAAAAGTAAATGATGTTTTAGGCTGCCCCAAGCCTGTTTATAAAGTGGTTAATGTTTCAGTAGAAAAATTAGTGGCTGAAGCCGGACCTGCTGATACAACTATTGTTGTGAACCAACCATTGCAATTGAATGGAACAGGCGGACAGTTTTATTCATGGACTCCTTCAACAGGTTTAAATGATCCAAATATTGCAAACCCGGTTGCTATTTTAACTGAAAGCCAGAAATACACTTTGCAGGTAAAAAGTTTAGCAGGTTGTATAGCACAGGATACCATTCACGTTACAGTTTATAAAGTACTTCCGGATCTGTACGTTCCGGATGCATTTACGCCAAATGGGGATGGCAAGAATGATATTTTCAAGCCGATTCCGATTGGAATTAAAAAGCTGAACTATTTTAAAGTTTATAACCGGCTGGGACAATTAATTTATTCAACAACTGTTCAAAAACGAGGATGGGATGGAACTTTCAAAGGCCAGCCGCAAGATCCGGGGGTTTTTGTATGGATTGCAGAAGGCGTAGATTATTTGGGCAAAACGCTTTACAGAAAAGGAAGTGTTACTTTGATAAGATAAGAATTTTTGTTACTAACGGTTAGCAGTAAACGAAGAATTATTATAAATTTTAATTTTGTTTTGGAAACTTATTTTACATTCATTTTAATTCCACTTTATTTTTATAAAGTGCCGACTCTGAAGGCCAACTTGAAATAACTATATAACGGTTCGCTCGCTACAGGGGAAAAGAGCTTTTCCATTCTCATTCTCAATACAGATATTTTCATCAAAACTGTAACCGTCTTTCTCAGGAGATCATCGGTTGTGTTTTCAACAGTTTTTATCTATGTTATCTTCTGTACCTGTTTTGAAATAATCCAATGTTATAACCAGCACGAATCACCGGGCTTATACGTCCGGAAGCATCGAGGTAAGGAGAATTAGGATCACCGGAAACATCCCACATGATTGAAAGGAAATAATAACTATTACCTCCGTTTTCACGTCCTCCCGCATATCCTGCGCCTATCAGGAAACTGTTTGCATTGATGGATGTTTTGGAAGACGGAATGCCGTTTTGATTTGGAATGGTTTTCAGGTGGAGTGAATTGTATTCATATTGCGTTGTAGCAAATAAAAAATTGACTGGAAACAATCTGACAAAAGCGCCGGGACCGAAGGTCGTTTGCCTGTACTTATAACCACTATAATAATCGCGCTCAGATAAATAACTAATGTTGAAATTGATGCCTGCATCCATCCAGTTGGTTAGACTGTAGCCGAGTTGTGGTGTAATTCCCAACATTGTGCTTCCGCTCGAAAACCCCAAATTAGCACTTCCTCCTGTGAACAATCTTTGTTTTTGAAACCCTGTCTTTGGTTTAAATTGTGCTCCTTCACTGTCCTGCGCTTTGGCATGGAAACATAGTGGAATAAATAGGAGGACAATCCATTTCTTCATAACAACTTTTTTTTTCATGTTGTAAATTAAAGTTCTATCCACGAAATTAAGCGAAGCTTTGTCTAATGATTCGTTAATATCATTTAGTGATCAAAATATCAAACCAATTTTGAAAACAACGAAACCATTTTTTGTATTGCGAACAACTTTGTTTGTATTTTGGCCAATGAAAAAACTACGGCTTCCCCTTCTGTTTTTATTAAGAAAATGCGATTACTTTTTAATGCCGGTTTTTTGTGTGCAACATTTTTATTTCGTACATTTAAATCAACTGCGGTTTCTTAATTTACAGCAACCCAAGCTGCTATTAAAAAAACTTCTAAAACTTTATATATGAGTGCTTCAGTTTATATCGCCATTGGTTTTATTACTTTTATTGTTCTTGCTGCAATTTGCATTTCATGGTTTAACAGCTATAAGAAGAAAAAAGAAAAGCAAAAGCAACTCAAAAAATTCAATGATTTTGTAATAAAGAACAACCTAACTATTGATACTAAACAAAGATTCAATAAAAATATAATCGGCATTGATCGGTTAAATTATGTTGTCGTTTTTTTGAATCACAAAACGAAAAAATTTATTTTGATTCGGCTTAAGGAACTTGCAGATTGCAGTTTAGTTAAAGCAAGAAATAAAACGTCCGGACATATAAGCCACATTTTTTTAAAATGCATATTTAAAGGAAAGGGCAAAGCTGATGTTCATCTGCCTTTTTACAATGAATTGAATGACGATGTATATATGATGATCCGGCTTTCTAAAAGAGCTGATTATTGGGCTAAGAGAATCAATATTTTCAGAGAAACTGTAAGCCTTAAAGAACCTGATCTTTTAACTGCATGATACCGCAAGTTTTAGCTTAAATTTCACAAATCAGTAAACGAACAAATTCGAGTAATTACTATTTTCTCTTTGGATAGAGTAAATTTGCAACTCCAAACCCTATTACTTTAAACACATCCTCGTGAAGAAAGGATTTTTTTTAATCATCACCTTATTTTCAGGCTTCTTTTCTTTCGCACAACAAAAATATACCATCAGCGGAACCGTCAGGGATGCGAAAAGTGGCGAAACGCTTATTGGCGCTACCATTGTTTTAGCTGGAAAAGGCACTTACAGTGTATTAAGTAATGCTTATGGATTTTATTCAATTACAGCACCAATCAATAATTATTATTTGCTTGCCACGTTTTCCGGTTATCAAAATGACACTTTAAAAATGCGGCTTACAAAAGATACGGTTCAGGATATTTTTTTAACTCCTCGCTCAACTCAATTGCAGGAAGTGGTCATCAGCTCAAAACAAAATGACATCACACAAACGTTGCCGGGCATGCAAAAAATTTCTATGAGTGAAATTAAAAATGTACCGGTGCTTTTTGGTGAAAAAGATATTTTAAAAACCATACAGTTACTTCCGGGTATAAAATCCGCAGGCGAAGGTTCCTCCGGATTTTTTGTACGCGGAGGTGCAGCCGATCAAAACCTGATCTTACTGGATGAAGCCACTGTTTATAATGCTTCTCATTTGCTGGGATTCTTTTCAACATTTAATTCTGATGCTATTAAAGACGTTACGGTTTATAAAGGTGATATGCCGGCTCAATACGGTGGACGTTTGTCTTCTTTGCTCGATATAAAAATGAATGATGGCAATGAAAAGGAATATAAAGTTACTGGCGGCATCGGGCTTATTTCTTCACGTTTAAATTTTGAAGGACCGATTGTAAAAAACAAGGGCTCATTTATGCTAAGCGCACGCAGAACTTATGCCGATTTATTTTTGAAACTTTCTCACGACAGCGATGTGAACAAAAGCATTCTTTACTTTTATGATTTAAATGCGAAAGCAAATTACCAGGTTAATGAAAATAACCGGCTGTACTTATCCGGTTATTTCGGTAAGGATAATCTGGGCTACGGTCATCAATTTGGTATTGACTGGGGCAACAGCACTGCCACATTAAGATGGAATCACATTTTCAATAACAAATTATTTTCCAATACTTCATTTATTTATAGTAATTACAATTACAACATTAGTATAAACCAAACGACGAATAATCTTACGATTTTGTCCCGAATAAAAGATTTAAGTGTAAAAGAGGATTTGCAATATTTTGCCGGTAGTAAAAACAAGGTGAATTTTGGATTTAATATCACGCGGCATATTTTCACGCCAGGAAATTTTAAAACCTCAGCAACTTCATCCTATAACTCTTTAATTCTTCCGGATAAATATGCTTTTGATGGAGCCGCTTATGTTTCCGATGAATGGAACGTAAGTAACAAGCTTAAAATAAACGCAGGTTTGCACGTTTCTTCTTTCGCTATGGTTGGCCCGGGAGATTTTTATACTTATGATAGCACTGGAAATATTAAAAATACGGAAACTTATTCTGCAGGAAAAATTGTAAAATCATATTTAAATCCTGAACCTCGCTTTGCTGCTACTTTTCAATTAAATAATTTCAGTTCTGTCAAAGCTTCTTATTCGCGAAACGTGCAAAATCTTCATTTGCTTTCTAACTCTACCGGAAGTAATCCGACGGACCTTTGGATACCAAGTAGCAATAATGTAAAACCTGAAATTGCGGACCAATTATCGGCTGGTTATTACAGAAATATCGGCAATAACAAATTTGCCTTTTCAGCAGAAGTATATTATAAAAGCCTGCAAAACCAGATCGACTATAAAAACGGAGCATTGCTGGTAGCCAACCAACTGGTGGAATCGCAATTGGTTTTTGGGAAAGGACGTGCTTATGGTTTGGAATTATACTTTAAGAAAAAATATGGCAAATTAAACGGCTGGATAAGTTATACACTTTCACGAACAGAAAGAAAGATTGACGGAGTAAACAATAATTCATGGTATCCGGCTACACAGGATCAAACTCACAATCTATCTGTTGTTGCCATTTACCAACTTAATAAAAAATGGACATTTTCTTCTGATTTTGTTTTCAATACCGGCAATGCCGTCACGTGGCCTTCGGGGAAATATGATGTAAATGGCACAACCGTTTTTTATTATACAGAAAGAAACGGCTATAGGATGCCGCCTAATCATCGGCTGGATGTAAGCGCTACTTTGGAAGGAAAGAAAACAAAGAAATTTGAAAGCAGTTGGACATTTTCTGTTTACAATGTTTATGGCAGGGAAAATCCATATTTTGTGCAGTTTCAGGATGATCCTTCCAATCCGGAGAAAACACAAGCAGTCCAATATTCATTATTTAGATGGGTTCCATCTATTACTTATAATTTTAAATTCTAAGCAAGATGAGGAACAAAATAAAATATTTACCGGTTTTTATCATTTTTGTGTCGTTGCTGGGTTGTAAAAAAATTATTGATGTAAATCTGAAAAATGCGGATATAAAAACTGTGATCACCGGTGAAGTAACTGATCGTCCAGGCCCTTATGAGGTAACCGTTTCAAAATCAGCCAGTTTCACTTCAGATAACGATTTTCCTCCTGTTTCCGGCGCATTGGTTACTATAAGTGGAAATGGAGTTACAGAAACCCTTGATGAAAAAGAACCCGGAAAATATTTCACAAAAAATATAGCCGGGAAGCCGGGGGAAAGTTATACGTTAACGGTTTCGTTTGATGGAAAAACCTTTACTGCCTCATCAACGATGCCTAAAGCTGTGAGACTGGATTCGCTGGATTTTGTTTTAGGAAGAGGCAACGACATTTATCCTGTAGCCAATTTTCAGGATCCTGCTGGTGTTCATAATTATTACCAGTTCATTGAATTTGTAAATGGAAAAAAATTGGGAAATGGCCGTGGAAATTCGGTGTTTGATGATCGTCTCTCGGATGGCAGGTACATAACAAGAACTTTGTACAATGACAGCGCGGATATAAAAACGGGCGTTACTTTAAAAGTTCAAATGAATTGCATTGATAGTGCGGTTTTTGCCTATTTAAATGAACTCTTACAGATTTCCGGTAACGGTGGTGGTTTTTCAAGCCCCGCGCCGGCTAATCCTGATAGTAATATTAGTGGTGGTGCTTTGGGCTATTTCAGTGCAAATACAGTTACCTCTAAAACTGTACAAATACGATAAGCCAATACAGTAAATGAAGCTTTTTCTATGAATTAGAAATCGGCACGCGAGGCTATTCGATTTCCGCACTGTGTTTTGCAGTCAACTAACTTTCTCTTAGGATTTTTATTTCAGCGAAAATAAAAAAGGAGTAAGATTGCTCCAACTCCTTATTTTCTATTAAATGAAAAGTTCAATTATTATTCTTCTTCATCAAATGCCATGGCTTCTTTCGTAGTCATCAGCAATTCATATTCTTCTTTGCTACCAACGATCATGTTTTCAAACTCCCTTAATCCTGTACCTGCAGGTATCGGATGGCCCGTAATTACATTTTCTTTCAGGCCAAGCATCGTGTCTGTTTTTCCTTGTATAGCGGCAGATGACAATACTTTGGTTGTTTCCTGGAAGGATGCGGCAGAAATCCAGCTTTGCGTTCCTAATGAAGCTTTGGTAATACCGAGCAACAACGGAGATGAAGTTGCAGGATGCGCATCACGGAATTCAACAAGCTTTTTATCTGCACGGCGAAGGATTGAATTTTCTTCTCTCACATCTCTCAAAGTAACAATTTTTCCAGGACGCATTTTAGTGCTGTCTCCAGAGTCAGTAACTACTTTCTTATCGAAGATCCAATCATTTTCTGCATTAAAGTCATACCTGTCTTCAGTATCACCTTCAAGGAATTTGGTATCGCCTGCATCTTCAATCGTTACTTTACGCATCATCTGCCTTACAATCACTTCAATATGTTTGTCATTGATCTTTACACCTTGCAAACGATAAACTTCCTGTATTTCATTTACCACATATTCCTGAACTGCGAAAGGACCTTTGATAGAAAGTATATCTGCCGGAGCAATTTGTCCGTCCGATAAAGCAACGCCTGCTTTAATGAAATCACCTTCCTGCGCAAGGATTTGCCGTGTTAACGGAACGAGGTATTTTTTAATAACACCGTCTCTCGCTTCAATGATGATTTCACGGTTACCACGTTTGATATTTCCAAAAGAAACTACTCCGTCAATTTCAGAAACCACTGCCGGATTCCCAGGATTTCTTGCTTCGAACAATTCAGTCACACGTGGTAAACCACCGGTAATATCTCTTAGTTTACCTAATACACGAGGTATTTTCACCACTACCTGTCCGGCTTTTACTTCCTCGCCTTCTTCCTTTGTAATGTGTGAACCCGCTGGCAGGTTATAACTTTTAGAATCCTTTTTACCCTCAATTATCATTGAAGGAATTCTGGCTTTATCTTTTGTTTCGATAACCACTTTTTCCCTGTGTCCTGTTTGTTCATCGGCTTCTTCACGATACGTAACACCTTCAACAATATTTTCAAATTTCAATTCACCGTCAATTTCAGAAATAATTACGTTGTTAAACGGATCCCATGTGCAAATCACATCGCCTTTACTCACTTTTTGACCATCTTTTACATTTAAGGTAGAACCATAAGGAACGTTATTATTAATAAGTAACCGGTCATTTTTCAAATCCATAATCCTCACTTCACCTGTACGCCCAATAACCACTTTAATCTTATCTCCTGCATTATTTACAGCATCTACTGTACGTAATCCATCAAATTGAATGGTTCCGTCAAATTTAGCAGTCAAGGTAGATTCTACTGAAGCGGAACCGGCAACACCACCCACGTGGAAGGTACGAAGTGTAAGCTGTGTTCCTGGCTCACCAATTGATTGTGCAGCAATAATACCAACTGCATCACCTTTTTGAGCGGTATAGCCGGATGCCAGGTTTTTACCATAACACCGTACACAAACACCACGGTGGCTTTCACATGTAAGCACTGAACGAATTTCCATACTTTCAACACCTGCTTCTGTAATGGCATTTGCCACATCTTCAGTAATGATAGTTCCTGCCTCAACTAAAATTTCATCAGTTAGAGGATCGTAAACATTATGAAGAGAAGTTCTTCCCAGAATCCTGTCATATAATGGTTCAATGATATCTTCATTGTCTTTCAAAGCGGAAACCGTAATTCCTCTTAAAGTACCACAATCTTCTTCATTGATAACCACATCCTGCGCCACATCTACCAGTCTTCTTGTAAGATAACCGGCATCGGCAGTTTTTAACGCTGTATCAGCGAGACCTTTACGGGCACCATGTGTAGAAATAAAATATTCCAATACATTCAATCCATCTTTAAAGTTGGAAAGGATCGGGTTTTCAATAATCTCGCTTCCTGTACTACCTGATTTACGAGGCTTTGCCATTAATCCCCTGATTCCCGCAAGCTGTTTGATCTGTTGTTTTGAACCACGGGCACCTGAATCAAGCATCATGTAAACAGAATTAAATCCTTGTTTATCTGCTGCCAGTTCCTGGATCAAAGTTTCTGTAAGGCGTGTATCCACACGGCTCCAGATATCGATGATACCGTTGTATCTTTCATTGTTGGTAATCAATCCTGCATTGTAATTATCCCAAACCTCTTCCACTTCGCCTGATGCATTTTCGATCATCGACACCTTGGTATTAGGTATGATAAGATCGTTTATGTTGAAGGATAAACCTCCTTTAAATGCCATACGGAAACCAAGTTGCTTGATATCATCAAGAAACTTAGCTGTTGTGGGGATATTTGTCCATTTGATAATGTCGCCGATAATCTCACGCAAGGATTTCTTGGTAAGTAATGCATTTACGAAACCCGCACTTTTAGGAACATGTTGGTTAAAAATCACTCGGCCAACTGTTGTTTCTATTAATTTATTAGTAAGTGAACCATCATTGTTCCTTATGTTCACCTTTACTTTAATGCCTGCATGAAGATCAATCTTATGCTCGTTATAAGCAATTATCACTTCTTCAGGAGAATAGAAAGTTTTTCCTTCACCTTTTACCGGAGCTTCCGGCGTTGATTTTTTACCCTTTGTAATGTAGTACAATCCCAATACCATGTCCTGTGAAGGAAGGGTAATTGGTGTACCGTTTTGTGGGTTCAAAATGTTATGTGAAGAAAGCATCAGCATTTGCGCTTCCAAAATAGCTGCACTACTCAAAGGAACGTGAACGGCCATCTGGTCACCATCAAAATCCGCGTTGAATGCTGTAGTTACCAATGGATGAAGCTGAATAGCTTTTCCTTCAATCAATTTAGGCTGAAATGCCTGGATAGACAATCTGTGCAAAGTCGGGGCACGATTGAGCATGATCGGATGGCCTTTCAAAATATTTTCAAGAATATCCCAGATGATCGCTTCTTTTTTGTCAACCAATTTCCTTGCACTCTTCACTGTTTTTACGATTCCTCTTTCAATAAGTTTGCGGATAATAAATGGCTTAAATAATTCAGCAGCCATATCTTTTGGCAAACCACATTCGTGCATTTTTAATTCAGGCCCAACCACGATAACAGAACGACCTGAATAGTCAACACGTTTACCCAAAAGATTTTGACGGAAACGTCCCTGCTTACCTTTCAATACATCGCTCAAAGATTTCAATGCACGTCCACCTTCTGCTTTTACGGCATTGGATTTACGTGAATTATCGAATAAGGAATCAATCGCTTCCTGCAGCATACGTTTCTCATTTCTGAGGATCACTTCAGGCGCTTTAATTTCCAATAATCTTTTTAAACGATTGTTACGAATAATAACGCGACGATAAAGGTCATTCAAATCCGAAGAGGCAAAACGTCCGCCATCCAATGGCACCAATGGACGAAGTTCCGGCGGAATAACCGGAATGTATTGCATTACCATCCACTCAGGACGGTTATTAATTCTTGTGTTGGCATCACGGAAACCTTCAACTACGCTCAGACGTTTTAAGGCGTCTGCTTTCCGTTGTTGTGAAGTTTCATTAGCTGCTGAGTTACGAAGATCGAATGACAACTGATCAAGATCAATTCTTTCCAACATATCATGAACAGCTTCAGCACCCATCTTGGCGATGAACTTATCAGGATCTTCATCAGGCAACATCTGGTTGTCTTTTGGAAGAGTGTCTAAAATATCAAGATATTCTTCTTCAGTTAAAAGGTCTCCATAATTCTGGCCTTTATCTGTTCTTATACCTCCCTGAATTACGACATATCTTTCATAATATACAATTGTCTCTAATTTTTTAGAGCTCATTCCCAGTAGATACCCGATTTTATTTGGTAATGATTTGAAGTACCAGATATGAACCACAGGAACCACCAATTTGATGTGTCCCATTCTTTCACGGCGAACTTTCTTTTCAGTAACCTCAACACCACAACGGTCACAAACGATTCCTTTATAACGGATACGCTTGTATTTTCCGCAGGCACATTCATAATCTTTTACGGGACCAAAAATTCTTTCGCAAAATAAACCATCTCTTTCAGGTTTGTAAGTACGATAGTTGATTGTTTCAGGCTTCAATACTTCACCATAGCTTCTTTCAAGAATTGTATCCGGAGAAGTAAGGCCAATTGTTATTTGAGAAAACGTTGGACGTGGACGATTTTCCTTTCTTTGCATATATTTTTAAGCTTTGAGCTATTAGCTTTCAGGGCTAAAAGCGGAATTTTAATTATTTGTTGGTTTACTATCAGCGAAAGCTGAAAGCGAATCAATTATTCAAATTGAAGATCTAATCCGAGGCCTCTCAGTTCATGTACCAATACATTGAATGATTCCGGTACGCCTGGCCTGGGAATATTATCTCCTTTTACAATTGCCTCATAGGTTTTCGCTCTTCCGATAATATCATCAGATTTTAATGTGAGCAATTCCTGGAGAATGTTGGATGCGCCGTACGCTTCCAGTGCCCAAACTTCCATTTCACCAAATCTTTGTCCACCGAATTGGGCTTTACCACCCAGAGGTTGTTGTGTAATCAAACTATATGGCCCGATTGAACGTGCATGCATTTTATCATCAACCATATGGTGCAACTTAATGATGTAGATAATACCAACGGTTGCTTTTTGGTCAAAACGTTCGCCGGTTTCACCATCATACAAGTAAGTATGGCCAAATGTTGGAAGGTTTGCCTTTTCAATCTCCTGGGCGATCTCATCTACTGAAGCTCCGTCGAAAATCGGTGTACCGTAAGTTTTTCCTAATTTTTCACCGGCCCAGCCAAGAACAGTTTCGTAGATCTGGCCAAGGTTCATACGGCTTGGTACGCCCAATGGATTCAACACGATATCAACCGGAGTTCCATCTTCAAGAAACGGCATATCTTCCTGCCTTACAATTTTTGCAACGATACCTTTATTTCCGTGGCGACCTGCCATCTTATCTCCCACTTTCAATTTACGTTTCACACCGAGATAAACTTTAGCCAGTTTCAATACTCCTGCAGGCAATTCATCACCAATAGAAATATTAAATTTTTCGCGCTTATACCTTCCTAATTCTTCGTTGTATTTAATATTGTAATTATGCAATAAAACATTTATGTGGTCATCCGTTTTTGTATCACCTGTCCAACCCAAAGGATTTACATTTTGATAATCAATGTTGCCCAGGTTTTTCTGAGTGAATTTGGCGCCTTTACCAATCAGCATCTCACCAAAGTTGTTGCTCACTCCCGAGGATGTTTTATCTTTCAATAAAGTCAGGAGTTTGCTGATCAAAAGTTCCAAAAGGTCAGCATCATTTTTTTCATGAGTTCTGTCGATCTTTTCTAAAATGGTCTTTTCTTTTACTTTACCATTTTTATCTTTTTTGGCGCGTTGGAACAATTTCTTATCAATTACCACACCTTCAGTTCCACTCGGTGCTTTCAAAGAAGCATCTTTTGCATCACCTGCTTTATCACCAAATATCGCACGCAACAATTTTTCTTCAGGAGTTGGATCACTTTCGCCTTTCGGAGTAATCTTGCCAATTATGATATCGCCTTCTTTTACATGTGCACCGACGCGAATAACACCATTCTGATCAAGATCTTTTGTAGCTTCTTCACTGATATTAGGAATATCCGGAGTCAATTCTTCTTCACCTAATTTGGTATCACGAACTTCCAGTTCAAATTCATCAATATGAATAGAAGTAAACAAATCTTCTTTTACCACTTTTTCACTGATCACGATCGCATCTTCAAAATTGTAACCTTTCCAAGGCATGAAAGCCACTTTCAGGTTGCGTCCCAATGCTAATTCACCATCTTTGGTAGCGTATCCTTCCGTTAAGAAATCGCCTGCTTTTACTGCCTGTCCTTTTTTAACTGCAGGACGAAGATTAATACAAGTGCTTTGGTTGGTTTTTATAAACTTCGTTAATTTATAAACGATCAGGTCGTTTTCAAAACTTACAATCTTTTGAGAATGGCTCCTGTTGTAACGAACATGAATTTCATTAGCATCTACATATTCAACGACTCCATCACCATCAGCATGAATCTGGATTCTTGCATCTCTTGCAGCTTTTCCTTCGAGGCCGGTTCCAACAATCGGCGCTTGAGGAAGGATCAATGGAACTGCCTGCCGTTGCATGTTTGAGCCCATCAGTGCACGGTTAGCATCATCATGCTCAAGGAAAGGAATCAGCGAAGCACTCAAACCAACGATCTGGTTGGGAGCCACATCCATATATTCTACTTCGTTTTTCTCAAGAATAGGGAAATCACCGGTTTCACGGGATTTTACTTTATCGTAAACGAAATTAGAATGTTCATCTAATGGCGCATTTGCCTGTGCGATCTTTGCAGTATCTTCTTCTTCAGCACTCAGGAAGAAAACTTTTTTCATATCCACATGTCCGTCATGCACTTTACGATAAGGCGTTTCAATAAAGCCCATTTCGTTGATCTTGGCATGCACGCAAAGTGTAGAAATCAAACCAATGTTCGGTCCTTCAGGTGTTTCAATAGTACAAAGACGACCGTAATGTGAATAGTGAACGTCACGAACTTCAAAACCTGCACGCTCCCTGCTTAAGCCACCGGGCCCGAGCGCTGAAATACGACGTTTATGAGTTATTTCACTTAAAGGATTTGTCTGATCGAGAAACTGAGATAATTGAGAAGTTCCGAAAAATGAATTGATCACAGAAGAAAGTGTTCTTGCATTAATCAAATCAACCGGGGTAAATACCTCGTTATCCCTCACGTTCATTCTTTCACGGATGGTACGCGCCATACGAGCCAAACCAACACCAAATTGAGCGTATAATTGTTCGCCCACTGTCCGGACACGACGATTACTTAAATGGTCAATATCATCAATTTCGCTTTTTGCATTGGTCAACAAAACCAAATACTTAATGATAGAAATGATATCTTCTTTTGTCAATACCTTTTTAGTGATCGGGTAGTCCAAACCCAATTTCCTGTTGATCTTATAACGGCCAACTTCTCCAAGGTCGTAACGCTTGTCACTAAAGAATAATTTATCAATAATACCTCTTGCTGTTTCATCATCGGGCGCATCAGCACCACGCAACTGGCGGTAAATATGCTGTACCGCTTCAATCTCACTGTTCGAAGTATCTTTATTTAATGTGTTGTAGATAATAGCATAGTCGCCGCTCACTTCTTCACGCTGAATAAATACACTCTTTACATCCAGTTCAAGAATCATATCAATATTATCCTGGTCAAGGATAGTATCCCTCTCAAGAACTATTTCGTTTCTTTCCAAACTTACCACCTCACCGGTATCTTCATCCACAAAATCCTCAACCCAGCTACGCAAAACTCTCGCTGCAAGGCGTTTCCCAAGATTAGCATGTAAAGTTTTTTTGTCAGCTTTAACTTCTACTGCCATTCCGAAAAGTTCAAGAATGTCTTTATCAGTCTCATAACCAATAGAGCGAAGTAAAGTGGTTACCGGGAATTTTTTCTTACGGTCGATGTAAGCATACATTACATTATTAATGTCTGTAGCAAATTCCATCCACGCTCCTTTAAATGGAATAACCCTTGCAGAATAAATTTTAGTTCCGTTTGGATGAGTACTTTGTCCGAAGAATACGCCTGGAGAACGATGAAGCTGGGAAACGACAACGCGCTCAGCGCCATTAATTACAAAAGTACCACGCGGAGTCATATAAGGAATGTTTCCCAAAAAAACGTCCTGAACAATTGTCTGGAAATCTACATGTTCTTCATCATTACAACTCAAACGAAGTTTGGCCTTTAGGGGAACCGCGTAAGTCAATCCTCTTTCAATACATTCCTCTATGGTATAACGTGGAGGATCCACGAAATAATCAAGGAATTCCAGCATAAAAATATTCCGGGTATCATTAATAGGAAAGTTTTCCTTAAACACACGGAAAAGCCCTTCTACATTACGTTTGTCGGGTGTGGTTTCTAACTGGAAGAAGTCTTTAAAAGACTGAATTTGAATTCCCAATAGGTCTGGAGTTTCCGCCAAATGTTCAATTTTTCCAAAACTGATTCTTTGTGCTGGAGCTACTTTAGTTGAAGGCATATTTTAATTAAAATATTTTAAAATGAGAGAGCCCTTTAACCGGCTTTTTATATTAAATTGTACACGTACCGAAATTTAAAGGATTGCAAAAGTAAACATTTTTTTGAAATTGAATAAATCTTTATGAAACCTTAACCATTCTTTGTAACATTTCAAAAAAAATTTTTACCCATTACAAAAAATATAGTTTCTTCAAGATTCGAGCCGATTTTTTTGCAATAGTTTGGTGAAAAGTAATTGACAGAATTTTATTATGGATTATTATGCATTAATTTTGCAGCCACTTAAATAACCATTTAAAAATAAAAACATGAAAAAATTATTTTTTGTACCTGCAGTAGCAGCGATGTTTTTCCTTGCCTCTTGCGGCGGGAATAACTCGAATGACGAAAGTACTACAGCTACAGAGGACACCACAACCGCTTCAACCGCTACAGAAGCCCCAGGAGCTGATATTCCAGGAATTGACACCGTTTCCGTTACAGATCAAATTACTCTTACAGGCAGCGACGACATGAAATATGATAAAACACTGTTTAAAGTGAAAGCCGGTCAAAAAGTGACCATGGACTTTAAAAATGTAGGTAAACAACCTGCTGCAGCTATGTCTCATAATGTAGTGATATTGCAACAGGGAACTGATGTTCAGAAATTTGGTGAAGCAGCGATTCCTGCAGCCAGCACCGGCCATATTCCTCCATCAATGACAGATGATGTGATTGCACATACCAAATTATTAGGGCCAGGCGAAAGCGATCAAATTACTTTTACGCTTCCTGATCCCGGAGTTTATGATTTCATTTGCTCTTTCCCCGGCCACTTTGGCACGATGAACGGAAAGATTGTAGCAGAACCATAAACGATTTAAAATTCTACAAAAAGCAGTCAAGAAATGGCTGCTTTTTTTAGTGCGTCAGGCATGTATATCAGCTATAGGGTGCAAGTCCCGAATACGCTTTACAGTAGGGAGTATTAGCCAAGAGCAAGGGTGTCCACTGCGAGGTGGAATCTGAAGGAAGCTGGCGGCAAACATTTGGGCCTACGAACAGAAATTGCATATAAGGCAGGGTACTGTGGGTGATGCTGCTAAACAAACAAAAGCCCAATACTGTACAGAACAGTACCATGTAAATGCAGAGGCTACATGAATGGAAAGCGGATATACTTACCCTGAGAGGTCCCGATAAAATCGGGAAGTCAGCAGAGGTCATAGTAATCCGGAAACGAGCTGCACCCCTGAATGGGCAACTGCGGAGGTCTCACGCAAGGACGAAGGGCTGAATGTTAGAAAGGAGGGAGAAATTAGAAGGTTTATGGCAAAAGCTTTGAGCAACCGAAACACTTTAGAGAACTACTCACGCGAGGATAAGCCGGAAGCTAAAAGTAAAACGTGAGAGGAGTTGAGCTAAGTCATGCATCCGATAAGGACTACCCCCGGTAGGAAGTTTTTTTTTAGTAATATGCTTGAAGAAATATTAGACATCCGAAACGTTACCAAAGCCTTGAAGCAGGTAACTGCCAACAAGGGAGCCGGAGGTATAGATGGTATGCAGACCGATGAACTTCGAGACTACCTGAACGCTAACTGGCAAACGCTAAGGAAGGATATCTTAGAAGGCAATTACAAGCCGCAGGCTGTGCGCAAGGTAGAGATACCAAAAGCACAGGGCGGGTCAAGAATGTTAGGAATACCCACAGTAGTTGACAGGTTGTTGCAACAAGCCATTGCCCAATGGTTAAGCCCGAAGTATGAAGAAGAATTTTCCCAATACAGTTATGGGTTTAGAGAAGGTCGCAATGCACATCAGGCGGTGCTGCAGGCGCAATCAAATTTAAACGAAGGATATGAATGGGTGATAGAACTGGATTTGGAAAAGTTTTTCGACAAGGTACATCACGACCGGCTGATGAGTACGCTGGCAAAGAAGATAACAGATAAGCGAACGTTAAAGCTTATACGCAGTTATCTCAGCAGCGGTATCATGGAAGGCGGTGCGACAAGCGCCCGCACGGAAGGCACACCACAGGGCAGCCCGCTGAGCCCGTTGTTATCAAACATTGTTTTAGACGAACTGGACAAAGAGCTACTGGCAAGAAGCCATCGATTTGTACGGTATGCCGATGATTGCAGTATCTATGTAAAGAGTGAGAAATCGGCGCGACGGGTTATGGAGACAATCATAAAGTTCATAGAAGGCAAATTAAAACTGAAAGTAAATCGTACAAAAAGCAAAGTAAGCAAACCGACAGAAAGTTCGCTGTTAGGATTTTCATTTTACAAAAAGGAGAACAGATGGGAGACACGCATTTCTCCCAGGTCATTAGTAAGAATAAAGGAAAAGATGAAGGAGAAAACCAAGCGTAGCGACCCATCATCAGCGGAAGAAAAGATAAAGAAAATGGAAGCAATAATCAGGGGTTGGGTAAATTATTTTGCGATAGCCAAAGCCAAAAGTAAGATGGAAGAACTGGACAAATTAGTACGGACAAGACTAAGAATAGGTATATGGAAACAATGGAAAAAGTCCAAGACAAAACGGATACAGTTAATAAAATTGGGCATTCCAAAACAGAAGGCTTACGAGTGGAGCAACAGCCGCAAAGGACTTTGCAGAGTAGCTCATAGTCCGGTACTCAGTCGTGCTCTGAACAACGAATACTTTACACGGTTAAAGTACATCGGGTTTACTAACTATTACTATTGGAAAACGGAACATCAGAGGAAACTTTTCTAACAAACCGCCGTATACCGAACGGTACGTACGGTGGTGTGAGAGGACAGGTAGTCAGTTAATGACTACCTTCCTACTCGATTGCATAGTAAACGAAGAAGTTTGACAGATTTATATTTTTATCTAACAAAAATTATAATCGCTCCGGCATGAGTTAAAGTTGTATTGAAAAACAAGCACAAAATAAAGATAAGCAGCATCTTTTAAAAAAAGGGGTCAAGAGCAGTTCGGAAATTAGAACGGTAATTATTTATTTTGTGGCTGCAAATTTGAAAAAGAAAGGTTCTTTCTATAAATCTTCGGTAGTAAATTTTTTCAAAGCAAAGAAATAATAACCAGCAATATATATGACGCTCGCCACTACCATAATCCACACATCCGGTGAATCTTTATATATTACTTTGTTACCAAACGGAATTGGTAACATGACATCAGTCACCTGCAGCGGCAAAAAATAGCCAATCGGACTCAATTCAAATTTTAAATTGATCAAAAGTGTGATAAGCCATTCGAATATCAACCCATATAAAAAGAAAACCGCAATGGCAGCTCCGCTTTTCCTAAAAATAATGGCAAGAAACATGGCAAAAGTGATGTAGGCAACTGTTTGAATAAAGATATAACCAATGTTTTCAATTCCTGCAAAGGAGAAATGAGAACCGGTGGTGATCATTCCAAATAGAAAAGCGACGAGAAAATTAAAGATAGTAGCTGCCAGCGAAAACAAAAGCGCAAACACAAATTTTACGGTCACGAATTCTTTTCTTGTCCATCCGTCAATAATATTCTGGCGATGCGTTTTAAAATTAAATTCGTTAGTAAGCAGCATGATAAAAAGAATGCCCGGAAAATATAAAAGCCAACTGCTCATAAAGCCAACTGTTTGCCAAACTTTAGGAAAAGCATATGGCGTTCCAAGTACTACCTGAGTTGCAGGCATGCTTTCGACGGTTACTTCATTGATGTAATAACCAATGTAATTGATACCAAGAATGGCGAACAAATAAAGAATGATAAATATCCAGAATGCTTTGTAATTTTTTACTTTAAGCCATTCAATTTTTAGCAGATGTAGCATGAGTATTAATTATTGGTCAGTTCAAAAAACCTTGCTTCCAGGCTTTGTTTTTTTAGTGTAAGATGATTGAGGGTAACACCATGATTAAAGCAATAAGTATTTATTTCAGAAAGGTCTGCTTTACCAACCGGAAAAAATATTTGTATTACATTATTTTCATCAACAACTCTTGTCTTTTCAGCCATAGTATTTAATATTTCCAATAATTTTTGATGATCTCTTGCAGCAACTTCCACCATGTCTTCCTTTGATAAAATTTCATTTACTTTTCCGGAAACTATTAATTCTCCTCTTTTTAAAATCGCAACATCCGAACACACTTTTTCCACCTCATCCAAAAGGTGACTTGCCATGATGATCGTTTTTCCTTCGCGATATAATCGTTTCATCAGTTCTCTTATTTCAGCAATTCCTACAGGATCAAGGCCGTTGGTGGGTTCATCAAAAATCAATACCGACGGGCTTCCTAATAGACACGACGCAATTGCAAGGCGTTGCTTCATTCCCAAAGAATAAGTACTGAATTTTGAATCTTTTCTTTTTGTCAGGTCAACGGTTTCCAATACGCGGTCAATATCTTCTTTGCCATGTTGTTTTATTTCAGCAACAATTTCCAGGTTTTGCACGCCCGATAAATAATGGTAGAAATTCGGAGTTTCCAGTAGTGTTCCGATTTTCCTGCGGCTGGCAGCGGAAGTAGGTTCGTCAAAAAGCTTGTAGCTGCCTGAAGTAGGTTTTAAAATATCGGTGATAGTTCCCAGCGTAGTAGTTTTTCCACTTCCGTTCGGACCGAGGATTCCAAAAACAGTTCCTTCGGGCACGGAAAAACTAACATTTTTCAGAGCCTGTACTCGTCCGTAAGATTTGGAAAGGTTTTCAACAGTAAGTATTGACATAAGCAATAATTAAAAAATATAATGCAATATAAGGGAAGTGTGAAATAAATCCGCATTGTTTGGTTGAATGGTATCAACAAATGGCAAAGGAGAAAAATTGTAGTAAAGAACTGAAAATAAAAATCATTATAATTAGTTCGTTTACTGAAAATAAACAAAGAGAAATGAAAGCAAAAAAAATCCGGCCATTATCATTAGCCGGATTTTTGTTTTATAAATTAAACTTATTCACTCAAAGTTGCATCCATTGAAATATCAATGTTGCTATTGAGTGATTTGGAAATTGGGCAATTTTCTTTCGCGTTTTTCGCACATTCATCAAATTTTTCTTTGGTAATGCCCGGAATTTTTGCATTAACTGTCAAATGAGATTTTGTAATAGCGCCGTCGGCTAAAGTGATCTCGCATTTGGTTTCTATCTTATCGGGAGTAAAGCCGGCTTCGTTTAAAACAAAACTTAATTTCATCGAAAAACATCCGGCGTGTGCGGCAGCTACCAATTCTTCAGGATTAGTTCCGTCTTTAGCTTCTCCAAACCTGGTAGCATAAGTGTAAGGCACATCATTAATAAATTTTGTTTCTGTAGTTACCGTGCCTTTGCCTTCTTTTCCTGTTCCCTGCCATTCGGCGTTTGCATATTTGCTCATTTTTTTATTTGGTTTTAATGATGAAGAAAAAATTTCTAATTAACTAAAATTGGTGAAAGAATATTTCCCTGCAAATTTACTCAGGAAATTCTGATGAGTTTACTCTCACAATTCCCCTGCCATTTATTAAATGCCAGTTGTGAAAATCCTGTGGTGCATCAAGCCCCTCACCGTCCAAAATTTCAGTAGGGGTCCGAATGCGAACAGGTTTATCAGTATAAAATTCTTCGCCGGTTCTCTTACGGTCCCAATACAATTCATTGCAATAGAGGGTATCGCCTTTTGTATTAATCACTACTACACTGTCTTTAAGAAAAACCTTGCTTTCTGTTTCAAAATATTTAGCATAATGCGCATCCAGTTTGCTGGTTATTCCTAATGTATCATCAAAAAAATCTGCATGAATCGTTTTTGTAAATTCTACATAAGGAACAGTTTCCTCGTGCCGTAGCATCAAGGGTGCGGTAATGCGCGATTTGGTTTGGCTACCGATGCTGTAAATGATGGTTACACCTTTTGCCGTTTCAACACCAATTCCTTTAGTAGTAATTTTATTAATGTCTTCTAAAGAATTTTCACATGAAACCAGAAGGCAGGCAAGCAGAACCACTGCTGTAAAAAAGAAAAAGGTATAGAATTTCAGAACTTTCATTTACAAAATGTTCATGAAGATAAACATTGATCATGGAGAAAATCCATTATCAGCTATTGATATTTCTGCCTCAGGAACCAGATATCACTGAGAGAAAAGCCAAGGCTAATTTTGTAAAGGCTTTCTGTTAGATTGTTATTGTTGTTACCGCGGCTTCCATATTCAAAAGTGAAATTCATGATACTGTATTGGTGATCATAAAACGTGTGTTTCAGTTTCAACGGAAATGAACCACCTACACTTATTGTATAAACCGGAAGCGAATTGTCAACATCAATATAATCCTGGCCGAAAGAAACACCCGCTCTGTATTTTACATAATTAAAATAGCCCGTAGAACTTGAGGTGGCAGGCCAATACTGTAATCCCAGCTTTGCATTCCAACTGTTTTTTACATAATCTTTTTGCCCGAAAAAACTGTAATTATTCCACTGCGTGGTTTCATAATCAGCCCCGATAAGCAGATGCTCATTTGAATAAGCTATTCCGCCCCCAAAAGTTGATGGCATGACTACCTTTCCTTTTTGCCCTGAAGTATATGAAACCGTATCAATAGATTGAGTAGCTCCTGTTTGGGAGTTGTATTTAAAAGTTTCAAGCAGATCATCCCTGGAGCCACTATAGGTTTTTTGCAGTGTTCCGTAAAGTCCAAAGGATAAAGTCGCGTCTTTTTTTATTCTTGCCACATATTGCATTCCGCCATCCAGGAAAAGTCCGCCAAAACGTGTCTGTGATCCGTAATGGGTTTTAGCGTAATTCAAAGAGTCATTATTGAATAATAAATGTGTGTCATAACTTTTATCACCAAAGAGATAACCGGAATTGAATCCAACACTAAAATTATGAAACCTGATTCCTGTACCTACAAAAGCTTGGTTTACACCCCCCGAGCCTTCATATGTTGTTAAAGAACTATCAATTGAAAAAGCGCTGCTACCAATTTTATAGTTTATCCTTGAAATTGGCTTTAATCCAAAAGCCATTCCCCATGAGGTTCGACTTTTTTGCGCTTTTTTGTTTCCTCTCAATATCGGAAATCCAAACTCGAGATAAGGAATAAAACCATATTTGGATTTGAAATTTCCCTGTGGAGTTTTACTTTTTAAATTCAATCCGTCATATTCCAAACCAATATCAAGCGTGGAGTAGATCAGATCGCTATAACTGGCAGGATTTACCGTATTAATGGAAGTAGGATCAATATAAGCTGCAGAAATACCGCCCATCGCCCGATTAGCAATATTTGCCTGGGGTACCAGATTGCCAATTCCATATCTTGAATAAGCGGAATTAAGCTGGGCAAAGCAAAAGAGTGGTAATGCAGCCAGTATAAAACAGGTGAATTTAATGTATGATATCTTCATTGTATTTGCTGATTGCATATAATCCCTTAAGAATCAAAGAGGGGTCGGCAAATATCTTATTTTTAAGATGCCTTACAAAATTGGCTGTATCTCCACCGGTTAAAAGCACGTTAAATTTGTCGAACTTTTTTTTGTATTCATCTATTATACCATCAATTTCACACACCATTCCCTGCAATACTCCGCTTAAAATATTGCTGGTAGTATCATAACCAATTAAAGGGAAATTCCATCCGATAGCCATCGGATCAACTTTTATCAAAGGCAACCTGGCGGTAAAATAATTTAATGCTTTAAATCGCATTTCCATTCCCGGCGAAATACTTCCCCCGTTGAAACTATTGTACTTATTAATAAAATTATAAGTTATACAAGAACCAAGTGCAATCACCAGCGTATTTTGATCCTTGTAAAAAAATGAAGCAAAAGCCGCGAGAGCCAGCCTGTCTGCTCCAATTGTTTCCGGCTTGCCAATGGGTGTGGTAAAAGGCAACTTTACGGTGGCATCAAGTTTCAGAAAGGAACTCTTTTCGCTCAATATTCTTTCAACTTCCGGATTATGATCAATTACAGAAGAAAGAATGGTACGTTCGGGTTTGTATTTATCCAAAAGTTCACTGATTGTTGCCGGCTGGTCATTTTCTAAAGCAATAATATCCGTTAACTGATCAATTTCAAAAACACCGCATTTCAAAAGCGTATTTCCAAAATCAAAACAAAGGGTAATTGTACTCAAGATGTTATTTATAGTTTTTGCATGGCAAAGTAAACGTTCTTTGTTAAATCAATAAAATAATTCAATTGAAAAACGCTTTAGCTAATATTGAAACCTGAAATATTTTTGAAATGCCCGTTCAATTTGATTTTCGCTTTTAATGATTCCATCTCAGCCACTACCGGAATTACTTTTTGCAAATGTCTTTTTAAATATTCCTGTCGCTGAAGTTCATTCATCAATGTGAGCAATTCATATTCTTCTTCCAGCGTTAAACCCACAGTATGCGCCACATCATAACTCCATAATTCTTCCTGGCTTTTTTGCAATGGCTTTTCAACCTTTAATAGTTGATGAAGCTGTTCAATGGCATTGAGCACTTTGTTCATCAACAATCGTTTCCCGTGTTCATGATTATGCGGATAATTTACGATGGCGCCACTATACAATTTTTCAGGAACCGAATCGATCACTTCAAGCACGCGAAAAACTTTTGTGCCTTTTGTTTTGATGTCCATTTCGCCATTTTCATACTCTTTGGTTATTTCCATTATCTCCAAAAGTGTCCCCAGTTCCTGCATCTTATTATTGATGACTACCGGCATTCCAAACGACTTTTTTTGTTCGTAACATTCTTTGATCAACTGTTTGTACTTCGGTTCAAAAATATGCAGGTTCAGGTTTTCATGCGGATACACAACAATTGATAAGGGAAAAATCGGAATAAAATTTGTCATAGTTTATAAAATAGAATTAGTCTTAATTTGTTTGTTTACTATAAGGTATTTAAAAATAATGCCATCTTTGCAAATTACATTTTAATATACTTTCGAAAAGCAGTATCACGTATCGATTCTGTCAAAAACTTTCTATTAACAAAATAAAAAAAATTATTTTAGCTTCTTAAAAAAGCCGCTGCTTCATTTTCTTTGTAGTGAAACTCACTTTAGCACACTGATGAATCAAAATGACAATAGTATTGATTTCAAATTACTTGCGCGTGGCATTTCTATAATTGAAAACCAGGTGCAGGGTTTTGAAGAGTTGTTGCTCAATTTAAAAACTTCATCAGCAAAAATTATCGGTATCACGGGAGCGCCGGGTAGTGGCAAAAGCTCGCTAACAGATGCTTTGATAGGAGAGATGGTTGCCGATAAAAAAAAAGTGGCTGTTCTGTGTGTTGATCCTTCTTCTCCTTTTAATAAAGGTGCTCTGTTGGGCGACAGAATTCGAATGAGTGAATGGTACAATCATCCGGATGTTTTTATCCGGTCGCTTGCCAGCAAAGGATCGTTGGGAGGTTTGCATCCGAAAATTTTTGAGATTGCTGACTTTGTAAAAAGTTCCGGTTTTGATTATGTAATTATTGAAACGGTTGGTGTAGGCCAGAGTGAAGTAGATATTGCTGCGATTGCAGACATCACGATTGTAATGCTTGTGCCTGAAGGCGGTGATATCATTCAGACAATGAAAGCCGGCCTGATGGAAGTAGCAGATATTTTCGTCGTCAACAAAACAGACCGCCCGGGTTCGGAAAATTTTTATAATAATTTGATGCAAATCCTTGGTCCCGCCTTTAACCATACGCAAAAAGAAATTCCTGTTTTTAAAACCGTAGCTACCGAAAAAAAAGGTGTTTCAGATTTGTACCAAAAAATAACTCAGTGGAAAATTGAGCCTTATTCTGTTCATAAAATCAATTTACTCACCGAAAAAGTATGGGCAGTAATTCAAAATGAAAAGATGAAAAACCTGGATAAAGAAAAGATAAAAGTGAAAATAAAAGCTGCAGCTTCGAAGTCTGGCTTCAACCTATATGCTTTTGCTAAAAAATATGAAAATTAACGATGGACAAAAAAAAGTCAGGGTTCTGATTTCGACTTCCTTTTTTCGTTTTGCCACCATTTAAAACCTACTGCACCAACTACCAGGTAAGGAATCGTCATCAAATATAGAATGCCGTTATTAAAACCCTGAGCGGGCTTATTTCCTAATTGCATTACCGTTTTGGTGCATATTGAACATTGCGCATCAGCATGCGATACAGCAAGAGATAATACAAAGGCGAGACATAATATAATTAGTATTTTTTTCATCGTTACGGATTACAAACATACGATCAATTGAGGAAAATTTGAAAAGGTTTATTGTTTTTTGATTTAACTTCATCCCGATTTTTTATTAAATTAAATTAATGTCTTTCTTATAATTTATTGAATATGATGGAGCATCATGCATCGCACAGTTTGGAGAATTTTAAAAATTACGTTGGCATAAAATTTCAATTATATAACAGCCTTTTTACTTCGCTTCCTTTTTACAGAATCGAGAAAACAGGAATGCTTTTGTCTTTGTTTTTAAACATTTGCGAAGAAGGATATAAAAAGAAACATAGCCCGGTAAAAATTATTGAAGAGTTTTTCAGGAAGGATACTTCTTTCAAAACCGAATCTGAAAAACTGGATCTTCTTTTTCGGTTTATACAGTTTGTAGAGCGGCAGGTGGTGCTCTTTGATGCACTGGAAGATGCGGCTTTTAAATTTGTTCATGATACAACCGGCCCCGGCACTTTAAAGCAACTGGAAGTAGAAACCGTTCAATATAAAAAAGAAAAAGAACTGGTAAAAAAGTTGGATAATTTTTCAGTAGAAATCGTGCTGACGGCACATCCAACGCAATTTTACCCGGGCTCAGTTTTGGGTATCATTAATGATCTCTCCAAATCAATATCTGAAAATAATACCGGCCGCATCAATATGTATCTCCAGCAATTGGGAAAAACGCCATTTTTCAAAAAAGAAAAACCGACTCCTTATGATGAAGCGATGAGCCTCGTATGGTATTTGGAAAATGTATTTTTTGCGGCAATCGGAAGAATTGTTTCATTTTTAAAAAACCAATTTCCTGAAGCAGATTTTCAGAACAATGCTGTTTTGAAAATGGGCTTTTGGCCTGGCGGCGATCGTGATGGAAACCCTTTTGTTAGCACAGATATAACATTAAAAGTTGCGGATGCATTGCGTGGCGCAATCATTAAATGTTATTACTTAGAAATTCGACGGTTGAGACGCAGGCTTACTTTTAAAGGTGTTGATGTGCTTTTGCTCGATCTTGAAAAACAATTGTACAATAACATTTTTATTCCTGGCAACAGAACAGATATTAGTAAAAATGATATTTTGAAAATTCTCAATGATGTGCGGGAGATTTTAATTTACAGGCATAACGGATTGTTCTGTCATCTTATTGATGATCTCATCAACAAGGTTCATATTTTCGGTTTGTATTTCGCTTCGCTCGATATAAGACAGGATAGTTCAATTCACAAAAAAGTGTTTGCTGCCATGGCTGCTTCTGATACTTTTTTCCCTTCTGATTATGCAAAAATGAGTGATGAAAAAAAGATCGGATTCCTGACAAAAAATACAAAAGTTCTTCCCGAAAAAGATTATGGCGACCCAATCATCAACGATACTTTTGAAAGCATCAAAGCGATCAAACTCATCCAACAATACAATGGCGAAGAAGGCTGTAACCGTTATATAATAAGTCATTCCGGGTCTGCCTTAAATGTTTTTGAAGTATATGGGTTGTTTATTTTATGTGGCTGGAAGAAAGAAAAAATGAATGTGGATATCGTTCCACTGATAGAAACGATCGAAGACCTGCGAAATGCTTCAACTATTTTGACAACACTTCTTGAGAATAAAGAATACCGTGAGCACCTGAAACGCCGCGGCGATAAACAAACGGTGATGCTGGGCTTTTCTGACGGTACAAAAGATGGCGGTTATTTAATGGGAAACTGGGCCATTTACCAGGCAAAAGAAAATCTTACAGCGGTTGCGCGAAAATATAATGTGGATGTCGTGTTTTTTGACGGACGTGGCGGCCCCCCGGCAAGAGGTGGTGGAAAAACACATAAGTTTTATGCAGCAATGGGTAAAAATATTTCGAATAAAGAAATACAATTAACCATCCAGGGGCAAACGGTAAGTTCCAATTTTGGAACGATTGATTCGGCGCAATATAATATGGAGCAATTACTGCATGCAGGGATTTCCAACGATATTTTTTCTGACAGGCACATTAAGCTTGAAAAAGAAGAAGAAAATTTGCTGCAGGAACTGGCGGAACAAAGTTTTGAATCGTACAGCGCCCTCAAAAATCATCCTGATTTTATGGACTACCTGGTGCAGGTGAGCCCGCTTAAATTGTACAGCGAAACCAATATCGGTAGCCGCCCTTCCAAAAGGAAAAAAGGAAAAATGAACCTTGATGATTTGCGGGCTATTCCGTTTGTTGGTTCGTGGAGCCAGATCAAACAGAATGTAACAGCTTATTATGGACTTGGAACAGCCCTTGAAAAAATGCAGCAGGACGGAAAATTTGGCCGCCTCAAAAAGTTGTACAAAAGTTCTTTGTTCGTTAAAACTTTAATTGATAACTGCGAGATGGGTATGAAGAAGTGTTATTTCCCGCTTACGGAATATCTTTCAAGCGATAGTAAGTTTAGCGAAATATGGAATTTAATCTATGAAGAATATGAGCGCACCAAAAAATACGTTTTTAAACTTACCGGCCATAACGAACTGATGGCCGATTATCCTGTGGAGCAGCTTTCTGTTGAAATGCGTGAAAAAATGATATTGCCGTTGGTGACTATTCAGCAATACGCGATGATCAAAATCCGTGAAACGGAGCAGGAGCAGGTAAAAGATCCGGTGAAACCTACTTACGAAAAACTGGCCATGCGCTGTTCATTTGGGATTATAAATGCAGGGAGAAATTCGGCGTAAGGGGAGAGTAAACGAAGAAATTGAGGGATTTTTTTGTCTATAGTTGCAAACATATGTGCAATGGTGAAAAGCCCTTAAGTTGAGAACAGTAAACAAACAAATTTTGAAGGATTCCTTTTTGCTTCAAACCGTTTTTTCACCCTTCCTTTTCACCAATAAATACCAGTCATTGTCCAAAGGCATGTAGCCAAGATCGTAACAGAAGTAATAAACATGGCCTCTTTGCGTCGTGTAAGTATGGGTGATGTATTTAAACTGAAAACCCTTTTCCAACAGTTTGTCTTTATGAATATTAACCTTGTCTTCTTTTGTTTTAAAAAAACTTTCCAAAATTCTGCGGTTCTTTCCAAGCGCATTATTAATGTTTCTTACCAGATTATTTTTGGCGGCTTTTAACTGGTTGTTGTAAGAATTGCGGCAATAATCATCGCAGAACTTCTTGTCTGTTCTGCCTTTCAGCGGTTTTTCGCAGTTGAGGCAAAGATTAGTTTCGGTAGCTGTCATGCTGTTTGTGATGGTTTAGGAAAAGAAAGATACCATTTATTTTTCATGTACAAGCGTTTACAAACGGTTATATCCAACTATAAACGAATAAAAACCGAATAACGCTTTTCGGCAAATGCATCTTTGCGGTGTTGATGAAATATCTCATCGACTGAAATAAAAAAAATTTTAAAAATAGTCCACCAAATTGTGGGCGCAAAACTCAAAGTCATGAATGCATTAAAAAACAAAGTTCAATTGATCGGAAACTTAGGAAACGCTCCTGAAGTAAAGAACACAGAAAGTGGAAAAAAATTGGTAAAGTTTTCCCTGGCCACCAATGAAACCTATCGCAACGCCAAAGGTGAAAAAGTGGTAGAAACCCAGTGGCACAATTTAATTGCCTGGGGAAAAGTGGCTGACATTGCTGAAAAATATTTATCAAAAGGTAGTGAAGTAGCAATTGAAGGAAAATTGGTAAACGATAATTATACAGACAAAGATGGAACTAAAAGATACCAGACCCAAATCGTTGTCCAGGAATTATTGCTTCTTGGTGCCAAAGCAACTGCTTAGATTTTCGATGCCGCGGATTTTACGAAATTTTGTTACCGATATTTGTGGCAAAAATCCGCGGCTATTTTTAGGAAAGCTAAGAATTAGATAAAATGAACCAACTAAATGTAGAACATATAAATATAGAACGAAACGAAATTTTTGACCTCGCTTACCGATTTGTAACTGAAACGAGTGAAAATATTTTTCTTACCGGAAAAGCCGGAACAGGAAAGACAACCTTTCTTAAATATTTAAAAGAGAATTGTTCAAAAAATATTATTGTGGCGGCTCCCACAGGTGTAGCCGCTATCAATGCCGGTGGAGTGACCCTGCACAGTTTGTTCCAGCTACCTTTTAATCCTTTTTTACCAACTTCTGCTGGTAAAAGTGAGCTATTGGGAAAGTTGAAATTTAACCGTCAACGGCAGGATCTGTTACGCAAACTGGAACTGCTGGTAATTGATGAGATCTCAATGGTACGTTGCGATACGCTTGATGCGATCGATACAATTTTGCGATCAGTCCGCAGAAAATATGAACTTCCTTTTGGTGGCGTTCAGTTGTTGTGCATTGGGGATTTGTACCAGTTGCCACCAGTAGCACAAAGGCAGGAGTGGAGCATCTTACAGGAATATTATTCATCGGCTTTCTTTTTCGATAGCAGAGTCATTAACGAGCAAATGCCCATGCTGATTGAGCTTACCAAAATTTACCGGCAAAAAGAAGATTCGTTTGTTGATCTTTTAAATAAAGTGCGCAATAATCAAATGTCGGCTGATGATTTTGAAGATCTTCATCAGCGATATTTCCCGTCTTTCAGACCGGAATGGGAAGAAAAATTTATTACGCTGACTTCTCACAATAACCAGGCAGATTTGATCAATCATCGTGAATTGCAAAAACTTTCACTTGCATCATTTTCTTATGAAGCGCAGATTGAAGGCGATTTCCCTGAAAGCATGTATCCGGCGGAAGGCAAGTTGGTTTTGAAAGAAGGCGCACAAGTAATGTTTTTAAAGAATGATACGGAAAAAAGATATTTCAACGGGAAGATTGGCGTGATAAAAAAATTGCAGCAGGAAGAAATTGTCGTTGATTGTGATGGTGAGGAAATTTATGTACCGCAGGAAACCTGGGAAAATTCCCGCTACACCTTAAACCGGCTTGATGGTAAATTGCTTCAGGAAACTTTAGGAAGTTTTACACAGTTTCCTTTGCGCCTGGCGTGGGCTATTACGATTCATAAAAGCCAGGGATTAACATTTGAAAAAGTGATGATTGATGCTGGCGCGGCTTTCAGTAGCGGACAGGTTTATGTGGCATTGAGCCGGTGCACCAGCCTTGATGGAATTGTACTTTTATCAAAAATTCCATCAGCAGCAATTTATAGTAATGAAAATGTGATCAAAGGTCAACAAACACTCACTCCAAAAGGCTCTCTCGCAGAAAGGTTTGAAGGAGCGAGACAAGTTTATACACAACAATTATTGGAAGAGATTTTTTCGTTTAGTGAAATAAATGCGCTCGTTGACGTAATGGAATTCCGTATCAAAGAACAAAAAGAAAAATTAAACGGGGAATCTTTGAAATGGATAAATGACCTTAAAAGTTCGTTTACTGCCGATAGAAAAGTGGGGTTAAACTTTCTAAGCCATATCGGTGCTTTTATGAAGGAGGAAGCGATTATTGAAAAGAATTCACCTTTGCAAAAAAGGATCAATGATGCAGCTAATCATTTTAGTCCAAAATTTTCAATATTACAACATGCGATTCAAAATCATCCTTTGATTTCCGAACACCGGGAAACGGCCAATATCATTAATGAATATTTGAACCAGTTGTTATTAGCAGTCGATCTTCAAAATTATTATCTGCAATATTGTAAAGAACCTTTTTCTGTTACTTCTTTCTTGCAGCATAAACTAAAATATTCACTTCCCCGCATTAAGGTTTCTGTTTACGCAGCCGGAAAAAAGCAAAGTTTTTCCGATGTGCCAAATCAGGAATTATATAATTCTTTAAGGTTCTGGCGCGACAAAGTGGTGGAAGAAAGCCAAAAGCCCATTTATATGGTTGCTAATCAAAATGCATTAAAGGAAATAGCAACTTATCTGCCATTCTCTAAAAAGGATCTGATGAAATTAAGTGGCTTTGGACGGGCAAAAGCAGAAAAATATGGGGATGAGATAATTGATATTGTTACGGAATATTGTGGCCGCAATAATCTTGAAAGCAACATGTCTGCAAAAGAAGAAAATCCTAAAAGGGAGCGAAAAGAAAAATCTGCTGAAAAGAAAACGCCTACAAATCTCATTTCTTTCGAACTGTATAAAGAAGGGAAAACAATTGCGGAGATAGCTAAAGAAAGGAATTTGTCGCCAGGTACTATTGAAGCACATTTAGTTGCATTTGTTGCCAGTAAACAAATAAATATCGATGAGTTGGTTCCTTCTGAAAAACAAAAACTGATTAAAGAAGCGATTAAAGCGCATGGCAAAGAAAGCCTAAGCACACTAAAACGAAATTTGCCTGAAAATATATCTTTTGGGGAGATAAGACTGGTTTTGGCGGCTGAACAGGAATGATAATTTTTTTATAAACCAGTAAGCCAACAAAAAAACGAGATTCTTATTTTCATTCAACTCAATGAATAGTTTATGTTAAAGAGCCCTATTATTGACAATTATTTATTTGTTATTTATTTTAATTCACCTACTTTTGCACTCCCAAAAAAGTTCTTTATAGAATCCCGGTAGCTATCGGGAAGAATGGGAGTCCCAATCCCGATAATTATCGGGACGGACGTTAACACCAAAAATTTAAAAAATGGCAAAAGAAATTACAGGCTATGTCAAGCTCCAATGCAAAGGAGGACAAGCCAATCCTGCACCGCCGATAGGGCCTGCACTCGGTTCCAAAGGAATCAATATCATGGAGTTCTGCAAACAATTCAACGCAAGAACCCAGGACAAACAAGGGAAAGTTCTTCCCGTTCTCATTACAGTTTATGGCGACAAATCATTCGATTTTGTTATTAAGACCCCTCCCGCTGCTGTTCAGTTAATGGATGCTGCTAAAATCAAGTCAGGTAGTAAAGAACCTAACAGGAATAAAGTGGGAAAAGTAACGTGGTCACAGGTAGAAGAAATCGCCAAAGATAAAATGGCCGATCTTAATGCTTTCAGCCTCGACAGCGCCATGAAAATGGTTGCCGGCACAGCTCGCAGCATGGGTTTAACCGTAGAAGGAAGCGCCCCCTGGGAAAATTAAATTGTAAATGAGTCCCGTTTCCGCGGGAATTAAACTTTCAAAAATGATTACTAAAAAACGAAAAGAAGCCAACGCTAAAATTGAAGCGGACAAGGCTTACTCATTAAAAGAAGCTTCTGCGCTGGTAAAAGAAGTAAATACAACCAAATTTGATAGTTCTGTAGATCTTCACATCCGTTTGGGTGTTGATCCTAAAAAAGCAGACCAGGCTGTACGTGGTACCGTTTCACTTCCTCACGGAACAGGTAAAACAAAAACTGTTTTGGTGCTTTGCACTCCTGATAAAGAAGAAGCTGCCAAAGAAGCGGGAGCTGATTTTGTAGGTCTTGATGAATACATTTCAAAAATTGAAGGTGGCTGGACTGATGTGGATGTTATTATCGCTACTCCTTCTGTAATGCCTAAGATCGGTCGTTTGGGTAAAGTATTAGGTCCAAGAAACCTGATGCCGAATCCTAAAACCGGAACCGTTACTAATGATGTAGCTGCTGCCGTAAATGATGTAAAAGGTGGTAAGATCGCCTTTAAAGTGGATAAAGTGGGTATCGTACATGCTTCTATCGGAAGGGTGAGTTTCGCTCCTGAAAAAATTGCGGCTAACAGCCAGGAATTGATAAATGCGATCATCCGCTTAAAGCCCGCTACTTCAAAAGGTATTTATCTAAAAGGGCTTAGCATGGCAAGCACTATGAGTCCGGGTATAACCATAGACACAAAATCAGTTCAGAGCTAAATAAATTATTTGCTTCGGATTGTGATTCACTATTCACAGGCACAAAACAAATAATATGAACAAAGAAGAAAAACAAGAAGTAATAGAAACGCTGAAAAATAAATTTTCTCAGTATTCTAATTTCTATATCACAGATACAGAAAGCCTTTCAGTTGGCGCAGATAAATAATCTTCGCCGCCATTGCTACGACAAGCAGGTGGAAATGCGCGTGGCAAAAAATACCTTGATCAAAAAAGCATTGGAAAGCCTTGACAATGAAAAATATTCAGGCGTGTATGATTCTTTGCATAAAGTAACTGCGTTGATGTTCAGCGAAAGCCCGAAAGATCCTGCTGTTATTATCAGCAGTTTCCGAAAAGAACAAAATGGTGAAAAGCCGCAATTGAAAGCTGCTTTTTTAAACGGAGATATTTTTGTCGGAGATAATCAATTGATCAACCTTACGAAGATCAAAACCAAGAATGAATTGATCGGTGAAGTGATTGGATTGTTGATGTCTCCAATTCAAAGAGTAATTGGTGCATTGCAAAACAGGCCGGAAGAAGCTGAAGCAAAAGCTCCTGAAGCAGAGGCAAAAGCAGAAGCTGCTCCTGAAGCTAAAACTGAAACTGCAGAAGCGCCTAAAGCGGAAGCAGCACCGGAAGCAAAGGCAGCAACTTCAGAAGCTCCGAAGGCAGAAGCTCCAAGCAGAAGCTCCTAAAGAAGAAGCTCCAAAAGCAGACGAAGCAAAACCAGCAAGTGACGATGCAGAAAAAGCACCGGAAGCATAATTGTATTTTATTAGCAGATTAGCTAATTGGCTAATTAGCTCATTAAATAAGCAAACAAATTTTTTTAAAACCCTCCACCGGATCAGTAAATGAAAAGAAGGTGGAAAAAATTAAACTCAAAATCATGGCAGACGTAAAAGCATTAGCTGAAAATTTAGTAGGCTTAACCGTAAAAGAAGTTCAGGAATTGGCTGAATTCTTAAAAACAGAATATGGAATTGAACCGGCAGCAGCAGCAGTAGCAGCACCAGCAGAAGGTGGAGTAGCAGCCGCAGCAGAAGAAAAAACATCTTTTGATGTGATCCTGAAAGCACCGGGCGCTAACAAACTGGGTATCGTTAAGATTGTTAAAGAACTTACTGGCTTAGGTTTGAAAGAAGCGAAAGAATTAGTTGACAATGCACCAAAACCTATTAAAGAAGGTGTAGATAAAGCAACTTCTGAAGAAATTAAAAACAGGTTGACTGAAGCAGGCGCTGAAGTTGAAGTGGCTTAATTTGTTGAAGGAAACAGATAAATGGCCGGAGTTGACGCTCCGGCTTTTTTATTTTTTAAGCACAGCCAAAGTATTGAAAATAAAATTTCATAAATTGAAAGGAAAAAATATAAATATGAGAATCTCGAAGGTTGTTTTAACGGTAGTATTTTATATGTTTCTTACTACTAACGTTAATGCACAACCGAAAGCAGCAACCGAAGTAATAAAAGAAGCCAAGGCTGAAGCTGCAAAAAGCAACAGGAACATTTTTGTGATTTTCCATGCTTCATGGTGTGTCTGGTGTCACCGAATGGACACTGCAATGAACGACAAAACAATAAAATCTTTTTTTGATAATAATTATGTGATCAAACATTTGACAGTTGACGAAAGCAAGGATAAAAAGGATCTTGAAAACCCGGGAGCTGCTGCTCTCCTAACCGAATATCACGGAAATCAACAGGGAATTCCTTATTGGTTTATTTTGGATAAAAATGGAAAGTTACTGGCAGACTCCAGAGTACATTCAGATGATGGAAAAGTTTCAGGAAATAATGTTGGTTGCCCTGTACAACCCACTGAAGTAGCTTATTTCGTAAAAGTTCTTAAAAAGACTTCTGACCTTACTGATGCACAACTTAATATAATCCGGACACGGTTTTTGAAAATAGGAGAATAATCTTTTATTGCAAATGATTTATCGCTTAAAACCCATTTAAGTGATAGCTTTTTCTAAATTAAACAACAAAATATCACACTAAATAGTAATCCCGGAGAAGCCTGCCAGTTCAAGACTTCTTTTTTTCAATTTCACAATATCAAGAGATTCTATAACAGGATCTGCGGTGAGGATCAAGGAAACATTATTTTTTTTCCACCAGGCATTTTGCTGTAATTTTTGAAAATGAATAATACCAATCAAATAATTGCTTTGTTCATTTGAATGCCATTCTTCTATGCTTTCAAAATCATCTTTATACACATGATCCCAGTCAGTAAAAGCTACATAGGTTTTTACATAAAAATCATTGGTGAGTTCGTTATGTTGCGGGCTATTTAGTTTTTTATATTCATATTTATAGTTGTACCGCAAAGCAGAAATATCACTTAAAACTGCAGAGGCGGTTGGTAAGCTTCCGGCGCCTTTTCCATAAAAGAATTGTTTATCGGCAAACGAACTTTCAATAACGACGCCGTTATATTCATTTTTTATAAACGCCAGTTGATCGTCTTTCTTTACAAATTGCGGCAATACAAACGCACAAACTTTTCCGTTTTTCATTTTTTTAGCCGATGCTACCAGCTTTATCACACAATCTTTTTTATCAGCCTGCACAGCATCTTCTGAAGTGATATTTTGTATGCCGGTAAAAACTATTTCCTCTTTCTTTGGCAAAATACCGTATGAATGAGTTAGAAGGAAAGTCCATTTATTAAGCGCATCAAAACCTTCCACATCCAATGTGGGGTTACTTTCAGCAAAACCCAGTTGCTGCGCCTGTATCAATGCATTTTTGAACGAAAGCTTTTCTTCAAACATTTTTGTCAAAATGTAATTGGTTGACCCATTTACAACCGCATTTATCGAGTGCAAAAGATCATTGTCATAATATTCTTCAAGGTTGCGAATTACAGGAATAGAAGCACAGCACGCTGCTTCGTAAAGAAAGGAGCAACAGTTTTTTTGGCTTAATTCAATCAACTCGGGAAGATGATCAGCGATCATTTTTTTACTCGCGCTTACAACCGATTTTCCATTTGCAAAAGCTGTTTTTACAATGTCATAAGCTGCGTCAGCATCATCGATCATTTCTACGATAATATTGATCTCATTATCTTTTAGCAATATTTCTTTGTTTACTGTAAACAATTCTTCAGGAGCGTTTCTTTTTTTATGGGGATGTTTGATACAAACTTTTTTTATCGTCGCGTTAAGCGACGGTGTTTGATTCAGCACTTTATACAATCCCTCGCCTACAACTCCAAACCCAAAAATTCCTAAAACCAGCTTTTTGTGTGTGTCCATTTTGTTTTTTTATTTCTTATTAGTGTCTTTAATGTGAGTCTTCGGATTCATGTAAAAAAAAACTCACCTGACAGATCAGGTGAGTTAATATTTTCAAGCGACTTGTACCGCATTATTAAATCAAAACTGTTATCTGTCTTATCTCTCCCGGCGGTAAACCGGGATGGAGTTAGCACCTTTTAATGATTTTTAAGTCATTTAGGTTGCCAAGGCGTCATTGGGCCATTTCCCTCTGCCTTTCTTGATAAGTGAATCACAAAGAACTGGCACAAAGTTGGGTTGAGAAGTTTAATCTTCCAAATATTTTTTAAAAATTATATTCCTGTTAATAAAAAACCACCTTTCACAAGGTGGTCTTTTAATGCTTTTCATTTTGAAAAAATGTTCTAACTGCAACCCATACTATTACCACAGTTTAAACATTTATAACAGGTACCACTGCGGATGGTTATGTGTCCGCACGTATTACAGGCAGGTGCATCGCTTTGCATATTTTTTGAAGCTGCATTTACGGCATCTAAATCAGAATTTGTTTTTTTTACATGCTCGGTCCTGTACTGTTTTTGAACTTTTGTTGCCGGTGAACCGGTTACTCTTATTTCACTTAATTCAGGTTTTCGTTCTCCGATTGTGGGAGTGCTTTCGTCCCATGGCTGGTTGCCGAGGTTTTCAACTTCCGGTTTATCCAGAACATGCACGAGGTCATTTCTTCCGAGATATTCATAAGCCAGTGAGCGGAACATGAAATCAATAATGGAAGTAGTGGTTTTAATATTCGGATGTTCTACCATTCCGGATGGTTCAAAACGCGTGAACACAAATTTTTCTACAAACTCTTCCAGGGGAACACCATATTGAAGGCCAATAGAAATGGAGATGGCGAAACAGTTCAACATACTCCGCATGGTGGCCCCTTCTTTTGCCATATCAATAAATATTTCACCCAATGTGCCATCACTGTATTCGCCTGTCCTCAGGAATAATGCCTGCCCGTTTATCTTCGCTTTTTGTGTAAAGCCCCTGCGTTTTGCCGGTAAAGACCTTCGTTCTACGATCATCGCCAACTGGCGTTTTAATGAAGTGTCAGCACTATTTTGAACTCTTTTGTTTACCTCTTCCAGCAAGTCATCAATAGTAAGCTGGCTCATATTTACCAAAGCTGTTTCGTGTTGCTTTTCTTTACTTTCTTCTTCGGATTCTTCCGTTTTCTTTTTCTTATCACTTTTATTACTGAGTGGCTGCGATAATTTAGATCCATCACGGTAAAGCGCACACGCTTTTAATCCAAGCTTCCAGCTTAATAAATACGCTTCTTCAATTTCAGTAACAGTTGCTTCGTTCGGAAGGTTAATTGTTTTTGAAATGGCACCACTTAGGAAAGGTTGAGCTGCTGCCATCATTTTTATGTGACCACTGTAATGAATATATCTTTCGCCGATGTTTCCGCATTTATTGGCACAATCAAAAACCGGTAAATGTTCGTCTTTTAAATATGGAGCGCCTTCTACTGTCATTGTACCGCAGATATAAACATTTGCCTCATCTATTTGTTCATCTGTAAATCCTAATGCATTCAGCAAACTCCATTCGAAATTATTATACTCTTCAGCTTTAAAACCCAGGTGTTGTAAACATTCTTCACCAAGATTGAAAGCATTGAAGACGAAACCGATCTCAAAGGCTGTAGGTAAAGCTGCTTCTATCTTTTGAATATCTGCAGCATTAAATCCTTTTTTTGCCAGTGATTCAAAATTGATGTGAGGGGCATTTTTTAAAGTAGCGTGCCCTTTAGCATAATTTACAATTTCTTCAATCTCAGTTTCTGAATATTTTAAATTGCGTAATGCCTGCGGCACACTTTGGTTGATAATTTTGAAATAACCACCACCACTCAACTTTTTAAATTTTACCAGAGCAAAGTCAGGTTCTACTCCCGTTGTGTCACAATCCATCACCAAACCAATAGTTCCTGTTGGCGCAATCACAGTCGTTTGCGCATTTCTGTAACCAAATTTTTCACCAAGCCTCACTGCATCGTCCCAGGCTTTGGTAGCAGCTTTTAATAAATAATCAGGGCAATCTTTCGCATTGATTCCCTGCGGCTTTATTTCGATTCCTTCATACGCTTCTGTTGCGTCGTAGGCTGCTGCGCGATGATTGCGCATTACGCGAAGCATGTGTTCTTTGTTTTCCTCATATCGGCTGAAAGCGCCCAAATGCCCGGCAAGTTCTGCTGATGTTTTATAAGCAATACCGGTCATGATAGCAGAAATAGCACCGGCAATTCCGCGTGCCTTGTCACTGTCATACGGAATACCGCTAACCATTAACATGCTTCCAAGATTCGCAAATCCTAATCCTAATGTTCTGTAATCATAACTTAATTGAGCCACTTCTTTGCTTGGAAACTGCGCCATCAAAACAGATATTTCCAAAACGGTTGTCCATAACCGAACCGTATATTCAAAGCCTGCAACATCAAAAATATTGTTGTCTTCATTAAAAAATTTGCGAAGATTTACTGAAGCAAGATTGCAGGCTGTATTATCTAAAAACATATATTCACTGCAAGGATTGCTTGCTCTTATTCTTCCGCCTTCCGGGCATGTGTGCCATTCATTAATAGTAGTATCGTATTGTGTTCCGGGATCAGCGCAACGCCACGCAGCATAATTAATTTCGTCCCACAGTTTTTTGGCTTTGATGGTTTTCATTGTGTGTCCATCGCTTCTTGCTTTTAGTTCCCAGTCGCCATCTTTTTCAAGTGCATGAAAAAAATCGTTGGAAATACGAACAGAATTGTTGCTGTTTTGTCCGCTTACTGTTTTATAAGCTTCACCTTCATAATCGCTTGGATAGCCCGCAGCAATTAAAGCTGCCACTTTCTTTTCTTCTTCAACTTTCCAGTTTACGAAACTTTCAATCTCAGGATGGTCGATATCGAGGCAAACCATTTTTGCGGCGCGCCTTGTAGTTCCGCCACTTTTGATGGCACCTGCAGCTCTGTCGCCGATTTTAAGGAAACTCATTAGCCCGCTGGAAGTGCCGCCACCACTCAGTTTTTCTCCTTCACCGCGGATAGAACTGAAGTTGGTTCCTACACCGCTTCCGTATTTAAAAATTCTCGCTTCGCGAACCCACAAATCCATGATGCCGCCATCATTTACCAAATCATCTTCTACACTTAGAATAAAACAAGCATGCGGTTGAGGCCGCTCATAAGCAGAAGTAGATTTTTTTAATTTTCCATCTTTTCCATCCACATAATAATGACCTTGCGGTTTTCCGGTGATACCATATACTTCATGCAAACCAGTATTAAACCATTGCGGAGAATTAGGCACGCAAGCTTGATTTAAAATCGCGTAAATCAATTCATCATAAAAGATTTGCGCATCTTCTTTTGTAGCGAAATAATTATTTCTTTCGCCCCAAACACGCCAGCAATGAGCCATTCGATGCGCAACTTGTTTAATAGAAGTTTCTCTTCCGGTGCTTCCGTCAGGTTGAGGAACACCGGCTTTTCTAAAATATTTTTGGGCTAAAATATCCGTAGCAATCTGGCTCCATTGCTTCGGCACTTCCACGTTATCCATTTGAAAAACAACCTCTCCTGTAGTATTTTTTATCACCGACGTACGGTAATCATATTCGAACATTTCAAAAGGAGAGATGTCTTCTTTTGTAAAATGCCGGGAGAAACAAAGGCCGGTTTGTGGTTGTTTTTTTCTATCCATGATATGAAGTATTTTTGGTTTAATTATTTTTTGCGTAGCGGGACAACGAAAATATTTTTTCTAACCCAGAAAACATATTCAAAAATATCAACAAACTGTGGATAAGAATTGTGAATAAATTTATAAACCTCGTTGGCATTGGTTTATCTCATTTTTCAAGTTTGAATAAATAAAAATAATTTAATTTTTAAGCATTTTTGGCATTGTTGTTTTCTTTAATGTATAATTATTGATTAATTATGAAAGTAGTGATTCAAAGAGTAAGTGAATCTTCTGTAACTATTGATCATACCGTAAAATCTTCAATAAAAGTTGGTTTACTTGTGTTAGTTGGTATTGGGGATTCTGATAATGACGAAGATATAAAGTGGTTGAGCAACAAAATGTTAAATCTGCGCATTTTTGATGATGAAAACAAAATTCCCAACCTTTCGGTTAAAGAAATTAATGGAGATATTTTACTCGTGAGCCAGTTTACTTTGCAAGCTTCTACAAAGAAGGGAAACCGGCCTTCCTATATTAAAGCGAGTAAGCCAGATGTTGCCATTCCGTTAGTATGAAAAATTTATTCATCAATTGGAAAGTGACCTTTCTAAAAAAATATTTACGGGAGAATTTGGTGCGGATATGAAAGTACAGTTGGTAAATGATGGACCGGTTACAATTGTGATTGATTCGAAGAATAGGGAATGAGAATTACACTAATTTTATCGGATTACACGAATTTAAAAACTGCTTATGACTGATCTATTGTTCAAAGATGAATCGTTTAAAATTATTGGGATATGTATGGAAATTCATAAGAGTTTAGGGATGGGCTTATAAGAAATAAATTATAAGGATGCTATAGAAATGGAATTTATTGAAAATGAAATTCCGTTTGAAAGAGAAAAAAGGTTTGTAGTAAAGTATAAAGGAAAAACGCTTCGCAATCCTTATGCTGTAGATTTTTTGGTTTATGATTCCATTATTTTAGAAATTAAATCAACGGTAACATCAATTCCCGCACACTTTTCACAGGCATTAAGTTATTTGGCGGTGTCAGACAAAAAGTTGGCTTTGGTAATAAATTTTGGTGAAAGGTCTTTGGTATGGAAGCGGATTGTAAAATAAGAAAAGATTTTTTATTACACTGATTGACACTGATTTTTACTAATTACACGAATTAAAGATAACTTCTTAACAGATTAGATTTTATGAAATTTGGCGAAATAAAAATTCGTGTAATTCGATATAATTCGTGAAATCAAATAACATGACAATAGCTGAAGCACAAACAAAAATTGACGAGTGGATAAAAACCACCGGTGTTCGATACTTTAGTGAACTTACAAACCTTGGTATTTTGATGGAAGAAGTGGGAGAGCTTTCACGAATAATGGTGCGTAAATTCGGCGAGCAATCTTTTAAAGAAAATGAATCGCAGATAGAGTTTTCAGATGAAATGGCTGACGTGCTTTGGGTTTTGATATGTCTGGCCAATCAAACTGGAGTTGATTTGACTTCTGCTCTTGAAAAGAATTTTGAAAAGAAAAATTCGCGCGACGCTGAACGTCATAAAAACAATCCGAAATTAAAATGATCGATTTTTATTTAGCATCAAGATAAAAATTTTAATTTTTTGTTCGTTTGCCGTCTAAAGTTTCTCATTACTTTAAAATTATTTTTAACTGCTGTTATTTACCTTTATCTTCCTGGGTTTATTTGCATTTCAGAAAAAATTTTATGAACTTGTTTCGCAAATTTTCTTTGTTGGTTGTCTTTTTTTTATTTTTTCAATTTTTTGCTTCTGCACAATACAATGTGCCGCTTTACACTTCTTACACTACCGACGCGGCAAGGGCAAAAATGAAGGATGGATTGATCAATTACAGCATTTCCAGAAATTTTTCTTTGCCTCTCACCGATTCTACCGAAGAAAATTGGCAGCAGGCTTTTGACGCTATGGAAGTATTGCAATACAACACACCATTCACGGAAAAAAAAGTAGAAGCCGCATTTGATAGCATTGAAATAAGAAGTATCTCTTTTCAACGCGGCTTGATGGAAGTCGTTTACGGTAATTTCCCCGGAAAATTTTTGAAACAAACTTTGTCCTTATTAGAAAAAACAAACGATCCGAAAATATTCGCGATGTGTGCAGAATATTTAATTGAGGAAAATAAAAGTGCGACTAAAAAAGATAACCTTTCACAAAAACTTCTTCAAAAATTCAGTGATACGGCTTATAAAAACCCAATACTTTACATGCTGCAAACAAGATTGGCACCGGATAAGCTAAATACGATTACAGTAGAGAAAGTTTTGCCTGAAATCTTCAGCAAAGATTTCCTTCCTCAACAGGAAGTGATGTTTAGTCTGCAAAGAAAAAACCGCGATTATCCGGGGATGGTAATAATAAGAAATGCCGATGGAAGTTTTGTTACAGATTCTTCAGGTAAAATATTTACAGTAAAACAACTTGCAAGAAGCATCAGCAATTTACCGTGTTATTTAACGAATGGGAACACACCACAGGGAATTTTCAAAATGTATGGCTTTAAAGTTTCGATGGGAAATTTTATTGGTCCCACTGCAAACGTACAAATGGGAATGCCCGTGGAATTAAGTCTGCAGAAATTTTTTGATAACGACGCGATTTCAGATACTACCTGGACAATTGATTATTACAAAAATCTTCTTCCAAAAAAGCTACAGGATTTTTTGCCTTTTTATGAATCTTACTACGCCGGCCTTGCAGGAAGAAGTGAAATAATTGCACATGGCACAACGATTGACCCCAATTATTATTTAGGAAAACCTTACTACCCTTTGACGCCGACTGAAGGATGTTTATGCACAAAAGAAATCTGGAATGGGAAAAGAATAGAAAGTGATCAGCAAAAATTAGTAAATGGATTGTTGAAAGCCGGCGGTGCAAATGGTTATTGCGTGGTAATAGAAATTGATAATAAAGAAGCGCCGGTAACACTTTCGGATATTATGAAATATTTACCGAAGTAGGAATTAGGTATCCAGCTTTTAAGTATTATGTGAACTCAATTAATAATCAATAATTAATTAATAAAATTTATTCACGATTCACCATTGACTACTTCAACACCTTTGGCAGAAAGGCTTCGGCCTGAAAATTTAGATCAGCTTATCGGTCAGCAACATCTTACCGGCAAGGGAAGTATTTTGCGCACTGCATTGGAAAATCATAAAATTCCTTCAATGATCTTGTGGGGCCCGCCAGGCGTAGGAAAAACAACGATTGCTAATATAATTGCTCACACATTGAATGTTCCGTTTTATACTTTAAGCGCTATTTCATCAGGCGTAAAAGAAGTGCGTGAAGTGATTGAAAAAGCTAAGCACGAAGAAAATGCGATACTTTTTATTGATGAAATTCATCGTTTTAATAAAGGCCAGCAGGACGCTTTATTGGGAGCCGTAGAAAAAGGAACAATTACTTTAATCGGCGCGACTACAGAAAATCCTTCGTTTGAAGTAAACAGCGCCTTGCTAAGCCGCTGCCAGGTTTATATTTTAAAGTCTCTGAAAAAAGAAGACCTGGTTGAATTAATGAACCATGCAATAAAAGCAGATGCAATTCTTTCGAAAAAAAATATTCAGGTAAAAGAAACTGAGGCGCTGATAAATTTATCAGGTGGTGATGCACGAAGACTGCTGAATCTTGTGGAACTAACGGTAGATCAGCTTTCTTCAAAAAAAGAAAAAGAAATTTTAATCACTGATGAAGAAGTAATTCGCGCAGCGCAACAAAAAGTGGCCTTGTATGATAAAAAAGGAGAACAGCATTATGATATCATTTCTGCATTTATAAAATCTATTCGAGGAAGTGATCCCAATGCAGCGGTATATTGGATGGCGCGAATGATTGAAGGAGGAGAAGATGTAAAATTTATTGCAAGAAGAATGGTGATTCTTGCCAGCGAAGATATTGGTAATGCCAACCCGACGGCTTTGGTATTAGCCACCAATACTTTCCAGGCTGTCAATATGATTGGTTATCCTGAATCGAAAATAATTTTATCGCAATGTGCAACTTACCTCGCGTCTTCGCCAAAAAGCAATGCGGCGGTGGTTGCGATTGGCAAAGCCGAAGGTTTGGTGAAACAATTTGGTGATTTGCCGGTTCCGCTTCCAATCAGGAATGCCCCGACCAAATTGATGAAGAATTTGGATTATGGTAAAAATTATAAATACGCCCACAGTTTCGAAAATAATTTTGCAGACATGGAATTTTTACCTGACGAAATTAAAAATACTGTTATTTATAATCCTGGTAAAAACTCACGTGAAGAAGAATTGAGGAAGTTTTTGAAAGCAAGGTGGAAAGAAAAATACGGCTATTGAAATGGCCAGTAAAGCAATAAATAATTGGTTTTTTTATTTTCGCTTTTATACAAAGCCACTTCACCATTTCAACCGGATAATACTTAGTTTATGCTTCAACAGTAAACAAACAAATAATACAAATTTCTCTTTCTAAATTTGCATTCATTATTAAAGTAGGTTCAACTTTTATCTCCATTTATGATCACGTGGCAGTGCAAATTCTTTCCGGATTTAAGTCTTTTTGAACTTTACAAAATACTTCAATTGAGAAGTGCAGTTTTTATTGTGGAGCAAAATTGCGCTTACCAGGATTTGGATGATAAAGATTTAAAGGCTTATCATTACAGTGGCTGGGAGGATGAAAAGATAATTGCCTACACACGTTTACTGGCTAAAGGTATTTTTTATGAGGATGCTGCTTCCATCGGCCGGGTGGTAATTGCTGAGTCAGTAAGAGGAAAAAATATCGGTAAACAACTGATGAGGAATTCTATTGACCAAATTCATGATTTGTTCGGCGATGTTCCCATTCGCATAAGCGCTCAACTTTATCTCAAAGGATTTTACGAGTCACTTTCTTTCATTCAAAAAAGCGGCGTTTATATGGAAGATGGCATTGAGCACATTTCCATGCTGCATGTTGCCAGTTAAGCAATAAAGCCTCTTGTTAGGCGTTATGGATACGATGCCCCAAAGATTGTGGGCGTTACATGAATTTTATCCGTTACGAAAACGTTATACATGCTATGAAAAAGCGTATCCAAGCCATAAGGCTGACGTATTTCATACTAATTACACTCAGCTGTGGGCTTACAGAACAAAGTTTTTCTCAGTCGTTGATTGTTAGCGGGCAGAAAGCGAGGTTTGAGGTAGGAATGAACGTTGGACCATCTTTTTTTCTTGGAGACCTAGGTGGTCATCGGGGAAAGGGAACCCGCTTCATCAAAGACCTGAATTTGCCGCTAACTGAAATAATGGCCGGGGTTTTCGCCACATACTATCCCAATAAATGGCTCGGTATTCGCGCGGCCGGCCAATATGGAAAAATATCCGGAGAAGATAATGTTATAACCACAAAGGGCAATGATGAATTGTATAGGAAGCAACGCAACCTTGATTTCAGATCTAATATCGCCGAAGCCTATGTGGCGGCCGAAGTTTTCCCTTTTATGCTTTTGTACAAAAATGAACCGGATTTTGCGCCTCGTTTGTCGCCTTATGCTGTTCTTGGGGTAGGGTATATGCATTTTAATCCACAAGGATCTTTAACTGATGGCAACGGAAAGAAAACCTGGTATTATCTCCGCCCTTTGCATACTGAAGGAGAAGGTTTTCCCGAATATCCTCAACGCAAGGAATATTCGCTTTCTCAAATAAATATTCCAATAGGAATAGGCGTGAAATATTATATTTCAAACAGGGTGAATGTGAGTTTTGAAATCCTGACCAGGAAATCGTTCACTGATTATATTGATGATGTGAGCACGACTTATATAAATCCTGATCTGTTTGATAAATATTTGTCGCCGGCCGATGCGCGCATTGCCCGGCAGATTTCTGATAAGGTGTATGCAATTGTTAATCCAGGGCTCACAAGGAATTCTCCCGGTACACAAAGAGGAAATCCACATCAGAACGATACTTATTTTACGACATTTTTAAAATTCGCAGTAAGACTGGGGCCAATTTTTGAAAATAGTTATGACAGAAATGTAGCGAACAGAATGCGTTGTCCGCCGAGATTCTAAAAAATAAGATTTTGATTTTTGCCTCTGAATGGCAGAGTATATAATAAAAGCTAAGTCCGGAAAAACACCGCATATTCATGTGGCTGTATAACCCCTGAAACCACAACATTTTTAGTTTTGTTATTATGCTTTGCCTTTTTTAGGATTTAATTCGGCATTGAGAAAAGCAGCAGTAAAGCTTTCTTTATTTTCAACCAATTTTTCAGGAGTTCCTTCAAATAAAATCCTGCCTCCGCCGTCGCCGCCTTCCGGACCAAGATCAATAATGTAATCGGCGATTTTTATGATATCCATGTTGTGCTCGATAACCAAAACCGTATTTCCTCTATCCACTAATTTGTTAAGCACATCGACAAGGTGTTGAATATCTCTGAAATGAAGGCCGGTTGTAGGTTCATCAAGAATATAAAAAGTTTTTCCTGTATCTCTTTTGCTTAACTCGGTGGCTAATTTTACGCGCTGCGCTTCACCGCCACTCAGTGTCACAGCGCTTTGTCCAAGTGTTATATATCCAAGGCCTACTTCCTGCAACACTTTTATTTTTCGGTATAGGTATGGTACATTCTGAAAAAATTCAACGGCTTCATCTACGGTCATTTCCAACACATCGCTGATAGATTTTCCTTTATATCGAATCTCAAGTGTTTCACGATTGTATCTTTTGCCGTTGCATTTTTCACATTCTACATACACATCGGGAAGAAAATTCATTTCTATTGTTCTCATGCCCCCTCCCTGGCATACATCACATCGGCCGCTTTTTACATTAAATGAAAAACGGCCCGGTTTGTAGCCACGTATTTTTGCTTCAGGAATGGCAGCAAAAAGAGTTCGGATATCAGTAAAAAATCCACAATATGTTGCGGGGTTACTTCTGGGTGTACGGCCAATTGGTGATTGATCTATTTCAACTACCTTGTCTATATATTCAAGACCTTCAATGCTTTTATAAGACAAAGACGCCATTCTACTTTTAAAAACATGAATGCTCAAAAGAGGATACAAAGTTTCATTGATAAGGGTAGATTTTCCACTTCCGCTTACACCTGTAACACAAATGAATTTACCCAACGGAAAAGTGGCCGTTACATTTTTTAAATTATTTCCCGATGCACCTTTAAGAATGAGTGAATGGCCGCTTCCTTGCCTTCTTTTTGCCGGAATTTTTATTTCTACCTCCCCATTTAAATAAGAAGATGTAAGTGTTTCAAGTTTGAGAAAGTTTTTTGGAGTTCCTTTGGCTACTACTTCGCCACCATGCTTTCCAGCATCCGGGCCAATATCAACAAGATAATCGGCAGCAAGCATAATATCCTTATCATGTTCGACAACCAAAACGCTGTTGCCAATATCTCGCAGGTTTTTCAAGGCTTTTATTAATTGATGATTATCCCGCTGATGTAAACCAATACTTGGTTCATCAAGAATATAAGTAATACCCTGGAGCTGGGAACCGATTTGAGTGGCAAGCCTGATACGCTGAGACTCTCCGCCACTCAAACTTTTAGAAGGCCGGTCTAAAGAAAGATAGGTTAAACCTACATCCAACAGAAACTGGATACGTTCTCGTATTTCTTTGAGAATATCTTTTGCAATAATGTTTTGCTTTTGGGTTAACCGGTTTTCAATTCCATCAAACCAAGCCTGCAATTTTACAAGGTCCATTTCCGATAACTCAGCAATGTTTTTATCATCAATTTTAAACCAAAGACTTTCTTTTTTTAATCTTTTTCCATTGCATGAGGGGCATTTTTCAAGAATCATAAATTTTTCGACCCAGCTTCTCAAACCTTCATTTGTATTATCAGAATGAAACCAACGACTAATCATATTTACAATCCCTTCATAGTCTCCAGAAGAAAACTCATCCTCACTTGTCTTAAATTGAGTATAAGCATTGCTCTTATCTTCATCAGTTTTGTCTTCTTGCCCAAACAAAATAAGGTTCATAATTTTTTCAGGCAAATTCTTTACAGGGTTGTCTAAACTGAATTTATATTTTCTTGCAAGCTGCTGTACCTGTTTAAAAACATAGGCTTCTCTTTCTTCGCCCAGCGGAACAATTGCACCGGCATTTATGCTTAATTTTTTGTCAGGAATAATTGATTCCATGTTTACCTGGTACACATTACCAAGCCCTTTGCAAACAGGACATGCTCCGTAGGGAGAGTTAAAAGAAAAGGCGTTTGGTGAGGGTTCTTCGTAGCTTATTCCTGATTCCTCACACATAAGCTGCCGGCTATATTGAATCAAATCGTTTTCATCATTAAGAAACAAAAACAATAACCCATTTCCTAATTGTAAGCCCTTTTGTACACTTTCGCTTAGTCTTATCTTTTGTTCCTTATTTGCGGTAAGTCTATCAACAACCAATTCAATGTCATGAATCTTGTAACGATCAGTTTGCATTTTAGGAACCAAATCTTTGATTTCTCCGTCAATTCTTACTTTTAAAAAGCCTTTTTTCCTTACGTCCTCAAACAATTCACGGTAATGCCCTTTTCTTCCACGAACAAGGGGAGCAAGTACCACTATTTTTTCCCCCTCAAATCTTGTTAAAATATTTCCCACAATTTCTTCCTCACTCCATTTTACCATTTTTTTTCCTGTATTATAACTGAAAGCCTCGCTAATACGCGCATAGAGTAATCTCAAAAAATCGTATACTTCCGTAACTGTTCCTACTGTGCTTCGTGGGTTTTTATTAGTGGTTTTTTGTTCGATAGAAATAACAGGGGAAAGGCCGGTAATTTTGTCCACATCCGGACGTTCCATATCGCCCAGAAACTGCCTTGCATATGCTGAAAAACTTTCCATATAACGGCGTTGCCCTTCAGAAAAAATGGTATCAAAAGCAAGTGAAGATTTACCGCTTCCTGAAATACCTGTAATAACCACCAATTGATTTTTAGGAATAGCAATATCGATATCTTTCAGATTGTGTTCACGTGCTCCAAATACCTCAATACTTTTGTTTTCCGCAAAATTTATTGGAGATTTTGATTGCTTTTTTATCGCCATATGAAGGATGCAAAATTACAATTTAATCATCTTCCTTCTATTGCCATTAACACTTTTTTTCAAGAGTAAGAGAGCAGTAAAGTAACTTTTAAGCTTGGTTTTCTGTTTGTTATTTTAACGTTAATAATTTTTTTGCTAAAATAATTGTTGCTTTAAAAATCACAATATTGGCGGATGTAAAAACCTTTGTAACACAACAATTAATAAAAATTGAAGTTTTATAAGAAAAAGGGTAAATGTAAAAGTTCAAAAGATTAACTATGTTACTTTAGTAAAAAAAAAATTACTAATGATTTTTATAATGCTTTTTTCGTAGTTTTATTTTTTAATCAATCTACCTCAAATTAACTTTTTATGTAAAAAGCATTTTTCAAAATGTACACGATAGTTAGTTACTTTGTTTGCTTCATAACTTTAAAGATTTAAATAAATTTGATTCTTTTTTACAATAATTAAAACTCTTGTCCGTTTATTATAAATCGCTTCATCTGCCAATGAAGTGAATAATTTAGTAAACTAGAGCAGGAAAGAATTTTTTTAAATAATATTACATTTGTCCTTACCCTCAAAGTAAAAAATAATGAAAATCACTTTTTTCGCTTTTATAGTAACAGCAGCATTCCTACTATCGGGTTGTGGTAAATTTGGTAAATCCAAAGGCCTGCCAGATGATGGACAGCTTCATGGAGTTGCGCCTGCAGGCCGGTATATTTTGCCTAAACCTCCCGGCATGGTATATATTCCACCAGGAACTTTTCATATGGGACCAAGTGATGAGGATATAAATTATACTTTTACCGCGAGGAACAAGCAAGTTTCGATAAGCGGTTTTTGGATGGATGCAACAGAGATTACCAATAACGAATATCGGCAGTTTACTTATTATGTTCGCGACTCAATAGCGGGTAGGTTGATGGGATATGTAAAACAGGATGTGGATGGTACCGAAATCCTTGATTGGAAAAAAATTAAGACAATTAAGTGGGATGATAAAGCAACTTTAGAAAAAATTGATGCTTTGATTGTTACTCCTGATAACCGGATTTTCGGTAGAAAAGAAATTGATCCTAAAAAACTGGTATATCATTCTGAAACTTTTGATTACGCGGCAGCTGCTGCGAACAAGGATCCTAATGTACCTCGCAGTGCTTTTATAATAAAAAAGGATATTCCTATTTATCCTGATACGTTAGTTTGGGTTAGAGATTTTGCGTACTCTTACAATGAGCCAATGGCTAAACAATATTATAGTCATCCTGCTTTCGGTAATTATCCCGTTGTAGGTGTTAATTGGAAACAGGCAACTGCTTTTTGTGAATGGAGAACACAAACCCTAAATTCCTGGTTAATAAGTAAAAATAGATCAATGGAAACAAATTTCCGTTTGCCTACGGAAGCACAATGGGAATATGCTGCGAGAGGTGGAAGGTCACAATCTCCATATCCATGGGGAGGTCCTTACCTACGAAACCGTAAAGGATGTTTATTGGCCAACTTTAAACCCGGCCGGGGTAATTATCCTGAAGATGGAGGGTTTTATACTGTGCGTGCAGACGCCTATTGGCCCAATGATTTTGGTTTGTATTGCATGGCAGGAAATGTGGCTGAATGGACTTCTTCGCTGTACTATGAAGGAGGATACAATTTTCAACATGATATGAACCCTGATATTCGGTGGAATGCCAAAGACCAGGATGCTCCCCGCATGAAGCGTAAGGTAATCCGTGGTGGAAGTTGGAAAGATGTAGGATATTATTTGCGGACAAGCACGCGTACATTTGAGTATCAGGATACTGCGAAATCATACATTGGATTTCGTTGTGTAATTGACCTGCCACCTGCAACTGATAAAAAAGGTAGAAAATAATTATTTCGAAAAATTTAAAAATAACCCCATAGAAAAATTTTAGTTCAACATTTTACTGCCTGTATTAATTGATATCTTAGGTAATTAATATGGGCATTTTTTGTGCGAACCGAAAAGCAATAACTTAAAACAAAATTTAAAACCAACCCTGTTATGATTCAACAACCTAAAAGAAACTTTTTGACTTTGGTAGATGTACTGGTAAGTGCCGGTGCAGCAGTAGTAATTTTCGCCGCCTGGGCAAAATTAACTCACCAACCTTTCGCTGATACAATGTTAACTGTCGGTATGTGGACAGAAACCGGAATATTCCTGGTTTATGCATGTATTGAATGGGTAAAACCAAAAACCCACGATGTACCACATGCTGTTGCACATGCTCCTGAAGGTAATCCCGCATTACAATCCATGGAAAAGATGATGAAAGACGCAGACATCACACCTGCGAACATGAAAAGACTTAGTGAAAATTTCCAAAAACTTGGTGTAACTGTAAGCCAGATTGGCGAAGTAGGTGATGTAGTGAAATCTACCGGAGATTTTTCAGCGAAAACAAAAGAAGCTACCAATGCATTGGGCCTCATGAAAGATGCCTATACCAATTCTGCAAACACTATGAGCAACTTCAATAGTGCAGCAGATAGTGCAAAAGGCTTTCATGAGCAGGTTCAGGTACTCACCAAAAATCTGGGTTCATTAAACAGTATTTATGAACTGGAGTTGACTGAAAGCAACAACCATCTTAAAACTCTAAACAGCTTCTATGGCAAAATGGCCAAAGCAAGTGAAGTAATGGTTTCAACAGTAGATGATGCACAGGCAACCAAAGATCAGATCAACGCTCTTGCAAATAACCTCGGTAAATTAAACCAGGTGTACGGCAACATGCTAAGCGCTATGCAGGGAAGACAATAATTATGAAAATCGAAAACCGATAGCTATCGGTTCTAAAACTAACCACAGTTAAATTTAAAAAACATGGGACTACCCGCAGAACCACGGCAAAAGATGATCAACGTAATGTACCTGGTACTTACGGCGATTCTTGCCCTCAATGTATCTAACGAGGTAATTACTGCATTTAAAGTTGTAAATAGTAGTTTAATAACTTCTAATCAGAATATTTCAGTATCAAACAATACTTTGTATAAGTCGCTGGAAGAAAAATTAGCCGATCCAAAATCGCATGATAAAGCGGCAATATGGGAACCCAGGGCTATGAAAGCCAAAAGGTTATCTGCTGAAATGAATAATTATCTCGATAGTTTGAAACTTGCCTTAAAAAAGGCCGCTGACCTTACGATGAAATGGGATGGTAAAGATAGTATCGAGGATTATCGTACAGATAATCTGGATGCTTCTACAAGAATGTTTGAAACCAAAGGCGAAGGTGATAGATTGAAAAAAAGGCTTGAAGATTACAAAAAGGCTATGCTGAGTATTGGAATGCCTGAGGATTCTTCAATCAAACAACAGTTTGAAAATATTTTCCCGGTGAATACCACACCGCCTAAAACGGAAGAAGGAAAGCAAAAGGATTTTACCCAAACTTTCTTTCATATGACACCAACCATTGCTGCATTAACCATTCTTAGTAAATTTCAAAACAATGTGAAGAATGCGGAGAACATGATTGTTACTTACTGCCATTCTCAAATAGGAGCAGTGGAAGTTCATATGGATAAAGTAAATGTTTTGGTAGGTCAAAGCTCGAATTACCTTATGCCGGGGCAGAAACTAACGGTTACGGCAGGCGTAGGAGCTTACAGTTCCAGTGTAAAAAGTAATATTACGGTTAACGGGCAGCCACTAAATATGGTTAATGGCCAGGGAGAATATTCAACAACAGTTGGTGGTGCGGGCGAACATACTATACAGGTAAACGGTTCATTTACTGGCGAAGACGGGAAACTGGTTCCGGTTCATCAAACCATTAATTATACCGTAGGCACGCCTGGTGGTGCAGCAGTGATGCTGGATAAAATGAATGTTTTCTATATTGGTGTACCTAACCCTGTTACCATTTCTTCTGGTACTGGCTGGGATAAGACACACGTTTCAATGTCTGGTGGATCTTTAACTCCTTCCGGTGGCCCTGGTAAGTATACCGTTAAGGTAAGTTCAGTGGGTAAAGCCGCTATCTCTGTCAATGCAGATGGGAAAGTAAGCACCTACGATTTCAGGGTAAAACGAATTCCTGATCCGGTTGTGAAAGTTGGACCAAGCGGTGGTGGAAGGATTCAATCTGTAGTATTCAAAAACCAAAATTTTGCTCGTGCGGATTTAGAGAACTTTGACTTTGATGCGCATTTTAACATTGTAAGTGCCACTCTTTATTTTTCGGGTGCTAACTTTCCAAGTGTGCAATCTGCAGAAATACATGGGGGAAGTTTAGATCCGGTAAAAAGTTTTCTTCAAAGATCTATACCCGGAACTTCTGTTACTTTTGACAACGTAAAAGTTCAAGGGCCGGATGGCGTGATAAGAAGTATCCCTGGTCCGGGATTTATATTGTACTAAAAAAGAATAAAATAAAAGGCTATGAAAACTATTGTTATAAAGTGTATGATGCTGATGCTTTCGCTGGGAATACTGTATAATGTGGCGGATGCACAGACTACGAAAAAAAGGTCAGTAAAGAAGCGAACTACAGCGAAGAAGACGACTGCTGCAAAATCAAATGCCGCTGTTACACCCACTATAGTTGATACTGCGGTCGTAGTCGCTCCTCCTGTGAATGATAGCCTTCCTATTCCTAACATTAAACCATCGTTGCGTCCGGAAACGGCCCTTGATGTGCACAATGGATTGATTACAGACCGTACTCCTCTTCCTTATCAGCAATTAAGAGCAGAAGACGCGGCATATGATGAAAGAATCTGGCGTGAAATTGATACACGGGAAAAAATCAATCTACCTTTCCGTTATTCTGCGAACGAAGATAACGGTAACCAAAGATTTATTTCTATCCTTTTGAAAGCCATTCAGGAAGGGCCGGATAACGGCGGCGTTACCGCTTTTGCACCTATTGACGACCGTTTTACAACCCCAATGACAAAAGCTGAAGTGGCTAAAGCGATTTCGGGCGGGTCGGTTTCGGTACCTATTTATGATTCTTTAGGAAACGTAATAGGAAATAAGGAAACTATGCAGGAAGTAAATCTTGATTCATTTTATAAATTCAGAATTAAAGAGGAAGTTATTTTTGATAAACAGAGTTCCAGGTTATTCTGGAGAATCCTCGGAATTGCACCTGTAAAACGTGTGATTACAGCCGCTGGCGTTGATCTTGGGGATACTGAGCTTTTCTGGGTTTATTACCCTGATATGCGGCCGATTTTCGCCAAGTATTATGTGTACAATGGTAAAAACTATGGAGCCCGTATGACCTGGGAAGATCTTTTCGAATCAAGAATGTTCCATGGCAGAATTATTAAAAGTACTTTGGATAATCCATTTGATAATTTCTTAAAAGATCAGACAGGATTAAAGAACAGGCCAATCCTTCAATTGCTTGAAGGCGAAAAGATCAAGAACGAAATATTTGATTACGAACAAAATTTGTGGAGTTATTAATCATTAATTTTCATAAACAATACGGGGAGTCGAAAGGCTCCCTTTTTTTATTGGCTGGAAAATAAAAATCACCAAAATTTGTTGTTTTACTGTTCAGGGAAAATTTTCTGCTAATCTTTATTTCAGAAGAAATTATTCTACAATTATTCTGCAAACGTGATATGTAAAAATATTAGAAGAGTTTTTAACATCCATCCTGTATCCATTTGCCAGTAAGGGTTTTAGAATTTTTAGATCTGATGTTTCAATATAGAATTCATGTTGGGGGCATAAGAATTGACTTATAATAAGTGAAAACATTAATCTAAAAACCCTAAAATTTATTTTATGAAAACTCTATTAATTTCTTTAATCTGCACATGTGCGTCGATGTCATTATTTGCACAGGTAGATACTACAAACACAACTAACGGGACATATAACAATACCAACACGACGGGCACAATCAATACAAATTCAACCTACACAGATACCAGCGGCACAACGAATAACAACAACAATGTGAATTCGAACATGAATTCAACTACAGATACAAGCGCTTACATGAATAATATCAAGTACTACAATAAACAATTCAGGAATGAATAGTAACTGGAAAGATTCGATGCATAAAACAATACCGCTATGGTTACCCAGACGGCTGCTCTTCCGGTAAGAGAAACTTTTGTTCCTCAAAATATTATTGAGCAGGCAAATCAGAAATATCCGAATGGCCAGATATATGATATTACTGCAGTTAAATCAGCTGAAGATACAATGAGTCAAAACAGCAATGCTACTTCATGGAACTCTTCTAATATCAATAACAACATGGACAACGATCATGATAAAGATGATTCAACCCAAGCTGCAATGAATCAAAATACGACCAACAACCAGTACCAGGATTCAAGTATGAATCAAACAAATGCGTCTGCAAATACATACAACAACATGAACACCAACAATGAAAACGCTCCTGAAAAATATGATTATGTAGTTAGAGTATTGCAGGGGGGACAGATGGTGACTGAAAAACTATACAGTGATGGCACTGCGCTCAGAGAAAGAAATCCAAGAATCACAACAACAGGTGCACTTACAAGCCAGTAAAGTAAATTAAAAAGTAAAAGAGAAAGCCGTTTATTCATGAACGGCTTTTTTTTTAGATTGCAGCTAATTGAAATCATTGATTTTCCTTTTCACTTTTCCTTTTAAAAATTAATTCTCTTCTCTTTTTTTCATCTACATTTTCAAAATTAAAAGGACAATGTTTGCATCCATTGCCACAACAAAATCCCCTGTCCAAATGATATTTTTCTGTCATTACCATTAAACCAGATTCATCAAAATAAAAATGAACACCTTCAATAAATGTTTCATTCTTCATTTTCTTGTTTTAGAATCAGTTTAAGTTCATCATCATTTTCAGGAAATTTTTCCGGCAATGAAAAACATAGATAAAAAATACAATTGCTTCTGGCAATGTCAAGTTTCTCATAATGAGTTTGTATCGCTAACTCTTCTGTCAACATTTCCATTTTATAAACGTCACCGATATCTGAAATAATTTTAAGATTGTAAAGTCTGATAACAAGTTTTGTGAATTCATAAAGGTCAGGAGAATCGGTTTTTAAATGAATTTTTGCATCAGGTTTTAGTATTTCCTGATACAAACGCAGAAACTTTGGATGCGTCAATCTCTTTTTTGCTTTTGAAACTCTCAGCTGTGGATCAGGAAATGTGATCCAGATTTCTTCGACTTCATTTTGCGCAAAATAATTGCTGATCTTATCGATTTCAGTTCTTAAAAAGGCAACATTTTCTAATCCGTTTTTTAAAGCATATTTAGCGCCAACCCATAAGCGGTTTCCCTTAATATCAACGCCAATAAAATTTTTACCCGGATAGATTTGTGCAAGTCCTGTCGTGTATTCTCCTTTACCACAAGCGAGTTCCAATATGATTTCATTTTCATTACCAAAAAAATCCTTCCATTTTCCTTTTATATCTTGAGGGTATTCCAAAACATTTGAAAACGTTTTTATCTCTCTGAATCTTTTTAATTTCTTTTGTGCCATAGCTTGCAAATGTAATTGTGTAAATTAAAAATGAATAAAGGAATTGCAGTAAACAAATAAATAACACGAATAATTATTTAGTGTTGTTACAATTTCTTTACGAATTTCGGCAGGTTTATTGTCGCAAAGTTATTGTCTATGACAAGACTTAATTTATTGTTACGATGCTTATTGTGGGTGGTGTTACGGATTTAGTGAAGTGATGAAAAAGATATATTCCCAATACAAAAATAAAATGGAGTTTGAAGTGCTTTCGGGCGGGATGATTTTGCCGGAAGAGCCTGTGTCAATTAGGGCTACAGCAAAATATATTGAAGGCGCATACAAGCGGGTAGAAGAAATTACGGGAATTAAATTTGGGGAAGATTATTTGTGGCATGTAAGACATCCTGATATTAGTGATTGGTTCCCAGACTCAGAAAAACCGGCGATTGCCTTTGTGTTTTTAAAGATTATCATCCCGGACAAGCAAGTAAGTTTTGCTGCCGATCTTGCAGTATGCATTACATTTTGAAGGACGTGATCTTACCGATGATGAAGCATATCGTTTGTTATTGGATAAGTACAATATTCCTGCTGAAGAATTTTATGAAAAGCTTGAGGATGAAGAATACAAAGAGCAGGCTCACTATGAATTTGCTTTATGTAAACAATTAAATGTTACCGGCTTTCCGGCTGTTTTTATTCAATTAACAGATACCAAATTTTATTTGATTGCAGAAGGTTATACTGATTATGAAACTTTAAATTTACGGATTGAAAATGTGCTGAAAGAAAATATTGAGGAGATATAACAGTTATGCATACACTCAACTAGTTTACAGCTTCATTCGCCGTTTGGGTTTTTTGCTGGTTTTCCCCTTGTAATTCTTTGGATTAATTTAATTGCTCCGAAAATCACTGCTGCAATGCCCACTGCTCCTACAATGTAGGCCAGGGCTTCGGAACCTGAACAAGCTATGTTACAGGCTAACCCCAACATTAAAAAGGATAAGAAAATAGCTCCCAAAACAACCAGCGCAATTAAAACTGCTTTTCCGGAATTAGAGGTTGCTTTATATTTTTTTCTTAGTTCTTTTATAACAGAATGGATGTGCTTCCTGTTTTCTTTTTTCGACAATTGAACACTCTTTTTCCAGGCTTTAGAATCATCATGAATGACGATGAAGAAACGGGAGGCCTGACAAATGAAATCGCAACAGCAGGCCTTAAAGGAATAATCGATTGTGTAAAGGAATTTCCGGTATACGTAATAAAGAGAAAGGTAGCCGTTATTAATACACCATCTGCAAACTTTTGCCTGAAATAAAAGTTTTTATAGAAATGCTTTCTTTTTTTTGAAGGATAAATGAGGACGCCCCCGAGTGTTAGTAAAAAAGCGACTAAATAGTAAGCAGGGCTCAAAAAGATGTTTAGTGAGGAAAGTATATCTCCGAAAAACAGCCCGAGTAAGTTTAGAAGAACATAAATTAGCACGATTATAATACGTGCCGCAAGTTTGTGATGTAGAGCCCAAAAAGAAACCCGTTTCATAAAAACTTATTTACTTACATAAATCTACCTATAAATACTTTTATAATAAAAAAAATTTTAATAAGAGTTAGAACTGCGAAACTTCTATCTGCGTATTCAATAGCATTTGTTGCAGGAATTTGAAAATTTGTTTCATGGTTTTTATTTCCTTCACTATCAATATACCATTTCTTCCTACCTGTTTGAGTTTGGCTTTGTTGGTTTTGGTCTGGAGAAAATCAAGGATTCTTTCAAAAGTTTTGCTGGTGAAGTAGGCAGAGTCCGGATTGGCAACAAAGAAGCATTTCAGCGTTTCATTTTTCAGAATCAGTTTTTCAAAGCCAAGTTCCAATGCTATTTTACGACAACGAACGGTTGTAAACAAATCTTCTACTTCATGGGGAATCGGACCAAAGCGATCAATCATTTCTTTATGAAGCGCTTCCAGTTCTTTTTCATTTTCGCAGTTGTCGAGCCTGGAGTAAAGACTTAATCTTTCTGTAATACTTTCAACATAATCATCAGGAATCAGAATTTCAAGATCTGTATCAATGGTACAATCAGAAACATAATCGTCCTGCTTTTGAATTTCTTCTTTGAATAAATCCTTAAATTCATTTCGCTTCAATTCGCGAATGGCTTCATCCAAAATTTTCTGATACATTTCAAAACCTATTTCGGCAATAAAACCACTTTGTTCGCCACCCAGCATATTTCCTGCGCCACGAATGTCAAGGTCACGCATGGCAATCTGGAAGCCACTTCCAAGGTCGCTGTACTGCTCTAATGTGGTTAATCGTTTGCGGCTGTCAGATGGCAAGGTACTCATCGGCGGAGCAAGTAAATAACAAAATGCCTTTTTATTGCTGCGGCCTACTCTGCCACGAAGCTGGTGCAAATCACTTAATCCAAAGTGATGTGCATTATTGACAATAATCGTGTTTACATTCGGAATGTCAACGCCACTCTCTACTATGTTGGTACAAATCAAAACATCATATTTGCGATCCATAAAATCAAGTATTGTTTCTTCCAACTGGCCGCCTTCTAACTGGCCGTGAGCATGAGCAATGCTGAGGTCAGGGCATAATCCCTGTATCAGTGTTTTCATTTCCTGCAAACCATGAACACGGTTATGTATGAAGAAAACCTGTCCACCTCTTTCCACTTCATAATAGATCGCGTCGCGGATAAAATCCTGGTCAAAAACGTGCACTTCCGTTTGAATTGGCTGCCGGTTTGGTGGAGGCGTATTAATAATACTAAGGTCTCGTGCACCCATCAAACTAAATTGCAAAGTTCTTGGGATAGGCGTTGCTGTTAGTGTAAGTGAATCAACTGTTGTTCTTATCTGTTTTAATTTTTCCTTTGCGGCAACACCAAATTTTTGTTCTTCATCAATCACCATCAAACCGAGATCTTTAAACTTTACATCTTTTCCGAGCAAGGCATGTGTTCCTATAATGATGTCAATTTTTCCTTCCGCTAATTTTTGCAGAGTTTCCTTTTTTTCTTTTGAAGATTTAAAACGGTTTAGATAATCAACGGTAACCGGGAAATCACTCAATCGCTCACTGAAGGTTTTGTAATGCTGATAAGCAAGAATCGTTGTGGGAACCAATACAGCCGCTTGTTTGCCGTCAAGGTTGGTTTTAAAAGCGGCGCGTATGGCCACTTCTGTTTTACCAAAACCTACGTCACCACAAACCAACCGGTCCATTGGCGATTCTTTTTCCATATCCGCTTTTACATCTGTCACCGCCTTGCTTTGATCGGGAGTATCTTCATAAAGAAATGATGCTTCCAGTTCAGTTTGTAAATAATTATCGGGAGCATGAGCAAAACCTTTATGGCTTTTTCTTTCAGCATACAATTTTATCAGATCGCTAGCGATATCTTTTACCTGTTTCTTTGTCTTGTCTTTTAATTTATTCCAAACATCGCTGCCCAGTTTGTTCATTTTAGGAACTGTTCCTTCCTTGCCACTATACTTACTGATCTTGTGAAGAGAAGAAATATTTACATACAGCAGATCTTTATCTTTATAAATAATCCGCACTGCTTCCTGCATGACACCATTTGCTTCAATCTTCTGCAGACCGCTAAATACGCCAACTCCATGATCAATATGCGTCACATAATCTCCCGGCTGCAATTCGCGAAGCATTTTGAGGGTAAGCGCTTTATTCTTGCTGAATGCCTGTTTTACTTTGTATTTGTGATAGCGTTGAAATATTTCATGATCTGTATAACAAACTAATTTCAGATCGTTATCAATAAAACCTTCGTGAATAGAAACAGGGATCGGAACAAAATTAATTTCGGTATTTTGATCCCTGAAAATTGAATGCAATCTTTCCAGCTGCTTTGGATTTTCAGCAAAAATGAAAATGTTATATTTTTTTGTTTCGAATGATTTCAGATTTTCAATTAGTAAATTAAACTGCCTGTTGAATGCAGGTTGCTGTTGAATCGAAAAATTAATTTCATGGTTTTTTGAAAAAAAACTTTTCTTTCCAATCTCAAGTACATGCCGTTCATTGATTTGATTTTCCAAAACAGAAGCATGAACAAAATCTTTTTCTGAAATATCTTTTATTTCGCTTAATTCATTTTCTTCGTTCGCAGGAGTCTTTGGTGGGTTGGCAATCGCTTCTTTTAGATCTTCTTCCTGTTGCTCAATTATTTGTTTTATAAATTCCCAGTCTTCCGTCCAAACCACTGTATTTTCAGGTAAAAAATTTAATAACGAAACTTTTTCGTCACTTTCGAATTGTGTTTCTACATTGGGAATAATACTTACCTGCTGAAGCTTTCGCTCACTTAATTGCGTTTCCGGATCGAATAGACGGATGCTATCAATTTCATTACCAAACAATTCTATACGGTAAGGTTTATCATTTCCGAACGAATAAATATCAAGAATTCCTCCACGCACTGCAAACTGGCCGGGTTCATAAACAAAGTCGTTTCGGCTGAAACCATAGTCCACAAAGCGGGAAAGTAATTCATCAACTTTTATATTTTCTCCTTTTTTAAAAGAAATAATATTTTCTGAAAGTGATTTTGATAAAACTACTTTTTCAAAAAGTGCTTCAGCATAAGTAACCAAAACTTTCTTGTTACCACCAGTGCTTAATTTAGTCAACGCTTCCGTCCGCAGCATTACATGGCTGCTGTTTAACTGGTGAAAGTTTTTTTTGGTTTTAAATGAAGAAGGGAAATAAAAAACATCCAGCGCATTCGTTAGATTCTCAATTGTATTGTGAAAATAAGCCGCTTCTTCGGCATCTCTTAAAATCACTAAATGGTTTTGTTTGGAAACATCGGGATTATTGAAAACTGCAGAAAAAATAAATTGAGAAGAGCTGCCAAAGAGGCCGGAAAGGTGTATGTGCTGCGGTTCAGGCAATACGATTTTATCCGTAATTTTAAAAATACGGGCATCGTTTGAATAACTATTCATCAACACATCAAGATTCATTCATCTGCTTTTTCTAAACGCTGCAAAAATAAACTATGATTTTTAAATTAAATTTGTCGTCTTGATTTATAACAAGGTTTTAGAGCAATAGTAGACGTACAAATTTTGAATATTTTTATTTGTTTTTTTTAACTAACTTTTCTTTGCCTAAAAGCTGATGAAAAATGAATCCTCGCCTTACAGCGTTTTCCGGCAATTTCTTTGTTTTAAAAAGGTGGGAATTATTTTATCGGTACTATTATTGTTCGCCATAATTATCTTTGTTGATCCTTAAAGTTACCCATGAATAAAATTTTTACTCTTTTACTGTTTACTGTTTCCATACTATTTTTTGGCTGTTCATCAGATCAAACTACAGTACAAATTATCCGCTCTCCTCTGTTGAGTTTTGATTTAAGCGCTTCTAATTCCTGGAAGGCAGACAGTTATTCAATAATAAAAGCTTCTAAAGTAGTCGAATATCCTCAGGACACAACTCTTCCGGCTCAGTTTTATGATCGCTATGTTTTGACGGGAACAGGCAAGGATGACTCTGGTCATTCTTACCAGTTGACCATCAATTTTGATCTGGCTGAAGGAAATCAACTGGTAGGAATTTATAAATCGGCATATACTGCAGAAAGGGGTCTAAGCGATGTTCAACTGGTGAATATGACTGATAAAAATAATCTGGGCGTTTATAATCTTTGCGCTGATAATATGCAAAATGATGTTTTACAAATAGAAAAAGAAAAACCCGATGAGCAGATAATTACCGGAAGTTTTCAAATGACACTTTGCAACTCCCGTGATACCACGCAAAAACTGACGATAATGAATGGAACAATTAAAGATCTTAAATACTAAAAACTAAAAAATGATTCTTCGTTTACCCCGAAAAAATAAATCGCTGTTATTTGTTCTTTTACTGATAATTTCATTTGGCATCCATAGAGCGAATGCTCAAAATGATTCAACCCCTGTTTTGCTGCCCCAACCAATAAAACAAAATGCCGGCTTTGATGTAATTGTAAAATTGAATGGCGACCTTGTTTATGGGTTGGTAAAAGAAGTAGGCCCTGTTTATATTTCTTATCAAAGAACCGATATTCCTGATGGACCTATTTATAAAATTCCACGCGAATGAAGTTTATGTGATCAGTTATCGCAACCAGGTAAAAGATTATATAAATGGCAGAACTGTTGGTCCTTCGATACAGGATACATTACCGACCGATAAAACTGAACCCGTTAGCAAGAAAAGTAAAGGCATTAATATTGCAAACGGCAACCTGAATCTGGCACTTGGATTTTTAAGAAGTTTTTCCAAGGTAAAAAATGTAAATAATTATTCTACTTCAGCAACTTTCCCCGTAGTTTCCATAGCCTACGAAGTTGCTTATAAAAATAATTTGCAATTGGGCGCAATGATTGGTTTTGGTTCGCATAAATTCTCAGATCAGCAATTCAGCACGTACGACAGTACAAATAACAACATTAGCCTAAAGGAAAATATTTTCGGTTTATATGTTTATGGCAAGTATAGTTTTGCAGGCGATTCGTCAAGATTACAGCCGTATATATTAGCAGGCCCGGGCATTACCAGTTCAAATATTCATTCAGAAAACCGGATAAGTTTTACCAATGATAACTCACAGGTAATTCTTGTAAAATCAGGCACGCGTAGTACACAACTTGGGATAATTGCAAGAGCAGGAGCACAGTATTTTATAAGTAACCAGTTCCGTGTGTATGTGGATGCGGGCGTCGGTTTATCGGTAATTAAACTGGGCGTAATGTTTGCCTTGAAGTAAAAAAAATACAAAATAATTAATCATGAAAAAAAGTATACTCTCTATTATAATTTTTTACCTGTCCATCCTGTCGCTAAAAGCGCAGGATTTTAGAAGTGACAACCAGGATAACAACGCAAAAAAGAACAGCGGTATCGTCATTTCGCTGGGCGCTTCGGCCAATTATTTTTACGGTCCCGGCAGCAGGAATTTTGATAAGTATGAAAGTGACCGGCTCAATTGGCAGGCTGATGGAATGCTTGGATTGACAATAGCGCGCGACAAAAGTGGCCACAGAACAATGCTTGCGGGCTTTGGCAGTTTTGGAATGAATAATGCCTCAACCGTTAATCATATTTTTGATGACGAGGGATATGTAACTACGGCAACTGAACAAAATTCCAACAACAATGTTTATTCACTCGAAGGCGGATTGTTGATAGGCGAAGTTTTCAGGATTAGCACAGGTGTTGGGCAACAAATTTTTAATAAACAAACTCTTCTCTCCGATAACGGAGTTACCACCCAGGCTACTTCATTAAAATACAATTCTACTACAGTTGGTTTTAACTTCAATGTATCAGCAGTGGCAATTGTTATTAATTGCTCTTTTAATTACGGCCAGGATTACACGAAAACCGTAATCAGGCCATCCGCCGGATTGATGTTACGGTTTTAAAAGAATCGATTTCATATTTAGAACGCTGGTTGCGATTGCGTAAAAATAATTTTCCATTCAACATATCAGTTGTATTTTCCGCAAAAATTTTTTACATGGCAGCAGCACCCTGGCGCACCGGAACTGTAATTCGCATTGAAAATGCAACTTATAATACCAAGCGATTTTTTATCAAAGTAAAAGATGCTGAATCTTTTGATTTTAAAGCAGGACAGTTTGTAACACTTGATTTGCCCATTCATGAAAAATTAAATAAAAGATGGCGCAGTTATTCCATCGCAAGCTGGCCTGATGGTTCTAATGTTTTTGAGCTATTGATCGTGCTTTTGGAAGGTGGCCAAGGAAGTACCTATCTTTTTAATGAGGTTAAAGTTGGCTCTGAGATTACGTTTCGTGGTGCACAAGGGGTTTTCACTTTGCCTGAGAACATTGACAGGGATTTATTTTTCATTTGTACTGGCACAGGTATTGCTCCCTTTAGAAGCATGTTGAATTATATCAAACTTCATACTGTTCCTCATGAAAATTTATACCTGATATTCGGCTGCCGAACCAAAAACGATTTATTGTATTATGATGAAATGAAAGCGCTGGAAAAGGAGCTTGAGAATTTTCATTATATGCCTACACTGAGCCGTGAAGAATGGGAAGGCCACAAGGGTTATGTTCACGATTTGTACGAATCAATTTGTAAGAAAAATAATGAAGCATGTGCAGATCTTCAAAACCTTAAGCCTGCCTCATTTTATTTATGTGGATGGAAATTTATGATTGACGATGCGCGGCAAAAAATTGCAGCTCTTGGTTACGACAGAAAAGCCATTCATCTTGAATCGTATGGCTAACCATTATTAAATGGAAAATGGAAATCAGTAAAATTTGTCTGTTTACTGTTGAACCTATTAGTTTCCAATTTTTTCATTCACTATTTTTCTCACATCCGCTAGAGCAATTCTTTTCTGCGTCATTGTGTCCCTGTCACGAATGGTAACAGTATTATCTTCCTTCGTCTGGTGATCGATGGTAACACAAAAAGGAGTTCCGATGGCGTCCATTCGCCTGTAACGCTTGCCAATACTGTCCTTTTCTTCATAAAAAGTATGGAAACTTTGTTTGCATTCGTTCAATAAATTTTTTGCGATTTCCGGTAACCCGTCTTTTTTAACCAAAGGGAGAATCGCTAATTTATAAGGGGCAATCTTTGCAGGAATCCTTAAAACCACGCGGCTGTCTTCGCTTCCATCTTCTTTGTTCCATTTTTCTTCCGCATAAGCATTGCTTATAACGGAGAGGAATAGACGATCTAATCCAACAGAAGTTTCTACCACGTAAGGAATATAATTTCCGTAAGGTTTGCCATCTTCTTTCAGTTCATTGTCAAAATACTGCAGTTTCTTTTTGCTCAATTCCTGGTGTTGTTTCAGGTCGTAATCAGTTCGTGAATGGATTCCTTCCAGTTCTTTAAATCCAAACGGAAATTCAAATTCAATATCTACCGCTGCGTTGGCGTAATGCGCTAATTTTACATGATTGTGGTAACGAAGCTTCTCCGCTGGAAGGCCAAGACTTTGATGCCATTTTAATCTTGTTTCTTTCCAGTAATTGTACCATCCTATTTCTGTTCCGGGGCGAACAAAAAACTGCATTTCCATTTGTTCAAATTCGCGCATTCGAAAAATAAACTGGCGTGCTACGATTTCATTTCTGAAAGCTTTTCCTGTTTGCGCAATGCCGAAAGGAATTTTCATTCTTCCTGTTTTTTGCACATTTAGAAAATTGACAAAAATTCCCTGGGCAGTTTCCGGCCTTAAATAAATTTTATTGTCTTCAGCATCGCTTGAAACAGTAGAGCCAAATTCAGTTGAAAACATTAGATTAAACTGGCGAATGTCTGTCCAATTGCTGGTCCCGCTAACTGAACACTTTATTTCATTTTCATCAATTAAATTCTTTAAGCCTTCCAAATCATCTTTTGCCAGCAATTCATCCATCGCTTTTAATAAGGCAAATTCTTCTTCCTTCTTTCCTTCAAGTGCTAATTTTTCTGCATGAGTTTCTATCAGGTGATCAACGCGATACCGCTTTTGGCTGTCTTTATTATCAATCATCGGGTCGCTGAAATTATCAACGTGACCACTCGCTTTCCATGTAAGCGGATGCATAAAAATAGCGGCGTCAATACCAACAATGTTTTCATGCAATTGCGTCATACTTTTCCACCAATAATCGCGGATATTCTTTTTTAACTGAGCACCATTCTGCCCATAATCATAAACGGCACTTAGGCCATCATAAATTTCACTGGAAGGAAAAATGTAACCGTATTCTTTACAATGTGCTATTATTTCACTGAAATTGTTCAATTCGTTTGCCATAAGGCGAAGGTAATTTTAAAAGATAAATAGAAAAATGAACAGGTGTTCTTTTGGACAATATTATTTCAAATCCAATTTAATCTGTAACTCTTCAAACTGTTTTTCATCAATGGTTGAAGGCGCATCAATCATTACATCTCTGCCGCTGTTATTTTTTGGAAACGCAATAAAGTCACGGATAGATTCGCTGCCTCCCAAAATAGCGCAAAGCCTGTCAAAGCCAAAAGCAATACCACCGTGAGGAGGAGCGCCATATTCAAATGCGCCCAATAAAAATCCGAATTTATGTTGTGCTTCTTCCTGGCTCATGCCTAAAGCCGCAAACATTTTTTCCTGCAAATCTCTCTGGAAAATTCTGATAGAACCGCCCCCAATTTCGTTGCCATTCAAAACAATATCATAGGCATTGGCTTTAATTTTTGAATAAGGATGCTCCAAATATTTTTCCGGATTTTCAATTTTAGGATTGTTATTAATCATTACTTCAATGTCTTCTGGCTTTGGTGATGTAAAAGGATGATGCCTTGCTACCCATCGGTTACTTTCTTCATCATATTCAAACAAAGGAAAATCAGTAACCCACAGCAATTTAAATTCATCTGGCTTTCTTAACCCCAGTCTATCGGACATGTATAAACGCAAATCGCTTATTGCTTTTCTGGTTCGTTCTTCTTTGCCTGCAAGAATTAAAATAAGATCTCCTGGTTTTGCTTTCGCAAAATCTGATAACGATTTTAATTTTTCCGCAGTAAAGAATTTATCAAAACTGCTTTTTAAAGTGCCGTCGCTATTTACTTTTACAAATGCCAATCCACCCATGCCGATTTGCGGCCGTTTTACCCAATCTATGAGCTCATCAGTTTGTTTTCTTGAATAATCACTGCAGCCCGGAACAGTAATCGCCAAAACAGTTTCCGCATTTTTGAAAACTGCAAACTCTGTATCGTTCAAAACTTCCAAATGATTTTTGCCTTCTGTTTTCAGGTTAGCCACTTTCATTTCAAAACGAATATCCGGTTTGTCATTTCCATAATTCCACATCGCATCTTCCCAGCTCATTCTTTGAATAGTGTCTGTATAATCGATATTCTTAACTTCTTTAAAAATAGATTTGATAAGCCCTTCAAACATTTGCAAAATATCTTCCTGTTCTACAAACGACATTTCGCAATCAATCTGTGTAAATTCCGGCTGGCGATCAGCACGCAAATCTTCATCGCGAAAACATTTTACGATCTGGTAATAACGATCATAACCGCTTACCATTAGCAATTGCTTGAACGTCTGCGGAGATTGAGGAAGCGCATAAAATTCTCCGGCATTCATGCGGCTTGGCACTACAAAATCCCTGGCGCCTTCCGGCGTAGATTTAATTAAAAAAGGTGTTTCAATATCTACAAAGCCTTGTTGATGCAAATAGTTTCTCGTAGCGCGGTTAACTGCATAACGTAATTCGATATTTTTTTTCACGGCGTTTCTTCTTAAATCCAAAAAACGATATTTCATCCGGAGATCTTCGCCACCATCGGTATCATCCTGTATGGTAAAGGGTGGAACAGCAGATTTGTTCAAAACTTTCAATTCTGAAACTAAAATTTCAATATCGCCCGTAGGAATGTTTTTATTTTTATTGCTTCTCTCAGAAACAGTTCCTTTTACCTGGATTACAAATTCTCTTCCCAACGGGTTTTTATCGAGTTGTTCCGTGAGTTTTTCATTAAAAAGTAATTGAGTAATACCATAGCGATCGCGAATATCAACAAAAGTAATACTGCCAAATTTTCTGATAGTTTGCACCCATCCGGCAAGTGTAACTTCTTTATTAACGTCTGAAATTCTTAGTTCACCACATGTGTTCGTTCTGTACATCCTCTTGTAATTATAAATTTAAAATTATTCGGATTGCAAATATAAGCCTGTTATGCAAAGTAAAAGCCCTGCCAAACGGCAGGGCTTAGAATAAAAAACCGGCTATAAAGTTGGTTTACTGTCTGCATCTTTGTTTGCATCCATCATTTCCATCAACTTCACACCTAGCAGACCATTGATGCCTCCGTCAGTTCCATTGCTGCCACCTATCAAAATGTCCGGCATTACTTTTATAGCGCCTTTGCCAATTTCTTCTGTGATTTTAAATTTGGTAAAATTATCACCACCCATTGCTTTCACCTGCAACTCGTAAGCTTCGGCTGTGCTTTTTCCTATTGCCATAATTTTTTCGGCTTCTGCCAAACCTGTCTTGCTAATCATTTCTGCATCAGCACTTGCATTTAAGCGTGTAGCTTCGGCTTGTGCACCGGCTCTTGCTTTGGTTGCTTCGGCTTCTGCGTTGGCGCGCATTTTTGTGGCAGTGGCTTCCGCATCAACCTGCAATTTTAAACTGCGTGCATCACCTTCTGCTTTTTTCACCACAGCATCGGCAGTTCTTTGAGCGATTTCAACACTTTGTTGTGCTTTCACAATTTCCTTTTGCATATCTGCGATGGCAGTTTCCTTTTCACGACCTTGTCTTTTTTCCTGCGCCATTTGTTGGGTGGCATAAGTTTTTTCTTCTTCCTGCGCAATTTTCCTGTCGGTCAAAGTTTTCATTAATGATTCAGGCGGAACAATATCGCCAATTAACGTATCCACAGCATTCACATTGTATTCATCCAGCACCTCTTTCATATTGTCTTTTGCTGCTTGTTGCCTTTCTTTACGTGTGCTTAAAAAAGCGATTACATCACTGTCTTGCGCAGAGTTTCTGAAATAGTTGCCGATAGTTGGTTCCAGCACCTGGCTTACTAAATTGTTCATGCTTCCAAATCTCGCAATCACTTTCGGAGCTTCATTTGCAGGAATATGTATGATCTGCGAAACGTCCAGGTTAAACGGAAAGCCGTCCTGTGACCTCACCGTAATGGTGCACAAATTTTTATCCAGTTGATGTGCTTCACTTCTTGTGTTGGCCCAATTCAGTACCAGGTTGGTTGTTGGCACCAATTCTACCTTCATAATGTATTTATTAAAAGGATATTTCCCCGGACCGTAAGGTTCCATCCATACGCCACGTTGTCCTTTGCTCACGATATTGCCGTGTTTAAAACTTTCACCGGTAACATCTTTTCCATCTACGCCAATATAGGAAATCACGACGCCCACATAACCAATCGGCACTTCAGTCATTGGCACCTCTTCAATTTGAATAGCCCATGGATTGATATTGTAGCTTCCTGCTAAAATGATAGAAGGTTGCAAACCACGATTGCCATTGTTTTTTAAGAAAGTGTCAAAGTCCTGGAAGTTGTTATGTCCTTCCACATATTTGCCGGCTATTTGCCCGGTTTCAATAGGCTCGCCGTCCAATGTGGTAACGATACCCACCATGTTTTCATGGATGATTACCATATCTCTAACGGATACCGTAAACGCATATGTGTTGATACGATAAGTTCCGGCAGTGATGTAAGCGGTCTGCCTTCCTTTTTGTCCGCCATTTTCCAGGAATTTTTTTGCATCCTGGAAGTTATCGCATTCCACTTTCCTTGCAAGAATTGCACCTGTAGGAATTGCAGCGCCGTCGTTACTCAACACCACACCTATTTTTCCTTCGGGAATGATAGTAAAAGGCTGCATGTCGATAACATATTGCCATGGCCAAAGATTCCAATATAGGCCGGGAGCCAAAGTTTGCGCCTGGAAACCGGCTTCACCTTTTGTAGCAATAATTCTTCCATCCGGAAGTTTACGATCAGTGCCTACGAGCACAAATTTTTTGGTTACAAGACCAATCCTGTTTTCGGGAACGATGACCATCCCGAATAGAAAACGAAGGATAAGCTTGTAAAGAAATAATGAGGCAAAAATTGCTAGTACCCACCAATAATTGGCGATAAAATTTGAATAATTCATTGTTGTTAGTTGTTAGTTTTTAAAAAATTGTTTGCTTGTTTGGTATTTCTATTTACGATTACGCATAGGCGGAGCCGCACAACGCAATCGCGCTATATCAATCATTAATGCTGCTTATTATCATCATAGGTAAACAGTTTGCCCGCTTACAAATTGCGATAAAAAGTGTAATGAAAATTAGAGAGAAGCAGTTTCTGGCGGCTTTACTCTCTGACGAAAATTAAATAAGAGAGAAGCAATAATGTGGTTCATTTTACATGGGAGGCTCGCTCCGTTTAAATTTGAATAACAAAGATATATTGCCGGAAATTAATTTGCAAATAAATCGGTATAAATGGTTTTTTAATCAGCAGTAAAGCAATAAATAAAAGGGATTTTTATTTTGATGACAACTGTACTGGCGGTAGTTTTTTGTTGATGATATACAAAATCCCTTCAATAATTCGTTTTATCAGAACTAACTATTATTTTTAGATTTAAATTTTATTTGTTTACCAAAATTGTCCCCCAAATGAAAAAATACCTTGTTGCCATTTTAATGGTATACACCTGCAACTGCTTTTCCCAGGCTAACCCTTATGAAAATGCTTGGAAATCTTTAAACGAAAATAAAAGAGCTGAAGCGGAAAAATTTCTTGAAAACGCCATGAAGGATCCTTCGCTTTACCAGGATGCTTTCGTTACTGCTCTTTATTTAAAAACTTATAACGGTAAAGAAAGCGCGGTAGATGATTTTATAGATGCATTTTATAAAAAAACAAAAGATCCTTATCCGTATATTTATGCGTTGTGGTCTAATAAAGCCGTACTTGGGCCTATTGGCAAAAAAATAACACGCGATGAAGTTGAGCTTATGAACGATTTAGTTGCCGATAAAAATGCGCCAGGTACCTTAGTAGCTGCTGCCAATTACAATGAAAAAATGCATCACCTTTTTTCCGGCGACTTTGATAAAACAGCATCGTTTTCCAATGCAATGGGAAATATTAAAGAATGGCAATTTGCCGGCCCTTTTGAAAACCTGTCACAAAGCGGTTTTTATAAAGACTACGGTCCATTGGAACATCCAGAGCCAACGGCTGTTTTTAAATCTTTATCCAATGCAGATGTGAAATGGTTTACACCCGAAACTGAATCAAACGATGGATGGACACCGATTATTTACCAGTTTAATAAAAGTACGGCGGTTGTGTATGCGCAAAGTTTCGTTACAAGTCCTGCAGATCAAACGGTGTATTGCAACATTGGCTGTGCAGGATCTGTAAAAGTTTGGATAAACGATGAACTGGTAATTGCAGAACCAAAAGAGCGAAGCACCGAATTGGATAATTATTCTGTAAAGTATGATCTGAAAAAAGGAGTGAACCGTGTTTTGGTTCAACTTGGATATAGCAAGTCTTCATATCCAAGTTTTTCTTTGAGGATTACTGATGACAATTACAGGCCAATTAACAATCTTACCAGCTCGTCCGCTTATGCTTCTTATAAAAAAAGGAACGAGGGAAAAAAATATGAATTAATTCCTGGTTTTGCTGAAAAATACTTTAAAGGCAAAATTGAAAAGGAGAAAACCAATCTTGTAAATTACCTGTTGCTTGCTGATGTATATTTAAGAAATGAAAACCTGTTGGCTGCTCACAATACTTTGACGGATGCCTTAAAAATAGCGCCGGATAATTCTTTAATTAGAATGAAGTTGCTGCAAGTTTTAAATAAAGAAGACAACAACACAGCTTACCAGGAAGAACTGGAAAAAGTAAAGAAGGCTGATCCCGAAAGTGTGGATGTATATGATCTGAACATCCGGGAATTATACAAAAATGAAAAATACCAGGAATGTGAAGCTGCACTTCAAAAAAGGATAAATGCTTACGGCGAAAATGAAGTTACATATGCGTACGAACTTATGCTTTTGGGACAGGATAAAAAGTATGATGATTTGGTGAAAGTAGCAGAAAAAATGTATGCCAAATATCCGGCAAATGCCAAGTTGATCCCAATGATGTATAATATCAAAAAAGAAGTTTATAAGGATAATAAAGGAGCTATGAAAGTTTATGATAATTTCATGAAAGATAATTACGATTATGACACTTATATAAAATTTGCCGATTTGCTCATTGACCAGGGAAATGTCAAAAAGGGGTTGCAAATAAAAGAAGACCTGGCAAAAAAATTTTCCTACGCGCCATCGGGCTTTTATAAATTATCACAGTATTTCTTTTCAATGAAAGAATATGATAAAGCAGAAGATTACATTAAAAAATCGCTGGTGTTATCACCTTATAATGAAGATTATTGGGAAGAATTAGGTGATATAAAAAGTGAAAAAAAGAAGATACCGGAAGCATTAGATGCGTATAACCAATCTTTGAAGTATGATCCAAACCAATATGATATCATCAGCAAGATCAGGAAACTAAATAATAAACCTGAAGTATATAAATTGTTTCCACAGGTAGATATTGATCAGGAAATAAAAGCCGATAACCCTGATGATGTAAAGAATGCAGACTACGGATGGTATTATATTCTCGATCAGCAGGATGCGGTAATATATCCGGATGGAGCCAATGAAGAGTATTGCACTTTAATATTAAAAATTACCAATGACAAAGGTGTTGAAAGATATAAGGAAACCTCTATTGGATATGACAACAGCCAGTCTTTATTAATAGAAAAAGCGCAGATCATTAAGAAAAACCAGGCAAAAATTGATGGAGAAAGAAACGACAACCAAATCGTTTTCACAAATCTTGAGGCAGGCGATGTGATTGTGTTGAAATATAGGTTACAAAGCTTCGCGGGTGGCCGCTTTGCCAAAGATTTTTGGGATAAGTATTATTTCAATGGTAAGATTTATTGCCGCGCCACAAAATATAATTTATTGATTCCTGCGAACCAGAAGTTTAAATATATTCTTACCAATTCGACTATTCAACCGACAGTAAAGGACGTGGAGGATTTTAAAGAATACAGTTGGGGAATGTCAAAAGCGAAACCAATAAAAGATGAATCGCTGATGCCGCTGATAATAGATGCCGGCACTATTTTGCATATCTCCACTGTAAATTCATGGAAAGATATTGCAGATTGGTACAGCGATATTTCAAACAATAATTCAAACAAGGATTTTGAGATACTTGCCTTGTATAAAAAGCTGTTTCCCGACACTAAGAAATCGATGACTCAGTTTGAAAAAGCAAAGATCATTTATGATTATATAGAAGCAAATATCAGGTACAGTTCTGTTTCTTTCAGGCAAAGTGCGTTTGTGCCTCAAAGGCCTTCTGAAACGCTGGTAACAAGGCTGGGCGATTGCAAAGATCTTTCTAATTTATTTGTAACGCTTGCGCGCATGGCCGGTATTAACGCTCAAATGGTATTGGTAGATACAAGAGACAATGGAGAAAACGATATGATGCTTCCCAGTGTTGAATTTAACCATTGCATTGCAAAAGCTACCCTGGATAGCAAAAGTTATTACATTGAATTAACTGATAATTATTTGCCTTTTACCAGTTTGCCTAATGATTTAAATGGTGCTTTGGCACTTGAGGTTCCAATAAAACCTTCTACTGAAAAAGAAGAATTGATCCATATTAAAGCCGCAAACAAGAAGAAAGATATTATTAAAAGAATAATCGATATAAAACCTGTTGATGAAGATCTGAATATTTCTGTCAGGAGTATTATGTATGGCGAATTTTCGTCAGAAACACGCCAGGATTACCGTAATCTTGACAATGAAAAACAAATGCAGGATCTTGAGAAAACAATTGCCGGTAAGTATAAAAATAATGTTGCGTTGGAAAAAGTTGAATTTGAAGGCCTCGATAAACTTGATGATTCTGTAACTTATAATTACGCTTATAAAGTAAAAAATGAAATATCAGAGATCGGTAGTTTAAATACTTTCAAAATTGTGTATCCTGACATTGTTGCTACTTTAGATAACTTTTCTGCAGATAAAAGAGACTTCCCGGTTGAATACTGGAACTACGAAACTGCCGATGCTTATGAAACTGTTGTAAACATAACAGCGCCTGAAGGAAAGGCTTTCGTGGAACTTCCGAAAAGTGAAAGTATTTCATTTAAAGACATGAAATTTTCTATTGAGTACACTCTAAAATCACCCGGTAAGTTAGTTATTACACGCAAATTTTCAGATGGAAGAGATCAGGAGATTTCGCCGGAAGATTATGTAGCTTTTAAAGCATTTTTTGAAAAAATAGTAAAGGCAGAGCAAAAATTTATTGCCTATAAATAAATAGGCTACATTAAAAATAAAAAGCAGGAAGGTGATCTCCTTCCTGTTTTTTTTTTAAAAAACTTGCCAGTAAACCAACAAATTTTACTGATTCTTATTTTTCTTTTACTTCAAGTTATGATACACTTTTTGCACATCTTCATCCTGCTCAAGATTGTCAACTAATTTCAAAACTTCTTCCGCATCTTCTTCAGAAAGTTCTACTGTAGTTGTTGGTATTCGTGTAAGTTCAGCGGTTATTACTTCGATATTCTTATCATCTAATGCTTTGTTCATGTTTCCAAATTCAACAAAAGGTGTGCGAATAATAATATTCCCTTCGCTGTCTTCACCAATTTCCTCAAGGCCGTAATCAATCAATTCCAGCTCCAGTTCGTCCATATCAAGATTTTCATTTTTTATTTTGAATTCGCCCATATGGTTGAAGAGAAAAGAAACACTTCCGCTGGTGCCAAGCGATCCATTTCCTTTATTAAAATGCATACGCACATTTGCCACCGTTCTTGTTGGATTATCGGTAGCAGTTTCTACCAAAACAGCAACGCCGTGCGGCGCATATCCTTCATAAACTTCTTCATGATAATCTGATTTATCTTTCCCCATTGCCCGCTTGATAGCTGCATCTACGCGGTCTTTAGGCATGTTTACCGCCTTCGCATTGATGATGCAACGGCGAAGCGCCGAATTGTTATCAGGATCTGGTCCACCTTGTTTGACAGCGATATCAATTTCTTTACCAATACGCGTAAACTGCTTTGCCATCTTGTCCCAGCGGGCAAACATCGTGGCTTTTCTTACTTCAAATATTCTTCCCATTACTTAACTCGTTAAATCACTTTTTCGATTATTTCCTAACTGGCAAAACTAAAAGGTAAAAACTATAATTAAAAATTAAAAAAGCTTTGACCTCTGTTATTCAATACTTTTCTTTTCCTGCTAATAAAGCATTTATCCATTTTAAACGAATATCGAAGATAATCACCTTTCTTACTTTCTTGAATTAGTTTAAATTTGACCAAAGAATATAACATAATGGGGAAAATTCTGATTTTATCAAAGTATGTTTTCCTTATTTATAGTATAGACATTGGTGAAATTAGAAGGCATATTCATGTGACCCATAACGTCGCAGGTTATAAGAAATCCTGCAAATTTTGGTTAGAACCAAATATTGAATTAGATGAAAATAAGAAAGGAACTTTTTCAGAAGTTGAATTAAGGGAAATTGAAAAATTAATTGAAGAAAACAAAGAAATTATTTTGAAGCAATTAAATCTTTTTTACACAGGAAAACCTGTAAAATCTGTAAGAAAATGAATAATACCACAATTTATCCTTCGATAAAAAGTATTGAATTTATTAACAGTAGTATTTTGTTCGTTCATCTAACTAATGATCGGGTTTTCATAGTTCCCTTAGATAAATTTCCGGTTATTAAAAATCTTTCTGCTGAAGAAAAAAAGGAATTTGAAATAATTGATGAAAAGTATCTTTCTTTTTTGGCAATTGATGAGGTGTTTAGTGTTGAAGAATTGATAGGATTTGTAAATGCGAAATAGCTTATTAATTACATTTGCAAAAAATTTTAATCTAAAACCGAAGATACAGCTATGAAAATAATGAAGTTTGGGGGTACGAGTGTAGGAAGGCCAGAAAGAATGGCTGAGATAAGAAAACTCATCACGAAAGATGACGAAACAAAAATAATCGTTCTCAGCGCTTTGAGCGGAACAACCAACGCTCTTACAGAAATAAGTGATGCTTTATCAAAAGGTGACCGTGACGCGGCAAAAACCAGAATTGATGCATTGGAAAATCATTACCAGAATTTTATAGTCGATCTTTTAAAAGACGAAATCTATTTTCAAAAAGCAAAAGATGTTCTTGCCGAGCATTTTGAGTTTTTGAATATCATTTTAAAAATATCTTACAGTGAAGCACTGAACAAAGATATTTTGGCGCAGGGCGAATTGCTGAGCACCAAGCTTTTCAGTATTTATTTAAATGAACAGGAGATAGCACACGTGTGGCTTCCGGCGCTTGAGTTTATGAGTATTGATCAAAACAGTGAGCCACAAGTGGCAGCAATAAGAGAAAAGTTAACCAGGTTGCTGGACGCAAACAAGGGCACTAAACTTTTTGTAACTCAAGGATACATTTGCCGCAATGCCAAAGGAGAGATTGATAACTTGAAACGTGGTGGAAGTGATTACAGCGCTTCGTTGATTGCCGCAGCGGTTAATGCATCCGTTTGTGAGATTTGGACAGATATAAGTGGAATGCACAATAACGATCCCCGTGTAGTTAAAAACACAAAACCTGTCAGCCATTTATGTTTCGATGAAGCTGCGGAACTTGCTTATTTCGGAGCAAAGATTTTGCATCCGGCAAGCATCTGGCCGGCACAGTATTTTAATTTTCCTGTAAAGTTGTTGAATACAATGGAACCTGAAGCGCCGGGAACATTGATAGAAAGAGATTCAGACACTGAAGGGGTGAAAGCTATTGCTGCAAAAGATTTTATCACGGCGATAAAAATAAAGAGCAGCCGTATGTTGCTGGCATATGGATTCTTACGAAAGATCTTTGAAGTATTTGAAAAATATGAAACATCTATTGACATGATCACCACTTCAGAAGTGGCCGTTTCCCTCACTATTGATAATGATTCTAATTTGGATCAGATCATTAAAGAACTTGAGATGTTTGGGAATATCGAAACAGACAAAGATCAAACGATTGTGTCCATTGTTGGATATCATATCTCAAAAACAGAAAATCTTTTAGCCAAAGTTTTTAATAGCTTAACTGAAGTGCCCGTGAGGATGGTAAGTTTCGGCGGAAGCCAGCACAATATCTCAATCCTCGTTTCGCATGAGCATAAAGAAAAAACGTTACAGCTTTTGAATAAAGGGCTGTTTGAGTGATTTAGTTTAGAAGGTTTAGAGGTTTAGAAGGGCTAAGAGTTTGATGTTTAGGAAGTTTAGAGTAAACCAACAAATTATTCATTTTTATATTCTAAATGCCATTACATCTTCCTTAATAATTTCAAGCGCCTGCCATTTCCTGAAGCCCGGTAAGTTGAAGAGATAATTCTCTTAAACGCTTTCTTGCATTTACATCAAAAGCCTGCGGATTGGCTTTTGCTTCTCTCTTTACATTGAAATATTTTCCTGAAACATTTTTTAACCCGGGTGATGTGGCTAAGAATATTTCAGCATCTGCACCACTTTCCGCTGTGCCCAATGGTTTGATGTTTGCATCTCGTACCATATTTGTATCAAGATAAGTTCCGGGATGCAACGTATTCACCGTTACTTTATCATTTTTCAATTCCTCCGCCAGATCAAAAGTAAACATGATCAGTGCAAGCTTACTTTGGCGATAAGCATTAACCCCGTCAAAATTGTTTTCCATCATGATATCATCAAAGTTAACAGGAAACTGGCCTATGGAACTTACATTTACAATACGTGATGGAGCTGCTTTTTTTAAAGCTGGTAATAATAAGTTGGTGAGGAGAAAGGGCGCCAAATAATTTACTGCCAGGCGAAGTTCGGTTCCATCTTTTCCATACCGGGGCGCAGCAAATCCTGCACCGGCATTATTTATAAGAATATCAATTCTATCATGTTTTGACAATATATTTTTTGCCAATTGGCGTACTTCCTGCATTGATGAAAAATCGGCAACGAAGCTTTCAACGTTTTGATTATCGGTCGTTGATTTTATTTCACTGGCCACTTTATCAAGCTTTTCTTTGTTTCTTCCGTGAAGGAGTAAATTGCCACCTTGTTTTGCAAGGTTAATTGCTACTAATTTACCAACACCATCGGTGGCGCCTGTTATAAATATTGTTTGATTGTTCATTCTTTTTATTTTTTATGATGATTATAGCACCAGCATGATATCGTTTCTTCCCCGTCATCAAGATATCTTCCATCTTTTAACCGTACACCATGTCTATTACCTTTATCGTAACTTTTCGGATGCTGCATCTCTCATTATTTCTCCGGTATGTGTCGCGTGAATTGTTTTTCTTGTCGCTCCCACATCGCCTTTTTTGGATTTCCCTGCTCTAAAAATCCCTTATTGAAACGAAGTTCTACTCTCTTGTTTTTTCAATTGACATTCTATTATTTTACCGGTTTTGAAGGCCGTACTTCAACCTTACTTGGTAAAGTTCTTGACGGCATTTTTAAAAGATCGGTTACCATCTGGCCAATATCTTCCGGTTGAATTTTCCATGAATCAGCTTCATTTGGTGTGTGATTATTAAAATAAGTAGCTACTGAACCAGGCATAATCGTAGTAACTTTTACATCATGTTTTCTGAGATCGAGCATTATCGCCTGTGAAAAACCAACGAGGCCAAATTTGCTCGCGTTATAAGCTGAACCGTTTTCAAAAAAATTCGTTCCGGCAAGACTTGCGATAGTAATAATATAACCTTTTGATTTTTTTAATTCTTCTACTGAAGCTTTTACGCTGTTAAAAACACCGGTAAGATTAGTATCAATCGTATTTTTCCAGGTTTCTTCAGATAAACTGTCAATCGGCGCAAATTGCCCAACGCCAGCATTGGCAATTAATACATCCAATTGCCCGAATTGATCAATTACTTTTTGTACCGCCTTTTTTTCACTTTCCATTGAACTAACATCAGATTCCAAAGCGAGAATTTTTGAAGTATCCTCGGTTAAAGAATTGGCTGCTTCTTTTGCAGATTCGAGATGACGGCTTGTGATGGCGACTTTCATTCCTTTATCAAGCAAGGCTTTCGCAATTCCATAACCGATTCCTTTGCTTCCGCCTGTTATATACGCTACTTTATTATTAAGTGAATTCATTGTTTAAAATAATTTAGATAAAATAAAAATTGTGATAATTTCTTGGTTTACTATACTTGCGGTGGCTCTTCATCCAGTTTATTGTCTTTGATAAATTTATCTTTCACCTCAGTAAATTCTTCTACCAATTGAGAAGCCGTATTCAAGGTGTCATCAGCATTTGAATGAATTTCAGGTAATTTCTTTTCCAACAGGCTATTACCCAGATTGATGTTTTCTGCTTCCAGTTGAGAAATTTTTTTCAATAAAGAAGTCTGGCTGTTGACAATATCGTCCAACTCACGAATCATTTTTTCCATTGAGTTCAGTTTTTCTCTTTTATCCATAAGAAAAGTATTTGTTTGAACTTATTGACTCAAATATTGTTCCTTAATTAAGTTTAGAAGAGTTTAGTTCCTTAATTGATGTTAGAAGAGTTTAGTGATTAATGTTTAGAAGAGTTTAGTGGTTTAGAAGTTTAGATTGGTTAGGATTAGATAAGTAAACGGATAAATTATTATTGTTCCGTTTTAGAAAATCCTTACATCAACTCAGTATTCCCCATTTCCCCATTCACTATTGACTAATGACTATTGACTATCATACGCCCACTTCACCAAAGTAGCGCCCCATGTAAATCCGCCGCCAAATGCAGCGAGAACAATCAAATCATCTTTTTTAAGTTGTTTCTCCCATTCCCACAAACACAGTGGAATCGTAGCAGATGTAGTATTTCCATACCGCTGAATATTAATCATCACTTTGTCCATGCTGAGTCCCATACGATTTGCGGTAGCGTCAATTATCCTTTTATTGGCCTGGTGTGGAACAAGCCAGGCAATATCGTCCCCCGTAAGATGATTTCTTTGTAACAGTTCATAAGAAACATCTGCCATTCCTTTTACCGCGAATTTAAAAACCTGCGGCCCTTCCTGGTAGATATAATGTTCTTTGGCTAATACAGTTTCTACAGAGGCCGGTTTTGCTGAACCGCCGGCTACCATTTTCAAATATTCGCAGCCCACGCCGTCAGTTTTTAAAAGGCTGTCCTGGATTCCATAACCGTTTTCGTTTGGTTCTAATAAAATAGCACCTGCTGCATCGCCAAAAAGCACACAAGTTTTCCGGTCACTGTAATCTACAATGCCGCTCATTTTATCAGTGCCCACCACCACCACTTTTTTATAGCGCCCACTTTCAATTAATGATGCGCCGGTAGTTACGCCAAATAGAAAACCGGAACATGCCGCTGAAAGATCAAATCCAAAAGCATTACTAGCGCCCACTTCATAAGAAATTATATTAGCAGTTGCTGGAAAAGTCATATCAGGAGTAACGGTGCAACAAATGATGCAATCAATCTCGATAGGATCAATGCCTCTTTTTTTGCAAAGTTCTAAAACCGCAGGCACTGCCATTTTAGAAACACCCATGTTTTCTCCTTTTAAAATTCTTCTTTCTTCTACGCCGGTCCGGGTTTTTATCCACTCATCGGATGTTTCAACCATGGTTTCAAGTTCGGCATTTGTAAGTCTGTATTCAGGTACGAATGCGCCTACAGCAGTGATAGCTGCGGAAATTTTATTACTCATTTTTTATAAAAAATATTTTCATTCAGGCGATAAAAATACGACATCCGGGTTATTCAATGCCGAAAGATAATTTTTAATTGATAATATGGAGGGTCATTAAGTCGAATTACTTATTTTTGAGCCTCTTTAAAAAATTATGATCGCATATCTGTCAGGAAAATTTTCTTATAAAAATCCCGCTGTGGTTTATGTAGATGTTCAGGGGATTGGTTATGAAGTAAATATCAGCCTAAACACATATGCGCATATACAGAATTTGGAAGAAGGGAAACTTTACACGCATTTGCAGATAAAGGAAGATGCTCACACTTTGTACGGTTTTTTTGATGCAATGGAAAAAGAAATGTTTGTATTGTTGATAAGTGTTTCTGGTGTAGGTGCAGCAACAGCCAGAATGATGTTGTCCGGTATGAAGCCGGATGAAATAAGTAACGCGATTGTAATGAAACAGACTTCTGTGTTGGAAGGAGTAAAAGGAATTGGACGAAAAACAGCAGAACGATTGGTGCTTGAATTGAAAGACAAAGTATCAAAAATATCTTCTGCTGCAGCAGGAAATGTGTTGGTTGGCAATACTTTCGACCAGGATGCGTTAAATGCACTAATAGCTTTGGGAATCTCGCGTCCGGTGGCAGAACAAGCCATCAAAAAAATTAAAATGAACGAACCTTCAATTAATTCCCTGGAAATTTTAATAAAAAAAGCACTGAAAGCCATTTGATAGAAATCTACCTAAAATAATTTGAGGGAATGGTTATAAAGCGAGAAGCGCCAAATTATATTCGGTTAGTTTTTTCCTGGATGCTTACAATAGTGTTAACTGTTGCAGGGCATTTTTATGCCTCAGCACAAGATTCTTCAGCAGTTATAAATAACGACAGTCTTCCTTTTCCCCTTCATGATACCCGGGGTGATTTCCTTTCTGCCAGGCCAAATGTTTATGATTTTCAAAATCCGCCAAATATCAATGATTCTGTGGCTTATGATCCGGTTACAAAAACTTATACTGTTTATGAAAAAGTAGGAACCCATTATTATAGAACACCTACAACTTATACGGCTGAACAATTCAGGGCGATGGAAGCGAAAAAAGCGGAGATAAGTTATTTTCAAAAAAGAGCGAATACGTTAAGCATCTTGAATCGTGGGCAAATAAAGCCGAAACTAAATATTTACGATAATTTATTTAACCGGCTGTTTGGAAATGGAAAAGTAGATATTCAGCCACAGGGAAATATTGATGTAACAGCGGGCTACCAGGGACAAAATGTAAAAAATCCAACTCTTCCCGAAAAAGCAAGAAGGAATGGAGGTTTTGATTTCAATATGGCAGCGCAATTAAATGTTATTGCCAATATTGGTGATAAAATGAAATTTCCTATTAGCTATAATACACTCGCCAATTTTGATTTTACCAATCAGTTGAAACTGGATTATACCGGCACTGAAGATGAAATATTAAAACGTTTTGAAGCAGGTAATGTATCGTTCCCTCTCAGAAGCAATTTGATTCCCGGTGCTCAATCACTTTTTGGTGTAAAAACACAATTACAATTCGGAAAATTGTATGTCACCGGTGTGCTTGCCAATCAAAAATCACAACGCCAATCGATGAATTTGCAGGGCGGGAATACCGCTACTCATTTCGAAATTAAAGCGGATGAATATGAAGAAAACCGTCACTTTTTGCTTGCCCAATATTTTCGTGAGAATTACGATAAAGTGATGAGCAATGCACCGGCAGTTATTACCCCCGTTCAAATATTACGATTGGAAGTGTGGGTTACCAATAAGAACGGCGCTACTACCGATGCAAGGGAAGTTGTTGGTTTGATGGATCTCGGTGAAGCAAATCCTTATCATAATTTTACAGTAACAGGTACTTTACCTGATAACAAAACCAACAACGAATATTCTTCTATTATCAGCAATCCCGGCAGCCGGAATTCTACGCTTATCAATAACCAATTGATATCAATGGGATTGAATCCGGTCCAGGATTTTGAAAAAACTTTTGCAAGAAAATTAGATTCATCGCAATACATTTATAATAAACGTGCAGGATTTTTATCGTTAAGTCAGCCACTTCAGCCCGATGAGGTGTTGGCGGTTGCTTTCCAATATTCTTATAACGGGAAGATTTACCAGGTGGGAGAATTTTCACAGGATGTGCCACCTGATTCTTCATCAAGCAATCAAAAAGTATTGTTTTTAAAATTACTCAAGGCGACATCTCAAAGGCCGCAACTTCCTATCTGGCAACTGATGATGAAAAATGTGTACAGTGTAGGTTATGGCGCGCTTGACAGGCAGGATTTTCAATTGAATGTTTTGTATCAACAGCCGGGATTTGGAGCAAAAAGATATTTGCCTTTCGGCGATTTAAACCAGGGAACCCCTCTGTTAACACTCGATAATTTAGACAGGCTGAATAGCCAGAATGATCCTCAACCGGATGGTGTGTTTGATTATATTGAAGGTTATACGGTTTTATCTCAATACAGCAGAATTATTTTCCCTGTTTTGGAACCGTTTGGCCGGGCTCTCGCTCCAAAGGTGTTTTCTAATCCAGCAATTGGTGCTGATAGTTTGTATTATCCACTTTATGATTCCATAAAAACCATCGCGCAGGAACAATTCCCAAACCTGGATAGATTTGTCCTGGAGGGAACTGCGAAAACCACGTCCAGTTCGGATATCAGTATTGGCTATAATATTCCTCCCGGTTCGGTTAGTGTCACTGCCGGAGGAAGGCAATTGACCGAAAACATAGATTACACTATTAATTATGATTTGGGAACCATCAAAGTAATTAACCAGGCGATTATAAATTCCGGAATTCCTGTCCAGGTAAATTATGAGAATAATGCTTCTTTTGGTTTGCAGCAGAAAAGTTATATGGGATTGCGATTGGACTATATGCTTAAAAATACAGCTAAAGAGCAATTCTCATTGGGTGGAACAATGGTGCGGCTCAGTGAACGGCCTTTTTTTACAAAAGTTGATTATGGTGAAGATCCAATAAGAAATGCTATGTTCGGATTGGATGGAAGTTACCGTAGAGATATGCCACGGCTTACAAAGATTTTGAATAAACTTCCCTTCTACAATTCAACCGCTCCTTCATCCATAAATGCTTATGGCGAAGCTGCCTTTTTAAAACCAGGCCATGCTCCACAAATAGGTAAAGGCAATAACGGCGTTGTTTATATTGATGATTTTGAAGGAAGTAAAAGTGATATTGATTTACGCTTCCCTCCAATAAGTTGGGCGCTTGCTTCTACACCTCATGGTGCTACGGATAAAAATGGGAATCTTCTTTTTCCGGAAGCAGACTCAACCAATAGCCTCGTGTATGGGAAAAACCGGGCGAGAATAGCCTGGTACCAGATCGAACCTACTTTGCAGGATCCGAAAAATGTCAATAATCCATTGAGAGGAAACACCAAAGTACTTATTGATCCAAGAGTTCGTTCCGTAAGGCAAGATGAGATTTTTCCACAAAGAACCACTGATTTTGGACAAAACCAATTGATAACATTTGACCTTTCTTATTATCCGTCAGACCGGGGGCCTTATAATTATGACGCGTCAAGATTAGATCTTAATTCCAATGGCAAATTCCTAAATCCAAAAACGAAATGGGGCGGATTGATGCGCAGCCTCGATCAGACAGATTTTGAAACAGCGAATATCCAGTACATCGAATGCTGGGTCCAGGATCCTTTTATAAATAACCCGTCCAGTACAGGCGGCCAATTTTATATCGACCTCGGAAATGTTTCTGAAGATGTATTGAAAGATTCAAGAAGGTTTTATGAAAATGGCTTGCCTACTCCAAATTTGCCTGCCCAGGTTGATACTTCTGTTTGGGGACTTGTACCACGAAACCCTATCCAGGTTACGAATGCATTTAGTACTGATCCTGCAGACAGGCCTTACCAGGATGTTGGTTTTGATGGATTGACCGATAGTGCCGAAAAGTCATTTAGGAGAAGTGATTACCTGGATATACTCGCTGCTAATTTTGGAACAAATTCTAAAGTGTACCAGGATGCACTGGCTGATCCTTCTTCAGATAATTACCAATATTATCGTGGTGCTAATCTTGATGCAGAAGGCGCCGACATACTTGCACGTTACAAATACTTTAATAATCCACAGGGAAATTCGCCGATAGCAGACAACAAGTCACAATATTCTTCAGCGGCTACATTATATCCTGACCAGGAAGATCTTAACAGGGATAATACATTGAATGAGACGGAAGAGTATTTTCAATATATTGTTGATCTGAAACCACCGTCAGATCCTGAAATGAACGTAGGTGAAAATTATATTATAGACAAAAAAGTGGTAGCGGCAAAATTAGTTGATGGTACAACGAGGAATGAAACATGGTACCAATTGAGAATACCAATTGATTCTTATGATAAAAAGGTTGGAAATATTCCCGATTTCAAGTCCATTCGTTTTATGAGAATGTTCTTAACAGGCTTCCAGGATAGCGTTACGGTTCGCTTTGGAACATTGAGCCTCGTAAGAAACACCTGGAGAAAGTTTCAGTATAAACTGGATTCTTCAGGAAATTATTCTCCAACTTCTGATAATGATATCAACGTAGGCGCAGTAAATATTGAGGAAAATGATAAACGAACTCCGCTGCCATATCGTACTCCGAGTGATATCCAGCGTGTTCAGACATTAAGCAACAACGGGGTTAATCTTTTACAAAATGAGCAGTCGCTTACTTTGCAATTTTGCAATTTGGCAAAAAATGATGGTAAAGCCGTTTTCCAGACTTTTGTAAATAAAGACCTTCGTCAATTCAGAAAACTACAAATGTACATCCATGCGGAAAGGAATCAAACTACCACTTTAAACAATAATGATCTCACTGCAGTGATAAGGATCGGAAGTGATTTTGTAAATAATTATTATGAAATACGAATTCCTTTAAGACTTACGCCGCTCAATACAGGCCTTGATCCGAACAGCCAGGCTTACAATGATAGCTTGTGGATACAAAGTAACAATCTCGATCTTGATCTTTCTGCGCTTACTGATATTAAAACACAACGAAATTTATCCAATTCTCCCATAAATGTTTTGTATTCACAAACGCAGCCTGATGGCCATACTTATTCAATTATGGGAAATCCTAACCTTGCGGAAGTAGGCGGAATATTGATGGGGGTTGAAAATACAAATGCCGTTTCTGCCTGTGGGGAGTTATGGTTTAATGAACTTAGATTATCCTCAATGGATGAAAAAGGGGGCTGGGCATCTTTAGGAAGGGTAGACGCGAACCTGTCAGATTTGGGAACAATTTCTGTTTCTGCAAATACACATAGTAATGGCTTCGGAACGCTTGAACAGGGAATTAGTGATCGCTTTAAAGATAATTTTGTACAGTTTGATGCTGCCGCCAATCTTGAATTGGGAAAACTTTTGCCAAAAAGTGCGGCAATGTCAATTCCTGTATATGCGAGCATCACCAATTCAACAAGCGCCCCTCAATGGGATCCTTTTGATAAAGACATTACTTTAAAGCAAAAAATAAAAGACGCGACAACAAAAAATGCCAAAGATTCAATTAAGAATAACGCTATCGACTTTGCGTCTATTAAAACAATCAGTTTTACTAATGTGCACAAAAACCGAACGAACAATAAAAAACCTCAATTGTGGGATATTGAAAATGTGGATGTAAGTTATACTTATACAAAAACGGAAGCGCATAATCCACTTATTGAATATAATAATGTAACGAAGCAACAGGGAAGTCTTGGTTACAATTTTATGCCGCAGCCAAAGTTCATTTCTCCATTTAAAAAGTTGTTTGGCAAATCGAAAACTCATTGGTTAGACCTGATTAAAGATTTTAATATTAACCCGGTTCCTTCTCAACTTACATTTAAAGCAGATGTGTTCAGGCAGTTTGCGGTTTTAAAACCGCGTAGCATTGGGGAAAGTAAATTTCAAACTCCTGAAACTTTTGATAAATATTTTACTTTCAACAGAAATTATATTTTGCGTTGGGAACTTACTCATTCGCTTACACTTGATTATTCTGCACTGAATAATGCGGTGATAGATGAACCTTATGGAAGGCTTGATACCAAAGCCAAAAAAGATACGGTAAGGCAAAACTTTTTGTCAGGTGGAAGAAATACCGTTTTTAACCAGGTAATCAATTTTTCCTACAATGCGCCTTTGTCAAAGTTACCGCTTACAGACTGGATGAATTTGCATTTGGATTATACAGCCACCTACAACTGGATTGGTGCTTCAAGATTAGCCGTAAACCTTGGAAACTTTTTAGAAAACGGGCAGCAGGAAAATGCGACGCTACAGCTTGATTTTTTAAAATTATACAGCAAATCCAAATGGTTAAAGGCTTTGGATCAACCACTACAACCAAAGCAGCCGACCGATACTTCCGGTAATAAAAAACCTGTTGCGCCAACAGCGAAACCTTCTGAAAAAGATCTTCCGCAGGTGACAGGTGTACTAAGAGTTCTTGGGAAATTACTGACAAGTGTAAAATCGGTAAACGCTTCCGTTTCCGAGATTAGTAACACAAGATTGCCAGGGTATACCGACAGTACAAGGATTTTGGGACAGGATTTTAAAAGCATGGCTCCCGGATTTGATTTTATTTTGGGAAAGCAGCCGGATAGTAACTGGCTGAATGATGCTGCAAGAAGAGGTTTGATTACCAGAGATTCTAATTTCAATGATTTGTTTGTTCAAAATTTTGATCAGAAAATAACGGTTGCGGCTCAACTTGAACCTGTAAGAGATCTTACTATTAATTTGAACCTCAGTAAAACATTTACGAAAAATTATACAGAAACTTTTAAGGACACGACAGGAACCGGAGATCACTTTGCCCATTTAAGTCCTTATTTAAATGGTGGCTTTAATGTCTCTTATATTGCCTTTAATACACTCTTTGGCAAATACGATCCGAACCGCATTTCACAAACATTCTTAAAGTTCCAGGATTATCGCAAAATACTTTCGCAACGATTGGGAGCGCAAAATACATACAACAAACTGCAGGGAAATCCAACCGGCGCTGATGGATATGCTTTGGGTTATGGACGTTATTCGGTTGATGTATTGGTGCCGGCGTTTATCGCGGCGTATACCGGCCAGGATCCAACAAAAGTGGCGCTCATTAAACAGCAAAATCAGAATATAAAGTCGAATCCATTTAGTGGTATATTGCCAAAACCTAACTGGAGCATTTCTTACAACGGTTTGAGCCGTGTTCCAGGGTTAGATAAAATTTTTTCCAACTTTTCACTTACCCATGCTTACAACGCAAGTCTTGGAATGAACAACTTTACCTCAGCGCTTTATTACCAGGATGTTTCAAGATATGGCTATCCTTCGTTTATCGATACCACAAGCGGAAGCAACAATTACATTCCTTACTTTTTAGTTCCTAACATTACCATCCAGGAGCAGTTTGCCCCGCTTTTTGGAATTGACATGACTTTTACCAATCAGCTTAGCCTTAAATTTAATTATACAAAACAGCGGCAGTTAAGTATGAGCCTTATCGATTATCAATTGAGTGAAGTTCGATCCAATGAAATTACTTTTGGAGCTGGTTTTAGGAAGCGCGGATTAAAACTTCCTTTCAAAGTTCCTTTTTCAAAAAAAGACACCAAAAAGCTTGATAATGAGATTAATTTTAACCTTGCTTTTAGCATTAGAAATAATGTAAGCTCTAACAGCATTCTTGATCAAAACAGCGCTTTCGCTACCAACGGAAGCAAAGAAATTACCATCAGTCCTACATTAGATTATTATATAAGTAACCGCATCAACGTAAAACTGTATTTTGACCAAAGAAGGGTAAATCCTTACGTTTCATCATCGGCGCCTACAATTGATACAAGAGCGGGGGTCCAGGTGCGGATTTCTTTGGCACCATAATTTTACCCATGTATTAAAATATGTGTTTTTTGAGAAAACAGTAAACCCACAATAATTCAAATTTTTTATTTTGCAGGGTTCGTTATTAAATTATCAATCGCAGATTCAACAGAAGGATATAAAAATGTGAAGCCGGTAGTTTTTATTTTCTTATTGCTAACAGTGGCGCTTTTCAAAATTTCAATACTTCTTTTCCCAAAGGCCAGTTTTAAAATAAAGCGGGGTATAAATACCGGTATAAAAAAACCGTTGCGCATTTTTTGACCGAGGGTAAGGATGAGTTCTTTCTGAGTTACAGGATTTGGCGCTGTAGCATTATAACTTCCATTCAAATACCGGTTCTCTATAGCTTCTGAATACATGCGGCAAAGATCTTCAATATGGATCCAGCTTACCACCTGTTTTCCATTTCCTAAGATTGGTGCCACACCATACTTTAAAGGTGTTTTAAACTCTTTTAATTCGCCACCCTGGTTGCTCAAAACAATTCCGGTTCGCAATTTTACCAACCTGATTCCAAGAGATGTAACAGCGTCTGTGCTTGCTTCCCATAGAACGCAAGTCTCGCCCAAAAAATCATTGGATGGCAAATCAGTTTCGATAAATCCTTCATTTCTTTCAAGAGGTTTTCCATCTTCACCATACCAGCCAATAGCAGAAGCGGAAACAAAGGTTTTTACATGATGATCATCTTTCTTTAAACAATTAATGAGCAATTCTGCGCTTTTAGTGCGGCTCTCAACAATTATTTTTTTATAATCAGTTGTCCATCTTTTATCCATAACACCCGCACCGGCGAGATGTATTATATGGTCTGCTTTTTTTACAAGTTCCGCATCAATAATTTTATCCTTTACGCTCCAATGACTGTAAGATATTTTCGGATTATTTGAAGATAAATTTTTTTTTCGTGAAAGAATAACAAGATCAAATCCTCTTTGAAGTAAATAATTGGTAAGATGAGAGCCTATCAATCCTGTGCCACCCGAAATTAAAACAACAGACATAGTTTTTTACTAATTGATTTTCAAATTTAGCGGATTTCGATTTCACCCTTAAATTTTAAAAATAAATCAACTCCTGAAAATTTATTTGTAGAAGTCATCTTGTTTTAAAAAACAGATGGTGAATCACTTGTTAAAAATCGCGGGAGTGAAAGAGTTAATAAAACATTGGCATTTTTGCTATGTGTATTTTTCTTAAATTAGTATAGCTTTATAAAAAAGCAATTATAACAAAAGAACGGCTAAGGCAAAACAGAAAAATCAAAGACAATTTATGAAAAACCTTTTTTTATTTTTAATATTTCTCTCTTTTTATACTACCTCTTTCTCTCAACAAATCACCTATTCGCAGCCCGAATCGCAGGATTCGCGATCGCTTGATTTTGAAATTATTGGTAAGATTCATGATAACTTTTTGATCTATAAAAATATCAGGAACAATTATGCTATCTGCTCTTATGATAATTCAATGCGGCTATTAAACCGCGTAGATCTTCGTTTTATGCCTGATAATACTTTAAATGTTGATTTTGTTACTTACCCCGATTTTTCCTGGCTTATTTATCAATTTCAAAAAAGAAACATTATTCACTGCATGGCAGTAAAAATAAATGAAGATGGAAAATTATTAAGTGAACCGGTTGAGTTGGATACAACACATATCAACTTTTTTGCTAACAATAAAATTTATAGCACCATAAACAGTGAAGACAAATCGAAGATCATGATCTATAAGATCCAGAGAAAAAACGGTAATTTCAATTTCACTACTTTGTTATTTAATGACAGCTTACAGCTCCTGAACAAATCACTAATTCCAACGCAATTTGATGACAGAAAAGATTTATTCAGTGATTTCTATGTGGACAATGAAGGCAATTTTGTTTTTACAAAAGGAAATAAATCGAATACCAAAGATTTCATTCAAAACCTCGCACTGGTAACAAAAAAACCAGATGAAGATAGTTTTAAATTAAACACTTTTGATCTTTCAGGAAATTTTCTTGATGCCATCAAGCTGAAGATCGACAATGTAAACAAGCATTATATTATCAACTCTTTATACTATGAAAAGAAACATGGAAATGTTGAAGGAATATATACCGCCGTTTGGGATATCAATAATAAAAATATTATTACCCAGGTGTTTCAAAACCTGGGTGATTCCATCCGCTCCATTGCAAAATCGAATGGCAATAATAAAATCGCTTTAAACAATTTTTTCATTCGGGATGTTGTTTTGAAGAAAGACGGCGGTTTTATTTTAACTGCTGAAGATTTTTATTCACAATCGCGTTACAACCCATGGAACCGATACGATTACCTTTATGGTTATCCGTCATTTTCTCCCTATAATTATTACATGTATTCTCCTTATTCCTATGGTTACTATGGCGGCTATCCTTATTATAATTATAATTCCGCTGGACAAAACCGGTATTATTACAATAATATCCTTGTTCTCGATATGGATAAGACAGGGAGAACTGACTGGGCATCTGTCATAAATAAAATGCAGTATGATGATCAAACAGACAACTTTCTTTCTTACGTAATAATGCTTACAGGCGCACAATTGCATTTTTTGTTCAACACAATTGAAAGGCGTTCCTATTTGCTGGTGGATCACAGTGTTTCAGCTTCAGGAAAAGTTACTGTGAACCCTCCATTTAAAACCCTCGACCGGGGTTATCAATTCATGCCGCGGTATGGCAAACAGGTAAGCGCTTCTCAAATCATTATTCCTTGTATTTATCGAAATTATATCTGCTTCGCAAAAATTGAATTTCCTTAAAAAAGGATATACGTTTTCTATTGGAAACAACTTTAATTTTTTACTTTTGTTTTTCAATTAACTATTTATTGTGACAGGAATTTTCAGGACCAATAATCCGCTAAATACTTTCCTGCTTCTTGTGTATGGAATTTTCATAAAATTTGTTTGGCTTCTTCATCCGCAAATTCCGGTAATTCATAAGTCATACGGTTTTTTGTTTTATGATATTACCCAGACCATCAAACCTTTCCTGGATACCTTTCCAAAATCCTATTTTCTCATTGCTTTTTTATTACTCTTTTCGCAGGCAGTTACTTTTAATCAAATCATCATCAGCCGAAGGATGATGCAAAAGCCCAATTTTCTGCCCGCAATGAGCTATCTTTTAATTACTTCCTTTTTCCCTGAATGGAATGTTTTAAGCGCTCCCTTGATCATCAATTCAATTCTCATTTGGTCGTGGTCCAAAATGAGCAACCTTAATAACAATCATCATCCTAAAGGCACACTTTTCAATGTCGGCATTGCAATTGGCCTCGCCTCTTTTTTATATTTACCATCTTTTACTTTTGCTTTGTTTGTCATCCTTGCCCTGATAATTACCAGGCCTCCAAAAGTAGCAGAGTGGCTAATTACTTTTTTCGGTATTGCTACTCCGTGGTACTTCCTGCTCGCATGGTTGTTTTTAACGAATAAATTATATTCATTTCATTTCTTTGGTTTTGGCATTTCCCAACCGCCTTTTAATTTTTCTTATAATGAATGGATAGGAATCGCGGTCATTGTTTTTATGATTCTTGTAGGAGCACTTTTTGTACAGTCTTTTTTGAACAAACAGATATTGCAGGTAAGAAAAAACTGGGGGCTAATGTTATTGTATTTAGGCATTGCTGTAGCAATGCCTTTTATCATTATCACTCATAGCATTGGTTATTGGTTGCTGGCGCTCGTTCCGGCTTCTGCATTTATAGGAAGTGCTTTTTACTATCCACGAATAAAATGGATCCCTATGGTAATGCAATGGCTGATGGCAGGTTTTGCAATTTATATGCAGTATTTCAAAAAATAAAAGCAGCAGAATGTTTAATTTTGCAACCGACTAAAATACAAACAATGAAATTTGGTGTGGTAATTTTTCCAGGCTCTAATTGTGACAGGGATATGATTGATGCACTTCAAAATGACCTGGGCCAGGAAGTCATCTCTTTATGGCACAAACATAAAGATCTTTCTATGTTTGATACTTCAGATTGTATTGTGCTCCCAGGTGGATTTAGTTATGGCGATTATTTAAGATGTGGCGCCATTGCCCGTTTTAGCCCAATGATGGAGAGTGTTATTGACTTTGCAAATAAAGGCGGAAAGGTATTGGGTGTTTGCAACGGTTTCCAGATTCTTTGTGAAAGTGGCTTGCTACCGGGCGTTTTATTGCAAAATGCTAAAATGAAATTTACCTGTAAAAATACTTTCATTAAAAATGACCTTACCAATGAAGTTCTAAAAATACCGGTAGCTCATGGTGAAGGAAGGTTTTTCTTAAAAGAAAACGAGCTTGAAGAAATTGAAAAAAACAACCAGGTAATTTATAGTTATTGCAATGAAAAAGGTGAAATTCACATTGATCATTCCCCGAATGGCTCAATTCACAGCATTGCAGGAATAACGAATAAAGAAAGAAATGTTTTTGGAATGATGCCTCATCCTGAAAGAGCTTGTAGCCCTTCTCTTGATAATACTGATGGTAAAAAGGTTTTTAAAGAATTGTTTTCAATTAATTGAACTTCGCATCTTTCGCTTAAACAGTAAAAGAACAAATAAACATAATTCTTATTTTAAAAGGGTTACTTTTTCTTTTAATTTTTTATTCTTTTATTACTTAAAGAGTAAAGCAACAAAAATTAAAGATTTTTATTCTGCTCGCGATTTTTTAAATAAAAAAATCCCTTCGTTTTGCAAAGGGATTTAAACTTGTGGTTTCAGAACCTGATTTTATAAAGCAATTTGTTTTTCAATCATCATTTTTCTCAGATTGATAAGGCCATAACGCATGCGCCCAAGAGCAGTATTAATGCTGCAGTCAGTGATATTCGCAATTTCTTTAAAACTAAGATCTGCGAAATGGCGCATTATGATTACTTCCTTTTGATCTTCCGGAAGCATGTCGAGCATTTTTCTTACTCTTTCATGGCTTTGACCCTGGATCATTTTTTCTTCCATTCCGGGTTCAGAAAAATTAAGTACTTCAAAGATGTCATGATCGGTACTTGTTTTGATAGATGGGCTGCGTTTCACCTTTCTGAAATGGTCGATGCACAAATTGTGGGCAATGCGCATCACCCATGGCAAAAATTTTCCTTCTTCGTTGTAACGGCCACCATTGATGGTATCAATTACTTTGATAAAGGCGTCCTGGAAAATATCTTCGGCAAGAAATTTATCCTTAACGAGTAAATAAATGGAGGTGAAAATCTTGTCTTTGTAGCGTTCTACAAGAGTTGAAAGAGCTGCGCTCTCTCCGTCGAGATAAAGATGGATCAAATGTTGATCGGTTAAACTGTTCATGGTTTTCATAACCTGTTTTGTAATTTAGGCGTTTAGGGATATTGTGCAAGTTCCAATTTAAGAGAAAACGATGAGGTAACTTGGTGCGAAGTGCAGGAGGTTCTTCATTCTTTCTGGAAAATTGGAATGCTAAAATTAGAACTAAATTCCATTTAACCAAATGAAATGCTAATATTTTTTATCATATTTGAAAAAAAGGGCAAAACCACTTAACAGCGCTCGTAATATCACTTTCTGTCTTTCGTAAATTTACTATTTACTAATTTTGTTAACCCTAAAATGAATACAACTAAAGTTTCTTCTAAGAAAAAAAAATCAACGAGCGCAAATAACATTTATATAAAAGGCGCACGGGTTCACAATCTTAAAAATATCGATGTTGAAATACCACGAAATGAATTAATAGTAGTAACAGGTGTTTCAGGTTCAGGAAAATCATCTTTGACCATTGATACTTTATTTGCGGAAGGCCAGCGACGCTATGCCGAAAGCATGAGTGCATATGCCAGGCAGTTTATGGCAAGAATGAATAAACCCGATGTTGATTACATAAAAGGTTTGTGCCCGGCAATTGCTATCGAACAAAAAGTAATCACAAGAACACCTCGATCAACCGTTGGCAGCATGACGGAAATTTATGATTACCTGCGTCTCCTATTTGCCAGAATTGGGAAAACAATTTCGCCTGTGTCAGGAAGGGTAGTAAAAAAAGATGATGTAACGGATGTGGTAAATGCTATTAACGAATTAAAAAATGGCGATAAAGTGCTTTTACTGGTAGCTTTCAGGCAAATGCATCATCGTGATGTAAAAGAAGAGTTGCACATTTTAATGCAAAAAGGATTTTCAAGAATTTATGTCGATAATAAAATAATTCGCATAGAAGATATAGAGGAAGAAAAAGATATTGAATCATTTTTTTCTCATAAAACTGTTTATGTTTTAATCGATAGGTTGGTGGTAAAAGCCCCGATAGCTATCGGTGTTGATGAAGAAGATAATCATCGAATCTCCGATTCAGTAAATACGGCTTTTTATGAAGGCGAAGGAGAATTGCTTGTGGAAGTTAACGGGAAAGAACATTTCCATTTTTCGAATAAATTTGAATTAGATGGAATCAAGTTTGAAGAGCCGGTTCCCAATTTATTTTCTTTCAACAATCCTTATGGTGCGTGCCCTGTTTGTGGCGGATTTTCTCTCGTTCTCGGCATCGATCCTGATCTTGTTTTTCCTGATAAAAGATTAAGCGTTTATGAAAATGCGATCGCTCCATGGCGGGGCGAAAAGTCAGGACAATACCGCGACAAATTAATCCGTGCAGCAAAGCATTTCGATTTTCCTATTCACAAGCCAATAATTGATCTTACCACTGCGCAATATAATTTATTGTGGACAGGCAACGAATATTTTGAAGGGATTAATGATTTTTTCAAAGAGGTTCAGCAGAATTTATACAAGATTCAATACCGTGTTTTATTAAGTCGTTATCGTGGAAAAACCTTATGCCCTGAATGTAATGGTTATCGTTTAAGAAAAGAAGCGTTATACGTGAACGTGGCTAATAAAAACATTGGCGAACTTTCTGAAATGCCGGTGAAAGATCTCCAGAAATGGTTTTTAGAAATTGAATTATCTGATTTTGACAGAACTGTTGCCAAAAGAATTTTAATAGAAATAAATACACGTTTAAAAATCCTGCTTGAGGTTGGTTTGGGCTATCTGACATTAAACAGGTTAGCCAATTCATTGAGTGGCGGCGAGAGCCAGCGAATACAACTGACAAGAAGTTTGGGCAGTAATCTCACTGACTCATTGTATATTTTGGATGAGCCTTCTATTGGTTTACATTCCCGCGATACAGAAAACCTGATTGAAGTTTTAAAGAATTTGCAAGCGCTTGGAAATACAGTTGTAGTGGTGGAGCACGATGAAATGATGATGAGGAAAGCCGGTCACATTATTGATATGGGGCCGCTTGCAAGCCATTTGGGAGGAGAAGTTATTGCAGAAGGAAATTATGATGCAATTGTAAAAAATCCGGAAAGCCTCACAGGGAAATATCTGAAAGGAGAATTAAAAATAGAGCCGCCAAAAAATACCCGTAAATGGAACCGGTCTATAAAAGTAGAAGGTGCCAGGCAAAATAATCTGAAAAATATTGATATTGTTTTTCCTTTGAATGTTTTATGTGTGGTAAGCGGTGTTAGCGGAAGCGGCAAAACGACGCTGGTAAAACAAATTTTATATCCGGCCTTAAAAAAACTGAAAGGAGAATTTGCAGAAAAAGTCGGTTTAAGCAAAGGCATTTCAGGAGATGTCGATTTTATTTCAGACGTAGAAATGATTGACCAAAATCCAATTGGAAAATCTTCACGAAGCAATCCGGTTACATATATAAAAGCTTACGACGAAATACGTGAACTTTTTAGCAAGCAACCTTTAAGTAAGATTCGCGGATATCAACCCAAACACTTTTCATTTAATGTAGATGGCGGCAGATGCGATGCATGCAAAGGGGAAGGCGAACAAGTTGTGGAAATGCAGTTTTTGGCAGATGTTCATTTGGTTTGTGACGTGTGCCATGGCAAGAGATTTAAAGAAGAAGTTTTGGAAGTGAAATACAATGATAAAAACATTTTTGACATACTTGAAATGAGTGTAGATGAAGCGATCGCTTTTTTTGCAAATGAAAAATCTTCCAGGAAAAATGAAGTGTCAGGTGCCGATATTGCGAAAAAAATTCAACCATTAAGCGATGTAGGATTGGGATATATTAAATTAGGGCAATCTTCTGATACGCTTTCCGGCGGCGAAGCACAGCGGGTAAAGCTCGCTTCCTTTTTAGGGAAAGGAAAAGGAAGCGGCAACCTTCTTTTTATTTTTGATGAACCTACAACCGGCCTTCATTTTCATGATATTAAAAAACTTCTTGCTTCTTTTAATGCACTGATCGAACAAGGCCATTCTATCATTGTAATCGAACATAATACAGATGTGATAAAATCTGCTGATTGGGTGATTGACCTTGGCCCCGAAGCAGGAGATGAAGGTGGAAATTTAGTTTATGCAGGAGTTCCTTCCGGTTTAAAAAAAGTGAAGGAAAGTTATACCGGGAATTACATTTGAGTTCTGCTTTAATATTCCTGAATTATCTTAATCTATTACTTTCTTTAATGAGTTTGGAATCTTTATAGATTCCTCTTGCGGCCAGTATTAAAAAGACAATAATGAGAATATGAAGAATATCCCAAAAATTAAAACTTCCCTGTAAAAATTTCAGCGTTTCGCGATAATACAAAAAGATAATAAGACATTCCACTATAATTGCTGCAATTATTATACGGATTTGGATGCTTCGGTGTTTAAATAAAAAGATATTAATGAAAATTCCTGTTCCAAGCGCGCTTGTAAGAATAAGAATTAAAAAATTATTAGTGGCGGTTACTATTTGATAACTTCCGTCTGTAGCCATTGAAGTAACAGCATCAGCACCATTTTGAATCGCAAGCGTACCACTGTAAAAAGAAAATTTAATAGTCAGAAAAGCCGCGATTGCTGCCAAGATCATCCATAAAGTTTGTACACGTTGTATCATGATAAAAAATTATGCTACGAAAGTAAAGACAATATGATTAGGATGAAAAAAATTAAATCGGTTTTTACATTGTCGTGAATCACAACTGCTGATAGTCAAGTTCTTGATTTTATTGATTTCCTTACTCGGGGAAATATTGCTCATCTTTCAATGTAAAATTTGTACAATTGACAGAAATAAATTAAAAATAAAAATTTGAATTTTTTGTGAGTTTACTGTTTGAAATAGAAAAGGCCTGTAAAAAAAAGGGCCCTTTCTATATTATTAAAAATAAAGTGTTTGTAAAAGGATACTATCGCATTTTCGGATAAGCAACATAACCGCCAGCTCTTGTACGCCCATGAATTACATGGCTATCATTTTCCGTTTTTGTATAAAGTGTTTCAGGCCATGCTACAAAACCTTTACGCAGATTTTCGGCTTTTTCATTCTTGGCATTTTCTTTAGGTGGAGTTGTTTCAGAATCTCCTGAATTCGAGGGTAAATTCAACTTTCGGGCAAGTATCGCTGTCCCAAAACCTAAAATACCAATCAACGTAAATGACCAGCGAAGGCTAACGGCTTGGGCAATAAAACCAATTACCGGCGGGCCAATCAAAAATCCAAGAAAACCAATGGTTGAAACGGAAGCCAAAGCTGTTCCCGGAGACATGGTTTTAGATTTACCAGCGAGACCATAAACGATTGGAACTACTGAAGAAACTCCAAAGCCAACAAGCAAAAATCCTATTGTCGCAGTAAGAAGATAAGGAAACAGCACAGAAAGCAATAAGCCGGAAGTTATCATTGTCCCGCTGATCTGTAACATGTTTTTCACACCTAGTTTGGTTACGAGCCAATCTCCTAAAAATCTGCCGGTCGCCATCATAGCTGTAAATGCAACATAGCCAAGGGTAATCAGCGAAGCAGGTGCTTCGACAATCTTTTTAAAGTAAACACCGCTCCAGTCGGCCATCGCTCCTTCAGATAATAAAGTGCAAAAGGCGATCATTCCTAAGAGAAGTATTTTACGATCCGGTTTTACAAAAAGCTTTTGTGGCGTATTGTTACCGGTATCATGTCGCAAAGAGTTTTTGAAAAAAAGCAAAACAAGTATTACTGCCAAAGCCGCAATTATTGAAAAATGAATGAGTGGCGAAATTCCTTGTGATACAAAGAAGCCGCCAATGAGTGCTCCACTGAAACCTGCCAGGCTCCATAATCCATGAAAAGAGGCCATTACTGAGCGACCATATAAACTTTCTACGCCCACAGCTTGTGTATTCATAGCAATGTTTATCAGGTTTCCCAAAACCCCAAAGGCAAAGAGAGAAATAGTCAACTGAAAGACAGAAGGAGATGATGCTAGCAACAATAATATAACAGGATAAAACAAAGCGCCCGTAATCATCATTGGCCTGCTGCCATATTTTGAAACCAGCCAGCCGGACAAGGGAAGACTTAACATTAATCCTGCCGGCAATGCGAAAAGCACACCACCAAGCGCTCCATCACTTAAATGCAATTTCGCCTGGATTGCGGGAATACGGCTTGCCCAGGTTGCAAAAGTAAGTCCGGCAATAAAGAAGAATACACTTGTAGCGATCCTGTATCGTCGCAGCATGTTATCTTTTTTAAATAAAGTATCGTTTAATTTATTGGTTCGATTAAGGTTTGTCCAGAAAGCACCTCTTTTAACCAAATTTATATTTTCTAAATTCATAATTTAAATTTTGTTTAATAGCTCACTTTTATTTTTTGCTATTTAAAGCAGTGAGTTGAACAAAATTAGAACCAATCTTTGCGGGATTATAATCAAATTATATCATATTTATGGATGTTAATCATATCAATAAACCTCCAAAAGCCTTTCTGGTATTGCTTTGTATTGAAAAAGAAGGATGATGGCCAAAAACAGCTTCTCTATCTTCATTTCGGGTTCATAAGTTGTGATCAGACATACTGACGTGAAACTGAAATCCTCAAAGAAAATAACAATATCCGCTTTTTGTTGATTTACTGACTGAAAGGCGTCAAACTCGTTGCAACTGCTATCAATTTGTAAAAAAGTATCATGCCTTGAAATAAACGTTTAATTTTACACTCCTTAAATTCAAAACAGAGGAATAATGAAAGAGGAATTTTTAAAAAATCTTTACTTAAAGCAGCAACAAAAAGAACAGGTTCCTTCCAATAAAGTTATTGCTAATTGGGCTTCTAAACTCATATGTATTTTATATCCTGAGATGTCTAAATGTAGCCATACTACATTGGATGCCATTAATCAGGAATTATTAAAACTGCAGGATGAACTGAAACAAATTCTTGATGCGACAAAAGCTTGCAGTGAATGTGACCATAATAAAGTAAGTGCTGATTTTTTTAGCGGTTTACCTGAACTGTTTCGTATTTTAAATACCGATATCGAAGCGATTCACCAGGGCGATCCGGCAGCAAAAAATGAATTTGAAGTGATAAGGGCTTACCCTGGATTTTTTGCACTTTGTTTTTACCGGATAGCGCATGCATTACATAAACTAGACGTGGTTCTCGTACCGCGCATTCTTACAGAATATGCTCATAGCAAAACCGGGATTGATATTCATCCGGCTGCAGAAATCGGCGAGTATTTTATGATAGATCATGGAACAGGAATTGTTATTGGAGAAACTTCTGTTATTGGTAAAAATGTAAAGATGTACCAGGGGGTTACTTTAGGCGGAATGAGTATTGATAAAAGTATGGCGCAGCAAAAGCGTCATCCCAGTATAGAAGATAATGTGGTGATCTATTCAAACGCTACAATTCTGGGTGGAGATACGCTGGTAGGGGAGGGATCTGTAATCGGTGGTAACGTCTGGTTGACACAATCAGTTCCTCCCGGTTCTTTGGTTTTTCAAATTCCACAAATAACAATCGTAGAAAAAAAATTTGTAAATAATAACGTGTAAGTAATGCCGACCATTTTAGACACTGTAGGAAACACACCAATAGTAGAACTTCAAAGATTAAATCCGAATCCTAAGGTAAAAATTTTCGCTAAACTGGAAGGCAATAATCCCGGCGGAAGCGTAAAAGACAGGCCTGCACTTAATATGATAAAAAGTGCGTTGGAACGAGGCGACATCAACAGTAAGACAAAATTGATAGAAGCAACCAGCGGAAATACAGGAATTGCTTTGGCATTGATGGCTAATATTTACAACCTGCAGATTGAATTGATAATGCCGGAAAATTCTACTCGTGAAAGAGTGCTTACCATGGAGGCTTATGGAGCAAAAGTTACCTTAATGGAAAGTATGGAAGCGAGCCGGGATTACGCGGATGAAAAAGGTGCTAGCGGCGAATATTTTTTGTTGAACCAGTTTGCAAATCCTGATAATCCTGCAGCGCATTATAAAACTACGGGTCCTGAAATATGGAGAGACACTCATCAGCAAATCACTCATTTTGTAAGTTCGATGGGAACCACGGGAACCATAATGGGCTGTTCCGCCTTTTTAAAAGAACAAAATCCGGATATTCAAATTGTTGGTTGCCAGCCTTCAGAAGGATCGCAGATTCCGGGAATCAGGCGTTGGCCAAAGGAATATATTCCTAAAATTTTTGATCCAACAAGAGTTGACCGCATTATCGATGTTTCCCAGCAGGAAGCAGAAGAAACGTGCAGGCAACTGGCCAAACAGGAAGGTATTTTCGCCGGCACAAGCAGTGGAGGCGCGGCCGCAGCTTCAATAAGATTGAGCAAAGAATTGGAAAAAGGAATAATTGTATTTATTGTTTGTGACCGGGGCGATCGTTATTTGAGCAGTGATTTGTTTGGCTGATAAGCCATTGAATTTTCAAAATTAAAAATTCAAACTATTTCTTCGTTTACTGCCTTTGAAAATCCAATCTGAATCTCATTATTGTGTACTTTTGCATCACCTTTTTAAGGAGTTTTTATATATTTTTTTTATAAATTCAGGCCGGTTAACTGCGACAAAAAATTCCGTTCGCTTTTAGAATGATTAAAACCTGAAATCATACTTTTGCGCACATTAAAACCAAAATCAAATTAAATGAATGACCTTTTTGAAAAGATGAAGAAAGATGCAGGACCACTTGGTGCCCATCTTAAAAGAGCTCATGGTTATTTTGCATTTCCAAAATTAGAAGGCGAACTGGGAAACAGGATGATGTTTCGCGGCAAAGAAAAAATAGTTTGGAGTTTAAATAATTATTTAGGAATTGTAAACCATCCTAAAGCAAGAGAAATTGATGCTGTTGCCGCAAAAAAATGGGGAATGGGCAATCCAATGGGTTCCAGGATGATGAGCGGAAACACAGTTTTGCACGAACAACTTGAAAAGGTTTTAGCTGATTTTGTAAGCCGTGAAGATGCAATGCTTCTCAACTTCGGTTACCAGGGCGTTATGAGTTGTATCGATGCTTTGGTGAATCGGCATGATATTATCGTGTATGATTCAGAAGCGCATGCCTGCCTGGTCGATGGTGTAAGATTACATATTGGATATAGTTACAAATACAAGCATAACGATATTGATGATTGTGAGAAACAACTGCAACGTGCCACAGCAATGGCAAAGAAAACAGGCGGTGGAATTTTAGTGATCACTGAGGGCGTTTTCGGCATGAGCGGTACACAGGGAAACATAAAAGAAATTGTTGCACTGAAGAAGAAATATAATTTCAGAATTTTGATAGATGATGCGCATGGCTTTGGTTCGATGGGGCCAACAGGTGCAGGAGCTGATGAAGCCCAGCGTTGCCAAAAAGATGTTGACCTTTACTTCAGCACATTTGTAAAGAGCATGGGAAGTATCGGTGCCTTTATTGCCGGCCCAAAAGAAGTAATTGAATTTTTGAGATATAATGTCCGCTCTCAAATTTATGCAAAGAGCCTTCCTTTGGTAGTAGTGGACGGAATGTTGACAAGAATGGAAATGTTGAAAACCATGCCCGAATTGCGTGAAAAATTATGGCACATTGTAAACCGTTTGCAGACAGGATTAAAAGAAAAAGGATTTGACATTGGAGCAACCAACAGTCCTGTTACTCCGATTTATATGAAAGGAGGTTTACCGGAAGCAACCAATATGGTGACTGACATCCGCGAGAATTATAATATTTTCTGCTCTGTAGTGGTTTATCCGGTAATTCCTAAAGGCGAAATTATTTTCAGGATCATTCCTACAGCCGCACATACTGATGAAGATGTGGATATTACTTTAAAAGCATTTGAAGAGACGAAAAAGAAATTAGATGCAGGCGAATATAAAGCGGAAGAAATTCCTGATATGTCGGACGCGGAATATAAAGAAAAGACAGTAGCGTAAATAGAACCGGGCTTTTTTAAAAAGCCCGGACAATTAAAACCTTAACCATTTAATCTTAAATCAGAGGATCTAATAATAAGTCGAAAAAAGAATTAAAAAGGTTGCTTCCCAATGTTGAAAGGCGATTCTTATATTTATATTAACAGCCAGTGAAAAGTGCCCCCCTTTTATATTCTTTACTTAGCAAAAAGGAAGATTCTGATTAATCTTTAAAGGCATCATTTCACCATCCTTCTAAATAAAAACTGCCGCAATTTGTTCTTTTGCTGTCAAGGAAAATATATGTAATTTTAAAAAAGCATGACACAAACATTAACACGTCCTCTAAAAACAATGCTGGAAGTTTGGGAAAGCCTTCCTGAAGGCACATTGTGTCAGCTTATCAATAATAAACTAATTATGAGCCCGGCACCAAACATTTTACATCAGGAAGTTTTAAATGAGATTAATATAGAAGTTTCAAATTTTTTAAGAAAAAGCAAAATTGGTAAAATTTTAATTGCGCCTACTGATGTTCATTTTTCAAATCAAAATATCTTACAGCCTGATATTTTATTTATAAAAAATGAGAATCTTCATAAAATAAAGACAAGTGGATTATTTGGCGCACCGGATTTGATAATTGAAATTTTATCGCCTTCAACTTCTAAATTGGATTATAAAGAGAAGAAATTGGTGTATGAGAAGTTTGGCGTTCAGGAATATTTTATTGTTGATCCTGAATCAAAATCTGTCGATTCTTTTTTTCTTAAAAAGGGAAAATATGAAGAGCAGAAAGCAGTTAAGGGAAAGATTAATTCAAAAGTGTTAGGTACAAAAGCTTCTTTTTAATTCAATCTGAATCGAACAAATCCGGTCTTTTTTCTTTCGTGATCTCAATTGATTTTTTATATCGCCATTCTTCAATTTTTGCATGATTTCCACTCATTAAAACCGAAGGAACTTTCCATCCCCGGAATTCTTCTGGCCTTGTGTAAACCGGAGGAGCCAGTAAATTGTCCTGGAAAGAATCAGTAAGCGCTGAAGTTTCATCATTTAAAACTCCCGGAATTAACCTGCCAATTGCATCTGCTAAAACTGCAGCGCCTAATTCTCCACCACTCAAAACATAATTACCAATAGAAATTTGTTTAGTGATAAAATGGTCCCGTACTCTTTGATCAATACCTTTATAATGGCCGCAAACAAGTAATAAATTATTTTTTAAAGAAAGAGAGTTTGCCATTTTTTGATCAAACATTTCTCCATCCGGAGTAAGAAAAATAATTTCATCATAAGACGTTTTTTCCTGAAGCGATTCGATTGCATTTACCAACGGTTCTATCATCATTACCAAACCTGCACCGCCACCGAACTGGTAATCATCTACCTGCCCATGTTTGTAATTGGTAAAATCTCTTAAATTAATAAGGTTCACTTCCAGCAACTCTTTTTCTCTTGCTCTTTTTAAAATGGAATGTTCAAAAAAACTTTCCATTAGTTTTGGAACAACAGAGATGATATCAATTTTCATTCAAAAGGTTTAATTAGTTTGTTAAATTTGCCCATTGTCATTGCCTGTCTCCCTTGACCATTCACGATTCACCCAACAAATCATCCAACCTTCTTTTCTCTTTTTTTGTTGGCCGCCCTTGTTTACTTTTTCTTTTGCCCGTGTTAAAAACAAAAGCGCTGGATTGTGTTTTAACCGCAGTTTCCTCCGGTGAAAGGTCAAGATAATGTTTTATGGCCTCTTCATATTTTACTCGATTATGAAGCAAAGAGGTTACTTCAATCTTCCATTTTTTGTGCTCAGTCTTTATATCATATTGATCGCCTATTGCCACCGTCTTGGAGGGTTTCACATTGGTTCCATTGCTTTTTACTTTTCCTGAATTGCAGGCGTCGGCGGCGATACTTCTCGTTTTAAAAATCCTGATGGCCCATAAATATTTATCAATTCGTACTTTTTCTTTTTCTGCCATACACAAATTTATTTAAAACCTGTAAGGTTTAAAACAGAAACTTTCAGTACACGAAAGGCAAAAAACACGCCTTTATCTTTTAGCAAAAATTTAGAGTTTTCATTAAGTCCATTTTTATAAATGGCAAGGTAAGCTTATGTGGTTTGTTTAATTTTACCCGACAAATAAAAAGTATGAACAATCAACCTATGCGATTTTTATTCATTGTCATCTTTACAATAAGCACCGTCACTTCCTATTCGCAGTTCAGGCCCAAGCCCGTTTATTGGGCAGATGATGGCAAAAGTACTTTGTCTGTTCAGGATGGGGATATTGTAAAAACTGACATTAAAAGTGGCGACAAAAGTATTCTGGTTAACCGGAATCAACTGGTTCCTGCAGGCGCAACAGCCCCTCTTAATTTTAATATTTACAGTTTTTCTCCTGGTTACAAAATGCTTTTGATATTTACGAATACGGCTAAAGTCTGGAGATATAATACGCGTGGTGATTATTGGATATTAAATTTAGCGACCAATCAATTATTCCAATTGGGCAAAAAACTTCCTTCGCAATCGTTGATGTTTGCAAAGATTTCTCCTGATGGAAAAAATGCAGCTTTTGTGAGTGGTCATAATTTGTATGTGGAAGATCTTTCAACACATGTGGTAAAGCCACTAACGGTAAACGGTACACGTAAATTTGTAAACGGAACTTTTGATTGGGTGTATGAAGAAGAATTCGGTTGCCGTGATGGTTTTCGCTGGAGCCCCGATAGTAAGAAAATAGCTTTCTGGCAGGTGGATGGAACAAAGACACGTGATTACTACATGCTTAATACTACCGATTCTGTTTACTCAATCGTAATTCCTGTTGAATATCCAAAAGTTGGCCAGCCGCCATCTCCGGTGCGGATTGGTGTGGTTACGGTAGCTAATGACAACATCAAGTGGATGAAAGTTCCTGGCGATCCCAGTGAACATTATATCCCCAGGATGGAATGGGCAGATAATTCTTCACAGGTAGTTTTGCAACAATTGAACCGTAAACAAAATGAAAGCAAATTGTTTTTCTGCGACGTAAATTCCGGCGACGCCACAAATTTTTATACAGAAGAGGATAAAGCGTTTATCGATATAAAATCCAGGTGGAACGATGATGACCCGACCGGCTGGGATTGGTTGAATGGTGGTAAAGATTTTTTGTGGGTGAGTGAAAAAGATGGTTGGCGCCATATTTACCTGGTAAATCGCGAGGGCAAAGAAACGTTGGTTACCAAAGGTGATTACGATATTCAAACGATCAAATGTATTGATGGAAAAGATGGGTATGTTTATTTTATGGCTTCGCCGAATAATGCCACCCAACTGTATTTGTATCGTACCAAACTGGATGGAACCGGCAAATTAGAATTGCTTTCCCCGCCTGGTGAAGTCGGAACTCATGATTATAATATTTCCCCTGAAGCCAGATACGCGGTACATTCTTTTTCTAATTACAAAACTTACCCTGCTGCAGAATGGATCTCTTTACCTGACGGCAAACCATTGGATCCTGAAAAAAGTATCGCCAATAATTTAAAGGTGGATGAAAACAGCAATGTGAAATATTTTAAAGTAACAACAGAAGATAATATCACTTTAGACGGATGGATGGTTTATCCTGATAATTTTGACTCTACGAAAAAGTATCCCGTTGTATTTTATGTGTATGGAGAACCTGCAGCATCAACTATTGACGACCAATTTGGTGCGCAGGATAATTTTCTTTACGACGGAGATATGAGCAAGGACGGATACTTTCAAATCTCAGTTGATAACCGTGGAACACCTTCTCTGCGAGGTGCGGCATGGCGCAAATCTATTTATGGAGAGATTGGCAGACTGAATATTCACGATCAGGCAATGGCTGCTAAAAAAATTCTTGAAAAGCCTTATTTTGATAAAGATCGTGTGGCTGTTTGGGGCTGGAGTGGTGGCGGTTCTTCTACTCTTAACCTCATGTTCCAGTATCCTGAAATTTATAAAACAGGAATTTCTATCGCTCCGTTAACTAACCTTTTTTTCTATGATAATGTTTATGAGGAAAGATATATGGGATTGATTCCTGAGAATAAAGAAAATTACATTTTAGGTTCCCCTGTTCATTATGCAAAAAATTTGCAGGGAAATCTTTTGTTTATTCATGGCACAGGTGATGACAATGTACAATACGACAATGCAGAAGCATTGTTGAATGTATTGATTAAATACAACAAAACCTTTCAGTTTATGCCCTTCCCAAATCGTACTCATGCCCTTTCAGAAGGAGAAGGAACGAGAAAATTTTTATCTAAATTATACACAGATTATTTGAGGAAAAATTGCCCTCCGGGTGCCAAGTAAATAAGAAACGTCAAACAAGCTACATAGAAGAAACAGAAACTAAAAAGGATGTTTATTGTATTATCATTAAAACGTATGTGTGATTAAGGCGTATCCTTGCCGGGTATTTAAAATGGATTTATGTAAAATAATGTACCCATAAAATATTTTTGTAAACGTGTTCACTTTATCGAAATATGCTTACATTAGCATTATAAATGTAAAATTGACACTTATTATTGAATAGTTTGCTTGAAGTTGTTCGTATTGCAGAAGTTCTATTTAATTGTTGTTTTCAATAAACATGCTTGTATTCCTTATTTCGATAACCTTTGAACAACTCTTCATCAATTACAGTGCTTAAGATATTAATCAGAAATGATTTTTTAATTAAAAAAATTGCATAGCCCTTGCTTGCTGTTATTGAATATTATAGATAAAGAAATATTAATAAAAATGAAAAAAGTATTATTTGTTTGTTTACTGTTAGTTGGCGGCAGTTCCTTTGCTCAAAAAGCTGATTTAAAGCTTTGGTATAATGAACCATCAGGAAGTACGTGGGAAAATGCATTGCCCATAGGCAACGGAAGACTGGGAGCTATGATTTATGGGAATGTAGATACAGAAACGGTTCAGTTAAATGAACAGACCGTTTGGAGTGGCAGTCCGAATCGAAATGATAATCCTTTGGCACTGGATTCATTGGCAGAGATTCGTCGATTGATATTTGCAGGGGAGCAAAAACAGGCGGAAAAGTTAGCAGACAGGGTCATTATCAGTAAAAAGTCTCAAGGACAGATGTTTGAGCCTGTTGGCAACCTGAATCTTGTTTTCGATGAACATAACAATTATACCAATTATTACAGGGATCTTGATATTGAAAGAGCCGTCGCTACGACTTCCTATACGATTAATGGGATTACTTATAAAAGAGAGGTATTGGCTTCATTTCCGGATCGGGTAATTGTTATGCATCTGACAGCAAGCAAACCAGCCAGCCTTTCATTTAGCGCTTTTATTTCAACGCCGGAACCCAGGGCAACAATGAAAACGACAGGAAATAAAGAACTGACAATTTCAGGCGTTACAATAGATCATGAAAAAGTAGAAGGCAAGGTAAGATTCAAAGGAATTGCAAAGTTCAAGCTGAATGGCGGTAGTATTAATTCAAACGACAGCATGGTTTTCGTAAAAAATGCGAATGAAGTAACGATTTATATTTCCATTGCTACCAACTTCAATAATTATAAAGACATCAGCGGCAACGAAAATGCGAGGGCGGCATCTTATCTCGATAAAGCATATCCAAAGTCATTTGCTGATATCAGGAAGGCTCATATAGCCGCTTATCAAAAATATTTCGACCGCGTAAAGTTAAACCTTGGAACCTCAGAGGCTGCTAAGCTTCCGACGGATGAGCGTTTGAAAAATTTTGATTCGACCAATGATCCGCAATTTGTAGTACTATATTACCAGTTTGGCCGGTATTTACTAATTTCCTCTTCTCAGCCAGGTGGCCAGCCGGCAAACCTGCAAGGTATATGGAACAACAAGTTATTTCCACCGTGGGACAGCAAATACACTATTAATATTAATGCGGAAATGAATTATTGGCCGGCTGAAAAAACCAATCTCGCTGAATTGCATGAACCATATATTCAAATGGTGAAAGAATTGGCAGAAGCAGGAAAAAAGACTGCGCATGATATGTATGGTGCCCGAGGTTGGATGGCGCATCATAATACAGATATATGGAGGGCTACAGGTGCAATAGATGGTGCTTTCTGGGGAGCCTGGAGTAATGGCGGCGGATGGACTACTCAGCAGCTATGGGAACATTACTTATATAGTGGTGATAAAGCATTCCTGGCTTCTGTATATCCGGTATTAAAAGGCGCAGCAATGTTTTATGTAGATTACCTTATTGAAGATCCGAGACACCATTGGTTAATAGTATCTCCTGATGAGTCGCCTGAAAATGCGCCACAAGCACACAAGGGGTCTTCATTGGATGCTGGTGTGACGATGACCAACCAGATTGTTTTTGATGTGTTTACAAATGCTATAAGGGCAGCGGAAATCCTCCATAAAGATGGCGCTTTTGCCGATACTTTACGTCAAAAGCGAAGTCTCCTGCCGCCTATGCATATTGGTCAGCACGGCCAGCTACAGGAGTGGCTTGATGATATAGATGATCCAAATGATCATCACCGCCACATTTCACATTTATATGGATTGTTCCCATCGAATCAGATATCTCCTTATCGGACGCCAAAATTATATAGTGCTGCGAGGAACACGCTTATTCAACGCGGAGATGTATCAACAGGCTGGAGTATGGCCTGGAAGATAAACTGGTGGGCCAGAATGCTGGATGGTAACCATGCTTACAAGCTTATACAAAATCAACTTTCCCCAGTCCAAAGAGGCTTTAGCCGCGGCGGCGGAGGCGGTACTTATAATGATTTATTTGACGCACATCCACCCTTCCAGATTGATGGTAATTTCGGTTGTACCTCAGGCATTACTGAGATGCTGATGCAAAGCGCTGATGGTGATATTGATTTAATTCCAGCACTTCCTGATGTATGGTTACCTGGAGGTAGTATCTCTGGATTGCGTGCGCGAGGCGGATTTGAGATTGTGGACATGGAATGGAAAAACGGCAAAGTAGTAAAAGCTGTTATCCGATCAACCATAGGAGGTAATTTGCGCATAAGAGTACCGAATCAAATGAAATTGAGTACTGGTAACCATTTAAAGAAAGCGGTTGGCAAAAATCCAAACCCTTTTTATGAAACAAAAAACACTGCGACACCTGTTATATCTCCGAAAGCAACGATTACACTGCCGCAGTTGAAAGAAACAATGCTTTATGATCTGCCGACGCAGGCAGGTAAAACATATACACTTATTGCTTTATAAAAACAAATACACTGAAATAAATACATATTCTATTTTTTGTAATAAAGCTTTTTTGCCAATAATACTTTCATACAATCGCATGTGAAGTGGCACAAACAGCAGCAAATTAAAATAGTAGAAATTTAAAAAGATGAGAAAGAAATTAGTAACAGTGGCATTAATAGTCAACCTGGTTCTTTTACGTTCTTCCAGTGTTTTTTCTCAGAATACTGCCTCTAATTCTGGTGTTGAAAAAGCGATGCCTTTTTCTAATGCCTCTGTTACGCTTAAACCATCATGGATAAAGGATCGTGAAGATCTGAATACCGCTTATTTGAAATCGCTTGACCCGGACAGGCTGCTTCATAACTTTAAGGTAAACGCCGGGCTTCCTTCAACTGCAAAACCGTTAGAAGGCTGGGAAGCACCAAACATAGGTTTACGAGGACATTTTACGGGACATTATTTATCCGCAGTTTCATACCTCGTGGAAAGATATCACGATTCCTTACTGGCTAATCGGCTTAAGTATATGGTAGATGAATTATACAAATGTCAGCAAGCGCTTGGGAATGGTTACTTAAGCGCCTTTCCTGAAAAGAATTTTGATATCCTGGAAACAAAATTTGGAGGAGTTTGGGCACCTTATTATACCTATCATAAGATTATGCAGGGGTTGTTGGACGTTTATGTTCATACCGGTAATAAAAAAGCTTATGAAATGGTTACAAACATGGCATCGTATGTAAAAATGCGGATGTCAAAGCTTAGCCCTGAATCTATTGAGAAAATGCTTTATACCGCCACAGCAAATCCCTCAAATGAACCCGGCGGCATGAATGATGTTTTATACCGTCTGTATAAAATTTCACACAACCCGGATCATCTGGCTTTAGCTAAAATATTTGACCGTAAATGGTTCGACGTCCCGTTATCAAAGGGCCAGGATATTTTAAGTGGTTTACACGCCAATACTCATGTGGTACTGGTTAATGGAATTGCCGAACGATATTCAATCACGAAAGAATCTTTGTATCATGATGCAGCTATAAACTTTTGGAACATGCTTATTGATCATCATGCATATGCGAATGGTTCCAGCAGTGGTCCCCGTCCAAATGTTACCACAAGTACTTCACTTACTGCGGAACATTGGGGCCTACCTGATCATCTTGCTAACACCCTGACAAAGGGGATTGCCGAGTCGTGCGTAACACACAATACCCAAAAGCTAACTTCTACTCTTTTCACATGGACTACAGCTTCCAAGTACGCCGATGTATATATGAATACTTTTTATAACGCAGTATTACCCACTCAAAATTCGCTTGATGGTACAAACGTGTATCATTTGCCACTGGGCTCACCCAGAGTTAAAGAATTCCTCAAAAAAAACGATTTTCGCTGTTGCAATGGTACCAGCATAGAAGCTTTTGCTTCACTAAACGCCGGCATCTATTATCATAGCGATAATGATTTATGGGTAAATCTTTACATTCCTTCTGAAGTATCATGGACAGATAAAAATATTATTTTAGAACAGAACGGAAATTTTCCCGCTGATTCATCCGTGGATTTTAATGTATCGGTAAAAAAGGAATCTACATTTAGTCTTAACTTATTCATACCGGCCTGGGCCAATGATGTTGAGGTGTATCTTAATGGTAAAAAGCAGCAAACACATATTTCACCATCATCTTATTACAGGATAAATCGAAAGTGGAAGAATAATGATAAAGTGAAGCTTGTTTTTCACTACGGCTTTCATTTAAAGGTCATGCCTGATGATGCGAATGTTTTGGCCTTATTCTACGGTCCGACGTTGTTGGCTTTTGAAACACCATCCGAACTTATCTTAAAAGGGACGAAGGAAGAAATATTGAAAAACCTCTCTGTTTCAGGTAACAACGAATTTCGCTTAGCGAATGGGGGAAAAATATATTCATTACGTCCTTTATATCATATAAATAATGAGTCTTATGGAGTATATGCAACTATCAGGAATTATTAAAAATAAAATGGAAATATTTATTTTTAATTAATGCTAAATAAATTTAAATGAGTATCATCGTGAAAAGAAGTATCTTATTTTTCCTTACTTTCTTATTTGCAGTTAATTCCTTCTGTCAGATACGATTACCAAAACTTGTCAGCGATGGCATGGTATTGCAGCGAGACAGTAAAGTAAAGATATGGGGTTGGGCAAACAAAAACGAAAGAATAAATATCAGCTTCCACGGGAAAACGTATAAAACCATTGCCAATGTAAATGGTGAATGGTCCGTATTACTCACCCCGATGAAAGCCGGTGGCCCTTATACTATGAACATTACCGGCAGCAATAAAATCACTATAAACGATATATTAATAGGTGATGTCTGGCTTTGTTCCGGTCAATCCAACATGGAATACCAATTAGGCTATGACGATGCTACTTATGGAAAAGAAATGAAAGAAGTTAATAATCCCGAGATCCGACAGTTCAAGGTGCCGATCCATCCGGTTCTAACCGGCCCTCAGGAAGAGATGAGCAGAGGTTCCTGGGAATGGGCCAATCCAAAAAATATAGCCCCCTTTACAGCAGTTGGCTATTTTTTCGCAAAGCACCTCTACGAGAAATATCATGTACCGATAGGGCTCATAAATTCAAGTGTTGGCGGCACTCCAATTGAAGCGTGGATAAGCGAAGATGGATTAAAAGAGTTTCCGAATATCATCAGCACTGTTGAAAAGAACAAAGACACTGCCTATATTAATAGTATGCGGAGGCCAGGTGCAGGTTTTCCTGGGCGGCAACAAGAATCAACAAATGATAAAGGACTGAATGGCCCGATACCTTGGTATGATCAGGCCTATGTTCCGAAAGGCTGGAGAACCATTACTGTTCCGGCTTTCTGGGAAGACCAGGGCGTCAAAGACCTCAATGGCACTGTCTGGTATAGAAAAGAGATAGATGTTCCTGCATCAATGGTCGGCAAACCTTCACGAGTTTACCTGGGGAGAATTATTGATGCGGATGTTTTATATATTAACGGAAAACAAGTTGGAAGAACCCGCTCTATGTATTCCGAACGTAGGTATAATGTACCTTCAGATCTACTGAAAGCAGGTAAAAATTTATTTGTGGTAAAAATAACCAACAATAGCGGCAAAGGCGGTTTTGTTCCGGACAAACCTTATTATCTGTTTTCCGGAAGTGATACTGTTAGCCTTGTAGGGTACTGGAAGTACAAAGTAGGCGAGGTGTTTGTACCCCGGGAAGGATCGTCTGGTCGGGGGGGATTTGTTTCTGCACAAAATTCACCGACAGCGTTGTATAATGGCATGATTGCCCCGGTTATCAATTATACTGTTAAAGGGTTTCTATGGTATCAGGGTGAAAGTAATGTCTCCCGGGCGAAAGAATATGCAGGATTACAAACTGCAGAAATCACCGATTGGCGTGAAAAATGGAAGCTGGGCGAGCTTCCATTCCTGTTCGTGCAGTTGCCCAATTATGGCGATTATAATTATCTGCCTTCAGAAAGTAGTTGGGCTTTATTGCGTGATGCCCAGTTTAAAGCGCTTTCCCTTCCGAATACAGGTATGGCGGTAACGATTGATATCGGCGAATGGAACGACATACATCCCTGGAATAAAGATGAACCGGGCAGAAGATTGGCACTGCTGGCAGAAAAAATGGTATACGGTGAAAATATTGTCGGCAGTGGGCCGCTTTTTCAATCGCAAAAAATTGAAGGCAACAAAATTATTATCTCATTTACCAATATTGGAAGCGGTTTAATAACCAATGATGGCGAAAATCCGGACGAGTTTGCCATTGCTGGGGCTGATAAAAAATTTATATGGGCGAAAGCAAAAATAGAGGGAAATAAAATAATTGTCTCAAGTGACGAGGTGCCGCATCCACTTTATGTAAGATATGCCTGGGCAGATAGCCCGGTAAATCCTAACTTGTACAATAAGGAAGGGTTGCCTGCTTCTCCTTTCAGAACCGATGATTTTTAAAACAACTTTTAAAACAAATATTAATGTTCCCAAAAATATATTTTCATACTAAAACTCACCTTTACATGACACATTTATCCTTTAAAAACAAAATTTCTTTGTTTTTTGTCTTATCATTTATTGCCATACTAATGTTAGTTATTGGTTGTGGTGAATCACCAGAATCTGTATCAAATAATCAGCACAAGGAATGGAATGATTATGGGGGAAGTCCTGATAATTCCAAATTTGTGGATTTTGATCAAATCACAAAATCAAATGTCGATAACTTGCAGGTTCAGTTTGTTGTTCCGACTTATGATAAGGCCGGATACAATTTTAATCCCATCATTGTTGATAATGTAATGTATGTACTTGGCAGAAATAGTTCCCTTATAGCTGTTGATGCTACGTACTGGTAAGGAAATATGGATTCATAAGGGGCTTAGGGGAATCATACCCAGAGGCGTTAATTTTTGGGAGAGTAAGGACAAAAAACAAAAACGCCTTATCATTTTTCTCAATAATACGATGCAGGAGATTGATGCTAATACTGGAAAATCAATTATGGATTTTGGTGCAACCGGCAAAGGGTATACCGATATGAGGTTGGGCGTAGATCGAGACCCGCAAACGTTGGGCAGAATGACATCCACTACACCCGGACATATTTTTGAAGACCTTATTTTAGTAGGTTCAGCGCCAGGGGAAGACCCGTTTGTAGGCCCGGGAGACCTTCGGGCATATAATGTTATCACCGGCAAAATGGTGTGGGTCTTTCATACCATTCCTCTCCCGGGTGAATATGGATATGATACATGGCCAAAAGAAGCTTATAAATATTCGGGAGCTGCCAATACATGGGGAGAAATATCTGTGGATGAAAAACGCGGCATCGCCTATTTCCCCACCGGTTCGCCTACTTATGATTACGATGGTGCTGACCGGCATGGAAGTAATTTATTTGGTGATTGTATCCTTGCTATTGATGCCCGTACCGGCAAACGTCTTTGGCATTTCCAAACAGTGCATCACGATTTATGGGACTATGATCTGACTGCAGCTCCTCAACTTATAACCGTTCAGCATAATGGAAAAGCGGTAGATGCAGTTGCAGTAGCTGCCAAAACAGGATTTTTATATGTCCTTAATCGGGTTACGGGTGAACCATTGTGGCCAATTGTAGAAAGGCCGGTACCTAAAAGCGAAATGCCGAACGAAGAATCATGGCCAACACAGCCATTTCCTACTGTAGTTCCTCCATTTAATCGTCAAACGGTATCTGTTGATGATCTTAATCCTTATTATGACTCAGCGAAAAAAGCAGAAATGATAAAAAGGATCAATGCGGCGAAGGTGGGACTATTTCAACCACTCTCAGATAAATATGAAACGATTGCCATGCCAGGATCTACAGGTGGTGCCAACTTCGGCAACACTGCTTCTAACCCGGAAAAAGGAATCGTGTACGTTCAAACCAAAGAAGCCGGATCCATTTACCGCTTAAAGGTAAGGGACCCAAACAGGCCGAAATTTGGAATGTCGGCTGATCGCCTGGCACAAGCACAAGTTATGTATACACAGTTCTGTCAATCTTGTCATGGTGCAGATAAAAAAGGGATACCGGGTCTGGGTAAAAGCCTGCTCAACCTTGTGGATGATGGAGTAACCCCCGACGCATTTAAACAAATTATCAATACCGGTAAGGGAAGAATGCCCCCATTACCTCATCTGGATGATGCATCAATTACGAGTTTATATTTCTTTTTAATGCGAGGCGAAAGAGGTGGGTTCATGAATGGAGGGGCTGGTACTGATGACAGTCAGATTCCACGAGGCCCCGTTGTGGATTCCGGCAGTGTGCCGCTCCCGACTTTCCCGCCAAAAAAAGATGTAGGCTATCCTGCCGATTATACAGGTCCTAAATCGATTTATATAGAAGCAAATAACTGGGGTGAAGCAGCCTCTGATATTCTGACACCAGCGTGGTCATGGATTGTTGCTTACGATCTCAATAAGGGTACGATAAAGTGGAAAGTTCCTTTAGGTAATGATGACGAGGATTTTCCAGGCGGTAAAGGTCTTGGTTATCCAAATGGTTCCATAAGGAAAGGCATGGTGGTAACCGCTACAGGGCTGGTATTTGCTACCGCCGGAGACGGGAGGGTATATGCATATGACGCAGATAACGGCAATGTCCTTTGGGAATACGATCTCGGGCGATCAAATCCCGGAGGTATGCCTGCCATGTATGAGGCTAACGGAAGACAATACCTGGTTGTGTGTTCTACGAGCAGGATTAAAGATAAAACAAAAAAAGATGAGGATGTTCCAAGAGGATATATTGTATTTGCGCTTCCGGAAAAGAAATAATTCATCATAAAAATAAAAGCCTAAGTCGTGAAAATAAAAAATAGCAGAAAAGTTATCATTGGTTTAATGACATGTTTTTTGTTAACCGGGGTTTACGGCCAGAAAAAAATGCCAACGAAAGTGATCTATTTTATGGCCGGCCCTAAAGACCATGCGGGACCTTCCCGGCACGAAACAGAGAAAGATCTCCTTGTTCTGCAACATTGCCTGGATAGCGTAAGCAATATTACAGGTGTGAGGGTTGTAACCCGCTTTATTTATAAAAGAACAGAACTTGATATCAATGATATGAAAGATGTGGCAGCAATTGTGATTGAGAGCAGTGCGGAAGGGAGCAGTAAGGACCGTACACATCCCCTCTTTCCACCAAGCGGAGAGAATAAGAGAAGTTACGATAGAGGCGTGATGCGGTATTTAGACCAGGTGGACAGTCTTCATAAGGCAGGTATGGGAATTGTTATTCTTCATTGGGCGGTTGCGGCTACTAATTATACGGCAGCTAATCTATACAGAAGTTGGTTTGGTGGAGGGTTTGTAGATGGATATTCACATAATCCGCTGGGAGTTTGGACGGTAACTCCTATTCAATCCGGCACGAAACATCCTATTATGCATGGCGTTGGCCCCTGGACTTATAAGGACGAAATATTTTCCAGGTTTATGGTAATTCCGGAAGATCCTCATCGCACTGATTTGTTAATGGGTGAAGCGCCAAAAACAAATCAAGGTGTGATAGCCCCCAGGTGCATCACCTGGGCTTACGAAGATGGTAAGGCCCGCGGTATAATCTATGGTGGCATGGATTATCATTCGGCATTGCTCAATGACAATTACCGGCGTTTTTTATTGAACGCGATTGTATGGGCTGCAGGCATTGAGGTACCGAAAGGTGGTGTAAAATCGAATGCTCAACAATTACAATTGATAAAGGCGGTGCCTGACGAATTTGACAATATGGATTCGCTACTCAATGCCAGGCGGCAACGACGTGGATTCTAATCTCAGCAATGCTCTAAATCAGATAGAAAAATAATTTACAATACCAAACTTTCTCCGCTTTTTTGTTGTAGAACGATAATTAGTGGTAAGTTCCAACGTGAGATCCACGGAGTAATAATTATGCATATAAGTGGGTGAAAGTTTGTACCGGTTATCAAATAAAAAAAATAACTTTCGATCGGTAACTAATCTTTAATCTTTTCGTTTTTTTGTGCTTTCTCTGATGATTACTTCACTTTTAATTATCTCTTCATAGTTATTTAGCTGAGGCCCTTTATTTTTAAGAATAAGATCGAAATAAATTTTTGCAGCATGTTGGCCTAATTCTTTACTTTTTTGATTAACTGACGAAAGAGTAGGCTTAATAATACTGGAGAAAGTTTCGTTGGCAAAACCAAAAATGCCGAGTTGTTCAGGCACTTTTATTCCCTTTAAGGCTGCAACCTTCAAAATTCCCAGAGCCTGATTATCAGAAACCGTAAGAAATGCATCCGGGGGCTTTTTCAAAGATAGAAGATTGGTTGCAGTTTTAACCCCGGTTTCAATTGTTAAAGAGTCTTCAACCATAAAATTATGGGGAATGCTTAGTCCACATTCTTTAAGAGCACTTATAAAACCTTCTTTTCGGTGTTTGAAAATGGTTATATGAGGCGGCCCGCCGATAAATGCAATACTTTTATAACCATTTTTAAAAAGTTCTTTTGTGGCTTGATACGCAGCCTCTTTATTATTGTTAGAAACTTTAAAACCAGCTACCTGTTCCATACAGCGATCAAACTGCACCAGGGGAATATGGTGTTTTTGAATATTTTCAAGATGAGTATGCGAATGAGTTTCTGCAGATATAGAAATTAAAATACATGCTACATTTTGATGAATGAGGGTTTCAATTGCTTTGCATTCCTGCGAATACGATTCATGCGACTGACATATAATGAGGCTATAATTGTTCTTAAAACATATTTCTTCCATACCCGCAATTGCATCAGAAAAAAAACTTTGATCGATATGTGGAACAATAACTCCTATTGTTTTGGAAGAGCCCAGCCGTAGGTTGGCTGCCTGTGCGTTAATCTTATAATTTAATTCAAACGCCTTTTTCCTCACAGATTCTCTTACTTTCGCATTGACTGAAGGATGGCTGTTTAATGCCTTTGAAATATAGGAGGCTGAAACGCCAAGTTCTTTTGCCAAATCATAAATAGTAACGCGCTTTTGACCCATTTGATGTGCATTTCTATATAATACAATATTACATTTTATGGCTTATTACTCACTTTGAGAATCAGAATTTAATAAAAGCCAAAGCAAACCTATGTAATATAATTCTATATTCACAGAATAATGTTTTTACTGCTTTAACTATGGACAAAATTTTTACACCAAATTCTTTTTATTTAATCAGTCTTTTGGTTTAACAGGTCTATTAATCGCTATAATATGCTTTTAAATTATTGATAATCAATGGTTAACATTCGGTTAACAAATTTTTATAAAATTTTTATGAAATCGATTGAAAAAATGTATATTTGCCATGAATTCTGTTCGCTTGCAGCAATTCAGGACTTTATAAATTTAATCTCTAAATTTTTTTTTATGTATTTAAACTTGGTATGGGAAAGATTTATTCTTTTTATTACAACCTTTTTCGGGCACAAATTAAGAAAGCCCCAATTGTTACTTTCACTCTCTTTCTGCTTGCTTTCATTTTTTGCCAGCGCGCAGCAAAGAATTACGGGTAAAGTAGCAAACGACGACGGTTCGCCTTTAGCGGGAGCAACTATACAGGTAAAGGGATCCACAGTTTCAACGGTATCTAAAGCTGATGGAACTTTTGAAATCAATGCACCGGCTAAGTCAACACTCGTTATTAGTTATATTGGCTATACTGAAAAGGAAGTGAAAGTAGGTAACAGTTCATCTGTTAACGTAGATTTGGAGCGTTCCGATAAAGAATTGGGGCAGGTAGTAGTTGTGGGGTATGGCACGCAAAAGAAAACTACATTAACGGGTTCGGTTTCTACAGTATCAGGTACTGAAGTTGCCAAGAGCCCATCCCCAAACGTGGGTAATTCTTTAGAAGGCCGTCTTTCCGGGTTAATTGTGAACCAACGGAACGGTATACCAGGCCAGGACAATCCGGATATTTTAGTTCGTGGTCTTAGTACTACTCCTCCCCCCGGTTCTTCTTATGGCGACTTGCTTGCCCTTAACGCGCCCTTAGTAGTTATTGATGGTGTACCACGTGGTACTGATGAATTGAGCCATTTAAATCCGGAGGATATTGCAAGTTTTTCTGTACTGAAGGATGCTTCTGCTGCTATTTATGGCGCCCGCGCCGCTAATGGGGTTATCCTGGTTACTACCAAAAACGGGACAAGAGGAAAAGCTGAATTTAGTCTTTCTTATAATTATGCAGATAACAGTCCTACCAAGGTTCCCGATATGATGCATGCAGCACTATATGCACAGGTTTATAATGAAGGAGTCTATTATCGTACAGGCCGCGATTCTTCGACCTTTACTCCTCAATATACAGCTGACCAGATTCAAAAAATGAAGGATGGTTCAGATCCTATATCGAATCCGAACACTGATTGGGTAGGGCTAACGCTGCATGATTCTTATGTAAAAAACTTAAATTTCCAGGTAAACGGTGGAACTGATAAAGTACGTTACCTGCTTTCTTTTGGTTCATTACAACAGAACGGCAATTTTTATGGAAATACCATGTTATATAAACAATATAACTGGCGTACAAAAATAGATATTGATTTGGTTAAAAACCTTACCGTGGGCGCCAATATCTGGGGTACGATGAAGAATAAACATTATCCTAGTACCGGGCCTAATATAGATTGGGCCAGTCTTTTAGGGGCAAATCCTACTGTTATTGGTAAATATCCTAACGGACTAATTGGCCCGGGAAGGCTTAATCAAAATACCTTGCTGGACGATCAGCGTGGCTTTGATAATTTTTCTGATAATCCATTATTTTCTACGTTTACGGCAAGTTATAAGGTTCCTTTTATCGAGGGGCTTAAGCTGGATGCTTCCTTTAACTATGACTTGAGGAACCAGACTCAGAAGAACTGGGCAATCCCTTATTACTATTATGAATATAATACCGTTACAGGCAATTATGATAAACATGAGAATCCCACACTTCTGAACGCTCAGTTGACGGACAGGTATGATAAATGGACAACCATGCTTACCAACTTCCGGATTTCTTATGATAAGACCTTCCTCAGCAACAACCATATTGCGGCAATGGTAGGCTGGGAGCAACAACAAGATAATTGGAGTTATGTTAGTGGATTCAGAAAGAATTTCCTGAGCCCTAGTATTCCGCAGCTAAATGTAGGAAGTTCGGCTGCTGAAGATCAGGGTGTTGGCGGGTCCTCAAATACGACTGCTGATAATACTTATTTCGCGCGTGTGAATTATGATTATAAATCAAAATACCTGTTGGAATTACTGGGCAGGTATGATGGTTCGGAAATATTTCCGCTCCCTGTCAATAAACGATATGGCTTTTTCCCGGGTATCTCTGCGGGATGGAGATTGTCTGAGGAAAATTTTATGCGGGAAGCCCTGCCTTTCGTAAACGAACTGAAACTCAGGGCCTCTTATGGTGAATTGGGTAACAACCGTGTACCGGACTTTCAATACCTGCAATCGTATTATTTTGGAAATAATTATGTTTTCGGAACCTCAGATGCTCCCGGTATTTATTCTGGTATACTGGCAAATCCTAATATTACCTGGGAACGCGCCAAAAAAACTGATTTTGGCCTTGAAGCCCAGCTTTGGAATGGTAAATTAGGGATTGACTTTACCTACTGGCTACAAAAAAGAAATAATATTCTTTACCCGCGCGCATTATCGGTGCCTTCTATATTTGGGTTCCCCGGGCTGCCATATGAGAACATTGGAAAGGTTGACAGCCATGGATTTGAATTAGTGCTGAGCAACAAGGGCAACATTGGTAAGATTACTTATAATCTCAGCGGCAACGTTTCTTACTCAATAAATAAAGCGGTTTACCTTGACGAAACCCCACCTTCTGAACCATATCAAGCTATAACTGGAAAGCCGGTTCAAACAGGTTTATATTATAAGACTGATGGCATATTCCATAACCAGCATGAACTGGATGCCTACCCGCATGATAATAATACCCACGTAGGAGATATCCGGATAGTAGATGTTAACGAGTGATAGCGTGATCAATGCCAAGGACCAGGTTCGGTTACCTTATACTGCTATTCCAAAATATGTGTTTGGCTTAAACTCGAATTTTCAATTTAAAAACTTTGATTTAAACATCTTCCTCCAGGGACAAGCCGGGGTAAGAAATTATGACGGTCTGGCTGGTACTATCGGAGGTACTGATTTCACCAATGGATTGGTTTGGCGGGCTACTGACCGCTGGTCGCCAAGCAACCCTAATGGAACGCATGCCAAGGGCAGATGCATATATAAAGGGTGCCAATGATTTCTTCCTGTTTGATGCCAGCTTTGTAAGGTTGAAAACAGTTGAACTTGGGCTATACTATTCCCGAATCAATATTAGGAAAAACCAATGTTCTAAAAAGCCTCCGTGTTTATGTCAGTGCCTTCAATCTTCTTACATGGGCTGCACAAGTTAAATTTGCAGATCCCGAGTTTAATGGCAGCTTTTTTAACTATCCTCCATCGCGGGTTATCAACTTTGGAGCTTCACTTAAATTTTAAAAAATCAGCATAATGAAAAAAATAATAAAATTATTCGCCCTTTTTTCTATTGTTCTTACTTCCTGTAAGAAGAACATTTTAGATATTCAGCCCCAGAACCAGATTGCCGAAAGTGCAGTCTGGAAGGATCAAGCGCTAATCCAGGCTTACGAAAATGAATTGTACAATGCCATTCCTCATGGTTTTTATATTCACATGTATTCGAAATATACAGATGAAGCTTATAACAGCGCTCCGTGTTGTGGTGCGGATATTTTCAAATTAGATACCTATAATCCTGATAATATTGGAGCGGTAGGTGGCGGAGACTTCTGGGGCGGCTACATGTATTACTGGGACCACGGTTATTCCTATTTGAGAAAAGTAAACGTTTTCCTGGAGAAAATGACCGCACCCGATGCAATAACTTTTGACAACCCGGATGTGAAACCCCGGCTTATAGCTGAAGCCAAGTTCATCAGGGCCTTTATTTATTTTAATTTGATCGAGAGATTTGGCGGAGTGCCGATTATTACACAATCTTATGAATTGAGTGATTTTGTTGACAACAAAGTAAGTTTTAAGAGAAACACTTTTGACGAATGCGTTGCTTTCATTCAAAAAGATCTCAATGAGGCGATACCTGATCTGCCGGTAAGTTATCCATCTACTGATGCTAACTTTGGCAGGGCTACCCAGGATGCCTGTTATGCTTTGGCTTCAAGATTGTATTTGTATGCAGCTTCGCCTTTGTTTAATCCTACTAATGATATGGCAAAATGGCAAAAAGCGGCTGATGCGGCGGCAGTGTTTACTGAAAATGGTGACAGAGGATATTCCCTTTACCCGGATTACCGCAAGCTGTTTAACCAGAACAGTGGCGCTGCCGAGAATGAATATATTTTTGCCAGGGATTTTACTTCAAGTAATGCTCAGGAGGCTCCGCCGAATAACCTTGGAAGGCGTTATGGCGCTTACGGTGGCTGGTGGGCCAGTAACGGGCCTACCCAAAATTTAGTGGATGATTATGATATGATAAATGGAGATCCTGCGTTTACGTGGTCTGGTAATACTAAAACTATCAATGCGGCTTCCGGATATGATCCTAACCATCCTTTCTGGAACCGTGACCCCCGCTTTGAAGCAAGCATACTCCATGATTCCTCCGTTTTTCATCGGAGACTTGGCTGGAAATGTGGGTTTCAACTGATGGTACACAATATGGTTATGACTCCTGGAAACAAAGTAGTGATAACCCCCGGGGCAGTTACTGGATTAGGAAGTTTATGCCGGAAACTCAAACCATTAGTTTTAACGAACGTTATACTCAACCATGGCCTTATTTCCGTTTGGCAGAAATATATTTAAATTATGCCGAAGCTGAATTTGAACTCGGACATGAAGATGTTTGCAGGGAATATATATCAAAAGTGAGAGCGAGAGTAGGAATGCCGGCCATACCGGCAAGTGTGACAGGTGCAGGCATTAAGGGCTCGTCTTTATAACGAAAGAAGAATTGAACTGGCTTTTGAAGGCCATCGGTTTTTCGATATCCGCAGGTGGAAGATCGCAACGGTTATTGAAAACAGGCCGATATATGGTATGGATATTATTAAGAATATGAGTACGGGGGTAAAGACCTATTCACCCGTCCTTCTACTTCAAAAAAATCACATACCAGCCGTATATGGACCTGCTGCCGATAGCGACATCTGAGATTCAAAGAAATCCTGATTTGACCCAAACACCAGGATGGTAATAATTATGTGCGTCATACAGTAGATAAAAACCCAATTGCCGGCGTAACTGCCGGCAATATTTTTTAAAAATAAATAGGACTCTAATCAATGATCAAAATTCATAGTGAACTGATATTGCAGATAAAATATTGGCTTCTGTGAAGTCGCATTCAATGGACGAAGAATACATGATAACGCAACTACTTTGAAGCTGGCTCTATTGATAGTTCGTGATGAATACTTTCTATTATCTTTGAATGATAAATGGTTGCCACGTCATATACATAGTGTGTTGCTTGCTTCATTAGCTTTTGATCTTTTAATTTGGCATTCGAAAATAGAAGTTACGTGAACGGGCACACTTGCACCGGTTATAAACGTTCATTTTTGCATTGTAAAATAAAATTAATTAACATGCTAAAATTTTTTTCATTGTTTCTTGCAGTACTTATGCTAAATACTGTCAAGGGGCAGCAAGTAGTAGTACGTTCTCCCAATCAAAAAATTATAGTTTCCTTGTTTACGGAACAGCCTTCCACTACAGGTGAATGGTACCTGAATGCTGTATATGATGACAACGGCAAAAAAACTGTAGCTATTCCGAAAATCGATTTAGGGTTATTAAGAAGCGATCAGGATTTCTCTAAAGAACTAAAATTGCTGAAAGCCAGTAAACCAACTTTAATTAAGGAAAAATATACTGCATTGCATGGTAAAAAATCAGTTTGTACCAACTCAGCAAATGAAGTAGTTGTTTCTTTTGAAAATCCTTCCAAAGCAAAAATAAATGTCATCATCAGGGCTTACAATGACGGCATTGCGTTTCGTTATGAATTTCCTGAGAAGAAGGAGGATAGCTTTATCATAAAAGATGAATTAACTGCCTATACCATTCCGCGGGAAACAAAGAGATGGATGGAAAAATGGAATACTGCCAATGAAGGGTTATATACCGAGATGAGTGGTGATAAAATAGTTCACCAGGAATGGTCTTATCCTGCACTTTTTAATACAAGCGACAACTCCTGCTGGTTCCTGCTGCATGAAGCAGATCTTAATGAAACTTATTGTGGTACCAAGCTGAGTGATGCAGTAGATACAACGAAATACAAACTCACTTTCCCCAATCCAAAAGATGGAAGAGGGTTAGGAGCCTCACAGCCTACAATAGCACTTCCCTGGAAATCACCCTGGCGGGTTATTATTATGGGGAAACTTTCAGATATTGTAGCATCTACTTTGGTTGAGGATGTTTCTTCTCCTTCCGTTATAAAAAATACAAGCTGGATAAAACCAGGAATTGCATCATGGAATTACTGGTCCAGCAATCATGGAACGAGAGATTATAAAATAGTAACTAAGTTCGCAGACCTTGCAGCACGGATGAACTGGCCTTATACTTTATTGGATTGGGAGTGGGACTCTATGGGTAATGGTGGCAACCTGCAAGATGCAGTTAAATATATTCTGTCTAAAGGCGTAAAGCCATTGATATGGTATAATTCCGGCGGACCCTTTAACTGGGTTAGTTCAACTCCAAGGGACCGCATGCTTACTCATGAAAACCGTGTGGCTGAATTTACAAAGTTGAAGAAATTAGGCATCGTTGGAGTTAAGATTGATTTTTTTGAAAGTGAGAAGCAGAATATGATTAAGTATTACCTCGACATTTTAAAAGATGCGGCAGATTTTCAAATGATGGTATATTTCCATGGTTGTATTGTGCCAAGAGGCTGGTCGAGAACCTATCCAAACCTAATGACAATGGAAGCTGTGAGAGGGGCAGAATGGTATAATAACGGACCCGATTTTACTATGACTGCGCCTGAACATAATACGATATTGCCTTTCACAAGGAATGTTGTAGGGCCGATGGATTACACGCCCGTAACTTTTACCAATTCACAATACCCACACATCACTTCCTATGGGCATGAATTAGCGTTAAGCGTTTTATTTGAATCCGGTATACAGCACTTCGCAGATCGGCCAGAGGGATATGATGAATTACCTGATGCGGCAAAAACATTTTTAAAAAATGTGCCGAATGCATGGGATGATACTAAGCTGTTGGATGGATATCCCGGGAAGTACGTAACCATTGCCCGCAGAAAAGAAAACAATTGGTATGTGGGTGGCATAAGCGCAGACCAACGCCGGGAAAAGGAGGAAATAATAAAGTTTGATTTTTTACCCGATGGCATTAAGTATAAACTAACGCTAATAGCGGATGGCAGTCATGATAAAGCTTTTTCAACCCGCTATCTGGTTGTAGACAAATCAAGTTCGGTGCAGGTTAAATTACTCCGCCGTGGAGGCTTTGTCATGTCTTTAATTCCATTAGAATGAAAATTAAAATATAATCCATAAAAATTTTACTTTATGTATAGTAAGAATAACAAAATGATATTTGTGACAGCTTCTTTATTGATCCTGTTATCATTTCAAAAATTATCGGCCCAAAACCCTATTATCAGAGATATTTTTACCGCTGATCCTGCCCCGATGGTTTACCATGACACCGTGTTTCTTTTTACAGGGCATGATACTGCTTCTGTAACAGCTACTAATTATAAAATGCCTGACTGGCACGTATTTTCATCTACTGATATGGTGCATTGGAAAGATTATGGGGCGCTTCTTTCTCCTCACACTTTTTCCTGGGCAACGGGTGATGCATATGCTGCCCAATGTATAGAACGAAACGGTAAGTTTTTTTGGTATGTAGCCACTTTTCACAAACCAGATGAAAACAGTAAAGGTGGTGCGGCAATCGGTGTGGCAGTTTCGGACAAGCCCACAGGGCCTTACAAAGACGCCATAGGAAAAGCACTGGTGGTTAATGAAATGACTACCGATATGAAATATGGTTGGGATGATATAGATCCAACCATTTTTATCGACGATGATGGACAGGCTTATCTATATTGGGGGAACGGCAGTTGCAAATATGTAAAGCTGAAGGATAATATGATTGAACTGGCGAGTGATATTACAACTTTCAAACCTAAGGGATATATTGAAGGACCATGGGTTTACAAGCGCAATGGGTTGTATTATTTGGTTTATGCCGGTGCGGGCACCAAGCCCGAAATGATTGAATATTGTACAGCCCCAACAGCTACAGGACCATGGACGTATAAGGGAATTATTGAAGAAAATGTACCAAACAGTTTTACCACACATCCTGGAATTATTGATTACAAAGGCAAATCTTATTTCTTCTATCATAATGGAAGCTTGCCCACAGGTGGCAGCTATCGTCGCTCTATTTGTGTTGACTATATGTATTATAATCCGGATGGTACTATTCAAAAAATTATTCAGACCGAAAAAGGCGTACAGCCAGTAAAATGAAAAAATGAAAAATAATTTAAAAGTTAATGTATTAAATTTTACTTAAGAATTATTAACGTATAGAACAGATGAATTAACTTGTCGACTGAATTATAGTTATTACCTGACGCTTTATATTCAGAGTGGCAATGGCAGCAATGGTAATTTCCAACAATACCCGATATTAATATGAGCAGTGGTCCAACTGATATAAAACATCGGAGAAATATAAACCTACTTCTTGATCTAAAATACCGTTGCCTGTGTGTCGATAAGAGCATTGAAGCTTTGGCAGATCATGAGTATAGATTATTAGATAAAAAATATAGTTTCAATTTTATTATTCCACTAATTAATAATTTTTAATGAAAAAAAAATTAATAAAAATTGTCCTTTTACTGGGGATATTACCGGTTTTTACATTTGGACAAACTTATCAAAAGTATAGTTTACAAAAAGATAAGCTTTCAATACAATTATCAGAAGGAGTATTGAATATTATTCCATTGTCTGAAAAAGCGATAAGAATTCAGTGGGAAAAAGATAACATGAAAGAGGAACGTGAATTTATTTTGATCAATAAACTTCCTGTTCCTGCATTTAAGTTTTCTCAAGCAGGAACAAAACTAAAATTAAGTACAAATGCTATTACAGTTTCATTTGATAAACAAACCCTGGCGATTGACTATGCGGATAATACCGGAAAAATTTTCCTGAGAGAAAAAGCCGGTAGCCGAAAACTAAAAGCTGATTCGGTTTTAGGGCAACCATGTTTTATTGCCGAACAAAGTTTTGATTCTCCCCCGGACGAGTATTTGTTTGGATTGGGACAGTTTCAGGACGGAGCATACAATTTGAGAAATGTCCCCCGTAAACTGGTACAGGTAAATTCACAAATTGCGATTCCTTTTTTGTATTCAAGCAGGGGATACGGTATTTTATGGCACCAGTACGGTCTTACCAATTTTAACCCTACAGATAATAAAGTTAATCTTACAAAAAAGAATACAACTGGCGCTGAAAAAGGCGACATAGAAGTTACAACTACAGCCGGTACGCAAAAAGTATCACAGCGTCAATCACTATACACCGGAAAATTTTCGGTTAATAAAGACGGAGACTATTCGATAATGCTGGATTTGGGAGATATGGAAAGCCGCTATTTATTAGTGATAGATGGCCTTGCCGTGATTGATCAATCCAATCAGTGGCTTCCTCCCGCCGTTGGAAAAGTAATACCATTAAAAGCCGGCGAACATACGGTGCAGGTTGTTTGCAAAGCCAGTAATACGCCTTCATTAACATGGAAAGCTGCAGGCAATGAAACAACATTCCGTTCTCCGAATGCAAAATCGCTGGACTATGTGGTATTTTATGGCCCGAATGCAGAAGAAGTAATCAGCAGTTACCGCAAGCTTTCAGGGAATGTACCCATGCTTCCTTTGTGGGCTTTTGGATTCTGGCAATGCCGGGAACGCTATCATTCCGGGACGGAACTTGTACAAACAATTGAAGAATTTCGCAAAAGAAAATTGCCGGTGGATGTAATCGTTCAGGATTGGCAATATTGGGGTAAAAATGGATGGGGTGTTCCGGAATTTGATACAACTAATTATCCACATCCTGCTCAATTTATCAGGAAATTGCATGACCTGGATGCGCATTTCTCGATTTCTGTCTGGGAGAATCTGGATAAAAAATCTGAAGTTGCCAAACCTTATATTGCGAAAAATCTTTACCTCCCCAACAGTCCCGTGGATAGATATTTTTAATCCTGAAACCCGAAAAACACACTGGAATGCTTTAAATAAAAATCTGTTTAGTCTTGGTGTCGATTCCTGGTGGATGGATGCTACCGAACCCGAGAATGATGCTTTGGAGGGCAAAGAGACTTATTTCGGCCTGGGAAATTTTTACCGGCTTATTTATCCGCTTTTTGTGAGCAAAGCGATATATGAAGGGCAACGAAAAACAAACCCGCAAAAAAGAGTAACAATTCTTACCCGCTCTGCATTTGCCGGCCAGCAACGGTACGGTACCATTAACTGGTCAGGTGATATAGGTTCCGACTGGGATACCTACCGAAAGCAGATCGTTGCCGGCTTAAATTATAATTTAACCGGAATGCCCTACTGGACTACCGATATCGGCGGTTTTTTTCGTCCGGGCCGTTCCCAATATACCGATCCAAAGTATCATGATATTCTTACCCGTTGGTTTCAATGGGGGGCATTTTGCCCCATATTCAGAATTCATGGGTATCAGACGGAAACGGAACCATGGAAATATGGCGATACCGTTGAATCGGATATGCGAAGCATGCTTGACTTGCGATATCAATTAATGCCTTACATCTACTCTGAAGGATGGCAGGTTTCCAGCAATGGCTCTACCATTATGAGGCCGCTTGTCATGGATTTTAAAGATGACCCTGATGCTATTAGCCAGCCTTATGAATATATGTTTGGGAAAGCATTTTTAATTGCACCAGTTACAGAACCAAATGTTACAGACTGGAATGTATATTTGCCAAAAGGGACCCAATGGTATGACTTTTACACGAGTAAAAAATTCAATGGCGGTCAGACTTTAAAAACGGCTGCACCGCAGGATAAAATTCCTGTATTCGTGAAAGCAGGTGCAATTATTCCGTTTGGCAAAATTATACAATCCACTGCAGCAATGCCACTGGACACATTGGAAATAAGAGTCTACACAGGGGCTGACGGTCAATTTAATTTATATGAAGATGAAGGAGATGGTTATAAATACGAGAAAGGGGTATATTCTACCATTACTTTTAATTGGGATGATAAAAAGAAAACTTTAACTATTGGTGACAGAAACGGTTCTTTTCCCGGAATGCTCACTACAAGGAAATTTAATATTGTTATAGTCAATAATGGTAGTGGAGTAGGCGAAAAGATCACAAGCAGACCCGATAAGCAAATAATTTATTCAGGAAAGAAAATAAAAGTTCACTTCTGATTTTCTTTGAAAATAAACAAAGATTTATGCAAAAGAAAAGATGAAAATAGTGTTTTTAAAACCTGTTTCTTATTGCCTTGATTTTCTTGTTTTATAATTTCTAATGTAATGTGTGCGAACGCCAATTTTAACACTCAATTTAGCTAAGAGTGAGGCGCACTCTATTAATGAGAAAGGGAATTGAAATTAACGATAATGGGAACGTGCCAAAAAACATTACATTTCAACTTTCAGAGATAGAAAACCTTACATCAGGCCTGGTAACCGTTTCAATTGAAAAAGCAACGATTGAAAAAATTTCTATCCTGCTTTCCCAATTATATTTTCTATATTACAATCGATTGTTTTATATCATCACAGATGATGCATTTAAGCCGAAATATCAACTCATTAAACTTTCAATAACATAGTTCAAACCAAATATCATAACAGTGGAAAAAGTATATCGAAATTTTACACAATTGAAAAGAATAAGCCTGCTTTTATTGATAACATTGTCTTTCACTACAGTCAATTCTTTTGCACAGGACCAGAAGTTTTACATTTTCCTCTGTTTCGGCCAGTCGAATATGGAAGGTAATGCAAGGTTTCAACCGCAGGATACCACAGTAGACAGTAGGTTTCAGGTAATGGAAGCTGTTGATTGCCCAAATCTGAACCGGGAGAAAGGTAAATGGTATACGGCCGTTCCTCCCTTATGCCGATGTCGCACAGGCTTAACTCCTGTTGATTATTTCGGCAGAACACTTATTGAAAATCTTCCTAAAGATGTAAAAGTGGGTGTTATCAATGTAGCTGTAGCCGGTTGTAAAATAGAGCTTTTTGACAAAGATAATTTTAGAGCTTACGCAGATACAGCACCAGTTTGGATGAAAGGAATAATTAAAGAATATGACGGCGACCCTTATGCCCGGTTGGTGCAAATGGCAAAGCTTGCGCAGAAATCAGGTGTAATAAAAGGAATTCTTTTACACCAGGGTGAATCAAATACAGGGGATACTTCCTGGCCGCGAAAAGTAAAAGGCATATATAATAATCTTCTTAATGATTTAAATCTTGATGCCACTTCGGTTCCTCTGATTGCCGGCGAAGTGGTAAATGCAGACCAGGGTGGCATCTGCGCCAGCATGAATAATATTATTGATCAATTGCCCGAAACCATCCCAACTGCGCATGTTGTTTCATCGAAAGGTTGTACAACCGGACGAGATCATTTGCATTTTGACGCTCCCGGTTACAGGGAATTTGGAAAAAGATATGCAGCTGTAATGTTGCCGCTGTTAGGGTATAAGATGGACGACGAATAAAGATGAGGATTGACAGATTAACCCTTTGGGAGAATGATATGATTATAGCAATCGAATTATAAACCAAGCAGTGAACAAACAAATAACTTCTTTTTTTAATTTTTAATTACATAAAAATAAAACATGAAATATGCTTTTCTTTTTCTGGCACTCGGGATTATATTAACAACGAATTCGCGGGCACAAGGAATAGTAACACAAATGCCTCCGGGATTTGACACATTTCAAAACAATATTCCGCATGGAAAGATTGATTCCTTCAATTACAAATCTGCTACCGTTGGAACGACACGGCAGTCATTAATTTATACGCCACCCGGTTATTCAAAAAAGAAAAAATATCCTGTTTTGTACTTACTGCATGGTATTGGGGGCGATGATAAGGAATGGTTGAATGGCGGCCATCCTCAGGTGATTTTGGATAACCTTTATGCAGAAGGAAAGGTAGAACCGATGATTATTATACTACCCAACGGTCGCGCCATGAAAGATGACAGAGCAACCGGAAATATTATGGCACCCGATAAAGTACAAGCATTCGCCACTTTTGAAAAAGATTTATTGAATGATCTTATTCCTTATGTGCAAAAGCATTACCCGGTTTATACAGATAGAGACCATCGTGCTATTGCAGGATTATCAATGGGCGGGGGACAATCTCTGAATTTTGGATTAGGCAATCTCGACAAATTTGCATGGATTGGTTCATTCTCTGCAGCTCCTAATACCAAAACACCAGAGGAATTGGTGCCTGACCCTGCTAAGGCGAGAAACGAATTAAAGCTGCTCTGGATTTCTTGCGGAGCCAGCGACGGCTTAATAAATTATAGTAAAAGAACGCACGATTACCTCGTTAAAAATCACGTACCTCATATTTATTACATAGAACCGGGTGTGCATGAATTCAAAGTTTGGAAAAACGGATTGTATATGTTTTCTCAATTAATTTTTAAACCCGTTGATACTTCTACTTTTTCAAAATACCCAGTTGTAGGTGCACCGGCATCAACCAATGTGAGGGGATCAAACTATCCGCAAATATTAGCTGACCATCGGGTGATATTTCATATCAAAGCGCCGGATGCACAAAAAGTGCAAATAGATCTGGGTAAAAAATATGATATGGTAAAAGACACCAGCGGCGATTGGACAGTCACAACCGATTCTATCAGCGAAGGCTTTCATTATTATTCTTTGATAATTGATGGCGTTGCGGTTGCCGACCCTGCCAGTGAAACATATTATGGTATGGGAAGAATGGCAAGTGGCATTGAAATACCGTTTGCCGGTGGCCGTTATTATGCACTTAATAATGTACCTCACGGTGATATCCGCATCAAAAATTATTTTTCTACAGTTACCAATTCATGGAGGCAAATGTACATTTATACTCCACCTGGTTATGATGAAAATACCGATACGAAATATCCTGTTTTATATATTTTGCATGGAGGCGGCGAAGACGAAACGGGTTGGGCAAGACAGGGCAAAGCGAATTTGATTTTAGATAATCTTATCGCCGAAGGAAAAGCAAAACCAATGTTGATTGTTATGCCTGATGCTAATCTTGGCGGTGGTGGCTTTAACGGCGATGCTATTGAAAACGGAATGAAGCTGTTTGAAAAAGAAATGAAGAAAAGTATTATTCCTTTTGTTGAAAAAAATTATCGTGCAAAAACAGATGCGAACAGCCGCGCTTTAGCAGGATTATCGTTAGGTGGCATTCATACGCTTTATACCGGCATTAATAACACGGATTTGTTTTCTTATCTTGGAGTATTCAGTTCTGGTTGGATAGTACCGATGATGAATAAAACAGCAGATGCAGAATATGCTTTCCTGAAAGAGAATAGCGGACAAAATTAATAACAACCTGAAAGTATTTTGGTTTTCTGAAGGCGGTCCTGAAGATATTGCCTACAAGAATGGACAAATCATGTTGGATAAATTAAATGAACTGAAAATAAAACATACTTATTACGAATATCCAGGCGGCCATACATGGCCGGTTTGGAGAAATGATTTGTATCATTTTGCGCCATTACTTTTTAGATAAAAGAAAGTTAAGTAAACCAAATGGTTTAGGCCTCTATGTTTTCAAGTTATACTAATTAAGTATTTAAAAATCATAAAATGAAATTAAAACACGCAATTATCTTTTCAATAGCAATATTGGCAGGTCAAATATGTCTGGCACAAAATAAGGTTATTGATGACTTTAAACCTTCAACGTTAAATCAACCGGGACAGGAATATCCCCAGGTGAATTCACAAGGTTATGCACGATTTAAAATTAAGGCTCCGGAAGCTGATAGTGTTCGGGTGAGCCTTGGTCTTGGTGGAAGAGGGGGTACAGTTCTTACAAAGGGAGCAGATGGATTCTTTACCGGTACTACTGAAGGCCCCATGGACGAAGGTTTTCATTATTATCATCTTACTATAGATGGTGGAATTTTCAACGACCCGGGTGCATTAAATTTTTATGGCTCTACGCGTTGGGAAAGTGGTATTGAAATACCGGCTCATGACAAGGATTTCTATGCACTTAAAGATGTTCCACATGGTAATGTGCAGCAAATTCTTTTTCCTTCAAAAAGCACCAATAGTCAACGTCGTGCTTTTGTGTATACTCCACCGGGATATGAAAAAAATCCATCAAAAAAATATCCGGTATTGTACCTGCAACATGGATGGGGCGAAGATGAAACTGCCTGGAGTAACCAGGGACATGCGAATCTTATCATGGATAACCTGATTGCCGAAGGCAAGACAAAACCCTTCATTATTGTGATGACCTACGGAATGACTAACGAATTAAAATGGGGACACATGAATGACTTTAAAATTGAACCATTTCAAACGGTGCTGGTTGATGAATTGATTCCTTATGTTGATGCTCATTTTCGTACTATCGCCGATAGGGCACATCGTGCAATGGCAGGGCTTTCAATGGGAGGTATGGAGACGCATACAATTACGCTGAATAAGCCTGATGTATTTTCGTATTATGCTTTGCTGAGTGGCGGTATTTATACTCCGGAAGAACTTAAAGGCAAAACAAAACCTAAACTGATCTTTATAAGCTGTGGAAGCAGGGAAAGGCCTGATGGTATTAAGAATGCCGTGACTGCATTAAAAGGTGCAGGATATAATGCAGTGTCCTATGTTTCTGAGAATACGGCACACGAATTCCTGACATGGAGACGCAGCTTGCATGAACTTGCGCCAATGTTATTTAGGAATTGACAACCATTTATTATCCAGCTATAAAAAGATTATTATGATGAGGTTCTTCAGTGTTTTCTTTGCGGCCATCTTAACCAGCGGACTTTGCTTTGCGCAATCGGATAATTTTAAGCCTGCTTCTACTAATCAGCCGGGAAAGCAATATCCGCAAGTGAATTTGGAAGGACAGGTGCGTGCCAGCATTGTTGCACCCGAGGCGCAAAAAGTACAGCTTGATATTGGTGGAAAAAAATATGATATGGTGAAGGATGAAAAAGGAGTATGGACAGGAGAATCACTTCCACAGGATGAAGGCTTTCATTACTACCAGCTAAATATAGACGGAGTTTCGGTTCCAGACCCGGGGAGCCTTTATTTCTATGGTGCAGGCCGTTGGGGAAGTGGTGTTGAAATTCCTGCAACTGACCAGAATTTCTTTGCGTTAAAAGATGTACCACATGGCCTTGTGAGTGAAACTCTTTATTTCTCTAAACTCACGAATGCATGGCGGCGTTGCTTTGTTTATACACCTCCCGGCTATCAAAAAGATTTTAAAACCCTTTACCCTGTTTTGTATTTGCAGCATGGAAGTTTTGAAGATGAAACCGGCTGGTCGCGGCAAGGGCATGCAAATCTGATTCTTGATAACCTCATTGCTGCAGGGAAAGCTGTTCCGATGATTATCGTGATGGATAATGGGTATGCATTTAAACCGCAGGATAATGTCAGTGATAGCAAAGCCCGCCCCGAGTCCATTTTTGAACAGGTCATGATAAACGAAATTATCCCAATGATTGATGGAAAGTTTCGCACTATTGCTGATCGTAAACACAGGGCAATTGCAGGACTTTCTATGGGTGCTAATCAAACCATGCGCATCATCATGAATAATTTGGATAAGTTCTCTTCCCTGGGCGCTTTTAGTGGTACTTCAAATTATCCCAGTACAGATGCTATTAATACTGCTACGTTCCTTGATGGAAAATTTAGCAATGGAGCATCCATCAACAAGCAATTTAAAGTGCTTTTTCTTGGATTGGGTACCAAAGAGCCTAACCCATTTCCAGGCTCCGTTGGAGCTTTCAGAAATATGTTAGATAAGCAAGGTATTAAATATGTATTTTACCAATCACAGGGAACCTCACATGAATGGCTAACATGGCGGAGAGATTTAGAACAATTTGCCCCATTACTTTTTAAAAAATAAATAAGTTAATTACCTGCCAGCTAATAATATTAAAAACATGCAGTATAGAAAATAATATAAAAAACATGCAGTATAGAAAACTTGGAAAAACAAACCTGATGGTCTCTGCTATTAGCCTCGGCACCTGGCAGGTGGGTGGCAAATGGGGCGACGATTTTAGTGATGCCAATGCAGATAACATTTTAAACGAAGCGGTGGATGTCGGCATTAATTTTATAGATACCGCCGACGTTTACAGTGATGGCGATAGCGAAAAAGCAGTTGGCCGCCTGGTGCGCAGCCGCAAAGAAAAAATTTATGTAGCCACTAAATGTGGCAGGCAATTGCAACCGCATGTTGCCGAATCTTACCAGGTGCCTTTATTAAGAAAATTCGTTGAATCCAGTTTGAGTAATATGGGTTTGGAAACGCTTGACCTGGTGCAACTGCATTGCCCTCCCACTGCAGTTTATTACCGCCCCGAAATATTTGAATTGTTTGACCGATTAAAGGAAGAAGGCAAAGTGCAAAACCTTGGGGTAAGCGTGGAAAAAGTGGAAGAAGCGCTAAAGGCAATTGAATACAGCAATGTAACAACAGTACAGATTATATTCAATATGTTCAGGCAACGACCGGCTGAATTATTTTTCAACGAAGCAAAAAGAAAAGACATTGGTATTATAGTAAGGGTGCCGCTTGCAAGTGGTTTACTAACCGGCAAGTTTACGGCTGCTACTGAGTTTACTTCCGGAGATCACCGAAACTTTAACCGTTCCGGTGATGCTTTTGATAAAGGAGAAACTTTTTCAGGGATAGATTATGAAACAGGTTTAGCGGCGGTTGAAGCATTAAAACAGGTTTTTCCCGGCCAGAATAATCTTGCACCCATCGCCCTAAAATGGATATTGCAATTTGATGCAGTAAGCTGCATCATTCCTGGCGCTTCCAATATTAAGCAGGTCACTTCAAATATCAATGCATTAAATATGGCCGATTTGAAACCGGAGCAACTACAGGGAGTGCAGGAGATATATGAAAAATATATAAAAAAATCAGTTCACCAATTGTGGTAATGAAACCAGGTGAAATTTATAAGGAACCGGTAATTTTATTCATTTCGTCAGGAACACTTGCAGAAAGTAAATTGACATTAAAAAAAGCAAACATTATCAAACACGCATTTATGAAATTGGTCGTGGTTATCGTTTTATCGCTCTTATGCACACAATCCTTCAGCCAGCAAAACGCAAAAAGCTGGAAAGATGTAAACTATGCCGGCGATACCATGGGTTATCATAACCTGGACATTCGTCTGCCGGAAAAAACACAATCCAAATATCCGGTTGTAGTGGTAATATATGGCAGCGCCTGGTTTGGAAATAGTTTTAAAGATATGGCCATGCAAACATTGGGTAAACCTTTATTGGATGATGGTTTTGCGGTAGTTTCCCCTAATCACCGTTCTTCAAAAGATTCTGTTTTTCCTGCACAAATAAATGACATAAAAGCAGCGATAAGGTTCGTGCGCGCCAATGCTGCCAAATACCAATTTGATACAAGTTTTATTGGAATCACCGGTTTTTCTTCGGGTGGCCATTTGGCAGCGCTTGCCGGAACTTCTGGAGGAGTGAAAAATTATACTGTTGGAAAAGTAACACAAGATATTGAAGGAAGTATTGGCCCCAACACAAGTTTCAGCAGCAATGTTGATGCGGTGGTAGATTGGTTTGGCCCTACCGATGTGCGGGTGATAGATTCCTGTCGTAGCGGAGCAGGAACTGTTACACCCAATTCGCCGGAGGCTGTTTTAATTGGTGGCGTAATAAAAGATAACCCTGATAAATGCGCTCTCGTAAATCCTATCACTTATGTAAATGCAGGCGATCCGCCGTTTCTTATTTTTCATGGTGACAAAGATCCACTGGTACCGATATGCCAAAGCGAATTATTGAATGCGGCGCTGCAAAAAGCCAAAGTACCTTCACAATTTGTAATAGTGCCGGGTGGACAGCATGGGCCTGGTGTGATGGAAGAAAAATATTATAAGGTAATGGTTGATTTTTTTAATGAACAATTAAAGCTTAGCAAAAAATAAAAGCAAATGAAAAAACTAAAATTTTGTTTAATTGGAATTTGTTTATTTCCCTTCGCAGTTCACGCACAGCGAATCATAAATCTTTATCCCGGAATTATCCCCAACTCAAAACAAACGGAGCTAAAAGACATTCCCCAAAATCCTGCTGAAGGTTTGGTTCGCAGAGTTATCACACCAACTTTACAAATGTTTTTACCTGCAAAAGATGTGGCAAATGGAACAGCCATGGTGATTTGCCCGGGTGGTGGATATAGTGTGATTGTTTATGAAGGCGAAGGAGTAACCATAGCCAAAGAATTTGCAAAAAAAGGAATTGCCGCGTTTATATTGAAATATCGTTTGCCCAACGATTCTTTCCAGGTGAATAAAACGATTGCACCATTGCAGGATGCGCAGCAGGCAATTAAAATGGTGCGTGACAGTGCATCAGCCTGGCGTATTGATGCAAACAAAGTGGGTATCATAGGTTTTTCTGCTGGCGGGCATGTTGCATCAACAGAAGCAACACATTTTAGTAAGGCGCTGATAGAAAATAAAAGTAATACCAATTTGCGCCCCGATTTTCAAATATTAGTCTATCCTGTTATCACCATGCAGGATAGTTTAACACACAGAGGTTCTCGTATGCAGTTGCTGGGTTCAAATCCTTCGAAAGAAACGATTGACCTTTACTCAAACGAATTGCAAATCGATAAAAATTCTCCTCCTGCCTATATAACGCAAGCTGCGGATGATAAAGTAGTGGATGTGGACAACAGTATTATCTATTTTGAAAAACTGAGGCATAATAATGTACCGGTGGAAATGCATATTTACGAAAAAGGTAATCATGGTTTTGTATTCAGGCACCCGACATGGACGCAGCCTTTATTTGAATGGATGCAAAGCCATAATTGGCTGAACAAATAGTTACTTGGAGATAAAACATTAAAATATTGCTTAGTATGAAAATAAAAACGATAAAAAACCTTTGTTTACTGTTGTTAGTTGCAGGAGGTTTAGCCATTAACCCGGTTTTTGGGCAAACACCTGTGCTCACATTAAACGTAGCAAAATCAGATGCCAGTGTAAGCCCGATGCTGTATGGGTTAATGACCGAAGAAATCAACCATTCCTATGATGGCGGATTGTATGGAGAATTGATACGCAACAGGGCATTTAAAGACAGTAAAACCGGGCCGGAAGGATGGACGCTTGTAAAGGATAATCCATCAACAGAAGCAGAGATGAAATTAATAGGTGCGGAAGAACACGTTCCCAATGACGAACGCCGCAACGCCATAAACGGAGCACTTTCCGCGTGCTTACGGCTTACGGTAGAAAAGGCTGACGGAAGAGTGGGCATTGCCAATGACGGATACTGGGGCATTCCCGTAAAACCATCCACAACCTACAAAGCTTCATTTTATATAAAAGGGACAGACCGCAGAGAACCTCCGCGCTGGTCGTGGGAACCCAAACCCAGCACACCGCCGCTGCCGGTAATTGAAAATAACACCCCCGGCCCGATAACCGTTTCTATTGAAAGCAATGACGGGAAAACAGTATACGCAAAAGGAACTATCAATCTTGAAAAAAGCATTTACTGGAAAAAGTATGAAGTCAACTTAACCACGGCTGCAGATGTTACGCCAACCAAAGAAGCCCGGTTTGTAATTTCTACTGACCGCAAAGGCGTGTATTATTTCAATCTCGTTTCTTTATTTCCGCCAACTTACGACAATCAAGCCAATGGTTTCCGGCGTGACCTGATGCAGATGCTGGTAAATATGCAACCAAAGTTTCTTCGATTTCCCGGCGGGAACTTTTTAGAAGGCCCGACAATAAACGATGCATTTCCGTGGAAAACCACCCTTGGCCCGATTGACAACCGTCCTGGCCACAACGGCTCATGGGGCTACCGCGCCTCAGACGGAATGGGTTTGCTCGAGTTTTTGAAATGGACTGAAGATATGGGTGCAGAACCGCTTTTGGCAGTATATGCAGGATACTCATTGGATGGAGACCATGTAGATGCCGGCCCACTTTTAAAACCATATGTAGATGATGCTTTGGATGAAATAGAATACGTTATAGGTGATACAACCACTTATTGGGGAGCCAAACGCGCAGAAGACGGCCATCCTGAACCATTCAAACTCAAATATGTGGAAATTGGAAATGAAGATTGGTTTGACAGGTCAAACAGTTATGACGGAAGGTTCAACCAGTTCAGAAATGCTATTGAAGCAAAATACCCTCAACTAACCTGTATTTCTACCATTCCCGGTACCCAGTATGCTTCCATGCAGGTTACGTCCGGCAAAAAGCCGCTTGTAGTGGATGAACATTATTACCGCAACTCGTGGGATATGTGGGAGAATGCTTCTCAGTATGATAAGTACGACCGCAACGGGCCAAAGATTTTTGTGGGAGAATGGGCAACAAGAGAAGGCGCCCCCACTACAAATTTAAACGCTGCCTTAGGCGATGCGGCATGGATGACAGGAATGGAACGTAATTCAGATTTGGTAATTATGTCTTGCTATGCGCCCCTGTTCGTAAACGTTAGTAAAGATGCTGCTACGGGAAGAAGAGCGTGGCAATGGGATTCTGATTTGATAGGTTATGATGCGCTTAATAGTTATGGTTCGCCATCGTACTATGTACAAAAATTATTCAGTCATTATTTAGGAAATAAAATAGTGCCGATAACAGCCACCAACATCCCTGAGCAAAACAAACCGCTTTCGCCGAGAGATAGTGCTGCAGGCAAAAAGATGACGCAAGTCCCTACGGTATTTTATGCTGCCACAATGAATGACACAACGGGAACCATCTATCTTAAGGTTGTAAACACAACGGCAAAAAAGCAAAGTATAAAAATAAATCTGGATGGGATAGCAAAAGTGAATCCTGCAGGGACATTGATAGTAGTGAAAGGCGATAAGCCGGATGAAACCAATTCAATCACAGAGCCGGAGAATATAGTACCGGTCAGTGAAAACATAAGTGGCATTAAGAAATCTTTTTCAAGAAAGCTTGACCCTTATTCTGTAAGCATTATTGAAATTAAAACAACTGAATAGAAGAAGAATTCACTGTCAGTAAAACTAAAATTGTCATTTCATTTTTAAACACAAATAAAACAATCATTATGAAGTATTTATTAACAGCAATGCTGCTTTTTGGATTCATGGTTACTAACGCACAAAGTGCGATTAATGGAAACTGGAAAGGAACCCGCGAAACCCCGAATGGGAGCATGGAGTTTACTTACACTTTTAAAGTAGACGGAAATTCATTGACCGGTTCTATGAAATCACAGTTTGGTGAAATACCGTTAGAAAAGGGAAAAGTTGATGGAAAGAATTTTTCTTACAGCATCAGCTTTAATGACAACAGTATTGATTTCACAGGTGAATTGGTAAGCGATGACCAGATAATCGTCAAAAATGAACGAGGTGAAACAAAATTGACCAGAGCAAAAGAATAATTGAAAAAATTACTACGATTGGATTAACTGAAAAAGGTCCTACTCTTTTTCAGAATGCTTATTCTTATCTGTTATCTGTAAGTATATTCAGTTGAAAATCTGAAAATAGTATTTATAAGAGACGAGCTATGTCTTGCAACATACAATAAAAGACAATGATTAGAACACGTCTTTTAAAACGGGTTAGATTAAACAAGGGCATTAATTTTTTTCAGGTGCATTTGCTATCAATATTTTGACATTTAATGCAATTCGTGCCTGGGAAAAATTATACCCAATGAATTCAATTTAAGCAATGAAAAATTATTATCTAATTGGCATTGGGCCGTTTTTAGGGAAATGAGAATAATTACAACGTTTGGGCGAAATGATAATCTTACTTTTCTATCGTCAATCGGCCTGGATTTTTGGTAGGTAATAGATGCTTTCATTGATCTGGTGATAAACGGAAGCGTAAAGACCTGAGGAAAGTCTTTATGTATCGCTACAAGTTTAATTTAAAATGGTAAAGCCTCTATTATATCGAAGAATGAATGCGATTTAAATTTTTTTGATAGCAATAATTTTTGCAAATGGGATATTTTACAGTAGACGAATAAACATCTGTATTTTCTATTTTATTATAAATTTTATTGAGTAAAAAAATTTAAAAGATTATGAATTTAAAATTTAGTATCTGATAGAATACATCTTTATCCCGTCAGGCCGGAGGGAGAGTAATATTGACAGGCTTTCATAAAAAATAAAAAGGCCTCTTGGCTATTTAAAATTAAATGTATAATTTACACTTATAATTTCCATAGTTTTAATGACCGGTTAAATTATTCGTTATGGATTACGTATTGCTTGAAGATGAAGTATTGCTCAAATTTTTAAGGATAAGCGATGAGCTTGCTTTTAAAGAAATTTACCTACGCTATTGGAAAGGCATGTATTATTCGGTTCTAAACAAAATAAACAGTAAAGAAACGGCTGAAGATATTGTACAGTCAGTGTTTACAAAATTATGGGAAGGCAGGGAAAAGCATTCTGTTCAAAATCTTTCCGCTTATCTTCATACAGCAGTGAAATACCAGGTGGTTAATTATATCAAATCTGCTATTACTAAAAAATCACATCTTGATATAGCGTATGACGAAGACAAAAAAGCCGAAAGTAATACTGATTTGCATTTATTGATGCAGGAATTAAGAACGGCAATTGACAAAGCCATCAGAAAATTACCCGAAAAAACGCAAACCATTTTCCGCTTAAGCCGGTTTGAACAACATTCCAATAAAGAGATTTCAAGCTTAATGCATCTGTCAGAAAAAGCAGTCGAATATCACATCAGCCAATCCCTAAAAAGTTTACGTTTTTATCTCCAGGATTTTATATTGCTTGATTTGATGTAGAAATCGGTTTTCTTGTTTTAAAAAAAATAAAATTTTTATTTAGGGAGAATCGAAGTTGAGTTGACTATTAAGTAAGTTCTCAACTAATTTCAATGAATCAGAAAGCATTCTGGCAATTACTGAAAAAATATTTTAATAACACTTGCACTGAAGAAGAAAGAAGGATTGTTGATCAATGGTATGAACTGTTGGGCAAAGGGAATCATCATTTGCCGGATGTTGAAATGGATGAAATAGAAAAGCGTGTTTGGAATAGGATTCAATTATTAACTGTTGGAAAAAATCTAGTTGTAACTCCGGGAAGAAAAAAGAATATTTGGTGGAAGTACGCTGCTGCTGCATGTTTGGCAGGTGTTATTATGTTGATTGGTTTTACTATAATTAAAAACAAAAACAAACCAACGCCAAACGTATCAATTGTTATAGCAAAAGTCAGGCAGGGGTATTTAGAAGCAACAAACAAAAGCGATAGTGCAAAAATTATCAGGCTGGAAGATGGAAGTTTTATAACCATTTATCCTGGTTCTACTTTGGCTTTTCCGAAGCATTTTGCGGTTGATAAAAGAGAAGTTTACCTGGATGGAGATGCTTTTTTCAAGGTTAGTAAAAATCCAAACCGGCCTTTTTTTGTGTACAGCAATCAAATTGTAACGCAGGTATTGGGAACCAGTTTTGAAATTCATAAAACTGAGGACAAGTTTGAAGTTGATGTAAAAACAGGACGCGTTGCCGTATATGAGAATAAAGAGCATATCGCTTTAAATAAAGAGGAGCAAAAATCAAATGGAGTTATCATCACACCTAATCAAAAAGTCACCTATTATCAACACGAAAGACATTTTGTGACTTCAATTGTGGATCAACCAAAACCTGTACCTGGAAAATCAGATACAAAAATTGCAAAAGTTGATTTTTCTTATAAAGAAACTCCTCTTTATAAAGTACTGAATGATCTTGAAAACACCTATCAACTTCAAATCGTTCTTGAAAATGAAAAAATAGAAAACTGTCTTTTTACAGGTGATTTAACAGGGCAAAGCCTATTCAATAAACTGGAAGGTATTTGCCTGGTATTCAACGCCAGCTATGAAATTAAGGGCACTAAGATCCTGTTAAAAGGCGGCAAGAGCTGTATTTAATATTGATTTGACATCCATAACTTTTAAAAACTATTATAATGAAAACCTAAAATTCACTTAGAAAAAAAGCCGGTAATATTTACCGTATTACCAGCTTTCCAACCGCCATAGGCGGAGGGTTTTGCCCGATCAATCTATTTCACGTTCAAAACCAACACAAATTATGAAAAAAAAGCTACTTGTTGCTTTAAAATCCATAGCAATGAGATTATTTATTGCACAAATTTTAATTATTGTTTCAGCCCTTACCTCTTATGCAAAAGATGCAAGAGGACAGGAAGTGCTGAATCAAAAAATTTCGGTCAACGTTACCCACACGGAATTAAAGGATGTACTTGAGAAAGTGCAAAATAAAGTAGATGCAAAATTTGTTTTTAGTCCAACCATTATTAACGTCCGACGAAAATTAAGTTTTTCTATACAGGATAAAACAGTTGCTGATTTTTTAAAGGAAATCGTCCAACCTCTGGGAATTAGCTATAAAGCTGTAGGGAATCTTATCATCTTATACAATGAAAGAGATAAAAATGATGCAGACAAAATTTTAGCACTCGGTGACTTAGTAACTGCTACAAAAAAAACAACCGACCGTGATCTTACAGGAATTATCTTAAATGAAAAGAAAGAACCGGTAGTGGGTGCTTCTATAATGATTCAGGGCACTAAAACCGGTACACTAACGGATGCCAACGGACGATTTCATTTATCAATTCCGGATAACAAAACGGTTACCCTGGTTATATCTTCTGTTGGTTATGAGGATCAAACAATTGAAGTAAATCCCAATAGTTCATCGATTAATGTAACCCTGAACACCAATGTTGGTAATTTAAATGAAGTGGTGGTAATTGGTTATGGAACACAACGCAAAGGTGATATAACAAGTTCGGTTTCATCGGTAAAAGCTGAAAATTTTATTAAGGGATCGGTCAAAGATGCAGGCCAGTTGATCCAGGGTAAAGTTGCCGGTTTAACGGTGATAAATCCAAGTGGTGATCCAACCTCTTCTACCCAAATAATTTTAAGGGGCCAATCAACATTGATGGGTGTCAATCAAAATCCTTTGGTACTTATTGATGGCGTCCCTGGTGATTTAAAGATGGTCGCACCCCAGGACATTGAATCGATTGATGTATTGAAAGATGGTTCTGCCGCTGCAATTTACGGAACGCGCGGCATGAACGGAGTTATTATCATTACTACAAAAAGAGCTGGCGCTAATAACAAGACTTCAGTTGAGTACAGTACTTATGCAAGCATTCAGACAATTGCACATAAGTTGGACATGTCAACGGCTGCCGATATGCGGGCACAAATCGCAGATAGCCTTCGTCAAAACCAGTTAATTGACCAGGGGGCAAGCACTGACTGGTTAAAAGAAATAACACGAACACCAGTTTCGCAAGATCATAATCTTACTATTCGCGGAGGGAATTCTGTTACCAATTATTTGGCAAGTTTAAATTATGATAATGCACAAGGCTTGTTTTTAAAATCTTACAACCAGGTTTTCTCTGGCAGGTTTGATATGAATCACAGCATGTTTGATAACAAGCTTAAAATAAATGTTAATGCATTTAGTTCTTCAAGAAAACTGAATGGGTTTAATTCAAACGACTATCGCCAGGCCATAATGCAAAATCCAACAGCACCGGTAAAAAATCCTGATGGTACATGGTTCCAGGAGTTGACAAAATTCGATTATCAGAGTCCGGTATCGGATATAATGGAAAGCGATGGACAAACTAATGAAGTGCTGTCCCGGTATAATGGTACTGTTACCCTTCTGCCGGTTAAAGGATTAAAACTTTCGGCATTATTCTCTTATTCAAAATGGTTGCAGGAATATGGATATGCTGAGACCAAACAACACGCATCAACGTTAAGAGACGGACGGAACGGTTATGCAAGGGAAGGTGGTGCTGAATCAATAGATCGCTTAATGGAATTAACCGGAGAATATTCTAAATCAATTGCTAAAAATAATTTTTCTCTTCTTGCCGGATATAGTTACCAGGAAAATGATTATACGAACCATTCAATGCAAAACTGGGATTTCCCAACAGATATTTTTAGCTGGCACGACATTGGACTTGGAAGAGCGATCAGTAGTGGTGATTATGTTGGGCTGGTCAATAGTTATAAATCCACTACTAACTTAATTGGGTTCTTTGGAAGGCTAACTTATAATTATGACCAACGTTATTTGTTGATGGCAAGCGTCAGAAAAGAAGAAGCAAGCCAGTTGTGGGGAACCAATAATAAATGGGGAACCTTTCCCGCCATCTCTGCAGGTTGGCGAATTAGTAATGAAGCATTCATGAGCCATCAAAAGATTTTCAATGATTTAAAATTAAGAATAGGTTACGGTGTTACGGGTTCGCAGCCTTCTGATTTATTTCGTGGTGTGGCTTTACTTGGTTATAGTGGTTTTGTGTTATCGAATGGTTCATGGGTTCAAACCCTTGTTCCTACTCAAAACGCTAACCCCGATTTGAAATGGGAGGAAAAAAGAGAAACCAATATTGGCCTTGATTTTAGCATATTAGATGGCAGGGCAGGGGGTAGTATTGATTTGTACGACAGGCAAATCCACAATCTTCTCTATTTATTCGCGGTACCAAGCCCCCCAAACCTGTATAATCAAACCCTGGCCAATGTGGGAGTTTTACAGAATAAAGGAATAGAAGTGTCACTGAATTTTGTTCCGGTTAGCAATAAGAATTTCATTTGGAACTCTATGGTGAATTTCTCTACAAATTCCAACAAATTGAAAAGCCTTTCTAATGATTTGTACAAAACATCCACTGACTACATACGCGTTGGTGCCATCTTTCCTCCAATTCAAACATTTTCTCACCTGCTAAAGGTTGGTGGTTCCGTTGGTGATTTTTATGGTTACAAAGTAGTGGGTATTGGTGATGACCCTTCCGATGCAGCAAATTACGGACAATGGATCTATGAAGGCCAGGATGGCAAGCCTGTAAAATATTCCGATTTTAGCCATTCTTTTGAAGACAAAAGAGTAATTGGCAATGGCTTGCCAAAATATTATTTATCATGGAACAACAATTTCCAATATAAGAATTGGGATTTGGCCATCACGCAAAGAGGTGCTTTCAAATTCCAGATTGCCAATCTTCAGAGAATGATGTTTGAAAATCCAACCCAGGCTCAATACAATCTTTTGAAAAATGCTTTCGATCCAGTGTTTGGCAAGGCTGTTTTGAAATCACCTGTCGAATTCAACAGTTATTACATTGAGAATGGTGATTTCTGGAAAATAGATAATATCACATTGGGTTATAATTTCAAAAAAACAGGTATCAAATACATTCAATCAGCAAGAATATATGTTGCGTCGCTTAATACATTTATTATTACAGGTTACAAAGGCATAGACCCTGAAGTGAGTTTGCGTAATGGAACGTCCACAGCCCAATCAGGCGTGGTGCAGGTTCCAACTTCTGGTCTTGATCCGGGAATGGATTCTCCTTACAAGTATCCAACTACACGAACATTCAGTGTTGGTCTTAATGTTAACTTTTAACCTTAATAAAAAATAAAGAAATGAAAAAAATAAATCATTCTATAAAAATTTGGATAATTAGCTTTCTTTCTATCCCAACGATCTTTCTGGCTTGTACCAAGTTGAAGGACACATCTTACAATCAAATAATTTCAAGCGATTTCACACCAACAAGTTCTGAACTTCCCGCATTGGCAGGTGCTGCTTATGTTGACTGGCGTGGGCTTCTTTTGCAATGGAATACAGTTTACAGAGCAGAGGAAGTTTCTGGCGATGAAATGTTAACACCGGCCCGTCCAAACGGATGGGTGGATGGTGGCGTTTATCGGAGGATCCATGAGCATAAATGGACCACTGATGATGACGTGGTGATTAATATCTGGACAAGGGCTTACCAGGGGATTACTAATTGCAACCGTATCATTTACCAAGTCCAATCAGGCTCTATTCCTGTTGCGGCAAAAGATACAGCCTCTTTAATTGGAGAAATGAAATTACTGAGGGCTTCTTATTATTGGATGTTATGTGATATTTACGGGAATGTTCCTATAGTTGACAAATTTGATGTTCCAGATGGTTATTTACCTAAGCAAAATACAAGGAAAGAAGTGTATGATTTTATTGTAAGTGACCTTATCAACAACATTCCTAAGGTAACGGATGATGTAAGCACAAAAACATACGGCAAGTTCAATAAATGGGCAGGACTTACCCTGTTAGCAAAAATGTATTTAAATGCGGAAGTATACACAGGCACTCCTGAATGGGAAAAATGCAAAATCGTATGTGATACTATTATAAACTTTGCCAAGGCAACGGGCAAGTTGATGCTGGAACCAAATCAAAAAAATGTGTTCGTAACTGAAAATGAAAACTCAAAAGAGATCATATTTGCCTTGCCTTTTGATTCCAAATATGTAAATGACTGGAACTCCTTTGATGTACACATGCAGACTCTGGAACCTGAAAATCAAAAAACCTATAACCTTCAGTATTCACCCTGGGGCGGAGTCTGTGCTGTTCCGCAATTCATTAACACATTTGATCCCGATGACAGCAGGTTGACAGATAACTATATAATGGGGCAACAATATACTGCAAGCGGAGACAGCCTTTTTGGTACAATGGGAAACTTTGTAGGAAAGCCATTGGCATATCGGAACTACGTTCCAGGGGTTGATCAATCACAAGAAGTAGATGGATACCGTCTCGGAAAATTTGAAATAGCGATGGGCGCAACCAACAGGTTAAGCAATGACTGGCCATTGTTCAGGTATGCAGATGTGCTGATGATGAAAGCGGAATGTTTATTACGTACCGGCGATGCTGATGGCGCTGCTGCATTGGTAACGCAGGTTCGCGAAAGAGATTTTAAATCTAATCCTTCAAAAGCAGTGGTTACAGGCGCTCAGTTGTTGCAGGGAAGCAGTTATGATTATGGTTTGAGAAACCACCTGGATTCTACTTTCGAAGGTGGTGCTGATATTCAGTACGGCCGGTTTTTGGATGAATTGGGCTGGGAGTTCAACCAGGAAGCAAGAAGAAGAACTGACATGATCCGTTTTGGGGTATTTACAAAAAAATCATGGCTATCTCATTCACCTAATGGTGATTACAGATCACTGTACCCGATTCCTAAAACTGAGATCGACAAGAATCCTAACTTACAGCAAAATCCAGGTTATCAATAAAGCCCACCACTTACATTGTATCGGTATTATTATGTAAATAGTATGTGAGAATAGGAATGGTATCGGTAATCCCAACGATAAATTATAAATTTGGCAGGTTAAAATGCAGTAAATTAGATGAGGGGGAAGATTAAATAAGCTTGTCAATTATCGTTTGGGAGCAAGTGTGACTGTGGTTACAAGCTGATTTAAATAAATTTATGTTGTCAATTTTTAGGAAAATGAATAAGAATTTTTTGGCTTTCTTAGTTGGGTTTGCTTTCTTATGCAGCAATGTTCAAGCCCAGGAAAAATTATACCAAAATGAATTCAATTTAAGTGAAGTAAAATTGTTGGACGGCCCTTTCAAACACGCCCGTGACCTTAACATTCAAACACTTTTAAAATATAACGTTGACCGTTTGTTAGCGCCTTATTTAAAAGAAGCGGGATTAACACCAAAAGACTCCAGCTATACAAACTGGGCGGGATTGGACGGACATATCGGTGGACATTATTTATCAGCCATGGCTATCAATACGGCAACAGGAAATGCAGAATGCAAAAAAAGAATGTTGTACATGATAGCTGAACTGCAAAAATGCCAGGATGCGAATGCAAAAAATAATAAAAGCTGGGGTGTTGGTTACGTAGGGGGTGTTCCGAATAGTGAAGCAGTTTGGATGTCAGTGAAGGATGGGGATTTTAAGGCTTTTCATGCCGGATGGGTTCCATGGTATAATGTTCATAAAATGTTTGCAGGTTTAAGAGATGCATGGATATATGCCGGCAGTAAACAAGCAAAAAACATGTTTTTACATTTTTGCGATTGGGCGATTAATATCACTTCAAATTTAACGGATGCACAAATGCAATCCATGCTGGATACTGAGCAAGGTGGAATGAATGAAGTACTGGCTGATGCTTATGCCATATCTGGCGATAAAAAATATTTAGTTGCCGCTGAAAGGTTTTCGCATCACATGCTTTTAAACCCGATGTCTGAAGGAATTGACAATCTGGATAACAAGCATGCGAACACGCAAGTGCCGAAGGCAATTGGCTTTGCAAGAATAGGTGAATTGAGCGGCGATAAAAAATATGCCGATGCAGGAAGTTTTTTCTGGCAAACAGTTACTACCAACAGGACACTGGCTTTTGGCGGAAACAGCCGTCGTGAATTCTTTCCAGCTGCTGCATCCTCTATGGATTTTATTAATGATGTGGAAGGCCCTGAGAGTTGCAATTCCTACAATATGCTTAAACTAACTGAAGATTTATTCAGAAAAAATCCTTCAGCCAAATATGCCGATTATTATGAACGCACGATTTACAATCATATTCTTTCCACTCAAAATCCTGAAACCGGCGGCTATGTATATTTTACACCTGCTCGTCCACGAAGCTACCGGGTTTACTCGGCGCCTAATGAAGCCATGTGGTGTTGTGTGGGAACAGGTATGGAAAATCATGGTAAATACAATGAGTTTATTTATACGCATCAGCGTGATTCATTGTTTGTAAACCTTTTTATCGCGTCTGAATTAAACTGGAAAGAAAAAGGAATAAAGCTCAGGCAGGAGACAAAATTTCCTTACGAAGAACAAACGAAATTGCTTATTACTGAAGGCAACTCGTTTTTCAAATTGATGATTCGTTATCCGTGGTGGGTGAAAGATGGGGCATTAAAAATTGCCGTGAATGGGGAAAAAGTTTCATTTTCAAATCATCCTACTTCTTACGTAACCATCAACCGCAACTGGAAGAAAGGCGATGTAATAGAAATTACATTGCCAATGCATAATACCATCTCGCATTTACCTAATGTGCCGAAATACATCGCCATAATGCACGGACCAATTTTGCTGGGCGCAAAAACAGGAACTCAGGATTTGAAAGGATTGATTGCGGATGACAGCCGGTGGGGCCATATTCCCAGTGGTAAAAAATTACCTGTTGATAAAGCGCCGATTTTTGTTGCTGATAATGTTTCATCAATTACCCAAGATTTAGTGCCCATAAAAAATGAACCGCTCCACTTTACGGTTAAGAATATAAAAGTGATTAATCCAATTAATATTGAACTTCAACCATTCTATCAAATTTATGACGCACGGTACATGATGTATTGGATGGATTTGAGTAATAAAGGATATAAAAAGTATATTGATTCAATTGCTGCATCCGAAAAAGAAAAACTGGAGCTGGATAAACGGACAGTTGATTTTGTAAATCCTGGTGAACAACAACCTGAAGTTGACCATGCAATGCAAAACGATAAATCAAGAACCGGCAATAACCAGGATCAAATGTTTCGTGAAGCCTTCAATGGAGGTTATTTTAGTTATAACATGGCTACCAATAATCAAACGAATTTGAGTTTGATGGTTCGCTATTGGGGAGCAGAACCCGGCAGCCACAAATTTGATATTTATATTGACGATCAAAAATTAGCAGCAGAAGATAATACAAGCAAATGGAACCAAGCTCAATTCAAAGAAATATCATACACCATTCCTGATGAAATGGTAAAAGGTAAAGACCATGTGCGTGTGAAATTCCAGGCATTACCTGGCAATACAACAAACAATATTTATTACTTGCGGTTAATAAGAAAAGAAAATTAAAAATGTTTAGAAGCAATGCGTTAAATGCGTTTAATTCGTCACGGATGGCTCTATCATGAATATGAAGAAAGCAGGCTACCACAGTTGATGAACAGAGGTGAAAGTTTTTGGACAACAACTAATTTTGAAAAGAGAACTTTGCTAAAAGGAGACCTTGCGGGTTTGACAAGCAAAAAAAACAATTACTAATAGCTAATAAATCATCTTTAATAAATTTAAATTAACTGAAGTGAAAAAGAAAAATTATGTTGTAGTGCTTCTCTTCATCGCACTTATGTTACCTGTCACCATTATGATGATGGCAATGTCTGGCAGAGGAAAAAATAGTATTCCAAATAGGCCGGACGGTCCTTGTGATATTTATGCTGCAGGAAACACCCCTTGTGTGGCCGCGCATAGCAGCACCCGCGCTTTGTACAAATCATATAACGGTCCACTATACCAGGTAATGCGTCAGTCAGACGGCAAAACACTCGACATTGGTGTAGTGAAGCCGACCGAAGGTGATGCGGGAGGATACGCTAATGCGTCCGCGCAAGATGCGTTTTGCGCAAATACCTATTGTTGGATAACAAAGCTCTATGACCAGTCTGGTAATGGTAATGATCTTGTTCAGGCTCCCCGTGGAGGGTTTAGCGGCCCTTCTATGGGTGGATTTAATAATCTTCCTATTGCGGACATGGCACCAGTTACATTAATGGGTCACAAGGTTTACGGAGTTTTTATTGAGCCTGGAATGGGGCTTCGGCAGGACGATGCGAAGGGAACCGCAGTAGATGACCAGGCTGAGGGTCAGTATTGGGTTGTTAATGGCCATCATTATAACTCCGGCTGCTGCTATGACTATGGCAACGCTGAAATAGATAGCCGTGACGACGGTGATGGTACAATGGAAACTACCTACTATGGTAATGCCACTCCCTGGTATCATGGACAAGCCCCGGGTCCCTGGGTGATGACAGACCAGGAAAACAACCTTGTGGGTTGTGTAAACCCATCTCCGAATGATAAATATTGTGCGGATTTGCCGAGTATTACCTGGCGCTTTGTGACTGCAATGGCTGATGGTGAACCTCACCACTGGAGATCAATGGGCGGAGATGCGCAGGAGGGGGATCTTCATGTAATGTTTGATGGGACTCGTGTTATTAATGACAGAAGCAGTTATGATCCTATGCGTAAGCAGGGAGCTATACTTTTGGGGAACGGGGGTGATAATAGTAATGGGTCTCAAGGTACTTTTTACGAGGGCGCTATGACAGCCGCAGGCACTTTTCCGAGTAAAGAAACCAATCAAAAGATTCAAGCCAATATTGCCGCTGCCAGATACGATATGCAGCCTTTAAGGATCGCTCCGGCAAATGAAACAGAAACGCCCCCGGGATTACAGACATTTTCTCCATAATTCCTCACACAATACTACCGTTACATTCATGAACACAACAGGGGCTCCGGTAACAGGTCTTGTATTGAGCATTGCAACACCCAAAAATTGGAAAGCAGTCATTTTAAATTCTAAAGAAACTTCAAAGAAATTTAGTGAATCTGTTGCACCAGGTAAAAGCGTAAGCGCTACATTCACGATTACATCAGGTCCTCAGGCTTTCAACGGAGACCTTGTGGGTAAGGCTTCATGGAAGAGTAATAATAGCACTCAGGAATCTGAAACAGCAGTAGAGAAAGTGCGTAATGTAAGCCCGGTAAAAATTAATGAATTTCGTATTGCTACCGGTTCTCCTGATAACGCGACCAATTCTTTTATTGAACTATATAATGCCGGTAATACAGAAACAGATATATCAAACTGGACGTTGACGCTTCACCCAACTCAATTGCCCATATTTTCTTCCGTAAAGATACCATCTGGAACAAAACTTCCTGCGCGTGGATTTTACCTATTGGGTCTTTCTAATTCAGGCTTGTCTGTACCCTTAAAAAAAGGCGCTTCATCTGTTTACGTGAGGGCTACAACCGGTATGTCTGCAGGCGATAAAATTCAAATCGGCACCGGCGCAAATATGGAAACCCGTACTATTACAGGTATCATTACACCACCGGAACCACAGACAACTTCTTCAACATCACCATTTGCCCGTTTTATAGATCCTTCGGCTCCGACCACTATATGGCAACCATTACCGGAGGGCCCGGTAATTACGATACCTCGGGGCTCGACCAATATACCAGTTACAAGTGTTGTTGGCTTCCAGGCGGGACAAAAGATGGCGATAGGTTATGGAGCAACTTATCCTGCAGTTGCACGAGGCCTGGAAAAATATGAGGTAGTTACTATTACCAAAGTTGGTAATCCAGGCACACAAGCATACCTTTCAGCAGATGCAAAGGCGGGAAGCACTAACATCAAAGTTTCTTCTGTTGAAAATATTTCCGTTGGCGATAAAATCAGGTTGGATATCGATAGTAAAGGCCACGGTATCGAGACTGTGACTGTAACCAAAGTTGGAACGAAATCAGTTCGGGGACCTGGCCGCGGCCCCTTAACTGATACAGAGGATGCGGGAACGGGTCTGGAATTGGCACAGCCACTCAAGTTTGATCATTCGGCTAACTTGCCTTTCAGTGTGAAAGGAACTGGCATCAGCTTCGAACCAGCAACCGCTTTCACTCACTCAAGTAATGAACCTGTACAGTTTCTTGGAAATATCATTAAGTTGGATAAATCTCTCAGTAATAACCATGACATTAATGATGTGGTAAGAGACGAAAAAGCCGCCACATCAGGTTACCAGGACGCCAGGAGGCCTGATCAGTGGTTTGGCGGTCCTGAGTTTTCAGAAAGTGCCGGCAGTATATTACTGCGTGATGGCAGCGGGAATATAGTTGATGGTCTGAACTATGGCGGTATTGTTGATCCATGGCTGGCTGAAGGTTACCAGGGTATTTCCGGATCGGGCCAGAGCGGTAATCATGTACCTTCTCCCAGCGAAGGCAGAAGATTTAGATTTGGGCCTCCAGTTATGCAACCCAACAGAAGCGCCGGGCGCTTTGAGGATGGCTTCGATACCGATGATAATCTCCATGATTTCCAGTTGCAGACTACTGTATCGTTAGCTGCACCAGCAGCTGCCGGTTCTGACAATATCAAGGTTTCCAGTGTTTCAGACTTTAGAATTGGTGAAAAAGTTTTTATAGATGCTGGTACCAATAGCGAGACCGGTATTATTGCGACAATTGGTACAGCCGGAGCTACTACTGTAGCTTCACCTGTGGATGCAGGTAATACTTTACTATTGGTAAAAGGTATAGAAGGTTTTAGTGAGGGCGAATCCATTTTTATAGGAGAAGGAACCAGTCGTGAGGTAGCCGTTATATCATCAGTTCATGCAGAACGTCGTAGGTTTCGAAACCCAAACACCAATATATCTGATTCAATCAATGTTAGTATGCCGCTGAAATATGCTCATAGTAATGATGCCCCGGTTTCCGGCAGTGGTATCACACTGGCTTCCCCTTTGGCAAAAGCGCATGAAACCGGAACTCAGGTTGCGAGCAATATTCCAACGCCCGGAGAACCTAATCAATATGCCAAAAAGCCATAATGAAAAGTATAAAATAAACAGGTAGAATTTTTAAATCTCCACCACTAATCGCAAATGTGACGCTGAGGAAGGCTTTTTAAAAAAAGGAAGAGTAAAAGATGATAAAAAGTGAAGACACGAACAGGTTACAAAAATCCTGGCCCTGGTGGCGCCTGGTTCTAACGGTCTTAAATATCATTGCGCTTTTGCTGAGTCTTATTCTTAGCTGGCATTATCTTTCCGGCGATACTCTCGCTGGTTGCATTGGTGGCAGCTCATGCGAAACTGTGCTTAATAGTCGCTGGGCCCTGTTGGGAGGCGTGCTTCCTGTAAGCAGCCTGGCGGTAGGTACTTATCTTTCTTTATTAGTAGCTGGTTTTTTTATAAGCCCGGACTACAGACATCTCTATACGGCGCCTCGCCTGGCGGGTTATGTTGGTATTGGCAGGTTCAATTGCCGGAAGTGCTATTTGGTTTATTATTATCCAAAAATGGGTCATCGGAAATTTTTGCTTGTATTGTATGAGTTTACATAGTACAGGATTGCTAATATCCGCACTCATTATCTGGAGATCGCTCAATGAATTCGATAATCATTTAAACGGTATAAAAATGATAAATACTCCCTCTATTAGGAGTATTTCTGCAGCTAAACCAAGACCTATAGTCCGGCTTTTGCCTGCAACAGTCTTTACTTTATGCGGAGTAGTTTTCGCCGCTCTAATGGCAACAAGCCAGGTGGTTATTAAGCCTGAAACTCAATATATAAAAGGTAAATCAACCATAAATTTACCGGCAATTGATTATCACACTGTTCCGATAATCGGGTCTCCGGATGCGCCTTACATTGTGATGCTGCTGTTTGATTATGAATGCCCCCATTGTCAGCAAATACATCTTATGCTAAATGAGGCTATCCGGCGATATCATGGTGAGTTGGCATTTGCGCTTTGCCCGTCTCCATTAAATACCAGTTGTAACCCATATATATCACGGAATGTAGATGAATTTAAAAACTCTTGTGAATTAACCCGGATAAGCCTGGCTGTCTGGATCGCTGATCGTGATGCTTTCCATGCTTTTGATAACTGGATGTTTACTTTTGACGCGGGCGACAGATGGCATCCGAGAAGCCTGGAAGCCGCCAGGGCTAAAGCAGTTGAGTTGGTTGGGCAGGCAAAGTTTGAAGCAGCGTTGAACGATTCGTGGATCAGCGAGTATTTGCAAACCTGTACCCAAATTTATGGTAAGACTATTCAGAATGGAAAAGGAGGTGTTCCTAAAATGGTTTTGGGTTCTAATTGGGTTATCCCCGAACCGGATAACGAAAATGATCTTTTCCAAATTTTGCAAAAGAGCTTTTCGATACCCAAACCGTGAAGAATTGATGAATTTTATTCATGGAAAGTTTGCATTGAATGAAGTGCATAAAAAATGAAGATAAAAAAAGGAGTGGATAATAATAATTTAAGAAATTGAAAAATACAAATATGAATTTGATAGTAAAAAATAAAAAACAAGTTTTTTTGTTGATTTACTGCATGGCTGCGATGAATTTCAGTTATGCACAAAAATCAATAGTCATCACCAGTCCTGATAAAAACATCAGCGTCAATTGTAATGTTGCAAAAGCTATTTACAGTATCAGTTATAAAGGCGAACTTGTACTTGATAATTCAAAACTGGGTTTGATAATGGAAGATGCAGACTTCTCAAAAGATTTAAAGCTCATCAAAGCATCAGACGCAAGGACAGTGAAAGAAAATTACACAACCCTTAATGTAAAGAAGAAAAATATTACTTATACTGCAACAGAACGCGTCATTGAAACGGAAACGACGTCAGGCAAAAAGATGAACATCATTTTTCGTGTATCAAATGATGGCGTTGCCTTTCGTTACCAATTTCCCGGGAAGTCAGCTGATTTAAAACATATCACTTCAGAAGCAACCAGCTTTCATTTTTTTGATGGCACCAGGGCATGGTTGCAGCCTAAAACAGAATCCCAGAGCGGATTTCAACATTCCAATCCTTCTTACGAAGCACATTATGAAATGGATATTCCCACAGGTAAATCTTCTCCGGGCCCGAATGGTTGGGTATATCCGGCCTTATTCAAATATAAAAATACGTGGCTGTTGATAACTGAAGCCGCATTGGGAAAAACCTATTGTGGTACTGCTTTACAGCAAAATTCTCCCAATAATGAATATAAAATAAATTTCCCGGAAGATTCTGAGAGAATACCCGGGCGTGCATTGAAGCCAGAGTCAATATTGCCCTGGCAAACACCATGGAGAATTATTGCGATTGGCAGCTTGAAAACCATTATGGAATCTACATTGGGAACTGACCTGGCACTACCAGCAAAAAAAATGCCCGATGATTTTATCAAACCCGGTAAAGCCTCATGGAGCTGGGTAATGGAGAAAGATGACAGTACAATATATAGGGTTCAGAAAAGATACATCGATTTTGCTGCAGATATGAAATGGCAATATTGCTTAATTGATGCGGGCTGGGACAAAACCATCGGCTACGATTCTGTAAGGCTACTTTCAGATTATGCGAAACAAAAAAATGTGGGTATCCTGCTTTGGTACAACTCTGCCGGAAATTGGAATACAGTTCCTTTTACACCACATAGCAAATTGCTAACGCATGAAAGCCGGATACGGGAATTTTCGCGTTTGCAATCAATGGGTATTAAAGGTATCAAAATTGATTTTTTTGGAGGTGACGGCCAATCATTCATTAACTACTACCAGGATATTTTAGATGACGCTGCCACTTATCATTTGTTGGTAAATTTTCATGGAGCCACCTTACCAAGAGGCTTGGAACGTACCTATCCAAACCTGATGACGACAGAAGCTGTAGAAGGATATGAAATGATAACCTTCAGTCAGCAGAATGCCAATATAGCTCCTGCCCACATGGTGATGTGTGCCATGGTGCGAAATGTTTTTGACCCTATGGATTTTACGCCAATGAATTTGTATAAAATTCCACATATAAAACGTGCTACTACTGCCGCGTTCGAATTGGCAACTTCAGTGTTGTTTTTATCAGGTATTCAGCATTATGCAGAAACGCCTGCCGGCATGTCGCACGTACCCGAAAAGGTCAAAGATTTTTTAAGAAACTTGCCTAATCATTGGGACGATGTAAAGTTTATTGATGGGTATCCCGGCAAGCTTTACGTAGTGGCAAGAAAGAGTGGCGATAAATGGTATGTAGCGGCCATCAATGGCGAAAAAACAGAAAAGAATTTATCGCTTGATTTATCTTTTTTGAAGAATAAAAAAGGGCAACTTATTGCTTCAGGAAAGGCAAACGGTGATGAACCTTCTTTCGATCTGAAAAAAATAGCTATACCTTCTGACGGAAAGTTGGATATTACTTTGAAAGGCAACGATGGCTTTGTAATGGTATTTTAATGTTTTTCGTTTTTGACAAAAAACATTCAAAGTCATATATTTATAGTTTTTAAAAATATAAAATGAAATATAAAAGAACAATAAACATGCAGTGATATGGGACAAAGCAAATAGTGGATTATTAAAAATTTGAGATTTTAAATGGCTAAAACTTTTAAAAATAATAAAATGTGCTCTTCGTTTTTTAAACTTAAAGGAGCTTTGCTGATGGCGTTATCGGCTTCTCTTTTGGGAACGTCTTTGACGGCGCAAACATTAAAAGATGTTTATAAGGATGCATTCCTTATGGGTGTAGCGGTAAGCCCTGCTATCACCTCAGGAAGATATAAAGCCGCGCAAGATATTGTAATTAATCAGTTCAATTCTATTACGCCTGAAAATGTAATGAAGGCAGCATTAATTAATCCTCGCCCCGGTGTTTATAATTTCGGGCCGGCTGATGATTACGTTGCCTTCGGCGAAAAGCATCACATGTTTATCATGGGGCATACACTGGTGTGGCACAATCAATGCCCGCCATGGTTTTTTACCAATGCAGAGGGAAAGCCAAACACGAAAGAAGAACAGATTGAAAGATTAAGAAACCACATAAAAGCGGTAGCCGGAAGATATGCAGGGCGCGTAAATGCATGGGATGTGGTAAATGAAGTGATAGATAATGATGGCAGTTACCGCCAAAATACAGCATGGGTGAAAGCCTTTGGTAATGGTGATACGCTGGTAAGCTATGCTTTCAAATTTGCGGCCGAATATGCTCCGAATGCTGAATTATATTATAATGATTTCAATACATGGCGTCCTGCAAAAAGAGATGGTATTGTGCGAATGATAAAGATGCTGCAGAAACAAGGTATTCGCATTGATGGGGTGGGCATGCAAGGGCATTGGGGCCTCGACTATCCTAAAACAAAATACATTGAAGATGCTATCGATGCCTATGCAGCTTGTGGGGTAAAAGTAATGATAACGGAACTGGATGTAGATGTACTTCCATTAACGAAAGAAGGACAGGTAATCGGGCAGGGAATGTCGGATAAACAATTCCAGTTGGAAGAGTTTAAAACTTTTTTTGACCCTTATCAGCATGGGCTTCCGGATAGCATGCAAACTGTTCTGGCAAACCGATATGCACAATTATTTTCAATTTTTTATAAGCGAAGGGATAAGATAGCAAGGGTAACGTTGTGGGGTGTTAATGATGGAATGAGTTGGAAGAACGGCTATCCCATTCCGGGGAGAACAAATTATCCTTTGTTATGGTCGAGAAACCTTGAGCCAAAACCTGCGTTTGAGGCGGTTTTACATGTGCCGGCAATGATGAAAAATTGATAGGTTAATAATCGTGAAAAGTACCGATATAATAATGACAAGAAAAAATAAAAAAACAACTTTTGTTGTTTTACTACCGGATAGGAGTAATAATTTTAGTTATACCAAAAAATAGGAAAAAATGAAAAAAAATGTCGCTGTTTTATTGCTGACACTGAGCTTTTTTTTAAATAGCAATGCACAATCTTATCGAAAAACTGATTCCGGTATCAGCTCAGTTGTCGATTCTTTAAATGTCGCAATTCAATTTTATAGTCCGGCAATAGTCCGCATTGTAAAATATCCTGTTGGCCATAGCTATTCAAAAGAAAGCCTTTCAGTTATTAAGACTCCTCAAAAAACAGCCTTTAGTGTTAAGCAAAAGGGTGATGAGCTACGTTTGAAAAGCGAAGATTTAAGTATAACATTAAATCTGAAATCAGGTGCGCTGGCTTACTATAACAAGCAAGGCACACCACTCCTAAAAGAAAAAGTGCATGGTGTTAAATTCACTCCCTTTAACGATGCCGGAAATAAAACTTTTAGTGTTTTACAATCTTTTGTTTTAGATAAAGACGAAACGATTTATGGATTAGGGCAGCAGCAACAAGGTAAGATGAGCCAGCGGAATGTAACTTTACATATGGTGCAAGGTAACACAAATGATTATGTTCCATTGTTTCAATCAGTAAAAGGATACGGTGTGTTTTGGGATAATTATTCGCCAACCTTATTTTCTGATAATCCCGACAGCACTTCTTTTAAATCAGATGTTGGAGACGCCATAGATTATTACTTTATGTATGGCGGCAACGCGGATGGCGTTATTGCAAATATGCGTGACCTCACAGGTCAGGTACCTATGCTTCCGTTATGGACTTACGGCTACTTTCAAAGTAAAGAACGTTACAAAAGCCAGGATGAGTTAGTCGGTGTAGTTAAAAAATACCGTGAATTGGGCGTCCCGCTCGATGGGATTATTCAGGACTGGCAGTATTGGGGAAGTAATTACCTCTGGAATGCTATGGATTTTTTAAATGTTGAATATCCCGCTCCGCAAAGAATGGTGAATGAAATACATGACCTGAATGCTCATCTGGCAATATCAATATGGAATTCTTTTGGCCCCAAAACAAAACAATACAGGGAGCTTGATAGTATTGGCGCACTAATGAGTTTTAGTACCTGGCCTCAATCTGGTTCTCAATTATGGCCTCCGCGCCTGGACTATCCTTCGGGAGTAAGAGTTTATGACGCGTACAATCCGGTAGCCCGTGATATTTACTGGAAATATTTAAAGAAGCTTTTGTCATTTGGAATAGATGCCTGGTGGATGGATTCATCTGAACCCGATCACCTTGATCCGAAACCTTCTGACTTTGATGAACAAACCTACCTCGGTTCCTTTAGGAAAGTGAGGAATGCTTTTCCTTTAATGACGGTTGGTGGTGTTTACAAACATCAACGGGCTGTTGATTCCAGCAAGCGGGTATTTATTTTTACCCGCTCCGCATTTGCCGGGCAGCAGCGATATGGTGCTAATACATGGTCAGGAGATGTGACGGCATCATGGAAGGCATTGAGAGACCAGATCTCTGCAGGATTAAATTTTTCACTTTCTGCTATTCCATACTGGAACTGCGATATTGGCGGATTTTTCCTTTCCCGCTTCCCGAAAAAATTAGATGATCCGGAGTATCGTGAATTATATGTGCGCTGGTTGGAGTTTGGTACATTCACTCCAATGATGCGTTCTCACGGTACCGATGCGCCACGGGAAATTTACCAGTTTGGTAAAAAGGGCGACAGGGATTTCGATGCCATAGATAAATTCATCAACCTGCGTTACCGGCTGTTACCATACATCTACTCCACTTCGTGGGATGTTACGCATAACCAGTCAAGCATGATGCGTGGTCTGGTGATGGATTTTCCAAAGGATAAAAATGCGCTGGATATTAACGACGAGTTTATGTTTGGAAAATCGCTACTTGTTAATCCCGTGACAGAGCCTATGTATATTAAAAAGACGGGTGAGGGAAGAAATGCGGTAGCAACGGAAGACTTCAGCTCAATAAAAACAAAAGAAGTGTATTTACCGGACGGAGCCGATTGGTATGACTTCTGGACAGGTGAAAAAATTTCCGGGGCCAAAAAAATAAATAAGGAAACTCCTTTCGATATCATTCCTTTATACGTCAAAGCAGGCTCTATTCTGCCTATTGGTCCGAAAGTTCAATATGCCGAACAAAAAAAATGGGACGATCTGGAGATACGCATTTATCCCGGCGCTGATGGAAATTTCGTTTTGTATGAAGACGAAAACGATAATTACGATTATGAGAAAGGAGTTTACTCTACCATCAATTTTAATTGGGATGATAAGAAGAAAACTTTAACTATCGGTGATAGAACGGGTTCCTTTCCGGGAATGCTAACAGATAGAAAATTCAACATTGTTATAGTTAATACTAACAAAGGCGGTGGAGAGAATATGGTAACCACGCCGGATAAAGAGGTAAATTATTCAGGGAAAAAATTGATGGTTAAATTGTAGAAGAATCTATAACATACCAAACATTGAAATTAAGGGGTGTTGGACGATACCAATAAATATGACACCTAAAACAATACTCCATATAGGAGGAAAATGAATGTTGTTAAAAATATAATTGCCGTATATCCTTTAAGCGGATTATGATTATATAAAAACAATCCGACAAAAATGGTATAGTTGAATTAAGTGTGTCTGATGTATTAGCCAACAGTTTATAATATTGAATTTTAGATTGCAGGACGATAAGAATTTTGATTTATTATTCTTGTTGCCCTGCTTTTAATTTAGGTTCAAATTTAAAATTATTTATAAGTTACTTAAATAGATTATTTTCCCCGTCAATCGAAACGTTACGAGTGCTAGTACACTTTTTACTTTTGCTATTGCTCCTCATATTTTCAGCACTCTTGAATAATCCCTGTTGCCTTTCAAGCCAGTTAATAGTATAAATCATTCTTCATATTCTAAAGTCAAAAGTTTAGAAAAGTGGTATAATAACCAAGTTTAATTTTTGAAGTAATATAGTTGCTTCCACTGATAAAAAAGCGATCTATTCTTTCTCTTAATTTTGATATATGATCATCTGCAATATTTAGATCTATACATATTAAAATTTGTATAATATTCAACGTCGTTCATTTTTGGAAGTTCTTTGTTTTAACTTATCCTAACGTTGTATAATGTTATGAGAGATCAGGCTCCTCCTGAAATAAATTATTTATAAATAAAACATATTGCGATATGAAGAAAAAATTAATACCGACATTTATGCCGGCTGTGGGTAAACTACTGATATTATTGGTACTGCCCCTTTGTTTTTCTATTAAAAGTTATGGTCAAACAGTAACCGGAAAGGTCACAGATGGGGAGGGCATAGCAGTTCCTGCCGTTTCTGTACATGTAAAAGGTACATCTACGGGAACCACTACTAATGCTTTAGGGCAATATAGTATTGCTGCCTCTCCCGCTGCAGTTTTACAATTTAGTTCGGTAGGGTATGCACTGCAGGAAATTCCTGTTGCAGGCCGAAGAGTTGTTGATGTGGCTTTAAACCTCAGTGCCGGAAGTTTGAATGAGGTGGTAGTTACTGCATTGGGTATAAGAAAAGAAGAAAGAAAGCTGGGTTATGCGGCTACTACTGTAAAAGTTGATCAGATCGCCGAGAACCGCACTTCCAACGTGATGACCTCTTTAGAAGGTAAAGTAGCTGGTTTGGAAATTGCTCCTCCAGCGGCGGGTGCGGGTGCAAGCAACCGCATTCGTTTGCGTGGACAGGCGGGTTTTAATGGTCAACTCAACTCCCCTTTGATTGTTATTAATGGCCTGCCAATGGATCAGGGGGCACGAAGTGCCGAAGGTGGTAATGCTACGGATCAGGGCGATAATCTGGAACAGGTAAATCCGGATGATATTGAGTCAATGACCGTGCTGAAAGGTGCAACAGCCGCGGCGCTTTACGGTTCAAGAGCTTCAAATGGCGCCATTATTATCACTACCAAAAGTGGCGCTAAAAATTCGAAATTTGGCGTGGAATTTAATTCAAACTTTGCTGCTCAGCAGATTCTGGATTATACAGATTACCAAACCGAATATGGTACCGGCTCTAATGGTGTCCGTCCTTCCACACAGGCTCAGGCGCAATCATTCGGTAACCTGGCATGGGGCGAAAAATATGACGGCGTTCCTACAATCCAGTATGATGGTGTTTTAAGGCCTTATCTTCCTGATAAAAACCGGATGAAGGAATTTTACAACACCGGAACTTCGTACATGAATACGTTAGCGCTTTCCGGCGGTAACGCATCAACAAGTTACCGGGTATCTTTTTCAAACCAGGATACTAAGGGTATTTCCCCTGGTAATACTTATCATAAAAAAATCTTTAACCTGGGACTTAACAGCAAGGTTACTAATAAGCTGACGCTTCAGACGAATATTAACTATACCCACGAGGAAAATAACAATCCTCCGCAGGTTGGTTTTCAGGGTATCGGCTTTCCCAGCTTCCTTAACCGTATTCCATTAACGGTTGCCATCTCGACGTTGAAAGCGAGCGTTGAAAATCCAGACGGCACTATATTATCAACCAACCCCTTTAATAACCTTTTGACTAACCCGTATTATCTTATCGGGCGAATGTTTGATAAAACCAAAAGGGATCGGTTGTTAGGTACAGTTTCCCTTAGATACGATTTCACCAAGTGGTTGTATTTACAGGGCCGTGTAAATGCGGACTTCGGGTACAATAATAATGAAGGTAATAATCCGAGTAATTATGCACCTAACGCACCAATCAATAGTGCCACCGGTGGCTGGGCGGGCAGTTACAGTGTTTCTACGAGTTTCAACAAACAAATAAATAGCGACTTTCTGTTAGGAACTACCCAAAAAATTGGCAAGTTTACAATAGACGCAAGCGTAGGCGGCAATATGTACACAGTTGACAATAACTTTTCCAACCAAAGTGTGCAAGACTTTGTAGTGAGAAACATTTATAGTATATCAAACGGTATTACCAAAAGCCAGAATTACAGCATTGGAAGATACCAGGTAAACTCTATATATGCTTTTGCAGATTTTGGCTATAAAAACTTCCTGTACCTGAATCTTACTGATCGTAGTGACTATTTTTCTGTGCTTACGCCACCTAAAGAAATAGTAGCTGACCCGAAAAATTCTTTCAACTATCCCTCTGCAAGCGCTAGTTTCATTTTTTCTGAATTGCTTCCCAATGTCAAATGGTTGAATTATGGTAAATTAAGAATGAGTTATGCAAAAGTGGGTAATGCAAATGGTGTTGCTCCCTATAGCAGCCAGCTTACATACTCAATCGAGTCACAACTTTTCGGCGGCTATTCGATTGCAAACATTGCTGGTAATGGAAACAATCCAAATCCATACATAATTCCTTACAGCGTTACCGAAAAGGAAATAGGCCTGGAATTAAGGACCTTAAATAATCGTTTAAATTTCGATATCGCCGTTTACGATAAGAGGACCGATGATCAGATTTTGCCAATTAATTTATCAGCCTCATCGGGTTATACTGGCCAGCAGGTCAATATTGCAAAGTTAAAAAACACTGGTGTAGAAGTTATGATTGACGGGACACCTGTTAAAAATTTGAACTTTTCCTGGAATGTATCGCTAAACGGATCTTATAACATATCAAAAGTGTTAGCATTAAATCCAGGGCAAACCCGCCAGATAGTAACTTTTTTTAATGGCACAGGAGGCGAGTTTATAGGTTATTTAGTGTACGATGTTGGCAAAGAAATGAATCAGTTGGTAGACTACACTTTCCTGCGCAATGAAAAGGGACAGGTAATGTTAAATAGTGCAGGAGGGCTTCAGCATTCAAAGGATTTCGTAAATTATGGTAGTGCAAACTATAAATGGATCGGTGGGATAACAAACACATTTAATTACAAGTCATTCAGTTTATTAATTCAGGTTGATGGTAAATTTGGTGGCAAAGTGTTTTCATCAACGGCATTAAACGGTTTAAGATCAGGTATAGGCAAGAATTCTTTAGTAGGTCGTGATGGTGTTACTTTCGACGGAGTATTGCCCGACGGAAGCCAGAATAATAATAGTCAGTTGCCCCGCAAACATTTTATGCTCAATATCGTTCTCAAAATATAGGAGATCCGTTTGTTTTCAGCAGCGACTTTATCAAGTTAAGAAATATCACACTTACATATGACCTTACCCGTTTTATGAGTAATAAAGTAAAGTTTGTTAAAGGCCTTACGCTATCTGCTTTTTGCCGGAATGCAGCGCTTCTGATGAAACGTATACCTACCGTTGATCCTGAGGCTTTCGCTTCAACAAGCGATAGCCGCTTAGGATATGAGGCACATAGTGAACCAACAACGCGAACTCTGGGGCTTAACTTGAATGTAAAATTCTAAATAACATATTATTCTAAAATAACATATTATGAACAAAATTAGTTATCTTATACTCCCCCTGGCATTAATGATTTGTCTTGCCAGTTGTACAAAGGGGTTTGAAGAAAAAAACAAGAACCCTTATGCAATTACAACAATTGACCCGGGATTGTTATTTACCGGCGCAGAGCGGAATATGAATATTGGCAGTTGGGATGGAGAACAAACCATAGTACAACAATATGTAAATGCTTATAACGCAGGCGCTACCGCAGGGTTTCAATTTAATCTGGACATAGATGGTTATAGCAACGATCGTTGGGGTGCTTATACAGGTGTTATCAAACCTTTGGTACAAATCATCAGCATTATTAAAGATGACCCGACTAAGAAAAATCTGTATGACATGGTACGGATATGGAAAGCGTTTGCGTTTATGACCCTTGTTGACACATACGGTGATGTGCCTTACAGCGAAGCAGGAAAAGCATACCTGGAAGGTACAATCTATCCAAAGTATGATAAAATGGCCGATATCTATGCTGACCTTTACAATGAGCTTAAAACGGCCTCGGCTGATTTGTCTGCTTCAAATGAATATGTAGCCAGTGATTTATTTTTTGGTGGCCCTTCCGGTACAACAGCCACACAGGTGGACCACTGGAAAAAAATCGGTTACTCTTTAATGCTGCGTCTGGGCATGCGCTACTCAAAAATTGACGTAGCTAAAGCAGCAAGTATTTCACAGGAAGCATTTGCGGGCGGCGTTATTCTTTCAAACAGCGATAATGTTGTTGTCACTCAATATAATGGTACAGTTCCCAACGGTTTTTCTAATCTGCAGCGGAACATCAGTCCCTATTTTTATTATTTAGCTGAACCTTTTGTTAACCAGTTAAAAAGCACCGGTGATCCCAGGTTGAAGTATATCGGGGCCAGCTATGCCAATCCTACAACAATTTCCACCACACCTGATACCACATTAGCTGACCAATATGGATTTCCTATAGGCTATGACGCGGTAAGCTTTTTAACCGCTCCGGGTTCCAGAGGCGCTAAAGGCGGAGGACTAAACTACACACAGCTTAATTACCAGGTGATGGTGAGTACTGTTGCCCCTGCTCTTTTTATTACTAATGCGCAAACCCAATTATTATTGGCAGAAGCTAAATTCAGGGGGTGGATTACAAGTAGCACTACAACTCAACAATACTATGAAGCCGGCGTGAGAGCTGCTATGGATGACTGGAATTTATTTCCCGGCACATTTAGCCCCGCGGTATCAGATGCGGAAAAAGACAACTACCTGCTTGGCCCTGAAGTTGCATATAATGATGCAGACGCACTGAAGCTTATCAATACACAATACTGGATATGCTCTATAACAAACGGCCCTGAAGGCTTTGCTAACTGGAGAAGAAGCGGATTCCCGGTATTGCTACGTAATACGTACAACGATGACTTAGTCCCAGGCGGTGGCTTTGTAAGACGCATGTCTTATCCTGATGCTGAGAAAGCCTTAAACGCAGACAACTATAATGCAGCTGCTGCGGACATGGGCGGAGATGGAATAACACAACGTGTGTTCTGGGATAAACCATGATAAAATAACATGGCTTATTAATACCAAAAGAAACCGGATCGAGAGTCCGGTTTTTTTTGTTTAAGTATTTTAAATGTACGGATAATATTTTTTGAGAAAGGCTGCTCTTATTTAGTTCTAAAAATTTATTATTTAAAAAGTTCACACAATTCTTTTTCGACGGATAGAAAAAATTATACATTGAAATCAATTACCCCACCTGAAAAAATTAATTTTTCTCTTTTCTTTTGTTCATATCAATTTGGACTGGTGGAAATTCGATAGCAAAAAATAACAACTGCCTTTTAAAACACAATAAGTCACCAAGCAGGCTTAAAATGAAAATAACGATGTATCGATGTTGTTTCTTTTTCTGAATACGATTCGTACATTTTCTCAAAAAAATAAAGGAACAGAATCAAAACATGCGAAGAATATGATAAATGAGTCTATTATAACAGAAGAAAATTAGTGATTAAACTACTATAAAATCGCTCACTTTTTATAAATTAAAAACAGTTTTATAACTTTACACATGAAGAGTTCCGTAAGAGTAGTAAGTCTCGTTTTTGTTTTTGCCATTGCATCCTTTCATAGCAAAGGTCAAAACCCAATCATTCAAACAAAATACACAGCAGATCCCGCACCATTGGTGTATCATGATACTGTATTCCTTTATACCGGTCATGATGAAGATGATGCTTTTGGTTTTAAAATGCAGAATTGGTTGCTATATACCTCAACCGATATGGTCAACTGGACAGACCATGGAGCAGTAGCCTCTTTGAAAGATTTTAAATGGGTGCCTTATGATAATGGAGCCTGGGCGGTTCAATGTGTTCACCGCAATGGTAAATTTTATTTGTATTGCCCCATGCCAAATGGAGTAGGAATTGGCGTCTTGGTTTCCGACAGCCCCTATGGCCCATTCAAAGATCCTCTCGGGAAAGCACTTATCAAAAACGGCCCACAGGATATTGATCCAACGGTCTTAATTGATGACGATGGACAGGCTTATCTCTATTGGGGCAATCCCAATCTTTATTATGTAAAGCTGAATGAAGATATGGTATCTTATTCCGGAGACGTCATCAAGGATACTTCCTTCGCAAAAATAAAAGGCCAGCCGGATCCTTTTCATTACCAGGAAGGTCCGTGGGCATATAAACGCAATGGACATTATTATATGGCGTATGCTTCTACCTGTTGCCCGGAAGGCATCGGGTATGCCATGAGTAATTCTCCTGTTGGGCCATGGGAATATAAAGGAATGATAATGGATGGAGACCCGAGGTCCAGCGGAAATCATCCGGGCATTATTGACTATAAAGGGAACTCGTATGTTTTTGGTTTTAATTATAATTTGCTGAAGCAAACTATGTCGAAACATTATGAAAGGCGATCTGTATGTGTAGCGAAAATAACCTACAATGGAGATGGTACGATTCAGAAACTCCCTTTTTGGCTTGAAAGCGGTGTAAAACAAATCGGCACACTAAACCCTTATAATAAGGTAGAAGCCGAAACCATAGCTTTTAGTGAGGGTGTTAAAACAGAAAAAGCCACGGAGTGGGAAAGAAACATTTCGTGGAACAAAGGAAAGATGATAGCTGAGCGGCTTTTTGTAACATCTATTAATAATGGCGACTACGTCAAGGTGCAGGGCGTTGATTTTTCAAAGGGAGCATCCTCAATTGAAGTTAATGTAGCTTCCCTTAATGGAGGAAAGATTGAAATTCATACGGATAAGATTAGCGGCCCCTTGTTGGGAGTTGTGAATGTAACTGCTTCCGGTCAGGGTGATATTTGGAAAACGATTACCACCCCCGTCAAAAATATCAGCGGTGTTCATGATCTATTCTTTGTGTTTAAGGGAGAAAAGGAGCTGTTTAATTTGGACTGGTGGAAATTCAATAGCAAAAAATAACTGCAGGCTTTTAAAACACGATAACTCATAAGCATGCAATTAATATTAATAGCCGACATACATGATAAGTAAAATAAAAAGGGAGCATCCGTGGTTTGCAGTTTTACGGAATTTCTATTCGAAAATGCAGTAAAGCAACAAAAAGGGACAAAATATATTTCGATCGTCAATACTGGAAAACCTATTGGTTGTGTGGTTTAGCCTATAGTTATATATATTACATTAAATAATGAAATCAATGTTTAAAAAAAGTATTATTCTTGCTACATCACTGTTATTTGTATTGAATGCTCTTGCTCAGCAAACAGAGCCTGTTCATATTAACATAAACCTTGCGGATACCGGCAAGGAAAGACAACCAATCTGGGCATGGTTTGGATATGATGAACCCAATTATACTTACATGAAAGATGGTAAAAAATTATTGGGTGAAATCGCTGCTTTAAGTCCTGTGCCTGTTTATGTGCGTACACATAGTTTGCTTGTTACCGGCGATGGAATCCCGTCATTGAAGTGGGGTTCTACTAATGCGTATACTGAAGATGCCAATGGCAATCCAATCTACAACTGGCATATTATTGATAGTATTTTTGATACATACATACATCTTGGTATGAAACCTTACGCGCAGATTGGTTTTATGCCGGAAGCATTATCAACACATCCTCAACCATATAAACATCATTGGAAGCCGGGAGGTAAAGAATCAATATTCACCGGCTGGGCATATCCGCCCAAAGATTATAAAAAATGGGGTGAACTGGTATATCAATGGGTAAAACATTGCGTATCACGTTATGGTGCAAATGAAGTGTCGTCATGGTACTGGGAGGTTTGGAATGAGCCCGATATACCTTACTGGAAAGGTACGTTCGATGAATATTGCAAATTATATGATTATGCTTCAGATGCGGTTAAACGAGCTTTGCCTTCAGCACGCATTGGTGGCGCAGATGTAACCGGTGGCGGTGCAAAATTCCTGGATCGTTTTATACATCATTGTTTGTTTGAAACGAATTATGCTACGGGTAAAATTGGTAGTCCGCTCGATCTTGTTTCTTTCCATGCGAAAGGATCTCCTAAACTCCGGAATGATACTGTGGTAATGGGTATCCGCAACCAGCTAAAAAATATTGTTGATAATTTCACTGTTATTTCTTCTTATCCTCAATTAAAAAATACACCTGTAATTATTGGTGAATCAGATCCTGAAGGATGCGCCGCCTGTGGTGTGGCGACCAGCCCCGAGAATGCTTACCGTAATGGAACAATGTATTCAAGTTATGAAGTTGCTGTTTTTGCAAGAGAATACGAGCTTGCAAAAAAGTTTAATATTGATTTAATTGGTGCTGTAACCTGGGCTTTTGAATTTGAAAATCAACCATGGTTTAATGGTTATCGTGACCTTGCCACTAATGGCGTTGATAAACCTGTGTTGAATGTATTTCGAATGTTTGGTATGATGAAAGGAAAGGAAGTGAATGCAGTTAGTGACCATCAATATACACTTCAGGATATTCTTGATAGCGGAATTCGTAAACCACAGACCGATGTGAGTGCAATCGCTTCGACAACCAATTCCTCTGCAACTATCATGGTTTGGAATTATCATGATGTGGATAAGAAAAATATTACAGCTCAGGTTACATTGCATATTACCGGTATCAATTCACCTAAAGTAAATATGATACAATACAGAATTGATGAACATAACAGCAATGCTTATACGCTTTGGGAAAAAATGGGTTCACCACAAAACCCTACGGCAAAACAAGTTGATGCACTTGAAAAGGCAGGGAAACTTAAACGCGTCGGTACAGCACATTCATTCAATACTTCAAATGGCGCAATTACTTTAAATATTTCTTTACCCGAACAGGGAGTTTCGCTTTTAAAATTATCCATGCTACCCAAATAATTAAACAACTTTTATATGCTTTATGAAAAACGAAATTGGGACAACGCTTTCAACCTATAAAAAAGGACTCCACAATCTCATTATATCGTTAAAAGCAATTCAAATGTAGAGGTGGATTGCTTGAAGTTTGAATAAATAGAAAATGTGTTGTACTAAAATGATTGTTACTAAATTAAAATGAGCTTTTATTATGCATAAAAAAATCAATTTGTTTTTGAGTTTGTTACTTTTAGCAATTTCCTCCGTTGCACAACTCGCTCCTGACTGTAAAGTATTAAATCCGGTGGGTTCCCACGAATTCAAATACACTAATCCAATCACGCGTGACACATCTGTTTCTATGCGTGACTATTTCATTATTAAGGTGGGCAACAAGTGGTATTGCACAGGAACATCTAATCCCATATGGACGGGCCCAAATCCGGGAGTTCGATTGTTGGAGTCTGATGATTTAATTCACTGGAAACAATATTCCTGGTTAATAGACGCCAGTAAACTGCCGCCCGATTGTCCTTATAACGGACGGTTTTGGGCGCCGGAAATTCATTATATAAAAAACAAATACTGGCTTACGGTTAACAGTGGCAAGGTGACAGCAGAGGATCCTAAAGGAATGAAAACACACAGCATTTGGTTGTTTTCATCCGATAGTGTAACAGGCCCATACCAGCTGGTAAATGGACCTCTTACCCCTCAATATAATAATGATGCAACTCTGTTCGAAGATGATGATGGACAAACTTATCTGTATTGTAGCGGCAATGGATTATTCCAGGCAAAGATTGATCTTAATACAGGCAAACTTATTGCACCAATAGAAAAGTTTCTTGATAAAAGGCAGCCGGGTTGGCCTGAGTGGATGGTTGGTGGTATTGAAGCTCCATGTGTTATAAAAATGGATGATACTTACTTTATGTTTTTTTCAACATGGACGCGCGGTTATGAAGTCGGATTACTTAAATCAAAATCTCCTTTAGGGCCATGGAAACTCGCCAGTTGTGAACCGATTTTTGGAACCAGGAAAAAAGGTTATCGTCCTGAATTGGCTAAACAAGGCGGTTATGCAAATTTAAAATTTCAGGATACAGAAGATCCATATTGCGAGGCAGCCTCCAACTCTTTGTTTATAGGCCCTGACGGCAAATTGTGGAATTCTTGTCACTACCTTATGTACGAAAAAAGACCATACCCTTATAGCCAAACTTTACAAGCATGGGAAAAAACACCACAGATGGGTATTGAACCCGTTTATTATAAAGATGGGATGTTTTATATAAACGGTCCTACATGGACAGAACAGATAGTTAATTATTAATAGTTGGTCAAAGCAATTGTCGCTTATCGCTTTTTGCGTAAAAAAGCTTCTTAGCAAGCCATTTTGAAATTAACGATTCTCCATCTTTACAACTTTAACTGGAATTTGTTTTACTTACATGTAACTCACGTCATTTAAAATCAGAAAGCGTGGCTGTAAATACACCTCTTTCTCTTTTATTGAAAATCACTTTCCAGTTTCCGTTATAAGTTAATAAATCAGGAACAAGTAAATCACCGGCCTTGGTCATCTGTACTTCCATTTTTACATTAAAATCGTATACACCTGCATCATAACTTAAAGCATAATTTCTTGCTACAATTTCAAAAGTCTTTGCATCAAACCAACTTGTCATTTCATCTATTACTACATTGTTCTTCCTGCCATCCTTTACATTTATTGTAAAAACATAACACGGAATCGAATTGTAATTCCTGTAATCAATATACATGTTATAATTTTTTGCCACTTCAGGATCAAAAATTTCTGTTTTATCACTGATAAAAGGAAGCCCGCTTATTTTTTTCCCGGGGTTGAAAAATAACATTTTTAATTGCTCCTTATGTTTATCAATTCCTGATAAACCACTTGTTGAAAATTCGTGCCCTTTCACAATATTCGTTTCACCACAAACCGAATCTTTTGTAAAAAACAAGCCTGCATACATTTGAGCAGTGTAGTAATTAAAATTTCCCTGCCTGTCAAAAATATCGCCGGTTGTACTTTGATTCAAAACCTTCATCGTTCTGCAATTACCTTTTCGTATTTGTTCAGTAGTACTTTGCAATGACGCTTGTATTTTACCATTTTTGTCAAGCATACGAATATCATTTATCGCTTTATAACCCATAACTCTCAAATTTCGGAATGCTTTATAAAAAGTAGTATCATCCTTTACCCTCTGTATAAAAGAAGCTACATCCAGGTTTTTGTTGACAACAATTTCAGAAAGTGTAATATAGTTTTCATCGACTTTGACAGTGCTGTCTTTTTCTTTTTGGGCAAAAAGAAATAAAGAAGCGAGCAGCAAAACGGAAAGCGTAATAAACTTTTTTATCATGGTTAGCTAATTAGCAGATGCACTAATTACTTATTAAAAACCATCTTATAATCCACGGAAATTTTTCCTTTCGAAATATCATTAAGCTTGCGTTTGAGCAAACTTTTTTTGAGCGGTTTTAAATAATCAATAAAAAGTTTGCCTTCTATATGATCATATTCATGAAGGATGACACGGGCTGTAACGCCGGAAAAAGTTTTGGTATGTTCAACAAAATTTTCATCAAAAAAATGCATGGTAACAGTTTCCCGGCGCATAATGTCTTCTCTTATTTTAGGAATACTGAGACAGCCTTCATTATATAACCATTCTTCACCATTGATTTCCTTGATTCGTGCATTGATAAAAACGCCTTTATAACCTTCATCTCCGGGGAATTCATCTTTTTCATCTACGTCCAGGTTTTCTATTATTTGAACACTGTCAATTATAAATAAGCGTATATTTTTATTTACCTGTGGAGCTGCCAAACCAACACCTTTGCTATTGTACATCGTTTCAAACATGTCTGTAATCAGCTTTTGTAATCCCGGGTATTCAGGGGTGATTTCAGCACCTGTTTTTCTTAAAACCGGGTTTCCATAAGCGACTATTGGTAGAACCATAAAAAAGAATTGTAATTTTTGTAATAATTGACTGCAAATTTACGCGATTTCGCTCATTTTGTTAAGCTAATGGCTTGCCATATATTCCTGCAACATAATAGCAGCGGCTATTTCATCTACCGTCCTCTTATTCCTTCGGTCCTTTTTTTTCATACCCATTTGAAGCATTGCCTGTTTGGCCATTTTTGAGGTAAACCTTTCGTCAACTTTTTCGATTGGTATTTGGGGAAATTCTTTTTGCAATTTTTTAATCATCTCCAGTACCAAAGGTGTAGCATGTGTATCTGAATTATCGAGGTTTTTAGGCTCACCAATTACAATCCTTTCAACAGTTTCCTGTAAAAAATATTTTTTAAGGAAAGGGATTAGTTCAGGAGAATCAACGGTGGTGAGGCCGGTAGCAATAATTTGTAACGGATCAGTAACGGCAATGCCCGTACGTTTTTTTCCATAATCGATGCAAAGAATTCGGGACATTAATGATTTAAAATTAGATTATATGATTTTGTGTTGAAAGTTGAGGGCTAGAGGTTTAGTTGAAAAGAATTAAAATAAAAATCTTGCTTATTTCTTTGTTTACTTCAGGAAAATATCCAGCAGCACAAAAACACAAAAAACCACAGATGCAATTCCGTTTGAACTGAAAAACGCTTTATTCACTTTTGAAAGATCTTTCGGTTTTACTAAAGTATGTTGATAAAAAAGAAAGAAAGCAAACACTAAAACTCCAGCCCAATAAAACCATGAAAAATTTCCCAACATTCCGGCTACAATAACAGCGGCTGCAGAAAGAAAATGTAGGTATTCACTAACCTTCAAAGCCCTTTCTGTTCCCAACCATGAAGGAATGGAAAACAAGTTATTTTGCTTATCAAATTCTTCATCCTGCAATGCATAAATGATATCAAAACCACTCACCCAAAACAAAACAGAAAAAGAAAAAAGTACCGGCACTAAAGCAAATTGTCCTGTTACAGCAATATAAGCACCAATTGGTGCGAGGCTCAAACCCAAACCTAAAACCAGGTGGCAAAGTGCAGTGAATCTTTTTGTGTAACTATAAAACAGGATAACAAAAAGAGCGACCGGCGCCAATACCAAACACATCAAATTTATAAAATAGGTGGTGACTATAAATGCAAGACAATTAATTATCACAAACATCATCGCGTTTTTTTTTGAAATAATGCCGCCGGGAATTTCACGAATTACAGTTCTTGGATTTTTTGCATCATAGTCCGCATCCAGCCATCGGTTGAAGGCCATTGCGGCGCTTCTTGCAAACACCATACATAAAATCACCAGGATTAAAAGCAGCCACCAAGGTCTGTTTAACTGGTACTGAATTATTTTTAACCCATAAAAAAAACCAATCAATGCAAATGGCATTGCAAAAATGGTGTGAGCAAATTTTACCAGCGAGAAATAATTTTTTATTCCGTTTAAAGAAGATTTCAATTCTAATGTTTTTATATTGCTTTCCATTTTAATGATTATTTTTCTCTGTGAGTTGAAAATTCTTCACTGCTTCCCACAAAACAATTCCTGCCGCTACCGATATGTTTAAAGAATGTTTCATGCCGAATTGTGGAATTTCTATACAACCATTACATAAAGAAATAGTGTCATGATCTACGCCCGAAACCTCATTGCCGAAGATAAAAGCAATTTTATCAGCAGGTAATTCGGCAATATTTTCAAGTGAAATACTGTTTGTTACCTGTTCAACTGCGTAAACTTTATATTTATTTTTTTTAAGGTGTTCAATGGCTTCCTTGGTTGTTTTAAAATATTTCCAATCAATAGAATCTTCAGCACCCAGCGCGGTTTTTTTAATTTCTTTGTGAGGAGGAACGGCTGTATATCCGGTGATAAATATTGATTCAATCAAAAAAGCATCAGCAGTACGAAAAACACTTCCCACATTATAAGCGCTTCTTACATTTTCCAAAACTGCAACCACCGGGTTCTTTTCAGATTCTTTAACTTCGTTCACTGATTTACGATTCAGTTCATCCATTCGTAGTTTTCTCATCAAAAGAATATTAATTTGCAAAAATAAATTAATTAGCTGATTAGCTAATTAGCCGATGTGCCGATTGATCCCGATATTGGGAAGATTATCAGTTTAGAGACTTTTAGTCATTAGCACATTAGCTAATTAGCACATTATCACATTAACACATGGCTTCTTCCGACACTCCTTTAATGAAACAGCACAATGCGATTAAGGCAAAATATCCTGACGCAATACTGCTATTTCGGGTGGGAGATTTTTATGAAACTTTTGGGCAGGACGCAATTACTGCTTCAAGAATTTTAGGAATTACGCTTACAAAAAGAAATAGCGCTTCAGCAACCGCACTTGAACTTGCGGGTTTTCCTCATCATGCGCTCGATACTTATCTTCACAAGCTGGTAAAAGCCGGTTATCGTGTTGCGATTTGTGACCAGTTGGAAGATCCAAAACAAGCCAAAGGAATTGTAAAGAGAGGAGTAACAGAATTGATTACGCCCGGCGTTGCAACAAATGATAAATTGCTTGAGCACAATCAAAACAATTTTTTATGTGGGATTCATCTTGTAGAAGAGAAAGCCGGAATTTCTTTTCTGGACATTTCTACCGGTGAATTTTTTATTGCAGAAGGTGATAAAGAATATGCAGATAAATTGTTGCAAAGTCTCAATCCGGCAGAAGTTATTTTTCAGAGAAATCAGCAAAAGAATTTTAAAAATTACTTCGGAACAAAATTCTATACTTACACGCTTGATGAATGGATATTTACGGAGCAATATGCAAAAGACACTTTATTAAAACATTTTGGAACTCAAAGCCTGAAAGGTTTTGGTGTGGAAGACCTTAAAACGGGAATTGTTGCAGCAGGTGCCATTCTTCATTATTTAAAAGATACAGAGCATCCGAATCTTCAGCACATCACTTCACTACAAAGAATTGACAAAGGCGATTATCTGTGGATGGACCGCTTTACCATTCGAAATCTTGAATTATTAAACAGTAACGACAGCACTAATTCTTTATTAAAAGTGCTCGACAATACCGTTTCACCAATGGGTGCAAGATTGCTGAAACGTTGGATGTTACTGCCTTTAACGGAAATAAATAAAATACAGGAAAGGCAAAACCTTGTTGAATATTTTATCAAAACGCCGGAAGAAAAAACTAAGATAGTACACAACATCAAACAAACAGGAGATATAGAAAGGTTGGTGAGTAAAATTCCTTTAAAGAAAATAAATCCGCGCGAAGTTTTACAAATCGGTAAAGGATTAAAGTTAACGGCAGAAATAAAACAGTGGTGTGAAGGATCATCCAATGAATATTTAAAAAGATTGGGCGATTCTTTGAATCCGTGCAAATACATTGCAGAAAAGATATTTAAAGAAATTATCGAGAATCCGCCTGTATCAATTGCAAAAGGAAATATTATTGCAAATGGAGTGAACGAGGAACTTGATGATCTAAAAAATATAGTTACTAACGGTAAAGCACACCTGCTAAACCTTCAACAGAAAGAAATTGAACGCACGGGAATTTCTTCGTTAAAAATCGGCTTTAATAATGTATTTGGATATTATCTCGAAGTTACCAATACGCATAAAGATAAAGTCCCCGAAAACTGGATTCGGAAACAAACGCTTACCAGCGCTGAAAGATACATCACTCCGGAGTTAAAGGAATATGAAGAAAAGATAACCGGTGCAGAGGATAAGATTTTGCAACTGGAACAAAATATTTTTGAACAGTTGCTGGATGAGCTGCAGGATTACATCGCGCCAATGCAGGTTAATGGTCATATTGTTGCGGTTCTGGATTGCATTATTTGTTTTGCGAATAACGCCTTACAGTTTAAATATAAAAAACCTGAACTTCATACCGGGCTTGAGTTGGAACTTAAGCAAAGCCGGCATCCGGTAATTGAAAGAAATTTACCGGCAGGCGAAAGTTATATCGCCAATGATATCTTTTTGGATCCTCAATCACAGCAAGTGATCATTCTTACCGGACCGAACATGAGTGGTAAAAGCGCAATTCTACGGCAAGCTGCGCTCATTACTTTAATGGCGCACATAGGCAGTTTTGTTCCTGCGGATGAAGCAAGAATTCCTCAGACAGATAAAATTTTTACCAGGGTTGGAGCGAGCGATAATTTAAGCAGTGGCGAAAGCACGTTCATGGTTGAGATGAATGAAACAGCAAGTATTATTAATAATATCAGTCCCAGAAGTTTGATATTATTAGATGAGATTGGTCGTGGAACTTCCACTTATGATGGCATTTCAATAGCCTGGAGTATTGTAGAATATTTACATCAATCTCCAAGTGCACCAAAGACTTTATTTGCAACCCACTACCATGAATTAAATGAACTGGAAAACAAACTGGAGCGTGTAAAAAACTTTCACATCACGAATAAAGAAGCGGGAAATAAAATTATTTTTTTAAGAAAATTAGTTGCCGGTGGAAGTGTACACAGCTTTGGAATTCACGTAGCAAAAATGGCCGGCATGCCCCCTTCATTAATTGAACGTGCGAACGGAATCTTAAAACAAATGGAATCAAAACATGTAGATGCATCTGAGGAAAATGATTCCACACAAACTTTTACCAGGAATAAAAAAAGCATTAAAGAAAATCTGAAACAATTGAATGCTCCACAAATGCAACTAAGTATATTTGATGCACATTCTCAGGCTTTTGAAGATATTCGAAAAATTTTGGAAGCGGTTGATATCAACCGGCTCACACCGGTAGAAGCATTGCTTAAATTGCAGGAGATTAAAGCAATGGTTAAGTAGCTAAGTAAACTACGAAAAATGCTTACTTTTTATTTTGTTGAAATCAAAGAAAGTTACTTTTTGATTAAGTTTGATAAATAAACTGAATGAAGGCAAAGTATTTAAACTCTAAAACTTTATAAATGAATAGAAAAAATAAATGGAAGTACGTTTTACTTGTAACTTTTCTGATAACATTCGCCACTTTTTCAATGGCGCAAAAAACTGTTCCTCTTTATAAAGAAGTGCCGAATAGTAAAACCGCTGTGGATTATAAGGAAACCGCTGATACAAACAGGGGCGGACTCTTTATGATTAGTAAAGTTTCTATACCTGATATTACGATTTTTAAACCTCAACGTCCTGATAAGAACCATTCTGCTGTAGTCATTTGCCCCGGGGGTGGTTATGCATTTTTAGCTTATAATCTTGAAGGAACAACTGTGGCAAAAATTATGAATAGCTGGGGGGTTACTGCTATTGTTTTGAAATACCGTTTGCCAAGTGATAAAATCATGAAAGATAAAACTATCGGGCCTCTCCAGGATGCGCAAAGAGCATTGCAATATGTAAGAGAGAATGCCGCTGAATTAAATGTTAATCCTGATATGGTAGGGATAATGGGCTTTTCAGCCGGTGGGCATTTGGCGTCAACCGCTTCTACGCACTTTGATAAATCTTATATTTCCAATCCGCGGAATACTTCCCTGAGGCCTGATTTTTCTATTTTGGGATACCCTGTTATCAGTTTTGCTGATTCACTAACTCATATGGGTAGCCGCAATAATTTAGTGGGTAAAAACCCATCCAGGGAAATGATTGAAAAATTTTCCAATGAGTTGCAGGTAAATGAAAAGACACCCTCAACTTTTTTGGTGTTAGCCAGTGATGATAAAACAGTTAATCCTGAAAACAGTATAAAATATTATGAAGCTTTATTAAAAAATAAAGTTCCTGTTGAAATGCATATTTATCAGAATGGAGGCCATGGTTTTGGAACGCATCTTCTTGCAAAAAACGATTGGATGGAAACGTTGAAAAACTGGATGGCGCATAATGGATATTTAAGCACTGAGTAGAAAAATCAGTTCCCGAAACAAAAATTCAATGAATTTATTTGTTTACTGCAAATATATTTTCGTATAAGCTTTGCCGTTGTATAGGGAAGATTTTTATTTTCCGAATTTCTTTTTTAATAAATTCATCGCTTCTTCCATAGAAGTACTTTCCTTTTCTTTTTTTAAAGGGTTTTGTGTAGGATAAGTATTACCCTGTTTTGGTTGAAAGACTTTTTGCTGGCTTCTTTCCGGCGCTTCCATTGTTTGTTTGATAGATAAAGCAATACGTTTTCTTGGCAAATCTACTTCTACTACTTTCACCATTACTTTATCATTTAATTTCAAAACTTCGGCAGGATCAGAAATATATTTATGCGCGATTTCAGAAATATGTACAAGCCCGTCCTGCTTTACACCAATGTCTATAAAAGCGCCAAATCTTGTGAGGTTGGTTACCTGGCCGGGAATTATCATCCCTTCTTTCACATCTTCAATCGAGTAGATATTCGCAAACTCAAAAACCTCTGCTACTTTTCTTGGATCAAGCCCTGGTTTTTTTAATTCTTTTAAAATATCGTGAATTGTGTGTAATCCAATTTTTTCGTTTATGTATGACTGTGAATTTATTTTACTTAAGAGTTTTTCACTTGCTATAATTTCCTTCACTTCTACTCCTGCGTCTTTTGCCATTTGTTCCACTACTCCATACGCTTCAGGATGTACCCCGCTTTCGTCTAATGGATTGTCTCCGTTTTTAATCCGCAAAAAGCCTGCACATTGTTCAAATGCTTTTTCACCAAGCCTTGCAACTTCTTTTAGTTGTTGCCGGTTGGTAAACCGGCCTTTTTCTTTACGGTAGTTTACAATATTTTCTGCAATGGAAGGGCCTATGCCACTTACATAACTTAATAAATATTTTCCCGCAGTATTTAAATTTACACCAACTGCATTTACACAGCTTACAACTGTTTGGTCAAGTTTTTCTTTCAGTCGGGGCTGGTTTACATCATGCTGATATTGTCCGACACCAATACTTTTGGGATCTATTTTCACCAATTCAGCCATTGGATCCATTAATCTTCTGCCTATGCTAACAGCGCCACGAACGGTAATATCGTGGTGAGGAAATTCTTCACGGCCTATTTCTGACGCGGAATAAATTGAAGCACCATCTTCGTTCACTAAAAATACCGGCAAACCGGTGTTCAATCCTTTAATAAATTCTTGTGTTTCCCTCCCGGCCGTTCCATCTCCGATTGCAAAAGCTTCGATTTTAAATTCCTGCACATACTTTTCAATTGCATGTTTGGCTTCATCTAACTTATAATTTTTTTCATGGACGAAAATGACATCAGTCTTTTGCAACTCGCCTTTTTCATCAAGTACAACTACCTTGCAACCTGTGCGATAGCCCGGATCGATAGCAATGATTTTTTTATTCCCTAAAGGTGATGAAAGCAATAACTGTCGAAGATTTTCGGCAAAGACACTTATCGCTTCTTCATCAGCTTTTGTTTTTAATGCCATGCGAAATTCACTTTCCAGGCTGGGCTGTAAGAGGCGCCGGTAAGCATCCTTGATTGCTTTTTTTACATGTTCAGCAGCTTCATTATTGGCTTTTATAAATTGTTCTTCAATTTTTTGCAAAGCCATTTCTTCCCCGGGAGCAATTGACATTTTTAAAAATCCTTCCATAAAACCACGCATGATGGCTAATATTCTGTGTGAAGGAATTTTAGAAACGAGTTCGGAAAACTCAAAATAATCTTTGTATTTGATTCCCGCTTCCTGTTTATCGCTTAAAATTTTACTTACAACAGTTGCTGTTTGCTCAAATAACTTTCTCATTTTAGCACGCACTTCCGGGTCTTCATTTACTATTTCTGCAATGATGTCGCGTGCTCCCTGCAAAGCTTTTTCCACCTCAGTAATATTTTCATTCAAATATGCTTTTGCTGCTTCTTCAACTGAAAAGTTTTTCTGTTCCAGCAATAAGTTTGCAAGTGGTTCTAATCCATTTTCCCGTGCCGTTTGAGCTTTGGTTTTTCTCTTTGGTTTGTAGGGCAAATAAATGTCTTCCAACTCATTTAAAGTAGAGGCGGCATTTATTTTTTCCTGCAAAAAATCCGTCATTTTTCCCTGTTCACTGATTGTTTTTTCAATGAAAGATTTCCTGTCTGAAAACTCGCGCTGAAACTTTGCTTCTTCCTGTATCTTTTGTATCTGCACTTCATCCAAAGCACCGGTTTTATCCTTGCGGTAACGCGCGATAAACGGAATCGTAGCGCCTTCTGCTAATAATTCTAAAACGGCATTTACCTGTTTTTCAGGTATAGCTAATTTTGCTGAAACGGAAGGTGAATAGGTTTGCATTGTAAAATAAACGTGATTTTTTTAAGGCGGCGAAGGTAAAAAAATATAGATAGTGCGAATAAGTTTTAAAAAGAAGTTATCCAGATTCTTAAAAAAAAATGATTTTTAAAACCTTGGATTTCATGCAGGTGTTTTTGATAGTTTTACTTGAAATAAAGTTCCCTGCAAAATAGTGGACAAACAAATAACCGGAATTTTTATTTTATCTAATCAATTCCAGAAACATTAAGCCTGTTTCTTAATCTTTCTTTTCGTTTTCATGATTCCGTATTTTATGAAAGAGGTGAGGATGAATTTAAGGTATTAACTTTATGGATAAGTCATTTTGGAATGCCGGGTCAGGAGGTAGGTATCTTTTTGTTGTTTCTCAGTATCTTTATCGTAAGTCTGAATAATTATTTTATAAAAAAAGTTGGCCAATAATGTATTTAGAAGGGGAATTTGAAAATTCCGGCCCAAGCACAGGAAAAGAGCACCTGGAAAGTTTTCTTGAAAATTCGCCTGTCGGAATTCATATTGCTAATGATGAAGGTATTATTCTTTTTGCAAATAAAGCAGAATTAGATTTATTTGGATATGAAAAACAAGAGTACATTGGGCAACCTGTTGCGCGATTCTATCAACAGCCTGAATATATTGAAAAGCTCGCTTTGAAACTAAAAAAGGATGGTTCACTCATCAATCAACCTGCAAAAATCGTCCGTAAGGACGGGACTTTAAAAGACGTATTAATAAGTTGTAACGTTTATTACGAGGAAGGAATATATAAACATTCCCGCTGTTTTACAAGAGACATTACCAAGATCAAAAAGTCTGAAAATTATTTGAAGTTTCTGAACCAGGCAAGTGAAGAACTTGCTGCAACACATGATACAAATGAAGCGCTTGATAAAATAATAAAGTTCCTTATTCCTGCTTTCACTGATTGGCTTGTCATAAATGAACTGCGCGAAGATGGATTTGCACATCTTTTAAAGATGGGGCATGCCGATCCTGAAAAAGTAAAGTGGGCAGAAGCCTACCGTAAAACACATCCGATTTCTGTAAATGATCCCCGGGACGGCTCTATGGCTCGTGCATTAAGAACAGGAGAAGCAATATTGTTTTCAGAAATTACTCCGGAAATAATTGAAAGAGGCTCGATTGATGAAGAACAAACACGAATTTTAAAAGAACTTTCAATTAAGTCGGTAATGATAATCCCCATGCAGATCAAAGGACGCATTACCGGCGTAACTTCATTTATTTCCTGCAATCCAAAAAATATTTATGATGAAACTGATTTAAGTTTCGCAAAAGATTTTTGTAACAGGATAGCGCTTACCCTCGAAAATACACGGCTTTATGAAAAAGTAAAAAAGGATATTGAGGAAATAATTGAAGCCGATAAGAAAAAAGATGAATTCATCAGCATTGCAAGCCACGAACTGAAAACGCCTGTTACAAGTTTAAAGGCTTATACACAAATTCTCCAATCCACTTTTGATGATCAGCATAATCAGCAGGCGGTGGAAATGCTTTCAAAAATGGATAAACAAGTTGACAAATTAACGATGCTTATTGTAGACTTACTGGATGTGACTAAAATTGATAAGGGCGAACTTATTTTTCAAATGGAAGAGTTTGATTTTAATGAGCTCGTAAAAGAGACAGCGGAGGAGATGCAGCGAACTACTAAATCTCATAAAATTATTTTAGATCTGAATCGTTGTGATCCGGTGTTAGGAGATCGTAACCGGATAGGGCAGGTGATCGTAAATCTTGTTTCTAACGCGATAAAATATTCACCGGATGGCCGGCAGATTGTTATTAAAACTTTTTGCGAAAATAAAAAAGTTCAGTTGAGCGTGCAGGATGATGGTATTGGAATTCCAAAGGAAGAACATGCTAATATTTTCAAAAGATTTTTCAGGGTTTCAAGCAAGAGTAATTATACCTTCCCGGGTATGGGCCTTGGACTTTACATTTCTTCGGAAATTGTAAAAAGACATAACGGGCGTATCTTTTTCGACAGTGATGACGGGAAGGGTTCTACTTTTTCTTTCGAGATTAACAGCCATTCAAAGTAAAATATTTTAGAAATAAATTCTTGCAAATTCCTTTTGCTCTTCAGTTTTAACCTTGCGTTTCATTCCTAGCTTTTTTGTATTTACCTTCGCGCATATTTTAACCTAAAATTTGTTGTCTACAGCTAAAATGTACGAAAAGCTGCTAAAATATATTGAAGTAGTTAACCAGTGGCGCAAACGAAGAATTTCCAATTCCAACTTTTTAATTATAGCAGCTTCGGTCGTAGGACTTATGGGAGGCATTGCTTCCTCCGTTTTGAAAGAATTAACACATTATGTAGCCAATTTTTTGCAAAATGATCTTCATTGGAAATATAAATTTTACCTCCTTTTTTTCTTTCCGTTGATTGGTATTTTCCTTACCGTTTTTTACATCCGGACTTTCATAAGGAGGAGCAAGTTTCAACACGGGATTTCTTCTATCATTTATAATGTTTCGCATAATTCCAGTAAGCTTGATTTCCATAATATTTACAGCCAGGTTATTTCAAGTGCACTTACAGTTGGCCTTGGCGGTTCTGCGGGATTGGAAGCGCCGGCTGTTGCCAGCGGTTCTTCAATTGGTTCTAATATTGGGCGTTTTTTTGGATTAAATTACCGGGAAACTACGCTGTTACTAGCGTGTGGAGCGGCAGCAGGCATTTCCGGCGCTTTTAACAGTCCTGTAGCGGGGATGATTTTTGCTATCGAAGTCATCATGCCTGAATTTACAATTCCTGCTGTTATTCCTTTATTGATTGCTTCAGCGTTTTCTTCAGTTATTTCCCAATTGATTTACAAAGAACCTCTTTTTGTTCTCGTTTCCCGGGGAGGCTGGCTGCTGGATGCATTTTGGTATTATATTGTCCTCGGTATAATCGTCGGAATTTATTCTGTCTATTTCAGCAAATTAAATTTTAAACTGGGAAGTGTTTTTGATAAAATAGAAAACCAATACAAGAAAGTTCTTATTGGAGGAATCACATTGGGAATTATGATCTTTCTGATCCCCGCTTTGTATGGGGAAGGCTATATTACAATCCAGAAACTACTTGATGGGAATTTTAAATCTCTTCTTGCCAATAGTATATTTTCAGATTACCAGGATTTATCCTGGGCGCTTTTAATCTTTGCCGGTTTTACACTTATTGGGAAGACTTTTGCCTCGATTATTACCATGGGAAGTGGAGGAAACGGGGGTATGTTTGGACCGAGTGTGGTGGTTGGCGGTTTGCTGGGCTTTGTATTTTCATTTGGCATGAACCAGACGGGGATGGTACATTTAAACATTACCAATTTTATTATCGCCGGGATGGCCGCTTCTATAAGTGGTGTAATGCATGCACCTTTAACAGGAATTTTCCTTGCAGCCGAAATTACCGGAGGTTATGTAATGATGGTGCCTTTGATGATTGTATCTGCCATTTCTTATTTTATCAATAAAGGAGTAGTAAAATATTCAATCTACACTTTCGACCTCGCCGCAAAGGGCGACCTTGTATCGCAGGAAAACAAGGAACACAGTATTTTAAGAAGAATTAAACTAAAGTATCTTATCGAGAAAGATTTTGTAATCCTAAGGCCGGATGATACTCCTGATAGCAGGAGCGCGGATATTGTCCATACCACAAAAAACGTTTTTCCCGTTGTAAATAATGACGGGATACTTACCGGCATTTTGTTCAGTGATCATTTGCTTGAACTACTTGTTAGTAATAACCCCGAAGACCACACCCGACTCATAAAAGATATTGCTCAACCGCCCGACAGGGTAGTTAATGTCAACTCCTCAATGTATGATGTGATGCGAATAATGGATAGTCATGATACCCGTATTTTGCCTGTTACGGGAGCTAACAATGTTTACCTTGGCTTTGTCAGCAAAAACGGAATTTTTAATAAATACCGGCATATTTTAATGCGCCAGGGAAACCTTCTTTAGCCCTCAATCTTTCCAGATTTTTTCGCTGATTTTAGATTGAAGACGACGAACAGTGCCAGCCGCTTTTCATTGGTGTTGATAAAAACACTTTTGTTAACCGTTTATACTATGTAGAATCTTCCACATATTTTATTGTATTTGCTTTTTGAGCAGTTGTTTGGCAATAAGTTTTGACTCTTAAATAAATCACTTTTCCATCAAATCCCTACTCCCTTTATCCATAAAAGTTTTTACAACATCAAAAAATTCTTTATGCGCTTTTTATTCAGCCTGATTCGGTGTTTCTGCGCGCCAGCAAAGGCTTCAACTTGTTGTATGAGTTGATAAAATAATTTTTTGCACCCTCTTGTAGAGACAGTATAAAAATTTAAAGTGGAAAAAAATTCAATAGTAATTATGTTAATAGTTACTTCAAAATTTCATTAAAGACAATTTTTGGAACGATAAATGCTAATGTTTTATAAAAATTATTATAATCGATTATTGGACATCATGATACTTTTCCGTTGAAACCATTGTTAATAAAGGGTTTCTAAAAAAATAACGGTGTCTGCAATAATATAAGTAACCTAAATTTAATTATGCGGATAAAATATATCTGCTTAAGTTTGTGAAGGAAATGAGTTAATAAAAAATAACTTATTTAAATATACGTTTAGAGAGGAGAGAAAGCTGTGAATCAGCACAAAGTTTATTTAAAGAGTCTCATATCAAGCAATACGTTAAAGAGTTCCCCTGTTTCTACAGGGGGACTTTATTTTTTAGGGGTTAAAAATAGGAGATTTATAACTAACCGAATAATTTTTGCTTCCTTTCATTTTTTCTCAAAGAAAATGTTTTTTTAATAGAAAACAAACTTTTGATTAGTAAACCAACATTTATCGGGATTTTTAATTTCCAATTTTACCGTAACAAAAAACCCCTCACATTCATGAAGGGGTTTCAATTTAAAATAAATTTATTTAAGACTTAGAAGAACTTGTTTGTTTATTTTCTTTCTTATTTTTCTGATCAGGATGTGCAGCTTCGTACGCTGCATAAGCATCAGGAGTTAAAACTTCGCCAGTAAGTTTTACAAATTTTACATCATCAGCACCAGCAAATTTTACAGTAAGTGTTTTGCTTATAGGCCCAAGAGTAGCTGCATTGTAGGTAGCTGTGATGGTTCCTGTTTTTCCCGGAGCGATCGGCGCTTTTGTGTAATCTGATACTGTACATCCGCAGGAAGGAGTAGCTTGTTCAATTATCAATGGTTCAGTACCAATGTTAGTAACTGTTATGGTAGCGGTAGGAGGCGTATTTTGTTTCACTTTACCGAAATCATAAGTCTCTGTATTTAACCTGGCAATATCATCCGCTTTCTTTTGTGCAAATAAATTTGTAGAAGATAAAACCAGTACGGCTATTAATAATTTTTTCATGTTGTCGTTTTTTAAATTTTATTGTTCGTTTTTTAAATTGCTTAAGGCAGTGTTAAGAGGAGCTGACGTTACAGGTGTTTTCCAAACCTCTCCTTTTATAATGATTTGTTTTGTTTGTGTACCGTTATAGGTAATTGTTACAGGCTTTGTAAAAGGCCCTTCGTTTTCTGCGTTATATCCAACTTTTATAACAGCGGTTTGCCCTACTGCAATTGTATCTTTATTCCAAACCGGCGTTGTGCATCCACAACTGGCCTGCACGTTATCCAAAGCAAAAGGCGTATCGCCAGAATTGGTAAATTCAAAAATATGAGTTACTGGTTTTCCCTGTGGAATTTTACCAAAATCAAATTCGGTTTCTTTTAAAGTAAGGCTTTCAGAAGGTGTAGAAGTTGCGACTTCAGCCCCGTCGGATTTTATTGTGGCAGTTTTATTCTTTTTGCTTACTTTAGTGACACTTGTTTGAGCGCTGGCAAAAAGAGTAAATGCAAGAAAACAAATAACTGTAAAAACTTTTTTCATTTTATATAAGTAATGCGGTTTCAAAGATACTAAAACGCCCTATATGGTTGCAAATTGTGATCGCGTTTTGAGATTTTTAACATTCATCGATGATAATTAATATTTTTGCGAACATGGATACCAATCAAATCAGTGAAGAAGGCCTTTTGGAAAATCTTTCGTTTGAGAAGTTTAGGGAGGAGGTTTTAAAAGATTACAAGATTGTATGTGAAAGCCGTGAAACAAGTTTATTGAGCCGTAAGGAAGTACTTACCGGTAAGGCAAAATTTGGCATTTTTGGTGGAGGAAAAGAGGTCGCGCAGGTGGCAATGGCAAAATTTTTTCAGCCCGGGGATTTCAGGGCGGGGTATTATAGGGATCAGACGTTTATGTTTGCAAGCGGAATGGCAACAATAGAACAATTTTTCGCTCAGTTATATGCTGATCCCGATTTAAAAAATGATCCTTTTAGTGGCGGAAGACAAATGAATGCACATTTTGCTACTAAATTTGTTGATGACAACGGAAACTGGCTTGATCTTGCCCATAAAAAAAATATTTCAGCAGATATAGCGCCCACCTCCGCTCAAATGCCACGAGCTTTAGGCCTTGCTTTTGCTTCAAAAGTTTTCAGGCAAGTTGATATTCTTCATGATCTCGATACTTTAAGTGATAATGGAAATGAAGTTTGCTTTTGTACCATAGGCGATGCAGCCACGACTGAAGGCCACTTTTGGGAAGCAATGAATGCGGCCGGAGTATTACAAATTCCACTTGCGGTTTTTGTTTGGGATGACGGTTATGGAATATCGGTTCCTAAAAAGTATCAAACAACCAAATCTTCTATTTCAAAAGCAATGAGTGGATTGCAAAAGAAGGATGGTACGAACGGAATAAATATTTATAAACTCAAGGGATGGGATTATGCAGGAATGTGTGAGATATTGGATGAGGCAATTAAAAATATCCGTGAAACTCATACTCCTGCTTTGTTTCATGTGGAAGAACTGACACAGCCACAAGGGCATTCGACTTCGGGTAGCCATGAACGTTATAAAAGCCCTGCTCGTCTTGAATGGGAAAAAGAGTGGGATGCCAAAAAGCAAATGCATGATTGGATCCTGACCAATTCGCTTGCTAATGAAGATGAAATAAATGAGATTGAAAATAATGCAAAAATATTTGTAAAAGAGAGCAAGCAACATGCATGGAACAAATATATTACGCCTATAAAAAACCTGGTTACAGAAACCCTTCGTTTGCTCGAAAAATATGCTTCCTCAGCAGAAAATAAAGAGGAAATACAGAAGTATATTAAAGATCTTTCATCACTTCGTGAACCATTACGTCGTGATGTGATGAGAACATTAGCCTCAATAATCGATCTTGCTTCTCCAAAGGATGACACCACAGAAGTGAAAAATTTTTATGAAAATCTGAAACAGAAAAATAAAGAAATTTTTGACACACATCTTTATAATGAAGGGCCAAAATCTGCCATAAAAGTGCAGGCGGTTCCTGCAGAATTTCCTGAAGAGGCAGAACTGGTAAACGGATTTGAAGTGTTGAATAAATATTTTGACCAACTCTTTGCCTCTAATAAAAAGGTCATCGCATTTGGTGAAGATCTTGGCCATATTGGGGATGTAAACCAGGGCTTTAGTGGCTTACAGGCAAAGTATGGTGAAGAGCGCATCTTTGATACGGGAATACGCGAACTTACGATTATGGGCCAGGGAATAGGTTTGGCTTTGCGCGGATTAAGGCCGATAGCTGAAATTCAATATCTTGATTATTTACTCTTTGGCCTCGAACCTTTGAGCGATGATGTATGCACTACTCATTACCGGACTAAAGGACAGCAAAGCGTGCCGATTATTGTTCGTACAAGAGGTCATCGCCTTGAAGGAATATGGCATAGCGGATCTGCAATGGGAATGATCATTAATGCATTAAGAGGAATGTATGTTTGTGTTCCAAGAAATATGACACAGGCTGTTGGAATATATAATACCTTGTTACAAGGCAATGATCCGGCTTTGGTGATTGAGTGTTTGAATGGCTACCGCCTTAAAGAAAAATTGCCATCCAATTTATTGGAATATCGGGTACCTTTAGGCGTTCCTGAAGTTATAAAAGAAGGAACAGATATTACCATTGTTTCCTACGGATCTGTTTTAAGAATTATTTTGGAAGCAGCCAAAAAATTAGATGGAATGGACATCAGTTGTGAGCTGATTGATGTGCAAACGTTACTACCTTTTGATATTAATCACCATATACTTGATTCTTTGAAAAAAACGAACCGGATACTTTTTATTGATGAAGATGTACCCTGCGGCGCTTCGGCTTTTATGTTTAATAAAGTGATGGAAGAGCAAGGTGGATACCGTTGGTTGGATGTGTCACCAAGAACTCTTTCCGCCAAAAACCACAGACCTTCTTATGGCAGTGATGGCGATTATTTCAGTAAACCCAATGTAGAAGAAGTGATTCGTGTTGCAAAAGAAATGATGGCGGAATGAATTAAGAATTAAAAATTACGAATTACGAATTAAGAATTACGAATGGATGAGATTTTAAAGAAGAATAGAAATCTTTACTATTTGTTTGTTTACTACAAAATCAGGATCACAAAAAATTAAATTCAATCTATGATCACCAATGGTGAAAGACGTTTTATTGAGCAATGGCGCGATCAGAAAAGCGGCCCCAAATGGAAATATTATTTACTATTCAGCTTTGCCTGGTCAGTGGTTTCTTTCCTCGTTATTTTTTTTCTTTTAAAATTATTCACCAATCTCTGGGAAACTGGCGGTTTTAACCTGATTTATTTAATGATAGGAGCTGCGATAATTGTAGGTTTTTTTTCTACTCATTTTACCTATGTAAACAATGAAAAAAAATACCATTCAATAATGGAAAGAGAAAGAAAAAATAAATCCTAACTCTGCAATTTTTTCCTTTTCGCAACAATATCTTTTATTATTTTTTCTGCATGTACCCGTGAATTTTCAATAAAGAGGCGATGCGTGTTCATGCCGCCACAAATAACTCCTGCCAGGTAAATACCTTTTACATTCGTTTCATAATTCTTTTCACTATAATCAGGTCTGCAAACCTCATCATCCGAAATTTTTACACCGGCATCCTGCAGAAATTTAAGATTTGGCTTATATCCTGTCATCGCAAGCACCCAATCATTTTCTACGGTCACGATTCCATCCGGCGTTTTTATGTCCACTTCATGTTCTCTTATTTCTTTAATTTCTGAATTGAAATAGGCTTTTATAGAACCTTCTTTTATGCGGTTGTCAATATCCGGCTTTACCCAATATTTTACGCGGTCGCTTATTTTATCTCCCCGGATTACCATAGTTACATTAGCACCTTTACGCCACGTTTCCAAAGCAGCGTCAATAGCGGAATTAGCAGCGCCTGCCGTCAACACATTTTGAAAAGCATAGAAATGTGGATCATCATAATAATGCTTCACTTTTGGCAGATCTTCGCCTTTTACATTTAGCAAATAGGGAATATCGTAAAAACCCATCGCCATTATTATATACCTACTCTTGTAGTCACTTTTTGAAGTTTTTATCTTAAAATTTTTGCCTGATTTTTTTACTTCCAGCACTTTTTCAAACAAATGAATATTAAGGGCAAATGAAGTAACTATTCTCCGGTAATATTCCAAAGCCTCGCTTCGGGTTGGTTTGGGGTTGTTACTTACAAAAGGAACTCCTCCGATTTCCAATCGTTCGCTGGTACTGAAAAAGGTCATGTTCACAGGGTAGTTAAATAATGAATTTACCAACACACCTTTTTCGAGGATCACATATTTTAATCCTGCTTTTTTAGCTCTGATCGAACAGGCAAGCCCTATTGGGCCGCCACCAATGATGATTACATCGTAAGTATTATTTTCCTTCATAGCAGGCGAAGTTATTTTAATAATTTTTTCTTTGGATATCTTACACTAATTTTTTCTTTGGATATCTTACAAAAAAAATGAAAAAAGGCCACACATTTGAGCGGCCTTTAATTTTTCAACTAAAATTACTTATCGCATTAAATACATCTTTCCATAACCTTTGGTAAAATATTTATCGGTATTGTCTCCCTCGTCTTTAAACTTGTCCATTGATTTACCATTCAGGTTTGTAAGTACACGATACAAATACACACCATTAGCTACTTTTTGTCCATACATATCGGTTCCGTCCCATTTATACTCAGTAATATTTCTGCCAATATGTAGCGGCCCCAGTTCATCTTCAGTGATTTCTTTAATCACTTTTCCTGTAATAGTAAGAATTTGAATGCGCATGTTCTGAGGTATTTCAGATCCTGTAATTGTGAAAACAAATGCGGTTGAAGTGGTAAACGGATTTGGGTAATTCAACATATTTGAGATCATCGGTTTACTTATGACACGGAAATCAATATGATATTCCATCTTTCCAGCCTCATTTCCAATAACATCTTTTCCTGAAACTATCAATTCATATTCAGCATCTTCACCGAATAAAGCGGGAGTAAGATCAATTGAAGCAGTATTGTCGCCTTTTGCGAGATCTGCCGGGGTAAACTTCATTGTATCATTATCAAAATGATACGTTCTTAAAGAACCATCAGGATATTGGATCTGAACTTTTAGCAGTGAGGTATCGTTCAAAGCCAGCGATTTATTTTCGTCTTTTAATTTTATTAAAATATGCGGCCTTGCAGAAACGATATCCTTATTTAAAATATGTACGCCATCGAAGGTTACATCCATTGTAGGATTGTAATTATCTGTTCTTACATAAAAATTCTGGTAAAGAAAGTTATTGAACAAATACTGCTCAGGTTGGTCGTTATCAGGATTAAAACTTACAAAAAGTGTATTGAGCCCCGGATAATTTTTTGTGTCAAGATCATAATTGATTTTGATAGTATCTCCTGAAATTAACGGTTTTTGCCTTGGAATAAAAAGCACATGTGTAACATTGTTATGATCTATTACCGTTAGTTTTACCTTCATACTGTCAAAGGCATCAGGGCTGATATTTTGAAAAGCAATACCGAAATGCAGTATTTCCCCCTGTTCCAAACTATCTTTTGAAATAAAGTATAAATTAGGTGCGAGAGCGCCTTCAGGCGGCGCCTGGTAATTTAATCTCCAGTAAGAAAGCTGGTAAGGTGTAAATTTTAAACTATCCTCATTGCGCATCTTCAATTGTATATAAGGATATTGCGTAGCATTTATAGATGAAATATCAACATCCTGCTGGCTTTTATTTACATTAAAAAGAGTTGTTTTGTTTCCTGCTGTGTCTAATCCAATTATCTCTACAGTCGGGTTGTCAGGAGAATTATTTTCCAGGCTGGTTCCCCGCCAATGCATTTCTTTCCATTCAGTAGCAGGGCCAAATGTAGGTGAAGTAATAAAACCTAAAGTATCTTCAGTTGTAAAGTCCTTTTTATAATCAAGCACATCCGATATGCCATTAGTGAACCTAAAATCGGGTCCAAAGGCGGGGTTATTTTTTTGATAAATAAAAGAAAATGCTCTTGGACGATAGAATGAATCAATTAAAACAAAACCCTGTGATTTTAAACGATGGTAAAGAGAGTTGCCTGCGCCAAATGCCGTTGTATCTGCCGCCCATTGATCTGCAAAAACATCAATTGAGGAATCAGGGCCGGTAATATTCCTGACAAATACAAAATCATTGTCCGGAATTGAATCAAGAAAATTCATCGCTGCTTGTCTTCCTGCCTGGTTAGATACGTCGTAGGTGAAATTGGCCTGCCTGGTTGGGACACAGGTAGATAAGCTGCCGCTTAACCCTGGTTGGTTTAAAGTATTTTCCCAGTTTTTTAATGTTACAGCATCAACCACGTTAAATATCAACGCATTATTTGTAGCATTCGGGCAAATACCACTCGCGAAATTTGCTCCGTTAATGCCTGCAGTACAATTAGAAGCGGCATATGAAGCAGTCGGAAACACGCCGTTTCTTGATTCAAGAAAGTTGTTGATTGTAGAAAATTTCCATTGCCTTGAACTGTCAAGATGAATGTGTTGTGTATCCGAAAATAATTGCTGATAATAGTGTGATTGATTGGAACCCTCAGAACTGCCTGAAAGATAGATGAAGGAAGAATTATTCCAGTGATAATCACTTGGGTTCCCGGAAGCAGGCTTTACAGAAACTCTCCAATAATAAACGGTATTATTAGTATATGTAATTCCCGGATCAAACGTAATAATGCCACCAGTCTGGTTTATAGTCCTAGTGATCTTGAAAGGTGAATTAAATAAGATGGTAGTATCCATTTCCATTACATAGTCTTTAGTAGTACTGGCAGCATTGGAAGTGGAAGCATATAATTTTTGGTTAGCCACATTTACAATTGAAAAATCTGTGGGATAAGCCGGGCGTGCTTCATCTTCGTAAATGTAAAATTCTTTGGTAATACTGTTGTTGCTTTCAGACATTTCATCTACCTTATTATCTGCATCAATGGTTACTGTAATCTTATTCAGCCCTTTATCGCGGGTAGAAATAATAGGAACTGAAATTTCTATTGAATCGGCATAATAAATAGCTTTAATTTTTTTTCTTAAGATTACATCACTGCTACCATCCGGATAGGTTCGTTTTACCTGAAAAAAAATGGAATCATTAATGGCTCTTCCAATGTTATAAGCAATTGCTTTTAAGCTGAAATTTTTTTCTGAAACAGAAATGAATTGTGGATTAAGAATTATCTGTGGGTCTTCAATCACATAATCGGGTTTTGGATGAGGATTGATCTTAATTGCGGGATCGCCATGTAACGCCATTTCTTCCAAATGCATTCTTTGAAAGAAATCGAGCGAACCGTTACTTCCTCCAAGGTTCTTTATTGTATTTTGAATATCGTTGCCAACCGGTTCCCCATAATTTTCAGCGCTAAGCTGGTGAAACATCTCCAGATCGTAATTGTTAAGATAAGGGGGAATACCCAAATGTGAACTGGCCAGAAAAGCGATGCTTCCTCTTTGTTTCGATAATACAAAATTTTCTGAAATGGACTTCGCATTATCTATAATGCGAAGGGTGTCATAAATATAATTATTTCCGGCAGTGCAGCCGCTTACAAAGAAAAATGGATATCTACCCTGGTTATTGTATTCGCTGGGATCGCTCAAATTAAATTCGAGAATATTGGCAGAAGAATGGCCAAAATAAGCTAGTAAACTTATGCCGCTGTTGAACAAATCATTTATGCGCTGGCTGGCAATTAATTGCACAGCAGCGCTGGAAGACTTTGAGAAAGTTTCTACGTTGGCTCCATAAAGCGTGTCTTCAATGATATCTTTATAAAGATTCATGTAGTATCCGAAAAGATCATTGTCTGAACTGTCTTTTCCGCCCACAATATTTACCACTTTCTTCATCCATAATTTATTGGCAAGCGTTTGGGTTGTTGACGCTTCTGCCTGTTCGTATTCTTTTACTTTTTGAAGATAATTACCTACTTCATCCCCTGATATGGCTGATAATCTTCCTACCGGTACACTTGGCACAATACTTCCGTAAGGCGATGTCAATAAAACATCAGATGCCGGCGCACCAAAAGTCGGAACCAGGTTCAGTTTATCAGCATATTGACTGCTTTGGTTCGCAGTATATTCATCGTATTCAACTCCCTTACCCACGAGAAAAATATACTTCGGTTTAGGTGAAAATGTATTTATAGCATATTGGATAAAATCTTTTATAGCAGAAGGGTGTTTTTTAATACCGTAAGCAAATTGATCTTCTAATTCGTTTATATCAATGAGTTTGGTATTGAATCCACCGCCTGCAGAAGAATGCCTGTATTGGCTGTATAAATCAACATTGTTTACTCCCGAAGTACTTGTATAAAGCAAAGGATTACTAATAATCAGGTAATCGCCCTGGTTAGCAGGAAGGCTAAAATTGAGGAAATTTCTTTGTTGCAGTGAAGTTACATTTTTGATAACTACCGGGTCCTCACTTACAAGTTCAAATTTCCTTTTTGTGTCAGTGGACGCAGGGAGAGCAAATTTAACTTTTCCGGGAGTGCTGATATCTCCAATATATCTTTTGCTGGCGGTTAAATCTAATAAAACCGGCGCAGTACTTCCATAATTAAACTGATCGATTACAAGGTAATTACCGACATTGGTGGCAGGCAACTCAAAATAAAAGTTCGTTTGATTATTAAATATCCATTTACTTGGATAGGTTATCTCGTCAAATGCAACTACCATACGATCTGTAGTAACTGTAGATGTGTTTTCAAAATAAATCTGGATATTATTTAAATCAGTAAGGTCGCTCATGGGAAGATTGGTGAGATCCTTTTTCAGGTAGGTAAAAAATGGCATTTGCTCATCGTCCATAACTGTATTAAATACTTTTACTCTGACATTTCTATCATTTGGAGCGGTTCCGACTATCGCAAATTTTAAAGAAAAACCGGGGCCACCTGTATATAAGTTTGCATTACCAAAGCCGGCAGCGAGGCGGCGGTTTGGGTAAATATCAGGACTTGCCCATCCTTCTCCGGGATCGTAAGAAGACGAATAGACATAACTGCCTACTACTTGTGCAAAGCCCGGGTTCCACTGATTTTTAAAATAATTTGCCTTTGTATTCATGAAATAAGGTTCGGGTGCTAAAGTATTTGAGGCTACATTGTTTGGTGCATTAGTGTACCTTAAATTGTTTCCGGCAGGATTAACAGTCAGGAAATAAGCGGCAGTATCTGTTTGCAAACTTGTATGATCTGTTAACTGGTAATCTGCAACACGGTATAATTTAGTGTCAATTTTACCGTCATTCATCATTCCCCAAAACTCAATAAATCCACCTGAAGGTAAAGGCCCGGTAGAATTACTTGTATAAAGTGCAACTTCCTCTCCGTTCCTCCAAAGCTGAAATTGTTCTGCCGGAATATTTCCAAGTCCAATGGAAGTAAGTGTGGATTGAGAGATATGATAAAGGCCGTTGGTAGCGACCTTGAATTTATAATAGGTTTTACTGTAATCGATCCAACTGTTCGAATACGTTTGTGCTGCTGCTGCGCCGCTGATAAAAATAAAAATTATGACGAGAAATTTTTTCATATTTGAAGGTTAGTAGCCTATTGGTTTTCTTTTTTACCCAAGTCAATTCTTAATGAAAAAATATGAGTATATAAAGGATTGGATTGATTGGCTAAATTGGTAAACGCATAATCGATACTCACATTATTAATTTTAAAACCTGCTCCGAGGCTTGGTTGAAAGATCCAAACCTTTTTTTGATTCGTTGTATCGCCATCCGCTAATGCTTCTTGAAAATTTGAAATTCCGGCTCTCACAAAAAATACATTTTTGATAGCCGCTTCAATTCCGGCATGCGGATCTACATTTACGGCTTTACTGCTGATAATAGTATTTCTTTGACCATCGAAAGTGAAGTCAAAATCTGCTTCCGCCAATAGATTTACAGAAGAACCTAATTTAAAATTGTAAGAGTTGCCTATCGTAAGCCTGGGTGCTGTCAGTTCAGTAGATTTTACCGGGATATCGTTTTGAGTAAGATAAAGGACTTCTTTTTCTTTATCGTTAAAATGAAAAGACCACGCATTGAACGTGGTAGTAATATCTTTTGCAACGATTCCCATACTCCACCGGTTTTTTTGCATTTTAAATCCGGCATCCAGTCCAAAACCCCAGGCGGTAGCAAAATGGCCGACTTTACGATAAATTATTTTGGCGTTTGCTCCGAAACTCATTTTTAAGTCGATCATCATCCTTTATTTTTTGGGCGTAGGAAAAAAGAAATCCATAATCTGCTGACGAGAATTTTGTAATATTTCCATAATTGATACTACCATCGGGTTCTACCAAAAAAAGTGTATTAGGAATGTCATCAACCGCAAAACGCAGCACTGAAACACCAAGAACTCTTTTATTATCACTTTGAGGAATAGCAAAACTGGCATAATCGTATTTACCAATGTTATCAAAATAACTGGCGTGCATCAGGTTGATTGTTGGAACATCCTGCACTCCGACAAGTGCCGCGGGGTTCCAGTAGCCAGCAGTTCCGTCGTTTACAGAAGCAGCCTGTGCACCACCCATTCCCAGTCCCCGGGCTCCGGCTCCTATATTCAAAAATTCGTTGGAATACTTCCTGAATTGTGAGAATCCAAAACACGGAAGCAACAATAAAAACAATAATTTGACAGTTCGGGAAATTCTCATTTGGGAGTGATCAGTTGTTTATTTGAGTGCAAATTCGGGCAAAAATAAAACGGACTTCAATATATAATATTGTATAGTTTGGTTTATTGCAGATAAAATTAAGTAAAACCGGGCAATGCCGCATCTTTAAAAGAAAAAAGGACAAAATTTATGCTTCCGGCTTAAGGTTGATTATTTTTGCACCTGTTTTGAAATCAAGTATGAAAAATTTAATAGAAGAATTACGTTGGCGAGGCCTCATCCAGGATATTATTCCCGGAACGGAAGATGAACTTATGAAAGAAGCGGTAAGCGCTTATGTGGGTTTTGACCCTACAGCGGATAGCCTTCATATTGGCAGCCTTATTCCCATAATTGTGCTGGTACATTTACAAAATTATGGCCATAAACCAATTGCTTTGGTGGGTGGCGCTACCGGCATGGTGGGTGATCCTTCAGGAAAAAGTGAAGAAAGAAATTTATTAAGCAAAGAAATTCTTGACAAAAATGTGGAAGCAGTAAAGCAACAATTATCGAAGTTTTTGGATTTCACTTCCGGCAGGGAAAACGCGGCTGAAATGGTTAATAATTATGATTGGTTCAAGGACATTTCTTTTCTCGATTTTATTCGCGATGTAGGCAAGCATATTTCTGTTAATTACATGATGGCTAAAGACAGCGTAAAAAAGCGGCTTGAGGGAGAAAGCGGGATGAGCTTTACAGAATTTACCTATCAATTGGTTCAGGGTTATGATTTTTACTGGCTTTATGAAAATAAAAATTGTAAACTTCAGTTTGGCGGAAGCGATCAGTGGGGAAATATTGTTACCGGAACAGAATTGATCAGGCGAAAAGCTGGTGGTGAAGCGTTTGCTTTTACCTGCCCGCTCTTAACCAAATCAGATGGAAGCAAATTTGGAAAAACTGAAAAGGGGAATATATGGCTCGATCCTTCCAAAACTTCACCTTACACGTTTTACCAGTTTTGGTTAAATACCGCCGATTCCGACGCCGAAAGATTTTTGAAAGTATTTACTTTTCTATCTGAACCAGAAATTAAAGAGCTGGTGGAACAGCATAAGGGTAATGAACATCAACGGATTTTGCAGAAAAAGCTCGCAGAAGAGCTTACTTGTTTTGTGCATTCGGGGAAGGATTACGAATTTGCGGTAAAAGCATCGAGGATTTTGTTTAATAACGATACTGCGGAAATACTTAAGGAACTTACTGAAGATCAATTACTCCAGGTAATGGAAGGTGTTCCGGCAGTGGAAATAGAAAAACAGCAATTGAATGAATTGGATTTGATAAGCCTTTTAGCCGAAACTAAAATTTTATCCAGCAGGGGAGAAGCTAAAAAAATGCTTACGAGTGGTGGTATTTTTCTCAATAAAGAGAAAGTAATGGCTCCTGATGAAAAGATATCTGAAGATAAACTGCTGAATGGCAAATATTTATTGATACAGAAAGGGAAGAAGAATTATTATTTGGTTAAAGCCATTTAGAGGGTCCGTTTTTTGCAGAGAAATAAAAATCTTCAAAAAAAGTTTGTTTACTGCAAAAGCTACAATTTTGGAGATGTTTTTGAGCTTTAGAATGTTTTATAAAATCATCTTTTGTTGTTTTGAAAATAAAACCGATAACCTTACTTTTGCACACCCTTGTCCCATAGTATAAAGGTAGTACAACAGATTTTGATTCTGTCTGTCGAGGTTCGAATCCTCGTGGGACAACAAGGTAAACTTTAAAAGCCTTTTAGACAGTATGTTTGAGAGGCTTTTTTAATTTTAGCCTCCAGTTTAATGGCTGAGGTATTAGTAAACATATAAAAACATCGTTTTTTAACTTTACTGCTCATTCTTTAAGAATGGTATTGGCGAGCATTGCTGACGAATTGCTCCTTCTTCAGAAACTACCGGCAACCTTTTTAATAAACTCCCTGGATTTAAAAAATTACTCTTTAAAATAATTAGCGCCCCAAAGTTCGTAGCGTTTATACATATCGGGTAGTTCTTCTTTAAATTCCTCAAGATTCCTTTTGTCTTCTGGTGACCAGAGTACTTCGCTTAAGGCACTCATCCTGGGGAAGATCATATATTCTACTTTTTGCGGGTTCGACATGTATTCTGTCCACACATTCGCTTGTGCTCCCAAAATATAATGCGCTTCTGAACTATCTAATTGAGCCGGAACAGGATGATAATCATAAACGGTATCAAGTGGTAAATAACCGCCGATAGTTAAGCTGTCAGGATCTTTTTGTTGTGAATGATCTAAGTAAACATATTTACCGGGTGTCATTATCACATTATGATTTTGTTGTGCAGCCGCAATACCACCTTCTTCTCCGCGCCAGCTCATTACCGTAGCATTTGGTGCAAGTCCCCCTTCCAGGATTTCATCCCACCCGATAATGCTTCTTCCTTTGTTGTTCAAATATTTTTCTATTCGCTGGATAAAGTAACTCTGCAATCCATTCTCATCTTTCAGATTTTTTTCTTTGATCAATTGCTGGCAAAACGCTGATTTTTTCCAATAGTCTTTCGGACATTCGTCACCGCCGATATGAATATATTTGGAAGGGAATAATTTAATCACTTCATCCAACACATTTTCAATGAAAGTAAAGGTATATGCGGATGGACAAAACACATCGGGAAACACACCCCAGGCTTGCTGCACTTGTTTACCAACGTGGCTCCCGGCCCATATTACACGACTTTTAATTTCGGTAGACTGATTCAGGAAAACAACTTAGTCTGCGGATAAGCGGCAATGGCTGCAGATGCATGTCCCGGCATTTCAATTTCAGGAATGATGGTAATAAAACGGTCGTGTGCATATTTTACAATCTCTTTAATTTGTTCCTGAGTATAGTAACCACCGTAACGAATACTATCATTTCCGGTGCCCGGATAATGCCCGATGATGGTTCCATTACGATATGCGCCAACGGATGTTAAACGGGGATATTTTTTGATTTCAATTCTCCAGCCCTGATCGTCAGTAAGATGCCAGTGAAAAGTATTGTATTTGTAATAAGCAAGGTAATCCAGGTACTTTTTAATAAAATCTATATCAAAAAAATGACGGCAGACGTCCAAATGCATTCCACGGTATTCAAAACGCGGATAATCTTTTATCGATAGTTCCGGAACTGAAAAACCATTTGCAATTGATTCTTTTGATTGCGGTAAAAGTTGAAGCAACGTTTGCATTCCATAAAACAAACCTTCGTTTGATGCACTGCTTATGGTTATTATATCTTCGTTTACTTCGAGATTGTATTCATCTTTTTTACCGGAAGTAAGGAGTTTAAAAACGATAGAAGTGCTATTGGAATTTGTACTTACTGTGTTTTTTACAGGAAGTGAAAAACCATATAATTTTTCCAGGTACACATTTAGCATTTTAGCCTCATGGATGTCATTTTTGGAAGCGACTATCGTTGTTGCATTATTCAAATTAAAATTACCCTGATGCATTTCCATCGAAACAGGCTGAGGCACGATTACAACTTTTGTCTGAGAAAAAGTTGTTACGGAAATAAAAACTAAGAAAACGAGGAAGAGTTTTTTCATACAAATATTTGAGGGTGAATACCTTTTATCAGCAACACAAAATACATTTTTTTACTTCAAACCAGGAAGGGTAATTTTTAAGCAGTTTAAGGATTAAAAAAGTGAACAGTTATTACTTCTGGGTAGTAAACACACTTATTTTGATCTTTTTTATTTTGCTTTTAGATCAATTAAAAACCGGAAATAGAAAGTTTACTTGTTTATCCCAAACCCACTTCTGTATGCCTTGCAGGAATTTCTACATCGGCAAAGCCTTTACCTATAAGCCTGTTCTTAAAATCAATTTGTACATCATAATCTCCATGAACCAAAAATAATTTCCTGACAAGTTGTGGATCCTGGCAGGCGAGCCACTGGCAAAGATCATCATAATCTCCATGAGCACTCATACTTTTTATTTCACCAATTTCCGCATGCACTTCGTGTGTTTGTCCAAAAATTCCTACTTCTTTAGGATGCATTTTTAAGCGGCCTCCCAAAGAATTGGGTTCGCAATAACCGGTCATTAAAATGGCATTGCGACTGTTTTCAATATTGTTGCTAATATGATGTTTTACTCTTCCTGCTTCTGCCATCCCGCTTGCGGAAATAATAACCATAGGATCGTTCCTGTAATTAAGTGATTTACTTTCTTCAACTGATTTTATAAAATGCAATCCTTTAAAATTAAACGGGTCATGGTCTGTCTGCAATAATTTTTGTACCCTGTTATTAAAATATTGCGGATAACTTTCCATAACATGCGTCGCTTCCAAACTCAATGGGCTGTCAACATAATAAGGAACATCAGGCAAGCGGTTTTCATTCTCTAACTGATTTAAAGCATATAAAATTTCCTGCGTGCGGCCAACACTAAAGGCAGGAACAATAAGCTTTCCTTTTTTCTGCATGCAGGTTCTCGTAATCCAATCAAGAAGTTTATCGGGGGTACCTGTAATATCTTCATGAATTTTATTTCCATAAGTGGATTCCATAATAATGTAATCGGCCTGTGGAAATACTTCGGGCGATTTTAAAATCACATCACGATATCTTCCCAAATCTCCAGAAAAAGTAAGATGCCTTTCCTCACCGTTTTCAGTGATTTTTAGATGAACAGTTGTGCTACCAATTATATGGCCTGCATCGAGATACATAAACTCGACATTGTCATCAATTTTGAACCATGTTCTATAATCAACTGTTTCAAATTGCTGAACAGCTTTGTCTACATCTTCCATTGTATAAAGAGCAGAAATATAAGATTTTCCTTGTGCGGCCCGCGTTTTATTTACATACTTCAGATCATTTTCCTGGATGCCTGCACTGTCTGCCATTAAAATAGAAGCAAGATCTTTCGTTGCCGGAGTTGCATAAATATTTCCTGCATAACCGTCTTTTACCAATTTCGGAATAAGCCCGCAATGATCAATATGGGCGTGCGAAAGGATCATATAATCTACTTCTTCAGGGTTGAAACCAAATTCCCGGTTGAGTTCATCGGTTTCTGATCCCATTCCCTGGAACATCCCACAATCCAATAAATATTTTTTGCCATTAGCAAGAGTAAGAAGATGTTTAGATCCTGTAACAGTGCGTGCCGCGCCATGAAAGGCAATTTTCATACAAACAATTTTAAAGATGATAAAAGAAATTAAAGTTAACCAGAAAAAAAGATCGATCATCAAATTCTTTCAGTTTGAGAAATGAAATCACATATAACGGTAATGGCCATACGAAACTAATTTCATCTTTTTTTAAAAGACCAGGTAAATAAAAATTCGGCTATTAATTCCTCATTCCCATTTTTCCCTGTTGATTTTACGGATATAATTTGCGGCTCTGAAGTTGCTGCCGCATTGTTTATAACTGTTGCGATTTCCAAACCTTGTGTGCAAGTGAAATAAGTCGTTTCTTTTGCCTTTTTAAAATAATTGGCTCCCATTTTTGTAACCAGCATTGAAACAGGAGGATTTTTTTTATGAGTATTCATCATAGCTAAAACCCCGGTGCTCATTTCTGCAGCCATTGCCAAGGAAGCAAAATAAGTAGAACGAAAAGGGTTTTGTGTAAGCCAGTTAAATGGAACAGAAGTAGTGCATTTCTCTTTGCTGATTTCCTTTATCCGTATACCTGAAAAAAAAGCTGCAGGTAATTTCATTAAAAGAAATAAACGAAATTGAAATGAAGATGTGGCAATGCCAGGCAATTTGTTTCTTTCTTCCATTTATTTTAAGTGAATGATTTTAAAATGGAAATTAAGTGTATTTGTTTATTTACTGTTAAGAGAGATTGACGGAAACGGATTTCAGGTAAAATTTTAGCCGAAAGAGTAACAAAAAGCTAAACTATTGTTTTTCTAAATTTAACTGGTTGTGTACTTTTTGCATCAGGTTGTTTACATCAAAAGGCTTGGCAATAAAATCATCTGCGCCGTAATCACTTATTGTAGTAGCTGCTCCGGGATGTGCCGAAAACATTATTACCGGGATATCCTTCGTTGATTTCCTGGATTTTAATTCTTTACAGATAGCCCTTCCGTCATGACCGGAAATAAGCACATCTAATAAAATTAGATCTGGCTTAAAACTTTCAATTTTCGGAATCGTATTTTCACCTTTTGAGGTTACTTCTACTTCAAACCCTTTCATGGATAATAAGATTTCCATTACAGACAGGATATCAATATCATCGTCGACAACTAGAATCTTGGACATTTTTAATGTTTAACCAGCCTTAAAAAAACCGGAATTTGAACATAATTTTTTTTACTTTCAGGAGAGTCTGAAAACCTTCATTTCATTTTTATTAAGATTAAAAATTAATTTAAAGTTGAAACCTCAACGATTGATTTGCTAATTTCTTTCTACACAATTGTAAACATCAGTGAAAATCTACCTTGTCTTGTAAAAGCAGAAATAATTATAACGATTTATTTTACAATTTCTTATCGCTCAAACCGGCAAAAATAACAGCTTCCACTTTTCATCATAATTAATTTGATGCCGCTTCTTTAAAAGCAATTCGCTAAGCGTGTTTGAACACAAATTTTGTTCCTAAAATGTCAAATTAACAAAATGAGTTTTATTATTTATTCATTTCGCTTAATTTCTTTTTCAGATTTTCATTAATCGCATCCAAAAATTCTTCTGTATATAAATAATCGCTTCCGTGCGAAACCTTACTTCCCTTGATACACACAGCCAAATCCTTTGTCATTTTGCCGCTTTCCACTGTTTCGATACATACTTTTTCAAGCGCATCAGCAAAGTGAATTAATTGTTGATTATTATCAAGTTTTCCTCTAAAAGCCAAACCTCTTGTCCAGGCAAATATGGAAGCAATGGGATTAGTTGAGGTAGGATTTCCCTTCTTGTGCTCACGATAATGTCTTGTTACAGTCCCATGAGCGGCTTCGGCTTCAAGCGTTTTTCCATCAGGTGTAATTAAAACTGAAGTCATCAAACCTAAAGATCCGAACCCTTGAGCCAGCGTATCACTTTGCACGTCACCATCATAATTTTTACAAGCCCAAATAAAATTTCCGTTCCATTTTAAAGCACTCGCCACCATATCATCAATTAAGCGATGTTCGTAAGTGATATTAGCAGCTTCAAATTGCGTTTTAAATTCATTTTCATAAATCGTCTGAAAAATATCTTTGAAACGACCATCGTATTTTTTCAGGATGGTATTTTTTGTAGAAAGATACAAAGGCCATTTTTTATTCAAAGCCATATTGAAACAGCTTCTTGCAAAACCTTCAATACTTGCATCTACGTTGTACATACACATGGCCACACCATCTCCTTTAAAATCATGAACTTCATAAACCTGCGGTTCACCTCCCGATCCATTATCGGGATCAGGCGTAAAAGTCATCGTCAGTTTGCCTTTGCCTTTTATGATTGCGTCAGTAGCGCGGTATTGATCACCAAAAGCATGACGGCCGATAATAATCGGCGCCGTCCAGTTGCTAACCAATCTTGGAATATTTTTCATTACAATTGGTTCACGAAAAACAGTGCCGTCCAAAATATTACGGATGGTTCCGTTCGGGCTTTTCCACATATGTTTTAAACCGAATTCTTTTACGCGTGCTTCATCGGGAGTGATGGTGGCACATTTAATTCCCACACCATATTTTTTAATTGCATTAGCCGCATCAACAGTTACCTGGTCGTCTGTTTCATCACGATGCTGAATTCCTAAATCATAGTATTTAATATCTACATCTACGAATGGAAGTATCAATTGTTCTTTAATAAATTTCCAGATGATTCTTGTCATTTCATCGCCGTCAAGTTCTACTACCGGGTTGTCTACTTTAATTTTTGTCATTTCTTGGTTTATATATTTTTAGTGAAGTGTGTTTTGCAATATTATCAAAATCTTTGTCATTGTGGAGAAGGGGAAGATTACGATCTATACAGATTGAAGCGATTAGACAATCGTTTGGCTTTCTGATTGTAATTCCTTTATGCCTTAAAGTTCTGTATAATGATGCCGCAGCTATCGACATTTCTATTTGATCATAGCTGATATATTCCAAAGGCATTAAAGTTTCTTTGAGTGAATTGAACAATTTATCTTCTCTTAGTCCCTGAAGAACTTCTTGAAGAATAACCGGCAGTATGAAAACCTCATTTCTTTTTATCAATTCTGCAGTAATATCTGTCTCGAAGTTGATAACGCCATTTATATAATCAACCCAGACACTAGAATCAATGATTGTCCCATTTATCATAAGTTCTCATTTCGTCTAAGTTTCCTTCCCATACTCCTTTGCCTCTTAAAGAAAGAAGTTTTTTCCTTTTTTCTAATTTAATTAACTCCTCCAGCGCATGATTAACGGTTTCCTTTTTACTTTTTAATCCGGTCCATTTAATAGCATCTTCCAGCAGCTTATCATCTATATCGATATTTGTCCTCATCGTTTGAATATTTTTATACACAAATATAATCAAATCTATACACATCAAATCCTTCTACAAATTCTTAATAATCTCATCCGCAAATTCGCTTGTTTTCAATAAAGTCCCGCCTTTCATCAGGTTGTAAAAATCAATCGTTACTGTTTTATTTCGAATCGTTTTTCCAACCGCATTTGTGATATTTTCTGCCGCATCACGCCACCCCAAATATTCAAACATCATTACGCCGCTTAAAATTAGCGAAGAAGGATTCATGCTATTGGTATTGGCAAATCGGGGAGCAGTGCCATGAGTAGCTTCGAAGACTGCATTTCCTGTTTTATAATTAATATTTGCTCCGGGAGCAATTCCAATTCCACCAACCTGCGCTGCCAATGCATCACTTATATAATCTCCGTTCAAATTTAATGTAGCGATGATCGAATAATCCTGTGGAGCCAGTAACGCCTGTTGCAAAAAATTATCTGCAATTGCATCTTTGATGATCACTTTTCCTCCAACCGCTGCTATTCGCATATCTTCATTTGCAACTGCTTCACCACGATCTTTTTTCGTAGCCTGCCATTGGTTCCATGTATAAACATCATTTTTGAATTCGCGCTCTGCCAGCTCATATCCCCAGTTTTTAAAAGCGCCTTCTGTAAATTTCATAATGTTGCCTTTGTGTACCAAAGTCACGGAAGGTAATTTGTTGGCGATCGCATATTCAATTGCTGCACGAATCAATCTTTCTGACCCCTCTTTGCTTACTACTTTTATACCAAACGAAGTGGTTTCAGGAAAACGGATCTTTTTAACCCCCAGATCATTTTGTAAAAAGTTTAATAGTTTTTTAGCTTCCGGAGTTCCTTCCATGTACTCGATGCCGGCATAAATATCTTCTGTGTTTTCCCTGAAAATAACCATGTTCACTTTTTCGGGCTGCCACATAGGCGAAGGAACGCCTTCAAAATATTTTATGGGTCTGAGGCAAACATATAAATCCAAATCCTGCCTCAACATGACATTCAGGCTCCGGATACCACCGCCAACTGGTGTAGTGAGCGGTCCTTTTATTGCCACCAAATATTCCCTGAATGCATCCATTGTCGCTTTCGGCATCCATTCTCCTGTTTTGTTAAATGCTTCTTCACCCGCCAATACTTTTAACCAATTGATTTTCTTTTTTCCATGAAAAGCCTTTTCAACTGCCGCGTCAAAAACACGCACGCTTGCCTTCCAGATGTCAGGACCGATTCCATCACCTTCAATAAAAGGAATCGTTGGTTCATCCGGAACCACCAACTTTCCATCTTTTCCCATCAAAATTTTATCTGCCATTATTTTTCTTTTTTAAACTTTCATCATAATTCAACAAACAGTAAACGAAGAAATTTTACCAATTTTTATTTTATCAGCGACAATCCGTGTAATATGGAGCTAAACAGGTAAACTACAGGTTACCCATTCCTTATCAAAACTTACACCATCATATTTTTTATAAAAATTGATTGCCGGTTCGTTCCAATCAAGTACCTGCCAAACCATTCCGGAAAATTTTTTTTCTTTGGTTTCTTCAATTAATTTATCGAATAACATTTTGCCAATTCCTTTTCCACGAAAGGGTTCGTCCACTAAAATATCTTCAAGGTAAAGCCGCTGACCCTTCCACGTGGAATAACGAATATAATATAATGCAAACCCAACTACCTTATCCTCAACTTCCGCTACAAATGCCCACCATACTGGCTTTTCGCCAAAACCACTTTTTACAAAATGATTAAAATCCACAGTTACTTCCTGCGGTGCTTTTTCATAAATCGCCAGTTCATTAACTAATTGCATCATTGCGTTGCAATCTTCTTTTACCGCTCTTCTAATGACAATTCCGGTTGTATTTACGTTTGCTGCCTTCTTCATTACTTACAACTTATTACTTAAAACTTAGAACTTCCCTCTTCCCTCGCCGCCTGCTCCAGGTCGCTCAAAATATCTTCTATATTTTCAATTCCCACGCTCATTCTTATCAAACCATCTGTAATTCCATATTTTTCACGATCCGCTTTCGGAACTCCGTAATGCGTCATAGAAGCGGGATGAGATAAAAGTGTATCACAACTTCCCAAAGAAACTGCTCGCACGCACATTTGTAATTTATCAATAAATTTTTTGCCTGCCTCCAATCCGCCTTTCATTTCAAAGCTCAGCATCGGCCCCGGATGGCGCATTTGTTTTTTCGAAGTTTCATGATCAGGGTGTGAAGGCAAACCGAGATAATTTACTTTACTTATTGCCGGATGTTGTTCCAAAAATTCCGCCACTTTCATTGCATTAGCGCAATGCCTTTCCATCCTTACTTCCAAAGTTTTCATTCCCTGCGTCAACAAAAAAGCATCAAATGAATTTCCATTTCCTCCCAACAAGCGATGAACTTTTTCCATTCGTGTGTTCATCAACTCAATATCTTTTCCAACGATTGCACCGCCAATAGCTGTTCCGTGCCCATTCAAAAATTTTGTGGTGGAATGAACTACAAAATCAACACCATATTTAAATGGTTGTTGCAGATAAGGAGTAGCAAATGTATTGTCAACCGCAACAATAAGATTATATTTTTTTGCAAGTTTCGTCAGTTCCTCTATGTCCACACACTGAATGGTAGGATTGGCGGGCGTTTCCAGATATAGCATTTTGATTTTTGAATCATTCATTAATGCTTCTTCTGCTTTATTCAGGTCGCGCAAATCAACAATGACCGCTTCAATTTCCAAACCCGGAAGTACGCGGTTCATCAATTCCTGTGTACCTCCATACAATGAATAATGAGAAAGAATTTTATCACCACTTTTCAGATTTCCCAAAATCATTGTGCTGATTGCTGCCATACCGCTTGCATGCAACCGTGCTTTCAATTGCAATGGCTTACCATTTTCTTCAATTCCAAAACTCTCCAATGCAGCAATTTTATCTTCCACTTCCTTCAAACTCGGGTTCCCCCATCGGCTGTAAATGTAGCCTGCTTCTTCGCCGCTGAAGCGACGCATTCCCTGTTCTGCCGTATCAAAAACATAGGTGCTGCTTGCATAAATGGGAGTAAGGTGCGCATTATTTGCTTCCGTTTCATGGCCTGCATGGATAGCAGTAGATCCGAAGCCTTTTAGGTGTTTTTTTTCTGAAGACATTTTAAAAATTAATAAAGCCGAAATTAAGAATGCTGCAAAAGTAGGTAAAAGCGGAAAACGATTGTATGTGAAATGAATGAGCATTTGCGCTTCTTTTTAAGAAAAAATACAAGCGAAAAAACCAATTAGATTCATAAATCGCTGAAATCCCTATCTTCATTTTTTTTATGCGAAACGAATTAAGATTATGAAAATGAATATTGCACCTTACATCGATCACACAGTTTTAAAACAAACTACCACGATATCCGATGTAGAAAAAGTTTGCAAAGAAGCGATGGAATATGGCTTTGCCGCGGTTTGTGTTCCTCCTTTATATGTAAAAAAAGCAAAAGAAATTTTAGGAGATGCTGAAATAAAAGTGGCTACGGTTATCGGATTTCCGTTCGGGTATTGTGCTATTGAGGCAAAGGTTGCAGAAATTGTTTTGGCGATTGTGGATGGCGCGGATGAACTGGATATGGTTGTAAATATTTCTGCCATCAAAAACGGTGACTGGACTTTTATTGCCAATGAAATCAATACGGTAATGCCCATCATCAGGAATAAAAATAAAGTGATAAAAGTGATCATTGAAAGTGGTGTTTTGACACATGATGAGATCATAAAGTGCTGTGATATTTACGGAGCCGCAGGTGTAGATTTTGTGAAAACTTCTACCGGTTTTGCTGAAAAAGGTGCTTCAATACATGATGTACAATTAATAAGGTCAAATCTTGCAGATTCGATAAAAATAAAAGCCAGCGGCGGTATCAGGTCTTATTCTTTTGCCAAAGAACTGATCAATGCCGGAGCCAACAGGATCGGTTGCAGCGCAAGTGTGCAAATAGTAAAAGAAGGAATGGAGTAAGCAATTAAAATCTTTGTAAAAAACAATTTGGTTGCAACCATGTCGTTTTAAATGATGTCATTCTAACAAAAGTTTTTGTTTCTGCATTTCCGGCAGGAAAAGGATGTTATTAGATTTGCAGAACAGAGTAAACAAACCCATGAGACAATTATTTATTTTATTATTGATTGGTTTTGCCAACCACGCTTTTTCGCAGGCGTATGATTCGCTTCCTCAAAATAAGGTAGTTGTTTTTAAAGATTACCGGCTTGATATTTTGGCAAGAAAAGAATCGGAATTAAACGCGGCAAATTATAAAAAGCAAATCCACACCGCACAAGGTTACCGGTTAATGATTTTAAATACCAGTGATAAAGATTATGCTTTTAAAGTGCGCGCTCAACTTTTGCAAAAATTTCCGGAACAGAAACTTTACATGTGGTATGCAAATCCTTATGTAAGGATAAAATTTGGGAATTTTAGAACAAAGGAAGAGGCTGATGTTTACAAAAAGCAAATTAGTGCGATGCTTGGCGGCGCTACCATCTATTACCTTGAAGAACCGGTAGAAGTTGATCCGGATATAAGATAGTTTAATAGTAAACGAATAAATAAAGTCATTTTTTATTTAGCTATAGAATCAATCCACACAAACACCCCTTAGCCAACTTTTTTCCATTTTCAACTTTATTGGCTATTCAATTTTATGAGATAGAATTTCCAAATATCTGGTAAATGTGGCCAGTTATCGGGTATTTCCGTCTAACCATCGAAAAAGTTTTAAAGATTCCTGTAAAAAAATAAATTTTGTTCTTTAGCAATTTGTTTTTTGACCTGCCCTGTGAACACTATTTTTCAAGATTATTAACCATGTTTGAAATTAAATATGATTTTACAGGTCCTGAAGATGATGAATTAATTGATCCGGATGAAACGTCTTTAAGGCATAAGCCTTTTCCCGGCAGGCAGACCTCGACATAATCTGCGGTAACATCAGGGAATTTATAACTGACGAAATGCTTGAAACTTATGATTTTATCAATATGCGACACGACTATACAACCGGCTGTTTCGCCTTGTACCGTAATACTGAAAAAATGAATACTTTTTTTATGTGCAGCAAAGATTATAAACAGGTATTTTCTGCTTCTGAATATATGGGCTTTGATGAATGCAGTTTTGCGTTCGGTGGACTGGAAAACGGGAAATCAATATTTGAAATACCTACACAAATTGAAAGCTTTACGCATCTTATTAAAGCTGCAGACAGCAAAGGGGAAATTAAGGCCCATTTTGACTTTATACTCCTGGAAGGTGTCACCGGCCGTGTAAAATTTGATAACGGAAGGATTATTTACAAAAACCAAATAGAAGCGATCATATACCATCTTGTTACATTTAAAAAAAGATGTAAAATTCCCACGAATATCCCAAAAATACCGGCAAATTATGCTATAAGCAAAACAAGAATCTACCATCCAAAAAATCAGGAAGAAAGTATAGGTTAAAACAAAATTGAAAATTATTACCCTTGTTACGACTACATTTTTTCTGTAGCCTTCTTTCCCTGTCAGCGATGACAGCGGAACAGGGAGATGAATAAATTGCAATTACGCTATCTCAAAAATGCCCTGTCTGCTTCGCGCATAAACTCTAAAATTGATGTACTTCCCTTGAAGGGATTCGGTTCAACTTTTTTTACACCGTAATTATAGTAGGTTTTGAGAGAGTAATTTTGTAAAATCATTAATCATTATATACTCTTTCCTGCAGATTAGTTCCCTGCAGGAAGATGCCCTGATGGAACTTTATCCCGGACTGCAGAGCGGGATAGTCGGGCAGCCAAAGCCTTGATGCTAAAAGCTACAGGCAAAAACAATTTTTATTAACTTTAAATTTCAAAAAATGAAAAAAACAAAAATGAGTCTTGCCAACATCCAAGGCAAACTCAGCAGGACTGAGATGAAGAATATTATGGCTGGGAGTGGTGATACTGTTGAATGTAATGATGGTACAAGCCACCTCTTACCAAGTGGAGATTGTAGTCAAGGATCATCCGGGGAATGTAATGGTCATCTTGGCGTTAAAGATTGTGTAGCATATGGTCATCCTATCACGTGAGACATAAGAGGTTGCCTGTAAAAGGCAACCTTTTAATAATTTTTGAAATCAGCCTAAGTTTACCGGCTAAATTTGTTTTGATGAGAATTAGAACTATAATTTTTCTTTTGATTGCATACGTATTCTTTCCGGATATTGCTCTTTCACAGGAGTTTTACTTTAAATGTTTTTTTCATAAGATACCTGCGCCTGAAATGTTTTTTGTTCCTTCAGATAATATTTTTGATAATACTAACAACAACCGAATTTCATTGGTTAAAGATTCCGATACAAGTGCTTATTTAATTCTAAAACCCTCACAAATATCATTTTTCAAAATGGGTGCAGATCCTGTCTTTGTAAAACCGGGTGAACATGTTGAAGGTTTTTTTAATAAGGCTGAGTTTTATCCCACCGATTCCGGTACTATTAATTTTAAATTAAGAAAAATATCTGATGGTTTTACCGCGATTTTGATTAATTACCAGATAGGAAGCAACTTTAAAAATTTCAAAACGGTTTTTGTATCACTCATAAATTATGTGGATAGCATAGATTTTTTACTTAATAAAGAGATCAACCCATGGCATGATTCAAGGGTGGAATTGGCTTTGAAAGAATATTTGCAAACCCGGCTTGCTCACTTTTTGGTTTTACCTATTCTGTTAAAAAATGAGTATGATGAGAAAGAACTTGTTTCAATGATTCAAAAAACCTTCAAATAAAATTTCCCGAACTATTGGATACAGCTTGAAGCAGGAAGGATTTTTTTGCATACTTATTACCGAAAGATCGTTTTACCGGATTCTAAGTTTGATCTTAAAAAATCATTGTCGGGAAAAATGTATTCGATTCCTCGCTTTCGAAAACTCGCTACTTATGATTATTTCCTGGAATGCCTTGACAGGGGAGTGGTAAAAACCAAAAACCAATTGTTGGCCGATTATAAACAAACCCTACCAAAATTGCAATTGTCAAAAAAGGAGGAGGATGTAATGAAAGAAGATGTTTATCAGCCCATTCAGCAAATAGGAAAAGATATTTCGACTGTTTTCGCCACACTTCCTCTCGAAAACACCTCGAGGCAATTATTAACTACCTCAGAAAAAAAATCACTTATTGCCCACACAAATATCGTTCTTGATTTTTGGGCATCATGGTGCATCCCCTGTAGGGCTAAAATGGAAAAGATAAAAAGCGACGAAGTAATGATTAATCAGAAACAATATCACATCATTTATCTTTCTATTGATGAAAATGCCGGCAACTGGCAGTCTGTATATTACCCGTTTTTAAATAAAAGCAATAGTTTCCGGATAACAGGCCCGAATAATCAATTTGTAAAAGATTTTGGCATCAGGCGCATTCCAAGATATATTTTATTGAATCAATCGGGATTGGTAAGTTCAGATTTTGATTTTGCTTCAGAGTAATACATTCTTTCTGGAGCCGACTTTCCTTCCCTATCTTGGCACAAGAATGAGGCGTTAGAAAAGAGCGAGGGCCGTGTCTCTACTCTTGGGTCTGCAGCCAGGCAGGACACGGACGAGCAATAAAGGATAAAAGTATTAGCTTAGAGTATGGCTGTAAGAACTCTGATAGAACAAACCGAAGGACTTTATTTTATAACTTTTACCTGCAGTAAACGAATAAATAAAGCCATTTTCTAATTCACACATATTTTTCAAATTGTCTTACAAAGAATTAAAAGAGTTTCATCAACGAAACTCTTTTTACTTTTGTCCCTGTCATCAAGCGAAAAACAAATGCTTAAAGAAAAAATAAAAAGCCTTTCGAAGAAATACTCGGATGAACTTATCCGGGTTCGCCACCACCTTCATCAATTTCCTGAACTGAGTTATAAAGAATTTGAAACTTCTAAATTTATTCAGCAGAAATTGGAAGAACTCGGGATTGATTTTGAGGTAATGGCAACTACCGGCATAATTGGAATTATTAAAGGAAAAAATCCCGGAAAGAAAGTAATTGCTTTACGCGCAGATATTGACGCATTGCCGATTACAGAAGAAAACGAAGTTGAATACCGCTCCCGCAATGAAGGCATAATGCATGCCTGCGGCCATGATGTTCATACTACTTGCCTCCTTGGAGCTGCTAAAATATTAAATGAATTAAAAGAGGAATGGGAGGGAACTATCAAATTGATTTTTCAGCCCGGAGAAGAAAGAAATCCCGGGGGCGCCAGCCTGATGATAAAAGATGGCGTTCTGGAAAACCCAAAACCTTCAGCCATTTTAGCGTTGCATGTTCATCCGGGTTTGGAAGTTGGCAAATTAAGTTTCAGAAGCGGAATGGTGATGGCAAGCGCCGATGAAATTTATATTACCGTAAAAGGAAAAGGAGGCCATGCCGCCGCGCCTCATCTTACTTCTGATACCATCCTGGCTGCATCACAATTGGTAGTAAATCTGCAACAGGTAGTAAGCCGTTTTAATAATCCATTTAATCCTTCTGTTCTTTCCATCACTTCTGTTCATGGCGGAAGTACGACAAATGTTATTCCTTCAGAAGTAAAGCTGATGGGCACTTTCAGGGCGATGAATGAAGAATGGCGATTTAAAGCTCATGATCTGATAAAAAATATCTGCAAAAAAACGGGCGAAATTTCAGGCGTGGAAATTGATGTTGAAATTGATGTAGGTTATCCGTTTGTTATAAATAATGAGGAACTAACGGAAATGGCTAAACGTAAAGCAGTGGAATTTGCAGGCGAAGAAAATGTGGGGGAAACGGAAATGAGAATGGGCGCTGAAGACTTTGCATTTTATTCCCACCTTATTCCGGCTTGCTTTTTCAGGCTGGGTGTTGGCAACACGAAAAAAAATATTATATCAGGAGTTCATACCCCTACTTTTAATATTGATGAAAATGCTATTGAAAACGGAATGGGAATAATGGCGTGGCTCGCCGTTTCACTATAATGAATTAGCTACATTACCTATCTTTACTTTCGAAAATAAGTATTCAGGCAATATCAGCCTTGATTTAATAAATAGTTATGAGGAAAAATATCCGAAAGCAGGAAGCACTGGATTATCATTCAAAAGGCAGGCCGGGGAAAATTGAAGTCATTCCTACTAAAGCTACAAAAACACAAAGAGACCTTTCATTAGCTTATTCCCCCGGTGTGGCTGTACCCTGTTTAGAGATTGAAGAAAATCCTGAACTGGCTTATCAATATACTGCCAAAGGCAATCTCGTTGGTGTTATCAGTAATGGGAGCGCTGTTTTAGGACTGGGAAATATCGGGCCCCTTGCCGGGAAAGCCTGTGATGGAAGGGAAGGGGGTTTTATTTAAAATATTTGCAGATATAGATGTTTTTGATATCGAAATCAATGAAACCGATCCGGAGAAATTCGTTGAAATTGTTGCTGCCCTGGAGCCAACATTTGGAGGTATTAACCTGGAAGACATTAAAGCACCTGAATGTTTTTATATTGAGCAAAAATTAAAAGAGCGGCTTCATATTCCTATTATGCATGATGACCAGCACGGAACGGCTATCATCAGTTCGGCTGCTCTATTGAATGCATTGGAAATTCAAAAAAAGAAAATCAATAAGGTAAAATTTGTGGTGAATGGTGCGGGTGCAGCGGCTATGGCCTGTGTGCAGTTGTATGTTGCCCTTGGCGCCAATCCTGATAACTTTGTAATGTTTGATAAAACCGGTGTGCTTCATTGCGAACGTGAAGGCCTTGGCGAAATGAAACAAAAGTATGCAACTTGTAAAGATCCTAACCTGACCCTGGAAAAAGCAATGAAGGATGCCGATGTGTTTATTGGCCTTAGCGTGGGCGACGTAATTTCTGCCGAGATGGTTAAAAGTATGGCAAAAAATCCAATCGTTTTTGCTATGGCCAATCCAGACCCTGAGATCACTTATGAAAAAGCAATTGCTGCGCGAAAAGATGTGATAATGGCAACGGGAAGAAGTGATTATCCTAACCAGGTAAATAACGTTTTGGGCTTCCCGTATATCTTCAGGGGAGCACTGGACGTGAGAGCCACTCAAATTAATGAAGAAATGAAGCTTGCTGCGGTGAAGGCTTTGGCAGAGCTCGCGCGTTTACCCGTGCCCGATAGCGTGATGATGGCTTACAATGAAAAAAATATAGTTTTCGGTGCTAATTATATAATACCTAAACCACTTGATAACCGCTTGCTCAGTTATGTGGCGCCGGCAGTGGCAAAAGCCGCAATAGAAAGTGGTGTCGCAAGACAAACAATTACTAACTGGGAAACTTATTCTGAAATGCTGAATGAAAGACTGGGATTAGACAATCATCTTCTGAGAATGTTGGGGGCGAAAGCACGCAAAAATCCTAAAAGGGTTGTTTTTGCGGAAGCAGAAAATCAAAAAATATTGAAGACCGCGCAAATGGTACTGGACGAAGGAGTGGCATTCCCCATTTTGCTTGGGGATAAGGACAAGATTGAACAAATTGCCGAAGATAGCGGAATTGATATTTCTGAAATGCAGATTATTGATCCCAAACATCATAACACTCATGATAAACGGATGGAATTTGGGGAACTGTTTTTTAAGAAACGACAGCGAAAAGGCTTTAATGCTTACGAAGCCAAAAAGATAATGAAAGACCGTAACTACTTTGGATGTATGATGGTGGAAACAGGTGAAGCAGATGCCATGATATCAGGCCTTTCCAAAAATTATCCTGATACCATTCGTCCGGCTTTACAGGTCATCGGGATGGAAGAAGATTCTAAAAGTGTGGCGGGCATGTACATTACAATAACTAAAAAGGGGCCGGTATTTCTGGCAGATACTACCGTAAATTTCAATCCTACAGCAGAAGAACTGGCCAACATTGCAATGATGGTTGCCAAAGAAGTGCGCAACTTTGGAATGGTACCTAATATTGCCATGCTTAGTTATTCTAATTTCGGAAGCAGTAATTCACCTGAGGCGAAATTAGTGGCAAAAGCAAGGGAAATTGTAAAACAAACAGAACCTGATTTGGTTATTGATGGTGAAATGCAGGCGAATGTGGCATTTAATAAAGAAATTTTAAGAGATAATTATTCTTTCAGTGAGCTGGTTGATAAAGATGTAAATGTGTTGATATTTCCTAATCTTGCTGCAGGAAATGTAACTTATAATCTTTTGCAGGAGGTTGCTGGCTATGAAACTATCGGCCCTGTTCTGTTAGGCCTTAATAAACCGGTCCATATTCTTCAATTGGGTAGCCACGTAAGAAGCATTTATAATATGGTACTGATTTCTGTTGTTGATGCCCAAATGAAGTGTACAAAACAGAAATCTAAAAGTGAAGAATCTGCAAGCAGGTGGCGAAAATCGAAAAAAACGTCAACGGAATCAAAATAATCTGAAGTAAAAATGAAAATATTTTCTACCATTGGCGCCTACCTTTTGATGTTAAAAGGAATGTTTACCAAACCAGAGAATTTTAAGATGTACTGGAAGGAACTTATGCACCAGTCCGTTGAAATTGGTATGGGCTCTTTGTGGATAGTAACAGTCATTTCCCTCTTCATGGGTGCGGTAAGCGCGGTTCAAACGGCTTATCAACTTGTCAGCCCCATGATTCAAAAAGAAACGATAGCGCAGGTAGTAAGAGATACAGTAATCCTTGAATTTGCACCTACATTGGTTTGTATTGTTTTGGCTGGCGTAGTTGGAAGCAAGATTGCAGGCGAGTTAGGAAATATGCGTGTGAGTGAGCAAATTGACGCGCTTGGAAATAATGGGCATTAATACCAAATCCTACCTGGTAGGCCCTAAAATTCTGGGAGCGCTTATTACTATTCCACTTTTAGTAATTCTTGCCATGGTTTTAGGAATTTACGGAGGCCGATTGGCCAGCACATTGGGTGGTATCTTGTCCGGCGACACTTATGATCGTGGTTTGCTCCTCGATTTTATACCTAAAAATGTTTGGTTTGCGCTGGTAAAGGCTTACACTTTCGCGTTTATTATTAGCAGTGTTTCGTCTTTTTATGGCTATAACGTAAAAGGTGGTTCATTAGAAATAGGAAGAGCAAGCACGTCCGCTGTTATTACAAGTTGCATACTAATTTTATTTGCAGATTATATACTTGCTTTTTTTATACTTTGATAAAAAGGAGTTTTAGAATGAATTGCGTAATTTAAAGACCAAAAGTATTGTTACAATTGCGTTCACTATGATAGAAATAAAAAATGTTTATAAAGCTTTTGGTGATAAAGAAATCCTGGAAGATATAAGTGCGGTAATGGAAACCGGCATGACCAATCTTATCATCGGAAGCAGCGGAAGCGGAAAAACGGTTTTGCAAAAATGTATGGTGGGATTGTTTGAGGTAGATAAAGGTGACATTATTTTTGATGGGAAAAATCTTACCAACATGTCCCAGGAGGATCGCAAAGAGTTGCGCCAGCAGATAGGAATGCTTTTCCAGGGGTCTGCACTTTTTGATAGCATGACCGTAGAACAGAATATCAAATTTCCGCTTGATATGTTTACAAAATGGAATCATCAAAAGAAAATAGATCGTGTAAATGATGTTCTTGAAAGAGTGGAATTAAAAGATACTAATAAAAAGTATCCTGCGGAAATAAGTGGTGGCATGAAGAAAAGAGTGGGTATTGCCAGGGCAATTGTACTGAAGCCAAAATATTTATTTTGTGATGAACCAAATTCCGGCCTTGATCCGCAAACTTCAATGGTAATTGACAAGCTGATTCATGAGATAACTAAAGAATACAATATCACCACTGTAATCAACACGCATGATATGAACAGCGTGATGGAAATCGGTGAAAATATTCTTTATTTATATCAGGGCATAAAAGAATGGGAAGGTTCCAATAAGGATATTATTTTCAATAAAAACAAGCAATTGAATCAATTTATTTTTGCTTCTGAATTTCTGCAGGATGCAAAAGATATGCGCATGCTTGAAGAAAAGGGAATTGTTGATAATGATCGTAATATGGAGAAGATAATGCGCGAAGGCGGCGCTAACCTGGTTATGGGCGATGAAGATAAAAGTGAATAAACTCCCTATTTAACCGGTAAATCAACAATTAAACCTTTTTTTTATTTTGCGATACCAGTAGTCATTTTTATAAATCAACCCTTCCTGTGAAAACGCTGTTTGAAGCGTTTTTTTCATCATTGCTTACAAATTCAATCCATGTTTCAGCAGTTAAACCTTTGAATGCTCCTGTTTCTAACAAAGCGTTGCACTGCATCCCATTCTGGCGCAGATATGCAGCAAGGGAAAAGAGGTGCTAGCGTATCGAACCTCTGTTTCGAGTATCCCTTCTAAACAAGTTTACCTATCTGCTTCTGCATAATCCTGTAATTCTTTATTTTTTGTAAACGGGCCCATTAAAAACACTATTATCAAAAGACCAATTATGGCAAGAACTCCATAAGCAAAAAATAAAAAATTATAACCAGAACTATAATTTTCAGTAGTTACTAACATTTTTAAAGTCCTGCCAGAAAGAAAATTAAAAAGTGCCCCACCTAGTCCTGTACCGATGCATCCAAGCCCCCATACTGTAGCCGCAGATCTTGCCGGTACAACATCTGCAGGGCATGCAAGTGAGTTAGCTGTATATGACGTGTAACCAAAGCCTGTAATACCAAAAACTATAAGAGCAGAAAGAGGTGAAGAAATAATAAATGGTGCTGCTAAAAGAGGAGCAGCCATAATACCTACCGATATGCATACTGAAAACTTTCGGGCCTTATGGATTGGCATGCCTAGTTTAATAATAAACTGGGTAAAATAGCCTCCGGCTATATTACCAATATCTGCAATAACAAATGGCAGTATAGCATAAAAGCCGATTTGTGTTAAAGTCAGATGATGCACATCTACTAAATATCTGCCTATCCAGAAAGTAACAAAATACCATATTGGATCAAGAAAAAATTTTGAAAGTGCAAACATTGAAACAAACCGGGTTTTAAATAATTTAAGAGGAGGAATAACTCTAACTTTAGAAATTTCCAAAGACTCTTTTGGAGTATAATAAACAAACCAGAATACCACTAACCATAGATAACCAAAAATCGCTAAAATAATAAAAGTAGATTGCCAGCCATACGTGGTTCCCAAATATGCCGCTAAAGGAGGAACAATTATTACTCCAAGAGCAGATCCACTGTTAAAAATACCTGAAGCAGTGGATCTTTCATGCGGAGGAAACCATTCACTTGTTAGTTTAAGTCCGGCAGGCCAATTCCCTGCTTCTCCGATACCCAAAAAAAACCTAACTATCCCAAATTGAAACGGAGATATAACAAATGCATGGAAAAGACCAGCGGTAGTCCAAATAGCCATACAAAGGGCATAGCCTAAACGGGTTCCTATCTTATCTATAATATAGCCTGAAAAAGCATTGGAAATCATATAAGCGATAAAAAATGCGGCCGCTATATCACCAAAAGCGCTATCAGGTATCATTTTTCGCAATTCTCCAACAGCACTTAAATACGTAAACGATAAACGGTGTACGTAGTTGAGCAACGTAGCCAGGAAGGCTAAACTGATCATCACCCACCGCATATTCGATGGCTTGCCATAATCTGAAATAAGGGGCTCAATTTTCATACCTGAAGTTATTTACCTTTTATAATGTTAGTTATTATTACATAACAACTGCGGTTACAGTGATTAGTACCGAATGCAGCACATTATTCAGTTTACAAAAATCTATAAAATTGATTTCACTTCAAATATTTCTTCTTTCCTGTTTGATAGGTGTAATGGATTTTTCAAGGCTCTGCCTAACTTCCACCACTCCACGTTCATTATATCACCATCCTCTAATTGTACGTTATTGCCAAAACTGAAAGCATCCGCTCCCAAAAAATGGACATGCGCCTGTAAGGGAATCCGATGAGAAGCATATTTAAAATGATGGTATTCCAGATTTGCTAAACTATGAGACATGTTGTTTTCCCCCGTTTTTATGTTGGCATTCCAAATAGATTGGCCATTTCTTAAAATACTCACTGAACCTTGATACTCATAAAAATTTGCATGTATAACTAACTCCGGGCCTATAGCACAATTTCTAAGTTTAGAATGAGCGAGATACAGGTAATTTTTTTTCTCCATTATATGATCCGAAAATTCATTTCCTGTAGTCAAACCTATCCTCCACGGTTTCCCGTCCCGATCAACAATATAAATACCTGCTACTTCAGGTTCCTCACCTCCATCATTACCAAAACAAGGAACTTCAAGACTTTCACCGTGAGCACGTAAAATATCTCCTGCCCCTTTATAAAACCATTCCGGCTGAACACCAACCGTCCCTTTCGCGGGATGGCCACCTTCTATGCCCCACTGATACATTTGAATACTATCTGAAAGTTTTACTTCCTTTACCTGATGCATCGCCTGGCGGCTAAGAGCGCTGTTTTTATGTGTAAGTCCTGTACCCGATACAATACATGCGGCTGGATTACGGGGATGGTCAAAAGCAGGCAACAATTTCCATTCATTCCCGCCTTCATAAACGGAATTATAATCTATTAATACATCCGATAAACGTGACGAGATTATATTTTCTAGTTTCTCTTTTTTTTCAAGAGAATCAAGTGCCAGATCATATATTGAAGCAGTGTCGTTCAATAATACAAGCCAGGGTTCGCGAACCAAAGCTACAAACCGCCCTTTGCCTTTTTGCGTAATCTGAACCAACCTTATGCTTTCCTTGCTCATATTTACTTTATTTTTCAACACATTACCCTTTTAAAAAAATACTATTCAAAGGACAAAATGGTTTAACTTTTTACAGTCATAATAACGGTAATCCGACTCCGCTGCTTCACATTCATTAATACCACTCAAAAGGAGCAAAGAGCAACTTTACTATATTCTGAATTTGCTGGCAACTTCATCATTTACCTGTATTAAGCAAAGCAAAAAGTTATAAATTTCATCCCTAAACAAAATAACTTACAAACATACAGTGTTCTTTTAAACTGTAATCCAACCACCATCTATCGAAAAACATCCTCCAGTCGCATAACTGGAAGCCGGGCTCGCGAGATAAAGAGCTATTCCGCCTATTTCATACAATTCACCCCAACGCCCCATGGGTATTTTATTAATAAAGGCCTTATACTTTTCCGGGTCATTTGTAAGAGGTAGATTCAAGTCTGTGGCAAACGGGCCTGGTAAAATCGCATTAACATTAATCTTTTGTTTTGCCAATTCTATAGCCAGTGAACGTGTAAGCTGTAAAATCGCACCTTTACTGGTTGCATAAGGAGTACGTTCGGGAATAGCAGTAACAGAAAGCATAGAACCGATATTAATTATTCGGCCATATCCATTCTTCTTCATAACCGGCACAACCTCACGACAAGTTAACCATGACCCCGTAACATTTACCTGCTGCACTTTATTAAAATCATCAAGTGATAAATCTTCAATAGTGCCTCTGATATTGATACCGGCTGAATTTATTAAAATATCTATTTTCCCAAAATGCGCTACTGTTTGTCTTACAGCTTCTTTCACACTTACTTCAGAAGTAACATCACAAATAACGCTGATACAATCTATACCATACAATTCTCTGATTCTCTTTTCAGCTTCCTGGTTCTCTTTTACAGATCTGGCAGCTATACAAACATTTGCTCCTGCCTCTGCTATACTTTTTGCCATTGCAAATCCAAGTCCCCGGTTACCACCTATTACCAATGCAACGTGTCCATTCAATTTAAATAGTTCAAGAATGCTTTTTTCCATAGCCGATTTTTTCTACTTATTTTATAATATTGTCTCCATTCCCTTTCTGAAATTACTATCATAGGGTTACTGGTCTTATTCCGTTATTTTGAACTGATCAAGATATTCATCCTTCAAAGTCAGGCCCACTCCTGGTTTGTTATCGTCTAATTGCAAATAGCCGTTTTCAGCAATAGCTTCGCCATCAAATATATACCAGAACATTTCATTACCTACTTCAATTTCCGTCTGAGGAAAGTATTCAGCCATCGGAGCAGCAAAAGAACTCATTATCACATGCAAATTATGCATCTGTCCCCCGTGAGGTATCACTTCAACCCCGTGCATAAATGCCATAGTACATATCTTTTGAGCCTCCGTAAATCCGCCAACTCGATTGGTATCAAATTGAAAAATATCGAGAGCTCCCACATTTAATAAATCATAAAAACCAAAGCGGGTATATTCATGCTCTCCCCCCGAAAGAGGTATGTTTGTGTACTGTTTTAGTTTTGCAAAGCTATGTATTTCATCTGGCAAAAGCAGTTCTTCGACCCATCTCAAATTATAGGGTTCTAATGCCTGTAAAAACTGTTTCGCATAGGTAAAATTAAAGCCCATATAGGCTTCCAACATGATATCTACATCGTCACCCACCGCTTCACGAACAACCTTAACCATTTCAATATTCTTCTTCATGCCTGCTTTACCTTCTGTAAGGGGATAACCGCAACGAAGCTTCATACCTGTAAAACCCTGTGCTTTAAAATCAGCCGCTTCAGACTGAAGACTATCTAAGTTACGGGTATATAACCGGCTGTAGTAAGCAGGTATTGAAGATTTTGTCTTGCCGCCCATGAGCATAAAAACCGGTTGTTGTAAAACATGACCTTTAATATCCCACAATGCAATATCCAAAGCACTGATAGCTGCAAGTACAGCACCTTTTCTTCCATAAGCTATTGAGGAACGATACATCTTTTCAAATAGATATTCTGTATTAAGCGGATTTTCATTTATCAGCAGAGATTTTAATTTACTATCAATAATCAATTTGGTAACATCGGGACATAATCCCGCATTGCCCAACCCTATGTGTCCTTCATCAGTTTCAATTTCTACAACAAGCCAACTAAAAAAGCGAAAAGGCGCTTGTGAATCTTCTTGAAAGGGTAGTGCACTTAAAGGAGTGGCAAAAATAGTATCAGATATTTTAACATGTCCCTTCCACTGGTATAACTTTGTTCTAATCGCTTTTATTTTCATCTTTAAACCTTTTTTAGATTATTTTTTTAAAATTCCAAAGTGATCCTCAAAAATAACTATATATAGAGATCTGAAATAATAAAACAAAATATTCGTATACAATAAAAAGCATATCGCCACCATATCCCTGAGCTAAAAAAATATTCTGGTAGGTTTCCCGGAATAATTCACATATTTGGTAACGCCCTGGGGTAGTAATTCAACCTTAAACGTTCTGCTAATTACCTGATTGGTAAATCCCTTTGGTGCTCCCGGCTCTATTATTAACTGTTTTGAGGAATCATTCCAAAGCACTTTTGTCCAGGAAGCTTTTCCTTTCAAATACTCCTGGCTTATTCCATCATCCTCATACAAAACATAGGATCCATTTGAGCCCGTAAATATTTTTAGCGTTGTCGGCTCATTTACTGCTTCACTTGTGTATTGGCGAATAGGATCAATCGGAATAATTGCACCTGCACGCACATATACAGGCATAGTTGAAAGGTCAACGTCACGAGTAATATATTTTCCTCCTGATTCTTTTTTGACTGTCCACCAATCATACCAATCGCCTTTGGGAAGGTACAATTTACGTTCTGTTGCACCTTTCTCGAAAACCGGTGCTATAAGCAAATCGCGTCCCCACATGTATTGTGTTCCCATACCTTTAACCTTCTCATCATTAGGATATTGAAGCCACATCGCCCGCTGCAATGGCATTCCACTATTTCTTGCTTCCCAGGCAAGAGTATAAGTATATGGTAGTAACTGATAACGAAGTTCATCATATTTCCTGGTTATTGGCTCTATAGCAGGATTATTTAATTCCGATTTGAGCGGAGGAGTCTTGTCTTCAATAACCCCCATATAACTCAATCCCCATCCCCAGGGAAGTCGTGTATGCCAAGTGCGACCGTGTGAACGAAATGATCCACAAAAAGAAGCAAATTGGAACCAACGTGCGTACAATTCGCCGGTAAGTTCCGGGGTGGAGAAAAAACCTCCAATATCAGAACCCCAATATGGTCCAATACTTAAGGAATAATTAATCCCTACAGCTATTTGGCCCTCAAGGGTCTTCCATGAAGATTCCGTATCACCTGACCAAATCCACCCTCCCCACTGTGCAATACCAGGATAACCATTACGTTCAAGGCTCCACGGTCTAACATTAGGCTTAGTAGAAAGTGATCCCTGATAATACATTTGATGACGCTTAATACGTTCAAATAAGTTGAACCAATCGCCTTCATCGGCCCAGAAACCATCAACACCTGCTTTCACTAAACCAATATGTTGCTGCCAATAATTTTTTATGTGAGAGGCATCCAATATTTCACCAGGTCCGGGAGGAATCGTTCCGTGAAGAGTTGGCAACTTGTCTCTATCCCATGGTACCATATGTAAAATAACTTTTACATGCCTGTTATGCATATCCTTAAGAAATTCTTTAGGATCCCGATGGAAAACTTCCGGATTAAATTCAAAAGAAGGTTGAAGCTTATTCCATCCGCGGGGAGTAAATCCGGTACCAAGATAAATGACTGCATCAATAGGAATCTTTTTGTTACGGAAAGTATCAACAATGCCAATCATTTGATCCTCACTATCAAGAGTGCGGAAGGACTGCATATAACCTAAAGCCCACTTTGGAGGCATGGCTGCAGGCCCTGTTATCATTGAATAATCTTTCATGAAAGTTGCAGGATGATGTGCATCGAAAATAAAAAAATCATATAAACCTGGAACAATTTTATCTATTGGTGGACGACCTTTCCCCTGATTTAATTGTTGGTTTTGCTGAGTTTGCGTAAGGGCGTGACCAGGTGGTACCCATGGTATAAAAAAACCCTTATCTTTTGCTCTAAGATCAACTTCGACCCAAGGAGTCGCCACATAAAGACCCCATCCTCCGGTGCCAACTAACATTGCAACAGGATTACGGGAACCATATGCACCACTTTGCCATCTGGGTTCCATGCTATCATAACGTCCACGCCTGTCGAACTGAATTGGTTCCATGCGCCAATTAACCCCCGGTGTAGGCTTAGGCCCACCTTCGCCCATTCCTAATACCGGCTGATCGCCTATTTCGAAGGACATTTTGCCATCTTTAAGGAAAACAATTTTCTGAACCGGCTGATTTTTTGTATTAGTTACAATTATCGTTAGTGGGCCCGGACGTACCTCCACATTTAAATTTCCTATTAGTTTCTTTACCGGTTTATCAATCCTTCTCAAACTAATTGAAGGATCAGGATAAGCTCGTTCTGATACCCCTGGAGAAAAAGGAAAGTTATCTTTAAAAGTGAGTGGCTTAAGCGTTACGCGTATACTACTCTTCCCCGCCAACCGAATATCAAGTTGTGCTGGCTGACCCGCGGTACTTATAATCTTTGGGGATTGCTGAACTATTCTGTTTGTTGGTTGTTGCGCTTTCAATAAAGATGGGAACAATAATACAAATCCACATAGGAAATAAATAAATAAAGTCCAATATCTGCAAACAAATAAATCTTTCATTTAATTAATCATGAATTATAAGAACCAATACTGGTATTTCCCAATTAGGAACTCAAGATATTATACAAATCATATTCAGGTTCAATAAAACTATGATTTTGTTTCAAATTCGGATTCCCACTAAGAATATCCGCCGGAACAGGAAATAATTTACGATATTCACCATCACCTACTTAAACGTATCCGCTCCAGTTATTTTAAAATCTTATTAAAGGAATCAAAATTAGAAACCGTTAGTTTTTTTTCTTCATATAGATTTTATATTATGCAGAAAAAATGACATAATAAACAAATTACGAGGTTCTTTTTTTTAAAATTTAATGCCATTTTTATCGATGGCATTTTTTATTTCAACTCTTACATATCCTGTTGTTGCGAATGACTGCTATACACAAAAAATCGAATCCGTTGTACCTACAGGCCTTTTTTGCAGATGAGACGTCCCTGATTACGCAAATTCAGAATTTCTAATTTTAGGTGAACCTTCTTTTTATTAGTTGATCAAATTGTTTCACCACCGGATGACTGTCGAGCCAGCCAATTTTAACTTTTAATTCTCTCCTTATCCAGAATTCTGCTTCAGCATAAATGGAAAAATTTTGAATTGTTTTTATGCTGCGCTCATACATTGCTTCATCTCCGCGAAACAATTCGTTGATGAAAAGAAAACGATCATTTACTCCGATAGCTTTTCTTAAATCTTTTATCGGCGATGAAGTTAAGGTATGTGACAACTCTGTTTTACTTTCCTTTAACCGGTCGTTCAGCGATTCCGGGTATTCAAAAGAAAGTTCATCGGAAGTCTTTTTATCTTGTGGGTCCTGGTGCGATAATGTGGGAACTTCTTCCAGCGGATCAAATAAAAAACCAGGCCGGTTATGAGAAACTCTGGCATTCACCGCTTCAGCTTTCTTTTTTATTTGTTGCAGTTCTTCTTCGATATCTTTTTCATCTACCTGCAGCACTTGCACGACTTTTTCTTCCTCCTCATTTGCATCACTTGTTTTTACTTCCACCACATTAAAAGAAACAGGCATTAAAACAGAAATTTTTTCATTTGCTGAAAGATGTGTTTTTTCAACTTTTTTGATTAATTCTGCTTGTAGAATTTGTACAGTTTGTAACATTTCCCTGGCAGATGATTTTTCATCAAGTTGCGTTTGTAATTTTTTGAGAAGTGTTGACACTCTGTCCATGAAAAAAAAATTCTGAGGTTATTAAAGTTAGCAAAATCTTTGTTTTTGATTTCAGGAAAAATCACTTTAACCTTGCAATCGGGGCTAAGTTACTAATTGAAATTAAAATTAAATACAAAAAATGTTTATTGAACCTGTTTTACGGGGCGAGAGACGCGGTTGGATAGAAGTGATATGTGGCAGCATGTTCAGTGGAAAAACTGAAGAATTGATAAGGAGATTGAAAAGAGTTGAGATTGCAAACCTGAAAGCAGAAATTTTTAAACCTGCTTTTGACATAAGGTATGATGAGCAAAGAATTGTAAGCCACGACGAAAATCAAATTCAATCAACGCCAATAGACAATTCTCAAACCATACTTTTGCTGGCGCAGGAAGTAGACGTGGTCGGAATTGATGAAGCGCAATTCTTTGACGACCAGATTCCTGCTGTTTGTGAAGCATTAGCGCTCAAAGGCATGCGGGTTATTGTGGCGGGGCTGGATATGGATTACCAGGGAAAACCTTTTGGACAAATGCCTAACCTGCTTGCGATAGCAGATTATATAACAAAGCTCCACGCTATTTGTGTAGTTTGCGGAAATATTGCCAATGTAAGTTATAGAAAAATAAATACCGGTCCACAGGTTGTGCTTGGCGAAAAAGATATTTATGAACCGAGATGCAGGGTTTGCGCGGCACTTGACAGGTAAATAAAAAATTGCCTTTTTTCTTTGTTTGCTATCAATTTTATAATTAAAAATGTCTAAAATAATAACACTCTTAAAAAAAGACTTCCTGCTTGAGCTAAGGCAGCAGCATACTTTTTTTGGTATTTTGCTCTATGTTGCTTCTACAATTTTTGTGTTGTATTTGGCAATGGGCCAGCCGGAAAGTACCGTTTACAACGGATTGTTCTGGATGATTCAACTATTTGTCTGTGTAAATGCGGTGGCCAAAAGTTTTATGCAGGAAAGCAAAGGCCGGATGCTTTATTTTTACACGCTCACAAGCCCAGTTCAATTTATCATTGGTAAACTAATTTACAGCACAATAATTATGCTGCTGATGGTTTTGCTCAGTCTTGGATTGTTCAGTTTTTTGCTGGGAAATCCGGTAACACATTATTTTCAGTTTGTAGCGATTGCCTGTTTTGGTGGATTCAGCTTGAGTATTGTTTTTACTTTAATGTCTGCTATTGCAGCTAAGGCACATCAGAATGCTGCGATAATGGCAATCCTGGGGTTCCCGTTAATTATTCCACAATTGCTTTTGTTGATACGCCTTTCAAAAGCCGCGTATGGCGAAGTTTTCAGGGTAGGGGCTTTGTTTCAGATATCTTTGTTACTGTCTGGTCTCGACATTTTGGTAATTGTACTTTCAGTTGTGTTATTTCCTTTTTTATGGAAAGATTAATGAAACGGGACTGTTTCTAAATTATAAAAATATTGGAGACTTTTTGAATTGATTGATGGCTTATTATAAAAATGTTCAAGAATTTTGACAGACGGCTGTCTTCATTAGATATGTTTAAAATCAAACGGATAGATGAAACTATTGCAGTAATTCAATGATATTATCCTTAATTTTGCTGCACAAAAAAAACTCATGAAATTAAAGTGGTGGAAGATATTGTGCATTGTTTTATTATTCATCACCTTTACTGCCGGCTTCCTGATTCACGTTCCTTTTATAGGTAACCTTTATCAAAGCATTCGGAATTTCTTCTTTCATGTACCTATGTGGTTTAGTCAAATCGGGTTGCTTTCTTTGTCTTTGGCTTTTTCAATTGCTTATCTCAGAACAGAAAATTTTAAATACGATATCTACGCTTCAGAATTCGCGAAAACCGGAATTGTTTTTGGGCTGCTCGGCCTAACCACCGGCGCAATTTGGGCTAAATATACGTGGGGTGAATTCTGGAGCAATGATCCAAAGCAAATAGCAGCAGCTATTGCCCTGTTGATTTATCTCGCCTATATTGTTCTTCGCGGCTCCATGACCGACATGGACAAAAGAGCGCGCGTTTCTTCGGTCTATAATATTTTTGCCTACTTTATTTATATCCCTTTGATTATGATATTGCCAAGGCTTGTTCAATCGCTGCACCCGGGCGGAATGGAAGGCGCCAAAGGTGGTGGTAATCCGGCACTTGGTGGACAGAGTCTTGATGCAACAATGGAAATGGTTTTCTGGCCGGCTGTTTTTGGCTGGCTACTCTTGGGAATATGGATTAGCAGTTTAAAAATCAGATTAGGTTTACTTGCCAATAAAAATTTAATAAATGAATAAGTTGATATTAAAACGTACTTGCTTTACAATCCTCCTCTTTTTAACTGCTCCATTTCTTTGGGCGCAAACTGATTCCACTACATCATCTTCCTCCGTCGATCAGGCTTTGCGAAGCCATGATAAAATTTATGTGGTGATGACGGTTTGTATTGTTATTTTAATTGTTCTTTTCCTCTATCTTATCAGGATAGATAATAAGGTTTCCAAAAAAGAAAAGTCTTTTAAATTTTAATATTTCTACCTTAATAAAGCTCAATTATATGTCGTCAAAAGTGCCTTATAGTTTTTTTGAAAATGTCGAAAAAAGTTTTGATAAAGCGGCTAAGTTTACTCAATGGGACAATGGCATCCTTCAGCAGATAAAACAATGTAACAGTGTTTACCAGATGCGGTTTCCAATTAAAAGGGAAAGTGGCGAAATTGTAACACTTGAAGCTTACCGCGTACAACACTCACATCATAAAACACCTTGCAAAGGAGGTATCCGTTTCAGTCTCGCAGTTACCCAGGATGAAGTAATGGCGCTTGCAGCTTTAATGACTTATAAATGTGCTATTGTAAATGTACCTTTTGGTGGCGCTAAGGGCGGAATAAAAATAAGGCCAAGAGATTATACGCCTTACGAACTTGAAAAAATTACACGTCGCTATACTGCAGAATTGATAAAGAAAAATTTCATCGGCCCCGGAACCGATGTTCCTGCTCCTGATTATGGAACAGGCGAAAGAGAAATGGCATGGATACTCGATACTTATGTAGCTATGCATCCGGGAGAAATTGATGCCTTAGGTTGTGTTACAGGCAAACCCGTTTCTCAGGGTGGTGTTCGTGGAAGAACAGAAGCTACCGGATTAGGCGTATTTTATGGCCTGACTGAAGTGTGTAATATGTCAACTTTAATGGAGAAACTTAATTTGCCAATTGGTGTAAAAGGTAAAAGAATTTGCGTCCAGGGATTAGGAAATGTGGGATATCATACCGCTTTATTTTTCCAACAGGCGGGAGCGCTTATAGTTGGTATTGCCGAATATGAAGGTGCGATTAAAAATTATAACGGCCTTGATGTGGAACAGGTATTTGCACATCGTAAAAGATCTGGTTCTATCCTCGATTTTCCAGGTGCTGAAAATTTTGAAAAATCGGCAGACGCACTTGAAATGGAATGCGATATTTTAATTCCGGCGGCTTTGGAAAATGTAATAAATGCTGAAAATGCGGACAGGATTAAAGCAAAATTAATTGGCGAAGCGGCCAATGGCCCTGTAACCCCTGAGGCTGATGACGTACTGAATCCGAAGGGAGTTTTAATTGTTCCTGATATGTATTTAAATGCAGGTGGTGTTACGGTAAGTTATTTTGAATGGTTAAAGAACCTAAGCCATGTGCGTTATGGGCGCCTTGAGAAACGTTTCACTGAAAATATGAATCATCATATTGTGGATATGGTTGAAAACCTGACGGGTAAATCTATTACACCCCTTGAAAGAGATTTTATTCTTCATGGCGCTGATGAAGTGGATCTTGTAAGAAGTGGTCTTGAAGAAACAATGATCTCCGCCACCAGGGAAATTGTAGATGTATGGCAAAAAACACCGGCAATACCCGATTTGAGAACTGCAGCCTATGTGGTGGCCATTAATAAAGTAGGCACTGCTTATGCTGAATTGGGTATTTTCCCATAAAAGCAATTTTCTTTTCTCTAAGTAATTAGCATTAGCATAAAATGCCTGTTAAATTCTTTTTCAAAAAGGAAAATATCTTACCTTTGCCGCCCAAATAAAATTTTTTATTCACCGTTGTTTAAAAACAGCTAAAAACACGATTAATGCAGAATTACGAATTGATGGTGATTTTTACCCCTGTACTTTCTGAGGAGGAATACAAAGCTGCTCAGAATAAGTTCGCTTCGTTAGTAACTGAAAACGGAGGAGAGGTAGTACACGAAAATGCCTGGGGACTAAAATCACTGGCGTACCCAATCCAGAAAAAAACTACCGGTTTATACTGGGTTCTGGAATACAAGGCGCCAACCGACTTCAATGAAAAGCTGAAAACACAGCTTTTGCGCGATGAATCAGTACTTCGCCACATGTTTACTGCACTCGACAAATACGCCGTCGAGTATAATGCAAAAAAGAGAAATGGCGTACAAACAGGAATTGAAAAAGCGGAGGTAACCAATGGCTAAAGCAAATGAAATCAAATACTTAACAGCGATTAAAGCTGAAAAGCGGCCAAAAAAATATTGCCGTTTTAAAAAAATGGGTATCAAATACATTGATTATAAAGACGCCGATTTTTTGAAAAAATTCCTGAACGAACAAGGAAAATTACTTCCCCGCCGCATTACCGGTAATTCTCTGAAATACCAGCGTAAAGTGAGTGATGCAGTTAAGAAAGCACGCCAGATGGCGATTCTTCCTTATGTAACAGATTTAATGAAATAAAAATTTTCACCACCCTAATCCGACAAAAGGAGGAGAAAGACCGCCAGCTGGCGGTTTGGGTAAAAATGCAAAAAAATGCAGGTAATATTAATACAAGATGTAAACAATTTAGGCGGCGCTCATGAACTGGTAACAGTAAAAGATGGTTATGGACGTAACTACCTTATTCCGCAGAAACTGGCTGTAGAAGCCAATGCTTCCAATCTTAAACAAATGCAGGAGCGCCAAAAACAACTCGCGAAGAAAGAAGAAAAACTTCTTGCAGAGATTAATAGCGTAGTATCAGTTTTACAGGAAGGAGCTTTAAAGATTGGCGCTAAAACAGGTACCAGCGGTAAGATATTTGGCAGCGTTACTTCTGTGCAGATTGCAAGAGCGATTCGTGAACAAAAAGGTTATGAAATTGACCGACGCAGAATTACGATCGTTGATGATGTAAAAGAATTGGGAAGTTATAAAGCAAACATCGACTTTGGTAAAGGACACGATACTGAAGTAAATTTTGATGTAGTAGCTGAATAAAGTTCTATTGAATAATTTTTTGAAACCCTGCTTTTTTTGCGGGGTTTTTTATTTTTCGCAAAATAAAAATTGCAAGTTATTGTGGGTTTACTGTTGTATCACTTCCCTTTACCTAATAAAATAATCCTGATGGTATGTATCATTATTTTAAAATCCAATGCCAGTGAAATGTTTTCAATGTAAATAATATCGTATTTCATTCGCTCAATCATCTCCTCCACATTTTCGGCATATCCAAATTTTACCATTCCCCAACTTGTAACGCCGGGTTTCACTTTCATCAGTAATTTATATTCGGGTTCACTTTTAATTATCTGATCAATATAAAATTGCCTTTCCGGTCGCGGACCAACAAGACTCATTTCTCCTTTTAAAACATTCCAAAATTGTGGTAATTCATCAAGACGCCACCGCCGCATAATTTTTCCCCATTTGGTTATTCTTTCGTCATGTTTGCTGCTTAGCATCGGCCCATTTTTTTCTGCATCCATCGCCATTGAGCGAAACTTATAGATATAAAACTTTTTGCCTTTATAGCCAACTCTTTCCTGTGAAAAAATAATACTCCCATTTGATGAAAGCTTTGTCCTTATGGCAGTATATAATATTAAGGGAGAAAGAAGGATCATTCCTGAAACTGACAAAAGAATATCAACAAGTTGCTTAATATTTTGCTGCCAGCCATTCATCAACCCGGTATGTATTTCGATCAGTGGTATTGCCAAAATATTGCTGGTGCGAACGGTTCCTGCTAAAATATCAACTTTATCAGGCATCATTTTCACGTTCACTTCTTTTTCTGCCAATTCTTGTAAAATTTTTTCCAATTCGTCTCTTTGATTATTGGGCAAGGCAATGATAACTTCATTAATTGCATAATCATCAATAATTTTTTTTGTTGAAGTAATATCACCCAAAAAAGGAAAACTTTCAGTTATTTTTTGCGCAGGAAGAATGTTTGTTGAAACAAAACCGCAGACCCGGTAGCCTGTTTTTTCAACATTTGAATTAATATTTTCAAAAAGTTCCTTTGCCTTTTGTTCATCACCAATTATCAGGGTGTTGAACCAGATTTTTTCTTGCTGAATCTGCCGGTGCACATAGGAGAGAAAAATATATCTTATAAAATAAGTAAGTAAAAACTGCAGTCCAAAAAGTATAAAGAACTGGCTGTAAAAGTTTGAAAGGTTTTGATACTTTTTATAAAAAAGAAAAATAAAAAACAGGATAATGCTTCCTAAAAAAGTCGTGAGAAAAGTTGATAATAATTCAAGTAAGCGCGACTTATAATAAAGCGATTTATAAGTACCTGAGAGGTGGAATAAAACCAGGTAGCCGATAGGATAAAATACTAAACCGAAGACGAATTTTTTACTGAAGTTGAAACTTTCATAACCCAGTTTGCGGTGGATCCAATAGAAAATAATCCATGCAATAATAGACGCAATAAAATCGCCTGAAGCATAAAAACCGATGTGTAATCGCTTTTGCAAAGTGAGCAATTGGGTTTAATTAAATTACCTGGTTCCGGCTGATCTTTTCAAGTATCAGGTGCGCTACTTCCATAGCCCTGTAACCATCAATTTCGTTAACAACAGTAGTTTTATTTTTATTGATCGCCTCTACAAAACTTTCCAGTTCCATTTTAATGGCATTGGTTTCTTTGATAACCGGGGCAGCAACGGCAATTGTTTTTTTCCCGTTTTTGGTTTCAATATCAAAAGAAAATACGTTTTTATCATCCGCTGTTTTATATTTTATGATTTCTGTTTTTTTCTCCAGGAAATCAATTCCCACATAAGAATCCTTTTGAAATAAACGCATCTTTCTCATCTTTTTCATGCTGATTCGCGATGAGGTAAGATTGGCAACGCAACCATTGTCAAATTCAATGCGCACATTGGCAATGTCGGGCGTTTCACTCAACACATTCACACCGTTTGCAAAAACATTTTTTACACTGCTCTTTACTAATGAAAGAATAATATCAATATCATGAATCATCAGGTCGAGGATCACGCTTACGTCTGTTCCGCGCGGGTTAAACTGTGAAAGCCGGTGAACCTCAATAAACATCGGATTAACCGCATTAGCTTTAGCTGCAAGCAGCGCCGGATTAAAGCGCTCTACATGCCCTACCTGCAATTTAATGTTTGCTTCTTTTGCAAGCTTTACAATTTCCCTTGCTTCTTCCATCGTGTTGGCCAAAGGTTTTTCAACAAAAACATGTTTACTTTTTAAAATCGCTTTTTTGCATATCTGGAAATGCTCTGTGGTAGGTGCAACAATATCAATAGCATCACACGCTTCTATCAATTTATCCTCGCTTTTAAATCTTTTTAAACCGTATTCTTTTTTAACCTGAGCGGCATTTAGTTCCGACGGATCAAAAAAACCTACCAGTTTTACACCTTCAATTTCTTTCCAGTTATTCAAATGAAATTTTCCCAAATGGCCTACACCAAATACACCAACTTTTAGCATACATTTTTTTTAAACGCGATAAAGGTAACAACAGAAAGACTACGTTTAAAAAACAAACTTTTATTTCGCTGATTTTAATGAAAGACAGAAGAGCCGGAATAATCTGAAACAAAATAAAAAACAAAAGTTTTTGTCATTTTACTGTGCCGCTTCTTGCTGAGCCTGCGCAATATCATTACCTACCTGCCGGTTTTTGAGAATATTGACGTAATAAAGAGCCATGTGATTATTATAATTTTCGTAAGATTGCTGTGCCCATTTGATGGCTTCATCTAAATGGCCATTTATTTCGTTAATGATTGCCATATTGTAGCAGGCTCTTCCCGCAACTTTCCTCTTTGGGTTATTCGTTTCTTCTTGCCAAAGCCTGGCGGCATCATCCCAATTTCCTGTTTGGGCTTTTCGTTTGGCTATCTTAAAATTATTAGTTCCTCTCACATAATAGTTCCTCGAAACCCTTATCCATAAAGGAATGATTCTAAATGCATATGCATGCCCTGCCGCATTTCCTACTTCTTTTACCGCTTCTTTCCTGTTGATCAACGCCTGGGAGGCCAGTAAAGGATTCATTCCTCTTCCATAATAACTAAATGTTCTTGCTACAGCAGCTTCATCCAAAATTTCTTTATCACGCAAGTCATAAATTCTCCATCCTGCTTTTACTAAAGTATGCATGTTCGCTTGTTGTTCAATGGAGGGGATGATTCCAAAAGGCGTTTTAATAGTGGTTTTGTAAATCGAATAATCAATTTTTGAATCGGTATCAAAAAGTTCAAGTGAAAACAACGCGTCTGCATTATTATCGTCGCAATATTTTTCTACCACATCCCATGATAAAGGTGCCGGAAAAATGCCAGGTGTATTAGTGGTAAGATCGGAATTCGCCATTTTTATTTCATCAAAGCGGGTATTTTTCTTTAGTTCATCTGTTAAGCCAATGATCGTTTCTTCAGCAGCGTCTTTATCTAATTTCGAACCTTCAAGCGTTACTACTTTATCAATTGCATCAAATACTTTGCTTCTTTTTGCTACATCTGTGCGGTTAACAACGGCCACATTTTTTATATAAGAAGGAAGGCTTACAGGAGCAGGTTGCAAAACACTGAGGTGCATGGTTTCAGTAGAAGCGCAGGAAGATAAAATGATCGCGGCAACTATAATTCCAACATAATTTTTCATAGCATTTAGGTGCTTGTTTTAATAAAAACGAATAAAAAGAATTTATAGTATGATGAGCGGGCACGTGAATCGGCTTAAGTTTTTTAGCTCATTTGCTAAAAAATCTAAATCCAATAATTACATTTACAAAATAATTTGTATCAAAAATATGTTCGGAAGAAGAACGCGTGGTATCATTCTCCTCCTTTCACTCACCTTTGCAGCTTGCGAGAAAAGAGATGTTGATGACGGAAAAGACTACCACACGCTGGGCACATCCGCACACGATTTATTGTCGGCGGCGCCGTATTCTTCTCTTCTCATAGAAATTCGATATATGCCCGGCTTTCAGCCTGATGATACAAGCATCGCCACGCTTCAAAATTTCTTAAATCAATATCTTAATAAACCAGATGGCATTAAAGTAGTTGAGACACCGATTCCTGCAAGCGGCAAAACAACTTTATCATTAAAAGATGCGGTGAGCATCGAAAAGAAATATCGAACTGCTTTCACCAATAATAGCCAGATAGCAGTTCATATCTTAGTAACAGACGGTAGCTATGATTCAACCAACATTTTTGCCACTTCTTATTGGAATACTTCTATTTGTGTTTTTGGAAAAATAGTTGCAGAAAATTCAGGTTCGCCCGGACTAATTACAAGGTCACAATTGTTTGCGGTACTCTTTGAACACGAGTTTGGACATTTGCTTGGTTTGGTTAACCAGGGCTCGCCAATGCAAACCAATCACCAGGATGTAGCTAACGGCGCGCATTGTATCAACAAAAACTGCCTGATGTATTACGATATAGAAACTTCTTTCATTTCTTCAACATCTACTTTGCCTTCCCTGGACGCTAACTGCATCGCCGATTTGAGGGCGAACGGTGGAAAATAAATTTCTGTTTTTCTTCTTGCCACGAGTAAAAGTCTTCATTTTTTATTGCTTCACTGATACGCGATTTGATGAACTTTTCGGTCCGGTTTTGACAAAATTTTCAGTATTATTTAAATAAATTTGTGTCAATGCAGGATATAGAACCATATGACAACTGGCAATATTTATATTCATCAGAAAATGATTTGCGCTCCCCTTTTTTTGGACGGGAATACAGCGAGTTTGAATTTTCGAACACGGTTTATAATTATTACATCCATCCTTTATGGGACGAATTTGGAAGCCGCACATTGTACCTTAAAGTTTTGATGGCGGATTATGATGAACAATATGTGATCATTGAATTGCTTGGTGAATGGAATGACGCAATAGAAAACGACATCATGCGGCTGAAGCGCGATGTGATAGACGATTTTCAGATGCAGGGAATCCGGAAATTTATTTTAATAACAGAAAATGTACTCAATTTCCACAGTAGCGATGATTGCTATTACGAAGAATGGCGCGAAGATGTAGAGGACAAAAACGGCTGGATCGTTTTTTTGAACATGCCCAACCAGACTCAATACGATTTTATCAGGGCACGCCTGAATAACTATGCAGAATTGCTTTCAATACCTAACTGGCGTACAATGAAACCTGATGTGTTTTTTAACCAGGTTGATAATATTTTATTGCGCAGGCTGGATGCCTGATAAATTCGTGCGATAAAATAAAAATCTTTAAAATTTGTTGGTTTACTTTTACTGATAAAAATCATGTTTTTATTCAAAAACGTTTATGGGTCTGAGTTATAAAAAAAGAAATCTTTTCATTTTGTATTTTCATCAGAGTTACTGCTAAAAAGTTTAAAGTTCCTGTAGTACATTTGCCTATCTGAAATTTTTATAACTCTCTCGTTTATGACCTGGAAACAGATGATCACTTCGTCAATAGGTAAGAAAATTTTGATGGCCTTAACCGGTTTTTTTCTCATAATTTACCTCATTGTTCATGCTTCTCTCAACGCCTTGATCTTCGTAAATGACGATGGCAAAACCTTCAATAAAGGTGCGTATTTCATGCTGCATAATTACTTTATCAGGTTTTTGGAGATAGGCCTTTTTGCCGTTTTTATTTTGCACATCATCCAGGGCCTGGTGCTTTGGCAACAAAATAAAGCAGCGAGAAAAATCAACTATGAACAAACGGATTATCCTAAAGAAATAAAATGGTACAGTCGCTACATGGGCTGGTTGGGAACTTTTCTGTTGTTGTTTTTGATAATGCATCTTGCGCATTTCTGGGCACAAACAAAGAACGAGCTTTATTTTCATGGGCCGGTGATTGACTTGTACCAGCAAATGAAAGAAATCTTCACCAATCCAATTTGGTTTACTTTATATATGATTGGGTTGGCTTCTTTGCTGTTTCATTTACTGCAGGGTTTTCAAAGTGCTTTTCAAACTTTTGGCATCAACCACAGAAGATGGATTTATATCATAAAAGGAGTTGGTGTTTTTTATTCAGTAGTCATTTGCCTTGTGTTCGCATCCATGCCTTTGGCGTTTATGCTTGGATGGCTTCAATAACTAAACTTCAGAAATATTCAGGATAAAATATTTAATTCTTACGTATGGCATTAGATGCAAAAATTCCGGAGGGCCCACTTGAACTTAAATGGACGAATTATAAAGATCATTTAAGCCTGGTAAGCCCGGCCAACAAACGGAAATTAGAAATCATTGTAATCGGGACCGGCCTCGCCGGCGCTTCTGCTGCGGCTACTTTGGGCGAACTGGGCTATAAAGTGAAATCATTTTGTTTCCAGGATAGCGCGCGAAGAGCGCATTCTATCGCCGCTCAGGGAGGTATCAATGCAGCCAAGAATTACCAGAGTGATGGTGATTCTATTTACCGTCTTTTTTATGAAACCGTGAAAGGTGGCGATTACAGATCGCGTGAGGCAAATGTTTACAGGCTGTCGCAGGTAAGTGGGAATATCATTGATCAATGTGTGGCACAGGGAGTCCCGTTTGCAAGAGAATATGGTGGTTATTTAAGCAATCGCTCATTTGGTGGAACACAGGTTCAGCGGACGTTTTATGCAGCAGGCCAAACCGGCCAACAATTACTGCTCGGAGCTTATGGCGCTTTGGAAAGACAAGTTGCTTTGGGAAATGTGACCGTTTATTCCCGCCACGAAATGCATGATATTGTGAAGATTGATGGCGTAGCAAGAGGAATTATTGCACGTAATTTAATTACAGGGAAATTAGAAAGATATTTTGGACATGCAGTGTTGATTTGTTCCGGCGGATATGGTAATGTTTTTTACCTGAGCACCAACGCGATGGGAAGCAACGTGACCGCTGCCTGGAAATCACATAAAAAAGGCGCTTATTTTGCCAATCCCTGTTTTACTCAAATCCATCCAACTTGCATACCGGTAACGGGCGACCATCAAAGTAAACTTACTTTAATGAGTGAGAGCTTGAGGAATGATGGAAGAATTTGGGTGCCGAAAAATAAAGATGATAATCGAAAGCCGAACGATATTCCCGAAAGCGATCGCGATTATTATTTGGAAAGGCGTTATCCTGCTTTTGGAAATTTGGTTCCGAGAGATGTGGCGTCAAGAGCCGCGAAAGAAAGATGTGATGCTGGTTTTGGTGTAGGTACGACCAAAATGGCTGTTTATCTTGATTTTGCGTCTGCGATTCACCGTTATGGAAAAACGGAAGTTCATAAAAGAGGAATGGAAGATGCAACTGAAGAAACGATCAGGGAATTGGGAGAGAATGTTATCCGCGAAAAATATGGAAATCTTTTTGCCATGTATGAAAAAATAACCGGCGAAGATCCATACAAAGTTCCAATGCGTATTTATCCTGCGGTTCATTACACAATGGGTGGCCTTTGGGTAGATTATGAACTGAAAACAACGGTGGATGGTTTGTATTCTTTGGGCGAAGCTAACTTCAGTGATCACGGAGCCAACAGGCTCGGCGCTTCAGCGTTAATGCAGGGTTTGGCTGATGGCTATTTTGTAATTCCATATACCATCAGTTCTTTTATGGCGGAGCAAATCCGCGTTCCTGCAATGCCGACCACACACCCTGCGTTTGATGAGGCAGAAAAGGCTGTAAAGGATAGGATTGACAAATTAATGAGCGTTCAGGGAACAGAATCTGTAGAAAGTTTTCATAAGAGATTGGGAAAGATCATGTGGGATAAATCAGGAATGTCACGCAATGAAAAAGGATTAAAAGAAGCTATTGAAGAAATAAAAGCATTAAGGGAAGAATTTTGGAGAAATGTAAAAATCCCCGGAAGCATTGAAGAGTTTAATCCTGAATTGGATAAAGCTGGACGGGTAGCAGATTTTCTTGAATTGGCAGAATTGATGTGTATTGATGCGCTAAACCGCAGTGAAAGTTGCGGCGGACATTTCCGTGAAGAAAGTCAAACTCCGGAAGGTGAAGCGCTAAGAAAAGATGAGGAATTTAGCTACGTGGCAGCTTGGGAATATACGCCAGATGGCGAAGTTTTACATAAAGAACCTTTGCATTTTGATGTGGTAAAACCGAGTCAGAGAAGTTATAAATAATTGATTAATTATTACATTATTCAATTATTGACGCAATCAATGTGGCCAATATAGTTTTTATCTAATAACCTGATTAATTGCTTTCGAGAAAAATGGCTGATAATTATTTAAAATTAAATGACATCGAATGCTATCGGATTGCATTTCACTTAAGCAATTATATTTGGTCATTAGTGATAAAGTGGGAGTGGTTTTCGAAAAGAACAATAGGAGCGCAGTTTGCGGAAGCTGCAGATTCTATCTCAGCAAATATTGCAGAAGGTTTTGGAAGACATTATAAGAAGGATAAGATAAAATTTTATAGTTACAGTAAAGGTTCTTTAAAAGAAAGCTTTGACTGGAATGAAAAATCGAAAGTTAGAAAATTAATAACAGCGGAAGAATATGATTATATTTTTAGTGAACTCAATAAGCTTCCTAAATCTATTAACTCGTTAATCAAATTTACAAATGAGAAGCTTCCTTTTTAAAAAAGAATCTACAATAATAATTTAATAATTAAATAGTTAAATAATTAAAGGATGGAACACTACAATATGAACCTTACCCTGAAAGTATGGAGGCAAAAGAATTCAGAGACGAAAGGGCATTTTGAAACGTATGACGTGAAGGATATTTCGTCCGAAATGTCGTTCCTCGAAATGTTTGATGTGCTGAATGAAAGATTGGTGCAGGAAGGAAAAGAACCTATTGCTTTTGATAGTGATTGTCGTGAAGGAATTTGTGGCACCTGTAGTATGTTTATAAATGGAAGGCCTCATGGCCCATGGCAATTAAATACCGTTTGCCAGTTGCACATGCGGGCTTATAAAGATGGTGACACTATTGTGGTTGAACCATGGAGATCGCATGTGTTTCCGGTTATTAAAGACTTAATCGTTGACAGAACTGCCTTCGACAGGATCATCCAGGCCGGTGGTTATGTTTCTGTAAATACGGGTAATGCACCCGACGCCAACACTATTCCGGTTGACCGTGCCGATTCTGACGAAGCCTTCGATGCGGCTTCCTGCATTGGATGTGGCGCTTGCGTGGCTGCTTGTCCCAATGGTTCTGCCATGTTATTCGTGAGTGCAAAAGTTTCTCAATTAGCACTTTTGCCACAAGGCGAACCTGAAAAAATTTCAAGAGTGCTAAACATGGTGCAGCAAATGGATAAAGAAGGATTTGGTAACTGCGGAAATATTTACAATTGCGAAGCTGAATGCCCTAAAGGAATTTCAGTCGAAAATATTGCAAGAATGAACCGGCAATATCTTGGTGCTTCACTTTCTTCAAAAATACAGGAAAGGCCGGTGCGCCTGGTCGATCCGATGAATGAAAAAGGGTAGTAACTTCCTTTTAAAATCCGGAATAGTAAACAAACAAATAAACGGATTTATTATTTTTCTTGTGTATTGAAATCCTTTATCTGCATAGCCAGATAACCCAACCTTATACACTAAAGCGGCACTTTCACGTTATTAGATAGATTCAGCATTTGCTTAACTCAATTATCATTGGCTGAAATCGTTTAATTTTAAGGTTGTAAAATAATACTGCTTGAAATCAGTAAGACTCCTATCCTTTATTCTCTTTCTGCTATTTTCCTTTAATGGTTTTTCTCAACAAAATCCGGCCTCACTTTCTAACTTCAGAAGTAAAAAAATCGCTACCAATAAAAATCCGGTTAACATTGACAGCAACAGCATCGTTCCTAATACTTTTTCTATCACAGGAATTCCGTCTTCGGCTTATGAAGTAGATTTTGTAAACGCTTCTGTTTTATGGAAGTCGGCAAATTTACCCGATAGTGTTTTCATTTCTTATCGTGTGTTTCCTTATAAATTAAATGGCATAACGCGCCAGTTTAATTATGACAGTATCCGTTTCAATTTTGCAATGGAAAAACCCTATGTCCTAAAAAGCAACCAGCTTGAAAATAAAGTAATTGATTTTGGCAACATCAATTACAATGGAAGTTTTGGCCGTGGAATTACTATTGGAAATAACCAGGATGCTGTGGTGAGTTCGAATTTGAATCTTCAACTAAACGGATTTATTGGCGATAGTCTTGAATTGACTGCTGCCATAAGCGATAACAACATTCCTATTCAGCCACAGGGCAATACTCAAAATATCAGGGATTTCGACCGCATTTTTATGCAAATAAAAAAGCACGGCTGGCAGGCAAGTTTTGGTGATATTGATATCCGGCAGAGCCAGAATTATTTTCTCAATTTTTCAAAAAGATTGCAAGGCGCTTCCTTCTCGACTGACAATGTCATCAGTAAAAATATAACCAATTCTTTTATAGCAAGTGGCGCTATTTCAAAAGGAAGTTATATGCGCGATAAGATTATTCCTATTGAAGGTGACCAAGGTCCGTACAAACTTTATGGCGCTAATAATGAATTGTATTTTGCGGTTCTTGCAGGAACTGAAAAAGTTTTTTTGGACGGGCAATTGTTAGCCCGTGGCGAAGACCAGGATTATGTTATTGATTATAACACTGCTGAACTTACTTTTACTGTAAAGCATCTGATAACGAAAGACAGCCGAATACAGGTTGAGTTTGAGTATTCAAATCAGAATTATCTCAATTCAATGCTATATGGAAATGATGAAATCAATATCAATAATAAACTGAAAGTAAGTATCGGCGCTTACACAAATGCAGACGCAAAAAATTCCTCGATCAATCAATCGCTTACTTCAGATCAAAAGCAATTTTTATCGCAGATCGGAAACAATATAGATAGCGCCACTTATCCAAATGCAGTCCCCGATACATTTTCATTGAACAAGATCTTGTATAAAAAAATAGATACAACTATCAATGGAATCGCTGATACGATTTATGTTTATTCTGCCAATCAAAAAGATTCTTTGTACAATCTTTCTTTCACAAATGTTGGTGCCGGAAGAGGAAATTATACCCCGGTAAATGATGGAAATGCAAATGGAAGAGTTTTCCAGTTTATCGCTCCTGTAAATGGAGTGAAACAGGGAGATTGGGATCCGGTGATTTTATTGATTCCTCCGAAAAAACATGATTTGATTTCGGTAGCCGCTCAATATAGTTTCAATAAAAATTCTTCATTAAAAGTTGAAACTGCTTTAAGTAATTATGATGTAAACACTTTTTCTTCGAAAGGAAAAGAAAGCGATAAAGGAGTGGCAACAAAAGTAGATTATGTGATGCAAAATCAGGTTTTGGGAAGTATAAAACCCGGAATTTCGTTGCAAACTCATCTTGGGTATGAATACGTTCAGGATAAATTCAAACCGCTGGAAACTTTACGTAATGTAGAGTTTAACCGCGACTGGAGTTTGCCTTTTGATGCACCGGCCGCAACAGAAAATTTAGTAAATGCTTCTTTGGGAATCAGTGACGGTCAAAATAATTTTTTGCGATATGATTTTACGAATTACAACAGAAGCGATAATTATAATGGAGTAAGAAACGCAATTGAAAATGTGATGGATATTAAAGGATGGCATTTTAATAATAAATTTTACATCACGAATATCAACAGTTCTGTACAAACCGGTTCTTATATCCGGCCCACTTTTGATGTGTATCGGTCTTTTAATGCTTTTAAAGACATAAAGATTGGAGCGAATTATGCTGCTGAAAATAACCAGCAACTTTCTAAAATTTCAGACACTTTATTGCCAATAAGTTTTGCTTTCAATACCTGGCAGGTTTATATTAAATCTTCTGAAAAAAAATTGAATAAATGGGGAATTACTTATTACACAAGAGAAAATGAAATTCCATTTCAAAAAGGATTGATCACGCAGGATAAAAGCCAGAATATTAACCTGATGACAGAGCTGATGAATAATGAGCACAGGCAATTTCGTTTGAATCTTACTTATCGGAAACTGAATGTGGTCAACAAAAGTTATTCAAATGAACAAAGTGATGAAAGCCTTTTGGGCAGGGCCGAATATGCGATGAATGAATGGAAAGGTTTTGTAATCGGAAATGTTTTGTATGAATTGGGTTCTGGGCAGGAACAAAAGCGCGAATACACATATATAGAAGTTCCGGCTGGCCAGGGATATTATACCTGGAATGATTATAACAAAGACGGTATTCCACAATTAAATGAATTTGAAGTGGCGATTTACCAGGATCAGAAAAAATGGATACGTGTTTTTACACCAACAAATGAATATGTAAAAGCAAATTATATCCAGTTCAATTATAATTTTAGTATCAATCCCGATATGATCATTGCAAAAAATACTTCCTCCGGTTTTTTAAATTTTATTAAAAAATTCGGTACGTCATCATCTCTTCAAATCAATAAAAAAGAAATTTCAAATGGCGGCTTTAACTTCAATCCATTTAATAAAAAATTGGTTGATACCTCTTTGATTTCCTTGTCGTCCTTTTTAAGTAATACGATTTATTTTAATCGAAAAAGTTCTGTCTGGGGAATTGATTTGACTCATCGTTTGAATAATAACAAATCTCTTTTGAATTATGGATTTGAAAGCAATTCATTGCGGGATGTTACTATAAAAGGAAGATGGAATCTTTCACGATCTATTGCTACCAATTTCACAAACAAATATGACCGGAACCAATTAATTACCCCTTCATTTACCAACCGGAATTATCGGGTAGATGAAGTCTCGGCAGAGCCATCAATAAGCTATATTTATAAAAGTGATTTTCGTGTAAGCCTTATCTACACTTATGATAAGAAGAAAAACATGATGGGCAGTTTTGAAAATGCGGTAAATAATGAAATGGCTACTGAAGTAAAATACAATGTACTTTCTGACGGAACGATTAACGCAAGGTTCTCTTTGAATAATATTAAATTTAACGGCGATCCGAACAGTACAGTTGGTTATATTTTATTGAACGGTTTGTTGCCGGGAAAAAATTATTTGTGGAATCTTGAACTCACGAAAAGACTTGCCGGAAATATTGAATTAAATCTGCAATATGATGGGCGTAAGCCCGGAACAAATCCTGTTATCCATACAGGAAGAGTTGCTATCCGCGCTATTTTTTAAAGAAAGTCAGTGGACGAACAAATAAAAAAGATTTTTATTTTACGCGAGGATATTGATAGTAAGGGCAATCATCGTCGTATCAAAAATAAATGAGATAAGGCCGTGCAAAAGCGCCAGCCGTCTGAATCTTTTGGAAGTTATCTGCACATCAGAAACCTGGAAAGTCATTCCCAATACAAATGAAAAATAAGCAAAATCAAGATAGTCAGGTAACTCATCTCCGGGAAATTCAAGACCGCCGGCATGTGTGTTCGGATTCGTTTTGTGATCGCCATAAAAAATATGCGCATATCGAAGTGTGAAAGTGGTATGTATCAAAATCCATGAGAACAACATCCCTGCAACAGCAATTGGCAAGCGCCACGAAGCGCCATCATCACCATCTTTTTTCGTAACAATCAACAAAAGAACAGTGAGAAAACTGGCTAAAGTGCAAATAAGAATAATGATAAAAATTATAGATCTGTTTGGATCCTGCACTTTTGATTGAATGCGTATCTGTTTTGCGGAGGTAATAAAAAAAGTGATCCATGTCATAATGATCATGCATACACTAAAAATATCCCATCCGATCATTACATGGGTAAGAACATCAATATTTTTTGTTTCTACAATGAAGTAAACAACAACAGCAATCGCCAGGCAAAAGAGCAGCTTGTGTATTGAATTTATTTTTTCAAATGCCGGCAGCAGTGGTTTTAAATTCTTATTTTTTGACATTCAAAAAATATTTTATCAAATGTAAATACATTGGATAATTTGAATTGAAAATATTTTTATTTAAAAAGCAGCCAATAAAAATAAATTATTGGCTGCTTTTACTTCAGATTACCGGTTTTTATTTTGAACTACTAAACTGATAGAATACATCGAACTGAAATACATTGCTGTGCACTTTTGGTCCATTATCGGACTTGTTGATGTTACTGATTCCAAAGTTATACCTTGCATCAAAGCCCAATCCTCCGGTAGTGAGATAACCCAATCCGAGCGGAATTGAAAAGACCGCGCTTTGCATATTATCCTTAACGTCAGTTGAAGTACTTCCTACTTTTGATTTTGCACTCATTAAAAATCCAACCTGTGGTCCGGCTTCTAATCTAAAACCATTATCAAACATGTATTGAATCAAGACAGGAAGATTTAAATATCCCAGGTTGAGGCTTTCATTACTGTTCGATTTGCTTTTGGCGCCTTCAGAAGAATAATAAAGTTCCGGTTGAACAGCCCACATTTTACTTGATGTGTGAATGTGCGCCAACAGACCGGCATTAAAACCGATTTTGCTTTGCATATCTGAATTATTAGGATAATTTAACGAAGAAGCGTTTAGTCCCGCTTTAATCCCGAAATGGGTATCTTGTGCTTTTGCCTGTAATAACAGGAAAAACGTAGCGGTTACAATGATAACCTTTTTCATAAAGTGTGTTTTTAGGGTTAATGTTAATAATATATAATTAATTAACAACCTGTTAATCAAATCGCGTACCTGTTTTTATAAATTAACCATGTGCTTTATCTTTGCATCTTGATTTTACCCGCCTTGCAAGAGTTTGATTCATCCTGTAAATGTCTCAAAAAAAAACCGGGTATATTAGTTATGGCATTATTACATAATCGTGTTTCTCAAAAGGAACTGAAGAGGCTATTATATGAAGAAACAGAGCCTCGTATTACCATTTCATTTTACAAATACTCATCAATTGAAGACCCACAGGCTTTTCGGGATGAGGTTTATAAAAATTTGAATGAGCTGAAGGCTTTCGGTCGCATCTATGTTGCCTACGAAGGAATAAATGCGCAGATGAGTGTGCCTGCTTCCAATTTTGAAAAATTAAAAGAGTATCTAAATACCATTTCCTTTTTGCAGAATGTCCGTTTAAACATTGCGGTAGATGACGACGCCCGCCTGAATGACGAAGTCGGGCAGGGAAAAAGCTTTTGGGTTTTAAAAGTGAAAGTGCGCAAAAAAATTGTAGCAGATGGAATTCATGATCCGAAGTTTGATATGAGTAAAAAAGGCAAATATGTCGATGCTGATTCTTTCAACCAACTTACTACTGATCCCGAAACGATTGTGGTAGATATGCGCAATCATTATGAATATGAAGTAGGGCATTTTGAAAATGCGATAGAAGTTCCTTCTGATACTTTCAGGCAGCAACTACCCATGGCCGTTAGTATGCTTAAAGAAAAGAAAGATAAAAATATAATCATGTATTGCACCGGTGGAATTCGTTGTGAAAAAGCCAGTGCTTACATGTTGCACAACGGATTTAAAAATGTCTATCATCTTGAAGGCGGAATTATCCAATACGCGAATAAGGTAAAAGCAGAAAAATTACCGAATAAGTTTCTTGGTAAAAATTTTGTCTTCGATGGAAGGCTGGGAGAGAAGATTGGCGATGAAGTAATAAGTCATTGTCATCAATGCGGAGCACCATGTGACACTCATATTAATTGTGCCAATGAAGGGTGCCACTTGCTTTTTATCCAATGTGCTTCATGTGCTGAAAAATATGAAGGTTGTTGTTCGGTAGAATGCTACGAAATTAATCAGTTGCCTGAAGAAGAAAAAAAGCAGAAACGGAAAGGTGTTAAAAATGGTATAATGATCTTTAATAAATCGAGGAAAAGAATGGATGGGTTGCTCAAAAAAAATCATGAAAATCTTTGATTTAGAATTTTTGAGGTTCTATATTGCAATTTAAAAACGATTGTTTATGAAAATTAAAACCTTTATTTTTTCCAGCTTATTTTTATTAGCCAGTATTTCAACTTTCGCCCAATTTGAGGCTGCAAAACAAACTTATTCAGCACCTAATCTAAAATCAGAAATTCAGCAACAAAAAACAGTTGCAATTCTTCCTTTTGATGTTTCGATTATTTATAAAAGAGTGCCTAAACATTATGATTCTTCTGCTACTAAAAGTGAAGCTGAAGATCTTAAAACAAACCTTCAATCTTCCATGTTCACCTATCTGTTAAGGAAAGCAAACAAATATTCTGTAACCTTTCAGGACCCGACGCGCACGAATGCTTTATTAAAAGCAAAAGGCGTTTATACTCAGCTTGATCTGTTAACCCAGGATTCTATCTGCAAAATTCTTGGTGTAGATGCAGTGATAAAATCGAATTATAATTACGAAAAAACTGCTTCAGAAGGTGCCGCTATCGCAAAAACTGTTTTGTTTGGTAGTTTAGGTAGCAAAACAGGTAGTGGGGCATTAACTTTACAAATCTATAATGGCAAGGATGGAGCGCTGCTTTGGCGTTTTTATAAGGCAATGAACGATGATGTTATGAGTTCAACTGATGAATTAATTACGAGGATGATGAAAAAAGTTTCCCGGAATTTTCCGTATGAAAAGTAGGACAACAAAAATTTTACAAAAAAACCTGTGGAGCAGCCACAGGTTTTTTTTATTTAGTTTAAAATTAAATTAGTAGATGCAACGCACGAACTTTGAATTTAAAGCAAGAGCAAACGATCTGCTTTCTCTTGAAAAGAAATTACTTACACTTTCTCCAAAATTCATTGGTGAAGATCAGCAGGTGGATACATATTTTAATGTTGAAAAAGGGAGGTTGAAACTTCGTGAGGGAAATATCGAAAATTCCCTCATTTACTATGAAAGAAAAAATATTGCTGATTCAAAACAATCTAATGTTTTGCTGTACTTGGTCTTAAAAGCCGCCGCTAATAAGGATTCGCAGTAAACCAATAAATAAAACAATTTTTTATTTTACAAGCTTTCGTCTGCAATACTTAATGCTTCACTTATAATGGTAAGCCCTTCATCAATTTGTTCTTTTGTGATACAAAGGGGTGGGGCGATAAAAATATAGCTCCATCTTACAAAAGTGTACATTCCAAGCTCTTTAATTTTTGCAGCTACTTTATTCATGGTTACCATTTCTGCAGGCTTTGCATTAAAGGGAGCTATCGGTTCTTTCGTTTCACGGTCTTTTACAAGTTCGATACATCCAAGTAAACCAGTATTTCGCCAATCCCCAATTGATCGATGTTTTTGTTTTAGAATTTCAATTTGATCATCTAAATACTTGCCCATTGATGCCGCATTTTCTATGAGATTTTCATCTTCATAAATCTGTAAGTTTTCAAGAGCTGCAGCACAGCAAACAGGATGTGCGGAATAGGTGAGCCCAAGCGGCAATATTACATCATCAAATTTGGAAGCAATTTTTTCAGAAACCATTAAGCAGCCAAATGGCAAATAACCGCTGGTAAGTCCTTTGGCCATTGCAATCATGTCAGGAATAATATCATGATTTTGAAATCCAAACCATTTGCCTGTTCGTCCAAATCCACTCATCACTTCATCTACAATTAGTAAGATTCCGTTCGGGTTACATATCTCTCTTACTTTTTTCAAATAACCTTTTGGGTATTTCAAACAACCTGACGATCCTGATTCACCTTCCAGCAAAATAGCAGCGATATTATTCGGCCCTTCATAAGCCACAATGCGTTCTAATTGTTCAACACTTTCTTTCATTAAATTTTCTTCTCCATATTTCCACCTGTATAAATAAGGGAGATCAAAATGAACAAAATTGGTAGCTTGTTGTGAATCAACCAGAAGTTTGCGGGGATCGCCACTCGCTGTCATCGCTACATTTGTAGAACCGTGATAAGACTTGTATCGTGAGAGAATTTTGTGTCGTCCGGTATATAGCCTCGCCAGCTTTATTGCATTTTCAATTGAGTCGGCACCACTTAAAGTGAAAAAAGCTTTGTTCAAATCCCCGGGACATATTTCTGCTAACTTTTTTCCAAGTTCGCCGCGCACTTTTGTTACGCTCGAAGGAGTTACGTAACTCACCTGTTGCATTTGCTTTGTAACAGCCATGGTTATACGCTGATTACCGTGGCCAATATTTACATTCATGAGGCCGGAAGAAAAATCCAGGTATTTTTTCCCGTCATAATCATACAAATAAACACCTTCAGCACGCTCTACTGCAATCGGATTTATTCCCTTTTGTTTGCTCCAGGAAAATAATGTGTAGTTAAGACTTTGATCTATAATTTCCTGCGCTTCAGATTTTATTGATGTTCCGGGCATCGTTTTATTTTTAATTTGACTGCTGATGAAATTTTCCAACAGCGTATTTCATTCAATTTTTTTATTTATTCTTTTGATAAAATGATCTTATTCAAGTTAACAAATTCTACAGTAAATAAACAAATAATATCAATTGTGATTTTAGAATACCTTCACTTTTTAGAATCGTTGAATATCGTCGTTTCTCACTTTGGATGTTTCATGTTATTTTCGTTTCAGATAAATTTATATGGCTCCTGTACTCGTTTTAATTGCTTTGTCATTGCTAATCCTTTTTTTTATTTTTTATAAAAAGCCTCAAAAAAAAATTTCACTTCCTGAAAACTTTCGTGAAATATTAAATGAACATGTTTCTTACTATAACAATCTTAATGAAAAAAGTAAATCAAGATTTGAAGAAAAGATAAAAGAATTTTTAAGTTATGTGCGTATTGATGGGATTGATGTAAGTGTTGAAGATATTGATAAATTGTTGGTCGCTTCCAGTGCTGTGATACCGATCTTTGGGTTTAAAAAATGGGAATATTACAACCTGAGAAATGTTTTGCTTTATCCGGCTTCTTTTAACAGAGATGAATTTCTTGCTTCCGGTTATGAAAAAAATACTTTAGGCATGATTGGAAACGGTCCGATGCAAAGAGTGATGATTCTGTCAAAACCTGCATTGCGCAGTGGTTTTGTCAATAAGGAATCTACAGCAAATACAGGAATTCATGAATTTGTTCATTTATTAGATAAAGAAGACGGAGACGTAGACGGCTTGCCTGAAGCGCTGCTAAACAGAAAACACAATTCCAAATGGATAGAATTAATGAACAAAAATATTGAAATGATATTGCAGCAAAACTCTGATATTAATTCTTACGGTGCTTCAAATAAAGCAGAATTCTTTGCTGTAACATCCGAATATTTTTTTAATCAGTCAGAATTGTTTAAACAAAAGCACAGCGAACTTTATGAGTTGATGTGCTTAATTTTCAACCAGGATCCGATGAATTTGTAATTATTACCTATTGATAAAAATTTGTTCACCTTCCTTATAACCTTCGGCATTAGTAACAACTAATACATACATTCCGTTTGGAATTCCTGAAGGGATATTAAATGTTATGATATCAAGCCCATTTGTCTTGTAGTCTTTGTTATATAAGGTCTTTCCGCCAAAATCAAGCAATTGAAGATTAATATTTTTTCCCTTGCTAAAATTTTGATTGTTTGATATAAAAATTTTGTTACTGGCAGGATTAGGATAAATGGAAATGTTTCTAAAATTGAACTTTATTAATACAATCGGGGAATAGGAAATGTCACCTTTTTTATCAACAATCTTCAATCGGTAATAATTTTTTCCATCTTCCGGAGAATTATCGGTGAAAGAATAATCATTTGCTTCTAAAGAAGTTCCGGTTCCCTGGATGGTTGCTATTGTAACAAAATCAGTATTGGAACCACTTCTTTGGATTTCAAAGTCATTATTATTAACTTCCTGCCCTGCAATCCAATTTAGCAAAGCCTTTTTATTTTCTACATTTTTACCGGTAAAATTTATCAGGTTCACATCGAGAGCACCACTAATTCGTAATGCAACATTATCAACAACTGCGGTGTCTAAAGCAGTATTCTGGTGTGTTGTATACGCAATACCAACGTATGGGTTTGGTCCAAGTGCTAAAGTAACTGTACCCATTTTAGTCCAATCACTTCCATTTGAGGAATAATAGCAGTCGTAATTGTTCCCGTTGTTATTCATTCGCAACCAGGAATGAACACCGTTAGCAACAGGTGAACCGACATTAATAGCAGTAGCACTCTGTAAAGTTCTTTTTTGAATATAAATTTTATTTGAAGGAATTATATTTAAGAAAACATAAGGAGAACCGGGATCGAGGTTCTGCCGGAACATTATCCCGCATTTTGCATTTGCGTTGGTATTTTTAATAGAATCAACTCTTATCGTTAGCTCAGTTTCGTTGGTTATTACTTTTTGAAATGCAAAATGAAAAGCATCTGCGGTATTCCAAATATCATCCCCGGAAGCAGTTAAAGTAAATTTTCCATGATCAACGCAAACATCTCCGGGGGAGGCTACATAACCTATATCAGCGCTTTGCCAGGTTGGAGGTAAAGTACCGCTACATGCAGAGGCCGCAGGAGGGTTCAAACCATATACGTTTAATTTATTGGAAAAAGTAGCCATGTAAACTTTTCCGTTAGCAATTGTAGGAGGGACAAATTTGGCATATTTGCCAATAGAATCTCTTTTACTGTTCCAGTTGCTATTCCAAAGTTCATGTGTTACATCAGAGGCATCAAAAGCTTGCAACATGCCCGGAACTACCATCTGATTTGGATTTCCATCTGATACCCTGCTAGCCCATAATATAGCCGAGCCTGACTGTGATCCATTAGATGAGATTGCAAGAATTCCACCGGGTAAGTATCCTGAAGGTAATACCGTAATTCCAATTTTTGCATTTATAGTGTCAAAAAGCATTTTTGAGCGGTTAAAAGGAATTTGTTTTAATAATCCTTTAGCTGCCCACCCATAAATGTATTCTTTATTATATCCATCTTTGTAATAGACGGGAGAACCATACAGGTGAATGGAATTTACTGTTCCCCAATCGCCAAAATTCAATCTTTGTAATACATTGGAATTATCGGATTTCATCCCACCTAAATTGTTATTATCTACCAAATAAGATCCACCGTCTTTGCTCCCTGATAATGATAAGTTGGTACCAGGGATTAGTAAAACGCCATTACAACCATAATCGCGATCATTGTTGTTTAAATATTGATAGTTTGAGGGAGTAAAAAAATCTTTCACTTTAAGATCTGGTGATAACTTAATAAGACTAGATCCACGATTTATTGTATCATTTGGATCTCCACCTAACCCTGTAGTTCCATTGCCGGTTGTAAAATAAATGTTACCATTTTCATCAACCGATGGTGCCTGACCAGCCATCCATATTCCACCTAATCCTCCTTCCGGAGTATCATTATAGACATATTTTTGTTGTAAAGTGGCAGCGTCGTAGCCCATTACCCATCCATGGTAAGGCCCCCAATCGCAATGAGAGGCCCAGCAGATGTAAACGATTCCGTTATATAGTAAAAGGCTTGCTCTTTGATTTTGCCTTTGTTCATCGAATGTGATAACTCCGCCAACATTCCCATCTCCATTACCAGTATAAGTAGCAGTAATATGAACCGGGCTAAAAGCCCTTTCTTTCCCTGATTCAATATCTATAGCATGTAGATATTGAACGAAAACGGGTGTTCCGTTTTTTGAAACACTTCTCGATACTACATACAAAGTATTTGTGGATGTATCAATTACAGGAGTACCAACGATCCCCATATTCCCGCTAAAATCTGTATAGTTGCCGCTACATGCGTATACCATATCTTTATTTCTGATAGGCCGGTAATTAGTTGAATCATATGTCAAGTTATCCTGCCAATAAGGAGTTGAAGCGCCTGGATCATCTGCATCAAAAGCGTAGAGAGTGTTATTTACAGTTGCTACTATTACAATATTATGCGTGCCGCCTCCAACTGAAACGTTGCTCACTACAAGAGGTTGTGCATAAATCTGGTCATCCACTTGTCTTGAAAAAATCTCTCCGAAGTTTCCGCTGCTTACATTACCTGCCGTCAATATCGTTTCATTACTGTTCCAGCCGGTCCTTTTTAAATCATTATGGTTCATGATTACATTTGCCTGGCTGAAGGCATTTAAGCAAAAAAAGATCTGGAATGTTATGATCAATAAATTGCGTAAAAAAGTCGACGAATAAAAATTTCTATCCATATGGTTAGCGTAAAGAGAGTAAATGATAAATGTTACAAAACAATAGGAAGGAGGATTGGTAGGCTGCAATTTAATAAACTTAGAGAAAGTTAAAGGCTAAGAAGTTAACACTTTACCAACACCTTCTTTCTGATTATTATTTTGCATGTATTTTTCGGGTAGGATTAGCAGACAGAGAAAAAATCTCGGTAAAAATAATGTAGAATTCCCAACTTTGCAAATGCTTAAGGTTTTTTAGTAAGCAGCTTTTTTTTCTGTTATATAAAGTTTGTTTTGTATTGATCACGGCGTCTTATTCCCACCCGCTTGCCAGTACATCAGCAATATGCATCGTTGTGATCGATATATTTTTCTTTATGATGATTCCCTGCAAATGCATTAAGCAACTTAAATCAGTAGAGATAATATGGGTGGCGCCTGTATTTAAAGCATGACCTATTTTTTGGTCAGCCATAGCATGTGAAATATCTTCAAACTTTACAGCAAAGGTTCCGCCAAATCCACAGCAGGTGTCTGTATCATTCATTTCAACTAATTGGAGGCCTTTTACTTTTTCAAGCAAACGCCTTGGTTCTTCTTTTATTTTACATTCCCGAAGGGCTGCACAGCTATCATGGTAAGTTGCCTTTACATTCAATTGTGCTCCATAGTTTTCGATTTTTAAAACCTTTGTCAAAAATTCAGTAAACTCAAAAGTTCTTGCTGTAAGATTTTTTACAAGGTTATGTTGAGAAGAATCTTCAAACAATCGTGTATAATAATTTTTAACGAACCCAACACAGGAAGCGGAAGGGGCGACAATATAATCCGGAGAATCAAAGTCTTTTATAAACTTCGAAGCAACGCTTTTCGCTTCGTTCCAAAAACCGGCGTTAAAGGCCGCCTGGCCGCAACACGTTTGATTTGTGTTATACTCAACGTCACAACATCCCTTTTCAAGAACTTTCACCATATTGAAAGCAGTTTGTGGATACAACTGGTCAATGAAACATGGTATAAATAATTGAACTTTCATTTAAGAATGAGAAGGTTTAATGAGTTTAGAAGATTTAGTAATTTCCTTTCAGGTAATTAAATATTTTACTTCGAATACTTTAATGTGATCATTTTTAAAGCGGTTAAGGCAGCTTCTTCGCCTTTATTTCCATGAATCCCCCCTGTTCTTTCATCTGCCTGTTGTTGATTTTCTACAGTAAGTATTCCAAAAATTGTGGGAACCGGTAACGTAAAATTCAATTGCAAAATTCCATTGGTAATTGCCTTGCAAACATAATCGAAATGAGGCGTTCCTCCTTTCAACACACAACCGAGGGCGATAAACACCTGCGGTTTTTCAAATTTATTCTGGTAAGTTTCCCAAAAATTTTTTATTGTGAATGGAATTTCAAATGCACCGGGAACGGAAATAACTATGTAATTCTCCATCTTATATTCATCAAGCACTTTTTTACAACCACTCAGTAATTTATTGACTATTTCAGGATTCCATTGCGTATATACAATAACGATACAGGCATCCTTTGGAAGAATGCCTGTATCAATATCATAAAGATTTTGGTTGACTAATGCCATAGTTTTACCTGATAAATTATTCTGAGAATTGTCCGAGTTTAGCCAGATACCTGTCCACATCCGCCGCTTTTTCTGTCAATGGATAGTCGGTTTTTATTTTTTTGAACAGATCGATAGCTTCTTTCTGTTTGCCGATTGACTCTGCAAATAATGCGGCTCTAAAAAGGAATTCAGAAGAAGTATAAGTATCCTTTTCATTTACATTCGCTGCCTTCTGATAATAATCCAAAGCATCATCATTTTTATTTAATTCTGCACTTGCATCACCCATCATACCGAGAGCGCGGCTTTTTATCTGGTCAGCGCCATTGCCGTCGAAATCTTTCAAATACTTTATTGATTTAGCAAATTGGCCTAATTGCAAATAGCAGGTTCCTGCATAATATTCACATAAATTAGCAGCCGGTGTGCCGGAATATTCATTGATAATTCTTAATGCACCGGGATTTCTGCCATCGCCATTCAACACCTTTGTTGCGAGTAATATCTTTGCAGAATCGGTAGCATTAGTAAAGTCAGAAAAATATTTTTGAGTAACATAAACTACTTTATCAGCTTTTTCCTGTTTGGGCATTTTAAACATGTACTTGTAGATTATCCAACCCACGAATAATATCACGATAACAGAACCAATATAAGAAATCGGTTTGTTATATTCAGCCCAAAACCCACGCGCCCTTTCTACCACATCCACATCTTGCTTGTATGCTTTTTTCACAGCCATTTGTATTTTTTTATTTTTATTTTCTTTTGAAAAACGGATTAATCTGTAATGAAAGGGTAGTCATCTTCAGCGTACACATCTTTTAATGCTTCATCGTCATCCGGATATGGACTTTCATCAGCAAATTTTACGGCTTCGGCCACTTCATTTTTTACCCTGTCATTTATTTGTTCAATTTCTTCATCCGTTAACCCGAAGTTGGTTTTCAATTTATTCATGGTGGTTTCCAGCGGGTCCTTAAGTTTGTATTCTTCCATTTCTTCTTTGCTTCGGTATTTTGCCGGGTCACTCATACTGTGACCTTTATAACGATAGGTTTTTACTTCCAGCAAAGTAGGTCCGCCTTTTTCGCGTGCTCTTCTAACAGCGCGTGCTACTGCATCATGAACTGTTTCAGGAACCATTCCATCAACCTGGTCGCCAGGCATTTCATATGCATCGGCCAATTTATAAATATCCAGAACATTTGAGGTACGTGCTACTGAAGTTCCCATCGCGTAATTATTATTTTCGCAAATAAAAACTACCGGAAGTTTCCAAAGCATTGCCAGGTTAAATGTTTCGTGAAGAATTCCCTGCCTGGCGGCTCCATCACCAAAAAAACAAAGGACGACATTCTCTGTATCCTTGTATTTTTCTGCAAACGCAAGCCCTGCGCCTGTTCCTATTTGCGCGCCTACAATTCCATGTCCTCCAAAAAATTTGTGATCCACTCCAAAGAAGTGCATGCTTCCTCCTTTTCCTTTGCTGCACCCGGTTGCTTTTGCGTACAACTCGGCCATACATGCTTTTGCCGGGATCCCTTTTGCAAGGGCGAGGCCGTGATCACGATAAGCGGTTATAAATATATCATCGGGAGTCGTTGCTGTCATGCAACCTGCGGCAATCGCTTCCTGCCCTATATATAAATGACAAAATCCACGGATTTTCTGCATTCCATACATTTGTCCGGCTTTTTCCTCGAAGCGACGAATCAGGAGCATTAATTCGTACCAGTATAAATAAGTTTCTTTAGAAAACTTTGTAGCCAATATTTTAAAATTTTAGGTCGCAAAGATAATGGAAAACAAAATAAATTTTAGTGAAAAATAGAATTGAGGAAAGTTCAATTTTTATTATTGATGTTTCCATTGGTTATGCCAGTAAACAGATAAATAAAAGGAATTTTTATTTTGTTTGATCTGAGTAAATGAAAACAAGTTCAAAAAAAAAACCGGTGTCACCGGTTTTAAAAAATTCTTTTAGATTATTTTTATTTCTTTTCTGCTTCTGCAATCTGTTTTTCACCTATTACTTTTTCTAATGCCTTTACAGTTTCATCTACATAAAGGTCATTGCTGATTGTTTTAATGAATTGTTCCTGTTTAGAAATTTTGGCTGTATCTCCCTGCATTGCCAAAGAATCGGGAACCAAAGTAGTTGTCTGCAAATGAATGGGAGACTTGGAATATTCGTCCAGCTTTTTAGCAGCTGCTTCAATATTTTTCTGCATTTGCTTGTACTTATCAATATTTAAAGGAGTGGGTTCATCCCTGTATTTATCGAGCAGGTTCACTTGTTTCTGTATTTCTTTAAAATCAATATTGTTATCCACATCTGCGCTTATACTTGCAACAGCCGGAGCATAACTATACCCCGGATTCCATATTGTGTAATCGGCTTTTGGAATCCGATCCCATGCCAACGCATCCGGATTATCTTTCTCGCGAAGTTTCGCATTTTCCAAACGGTCAGGAATTACAATATCGGGAGTAACCCCTTTTAACTGGGTAGCACCGCCATTGATCCTGTAAAATTTTCTAAAAGTAAGTTTAACATCTCCTAATCCTTCTGCAGGATGATTGAAAAATGGATTTTCTGATTGAGGATCAAGAGAAACGCTTCTTTGCACGGTTCCTTTTCCATAAGTAGGACTTCCTATAATAATTCCCCTGTGATAATCCTGGATGGCCGCCGCAAATATTTCAGAAGCGGAAGCGCTTAATTCATCTACCATTACTGCAAGCGGACCTGAATATAATACTTCTTTATCGCGGTCAGCCAGAACACTTGGAGCTCCGTCACGGCCTTTTACCTGAACTACCGGGCCACCTTTAATAAACAAACCTACCATATCCACTACGTCCTGCAAAGACCCACCTCCGTTTCCTCTTAAATCCATTACAATACCTTCTACATTGGCTGCTTTTAATTTTTCAACTTCTTTCGCTACGTCAGTGGCAGAGCGCCTTCCGGAAGGATCATCGAAGTTAGCGTAGAATTCAGGAAGATAAATATAACCAATCTCATGGCCATTATTATTGATGACAGCACTCCTTGCAAAAGTATCATCCAATGAAATTTTATCCCTGCTTATTGCAACCACTTTTACAGAACCATCTGCCTTTTTCAGTGTCAGTTTTACTATTGAGCCCCTCTTTTCACCACGAATTAATTTTACTGCATCTGTTACTTCATATCCTGTTACGTCAACCGGTGTGGCGTCTCCTTCACCCACTTTTATTATTTCATCTCCCGGAGTTATTTCACCGGTTTTCCAGGCAGGCATTCCGGTAATAAGACTTGCAATTGTTATTTTGCCATCTTTTTCCTGCAACTGAGCGCCGATGCCATAAAAAGTACCACTTAACATTTCATCAAAGCTTCTTTTATCTACAGGTGCAAAATAACTGGTGTGTGGATCCATGCTTGTAGTGATAGCATTTACAAAATCACTAAAAAGATCGTCAGTTGAATTATGATTTTTCAATGTTTCAAAATAACGGTTCATTTGCCTTGATACCGTGTTGATGGCTTCATGCAGAAGAGTTGAATCAGCCTTATTCGCTTCTTCTTTATTTTTACTTGAATCTCTTTCTTGTTGAAGATCTATGTATTTTCCCAACACAAGATATTTTAACCTTTTTCTTCCATAATCCTCTCTTTCAGCTATAGAAGCAGGATAATCTCTTTTATCACCATCTGTTTGCAGGTATTCATCTTTTGTAAAATCAAAAGAGTGTTTTAAAATTTCTTTATAAGAAGCTGCCACCTCATCAATTCTTTTTAAATAAGTATCGCTAACTGCATAAAAAGATTCTAACGGCGCTCCGTGAATTTCATCATCAATCCGGTTTTGATATTTCTTAAAAGCATCGATATCTTTTTGCAAGAAAATGTATTTATCAGGATCGAGGTCGTCTTCATATTTTTTTAAAACTTCCTGCGAAAACTGGTCGTCAATTTTTTTAGGATTGTAATGTCCTTGCTCTAAAACAATTCCTACATTTTGTAATATTTTCTCATATTTTGTTTTTGGGTCGTTAGAATTATCACTCCTTCCCATCACCCCATATCCTATAAACAAACCACTTAAGATTAGAATAATAAGGACGGGAATAAATTTTTTGCTCATAATAAAACTGATTATTGGGTTCATACGTAAAAGTAACAAAGATTAAATTTGTACTTTAAAATGAGGGGTTTGAATTAACAAAGGTTTTTGTAAAAGTATAGACGCATTTAAAGTAACAATTATTGTGAAAAGTAAAACCTATTGTGAAAAGTAAAACCCGCCGATAAGCGGGATTTATTGGGTGGATGATGGGGCTCGAACCCACGACCCTCAGAATCACAATCTGATGCTCTAACCAACTGAGCTACAACCACCGTTTTTGGGACAGCAAAATTAATTAAAATTTCGATCCAAAAAATTTCAATTTTCCTGAAGCATTACTTTTAGCATTTTTAGACCTCGATACTACTTGTGATTTTCATTAAATACGATTTGGTAAAGGCGATTTAACCGCCTGCTGTTTTTATACGACCATTCATAAATAAAGAAAAATATGTTTATCATAATGATCGGAAATTTGCCGCCTAAATTAAAACCGTCCCAACATGAAATTATTTAAATACTCTTTAACCTCTTTCTTACTCATCTTTTCAACAGTAGCTATGGCGCAATATCCGCAAGCAGGAAACCCCGGAATTGCCGTCGGAAAAAACATGAATATGGGTCATTTTTATGGGAAAGTGATTGATGGAAATACTAACAAGCCAATAGAAGCGGCATCTGTTCAACTTAGTCAAATGAAAATGGATACGGCAACAAAGCAAAGTAAAAGTATGGTTGTTGCAGCGATGCTTACTGATAAGAAAGGTGAATTCAGCATTAATAAACTGCCACTTATTGGAAAGTACACTTTAACTATAAGTGATGTTGGCCACGCCGTATATGCGGATGAAATTTCATTTAACTTACAAATGAATGGAGGAGACAGAAGCCAGATGGTGAATGCAATTGATAAAGATCTTGGTAATATTAAATTGCTTCCACAGGAAAAGCAACTGGCTAATGTGGTTGTAACTGCTAGTAAACCTATGATGCAGATGAGTATTGACCGCAAGGTATTCAATGTCGATAAAAGCCTTACAAGTGTAGGAGGTACAGCAGTTGATGTAATGAGAAATGTTCCTTCCGTAAATGTAGATATTGATGGGAATGTAACTTTAAGAAATGCATCTCCTCAAATTTTTATTGATGGCCGGCCTACAACTTTGACGCTTGATGAAATTCCTGCCGATGAAATTGAAAGTATTGAAATAATTACCAATCCTTCAGCAAAGTTTGATGCTTCAGGTGGAGGTGCAGGAATTTTAAATATTGTAATGAAGAAAAATAAAAAGCCCGGTTATAATGGTAACGTGCGGGCAGGTATTGACTCCAGAGGTGGCAGCAATGCGGGCGCTAATCTTAATGTTCGCGAGGGTAAAATAAACTTCTTTGCCAGCGGTAATTATTTCGAGTTTAAAGGAAAAAGCACTAATACAACGGACAGGACAGATTATGTGAATGGTCTTACTTCAATTCTAAAAGAAAGCAGTAAACCTAGCCGCGACGGCCGCATGTCAGGCGGTAATTTAGGCTTTGATTATTTTATAGATAACAGGAATACATTGACAGTTTCAGGCGGTATCAGGAAAGGCAAATTTGGTGGAAGTGAATTGATGAATATCACGCGCGACACGCTTTTAAACGGAACTACAACTCATACTTATGGAACGAGTAATAGTACCAACAATTTTACCTGGGATAATTATAATGGTAAAATCAGCTTCAAACATAATTTTGCCAAACCCAATAAATATATCACTGCTGACGCTAATTATGATTATAGTAAAAATATGAATGAACAGGATTTGGGGACACAATATTACAACGCTGATAATTCGCCAAGCCAACCTTTGTTTCAGCAAAAAACAACCGGAAACGGTACTAATAATAATTTAACTATTCAAACAGATTATTCAAATCCGGTTTCTGATAAAATAAAAATAGAAGCGGGTTTGAGAGCCGCTATCAGGAATTCAAACAGCGAGAACAATAATTATATTATGGATGAATCGATCGGCAAATATGTATCTGTGCAAGGGTTGGATAATAAATACAAATACACCGATGATGTGTACGCCGGATATGTTACCTTCTCTCAAAAGATTAAGAATTTTACTTACCAATTGGGTGGCCGCGTTGAGAGTTCAAAATATTCAGGTGAGTTGATTGATTCCAACCAATCATTCAGTAATTCATATCCGTTAAGCTTTTTTCCAAGTGTATTTTTAACTCAAAAAATAAATGACAAAGAAGATATCCAACTAAATTATTCAAGAAAAATAAACCGTCCTAATTTCTGGCAGTTAGTTCCTTATTATGATTTTACCGATCCGCTGAATGTTAGTGTTGGTAACGCTTCGCTGGTTCCGGAATTCACAAATTTATTTGAATTATCTTATGATTTAAACTTAAGAAATGGGAATAATATTATTGCAACGGCGTATTACAGGGGGAGTAATAATCTTATTTCACGGTATCAATATTGGGCTAAAAACCCTAATCCTGCTTATAGTGATTCTGTTTTTATTTCTTCTTTTGTAAATGCTAGCAGTTCTGAAGCTTATGGTTTGGAACTGACTTCCATGAATAAAATTGCGCCATGGTGGAGCCTTACAGAAAACGTAAATCTGTATAATTCAAAAATTAATGGAAGCAATCTTTCCGGCACAGTTAACTCTACCGGAAAAGTGAGTTGGTTTGGAAAAATCAACAGTACGTTTACGTTGCCTGCTAATTTCACCCTTCAAATAAATGGCGATTATACCAGTAAAACGATTTTACCTCCCGGAAGAGGCGGAGGTGGAGAAAGGCATTGGGGCGGAGGAAATTTAGCCACTGCAAATGGATATGCTTTACCAATCTGGGGCTTTGATGCGGCCGTTAAAAAAGATTTTCTGAAAGACAAATCACTTTCAGTTTCATTGAGTATAAACGATATTTTCAATACGCGCGTTACTAAAGTTCACTCGGTATCTACTTCTTCAAAAGACATTTATTCTGTTCAGGACATCAGAAGGCAAAGGGATCCCCAACAGCTAAGATTAAATGTGAGCTGGCGCTTTGGTAAAATGGATGTTTCCCTTTTCAAAAGAAAAAATATGAATCAGCAAAGTGAAAGTGACCAGGGAGATATGCCTCCTGTAATGCAGCAATAAAAAACTGAAATTACGATTGCAAATAGCCGGTTAATAATCACCGGCTATTTTTTTTAACAGTCCACAAACTTTTACGAATGAAATCTATTTTATGATTGATGAATGAGTAAACAAACAAATTCTTACAATTTTTATTTTATTTCCGCTATCGATTTTAATAATTGATTCAGAATGAAAAGGAAAGGTGGTAAAAAAATTGTTAATGGCATATTAATTGATTATTAATTTTTTTTATCTAAAAAAATAATATTATGAAAAAGATCAAAATTTTTTATCAGTCATTTATGGCTATGGCCTTAATGTTGTTTCTTGATGGAATAACATTTGCCCAGGACAGTGCCGTTTCTACCACTACAACTACTACAACCAGTACTTCTACAAGCACTACTATTCAACCGTGGATGTGGATTGTTGGCGGAATCATTGTTTTGGTAATAATCATTGCTTTAGTGAGCGGCGGCTCAAAAGATAAAGAAGTTGTAGTTACAAATACAAAAGAACGAACTGTAGAATAATTTTATCAAACTTAAATCATATAAATGGCTGCTTTATGCGGCCATTTATTATTTTCCTACAGTTGTTTCTTATTTATCAGTTGCCCTTTTCATGTTATCTTTGCGCCCCTTAAACAGAAAAATTGTAAGAAGTAATGGCATTACAAGCAGGAATTGTAGGATTACCGAATGTAGGAAAGTCAACATTATTTAATGCGGTGAGCAATAGCGCAAAAGCACAGGCAAGCAATTACAGGTTTTGCACAATCGAACCAAACGTCGGTCTCGTAAACGTGCCCGATAAAAGGCTGAATGTACTTGCTGATTTAGTGAAACCTGAAAAAATAGTACCTACTCAGATTGAGATTGTAGATATTGCCGGCCTTGTAAAAGGCGCCAGTAAAGGTGAAGGTTTAGGAAATAAATTTCTGGCAAATATCCGTGAAGTGGATGCCATTATTCATGTGATCCGTTGTTTTGAAGATGAAAATGTATTAAGAGAAGAAGGGCCAATAAACCCGATCGCCGATAAAGAAATTATCGAAACTGAATTGCAGTTGAAAGATTTGGAAGGTGTAGAAAGAAAGCTGACTCGTGCTGAAAAAATGGCAAAAACCGGCGATGCAAAAACGAAGACAGAATATGAAATTTTGAAAAAGTGTAAAGAACACCTCGAACAAGGCAAAAATATCCTTTCACTTGGCTTATCAAAAGAAGAAAGAGCGGCAGTGGCTGATAATTTTTTTCTTACTGATAAACCGGTTTTATATGTGGCCAATGTGGATGAAGCATCAATGCATACAGGCAACAAATATTCGGATCTGCTGGTTGCGGCAGCAAAAGAAGAAGGCGCTCAGGTAATAATTATGACCAACGCCATTGAAGCGCAGATTGCAGAATTTGAAGATCCGGAAGACAAACAAATGTTTATGGATGAATACAAAATGGAAGAGCCTGCTCTGGACCGTTTGATTCATTCTACCTACGCACTTCTAAATCTTTCTACGTATTTCACCGCCGGTGTGCAGGAAGTAAGAGCATGGACAATCCATAAAGGCTGGAAAGCTCCACAAGCTGCTGCCGTTATTCATACTGATTTTGAAAAAGGATTTATTAAAGCCGAAGTGATTTCCTATGATGATTTTGTTCATTACAAATCGGAAGCCGCTGCCCGCGAAAATGGTAAACTAAGAATTGAAGGAAAAGAGTACATAGTTCATGATGGAGATGTAATGCATTTCCGGTTTAATGTGTAACTCAAACTTTTAATCTTGTAACACTGAATCCGGCCTTTCAGTTACTATCACTTTGCTTGTATCTCCTTTATGTACCTGCGTTGTAGTATCCGGCAAGGCGCTCACATTTGGTTTGGTTTCTCCGCAGCTTCTTGAAAAATACCACAGAATAAAAATGACCACAACAATAGTAACCAGTGGAATTAACCATCTGGGCCTGCTCACGGGTTTTCTGATCTCCCTGACGGTTTCTCTTTCTTCCGGTGTTTTTTCTTCAGGAATGTTATCCATATTAATTGTTTTAGATGTGAAACTCACAATTAAAAAGGCAAATCTGACTTTAAGCCTCTTTAATTTTTCTTAATATATAACAATCAATCTCCTCAAAAGTTATACCTAAAATAGAAAAGAAGCTCTTTCTCTAGTCAGGAATACAATATCACTTGTTCGGAAGTAAGAGTGGGTTATTTCGCCGGAGTTTGAAAGCGCAGAAGTCCCAGGTGTTATTTACACCATATTTTGAATGGCTTTTGAAGAAAGAAATAACCGTTATTTCGGTAACGCCAGTATCACACTTGTTGTATTGCCCTTTAAAGCTGCACTATTTGATTTGGTTCCACCGCTACCTGTGGAGAGGTACCAAAAAACCAAAAACACTATCACAATCAATACAAAAATGATCCATATTGGAAAATTGTTCGGTTTTCTGATCTCCTCAATGGCTTTAATTTGTTCGGGTGTTTTTTCTTCCATAAAAATTGCGTTTTAGGTGAAAAATCATCTCAAAAGTAATACCTAAATGGAAAATAACCCGACGACAATCGATAACCAGTGTGTTTATTGGGGTAGCAATACTTTGTCTATCACATAATAAACTCCGTTTACAGCATGGTTATCCATGCTGACTGCTGTTGCAGGAGAATCTGAAAAAGGTGCGCCTCCAGGCGGAAAAGTGCCTAAACCCGTAAACTTCAAATCGCTTACAAACGGTCCTGTAAAAGTAGCCTGGGCCATAATACCCGGATGTGTTGAATATGCTGAATTCACCAGTGTTTTGTAAAAAGCAGGCGTCGAAGAAAAATTATTTGAGAAAACCCTGATGTTCGGTTCATAATTGCCGGTGTTTGGATTTGGAGTTGCCAAAAAATGATAAACAATAATTCCTCTCACTGTAGCTGCGGGCAATGCATTATAAAGAACAGGATTACTGAATACAACCGGTCCGGAAGCAAGTGTATTTGCGAGTAAAGAGGCGGAAGCGGCATCATAACCTCGCTGTAATAAATAACCATAAACAGTACCGTAAATTAGTGTTTGAAATGCCGCATTATTTGGTGCCAAAACCGTCATGTTTGTAACCGCATAGCCAAGCAAAGAATCAAGCCGGTTCAAACCCACCTGCCCGCTATCTGCTCTCGCAATAGCTGCCTTAAAGTAAGTGAGATCAGGATTGCTGTAAATGGCATCTTTCAATGTTTGCGAGGGAGGCGCAACTATAGCACCCACTTCATGAATTACGCCGTTTTTCAATTTAATATCCGGTTTTGTTACCGGTATATTATTATCGTAAAAACTCCTCCGGAAATGGATGGAAAGGTGGTCAGTTTTAAAGGTAAAGGAATTCCTGGCAATTGTCCAATTGTAATTGTAGTAGGTAATTGTTCATTTGGAAATGCAGGACTTATTCCTGTACTTAAAAATTGCCTTCCGGGAATGATGGAATAACCGACAATCCCAGCAAGCATCGGTGTGGGTAACGTATTTAAAACATCAAGTGAAGGAATACCCGATGCACGGAAAGCGTTATTAGTCGGTAAGAAGACTGTATATTCTGTACTGTCTGCATTTAGTTGAGCCAGTTGACCTGTCTTTGTAGCGGCGGCGGCAAAGAAACTATAACTTGTGTCGGAACTAATCATATCAGCAATAGAAGTAGTGCTGTTGTTTACCGGCGGATAGTCAATAGGAGTTGCTTTAGGAAGAGGCTTATTACATGAAGTAATAAAAAAGATTAGCGAAATAACAACTGCGGAAAATATTTGAAAAGCTTTCATGTTTATAATAATATTTTTCATATTCTTTTATTAAAAGATGATCGATACTTGGATTTTAGAATACATTATATGCAATGCTTACATAATACAAACCTCCAATGGAAGGATTTCCAAAACCATTGATATAATATTGGTTCAATATATTAGTGGCGCCTATTTTGAGTAAAACTTTTGGATCAAAAAACTTGTAACTCACTTGTGCATCTACTGTCTGATAAGCAGGAACGACGCCATTGGCGAAATCTCCCTCGTAATTTATCTTGTCTTGCCAACGGTAGGTAACGTTAAAGCCAAATCTGTTCTGCTTTCCAAATCCGGTATTACTTAAAGAACCTCCGGCTCTAAATGCTGGCGTATTAAATCCGGCGATAAATCCGGCAGGAACATTGTCCAGGTGATCTGATGAGATATTTCCTTCGATTAAAAAATTATGAGGAAGCGAATATGTTAGTCCTAAACCAAATCCATAGGTATTTACATTTCCGTTTACATTAGTTGGCACTGAATAGGTTGTTACCAAAGCAGGATCGTTAAGATTCGCTCTCACAGTTGCGGTATCAGTAAACACACTTTTATCGCCATTTACTGATTGAGCAACTAGTGTGCGGGAAATAAAATGGTGATACATTCCGTAATATCCGTACAAATCAACCAGCAATTTCTTTTTGAATAAAAGACCCTTATAGCCGGCTTCAAAAGAGTTAACTGTTTCTGCCTTGAATTCTGGCAGATGCGCTTCCTGCGGATTTCCTGCAAACAAATTGTTGTCAATGTAATACACAGGATTGGTATCGAAATGATAAAAAGTTTTAAACGAAGGAACACCGCCGATCAAGGCTGTTCCTCCTGCAACTCTGAGATTTATCCATTGTTGCTGTGTAGAACCAAACCTATAAGCCTGCTGAAAAGACAACCGGATGTTATTATCTTCTGCCACTTTTATAACGGCTGAAAAACGCGGAGTAAATCTGCCAGCAAAATTTTCGTTTTTATCGTATCGGCCTGAAGCAATTAGTTTAAGCTTGTCTTGCAAAAGCCTTTTGGTGATTTGAACGTAAGCGCCCACTTCATTGATCGGAATTTTTCCGGTGGAGTCGGCAAATAAAGTTCCTTCAGAATTTAAAACGTATCTTTTGTAATTGGCTCCCACCAATACATCAGCTACTTTAGAAGTTTTAGCAGAAAGATCATACTGGCCCTCTACATTATAGAGGTCGGTTTTATCAACAAACAAGCCCCCGCCCTGTGAAATAGGGATACTCCTTACCTGATCAAAAAGTTTTTTAAATTCTGCTGATCCCGGCGCTGGCCTTCCCATGTCAGCTACGCCGCGGGCAAATTGATGCGCAGCTATATCTGTTTGGCCTGCTAATTTTGCATTTAAAAAAGCAATAGCATATTGAGCATACCAACCGTCTGTTCCGCCGCTTGGTTTCCATGCTTCGTTTACCAGCCTGGTAGTTACGGTAGCGTTATATGAATCGCCGGCATTTTCTTGTGTAGTGTAAGCTCTCAAAAACCAGTTGCTGTTAACGAGTTCAACTTTATATTGGCCAATTTTCAGGTTGAGTAAAGAATAACGGTCACTACCTGTGTAAACAGTATTTCCTGTTCCCCAATAACCTTCAGCATTTAAAGAAGTATTATCAGTGATCTTATAGCTTGCTTCGCCGAAAACTTTCAGATTAAAAGTTTTCGGATCTACGATATCTTTTTCATTATAACCTGTTCTTGAAACAGGCATGGACGCGGGAAAAGAATTAATATAAGGAGCATAAAACGGCGCAGCCTGCGCCAAAGGATTAAATACATTACTACGAATATCAGCGGTTGTTTCATCCCCATAAACATTTACTCCGTCATAATTGGGATCGGTGGCTCTTGTGCCGTTTTTCAAATTCCCCGCTGTTCCGAGCCGATCATAATTGCGGTAATCATTTGCTACCCAATCTTTCGCTTCCACATATTCACCACCTACTTTAAACGCAAACTTATCACTGACTTTTTTTGCCCAACGTAGTTGGAAATTATAATAGGGAGAAGCGCTGCGATCTTTATTATCAATGTTCATTACTCCGGTCTTGGCTTCAACAGAGAGTCCCTGGTATTTAAAGGGATCTTTGCTATTGATAACAATCGCTCCATTCATTCCTCCGGGACCGTACAACGCTGAAGAAGCGCCGGGCAATAGTTCAACACTTGCGACGTCAAGACCGATTAAACCAATTATACTTCCCACAGAGAAATTTAAACCCGGTGCCTGGTTATCCATTCCATCTACAATTTGATTGAGACGCAGGTTTCCACTCCCGTTAAAACCTCTTGTCGTTGGAGAAGTAAATGTAAGAGACGCATTCACCACATCTACTCCTTTTAATTTTGATATGATATCATAATAGGAAGGTTGCGGAGAATTTCTGATCTCTGCAGCACTTATTCTTTCTATGGTAACAGGCGATTCAAGAATTTTTGAAGGCGTGCGCGTGGCTGAAATAACTACTTCCTGTCCGAGAGTACTGGCAGTTTCAAGCGTTACGTTTACAGTTGTTGACAAACTATTTATTTCCACTTCCTGCTGCTTGTAGCCGATTGATGAAATAATCAATGTTAAAGGAAGTGTTTCTTTTGTATCAAGGGAAAAATCACCTTTCTCATCAGTGTAAGTTCCTTCTGTTCCTCCTTTTACCGTTACTGAAACCGCAGGAATGCCTTCTCCTGTTTCTTTGTTGGTAACATTTCCTTTAATGGTTTTTTGTTGGGCAGAAGCTGCAATAGCAAGAAAAAAGGACAGAAAAATTAAGCTCGTAAATCGGATTATTTTTCTCATATACGTATGATTTTGGTTAGCAAATCGTGGGCAAATTAATACTTGTATCGTTGTAATTAAAAAATATTTTTGAGTGTAAGAATCTTACAATCTTTCTTTCTTCAGATTCATGAAAATAATACGCATTTTTGCAGCTAATATTATTCAACATGATTTCATTTTCATTTCCCGGCCAAACCAATTTTTACAAAGGAAAAGTCAGAGATGTTTATACTATTAACGACCGCTTGCTGGTAATGATTGCCAGCGACCGTATTTCTGCTTTTGATGTGATTTTACCGAAACCGATTCCCAACAAAGGGCAGGTTTTGAACCAGGTGGCAGCTTATATGTTGAATGTCACAAAAGATATTTGTAAGAATTGGTTATTGGAAACACCTGCACCAAATATTTCTATTGGTTATAAATGCGAACCTTTCAAAGTTGAAATGGTGGTACGTGGTAATCTTACCGGTCATGCGTGGCGCACTTATTCGTCAGGCAATAGAAGTTTGTGCGGAGTTTCACTACCGGAAGGTTTAAAGGAAAATGATTATTTTCCTCAACCTATTATAACTCCTTCCACCAAAGCTGCTGAAGGACACGATGAAGACATCAGCAAAGAAGAAATTATTAAAAGAAATATCGTTCCAAAAGAGGATTATGAGCAATTGGAAAAATATGCTTTACAGCTTTTTGCAAGAGGAAAGGAACTTGCGGCAAAAAGAGGATTGATCCTTGTGGATACCAAATATGAATTCGGAAAAATGGGAAATGAAATCATTTTGATTGATGAAATTCATACTCCTGATAGTTCGCGTTATTTTTATGCAGATGGTTTTAAAGAAAGGCAGGAAAATGGAGAAAAGCAAAAACAATTGAGTAAGGAATTCGTACGGGAATGGCTTATCGAAAATAATTTTATGGGAAAAGAAGGCCAGCAGGTTCCTGAAATGAGTGATGAATGGATTTCGATTATCCGTTCCCGTTATATTGAATTGTATGAAAAACTCATCGGCAAAAAATTTGTACCTCTTACATTATCGGATGAAGAAACAAAAGAAAGAATTTTATCTTCTCTTGAAAAAATATGAGATTAACCAGTAGACCTACAAATAATTCAAATTTTCATTTTTAGGTAAAGCCTCTATCATTTATTTATTTTTGCTTCCATGCCTTTCTCTCTTTTCAATCCTTTTGAAACATTGCATTTTGAAGAAAAAACGTGTTTTCTAACGGGCGAAGATTTACCTTCTGTCGATTCCAAAATTGCTGTTTTTCCTGATTGGATTTTGGATCGTTTTTCTTTGAATGAACAACGATTTAAAATGCTCGATCAGGTAACCGGTATTCATTATGGAGATTTAAAATTACCATGTTCTGATAAAGTGAAAAATGAGTTTGAAAAACTTGAATTGGAAATAAAAAATTCGTTTGAAGCGGGTTATGAAGAAGTAAAAAAAATTCCGGAAGAAAGGTTGTTTTTATGGATGGGGAAATTTGTTTACGGAGTACTTTATAATGATCTTGTTTTAGAAATCAGCCGCTCAAAAAAGAGACCCAATGGAAAAGAATTTAAACTTTCGGATTTTCTCAAACTAAGGTTTTCAAAATTTCACCTGATGCTTCAATCGCTCATTGTTCCAATGGAATTTGAAGGTGTAACACCATGGAGTATTGAAATCGTAAAACTTAAATATTCAAAAGATATTTTTAATTATAAAGACGAACCAACTAATCTTAATTTTTCTTTAGGAATGAACGGTTTTGGAATCATATCATGCCTGCAGGATAACGGGGCTGTCGCACGAAAAGAAAAAAATCTGTTAGAAAAAATTGATGAAAAAATCTTACATCCTATCCAGTTTGAAGAACTTTCTGCCCGTTTTTTGTATTCTAATTATTTATTAAAGAATCGGGGGAGAATTAATATTGAAGTTGAGGAAGATAAAGTAATTATTACATCTTTTCCATCCAAAAAAACTACTTCTGAATCTTTATTTACTCCATGGGATGAAGATATGTTTGCACAGGTTTTGGCTGGTTATTGGGAGCCGTGGGGATTTACCAAAAAGGACATTATTAATTTGCCCGATTCGCCGATAAGTTTTCTTGAAAACGATTATACTCATGAGTTTATCGAACCTGAAACCATTGACCTTCCTTTTTAATTTCATAGTAATAAGTTGTAATTTAATTTCTCTGCTTATCTTTTGAATGTTCTTTTTAAAATGATTAAGTTCATTCCCGGCTAGTGAATAATTTTCTTTTATTTATGAGACTGCAGTAGACAAACAATCAAGTTGGATTTTATTCTGCTTTTTTTGTGCATAATTGGATTTATTATTCAGAACAGAATTTGAAAACAATTTATCCTTTTACTTTTGCAGGATGAAAATCGATTGTAGTGAGGAGGAAATTTTAATTTTCAAAAAAATAAGTGAAGCCGCTGGAGAGCTGCGAATACCTGCGTTTGTTATTGGTGGATTTGTGCGTGATAAAATATTAGGACGGCCAACAAAAGACGCGGATATCGTTTGCGTTGGTGATGGAATAGAACTGGCGAACCAAACTGCTGAAAAATTTTCACCCAAACCTCTTGTCAGTATTTTTAAAAATTTTGGTACAGCACAAATAAAAATTTTTGTCGGAGACATTCCATTTGAAATAGAATTTGTAGGCGCTCGAAAAGAAAGTTATAACCGCAACAGCCGCAAACCTATAGTTGGGCCGGGCACCGTTGAGGAAGACAGGATGCGAAGGGATTTCACTATCAACACACTTGCCGCCAGCCTTGATATAAATCATTTTTTGGAAGTGATGGATCCATTGAACGGGTTGAAGGATATTGAAAAAAGAATTATCAAAACTCCGCTTCCTCCTGCTCAGACTTTTATTGATGATCCACTGCGTATGATGCGCGCTATAAGATTTGCGACGCAATTGAATTTTGCGATTGAGGCTGAAACTTTCCAGGCAATAAAAGATCATGTGGAAAGAATAAAAATTGTGAGTGGAGAAAGAATAATTGATGAGATTAATAAAATTGTAATGACAAACAAACCTTCCGTTGGTTTTGATTTGTTGTATAAAACCGGGTTATTGAAAATCATTTTTCCCCAAATGGTTTCTCTTGCCGGCGCTGAATTTATTGATGGTAAAGGACACAAGGATAATTTCTATCACACGCTCCAGGTTTTGGATAATATTACTCCCCATACCAATGATCTTTGGTTGCGTTGGGCCGCTATTCTTCATGACATTGCCAAACCAGCTACAAAAAAATTTGAAGAAGGGCATGGCTGGACATTTCATGGCCATGAAGTCGTGGGAGGAAGAATGGTTCCGAAAATTTTTGCGCAATTAAAACTTCCGTTGAATGACAAGATGAAGTTTGTACGGAAAATGGTAGAGTTGCATTTGCGGCCAATCAGCCTTACAAAAGAAAATATAACGGACTCAGCTATACGCAGATTATTGTTTGACGCAGGCGATGATATTGAAAGCCTTATGCTGCTTTGCAAAGCCGACATCACTTCAAAAAACAAACAAAAAGTACAACGGTATCTTGCCAATTTCGGGATGGTGGAAAATCGTTTAAAAGAAGTGGAAGAGTCCGATCATTTGAGAAACTGGCAACCACCAATCACGGGCGAGATTATCATGAAAGAATTTAATCTTCCTCCTTCAAGAAAAGTTGGTGAAATAAAAAATGCGGTGCGGGAAGCCATTCTTGATGGTGAAATTCCCAATGATTTTGGCGCTGCATTTGAATACATGAAAAAGGTTGCACAGGATCTGGGAGTTGTATAATTTTTTCTTTTTAATATTGTTTACATCGCTTCCTGCAAATATTTTAATTAAAAACTAACCCTTAAATTTGTGATATGGCAATTTTAAAATTCAGAATTTATTGGGAAGAAGATGAAAGTGTTTACCGCGATGTGGTTATTAAACATACGCAAACTTTTTTTGAACTTCATAATTGTATTTTAAAATGTTTTGAATTTGACAATAAACATTATGCAACTTTCTACAGGAGCAATGATCACTGGCAACGCGGTAAAGAGATCACTTTAGAAAAATACGAAAAAGAGTATAAGGCAGAACCTTTGCTGATGAAGGAAACTTCGATTGGAAAAGAGATTCGGGAGCCTAACCAAAAATTTATTTACGTTTATGATTTTCACAAAAACTGGACTTTTCTCGTTGAACTGATCAATGTGAACAAAGATGAAAGTATTAATCCTGAATATCCCTGCTGTACCCGCAGCGAAGGAATCGCTCCAAGTCAATATGGAACAAAGGGGCTTATCAATGAAAAACTTTCGCAGATTGAAGAGAAGTATGATCTAAATACTGCTGTAATGGCCGACGGATATGGCGAAGAAGGTGATGAAGAAGATACTGAAGCTGAGGAAGAAGAAGTAGATGATTCGCAAAGTGATGAATTATAAAAATTTAATTGGCCGGTTCTTTACAAACCTGCAATTGCAATGAATACAAAAACCTGCATTATAGTTTCCGGGCCAACGGCTGTCGGAAAAACATCTTACGGAATAGAACTCGCTCTCAAATACAATACTCAAATAATTTCTGCTGACAGCCGTCAATGCTTCAAAGAATTAAATATCGGCGTGGCTAAACCTTCTTTTGAACAACTGAAAAAAGTACATCATTATTTTATTAATTCACATTCCATTCATGACGAAGTGAACGCGCGGATTTTTGAAGAATATGCACTGGAAACCGTCAATAAAATTTTTGAAAAAAACGATGTGGCGATTATGATCGGAGGAACCGGCTTGTATATAAAAGCATTTGTTGAAGGACTGGATGAAATTCCGGAAACTGATGAAGCGATAAGGAAAAAAATAAACGAAAAATATTTAGCGAATGGCTTTGATTGGTTACAGGATGAACTAAAAAAAAAGGATGCTGTTTTTTTTGCAAAAGGAGAAATGCAAAATCCACAAAGAATGTTGCGTGCATTGGAAGTAAAACTTTGTACAGGAAAATCGATTTTAGATTTTCATTCTCAAAAAAAACAAAAACGAAATTTCAACATAAAAGTTTGTTTACTGGAACTTCCGCGCGAACAGCTTTATAATAATATCAATATTCGTGTAGATCAAATGATGGAAAGCGGCTTATTAAAAGAAGCAGAAAATTTGTATTCTTATAAACATCTGAATGCATTGCAAACAGTGGGATACAAAGAATTGTTCGATTATTTTGATGGGAAAATTTCTTTTGAAAAAGCAGTTGAAGAAATAAAAAAAAATACGCGTCATTATGCAAAAAGACAAATGACTTGGTTTAGTAGGTATGAAGGTTTGAGGTATGAGGTATGAGGTTGCAGGTATGAGGTTTGAGGACAGCAGTAAGAGTACTCAAATTAAAAAACAATCCAATGGCCTTTAAAGGTTCCGTTAGAATATTCTAAAGTGGGTGCAGGAAATTTAAAAGAATTCAAAACAAACAGTAAAATTTTAACCGCTTTCTTGTGCGTCGCAATTTTTGTAAAATCCACATCAGGCGACAAATACCATTGTCGGTAACGTTTAATATCCTGACGGTCGAAGATCACATTTCCGTTATCGTCGTAGCCAACGTTTTTTGTTCCTCCAAACATTCCTTCTGCTCCATAACCAACTGAAATATTCAGCCAGGAAGGAAGTTTCGTATCCGGAAAAAAGGATTTAATATTTGCACTTAGCCAATAAGATTGACCGTTATAATCTTTTATAAATCTTTGAATTTCGGCATTTCCATATAATTGATCCGCACGCTCATCTAACTGCACCGAACCGTAATTTTTTCTGTGGAACGAAAACTTCAATTGGATTTTTTCATCGTTCCATGCAAGTTGCTGCGAAATAAACGCAGCAGAACCGATAAGATTTGCGGCAAAATCTCCCGGGCTAAATCCATATTGAGAGGAAAATCCGTCCAGCACTTCAATGATGGATTGATAAGCAACACCGCTTAATCCTCCAATCCAGATACTTTTTTTTCTTGATAAACCGGCCCATCGCCACAATTCCATCGTGGCACGACTTTCAGAATAAGCGCTGTAAACATGTCCCACTTTATCCATTTGCTGCCATTCCTTGTCATCATTAAAAAAATGAAACGCTGATCTTGGATATTTTGCATACCAGATCGCATTCAAACCCACGAGCGCTCCTCCATAACCAACAATATTGGCTGCTGTTACCCAATGAATTCTTTTTTTATTATAAGGATAGGTGGTAAAAGAATCTTTGGCTAACTCTTTGGGCTGATAAAAAAAGGGTGATTTTAATGAAGAAATTTCTCCTTTAAACTTTTCTTGAGAAAAGGCAATGTTGGAAGTAAAAAACAAGAAAAAGAAAAAAGGGAAAAAGAATCTTTTGTTATCACTAAGTAAAAACATCGAACAAAAATAAGAGGAACAGGTTTACAAATATTAAATAAATCAAATTGAATATCTTTAAATTGTAAAAAAATAAGAGCATGGACACAAAAACAGAAAACAGAATTAATGAATGGCTTTCCGGGGATTATGATGAAGGCACAAAGACACAGATTAAAGAATTGCAACAAAATGATCCGACACAATTGGAAGATGCCTTTTACCAGGATCTGGAATTCGGTACCGGTGGACTTCGGGGAGTTATGGGCGTTGGAACCAACAGGATGAATAAATACACTGTCGGAATGGCGACGCAGGGTTATGCAAATTATTTAAAACAATCATTTCCGGAAGTGAAAGTAGCGATTGCTCATGATGTACGTAATAACAGCCGCAAATTCGCTGAAATTGCCGCAGATATTTTTGCAGCAAATGGAATAAAAGTTTTTTTATTTGAAGCTATAAGGCCTACGCCGGAACTGAGTTTCGCCATCCGCACGTTGCAATGCCAGGGCGGCGTTGTGATTACTGCTTCGCATAATCCTAAAGAATATAATGGCTATAAAGCTTACTGGAAAGATGGAGGACAATTGGTGCCGCCACACGATAAAAATGTAATTGCGGAAGTGGAAAAAATAAAAAGTATTGATGACGTAAAGTGGAAGGGGAATTCTGAAAATATAACGTTGATAGGAAAAGATATTGATGAGGCTTATTTGAAAATGGTAAAAGGCCTGAGTGTAAATCCGGAAGCGTGCATAAAAGAACATGATCTTAAAATAGTGTACACGCCTATTCATGGAACCGGAATTATGCTGGTTCCTAAAGCACTTGCTGAATATGGATTTGATAACGTACATATAGTGCAGGAACAATCAAATCCTGACGGAAATTTTCCTACTGTCGTTTATCCAAATCCTGAAGAGAAGGAAACGATGAGTATTGGTTTGAAAAAAGCAAAAGAACTGGATGCAGATATTTTATTGGGAACAGATCCTGATGCAGATCGGGTAGGAGTTGGTGTAAAAGATAATCATGGAAATTGGGTTTTGTTGAATGGAAACCAAACGGCGCTTATCGTATTTAATTACATTATCGAGGCGAGGAAAAACAGTGGAAAAGCAAGGCCGAATGATATGGTGGTGAAGACAATTGTTACAACAGATATGATTGATAAAATTGCGGAAAGTAATAATATTAAGTGTTATAATGTACTTACAGGTTTTAAATGGATAGCGGAACTGATAAGAGAAAAAGAAGGCAAAGAAAATTATGTGGTTGGGGGTGAAGAAAGTTTTGGATTAATGATTGGCGACCAAATACGTGATAAGGACGCGGTAAGCGCTGTAGCAATGATCTGTGAAATTGCAGCGGTAGAAAAAGAGAAAGGAAAAACACTTTTTGAAAAACTGATGGAACTGTATGTGAAGTATGGATTTTATTATGAAAAACTAATTTCACTAACCAGAAAAGGCATGAATGGGTCGAAAGAAATTGCAGAAATGATGCAGGCATATCGTGACAACCCGCCAAAAGAAATTGCAGGAAGCAAAGTAAAAGAATTATTAGATTACCAGTTGCAGACAAGTAAAAATTTATTGACCGGCGAATCTGAAAAAATTGATCTGCCGAAAAGCAATGTTTTACAGTTTATTACCGAAGAGGGAAGTAAAATTTCTGCGCGTCCAAGTGGCACAGAACCTAAAATAAAATTCTATTTCAGTGTCCATACTGCTCTTGATAGTGCCAATGATTTTGATCAAACTCAAAAGAAACTGGAAGATAGAATTGATGCTATTATTTCTTCAATGGATTTGAAGTAAAACCTGTGTTTTGAATTGAAAAGTTCATCCATTTGGGCACCTTTTTTTTAGCAAAAAGCAGCCCTTGATTACATTTTTTAAGATCCGGCTTTTTCAGTTCTCCAGCTTTATAAAGGGTGCTTTTTGTAAAAATTAAAAATTTAATTACTGTGTAAAATATTGAATTAATGCAATTTAAACGGAAAATCGTTTTTGGCACTATTTTAGCACTAATAGGGGTAGAAATGAAAATTGAAAAAGCTCATTTTGACCCAATAACCTAAGGAATTCTATCCAATTTTTATGAATTATAAAGGTTCAATTTTTTTTTGAAAGACTACCAGTTTTAAGTTATTTATTGAAGAACCTAAGAATTTGGGCAACAGTAATGTTGCCCACTTTTTTTATGTGCAACCCTGATTGTAGAGTAAACAAATAAATAACAGCAATTCCTGGTTTGGAAATTAAAATCTTTTATAATACAACTTTTGGAATTGCTGAAATGAGTTTCTGCGTATAGACTTTTTTAGGATGGAAATAAATTTCATCTGCAGTTCCTGTTTCTTCAATTTTTCCTTTATTCATTACCATTATCCGGTTACTGATGTAATGGACTACACCCAAATCATGAGAAATAAATATGCAGGTGAAACCCAATTCTTCTTTGAGATCATTTAATAAATTAAGCACTTGAGCCTGAACGCTTACATCAAGAGCAGAAACGCTTTCATCGCAAATAATAAAATCAGGATTTAAGCCGAGGGCACGGGCAATGCAAATTCTTTGGCGCTGGCCGCCACTAAATTCGTGTGGATAACGGTTAAAATATTCGGGTTTTAAATCTACTTTTTCAAGTAAATCAATTATTTTTTCTTTTCGTTGTTTTTGATTGGGAAATATATCGTGAACCTTCATTGGTTCGTTGATTGCCTCTCCAATTGTTAGACGGGGATTCAGAGATCCGTAAGGATCCTGAAATATGATTTGGATATCTTTTCGCATTTTTCGAAATTCCTCCTTTGAAATTTGCGCAATATTTTTTCCATTGAAATGGATACTTCCTGAAGTAGGGTCAATTAACCTTAGCAGTGTTCTTCCAAGCGTCGTTTTGCCACAACCACTCTCTCCAACCAAACCAAGTGTTTCACCTTTTTCTACCGAAAAACTTACATCGTCTACGGCTTTAAATTCCTTGAATACCTTTCCAAAGAAATTTTTTGCAACAGGAAAATATACTTTCAGATTCTTCACTTCCAGCAAAGGTTGACCCAAGATAGAATTACCCTTATTTTCAATTGTTCGTGTAGATTTGAGAACGCTTATTTCTTCTCCGGTATTCAAAAAATCGCTGATCACGGGTAATCTTTTTCCTTTTGCAGAAGCATCAGGCCTGCAGGCTAATAAAGCTTTTGTATAAGGATGTTTGGGGTGGCTGAAAATGTCTTTGATTTCACCGGTTTCCACTACATCTCCTTTGTACATTACAATTACTTTATCTGCAATTTCAGCTACAAGGCCAAGATCATGTGTGATATAAATCACGCTCATATTTTGTTGAACCTGCAAGTCTTTTATTAACTGCAAAATGGTTTTTTGTACTGTAACATCAAGTGCGGTAGTAGGTTCATCGGCAATCAATAAATATGGCTGGCAACTAATGGCCATTGCTATCATTACTCTTTGCTTTTGTCCGCCGCTTATTTCATGGGGATAACGTTGAGCAATGGATTTTGGGTCAGGCAGTTTTACTTTTGTAAATAATTCAATTGTTTTCTCTTCAGCTTTTTTTTTCGATATATTCCTGTGAATTCGTATTGCTTCAATCACCTGTTTACCGCAGGTTTTAAGAGGATTAAGCGAAGTCATCGGTTCCTGGAAGATCATTGAGATTTTGTTTCCTCTTATTTTCCGCAATTCTTTTTCATCCAATTGAAGAATATCAACAACTTTTTCCCCTTCTTCTGAAAAAAGTATATGGCCACTTTTATATTTTGCCGGTGGCGTAGGCAAGAGTCGTAAAATCGATAAAGAAGTAACTGTTTTTCCCGAACCTGATTCACCAACAATTGCCACTGTTTCGCCATGATTAATCTCAAAAGAAATATTTTTCACAGCAGAACTAATGCGCGATTCAGTGACGAAATCAACGGTAAAATTTTTTATTTGCAGAAGAGGGATCAAGTTGTTGTAAGTAATAAGTTGTAAGTAATAAGTTAACAACGCTAAAAGCAAAAGGCTAAAAGCTTAAGGCATAAAGCTAAAAGCAAAATAGGATTAGCATTCTGCATTTTGCATTCTGCCTTAAGCATCTCTAGAATTTTAAATGCCTTACTGTCAATCCATTATTGATCAATTGCTTTAAAGATTCAATTCCTATTGTTAAATGCATTTCAACAAATTGAGCGGTTACGCTGGCATCGCTTTCAATAGTTTTTACACCTTCCGGAACCATTGGCGAATCACTTACTAAGAGCAAAGCGCCTGTAGGTATTTTGTTATAAAAGCCAACAATAAATATGGTTGCAGTTTCCATATCCACCGCATAGGCGCGAATTTTTCTCAGGTAACTTTTTAAGACTTCGTCATGTTCCCATACGCGGCGATTGGTGGTGTAGACCGTGCCTGTCCAGTAATCTACGCCATGATCACGAATGGTAGTTGAAATCGCTTTTTGCAAAGCAAATGCCGGTAACGCAGGTACTTCCGGCGGAAAATAATCATTAGAGGTGCCTTCTCCTCTTATAGCAGCAATCGGCAAAATCAAATCGCCAATCTTATTTCTTTTTTTTAGTCCGCCGCATTTGCCTAAAAATAATACTGCTTTTGGTTCAATGGCGCTAAGTAAATCCATTATGGTAGCAGCTCCCGGGCTTCCCATTCCAAAATTAATGATGCTGATTTCTCCTGCCGTGGCACATTCCATCGCCTTTTCTACACCCACAATTTTTACGTTATGTTTCTCAGCAAACATCTTTACATAATTGCTGAAATTGGTAAGTAAAATATAGGAACCAAAATTTGCTAACTTTTCCCCGGTATATCTCGGAAGCCAATTATTTACAATCTCTTTTTTCGTCTTCATACTGCTCTTGCACTTTTTAGAATTTTACTTGCTTTATATAAAAATACAATTTTACAATTTACATTGCATAAATTATAAAATAGTAACCTTCTTATAACGTTGATGATAAATGATTAAAATCGGGTTTCCAAAAGAGCAGCCAAAAGTAAGGCAGAAAGGGCCGGTGAATGAAATTTTTGATGCGATACGAAAAAAATGGCTCGTGCTTACTCCTGAAGAATGGGTTCGGCAAAACATACTCCTTTACCTTTTACTTGAAAAGAATTTTCCTTCCTCTTTAATTTCTGTTGAAAAAGAAATTAAGCTGGCCGGTCTGAAAAAGCGATATGACATTGTTGTTTTTAACAGGCAAACGCTCCCGTGGATGATTATCGAATGCAAGGAAATGAACACAACGCTTTCTGAAAAAACAATGGAACAAATACTTCGGTACCATATTTCTATTCCGTCAAAATATTTAATTATTACCAACGGCAGCCATTGTTTTGGCTTTGAAAAAATAGAAGGCCGGTTTGTAGAAATGAACCTTTTTCCTGAGTTTGATGCTTAGAATAATAAAAAACCCGCCATTAAAAATGACGGGCGTATAAAATTACAAGTATAAAATTATTTTATTTTTCGATTGCCTGGGCGTTTTTTGACAATTTACTTTTTAAATTGGCAGCTTTATTTTTATGAATGATTCCTCTTTTTGCCAGCTTATCTATTTTTGAAGTCAGGGAAGGCAAACTTTCCAGAGCGGCAGCTTTTGTGTCAATTGTCTTAAAATCACGAATTGCATTACGGGTAGTTTTACCCTGGTAACGGTTGCGTTCATTACGCTTTGCCGATTTACGTACACTTTTCCTTGTTGCTGAATGATTTGCCATTAAATAATTTTTTTGGGCTGCAAAGATAAGGATATTTGTGAGAAAAAACCATCGGGTTTTAATTTTTGTATCGCGGAAAAATAAAAATTAAATGTTTCAATGTAAGAAAAAGCAGTAAACCGATAAAAATGCTGCATTTTTATTTTCGTTCGAAATCATTTTGCGATGAACTTTCCTTCAATATTTTTTCTATAACGAGCGGATAATATTGATGTTCTAATTTATGGATTTTAGCCGCAAGCGATTCTACTGTTTCATTTTCTTCCAAAGTACATTTTGCCTGGAAGATGATTTTGCCGTGATCATATTTATCATCAACATAGTGAATGGTAATACCACTTTCTTTTTCTTTTGCTTTGATGACCGCGTTATGAACAGCATTTCCATACATTCCTTTTCCTCCATGCGCGGGTAACAGTGCCGGATGTATATTAATTATTTTCCCGGGAAAATGATTGATCAGTATTTCGGGTATCATCCACAAAAAGCCGGCAAGTACAATCAGCTTTGGATGATATTTTTCAATTTCCGCTAAATAACCTGTTTCTTTAAAACGCTCTTTCTGAATTAATAAAACGGGAATTTGTTCGTTTGCTGCAATTTGTAAAACGCCGGCGTTTGGATTGTTACAAACAATCAACGCCACATTCGTTTGTTTATCATTTTTGAAATAATTTATAATTTCCCGCGCATTACTTCCTGCCCCTGAAGCAAAGATGATGATGTTTTTATCAGCCATATTTATATGTAGCAATTGAAATATTTGTGTAATTTTTTTTCAATGTAATTATTTCTCTTTTCCAAATCATTTCTCAGATTCTAATGCTTTCTGATAATTACAACAGAGATAGTTTATTTTTTTTAAAGAAGAAAAAAAACGGCTGTCCTTTAATTGATGAAATAATAATTTCGTTAATTCTGAAAAGCGCTCTGCATTTTCTAAACTAACAACCTATGGTGTTTGAATAAAATAAAATGGTTATTTTCTAAATCCTTTATCCCTCGCAGCTTTTACACATTTCTAAATCCCCCGGAGCGATTCTTTTAATGCTACTTATTTATCTTTTTCTTTCTATGAAAAATTAGTCAAAGATGTAGTTTTTAAAATAATATTTCGAACATTCTTAAAGAAACTCCTGGACTTTTTCTTAAAGGATATGAGAATATGTATAACTAAAAGCAGAAGGCTTTTTTACCAAATTTTGTTATAAATAAATTACTAATGAAGAAAAAAAAAATTTAAGAATGTTAAGAATTTATCAACATGCTTTGTTACTTTTGCCGCCAACAATGTAATTATTCCATAATTCAAGATAGGTAAATAAGTGTATGAACCAAGTCAAAGGGCTTTTTACTAAAACATTCGCGGTTTTCATTTTTCTGACTCTAATTTCTTCCCCGGAATTCCTGTTTGCACAATCTTCAAATGGGGAGGCTTTATTTAAAGCAAACTGCGCAAGTTGTCATAAACCAGATCAGCAATATGTTGGGCCGGCTCTTAAAGGTGCCCGCGATAGAGAACCTTCAAAAGATTGGGTATATAAATGGGTTCACAATACCACTACGATGGTAAACACAGATCCCTATGCCCAGAAATTGAAGCAACAAATGGGCGGTGTAGTAATGACGGAATTTCCGGATTTGTCCAATTCAGATATAGATGCTATTTTGGAATATGCCAATAATTATAAACCCGCAGGTGGCGGACCGGCTACAGGTACTCCCGGCGCTGTTAGTAATGTAAATACAACGCCTTCTTCTGATAATACCGTTTTATATGGTATTCTTACTTTAATATTAGCAGTTGTAGGTTTGATACTGCTGCAGGTAAATAGCAACCTTAAAAAACTTACAGACGAAAAAGAAGGCATCAAATCTCCTCAGCCTGTTCCATTTTATAGAAATAAAGCTTATCTACTGTTGATTACTCTTATTCTTTTCATCTTTGCCGGCTACTTTCTGGTAGAAGGCGCAATGGGACTGGGTCGTCAAAAAGGATATCAGCCAAATCAACCTATTTTCTTTGTTCATAAAGTTCATGCAGGTGTAAACCAGATAAGCTGTTTGTATTGTCATGGAGGCGCGCAGGATAGCAAACATGCTACCATTCCTGCAGTAAATGTTTGTATGAACTGTCATATGGCTGTGAAAGAATATACCGGCGCTCCGATAACACGCGACGATGGAACAACAGTAGATGCAAACGCAGAAATTCAAAAGTTATATAAATATGCCGGTTGGAATCCTGATACAAAAACCTACGATAAACCGGGCAAACCTATTGAATGGGTAAAAATTCATAATCTTCCCGATTTTGTTTATTTCAACCACTCGCAACACGTGAAAGTTGGGCAGGTTGCGTGTCAAACCTGTCATGGAGAAATTCAGAACATGACACAGGTAAAACAATTTGCAGACTTAAGTATGGGATGGTGCGTCAATTGTCACAGAACTACCAATGTTCAGTTTAACGACGGAAAAGGAAATGGAAATAAATTTTACAGCATTTACGAAAAATTTCACCAGGATATCAAGGATAAAAAATATGATAGTGTAACAGTGCAGATGATAGGCGGAACTGAATGTGGAAAATGTCATTATTAGAATATATTCCAGGCTCTCAAAGAGGTTGGCAAAACAAAAGAAACAATATTGTTCATTTCTTAGATCTAAGTTTGATCTAAACTAATACTCCGCCGGGCGGAGGGATTAATATGAGTGAAAAAAAGTACTGGCAGAATTTTGGGGAACTTAACCAATCGGAAGCCAATAAAAAAGCATTAAAAGATGAATTCAGGAAAGAACTTCCTTTTGAAGATTTAGCTGATGAAAACATTTTCAATGCTAAAACTCCAAGAAGAGATTTTCTGAAATACATGGGATTTAGTACTGCAGCAGCAGCCATTGCAGCGAGTTGTGAAATGCCGGTTCGCAAAAGCATTCCTTTTCTTCATAAACCTGACGATGTTATTGCAGGTATTCCCAATTACTATGCTTCTACTTATATAAGTGATGGAGACGCGGTACCTGTTGTGGTAAAACAACGGGAAGGCCGGCCGATCAAAATAGAAGGAAACGATCTTTCTACTTTAACAGAAGGAGGTACGTCGGCACAGGTTCAGGCTTCGGTTTTAGATTTGTATGATACAAGCCGTCTTCGTTATCCGATGGCAAATAAAAAGGAAGCCACTTTTGAAGCGATAGATAAAATGGTGGCAGATGGCCTGGCTGCAAATGCGGGTAAGCCGCTGGTATTGCTAACAAGTTCATATACTTCTGTTACAGGTAAACAAATTATTTCTGAACTTTTAGCCAAATACCCCGGAAGCCGCCATATACAATATGATGCGGTTTCATGTAGCGGAATGATTGAAGCTAATGAAGCTTCTTATGGCAAAAAGTACATTCCTGCATATCATTTTGATAAAGCGAAAGTTATTGTAAGTCTCGATGCAGATTTTCTTGGAAACTGGCTTAGCCCTGTTCCAATCGCAAAACAATATGCAGTGGGAAGAAGGATCAATGAAAAAAATCCTTCCATGAGCAGGCATATTCAGTTTGAAGGATTTTATAGTATGACAGGCGCAAACGCCGATGAAAGATATCTTCATAAACCTTCTGAAACAGGTGCTGTCGCTCTGGCTCTCTTAGGTGCTTTGGGTGGCGCGACCTCAGCTACATTGCCTGCCGATCTTGCTGACGGCGTTAAGAAAGCTGCCGCTGAATTGACCGCGAGTAAAGGGGCAGCACTTGTAGTTTGTGGAAGCAACGATAAGAATATTCAGATTATAGTTAATGCTATAAATGAGGCGATTGGTGCTAATGGTACAACCATTGATTGGAATACAAAAGTGAATTACCGGCAGGGAATTGATTCAGATATTGTAACGCTTACTCAGGATCTGAATAGCGGGAATGTTGGAGCTTTGATTGTATACGGCGCAAACCCGGTTTATAATTATTTTGATGCAGCCAAATTTACTGAAGGATTAAAAAAATGTCCGTTTACCCTTTCTTACAGCGAGAAAATGGATGAAACTACTGAATTATGCAAGTACGTTATTCCTTCGCATCACTGGTTGGAAAGCTGGGGCGATTCTGAGCAGCAAACAGGATACATAAGTTCAATACAACCTTTGATTCACCCGTTATTTAAAACACGGCAATTTGAATCATCACTGTTAAAATTAACAGGTAATGCTGATGATTATGAAGCTTATTTCAGAGCTTACTGGCTGCAGAAGTTGGGCGGACTCGATAAATATGAAACCTTCCTCCAGGATGGAGTAATGGAGAATTCAAAGCTACAGACAGAACCTGTTGTTGTTGATCCATCTGATCTTACATCAGGTGTGGCTACAGCTTTGGCAGCCGTTGGAACTGCAGATTCTCTTGGGTCTGTTGCACCTCCTCCTCTTGTTGATAAAGCGATAACTGATTCCTCTATCACCGTTACAGCTAATAAAACAAAAACAACTGCTGCTCCTACTGCAAGCACCTTTACAGGTAATGTTGCTGATGCTGCAGCAAAAATCGGCGCAGTTAAGGGTGCGGATATTGAAATGGTTTTGTATCAAAAAATCACAATAGGCACGGGAGCAAGGGCCGGAAATGCCTGGTTACAGGAAGCAAGTGATCCTATGTCAAAAGCCACCTGGGACAATTATGTGATGATATCGCCGGAAATGGGAAAGAAACTTTTAGACATTGATATTTTTAATTCTCATCAATCTGATAAATACGAAGTTCATCCCATTAAACCAGTTCTAAAACTTACCTCAAACGGGAAAACAATTGAATTGGCTGCCATGATCACTCCAGGAATGCACCCTAACGTGGTAGCAGTAGCAGTAGGATATGGGCGCGAAAGCAACGATAAAGAAAAAACCGCGGAATATATTGGAACGGCTGCAGTAGGGGCAGGGAAAAATGCTTATCCCTTAGTTGTTTTTAATGGGTCCAATGTGATTTACAATGCTCCTGTTCAAATTGAAAAAACAGGTAAGGAATATAAGATTGCTACTACACAAACACACAGTCTTACAGAAGGCCGTCCCGTAGTAAGAGAAGTGAGACTTTCAGATTTCAAAGCTGATCCTGAAGCGCTTAATAAAGCGGAAGAAGAAGAATTGAAAGCCTATGGAGAAAACTTTACAAGGGATGCTACTCTTTATCCAACTTACGATAGGCCGGGGATCAAATGGGGGATGAGTATTGACCTTAATACTTGTATTGGTTGCAGCGCGTGTACTATCGCTTGCGTTGCTGAAAATAATATCTCAACCGTCGGTAAACATGATGTAGCAAGATTTCAGGATATGCAATGGATTCGAATAGACCGCTATTACACTGGTGATCCCAAGAAGCCGGATGTAGTTTTTCAACCAATGCTTTGCCAGCAATGTGACAATGCGCCGTGCGAAAACGTTTGCCCGGTTTCTGCAACTAATCATAGCAGTGAAGGATTAAATCAAATGATTTATAACCGTTGTATTGGTACAAAATATTGTGCGAATAACTGTCCGTATAAAGTACGTCGGTTTAACTGGGCTGACTGGAATGGAGCTGATAGTTTCCCTGATAACCAACGCGGGGTTATTTCAGATGCCACTATGAACCTCCAGGATGACCTAAGCAGGATGGTACTAAATCCTGATGTTACAGTTCGGTCAAGAGGAGTGATGGAAAAATGTACTTTCTGTATTCAACGTTTGCAATTGGCTAAATTAAATGCAAAAAAAGAAGACAGGGTGATGAAAGACCAGGAGGCAAAAACAGCGTGTATGCAGGCTTGTCCTACCCATGCTATTCAGTTTGGAAATGTAAATGATCCTGAAAGTGAAATCGCCAAATTGAGGTATGAAGAGCAAAAGAACAGGAAGTTTTATGTATTGGAACAGTTACACACCCTTCCCAATCTTAACTATCTTACCCTGGTAAGAAATACAGAAAGGAAAGTAGGTAGCACAAAAGAAATAGTTTAAGAACTGATAAATTTAATAAGCTTACAGGCAGTCTGTAGCAAAAAGCTAATAAAAGAGTATGTCATTATTAAAATATGAATCGCAGCTCCGGGAGCCTTTAATTGATGGCGATAAAACTTATCACCAGGTAACAGAAGATATTATTAGCCCTGTAGAAACAAAACCTGGCCGGCTTTGGTGGATTGGTTTTTCAATTGCAGCTTGCCTGTTACTTTTTGGTGTTTATTCTGTTTATCGTGAAGTTGATTATGGTATAGGCCAGTGGAACATTAACCATACCGTTGGGTGGGGTTGGGATATTACCAACTTTGTTTGGTGGATCGGTATTGGTCATGCGGGTACATTGATTTCGGCCATCCTTTTATTGTTTGGGCAGAAATGGAGAACCGGTGTGAACAGGGCTGCTGAAGCGATGACGATATTTGCTGTAATGTGTGCCGGCCAATTCCCGATATTCCATATGGGACGTGTCTGGATGGGTTTCTTCGTACTTCCTTATCCCAATTCACGCGGTCCTGTCTGGCCCAATTTCAACTCGGCTCTTTTATGGGATGTGTTTGCAGTATCAACTTATTTCACGGTTTCACTTCTCTTTTGGTACAGTGGCCTCTTGCCGGACGTAGCTACGGTTCGTGACAGAGCCAAAACAAAGTTCAGAAAGATGTTTTATGGCCTCGCTTCATTTGGCTGGACAGGAAGTACTAAACACTGGCAACGGCAGGAAAGCCTTGCGTTGGTTTTAGCCGGCCTGGCTACTCCTTTGGTATTATCAGTACATACTATTGTATCATTTGACTTCGCCACTTCTGTAATTCCTGGATGGCATACAACTATTTTCCCTCCTTACTTTGTTGCAGGCGCGGTATTCTCAGGATTTGCAATGGTACAATCATTATTGCTCATCACACGAAAAGTATTGCATCTCGAAGATTATATCACAATTGGGCATATAGAAGCAATGAATAAAATTATTGTTTTAACAGGATCTATTGTAGGATGTGCTTATATATCTGAATTGTTTATTGCATGGTATAGCCAAAACACTTACGAGTGGTGGGCTTTCCGCCAAAACCGTGTAAATATTTTCAGTCCTTACGGATGGGCTTATTATGGAATGATGTTCTGTAATGTGGTATCGCCACAACTTTTCTGGTCAAGGAAATTGAGGAGGAATGTAATGTTCACTTTCTTCCTTGCTGTACTGGTAAATGTGGGAATGTGGTTTGAAAGGTTCGTAATCATTGTAACCTCTATTTACAGGGATTATCTGCCTTCTTCATGGACTACGTATTATAGCCCTACCATTTGGGAAATTGGATTTTATCTCGGCACTTTTGGTTTGTTTTTCTGTTGTTATTTCTTATTTGCTAAATATTTCCCTGTAATCGCAGTTGCAGAAGTAAAAGCAATTTTAAAATTAAGTGGTGAAAGTTATAAAGATAAAATGTCTGATATGGAAGAAATGAATGCAGATGAATTTTATAAAGAAGAGGTTGAAGCACATGCTCATTAATTCATTGAGTAAAGGGCAAACGAAAAAGAGATTATTAAATTAAACAGCCCGGAAAGGGCAACAGAATATGATTAAAAAATTTGTTGTTGGTTCCTTTGAAGATGAAAAAGTTTTATTTCCTGCTGTAAAAAATGTACGTAGAGCAGGCTATAAAATTCATGATGTATATACTCCGTTTCCGATTCATGGACTTGATAAAGCCATGGGTTTAAGAGAAACCAGTTTACACACGATGGGTTTTATTTTTGGAATCACCGGAACTTCTATAGCTGTTGGTGGGATGGGATATATTTTTACAACCGACTGGCCTTTGAACATTGGAGGTAAACCTCATTTTCCGTTACCGGCTTTTATTCCAATCACTTTTGAACTTACTGTTTTAATGTCAGCAGTGGGAATGGTTTATACTTTTTGCTGGTTATGTAAAATGATGCCCGGCGTTAAGAAACATCATTTTAATTTAAGATCAACTGATGATCTGATGACGATGGTTATTGAATGTACTCCAAATTCTAACCCTGTCGAAATTGAAAATTTTTTAAAGGAAAACGGAGCGATAGAAATAAATACCCAGGACGCAGAAGAAGGATGGTGGTTTGGAAGATATGATAAAGAACAAAAATTATACAGGGCTGAAGAAGTGGCAGTAGAGGAATAAAATAAAAAATCTAAATTATTTGTTGCTTTACTGTTGAAGATTATAAAACTAATTCAAAAAAATTCGAAATAAGAATTTTAGATATGAAAAAAACAAGAATTCTTTTATCTTTTGTTGTGATAATTGCAGCGACTACTATGATGAATAGTTGCGGCAATAAACGCGATCCCGGATTAACCTATATGCCCGATATGGCGTACAGCCGCGCTTATGAGGCATATGCTCCAAATAACCTGGCTAAGGAAAATATAAACTATATTGATTACCCGGTAGAAGGTACTATCAGAAGAGGAGATTTATTCCCTTACCCTTTGCCTAATGACAGCACCGGCTATAGGTTAAGTGCACAGATAAAAGATCCTTTACCGCCTCTTGATTCTAACCAGATGAAAGAAGCAGCGCGGCTTTTTAATATCAATTGTGCTATTTGCCACGGCCCAAATATGGATGCGCAGGGTCCTTTGTCAACAGGAGGAAAAGTGCCTGCAGTTGCAAATCTTACCTTAACCCAGTATGTAAAGATGCCCGTTGGAACTATGTTTCATTCTGTTACTTATGGAAAAAACAATATGGGCAGCTATGCTTCACAATTAACACGTAAGCAAAGATGGATGGTAATACAATATGTAAAACGTCACCAGCTAGAAGGGGCAGGCGGCAACGCTTCGGGAAGCGTAAGCGATTCAACATCAACAGGAGGAAGTGATTCAACAGGAACAAAATAAAGTTTAATACAACAAAATATCTTTTTTAATGAACAATCAGTATGTAGCACCGGCGGGATTTAAAAAGTGGTCAACTGGATTAATGATAGTCGGCTTACTTACCCTTATTCTTGGTTTTATATTTTTAAATCCGTTGGCAGGTGCGGATGGAAGTAATGTGAACAGCACGCGTTTTTGGGCCGTGTTACTTATGGACAGTGTTTTCTTTTTGCTTATTACGAATGTTGCCACATTTTTCATTGTGATCAATACACTTGCTATGAGTGGCTGGCAGGAAGGATTTCGGCGTGTTACCGAAGCAATTTCTTCTGTGGTTCCTGTAATGGGAGGAATAACAATGGTGATTTTTCTTTGCATTGTTTTGGGCCATCGTGGAGATATTTACCTTTGGCTTGATAAAAATGCGATGGCGCATGATGTAGTTTTAAGAGGGAAAAAAGGCTTTTTAAACCCTTATTTTTATTTGATTTATTCTGTCTTTACCATTTTTCTTTGGTCATTTTGGGGTAAAAAATTGAGAGATTTAAGTTTGAAAACGGATGAAGCGGGTCACATGGATTATGAAACTTCTAAAAAATGGTATAGAAAAACATTGGGTATTTCAGCTTATTATGTTGTCTTCTATGTAGTTACAATAGGTTCTATTATTCCATGGCTTTGGCTGATGAGTGTTGATGCACATTGGTTCAGCACCATGTTTAGTTGGTATACATTTGGAAGCCAGTTTGTAGCAGGGATAGCCTTACTTACTTTATTTGTTATTTATTTTAAAAATCGCGGGCAACTGCCTTTTGTTACCAATGAACACTTGCAGGATTTGGGAAAATACATGTTTGCATTTTCAATCTTCTGGACCTACTTATGGTTTGACCAGTTTATGTTACAGTGGTATGGAAATATTCCTGAAGAAACTATCTATTTTAAAATTCGTTTACAGGGGCCGTATGAAGGGATATTTTACCTGAATTTGATTTTAAATTTTGTAGCTCCGATTTTAATTCTGATGAAGAGAGCGGCCAAAAGGAATTATTTTATAATAACCTTTATGTGTATCCTTATTCTTTTTGGTCATTGGTTAGATTTCTATCAAATGGTGATGCCAGGAACAGTCAGGATGCATCCGCACATAAGCTGGTATGAAATAGGAATTTCGTTGGGTTTTGTGGGAGTTGTGATGTGGGGTGTAAACAGGTTTGCATCGAGGGTTCCGATGACACCAAAGAATAATCCTTTTATAAAGGAAAGTATTATTCATTTTGTGTAACAAAAAATAAAGAATTAATTAAGAAATCAAGTTAAAATCGTAGGGGTTTGAATAAATCTTAAACTTACCTTTGTTCAAATCAGATTTTAGCTAAAAAGTTTTCTTAGTTACAAGGGAAAGCGTTTAAAACAAGCAGTTAGATCCGCAACTAATTGACAGTATAAATAAAAAATCCGTATAGCGGATGAGGAAAAATAAAGTAACATGAATACCTTTTTTTTAATAGCGATTATTGTACTTGTTTTTTTAGTGATTTTTCAGATTTCGAAGGCCAGCGAATATGTAAGCGTTTTGAAAGGTGAAGAAAAATCAAGAAAACAGAATAATAAGATCAACGGGTTTTTAATGATTGTTTTTTTGATCTTAGGATTAATCGGTGTTTGGTGGTGTAACGATCTTTTTTATCATAAAACCCTTTTATACACTGGTTCGGCATCTTCACAGGGTAAAAAAATTGATGAGATGATGTGGATCACGCTGATTATAACAGGGGTCGTATTCTTTATTACTCAAATCTTATTGTTTTGGTTTTCTTTCAAATACCAGGAAAGCAATAAGAGAAAATCACTTTATTTTACCCATAGTAATAAACTCGAATTGATCTGGACAGGAATTCCGGCTATTACAATGACTGTTTTGGTCGTTTTTGGATTGAAGTATTGGTTTAAATTTACTGCCAATGCGCCTAAAAACGCGCAAGTGATTGAAGTTACAGGCCATCAGTTTGCATGGGAATTCAGGTATCCCGGGAAGAGATGGCATTCTTGGAAGAAAGAATTATAAATTAATAGATCCTGCGAAAGCAAACCCTTTGGGCGTTGATTGGTCTGATCAGGCAAGCCATGATGATATTCATGTTCCTACTACTGTACATGTTGTGGTAAACAGGCCGGTAAAATTTGTGATCAATTCGATGGATGTAATACACGATGTGGGTTTGCCGCAGTTCCGAATGAAAATGGATGCTGTCCCCGGTACGCCTACTACTGAATGGTTTACTCCTATTTATACCACGGAGGAAATGAAAAAAAGAACTGGCAACCCTGATTTTACTTATGAAATATGCCTGCGATCAAATGTGCGGAAAAGGACATTATAGCATGCGTGGTGTAATCATAGTTGAAACACAAAAAGAATTTAATGCATGGATGATAAAGCAAAGGCCGGAATATTTGAGGGCTAAGAAATTCCTTACTGATGCTTCATCAGATTCGACAAAGACGGTAGCTTCGGTAAATAACCCGCTAAAAAATAAAAAATAAATCTCCGGAAGGATTTTAAAAAATATCGATATGAACAACGACGAAGTTTTGCATGAAAAACCATTGGTGGTGCATGAAACAGATCACGCTTCCCATGAACATCATAAGCAAAGTTTTATTACCAAATATATTTTCAGCCAGGATCATAAAATGATCTCAAGGCAGTTTTTAGTTACAGGAATTATCTGGGCAGTTATTGGGGGGATGTTTTCAGTAATTTTCCGTTTGCAGTTAGGTTTTCCGGATCAGACTTTTCCTATTCTTGAAGATATATTTGGTCATTGGGCTAAGGGCGGAAGACTGGACCCTGAATTTTATTATGCGCTGGTTACTATGCATGGAACCATCCTGGTATTTTTTGTATTAACAGCCGGGCTAAGCGGTACTTTTGCAAATTACCTTATTCCTTTGCAAATTGGAGCAAGAGATATGGCTTCACCGTTCCTGAATATGCTGTCATATTGGTTTTTCTTTGCCGCGTCTATAGTAATGTTTTCATCTTTGTTTTTAACTACAGGCCCTGCAAGCGGAGGATGGACCATTTATCCACCCTTAAGCGCATTAGGTGATGCAATGTCAGGCTCTAAAAGTGGAATGGATTTTTGGTTGGCGAGTATGGCATTGTTTATCATATCCACTCTTTTGGGAGGATTAAATTATATCACCACGATATTAAATATGCGTACCAAAGGAATGTTCATGACCAGGTTGCCTCTTACCATCTGGGCACTGCTATTTACCGCTATTTTGGGTGTACTTACCTTCCCGGTACTGCTGTCTGCTGTTGTTCTTTTGTTATTTGATCGTCATTTAGGAACCAGTTTCTATTTGAGTGATATTTATATAAACGGGAAAATTTTACCGAACGAGGGAGGCAGCCCGATACTGTTCCAGCATTTATTCTGGTTCCTCGGGCATCCTGAGGTTTATATCATTGCCCTGCCGGCAATGGGTATCACTTCAGAAGTTATTTCTACCAATTCGCGGAAACCGATTTTTGGTTATATGGCAATGGTGGCTTCTTTCTTTGCAATTGCTGCACTTATCATTTCTCGTTTGGGCACATCATATGTTCGTTTCAGGATTGAATCCATTCCTTGGGTCTTTCTTTGTGTTGTTTACATTATTGATTGCTGTTCCATCGGCAATTAAAGTATTTAACTGGCTCACTACTTTATGGAAGGGAAATATTCACTTTACGCCGGGAATGCTTTTTGCTATTGGTTTTGTGAGCTTGTTTATTTCCGGTGGTTTGACTGGGATTTGGCTGGGTAACTCAACACTTGATCTGCATTTACATGATACGTATTTTGTAATTGCACATTTCCACCTGGTGATGGGTGTGGCTTCCATGTTTGGAATGTTTGCGGGTATTTACCATTGGTATCCGAAAATGTTTGGCAGATTTATGAATAACACACTTTCATATATCCATTTCTGGACCACGTTTATCGGCGCTTATTTAATTTTCTGGCCAATGCATTACGAAGGGTTAGCTGGTATGCCTCGCCGTTATTACGATTTCAGTAACTGGGAATCTTTTAAAATGTTCGGTGGCCTTAATACTTTTATCAGCATCGTTGCTATGATAGTTTTTGCTGCCCAGTTTTTATTCATATTTAATTTTTTCTATTCAATATATAAAGGAAGAAAACTTACGGAAAGAAATAAAAATCCATGGGGTTCTAATACGCTTGAATGGACAACACCTATTCATGCGCCGCATGGTAACTGGATTGGTGAAATTCCTGAAGTATACCGTTGGCCATATGATTATGGTAAAGATGGAAGAGATTATATTCCACAAACTGAACCAATTGGTGCAGCAGAGACACAGCATTAAGGGTAAAAAATAAATTAATAATAATATTATTTTTCTGAATCAATAGCCCTGTTAATTCAGGGCTTTTTTAAAAAAGGTTTTTTTTAATGGATAAAACGATAACGATTATTCCTCAATCAGTTTCTTATACCATTTCAAGCAAAGTGAGGGACTATATTATTTTAGTCAAATTTACGCTTAGCTTCATGGTGGTATTTAGCTCTGTGGTTTGTTATCTTCTTGCTCCAAATGTTGAGTACAATTTACTTTCTGTTCTCGTATTGTTTTTTGCCGGGTTATGCATTACCGGTTCTGCCAATGCTATTAATCAAACGGTAGAAAGAAAAACAGATGCACTAATGAAAAGAACCGCCGACAGGCCGGTAGCGGCGGGCAGAATGAGTGTAAAAGAAGCCTACACCTTCGCTGCAATTGCCGGAACAATTGGGGTTATCATTATGTGGTACTGGTTCAATGTAGAAAGCGCCATGCTTTCCCTGTTCAGCCTTTTTCTTTATGCTTATATCTATACACCGTTAAAAAGAATAAATGCTGTATCTGTAATAGTTGGTGCTTTCCCGGGTGCTTTGCCTTGCCTTATTGGTTGGGTAGCAGGAACTGGTTATATAAATCCTTTTGCCACCTTCCAGGGAGTATTATCAACCGGGGAAGTAGGACAGTTTATGAATTACGGTGGTTATATTCTATTCGCTATACAGTTTCTTTGGCAGTTTCCTCATTTTTGGGCGATTGCATGGTTAGCCCATAAAGATTATGATAAGGCAGGATTTAAGTTGCTGCCAAGCAGGGAAGGAACGACTAAGTTTTCAGCCATGCAAACAGTAATTTATTCCATGATGATGGTGCCGGTAGGCATGTTGCCCTATTACTTTCACATTGCAGGGATTTTATCTTTTTGGGTATTGTTATTTTGTAATTTATGGATGGTATTTGTAAGCGTGTTGTTAGTGATTAAAATGAATGGAGCGGCTGCAAGGAGAGTAATGTTCAGTTCCTACTTTTACCTGATGATTGTGTTTCTGACATTATTGTTTGACAAAATTTAATTAAGAGGTTAAGAAAAATATTTTTATGATAGTAGCGATGAAGCAGGAAAAGAAAATAATACATCCGCTTAAGTTTGTAATGTATGCTGCATGTGGCAGTATTGTTATGATTTTTGCCGGATTAAGCAGCGCTTATTTAGTAAAACGTAACCAGAGCAATTGGATCACTTATAATGTGCCCCATATTTTTTATTATTCTACCGCTGTTATTGTGTTGAGCAGTATAACGTTATTGCTTAGCCGCAGAGCTTTTGTAAACCGGCAAATGAGGCAATATAAAATGTGGCTTTTTTTTACAGTAATTCTAGGCTTTGCTTTTGTCTTTTTGCAATATATAGGTTTCAACCAATTGTGGGCAAGTGGCATAACCATTACCCGTAATGTTTCTTTTTCTTTTTTATATGTAATTGTTGGAGTTCATGCGTTGCATGTACTTGGAGGAGCTATTGCCTTGCTAGTGATGTATCTTAAATCTCACAGCAGGAAAAGAAAAAATTATGATCAGATTTATATTGACCTGATGAATACGTACTGGCATTTTGTAGATATCCTTTGGATCTATCTCTTGCTGTTTTTGATATATATCGGGTAATTAAAATAAGAATTAAAATAAAAAGTTTGTTTACTCTGTAAGGCTTTACAAATTAAACTGAACGAGCTAAATAAACATGTAACAATAAACAATTAATTTTATTTTTGTAATAACCTTTTAACGAATAATAAATGGAAACTGCGATAGCAAAAGCAAAAACTAAATTGTGGGCAGGAGGTAGAAGCCCTTTTAATGTAAGTTACGGAAAACTGATGATGTGGTACTTCTTAATGAGTGACTCCTTTACTTTCGGCGCTTTTTTGATTTCCTACGGGTCTATTCGTTTTAGTTTAAATCATTGGGTTGATCATAATTATGTCTTCAATGAATTTCCATTCACTGAAGCAAATCTTCCTTTGGCTTTTGTCAGTCTTATGACTTTCATTCTAATTATGAGTTCAGTAACTATGGTACTTGGCGTGCATGCCGGGCATAAAATGGATAAGAAAGGCGTTGAAAAATGGGTCGCATTAACTATTCTTGGTGGTTTGGCCTTCTTAAGTTGCCAGGCGTGGGAGTGGACACATTTAATAACAGGCCAGCATGAAGTATTGGTGGACGGAGTAATTAAATATTGGGGAACCACTGTAAGTCACAATCCATGGGGGCCTGAAGTAATGTATAAGGGCCATATGGTGGCAACGCCTGGACCCGTTGCATTTGGAGGCTACTTTTTTGGAATTACAGGCTTTCACGGTTTCCACGTATTTAGTGGAGTGGTAATAAACAGTATCATGCTCATTAAAACAAAAAGAGGTGATTTTGCAAAACGCGGCCACTATGAAATGGTTGAAAAAGCAGGCCTTTACTGGCACTTTGTAGATTTGGTTTGGGTATTTGTATTCCTTTGTTTTTATCTTATCTAAGTACTAATAAAATATTTTTATAAAAAGAAATTAAAGAAAATATATGACTGCAGAATCAACACATTTAGGAACAACTGAAGCAGACAAAGCGCAGGTAAAAAGAATATGGAAAGCTTTCTGGATATTATTGGTACTTACTATTTTAGAACTGGCTTTGGGTTTAACAATATATAAGATTGATCTTGGTGCTGATCCAAACGAATCTCTTGTATTAATGATAAAAGGAGTGATTTGTATATTAACGCTTGCAAAAGCCTTTTATATTATTTCAATATTTATGCACCTTGGTGATGAGGTTAGAAATATGGTAATGACTATTGCGCTTCCTGCACTTTTATTTGTATGGTTTATTATTGCTTTTATAGCTGAAGGTTCTTCTTACAGACATTTAAGAAATACAGACGCGGGCATTCGCCAATACAAGGAACAACCCGAACAATTCCACCATCCTGCTCCCGAACCGGCAGCAAGCGGTGATAAGAAATTAGATTAAAAATTAGGTTAAAACCCTTGATAATACATTTTTAAATTAGCTGTTGCCCTTCGCAATGGCTAATTTTGCTTATATCGTTATTATGAACAAAAAAGCTTTTATCGCCTTACTTGTAGCTATTTTTTTACCATTAAGCGGCTATTTATTGGTAAGTTATTACAGCAGCCGCGCTGTACAAATGCCTCAACGCTATTTTTATGACAGTGTCGAAGTTTCAAATAATAACGGAAAACTTACTTACGATACGGCGTGGCATCATGTAAAAAACCTGCACTTTACCAATCAAATGGGGCAACAGGTATCGCTTGATGATTTAAAGGGAAAAATTATTGTAATGGATTTCTTTTTTACCCATTGCCCTTCATTGTGTCCGCGTCTTGCGCTTTCAATGAAGAAACTACAAAATTCGTTTCCTGATAATGATTCTATTGTTCAATTTGTTTCCATATCAATTGATCCTGAACATGACTCTCTGCAACAACTGAGAGGCTGGGCAAAAAGATTTAATATCAATCCTGATAGCTGGTGGCTGGGCACGGGCAACCGCGACAGTATTTATAATTTTGCCCTAAGTGAATTAAAGGCGAGTGTTGTGGATAGTAACATTGATACAGCTTTCATTCACAGCGATAAATTCTTTTTGCTCGATAAAAACCGGGTTGTAAGAGGCTGGTTTGCAGGCGAGGATTCTGTGGAGCAATCACAACTTGTTCGTGATATTCCATTACTGATGTTGGAAAAAGATAAGAAAAGATCGTTTGCAGATTTTATGAAAGGCCTTTTTAAAGCTGGTTAAAAGAACAGATGAAGCAAGCAATCCAACCCAAATTTCCAAAACCTGTTTTACAAAAGAATGATAAGGCAGCCCGATTTTTAATTTGGTCCGTTTCAATTATTGTTTTTGGTGCAGTAGCTTTTCTTTCTGGTATTAAACTGAATGTGAATCTCAGTTTTGATCCGCATATTTTTGCTGAGTTCAACGCGGTTGTAAATTCATGCGTTGCGGTTTTGTTAGTGGCAGCACTGGTAGCAGTAAGAAAAAAGCAGTATCTGCTTCATAAAAAAATAATGATCGCTGCGATCATTTTGTCTGTTCTTTTTTTGATCTCCTATATTTGCCATCACCTCTTTAGTGGCGAAACAAGATTCGGCGACTTAAATCATGATGGTATTTTAAGTCCTGATGAAAAAATACTAGCCGGCTCACTTAGATATGTATATTATGCTATTTTGATTACTCATATTCCTCTTGCGGGAATTATACTTCCGTTTATTTTATTTACCGCCTATCGGGCATTATCCGCTGATTATAGGAAACATAAAAAACTTGCAAAGATTACGTGGCCAATTTGGTTATACGTTGCTATAAGTGGGGTAGTGGTTTATTTATTGATTAGTCCTTATTATTAATCAATAATTGACGAATAACGATCATTGAGTTAGCAGATTCTTGAATTAGCAAATTAGATTTGCAGTTCTTTCGCAGGATCCCAAAAAATTTTTTCAAAATCAACTACAGTATCATTTTTTACTTTGATTTTTTCTTTCACCAAAAGTTCTTCCATTTTTGTTGCTGTTAAAAAATGGGCTTTTCCTGTCAGCATTCCATTGCGGTTCACTACTCTTTGTGCTGGCACTGGCGGTTTAACATCATGGGCTCCTTTCATTGCCCAACCTACCATTCGTGCTGACAGTTTGGTTCCCAAAAAATTGGCAATCGCACCATAGGAAGTAACACGCCCTTTGGGAATTTGACGAACCACATCATACACATCTTCAAAAAAACTATATTGTTTTCCGATCGCACGCGGGCTCTCCTTTTTTACACCCATTTCCTTTTTGATTTTTCCCGGCATTGTTCTTTAATTTTTTTGCACACAATTCAATTTAAAAATAAAGACAAATAAAATAAAAATTCTTCAAATTCCTTCGTTTACTAATTACCGTTATGTTTTTAAAATTATTGATTTGGGTTGAGTAAAGTAACGGGTTGAAACCTGTACGCAGTTACATACCGTCCGTTTTGCATTGCCGGAATCCATTTCGGACCTTTCCTGATGGTGTTTACGGCTATTTCTGCAAGTTTGCTTCCCTGCATGGTTGTAGCTTCCACTTTGCTCACATTTCCATTTTCGTCAACCTGGAATTTCACCTTGCATGTTCCGTAATCTTGGTCAGTGAATTCATCTAATTGCCGTTGAATGGCTCTTTGAATATACTTCTGCCATGCCTCTGGTCCTCCGGGAAATTGTGCTTCTTTTTCTATTGGCATAAACTGCGAATCTTCTTCCGCCTTTTTGAGAACAGGCGCTTGCACTACGCGGGTGCCGGTAATTTGTGTTGGAGGATTTATAATTCCAATACCTGGTTTTGGCCCATCTATTTTTTGCAAACCAATCTTCGCATTCTCTATTTCATGTACATTTGGTGGAGGCGTCATTACTAAATGATCTTTCACTATTTCAGGTGGGGAAACTTTTTCTGTGGGGGCACGAACCGGTGTTGGTAATTTAGGAATCGCCTTTGGCTTATCGGCTGGAATTTTTTGTAAAATGGTAGCTTGCGTGTTGATCTGTATAAGTGTTTTATTTTTTACAAATTTTTTGCTGATGATAAAGCTAATCGCTAAAACACTGATGAATGCCAGCATTGAGAGGAGTGCTTTTGTAATTCTTTGATTATAAGTTTTGCGTAAATCGTATGCGCCATACAATTTATTTTTTCCTTCAAACAGGATATCTAGGGTCTTCCTGTAAAAGCCAAAGGTTGATTTTTGAGATAGTATTTTAGAATAGATTTTATAAATATAGTTAGCTGATATAGATTTTATTGATTGAATAAGGTTTTTGCATCTTAATTTTTAGGTAAAGACAATACTGTGCCAACAACCATTCTTTTGACTGTCTTTTTTTTAATAAATGAAATTAATTTTCAGGCAACCTTTGATTGAGCAGAAGATTGTTGCTTCATTCGTTTGGCGATTTTAGAAGCATTGGCCGTGAACATTCCAAAAAATATCCAACAGGTTTCTGTAGTTTGATTGCGGGCGGCTATTTTGTTAAGCGAGTAATGGTTTTTTTCATTTCCAAAACTTCCTTCCAGAACCGTTCCTCTTTGTATATTGAGTTGGTTGGTTAAAGCTGCCGCTTGTTCTATGTACCGTATTTTCTGTCTTCCTTTTGGAATAAAATTAGTAACGATGTTATTTTGTTTGCAATAACTTCTGTTGGCATTAGTAGCATATATTTTATCGGCTGACTGGTGAGTACATTTACCAAAAAGCTGGCGTTGCAAAAAAATTCCTTTCTGCAATCTTGTGCCTTCATTGAAGGCATCATAACTAAGATGCTCGATAAAATTAATGCCATCAACCTGCAGCACATTTACTTTAGCACCAAATTCAACCTGCTTCACTTCTTTTCCTCTTACTATCGGTCGGATATAAGGCTTGCTTAGTGAGACTATCCGGTCTTTAATAATGGTAGTATCTCCGTAAAGCTTCCCGTGCTGCTGCTTATAAACAGTAGTGATAGCGCGTAACTGGTTCTGTTGTTTGTGTGAAAGAGCCGTGTTGTATTTGGTTTGAAGATGTTCCAGTTGCTGTAGAAGCTTCAATAAAAATTTCACCAATTTGATACGCAGTTTTTTTTCTGCCCGGCGTGTTTTCTTTTTAGTACGCTGATAGGATAAAAAATCTTTTTTCTTTTTGTCATAATTTATCCGGCTCCTGCGTTGTTTGTTTTGTTGGCGAACTTGTTGCAATAAAAGATAAGTGCTATTGCAGCATTGCCATAATAATTTTACATCTGTAGGAAAGCTGATGCGGCTTTCATAACAAGTGGCATCCTGCATTCCAATACCTCTTTGCTGCATCCACGGTTTCCAATAATCGGCTGCTCTTTTAAAATTTTGATTGTAAAATTTGTTGTGCTTCCATAATCTTATTTTTTAAATAAGATGTGCAAATCAAAAAATTTCCATAAAAGTTTTTTTGGAGAAAATAAAAATTGGTTAGCGAAAAACTTGCAAAGGATAAATAAAAAGGTGCACTTATTTATTATCCACTTGATCTATAATTTGCCAGCCGTTTGCTTTTCTTTCCAAATAGATATATCGTGTAAGTGCGCTTTCATTGTTGGTTTTTGTGAGCGCGGTAGCAGCAATAACAATTTGTTTTTGAAAAACAGGAACATCAAAAATAAAATGATAAAAATTATTTCCTGATATAATGATCTCTTTTATATTTTTTGGATCATTCTGATCTAAATTATCAAGATCATTAAATTGATAAATGACGTAACGGTTTATCAGTTCGTTTTTTACTGTATCACGGAAATACAAATCAATGGAAGTAGTAAAAGATTTACGTTTCGAACTATCATAAGATAAAACCGGTGGCAGCGGTTTTGATGAATCTATCCATGCCATCGGTGGAACTATTGCAGGATATTTATAGTAATTATTCCTGAGTGTATCACTCCATCCGTTTGGATTACGATTGAAAGTATTGCTGCTAAAATAAACACTGCCATCTATCTGCGGATATTGTCTTAAATATTGTATTTGATTTGGTAACTCATCTTTGTGATGCCATGCATATGAATGAGGCTCAAGAGCGCGGTAAATTCCATGACCGATATACAATTGCCTTCCATAAGCATGTCTCGCCCACCAATCCGTTAGTACCTTAAAACCCAGTGCCTTCTGACTGATTTCCCAATACAATTGCGGTACCGCATAGTCGATCCATTTATTTTTAAGCCACAATAAAATATCAGCATACAGATCATCATAATTGGTTACAACGGATTTTGTATTGCTTCCTTCAGGATCATCATCGCTGTTTCTCCAAACACCAAAGGGGCTGATACCGAATTTGCAAAATTTATTTTCTTCTTTGATGGCAATGCTCAGATGCCTGATAATAGAATCGACATTGCTTCTCCTCCAGTCACTCAGGCTCATGCCGTTTCCATATTTTCTGTAAGAAGCTGTGTCCATGAATTCTTTACCGGCAATATGATAAGGATAAAAATAATCATCGAAATGGATTGCATCAATGTCGTATCTTTTTACTACGTCGCGCACCACGTTTACTACAAACTTCTGGGCGTCTTTATTTCCGGGGTCAAAATATTTGGTGTCTCCGTAAGTAATGAACCATTCAGGATGCAGCCTGCTGATGTGCGTAGGAGAGACAGATGATTTATGTATATTAAATACAGCGCGATAAGGATTCATCCAGGCGTGGAATTCCATTCCGCGTTTATGCGTTTCCGTTATCATGAATTTTAAAGGATCATAATAGGGATTTGGAGGAGTTCCTTGTTTGCCCGTTAAAAATTCACTCCATGGTTCATATTCGGAAGGATAGAAAGCATCGGAAGCCGGCCGGATCTGCACAAGAACCGCATTCATACCGTTTCTTTTGTTCATATCCAGTAAGTGGATAAATTCTTCTTTTTGTGCATCACTGCTTAAAAATTTGGAAGAGGGAAAATCAATATTGGCTACTGTTGCTACCCACACTCCACGGAATTCATACTTATTTTGCGCAAATATTTTTTGTTGCAAAAAAACAGTAAACAAACAAAAAGAAAAGAATATTTTTTTCATAGGAGAAAATGAAATTTAAAGAGCGCAAATGTAATAAGATATGATTTATTCTCTGGCCATCAACGACGAAGGTTATCAACAGTTTAAGAAATTAAAGCTTGCTCCAGCTTATATTCCCATCTTTTTCATCTTTCATTTCAATACCAAGTTCTGCCAGTTGCTTGCGTATTTTATCAGAAGTGAGAAAGTCTTTTTTTGATTTCGCTTCTTTCCGAATTTCAATCAGTAAATCCATAATTCCGTTCAATTGCTCTGAACTTTCTGAAGGATCTTTTAGTCCTAATATCTGTTCAAGAAAAACAGAAAACTGCTCTTTCAGTTTTTTAAAGGTTGTTGTTGAAATTGCATCAGCTTTTATCAGTCCGTCTTTCATTGAATTAATCACCGGAACAATTTCAAAAATGTTAGCCAATACTTTTGCTGTATTAAAATCATCATTGATGAATTCTTCAAACTCATCAATGAGAGAATTTATTTTTTTGTCCAGTTCTTTATCTGCAGCTTCTCCGGCATCAGGTATTTCAAGTTTTTTTAAAACTTCAAAAGCTTCAAACAATCTTTTCATTCCTTTTTCTGCCCCCGTCAATGCTTCGCTGCTAAAGTCGAGCGTGCTGCGATAATGTGTTTGTAAAATAAAGAACCGGATCACCATTGGTGAGAAACCTTTTGTAAGCAAAGGATGATTGCCACTGAACATTTGAGTAAGGGAAATCTGGTTGTTATAACTTTTCCCCATTTTTTTCCCGTTCACGGTAATCATATTATTGTGCATCCAGTATTTTGCGGGAGGCGTATGGTTACAGATGGTACTTTGTGCTATTTCACTTTCATGATGCGGAAACATGAGGTCCATTCCTCCTCCATGAATATCAAACCTGGCACCCAAATATTTTGTTGCCATTGCTGAGCATTCAATATGCCATCCTGGAAAGCCTTCTCCCCACGGGCTTTTCCACCGCATAATATGTTGTGGCGGTGCAAGTTTCCACAGTGCGAAATCAGCTTTATTTCTTTTTTCATCCTGCCCCTCCAATTCACGCGTTGTTTCTAAAAGATCATCAACCACACGGCCGCTTAATTTACCATAGTCATGGCTGGCGGCATATTTTTTTACATCAAAATAAACTGATCCGTTTACTACATATGCATAACCTGCTTTGATCAACTCCTCAATCATTCCAATCTGTTCTACGATATGTCCTGTTGCAGTAGGTTCTATACTCGGCTCAAGGGTATTTAACTGCCTGAAGGCCCAATGAAAAAGATTGGTGTATTTATGAACAAGTTCCATCGGCTCTACTTTTTCAAGCAGAGCTTTTGAAGAAATTTTGTCTTCTGCTTGTCTGCCTTCTTCCTCAAAATGCCCGGCATCCGTGATGTTGCGGACGTAACGTACTTTGTAACCGAGATATAACAGGTACCTGTACACGACATCAAATGTAATATAAGGCCTCGCATGGCCAAGATGACTTTCGCCGCTTACAGTAGGGCCGCATACATACATACCTACATGTGGTGGATTTATCGGGATAAATTCTTCTTTTTCTTTTGTTAGTGAATTATAAATTCTAAGAGCCATACTATTTTATATTTAAAAAATTATCTTCCACAGGAAGACAGTCCTGTCTATTTTAAGCCTGTAAAGATATTCTACCTTTTACAATCTGATTTTAATAAAAATACTTATTGGTTTACTGCCTGGTATTTTACATCTGCAAGAATGGGAAAATGATCGCTGTAACTTTTTTTAATTCTTGTAAATTCAGTTATTTTAAATTTTTTATCTGTAAAAATATTATCAATTCGAAGAGTAGGAGATATGGAACTGAACGTGCCGGAAATTCCCGAACCTTTTGCTACAAAAGCATTTTGAAGCCCTTTACCGATTGTTTCGTACGCATATGAAAGTGGTACATCGTTAAAATCTCCACAAACAATAACCGGATAAGGGCTGTGATCAAGTTCATCTTTTATGAAATCGGCCTGTGCCGCTCTTTTTAATACGCCAAGCTTAATTTTTTCAACAATATTTTTTGATTCTGAAATATTTCCCTCGGATGGTACAGTTCCATTATCCAAATAGTTCAAATTGGTTTTTGAAAATTTCAAAGACTGTAGATGAACATTAAAAATTCTGAAAGTATCTTTTGCTACCAAAATATCTACAAATTGAAAAGTTGAATTATAACTGTTCGGATTGTTCACAAGGGTTTGTTTCCTGACAATTGGGAATTTTGAAAAAATAATTATTCCATAATGGTGGTATTTATCAAAGTCATTCTTTACCACATAAGAATAAAAATAGTCTGAAAACTTTAATGCATTTTTAATATCCGGAAAATAATTAATTGCCTTTTTACTATCGCCGGCTACCATTTCCTGGAAACAGGCAATGTCGGGGTTATATTTATTTATCAGGTCTATGATCTCCTGTTTTTTTTCCGGGTGATCTTTATAGTGAAGAATATTAAACAATTCTACATTCCAACTCATAATGCGAATGTTTCCACTCTTTTTGTGGATTGGAAAATCAGATCCAAGATGTAATGGAAAAATATTTTTTACCGCATGAAGAGAGAAAAAAATAATGGCTAAAGAAATAAGGCTCCACGCCGGTTTTACGAAAATCCAAAAGAGAATAAACAAAACCAAGAGGAGAAGCAAATAGGGCAAAGCCAAAGTAAACAGGTTAATAAACCACCAATGTTCAGGATCAAAATATTTTACATTAGCACCTGCGAGGAAAATGATTCCGATGACAATATTCAACCAGATAAAAATCTTTTTTGTAAACCTGCGCAGTAAAGGCTTTTCCATTTCAGGCAATCCTATTATTTTCGTGAAACAACGTTATATTATTCAGAATTAAAAGTCTGTTTCCCGCGCTTTTTCCAGGATGGCTTTTTCCTCATCTGATAAATGGTTATATCCTTTTTGGTTAATCTTGTCAAGGATCTCGTCTATCCGTTGCTGGGTAATTACAGGCCTTTTAACAAAAGGCATTTGACCACCTGTCTTGTAAAATACTTTTTCTTTCATCTTCTGATTTTGATGAACAGGTTTATCAGGATTGAAAAGATTGACAAACCAAGTGTAAATATGGTTCATCCAGCTACTCCAGTCATATCCTTTTCTTAAACTCACCACAAATAAAAATCCGATCAGCCCTCCGCCAAGGTGTGCCAGGTGATGTGACACCTCACCGGTGCCACTGAAATCAATAATGACGTAAAGGATAGTAAGAATCCACAAAGGAATCCCACCATTAAGCATTTTAAACAGGCGGTAATTAGGTGCGAGTGTTGTGGTTGCTAATGCCACCGCCATGATACCTGCGTTTCCGCCATACATAAATGAATATTCAACCTGGTCTCTTAAATTAGGAAAAGCATAGCTGCAAGCGACAAAAAAAGCAGCGCCCGCAATACCACCATAAATATATACAGGGATTATTTTAGAATTTCCGGAAAGATCCTGCAATATGGAACCAAAAACCCAAAGCCAAACAAGATTAATGAGCGTGTAAATAAAACCGACATGCACAAACATGTAAGTGAATACAGTCCAGGGTTTGGCAGCAACTGAAGAAAGCTTGGCAGGAACAATAAACCATCTCAGTATCTCATATTGAAAAGCGGTAGAAGAAGATTTTGAAATGTAATAGATTACCTGGATAAGCCCGAAACTGACGAAAATTAAAGCATTGATTGCCACAAGAGCCATCAACGCATTATTGTCGTCGCCGAGCCGGATCTTTTTTAGCCGGCGGTCCATGTATCTTTCTGATTCACCCATTTTCTGTTTCTTAAAAATTGCATGGTAAAATTACCAAATTACCAGCATTTTTAAACAGCTTAATTACAGTTTTAGTAATTTCTTCTGCCGCCTTTCTTCCATATAATACATAAAATTAATCCCATCGCCAGCCCCCCAAGATGTGCAAAATGAGCAACATTCCCTCCAAACCCTGAGAATTGTCCGAAGAGGTCAAAGGCTGCATAAATAATTGCGAGATATTTCGCTTTAATGGGAAAAGGAATCGGTAATATATAAAATTGGATATTTGGAAATGTATAAGCGAAAGCACCAAGAAGCCCCATAATAGCGCCTGAAGCGCCGATGGCAAAACCAATTGGGACGAGAAACATTTCAGCAACGCCAGCGGCTAATCCACAAAGAAAATAAAAGATGAGAAATTTTTGTGGGCCCCAAAGCCTTTCAAGTGCGGAACCAAATAACCAAAGAGCGTACATATTAAAAAGAATATGAAAAAATCCGCCGTGAGCAAACATGTGTGTTACCAATTGGTAAGGTTTGAATAATCCTGTTCCAACGGACCACAGTCCGATCCTGCTGGTAAGCCAACCTAAATTCGTTCCACCCGTAACATCGAGGCCTGTTTTATCAAAAGCCAATTGAGCAACAAAAACTATCGCGTTGATGATGATTAAATTCAAGACAACCGGCGTGGAAGACTGGTTCGGCCGGTAACTATTATACGCCATTCATTAAATTTTAGGCTGCAATTTCGGAAATTGTTAGCGGAAATTATATTTTATAAGTTCAACTTAACAAATACTCTTTATAAATGGAAAATATAGCGATACAAATGTTGTTGATAAATAAGCGCTTTGACAGTAAACGAATAAAGAAGACGCATTTTTATTTTGCGGAACAATCAACCGCTATTCCTGTTTCTTTAAAATGATATTTGCCGGAAGTTTTTTATTCCCACTTCCGATAAGCGCATGGCTTCTATTTGCAAAAATTTTTATGACGACATTCGCCGGTACTTTCTTCATCGCTGCAATCATTTGTTTGAATGAAAGCTGACCTTCACAAAAGATGATTTCATTCGCCCCGGTAAATGACAAAACATTTGTAAAATCACCGAAAGAAGCAATAGTATTTTTATTGAAAACTTTATCAGTTTCTATTCTTCCTGCTATTATTTTATGCGGCGCTGCGTCTTTTAAAAGATCTTTTACTTCTTCAAATTCTTCTTCACTTCCCGCTATTACCACTTTTGTTCTACTGATCGAACTGTTTTCGGTTTTTAAAGAAACTTTTTTACCGATTCTTTTAACCGCTGAAAGTGATCCCCTGAAAAAAATCGCAGAATTTAAAAAGAAACGATACACGTCTGCCTGGTTTTCTCCGTAATGTTTCTTTACAAAAATGCTCATGGCTTTGTAAAATATTTTTACATGATTGAGGCTTCCTTTTTTTGTACTTTCTCCTTTAAAATGTATAATGGCGCTTTTTGCAAAATAATAATTTTTGAAACCGGCCTTCTGAATTCTGTAACTCAGATCAATGTCTTCCCCATACATAAAAAATTGTTCATCAAAACCGCCGGTTTTTTCAAGAATCTTTTTGGGGATCATCATAAATGCGCCTGCCAATACATCCACTTCATGATTTTGATTTTCGCTTAAATTACCCAAATGGTATTTCGAAAATTTTTTTGAATGTGGAAATAATTTTGATAAACCCGCAAGTTTGTAAAACGAAGTAAGCGGCGATGGAAAAGCTCTTTTGCTTTCTTTTAAAAATTTGCCACCACCATCAAGCATTTTTATTCCTAAAGCAGCATCATCGTTTTTTGTTTTCAAAAAATCAATACATTTTTCAAGGCAATCTTCCGGGATAATAGTATCTGGATTCAAAAATAGAATGTAATCACCTTTTGCTGTTTGCAATGCCTGGTTATTGGCTTTTGCAAAACCCACATTCGTTTTGTTCCAAATGAATTTAACATCTGGAAAACGGTTTTTATAAAAATCAAAACTCCCGTCGCTTGAATTATTGTCAATCACGATAATTTCTCCATCAATACTTTTCATGGCTTTTTCTACAGACAAAAGACTTTGCTCCAAAAAATATTTTACGTTATAATTTATTATGATGACGGAAAGTTGCAAAGCTTAGACTATGATTGATTGGTAAAATAAAAATGGGATTTATTTGCCGGTTTACTGGTAAATGGAATGATCGATAAAAACAGCAATTTAGCAATAAAAGCAGACACCCAAAACTGATTCGACTAATCCAACAAATTTTTTAATCTTTGCAAAATGTATAAAGAAACTTTAATAGCCGCGACAAAAGCAGGCGCCAATGAATTGAAAAAATTTTTTAACGGTAAATTTATTATCAGCCACAAAGAAGGTATCAACAACCTGGTGACGGAAGCCGACCATGCTGCTGACAAAGCCATTCTTGAAGTAATTAAATCCGCATTTCCTGATCATGGAATTGTGAGCGAAGAAAGTAAAGAAAAGGTTTCAACAAGTGATTACAAGTGGATTATTGACCCGATTGATGGTACGGTAAATTTTGCGAATGGAATTCCTATTTGCTGTGTAAGCATCGGTTTGGAATTCAAAGGAGAAATGTTGATGGGCGCGGTTTATAATCCCAACCTTGAAGAATTTTTCTTTGCCGAAAAAGGTAAAGGAGCATCACTAAATGATGAAAAAATTTCTGTCAGCAGTAAAACACGCCTGATTACAAGTTGCCTCGTTACCGGTTTTCCCTATACTTACCTTGATAATCCAAATGGGCCACTGGAAGTGTTTTCTAAATTGATCAAAAAGGGAATACCTGTAAGAAGATTAGGAAGCGCAGCAATAGATCTTTGCTGGGTGGCTGCCGGACGGTTTGATGGTTTTTATGAGCATGAATTAAATGCCTGGGATAGTGCTGCCGGATTTTTGATAGTTCAGGAAGCCGGTGGAAAAGTTACTAATCTTAAAGGCGATCCTTATTCCCCTTATCTTCCGGGAATCATTGCTACCAATGGTAAAATTCATGAAGAGTTGCAAAAAGTAGTTGAAGGAGGAATGGTTCAGGCACTTTCATAACATAACACTTTTAGCGTAGAAATTTTCAAGGGTTTCTGATACAGCTTGAATTTCTCCTAAATTAGCAGCACTTTAAATCTTAAAAATGAAGAGCACTCCTTTCACTGAAAAGCATCTTGCGCTTGGTGCTAAAATGGCTGAATTCGCTGGTTTTAATATGCCAATCAGTTATTCCGGAATCAATGAGGAACACCAGGCTGTACGTAAAAATGCTGGAGTCTTTGACGTGAGTCACATGGGTGAATTTATTTTGAAAGGAGACAAAGCGCTTGATCTTATTCAGCGTACAACCAGTAATGACGCTTCGAAACTTTCCGCCGGAAAAGCTCAATATAGTTGTCTTCCAAACAACGAAGGAGGAATAGTTGATGATCTTATCGTCTATTGCCTTGAAGAAAATAAGTCGTACATGCTCGTTGTAAATGCGTCAAATATTGAGAAAGACTGGCATTGGATTCTCGAACATAACAGCGAGAATGTAGAGATGCACAACATCTCGGATCGAACATGCTTGTTGGCTATTCAAGGCCCGAATGCCACGAAGATTCTTCAACCGCTTACTGATATTGATATTCTGGACATGAAATATTACACTTTTCAAAAAGGGAAATTTGCCGGCGTGGATAATGTGATTATCAGTGCAACAGGCTATACAGGCGCCGGCGGGATAGAAATTTATTTTGAAGATAAAGGTGGTAATGCAGATGCGGTATGGAATACAATTTTTGAGGAAGGCGCGTCAAAAGGATTAAAACCAATCGGCTTAGCCGCACGCGATACCCTGAGATTAGAAATGGGATATTGTCTTTATGGAAATGATATTGATGATACAACATCTCCATTGGAAGCAGGCCTTGGATGGATAACAAAATTGAATAAAGATTTTATAGCAAAAGAAATTTTTGTAAAACAAAAAACCGAAGGCGTAAAAAGAAAATTAGTTGGCATGGAAATGATGGAAAAAGGTATTCCTCGTCACGGTTATGAAATTCAGAATGAAGATGGGAAAGTAATAGGAGAGGTTACCAGCGGTACGCAATCGCCTTCGCTCCAAAAAGGAATTGCCATGGGTTATGTTAGTACAAGCTATTCAAAAATCGATACAGAAGTTTTTATTAAAATAAGAGATAAATTGCTGCGGGCAAAAGTGGTTAAAACGCCTTTTGAGTAAGCATTTGTTTAAAAAAGAAAATATTTTAGTGTGAAATGAGATCTCCAAAAAAAGAAATACCTACTTTAAATACAGTTTTATCTCCTGCGCTTTTAAACTTGTATGATATAACGGATAGCATTGTTGTAATCATTGACATTCTTCGCGCTACTTCTACTATTGCAAGTGCCTTATATAATGGCGCAAAATCTATAATTCCCGTGGATAGTGTTGCGGACTGTATCAAGTTGGGCAGACAGATGGAAGTGATTACTGCAGGCGAAAGAGATGGCAGAATAGCAGAAGGTTTGCAATATGGGAATACGCCATTGCAATACACTCCGGATTTTATAAAAGGGAAAACCGTGGTACTTACTACAACTAACGGTACTAAACTTTTACATATAGCCCTTACAGCAAATGCGAATTCAATAATTACCGGTTCGTTTTGTAATATTTCTTCAGTTTGTGATTATTTGGTTAAGAAGAAATCAAGTGTAATTCTTGCTTGTGCTGCCTGGAAAAACCGGATCAATATTGAAGATACTTTATTTGCAGGAGCAGTTGTTAACCGGATAAAAGAACATTTTGATATCAATTGCGACGCTACTCAACTGGCGGAAACGATGTACCTGCAGGCAAATGGAAGTTTTGTCGATTTTTTGAAAGAAAAAAAAGCTTCTCATTATCAACGACTTGATGAATTTTGGCCTGGAAGAAGATATAAAATTTTGTCTCACCGAAGATAATGCAAATATTCTCAGTATATATTCAGGTGGGCGGCTGGTTGCCGGCTAAAAACTATCTTAATTTTTCGCTATATCTCTGGATAAGTGCAAACACTCTTTTACCTCTTTTAAATTTTGTTTATTTTTGCAAATTGCTTTTTTCGCATTGAAACAGGTTATTACGAGCGTTTTTTTATTATAAACATTATTTTTTTTGGCACTACCCTTTTTTATTAAATACATATACAATTCCGGAACTGATGAAGTGATTCGCCGGGGAAAGAAAATTTATTCGCAACGATTTGCTGAACTTGTAGATCACGATGAACTAATGCATTCTGTAAACTTCCGCGTGAGGGATGACAGCTATAATACCTATTACAAAGTGCAGGTTCAAAAATATGATGATCCTAAAACCTTTTCAATTCGTTGTTCCTGTCCTTATAATCTAGCTGACATTTGCCGCCACGAAGCCGCCGCTTTGATGCAGCTACAGGATTTGGTGGATAAAAATCTGTTGGATTCAAATGAAGGAACACCGGTTTATAATCAAAGGCATACGGTTGTTAAGATAAGATATATTGATCTTAAAATGATCAGAATGCTGACTGGTATGGAGAATTACACCGCCGCGGAAGAAATTCTGAGAAGCAATAAGTGTAATATAATTGAAGCTGGCAATGAAAAAGTGGTGGCAGACCTTGAAATAAACGAAAAAACTTTTCACATCATTCTGCAAAAAAATGAGGAAAGAAATTTTGATACTTCATGCAACTGTAATGACGGCGCTCATCTGCTTTGCAAACATAAAACTGCTTTATTTCTTCAGCTGTTGAATAACTGGGGACCGAATTATTTTGACAGCATCCGAAACTGGGATAAGGAAAAAAATAAGTTATTGGAAGGCTATGGTTACAGCCTTGACGATGATCTCTCGGGTAAATTTGAATTTATTTACAAAGAAGGAAAACCTTTTTTGAAGGTAATCGATTCTTCAATCAGGAGAGTTACGGCTCCTTCTAATTTTCGTCCTCAACAGGAATTCGCCACGGAAGCTATTGAAGTGGAAACTAAACCCATCAGAACGAAAAGTAAACAACTTACACTGGTTTTTAATGCGAACGAAAAATCATTCCCTTTTGTTTCAGTAGATGTGGTGCAGGGAGAATTTGATGAAGATGAGAATAAATTTGTAGGAAGGATTGAGAAACTTGATCTTTCAAAATTCGTCAATACCATTGATTTTATTAACCGCGATAAACAATTGCTTCAACAGGCAAGAAAGCTCCAGCAATCTGAAATCAATAAGTACCTGAATCGAAATTCACCTTTTAGTGGATATTGGGAAAATATAATTTATGATGAAAATGATGAGTTGCCTAAGGAAACAAAAATGTTGATGGCAGAATTTATTCATCCCAAGCTAAAAAGGATCATTAACGAAAATGAGGACAAGCCTGTTTTTTATTTGCCAAAAGGGAAAAACTTTACTACTCAAAATCTTGAGCCCGTTGATCTTTCTGCTGAAAAACCCGTTATTGAGTTTACTGTCGCTCCAAACGGCAATGAATATGTGATGGAAAGCCAGATTTTTTTAGATCAGGAAAAAGTAAAATTGTCAGAAAATGAATGGAACAGTGATTTGTTGTTTTTGCATGATCGAACCTTTTACCTGTGGGAAAAGTCAGAACAAATTTTAATTGCGGAAAAATTTAAAAATCCACTCCGGATTCCGGCCGCTCAATGGCCTTCCCTTTTAAAAGAAATGATTCTTCCGCTATCAGATGAATATCGTGTTTCTTTTTCTAAATCGTTGATAAAAGAAACAAAAGAAGGGCAGCCGGATATTAGTATAATGTTAATTGAAAAAGGCGATTACCTGATGTTTCAGCCGGTATTCACCTACAAAGGGTTTAGTGTAAAATCGACTGATAAGGATACTGTAATCGTACCTGATAATGGAAAAGTATTGATGGTTAAACGCAACATGGAAGCGGAACAGCAATTTATCTCAAAATTAGCCAGCCTTCATTCGCAGTTTATAAACCAGCCGCATAGCAAAAGCCTTGTTTTAAAAGGGGCCGATGTACTTAAAAACAACTGGTTCTTTTTATTTGTAGATGCAATGAAAGAAATGAAAGTACCGGTTTATGGATTTGATGCACTTAAAAATTTCAGGTTCAATACAGCCAAACCTTCAACTCACATTCATCTCAGCAGTGGAATGGATTGGTTTGACGCAAGAGTAGAGCTGGCTTTTGGTGAACAACGTATTGGCATTTCAGAAATACAGAAAGCACTTTCCAACAAACAATCTTTCGTTCAATTGAATGATGGCACACTAGGAATTTTGCCTGATGAATGGATTAAAAAGTATGCGTTGTTATTTAAAGTAGGCGAAGGAAAGAGCAATAACCTGCGGTTATCGAAGTTTCACATGAGTGTGATAGATGAATTGTATGAGCAGCGCGATGAAGAGGAACTTTCGTTTGAACTTGATGAAAAATATGACCGGCTTAGAAATTTTAAAACTATTCCTCAGGTTCCGATTCCCAGGGAATTGGAAAGCCGGCTTCGTCCGTATCAGCTTGCGGGTTTTCATTGGTTAAATTATTTGAATACAGTTGGCTGGGGCGGTATACTTGCTGATGATATGGGTTTGGGAAAAACCGTGCAGGCTTTATCTATGCTTCAGCATTATGCAGAGGAAGAAGGACATTTAAAAGCGCTGGTCGTTTGCCCCACTACCTTGATCTATAACTGGGAAAATGAAATTCAGAAATTTACTCCATCTCTTACCTGGCGTATTCATCATGGAAACACGCGTTCGAAAAGAAAGGAAGATTTTGGAGATGAGAACATCATCATCACCACGTATGGCACCTTAAGAAGTGATGTGCAAATGCTGATGAAAATTCCATTTGACTATATTGTATTGGATGAATCGCAGGCAATAAAAAACCCAGCATCAAAAGTGACAAGAGCTGCTGGATTGCTTAAAGCACAAAATCGTTTATGCATGAGTGGTACACCTTTACAAAACAATACTTTTGATATTTATGCTCAAATGAATTTCTTAAATCCGGGTTTGTTAGGTACTGTCGAATTTTTCAGAAATCAATTTTCAACCCCGATTGATAAGCTTGGTGAACAGGAACAGAAAGAGCATTTGAAAAAATTATTGTACCCGTTTATTTTAAGAAGAACCAAAGAACAGGTGGCAAAAGATCTTCCTGAAAAAACGGAAACCATTCTTTATTGTGAAATGGAAAAAGCACAAAGAAATGTTTATGAGAGTTACAGAAATGCTTACCGCAATAAAATTTTGGGAGTAATAGATGAAAAGGGAGTCAACAGATCTCAGCTTACCATTTTACAGGGATTAATGAAACTGCGTCAAATTTGCGATAGTCCGGCGATACTAAATGAAGATGAAAAATATCCTAATGATTCTATCAAGCTGGAAGAACTTACTCGTGAAATAACTGAAAATATAGGTGAGCATAAAACCCTTATTTTCTCGCAGTTTCTTGGAATGCTTTCACTCATTAAGCAAAAATTAAAAGAGAACGATATCGAATTTGAATATTTTGATGGAAGTACTTCAGCTCCGGATCGTGAAAAAGCAATTCAAAATTTCCAGACAAATGAAAAATGTCGTGTATTTCTTATTTCACTCAAAGCCGGTGGAGTAGGTTTAAACCTGACCGCTGCAGATTATGTTTATATTGTAGATCCCTGGTGGAATCCTGCTGTGGAGCAACAGGCCATTGACAGAACCCATCGTATCGGGCAGACGAAAAATATCTTTGCTTACCGGATGATTTGCAAGGATACGATTGAGGACAAAATTTTAAAATTACAGGAACGCAAGCGTATCCTTGCAAAAGAATTGATTTCGGATGACCAGACTTTTGTGAAGAGCCTGAGCAAGGAAGATGTAGAATATCTATTCAGTTAAAAGTATTTAGGAAGTAATAAAATCTTTTAACCTCTGAAATTCTCTCTTGTTTCCGGATTCAAAGAGGGCTACAAAATTTTTTGCGAGATGTTTGAAAAAAAGCGAAAAGGCTGATTTGCTTTCGTAAGCATCGTTTTTCATAAAGATTCAATTTTAAATAAACAATTTTTTTGGACGATAAAGTAAATACATTTTTTCCCTTTTTGCAATCGCGGTTTCACTCCTTTATTCTGTACGTAATTTCCGTAATATGTTTTACCACATACTTTCATTACGCCTGCTAAACCTGCGTTTTGTTTTGCTGTTATATTTTGTTGGGTAATATTCGGCATTCTGCAAAAGCTTCGAAATCAACACTTTCAATTTCTTTTCCTAAAAAAATTACCGGTGTATTTTCTCTATAATTCATAAGATAGGTATATCCAAATAACAACGCTTAAGCATTATGGCTTATTGTATTATGTAGTAAATCAACAATAAATTGAGATTTTTATTTTGTTGAGGGAATAAAAAAACCGCCGGGAAATCGGCGGTTTTCCAATAAAATACGAAAAGCGTTAAGCGTTTTCAAAATTTTCGGAAGCCTTTTTCCAGTTTACAAGATTCCAGAAATTTTTCAGGTATTCGGCTCTCCTGTTTTGATATTTTAAATAGTAAGCATGTTCCCAAACGTCGCAACCTAACACAGGAGTGCATTTGCATTCAGCAACATCCATTAACGGATTGTCCTGGTTAGGAGTGGAACAAATGTTTAATTTTCCATCTGAAACGCCCAGCCAGGCCCAGCCACTACCGAATCTTCCTGCACCTGCTGCATTGAATTTTTCTTTCATTTCGTCAAAAGAACCAAAAGCATCTTTAATTGCGTCAGCTAATTTGCCTTCAGGTTGGCCTCCTCCGTTGGGAGAAAGTATTTCCCAAAAGAAGCTGTGATTCCAATGTCCGCCGCCATTGTTGCGGATGGCTGTACTCAGGCTTCCGGCGTTTTTTACCAATTCTTCCAACGTTTTATTTTCATTGTCCGTACCTGCAACTGCCTTATTCAGATTATCTACGTAACCCTGGTGATGCTTATCATGATGGATATGCATTGTTTGCTCGTCAATGTTCGGCTCTAGCGCGTTATAATCGTAAGGTAGAGGCGGTAATGTGAATGCCATAATTTTTTATTTTTAAAAGTGAATAAATATTTGGGTTACAAATTTACTTAATGTATAGTAGAATTTCAGCCACTTCTTTTTTTTAAAGAGATAAATTCCGCTTTTCGTAAAATAAATTAGTAATAGCAAGTGCACAAACTCCACGCCAGCCTTATCTTTTCTTTTTAAAAAAATCTTTTATGAGTAAAGCACATTGATCTGACAGAATATCTTTAACTATTTTAGTTTTCGGATGCAGCAAATTTTTGGAAGAAGAGTGTAAAGATAGTCCTCCGTGTTTTGGATCTTCAGCTCCATAAACCACTCTGCCGATTTTACTCCAATATAAAGCGCCACAGCACATCGTACACGGTTCGATGGTAACATAGAGTGTTGCTTCAGGTAAATATTTGGAGCCAAGAAAATTGAAGGCCGACGTAAGTGCAATTATTTCGGCGTGAGCTGTAGAATCATTTAATGTTTCTACCTGGTTGTATCCACGTGCGATTATTTTATCATTCAATACAATTACAGCACCTATAGGCACTTCATCTGCATCCAAAGCCTTATTCGCTTCTTTAATTGCCTGTATCATAAAATGTTCAGGAGAATTGCCCATTTGAAATTCGTAATTTTTAATTTACAACCGCTACTTCTTTCACCGTTCCTGTTCTCTTCAATGCGCCCCAGCCCTGCAGCTCTCCTTTAATCGCTTTATTAAAAGATTTCAGGAGAATGTAATACATCAATTGGCGATAAATTAATCGCTGTGGCAGCATCCAAATCAATTTAATATGATTTTCTTTTTCATAAGCAAAGGCCAGCGCGGCTCCTGCAATATCGACCAAGGTAAAAATTAAATAATAAAGAATGATATGAGGAATGCTTGCCACCACAATTCCAAAAGAAGCAGCCAACAAACTCAACACCAAAATAATATCGGCCAGAGGAGCAAGAATTGGCAGAATGATTTGAAAAATGAGAATATTCGGCATCGCAATCATTCCAAAATTTTTATATTCTGAGTTAAAAAGTGTGTCACGATGTTTCCAAAAACATTGCATTACGCCAAAACTCCACCTGAAACGTTGTTTCAAAAATTGTTTGAAAGTTTCGGGTGCTTCTGTATAAGAAATAGCAGTGGTGCAATTCCTTATAATATAACCACTGCGCAAAAGCCGCATAGTAAGATCGCAATCTTCTGCCAGGGTATCTGTAGTAAACCCACCGGCAATTAAAATTGCGTCTTTTCTAAAAGCGCCAATAGCGCCCGGCACAACGGTAATGCAATTTAAAAGATCAAAGGCGCGGCGATCAAAATTTTGAGAAGTTATATATTCTATGCTTTGCCATTTGGTGATCATATTTACTTCGTTGCCAACTTTTACATTTCCTGCAACAGCGGCTACATTTTCTTCGTCAAATTTTTTCATTAATAAAGTAACCGCATCAGATTTTAATTGTGTATCTGCATCAATGCATACCACAAAATCTCCGTTCGATTTTTCAATACCAAAATTCAGTGCTGAAGCCTTTCCTCCATTTATTTTCGTGTAAACATACACGTTATGATTTCCCTTAAATTGTTCCTTTACTGTTTTAAAAGTTCTGTCTGCGCTGCCGTCATCAACAAAAATGATTTCAATTTGAGCATAGTCCTGGGACAATAAACTTTTTACTGTTCTGACCGCGTTTACTTCTTCGTTATAAGCCGGAATAATGATACTTACCAGAGGTAAGGCGCTTTTATCCCCCAACATAAAAGCTGGTAGAATTGACTTTGAATTTTTTTCTTTTCTTTTTTGGATACTTGCAAGAAGCGCCATTAATATCATGCGGCCAACTGACAATAAAATGCCGATGATAAATAATGTGAACAATATCTGGCCCGCCCAATAAGTAGATTCTGCAAGGAAAAAATTGAATTTCCTTGTCCACCGGTCGCGTGCATTCGTAACGCGCGGCATTACCTGGTCTCTTGTTTTTCCCATCAAATCAGAAACGCTGGTAAAAACATATCCTTTCTTTTTAAAGTAATCTATTATTTTTGGAAGCGCTTCAACCGTTGACTCTCGTGTATCACCGCCGGCATCATGCAACAAAATAATACTTGCATTATTTGTTTCAACCTGCCGTACAACCCGATTAAAAATAGTATCTGCGGAAACCCCGGGTGCCCAGTCATTTGGGTCGATACTTTCATTAATGGTTAAGTAATTTTCGTCCCGGCTCCGCTGAATAGGTGCCAGTTCTTCATAAGTTTCCGGTTCAGAGTCGGCATTGTAAGGCGCTCTGAACAAAATAGTCGAATGACCTGTGATACTTTCAATGAGTAAACGCGTGAGTTTCATTTCCAATGCGGCTCTCTGAACGCTCATTTCCGCAATGTTGTGATGGGTAAAAGTATGATTGCCTATTTCGAAACCATCATTGTATTCACGAGCCAAAATTGGAATATTTTGCTCTGCATTAATACCGACTACAAAAAATGCAGCGGGCACTTTTTCTCTTTCAAGAATATCAAGAATTTTAGGCGTCCATTCGGCACTTGGCCCATCATCGAAGGTGAGAATAAGTTTGTGTCCTTTTCCAACGGTAGTATCTTCTGCAAATCTTCGTATCACATATCCTGAAGGAAGTTGAAGATAATTTTGCTCAGCAATCAATTCTTCAGAAGTATCAATTTCAAAACTGATCTTGCCGGGTTGGGGAGCATACAAAATATCCAAAACTTCCCCTTCTCCCTGGAATCCGACATTGTTCTGTATAATGGGAATTGTTTTTAAAGAATCAAAATTAAAGGGATGTCGTCTCGAAGTGAATCGTTGCTCAAATTTCTGATTATAATATTTCCAGATGCGCTGGTCTTCACTACCCGAATCGCCAAAGCGCTGTTCCTGCAGTTGGAAATTCATCGCTAAATCTTAAAATATTGAAAGTAGTCGCTGCGTCTGTAAACCATACTTCGTGATTCACAATATCTGTTGAATCAGATTCACTTTGGGTTGCATAATCATAATGAAGATTGTAAGTATCATCATCATAAATAATTTTAGCTCCAATTGTTTTTGCTTTATTTATCGCGTCATTGTAAGTCAGCGGAAGCGAATCTACTTTTCCGTCAGACCAGCTATAGCCAAATCCTGCAATACCCAAAATAATTTTTGAAGGATCGATTTTATCTGATGTCCATGACAAAGCATCTTCGATCCATTTTTGCGCACTGATAGGCCCCGGGCCTGTCGAACCGTTGTATTGGTCGTACGCCATCAATATTATATAATCATTATAATCAGATAATTTCCGGTAATCGTAATCATTATTTTTCGGTTCCACATCCATCGTCACGAGCATATTTCGTGCATGTAATGCTTCATATAACTTTTTCTGAAAGGCGGTAAGCGGTGCATTTGTCTTTTCAGCAATCTCTTCAAAATCGACATTAATTCCATTTAGCCCATAAAACGAAAGTGTATCAGCTACTTGGTTTATAAAGTTATTTTCAGTAGCAGAATCTTTTAATATTGCATGAAGCAGTTTGCCGTCAAAATCACTTTTTGTAGAATTGAAATTGGAAAGAATCGGCATAATACGCAGCCTCTTTTGCCTCATGAGTTTTAGTCCGGCACTATCAATCCTCGTTTGCAGCGTATGTGTAATCGTATCAATAAAAAACCATTCAGGAAAAATAGTATTGATCTTATCAGCATTTTTTTCAAGGTCCGGTAATGCGAGTTTTGCATTCCAGGGAGTATAAAATGCTGCCCGGATCAGGGAAAGTGAATTGGCTTTTGAAAAGCCGTTGCTCTTATTCTTTTTTAAGGAATCTGCTTTAAGCTTTTTGAATAGAAAATCCTTGAAGCCTTTGTATTTTGTATTTTGATTGTTTTGTAAGATTAGCGGGTTGGAAGGATCAAGAGCAGTTTGATATTCGCGTGCCTTTGCCTGCAAATTAGGAACGTTGGGTAAGGAACCACTGTATAAAGCAATGCCAAGAACCACCATGAAAAAAGTAGCAATCATTAAAAACACCCGGCCGGTCCATTTAAACCTTTTCCATCTTGTGGGCTTGTTTGTCTGGAAAATTTGCGCCGTATTATTAGTGATCATGCTCTGATAATGTTTTTCAAATAACATTATTACGCGAAGTTATACTGCGGGCAATTCTCATTTTTATTTATCAGGTAAATATAGAGTGGCTTAACAAAAAATTATTAGTTGAAGGTCATAAAAAGAGAAGGCCCCTGTAGAAACAGGGGCCGTTTACCAAAACTAACTGCTTATGAGAAAATTGAAATTTAATGTTGTTTGACTTGCTATATTTCAAATCACATGCCAAAAGTAAAAACGCTTTTGTTAATAAAGACTTAATAACAGGAGAAATGAATTGAATAGAAATTTGTTTTTAGAATTGCTTAACAATTATGCAAAATAAAATACTGCGACAATAGTGTGTTTACTGCTTTTTAATGAGTTGATAATTGTCTGTACCTATTGATTAGACAGCTTTTCAGCATTTTCTGCAAATTGCAGTGCATCAATAAATTCCTGTAAATCGCCGTTAAGCACATCTTCAAGATTGTAAACTGTCAATCCAATACGATGGTCTGTCACTCTGCCTTGCGGATAGTTGTAGGTTCTTATTTTGGCAGACCTGTCACCTGTGCTCACGAGACTTTTTCTGTGGCGCGAAATTTCTTCTTCCTGCTTTCTCACTTCTTCCTCATATAGTTTGGTTCGGAGCATTTGCATCGCTTTTTCGCGGTTGCCCAATTGGCTTCTTTCTGTCTGGCAAACAATCACCAACCCTGTCGGAATGTGCGTCAGCATTACTTTTGTCTCTACTTTGTTTACATTCTGTCCGCCCGCTCCACCACTGCGCGCAGTTTCCATTTTTACGTCGCTTTCTTTCACCTCTACGTCCACTTCTTCAGCTTCCGGCATCACTGCCACAGTTGCAGCGCTCGTATGAACACGTCCGCTTGCTTCGGTATCAGGCACACGCTGGACGCGATGAACACCACTTTCAAATTTTAAAGTGCCATAAACATCCTCGCCGGTAACTTCTAACTGAACTTCTTTATATCCGCCGACCGTCCCTTCGTTTTCACTCAGTAAAGCCGTTTTCCAACCTTTTGATTCACAGAATTTTAAATACATTCTTGTGAGGTCCCCGGCGAAAAGTGAAGCTTCATCTCCGCCCGTTCCGGCTCTTATTTCAAGGATACAATTCTTTTCGTCCTGGGGATCTTTCGGGATTAGCATGGTACGAATCGTCTTTTCTAATTGTTCTTTTTCTTCCTGCAATTGTGGCAATTCTTCCTTGGCCATTTCACGCATTTCTTCGTCATCGCTATTTAATACTTCTTTGTTAAAGTCAATGTCATCAAGAGTTTTAGCGTATTTATTCCTGATATTCACGATCTTTTCCAGGTCCCGGTATTCCTTGCTAAGCTGTTTATATTTTTTATTATCGCTCACTATTTCAGGGTTCGTTAATGCGACTCCCAATTCATCAAATCTTGCTTTAATCGCTTCTAATTTTTCAAGCATATTTTTCTTTACAATTTTATTTTGTGGTCGTTGGGTAAATTGTGAACCACTTGATGTAGAAATTTTTACCCTTTATCTTTGATAATTGTGGGCAAAATTAATCTAATCCTTTTTACATGCGATATCGAAAATTCAGAGCTGATTATTTATTTACCGGAAAGGGGTTATTGAATAATGAAAATATACTTATCACTGATGAAGAAGGAAAAATTCTAAATATTGCAACCGCGGGTGATGCCGGAGAAGATGTGGAAGTTTTGAAAGGAATTCTTTCCCCGGGATTTATAAACGCACATTGTCATCTCGAACTTTCGCACTTAAAAGATATTATTCCTGAAAAAACGGGCTTGGTGGATTTTGTTTTTAAAGTGGTTTCAGAAAGACATTTTGATGAAGAGGAAATTTTATCTGCGATGGAAATCGCTGAACAGGAAATGAAAATGAAAGGAATCGTTGCCGTAGGTGATATTTCTAATAATTCGTTGTCCCTTGCCCAAAAACAAAAGAAAAATTTGCAATATTATAATTTCATTGAAACAAGTGGTTGGCTTCCTCAAGTTGCAGAAGCAAGATTTGAAAAAAGCAAAGAAATTTTTGATGAATTTGAAAAGAAAGCCTTGAAAGCTTCTATTGTTCCCCATGCTCCTTATTCGGTTTCAAAGGAATTATGGAAAAAGATCATTCCTTATTTTTTCGGAAAAACGATAAGTATTCACAACCAGGAAACTGTTCATGAAGACGTTTTTTTTATGGAAGGAAAAGGAGATTTTACCAAAATGTATGAGATGATGAAGATTGATAATTCCTTTTACCGTGCCCAAAAAATCAGAAGTATTGAAAGTTACTTTAAGAAATTTTCAAGCGCAGCTTCTGTCATCCTTGTGCACAATACTTTTACAAAACAGGAAGATCTTGATTTTATAAAGGAGAATAAAAATTCCAGTCAGTTGATTTCGTTTTGCCTTTGCCCGAATGCGAATTTGTACATCGAAAATTCCCTTCCTGATGTAGATCTTTTTGTAAACAATAATTGTCATATTATTTTAGGAACTGATAGTTTAGCTTCGAATCACCAGTTGGATATTTTGGAAGAAATAAAAACGATCGTTCAGAAATTTCCTTCGCTAAAAACAGAAGCGCTTTTACAATGGGCAACAGTTAACGGTGCAAGAGCTTTACAAATGGAATCTACTTTAGGAAGCTTTGAGAAAGGCAAAAAACCGGGAGTTGTATTAATTGAAAATGTAGATGGCGAAAAAATAATTAAGGAATCATATGCAAAACGGTTGCTTTAAACGAGCACGTCTACCAACTATTCAGTTGGTTAAGTTGAGCCTTTTACATTTTCTTCTCCTGATGATTATCGGGAAGAATGAAACCTATCCTAAAACTTCAGACAAAACATTCAATGTTTTCATCGTTCCAAATTCAGGAACATGCCATATGTAATAATTCTCAAGGCTTTTTAAAATAGCAGCGCGAATTTTTCGGTTCAGTTTTATCTCCGTCAAATCGTCGGGATGAACAGCCTTCAATAATTCTGCAATATGAAAGCTTAATTCTTTGCTTAAATGGTTCGGTGCTGCTGACTCTTCCTCAGAAAAATTTCCTTCATGAAGGTTAAAAATATTTCTTTGCTCAGAATAATTGTCCAATAAACGAAAACCAAGAATTTGCGCAAGATGAATTGAAAAATATATGGGGAAATTTGCGGCTACTTCATCTGAAGCCACATCTAATCCCAAAAAGGAATCTTCACAAAAATTGAAAAGATCTTCATTTGTTTCCGGTTGTTTAAGGCATTTTTGCAAAAGTTCCACCATATAAAGTGCGACTGAATTTTTCGTAACATCACTTAAAATGTTTTTGTAAAGCACACTCCATTTAAGGTCTTTTATCCGTTGAAGATTTTTTAATTCATTATGATAAACCTGCATCTCCAATATAGAAGAAGGTTGAAAAAAATGCGCTTTTGAAGTTTTCCCGGAAGTTCTTACACCATTCACCAAATAGGATTGTATACCGAAAAGTTCGGTAAAAACCGAAGCGATGACGCTTGTCTCGCCGTATTTTATCGTCCTTAAAACAATTCCTTTTGTTGAGTATATCAATGTGAAAATTTGAAAATGTGATAAGTTGAAAATTACAGTAAATGAACAAATAATCAAGAATTGTCTTTCCTGTGTTCAACAGTCAATAAACGAATAAACAAAGCAGCCTATCAACTAATCTTTAACTTGCACCTTCATGCATACACTCAAAAAATCTCTCGGCCAGCATTTTTTAAAAGATGAAAAAGTAGTTGATAAAATTATAGCTGCCCTTATGCAACATCCATTTAAAAATTTACTCGAAGTTGGTCCGGGTGGCGGCGCACTGACTAAACTTTTGGTAAAAATTCCCAACATTCATTTTAAAGCAGTAGAATTGGATGATGAGAAAATAGATTTTTTGATAAAACAATTTGCCTCTCTCAAAAATGAGCTCATTCATAAAAGCTTTTTGGAAATGGATCGCCCTTTTGACGCACCATTTACGGTGATCGGTAATTTCCCTTATAATATTTCTACTCAAATTTTATTTAAAGTTTTAGACTGGAAAGAATATGTTCCTGTTGTGATCGGAATGTTCCAGAAAGAAGTGGCAGAGCGCGCTGCGGCGAAAGAAGGAAGCAAAGTCTATGGAGTGTTAAGTGTGCTTATCCAATACTATTATAACGTAGAATATTTGTTTTCTGTGGGAAATGAATCGTTTGTACCACAACCTAAAGTGCAAAGCGGCGTGATCCGATTAACAAGAAGAGAAAGTTTTTTGCCTGTAAAAAGTGAAAGGGCATTTTGGGTGTTGGTAAAAACTGCGTTTAACCAACGCCGTAAGACGTTGCGAAACGGCGTAAAAAGTTTATTGCCAAAGGAGGAACTTCAGGATAAATTTTTCGATCGCCGTGCTGAGACGTTAAGCGTTGAAGAGTTCGCAGAACTTACATTTAAAATGATCTAAAAATGAAGCTTTAATCTTTTTCATTTTGAAAATTCGTTAATTTATTTTCGCTTTCTTTAGTTGTAATTTTACAAACACCGAAAAGAGTGTTTTACTCAATTGATGTAATTCGAAGAAATTCGTGAAATAAAAGCGTGATATGCCGGACAAAAAAAATCATACAATAAGAATTGTAACAGCCGCTTCATTATTTGATGGTCATGATGCGGCAATAAATATTATGCGTAGGATTTTACAAAGCAAAGGCGCTGAAATTATTCACCTTGGGCACAACAGGAGTGTTCATGAAATTGTGGAATGCGCGATAGAAGAAGATGCGGATGGTATTGCCATTACCAGTTACCAGGGTGGACATCTTGAATTTTTCAAATACATGAAAGACCTTCTTGACAAAAATGGTTACCAGCATATTAAAATTTTTGGTGGCGGCGGTGGAACGATTTTGCCTGAAGAAATTGAAGAACTGGAAGCTTATGGAATTACGAAAATTTATTCGCCTGATGATGGAAGAAAGATGGGGCTGGAAGGAATGATTGAGGATGTAATAGAGAAAAGCGGCCGCCCTCCGGAAAATAAGAATCCAGAAAACACGAACGGTCATAATGGAAAATTTGTTTTAGAGGAATGGCACGATATTAAAAAAGTTGCGAAGTCAATTACCTGGGCTGAGACTGGAAAAGAAATTGAAATCGCTGAAAGTAAAACAGAAAAGAAATTGGCGCCGGTCCTTGGTATTACCGGAACTGGAGGAGCCGGAAAATCTTCAGTAACAGATGAAATTGTAAGGCGGTTTTTAAAAAATTATGAAGATAAAACCATCGCCGTTATTTCTGTTGATCCTTCAAGAAAAAAAACCGGCGGCGCTTTATTAGGCGATCGCATTCGCATGAATTCCATTCACAATCCACGCGCATATATGCGCTCATTGGCGACACGTGAAAATGATAAAGCATTGAGCAATTACGTACAGGAGGCGTTGGATATTTGTAAAGCGGCCGGTTATGATTTTATTATTTTGGAAAGCGCCGGCGTCGGTCAAAGTGATGCGTCTATTCTGGACTATTGCGATGTGAGCATGTATGTAATGACACCGGAATATGGTGCTGCCTCTCAGTTAGAAAAAATCAACATGCTTGATTATGCCGATATTATTTGCATCAACAAATTTGATAAAGCAGGCGCATTGGATGCGCTTCACGATGTAAAAAAACAATACAAACGCAATCATGGTTTGTGGCATTCAAAAGATGATGAACTCCCGGTTATTGGTACAGTTGCTTCAACTTTTAACGATCCGGGATGTAACGAACTGTTCAATAAAATTATAGAAGACGTTAACACAAAAACAGGACGTGAATGGAAAAAATATGAAGCGCCGTCACGAAGTGAAAGTTACAGTCATTCAATCATTCCTGCTAAACGCGTAAGGTATCTTGCTGAAATAGCTGAAGAAATCGAACATTATAATAAACTGGCTGAAGAACAATCTGCTATTGCTACGCAGTTGTATCAATTAAATGGTGCGATTGAAAATTTTAAAAAAAATTTACCAGTAACCGAAGAAAAAACCGGGATTTTTATTCAGGTATTAGAAGACAGAAAAGCTGAAGTTGAAAAAAAATTATTGCCGGTTGGTAAAAAATTATTGGATGAATGGGATAAAACAAAAGCGCTTTATCGAAAAGATTTTTTTGAATACCATGTAAGAGGAAAAGTGATAAAACAGCCATTATTTTTTGAATCGCTTTCCCATCTTAAGATACCGAAGATTGCTGTGCCGAAGTTTAAAGATTGGGGCGATATTTTGCATTGGCGTTTGCAGGAAAATTTTCCGGGAGAGTTTCCTTATACTGCAGGGGTGTTTCCTTTAAAGAGGGTGGAAGAAGATCCTACAAGAATGTTCGCCGGAGAAGGAGGCCCGGAACGGACCAACCGGCGTTTTCATTATGTAAGTTTGGGGCAGCCTGCAAAGCGCCTGAGTACGGCGTTTGACAGTGTAACTTTATATGGCGAAGATCCTGCTGTTCGGCCTGATATTTATGGTAAAGTAGGAAACAGCGGCGTAAGCATTGCCACTGTTGATGATGCTAAAAAATTATACAGCGGTTTCGATCTTTGCGATCCCAGGACTTCTGTAAGTATGACCATTAACGGGCCTGCTCCCATGTTGCTTGCCTTCTTTTTAAATGCCGCCATCGATCAACAATGTGAAAAATATATTATCGGGAACGACTTACGTGAACGTGTAAACGCAGTTATTGAATCGAAATATAAACCTGGGGAACTTCCAAAATATATTGGCATAAACGGCGAAGCCGTTTTGCCGGAAAAAGGGGAAATGAAAGGTCATTTGCCAAAAGGAAATGACGGGCTCGGACTAAGATTGCTGGGTTTATCCGGTGAAGATGTTTTGGATAAAAATATTTACGAAGAAATAAAAGCGAAAACATTAACATCAGTTCGTGGCACTGTTCAGGCAGATATTTTAAAAGAAGATCAGGCACAAAACACTTGTATTTTTTCTACAGAATTTGCGTTGAAATTAATGGGGGATGTACAGGAATATTTTATTGAAAATAAGGTGAGGAATTTTTATTCTGTTTCCATCAGCGGTTATCATATTGCTGAAGCTGGTGCCAATCCTATTACACAGCTTGCTTACACTCTTTCCAACGGGTTTACTTATGTAGAATATTATATGAGCCGGGGAATGAAAATTGATGATTTTGCACACAATCTTTCTTTCTTTTTCAGTAATGGAATGGATGCGGAATACAGCGTGATTGGCAGAGTGGCGCGGCGGATTTGGGCGAAAGCGATGAAGTATAAATACAAGGCTAATCCGCGTTCACAAATGTTAAAATATCATATCCAAACGAGTGGCAGAAGTTTGCACGCCCAGGAAATTGATTTCAATGATATTCGTACCACGCTCCAGGCTTTATACGCGATCTATGATAATTGTAACAGCCTTCACACAAATGCTTATGATGAAGCGATTACCACTCCAACAGAGGAAAGTGTACGCCGGGCAATGGCTATTCAATTGATAATTAATCGTGAATTGGGAACTGCAAAAAATGAAAACCCTAACCAGGGAAGTTTCTTAATCGAAGAATTGACGGATTTGGTAGAAGAAGCTGTGATGACTGAATTCAACAGGCTTTCAGAAAGAGGAGGCGTGCTTGGAGCAATGGAAAGAATGTATCAAAGAAATAAGATCCAGGAAGAAAGCCTCTATTATGAATCTATGAAAAACAGCGGACAACTTCCAATTGTTGGCGTGAACACCTTTTTAAATAAAGAAGGCTCACCAACTATTCTTCCACTGGAAGTAATCAGGAGCACCAAACAGGAAAAAGATCAGCAGATAGAAAACCTTGAGAAGTTTCACCAGTTGCATAAAGACAAGAGCGAAGAAATGCTCAAACGTTTGCAACAGGTTGCTCTCAATAATGGTAATTTATTCGGCGAATTAATGGAAACAGTAAAATATTGTTCTCTTGGACAAATTACACATGCTCTTTATGAAGTTGGCGGCCAATACAGGAGAAACATGTAAAAAAAAGCGCTGCACTGCAACGCTCTTTTTACATTATTTGGAATAATTAATTAGTGGAGTTTTCGTGTATATTCATCTAACCTGATGATCTTGCCATTTTTTAGCTGCACGTCATCGATAATAGCTGCTGAGTCTTGTTTACCACTGTTGTCTTCCCACTTCTGCTTGTACCAGAGGGTTACCCATTCTTCCTTCCCATCTTTCGAAACCACAGATTCCCAATCACCCATTTTTACGTTCATACTTTTGAGATTGCTCCGCGTGCGGGTGAACATGGTTTTGAGACTGTCTTTGGAAAGCGTAGTGTCAAAAGCGTCAAATTGAAGATGAACTGAGTCACCAAATTGAGCAACTGATTTATCGATATCACCATCCTCATAACCTTTAAGAGCTGTTAAGGCAGTTTGAGTGTTTTCGCTGCTCCCAATGTTCCAATAATCAGGATGATCAATTGTGTAGGGATAATTGACTTTTTCAGCCGTAGTTGCCGTTGCCGTGGAATCGCTTGATGTTTGGGAACCAGAATCGCTATTGGTATTACATGCCGTAAATGCTATCGTTCCTAAAAAAATAATAAAGAGCTTTTTCATAAATAGAAAATTTTAATTGATAAAATTGGTTTGAGAAAAATCCGTGGTGCTTTGTAGGAATGATGAAGCAATTTAACGTTTCTTATTTCAATTTCAAATTCTTTTTAATATAAAAGCTCTTTTTTTGTTTTCGTTTTTCAATCCCCACGATTTCTACTTGTATCTTTGCTTGCTTTTATCTTTACCTAAAAAACCATGAGGACCAAATCAAAATTTCTCTTTTTTGTTGTTTTACTTATCAGTGCATGTTCTTCAAATAAATATGCATCCACGAACAGGGTTTATAAAAGGGAGGCCAAAACATTTGCGAAAGAAATAAGGAAAGTCCCGAAAGATCAATATTATAATCGAAAAACCTGGGCAGGCACCACTAATTTTGGATTACGAAAACCTGATTTTGTAATTATTCATCATACTGCTGAAAACAGTTGTCCTCAAACCCTCGGTACTTTTACCAATCCTGTTTCACAAGTCAGCGCTCATTATGTTATTTGTAAAGATGGAACGGTGTATCATATGTTGAACGATTATTTGCGTGCGTGGCAAGCCGGCGTTTCTTCCTGGGGAAATAATAAGGACATTAATTCGTGCTCTATCGGAATAGAACTGGATAATAATGGTTATGAACCGTTCCCGGTAGCACAGATAAACAGCTTACTAACGTTATTGGATACACTAAAAACAAAATATCATATTCCAACCGCAAATTTTGTGGGCCATTCTGATATTGCACCTACAAGGAAAAAAGATCCGAACGTAAATTTCCCGTGGCAATTACTTTCAGAAAACGGCTACGGCTTATGGTATGAGGATACAACGATGATTAATGTTCCTGAAAATTTTAATGATTTGCAGGCTTTGAGGATTATTGGCTATTCTGTCCAGGATACTTCTGCCGCAATTGTAGCTTTTAAACGTCATTTTGAAACCGAGGATAGCTCTGCAACTCTTACCAATGCTGATAGGAAGATATTATATGACCTTATGGAAAAGTATCAATAACAAGCGATGCTTCCGGTAAACAAATAAATTTCCTTTATTTTTATTTTGCATCAAGCCAACATATAAATGCACGATATTTCTTTCTGTTGAAAGAAAAATATTTACTAATTTCCTGCAACCAGGTTAACTTGATAATGATAAACGATAGTTTTGGAAAAAAACGGGATGAATAAATCAATACCAGTAATGTTCTTTCTTTTTTTGCCTGCATTAATATTTGCACAGCACAATCCTGAATGTGTATGGACAAAAGAGGTGATTACCATCGATGGGAATGCCGCTGATTGGAACCCGCCATTGAAGAATTATGATAGTCAAAGCCAACTTTTCTTCGGTTTTAAGAATGATGCCAAAAACCTTTATTTATGTTTCCAAACTAAAGATCAAAGCAACGAGTCAAAGATGATGAAATCGGGAATGAAAATTATTTTGAGTAGCAAAATCAATGGGAAACATAAATCAATTATTGATTTCCCGTTAACATCTTCCAAAGCGTCGGATGTAAAAGACGAAATAAAATCTGATCCCTTAATGACAAGGAAAAACCGTCACAACGCTTTTATTGCATCAGATACCACAATGGAATTAAAAGGATTTGCAAACATGAATGGAATCGTATTTCTCCGGCAGCCTTCAGGTGTTCGTGTAGCCATCAATTGGGATTCTGCCAATACATTGAATTATGAAGTAGCTATTCCTTTAAAAGAATTATTCGGAAACGATTTTAATGCCGCTGATCTTTCAAAAGAAATTTCTTTAGATGTAGTAATCAACCCGCTACCGGCGCCGCGTTCGCAGGCTGAAATGGATGAATTTGAGAAATCGGAAAGAATGAAAGATGGCGGACAAAACGATGCCCTCTCTGATCAAAAAATGGCTGCGCGTTATGCAGTGTTTCAAAAAACAGAATTAAAACAAAGATTTGTATTGGCGTCGCCTAATCAGTAAACGCAACAATTTGGCGTTTAAATTTTTTAGATAAAATTTAGTCATCTTGAAAAGAAGAAACAGCTTTTATTTGATTTTTTTCATCTTAGCCGTTCTTCTGATCATCAAAAGTTTGTTATGGTTTCAACATCCAAACAATGATACAAATTCTTTCAGAAATCTATCCCATTTAATTCTTACAAAGCATGTAAAATGCCGTATGGATTGCAGGCATATTACAGAAGAAGAAATAAAAGAAATATTGAAAAACGGAACAGTAAATTATTCCAAAAGCGGCATTGGTTCAAAGGGCGACAGTACCTTTGCGTTGGAAGGATACAGTCACGAAAATCAACATATAAGAGTGGTAGTTGCGCCGGAGAGCGATGGTCTTGTAATTATTACCTGCATTGATCTTGGCCATGAGTGGCCATGCAATTGTTATTAAAAAACAGGCGAAATAGATAAAAGTTTTATTTGTAAATTTGTCAATATCCATTAATGTCAGATGTCAAAATTTAAATCATACCTGGCAAAGCCGTTTGCCCTTTATATATATAGTCAAATAAAAAAATCGATGCTTACTGCTGTTGCCGATCAGAGCAGCATCTTTAACACCCTGATAAGAACGGGGATGAAAACTGAATTCGGAAAAGAGCACGATTTTGAAAAAATAAAAACACATGAGGATTATGTGAAAAATGTTCCGATCCGCGAGTACGAGGACTTTAAAGTTTATATCGAAAAATTAAAACAAGGGAAACAAAATATTTTATGGAAAGGGTTTCCTATTTACTTCGCTAAAACGAGCGGAACCACCAGCGGAATTAAATATATACCAATTACAAAAGATTCCATTCCCAATCATATTATTACGGCAAGAAATGCTTTGTTGTGTTATATGGCTCAAACAGGCAAAAGTCAGTTTGCTAACGGCAAAATGATTTTTTTGAGTGGTTCTCCTGAATTGGAAAGAGTGGGCGGAATTCCTACAGGCCGCTTGAGCGGTATTGTAAATCATCATATTCCACGCTATTTAAGATCAAACCAATTGCCTTCTTTCGAAACCAATTGTATTGAAGATTGGGAAGAAAAACTTTCTAAAATTATAGACGAAACGGAGAAGGAAGATATGACACTTATCAGTGGTATTCCACCATGGATTCAAATGTATTTTGATGAACTTGAAAAGAAAAAAGGAAAAAAGATCAAAGATATTTTTAAGCGGTTTAGTGTACTTGTGCAAGGCGGTGTAAATTTTGAACCTTACAAGGCAAAGCTTTTTGAAAGCATTGGAAAAAAGATTGACACGATAGAGTTATATCCGGCGAGCGAAGGTTTTTTTGCTTTCCAGGATAGCCAAACTGATGAAGGCCTTCTGCTCAATACTGACAGTGGTATTTTTTATGAGTTTGTGCCGGCAGAAGAAATTTCTAAAGAAAACCCTACAAGGCTCACCTTAAAAGATGTGGAGTTAAATAAAAATTATGTGCTCATCATTAGCAGTAATGCTGGTTTATGGGCATATAATATTGGCGATACTGTAAAATTTGTTTCATTAAATCCTTATCGCCTTGTTGTGACAGGAAGAATTAAACATTTTATTTCTGCGTTTGGTGAACACGTAATTGGGGAAGAAGTAGAAGAAGCTTTAATGAAAGCGGCCGAATCTGAAAATATTCACATTACCGAATTTACAGTGGCTCCTAATATTTCTGAAACAGGTGAAAAAAGCTTTCATGAATGGTTTATTGAGTTTGAAAATACTCCAAAAAATTTGAGCCAGTTTGCAAAAAAAGTTGATCAAAATCTAAGAAAGAAAAATATTTATTACGACGACCTTATCAAGGGAAGTATTTTGCAACCGCTGAAGATTCAGGTGATGCAAAAGGATGCTTTTATTAATTACATGAAAAGTGTTGGCAAACTTGGGGGCCAAAATAAAGTGCCGCGATTAAGTAATGATCGAAAACTTGCTTCAGCATTAATGCATTGGTTGAAAAAGCAGCCTGCAGAAGCCCTGAAATAATTTGACAGATAGAATCTCTAAAAATTCCTTTTGTCTCTTTCTTTCAACTCATCAAAAGGTATAATAATTGAAGTTGAAAGAGGGAATAATTTCAATGAAAACGATTACTGGCATTCTTAGAGTTTCTCTTGACCGGCTCAGCATCTTTGTTCTAATTTACGTTTACCATACTACTATTTTAATTTTATTTATTTTTGTTGGCAATGCAACTTTTCCAGGTTTTAGATACTAATACTGCAAGAGAATTTTTAAAAGTTCCTCTGATAATTTATAAAGATGATCCCAATTTTATCCGGCCGCTGGATAAAGATATTAAGGATGTTTTTGATCCAAAAAAAAATAAAGCTTTTCGTTTTGGAGAAGCCGCCAGATGGATTTTAAAAGATGATGATGGAAATTTAATCGGACGTATCTCGGCTTTTGTTTACAAAAAATATAAAAACAAAGGAGATCAGCAAAAGACCGGGGGAATTGGTTTTTTCGAATGTATCAATAACCAGGAAGCCGCAGATATGTTGTTTGATGTGAGCAAACATTGGCTTATGCAAAGAGGGATGGAAGCGATGGACGGGCCAATTAATTTTGGAGAACGTGATCGTTGGTGGGGGCTTGTCGTGGAAGGTTTTAAGCCGCCCATCTACTTAATGAATTACAATCTTCCTTATTATAAAGATCTCTTTGAAAATTATGGGTTTAAAAATTTTTACAATCAGATATGTTGGCACATGTATGTGGATACTCAATTGAATCAAAAATTTATTGAACAGACTAAAAAGTATAATGCGCTCAGTGATTATATGGTTGTTCATATTAAGAAGAAAGATCTTAGAAAGTTTGCGAATGATTTTTGTGTGGTTTATAATAAAGCCTGGGCGGGTCATGAAGGCAACAAACAAATGAGTAAAGAAGTAGCCTTTAAAATGTTTAAATCAATGAAACCGGTTATTGATGAAAAGCTTGTTTGGTTTGTATATCATAAAAATGAACCGATTGCTTTTTGGATCAACCTGCCTGAAGTGAATCAAATATTTAAACGTTTTAATGGCAGATTTGGAGCAATTGAAAAGCTACGGTTTTTATGGTTGAAGAAGAAAGGGCTGAATAAAAAATTTACCGGAATTGTATTTGGTGTAATTCCGGAATACCAGGGAAAGGGAATTGATTATTACATGATAACGGAGGGAGCGAAAGTAATTCAAAACAAAACAAATTATGAGGAACTGGAACTGCAGTGGCAGGGGGATTTTAATCCAAGAATATTAAATATTTCAAAACATATTGGTGGAAAACAGAGCCGCTTATTAACCACTTATCGTTATCTTTTCGACAGGTCCAAAGAGTTTAAACGTCACCCGGTTTTAAATTAGCTTTTTGCAATTTTTTGCTTATCAGAAACTCTGAGACTTATTTTATTTCTGATTTTCTTTTAAGGGTGGGGTTTCTTAACTTGCAGGTATTCCCTAATTTCAATAAATTCATTTTTGAAGGTTCGGTTTTATGGATAAATTCATTGTTTCGGCACGAAAATACAGGCCGCAAAATTTTAATACGGTTGTGGGGCAATCTCATATTACCACTACTTTAAAAAATGCGATCAAAAATAACCAACTTGCACATGCCTTTTTGTTTTGTGGCCCACGTGGAGTTGGTAAAACAACATGCGCAAGGATTTTAGCCAAAACGATAAACTGTGAAAACCGCACACCTGAAGGTGAAGCTTGTAACGTTTGCAGCTCATGTGTTTCGTTTGATAACGGAAGTTCTATGAACATTCATGAACTGGATGCTGCCAGCAACAATTCTGTAGATGATATCAGAACATTGGTTGAGCAGGTTCGCTTTGCACCTCAGGCGGGAAAGTACAAAGTGTATATCGTGGATGAGGTCCACATGTTGAGTGCTTCAGCATTTAATGCCTTTTTAAAAACGCTGGAAGAGCCGCCACCATTTGCCATTTTTATCCTCGCTACGACAGAAAAGCATAAAATCATTCCGACGATATTATCACGTTGCCAGATATTCGATTTTAAAAGAATTACCAATGATGATACAGTTGAGCACCTGCAGGAAATTTGTGAAAAAGAACATATAAAAGCGGATAAAACTGCATTGCATATTATTGCGCAAAAAAGTGAAGGTTGCCTTCGTGATTCCTTGAGTATTCTTGATAAAATTGTAAGCTTTACCAATGGTTCACTTACTTATGCCAATACGCTTGAACATCTGAATATTCTTGATGAAGATTATTATTTCAAGTTGACCGATGCAATGCAAAATCAAAATGCGGGCGATGCCATTTTGTTGTTTGATGAAATCAACAGGAAAGGTTTTGAAGGTGATTTGGTATTGAATGGTTTTGCAGAATTTCTTAGAAATTTGTTGGTAAGCAAAGATCCAAAAGTGGCCGTATTACTGGAAGTTGCTGAAGGATTTAAAGAACGATATTTTGAGGCTGCATCAAAAATGAATAATGCGTGGCTTTTGAGTGCACTTAATATTTTAAATGAATCTGAAATAAATTATCGCCTTGCAAAAAATAAGCGTTTGCATGTTGAGCTAACATTTATAAAACTTTCCTATCTAAACCAGGCGCTAAACCTGGTAAATGAAAACGGCCAGTTGTCAAAAAAAAAACAACTTGAAACTGTAACGCCTGTTTCCTTTAGAACTATTTCTCCTATTGCTGTTACGGGTTTAAAAAAACAAGAACCAAAGGCAGGTTCTGCCAAAATTAAACAACAGGCTGCTTCAAAGTCTGAAGCAAAGTTGGTTATTGAAAAAGAAGCTGAAGTAAAGCAGCAAAAGCCTAAAGCCGAATCTACTGCTACTTCTGTGAAAGAACCAAAAATCAAAATCTCAAAACTTCGTTCATTAGAAAAGATCAGGGAGAAAGTTGCCGAGGAGAACAGGAATAGCCACACGATAGAATTGAATGAAGAAGAATTGTACATCGCCTGGGGGAAATATATTGATATATTGATGACGACGAACAAGAAGCCAATCGTTTCTAATTTTAAAACGGCAAAACTGAATATTGTAGATGAAAATTGCATTGAAATTATTACACAAACGAGTTTGCAACAAAAATTTATAGAAGCTGAAAGGGGAGAACTGATAACCCATCTTCAATCACATTTTAATAATCGTTCTCTTATTTACAAGCTGGAAATTGAACCTGAATCTGAAGATGAAAAAACACCAAAGGAAGAAGTTCTTACTACAAAACAGCAATATTTAAGAATAATTGAACAATATCCTTTGGTAAAAGAGCTGAAAGATAAACTCGGAATGCAGTTGGATTATTAGAGGTGAGGTATGAGGTATCAGGTGTGAGGTATGACGTTGAAGAAGTAAGAAAGAGGTATGAGAAAGAGTTGTGAATTGAATTTCGATAAAATTTTTTCTTTTCTATTATTTTTAAGACAAAATTTCAAAATACAAAAGGTAATTATTTCTTTGTTTACTGTAGAAACTCTAAAATTAAATTGCTACCTAAAAACTTAATATCTAAAATAAATGTGGCAACGTCTGGCTAAGTTTGTTTTAAAAAATCGTTTGATTCTTTTACTCTTATTGTTTGTAACAACGGCTGTAATGGCCTTTTTTGCAAGTAAAATAAAAATGAGTTATGAGTTTTCAAAAGCCATACCTATTGACAATCCCAAATACCAGGACTATCTTTCTTTCAAAGAAAAATTTGGCGATGATGGAAATGTTTTGGTAATAGGCGTAAAGACCAATCATTTTTTTCAGCTTAAAAATTTCCAGGCCTTCAGTAAATTAAACCAGGAATTAAAAAAAGTTCCGTATGTAGAAACAGTTTTAAGCGTTGCAAACGCAGTTGATCTTTTGAAAGATACCGCGGTGCAAAAATTGAATGCAATTCCTGTCTTTCCCAAAAACCCTCAAGCTCAAAATGAAATAGACAGCAGTTTAAAAGTATTTTATACGCTTCCGTTTTATCGCTCACTTTTATACAATCCTACTACCAATGCATACATTGTTATTGTAAGAATTAATAAAGAAATTCTTAATTCCAAAGGCCGCACAAAGGTTATCAACAATATCATTGATAAAACAAATGAATATACGGCAGCAACAAATATTCCTACTCACATAAGTGGTTTGCCATTGATAAGGACAGAGGTGGCAGACAGGATTGCCCATGAAATGAAATGGTTTGTTATCGGCTCTCTTATTCTTTCAGCCCTTATCTTATTGCTGATGTTCAGATCGATAAAAACAACTCTTTTGTCTTTATTGGTGGTAATCATAAGTGTTATCTGGAGTGTTGGAGTCATGTATCTTTTCGGTTATAAGATCACTTTACTCACTGCGTTGATTCCTCCTTTGATAGTCGTAATAGGCATTCCTAACTGCATATACTTTTTAAATAAATATCATTCCGGTTTTAAAAAAACAGGTAACAAACAGCAATCATTGATTGATATGGTAAGTAAGATGGGGATTGTAACTCTGTTTTGCAATATCACGGCTGCTATAGGTTTCGCAGTTTTCGCGCTCACTAAAAGCGCTATCCTTGTTGAGTTTGGCGAGGTAGCGGGTTTGAGCATTATGATGATTTTTGTGATATCTTTTATTTTATTGCCTGGTATTTTAAGTTATATGAAAATACCTGACAGCAGGCAGTTGAAATACCTGGATGTAAAAATTTTCACTAACTTTTTATTAAAGGTTGAATATTGGGTTTTTAATCATAAAAAAATCGTCTATGCTTTCACGTTAGTACTTGTAATCTTTTCGTTTTTTGGGATTTTTAAACTAAAAACAGAAGGGTTTATTGTAGATGATCTTCCTAAAAGCGATAAAATTTATCAAGACCTCAAATTTTTTGAAACCAATTTTAATGGCGTAATGCCATTGGAAATTGTAATAGATACTAAAAAAAGATATGGGCTTGCAGGAGCCAGGGTTTTGCCCGTTTTGGTAAAAATGGATTCTCTCTCTTCCTACATAAAAGCGCAAAAGGAAATGAGCAAGCCACTTTCAATCGTGCAGGGAATCAAATTTGCAAAGCAGGGGTTTTATGAAGGGGATTCATCTAATTATGTATTGCCGAATTCATTTGACATCGCTTTTGTGGGCGATTATCTTCGTCCTCAAAAAGATACGGGTTCACAAAATAATTTTTCAAAACTGCTAACGAGTTTTATAGATACGGCAAGAGAAAGCACCAGAATGAGCATCAACATGGCAGATGTTGGTACTGAAAAACTTCCTGTCATTTTAAAAAAACTCAGAATAAAAACCGATAAGATATTTGATTCTTCAAAATACAATATAAGTTTCACCGGTTCGACAATAACGTTTTTAGAAGGTAGCAGTTATATAATCAAAGGACTTAAGGAAAGTTTAATTTGGGCGTTTTTGTTCATCGCTCTATGCATGCTATACCTCTTTAAATCACTCCGGATTTTAGTTTGTTCACTAATTCCGAATGTAATTCCATTAATAATAACTGCAGGAATTATGGGGTGGGCAGGAGTGCGTCTGAAACCCTCAACGGTATTGATCTTTAGCGTAGCGCTGGGAATTGCAATTGATGTCACGATCCGTTTTTTGGTGAATTACAAACAGGAACTTCCGGCCAATGAATACGATACGGCCAAAACAGTTGCGCAAACGATAAAACACACAGGGTTAAGCATTTTATATACTTCACTGGTGTTGATAGCCGGCTTTGTGATTTTTTGTTTTAGCGGCTTTGGCGGAACACAATCACTTGGATGGCTTACGTCCGTTACTTTATTTTCTGCCACACTCACTAATCTTATTCTGCTTCCTTCTTTGTTACTGGATATTTCCCCGAAAAACCGGAAAACGTCGGATTAACAGAACAGTAAACCAACTTATATATACTTTTCTGTTGTAGAATAAATTCCTCAACCCCTTCAGTTTTCATTTAAAATGCCCTCAAATCTATTGATTTCGACCTAGTTAAAATAAGGCATAGGAATTTCATAGTAAGTTTTAAATCATAAAACGTAATTATTATGAGGCCAATCTGGACAGGCGCCATAGGTTTTGGATTAGTAAATATCCCTGTAAAAATTTATAGCGCAACCGAATCAAGTAACCTTGACCTGGATATGCTTGATAAGAAAGATCACGCGCATATCAAATACCATAGGGTTAATGAAAATACAGGGAAGGAAGTACCTTGGGGTAATATTGTAAAAGGCTATAAACTTGATAATGAGTATGTGATTTTGGAAGATAAAGATTTTGAGGCAGCAAGTGCAAAAAAAACGAAAACAATTGAGATTAGTGATTTTGTAAAAGAAGAGGACATTAGCAGTCTTTACTACGAAACTCCTTACTATCTTGAGCCTGATAAATCAGGAACGCGTCCTTATAAATTATTGCTCGAAGCGCTTAAAAAAACAAAAAAAGTTGGCGTGTCTACTTTTGTAATGAGAAACAAGGAAGCGTTGGCCATTTTGAGGCCTGATAAAAATGTAATCGTTTTGAACAAGATCAGATTTGAGCAGGAAATAAGAGATCCCAGTCAATTAACCCTTCCGAATAATACAGAGGTAAAACCGGCCGAATTGAAAATGGCGGTAACTTTAATAGATCAACTCACCGGAAAATTTGATATTTCAAAGTATAAGGATACATACAATGAAGAATTGTTGAAGGTGATTCATGAAAAAGCAAAAGGTAAAAAGATTAAGGCTCCTGAAATGAAAGTGGTTCATAGTAAAACTCAGGATTTGATGGATCAATTGAAGGCAAGCCTTGAAGTGAAACGTAAAAAAGCATCTTAATGGGATTAACACTTTATAACAAAAAAAGAAATTTTGGAGAAACTTCAGAACCTGAAGGAAAGGTAAAGAAATCAGTTTCTAAATTGATTTTTGTGGTGCAGCGACATAAAGCCTCGCGCTTGCATTATGACTTCAGGCTAGAACTGGATGGCGTTTTAAAAAGTTGGGCTGTGCCCAAAGGGCCGTCGATGAATCCTAAAGATAAACGGCTGGCAATGATGGTGGAAGATCATCCCTATGATTATAAAGATTTTGAAGGTGAAATTCCTGAAGGAAATTATGGAGCGGGAATAGTTGAAATCTGGGACAAGGGGACTTATTCTGATATTGAAAATTCTCCACGTGAAGAAGCCGAAAAAAATCTTCGCGCTGGTTTGAAGTCAGGTGATTTTAAATTCCGTTTGTTTGGCAAAAAATTGAAGGGAGAATTTGTATTGGTAAAATTGAAAGGTAAAGATGACAATAGTTGGTTGTTGATAAAACACCGCGATGAATATGCAGTAGATGAAGACTATAACAGTGAAGAACAAACGAAAGACAATTCTCCTATAAATAAATGGCTTGCTGAAAATAGAAAGTCTTCGAAAAAAAAAAGAACAACCAAAGCCAGTAAATAAGACAACTATCTCCATGCAAAGTGGTAAAAAGATCTGCAACTATATAAAGCCCATGCTTGCGAAAGAAACTGCTGAACCTTTTGATGACAAAGGCTGGCTTTTTGAAATAAAATGGGATGGTTACCGCGCAATTGCTGAAAAGAAAAAGAACAGTGTTTTATTGTATTCCCGCAATGGGCTTAACTTTCAACCCACTTACCCTGTAGTTGCTAATCAATTAAAAAACATAAAAGCCGATGCTGTCTTCGATGGCGAAATTGTTGTGCTTGGTGAAGATGGAAAGCCGGATTTCCAGTTTCTCCAGCATTATTCTGAAAATCAAAATCGTCCTATTCAATATTGTGTTTTTGATTTGTTGCAGCTAAATGGAAAGGATACCACTTCGCTTCCACTTATTGACCGCAAAGAATTATTGAAAAAAATTATTTCACCAGGCGATCCGGTAATAAAATATTCTGACCATATTATTGAAAACGGGAAATCTTTTTTGCAGGTTTCAAAAGAAAAAAACCTGGAAGGAATTATGGCGAAAAAGATGGATTCGAAATATTACCCGGGGAAGCGTACTACCGATTGGCTAAAGATAAAAAACCACAAAACTATGGAAGTAATCATTGCCGGTTATACAGAACCTGCCGGATCAAGAAAATACTTTGGCTCTTTAATTCTTGCTGCAAAAGAAGGAAAAAGGTTTATTTATATGGGCAATGCGGGAACAGGATTTAATCAACAAAGCCTGAAAGAATTGTATGATCTTTTTCAACCGCTGGTTCAAAAAAAATCTCCGTTTGAAGAAAAAATGAAAAACAATTCAAAAACAACCTGGATAAAGCCTGAATTGATTTGTGAAGTAAAATTTTCAGAAGTTACTGCTGATGGAAAATTACGACACCCGGTTTTTTTGCGTTTACGCGATGATAAAACCATTGATGAAATCAATATGGAAAATATCAGGCAGATAGAAAAACCGGCTTCAAAAAAAAGCAAAAAAACGGAGGGAAAGATGAATATTAAAAATAAAGCGACATCCGGAAAAATCAGTAAGAACGAGAACGATAAAGTTTATTCTTTCGGGAAAAACAAGGTGACGGTTACGCATTTTAATAAGGTTTATTTTCCGGATGAAAAGGTAACAAAAGGAGATGTGGCTGATTATTATATTTCGATGGCGGATTATATTCTTCCTTATTTAAAAGGCCGGCCTGAGTCGCTTTTGCGGAATCCGAATGGAATAAATGCAAAAGGATTTTTTCAAAAAGATGCGGCTGATGATACACCTTCATATGTGCATTGCAAACAAATTCATTCTGATTCAACCAATAAAGAAGTGAATTATATTATTTGTGATAACATTGAAACGCTTGTTTATCTTAACAACCTTGGTTGCATTGAAATTAATCCATGGCATTCTACCGTTAAAGATTTGGATAAACCTGATTATCTCATGATTGATATTGATCCTTCTGAAAAAAATACATTTGAACAGGTTATACAAGTGGCGCTTTCTGTAAAAAGGGTTTTAGATGATGCAGGCGCTTCGTCATTTTGCAAAACTTCAGGCGCCTCAGGCATACATGTCTATGTTCCGACGGGGAAAAAATACGATTATGAACAAGTGAAAGATTTCGCTTGTTTGGTTTGTATGATGGTGAATGACGAATTGAAAAGCTTTACTACGCTTGAAAGAAATTTGCAAAAACGAGGTAAGAAGCATATTTATATGGATTACCTGCAAAACCGGCGTGGACAAACGATTTCATCAGTTTATAGTGTTCGTCCAAAACCCGGAGCAACGGTTTCAACCCCTTTATTATGGGAGGAAGTAAAACCGGGATTATCACCCAAACAATTTACCATTTATAATACATTGGATAGAGTAAAAAAAATGGGCGACCTGTTTAAAGGAGTTTTGGGAAATGGGATTGATCTCGGGAAATGTTTGGAAAATTTACAAGCGGCTTCCGGAAAAGTTGCGGCTGAGAATTAATTGTTTAATTACAAGGCAGTAAACACATCAGGTAAAAAAATGTCCGAAAGATTTATATTTATTTCAACTTAAAATCCAGTAATGGAAAAGAAGATCATTGGTATTTGTGAAGGTTCAAAGTATTCCAATTATGAAAAGTTGGCTGAAAGACCCTCAGTTTGAGATAACCAGGCTTGGCTGTAAATACAACAATTTTGAAGAAGTAAAAAAATGTAGTGGCATCGTTTTTACAGGAGGAAATGATGTGATTATTGAGCATCCGGAAAGAACAATGGATAAAATGAGTGCTTTCGAAAAAAAACATAAAGAAGGATTTTCTAAATGCAGTAATGAAAACTGAATAACAGCGAACGAACAAAAAAAGTGGATTTCTATTTTATCAAAACACTTATTGTATTGCTTATTTACCTGGATTCACCTTAAGAATTTGGTTACAGGCTACGTAAAATTCCGAACAGTGTTTTGAATAAAATCTTTTAGTTGTAGTGGGGGTTAAATGAAAATAATCGACAATATACTTTTTAATCGTTGTTGTTACATTTGAATATTTATCGGCTTTAAGTTCAAGTAGCCAATCGCAACAAGTTTGGTCTGCCAGGCTGTATTCGCAATCTGTTGATGGGATTCCCGTGTCGTAATCTAGGTTCTGGGGATGGACATTTTGCTGCATTAAAAGATTGAGATTAGAGGTATAATGTAGTATAACAGTATCAAAACTTTTTTGAAATAATTTTTCTGAAACTGGAGTTGGCGCTTTAAATTTTAAAGGCCTCAAAGGCCCAATCTTGGGTAAAACACGAATCAGGAAAGAAAGCAGTTTGGCAGAAAACCCGGGGCGTTGATAACCTTTGCCGTATTGCTTATCGTATTGTTTCTGGCGCATCTTGTAATAAAAATGTCTGCTGGATCCATCATTATTTTTCTTTTCAATGGTTTTCTTTTTTTGCGACCAGGCTGCTTTTGTAATAGTAGGAAAAATGTTGGCCACAATCCAGCGGAAGGTTTCAACTGCCCTGTTAAGATGATTATTAAACACTTCATTCAATGTGAGCCCGTATGTCTCGAAAAAAGCTTTTGACAAAACAGCGGTGTCAACTTTAAACCCAATAAAATTGCGATATTCCGGTGAAGCATAATTGCCTTTTGCAACTTCCAATACATCAAAACCAAATTCCATTCTCATATGTGCAATCTCATCCTCTGCATAGGTCATCGTGCTTCCAAATTTTTTACCAAGCTTTGGGTAAACAATCGGAACACTTTTATTGGTTGCCAAAGGGTGACCGTAATTATCACCTTCATAGTGCGATAAAAAGCCTAATGCAAATGCATATTCATTTATGTTGGTAGCATCCTTTAACAATGCATTTATCAAATCACCGCTTTTAACGTAATGCACAAGGTTAGTAAACAACTTACTTCCAAAAGGATAATAGCCCATATCCGGGGCAACGGCTCCTCCATAAGCATACGCATGTGCATCATTTATTTCTTCTTCGTTTGCCAAAGGATATTTTTCTTTTAGCAGAGGTAAAATTGAATTGTTCCAGGAAGCGTCAACAATAGCTTCGTGAGTAAGAACTCCAAATGCTTTACCGTTAAAAGGAATGCAAAAAATGAAGGCAGCAAATAGAATTTTAAGGCTAAATGGTGGTTTCAATATTTGAGATTAGAATACAACTTACTTATTTTTTATAAATCTATAAAACTGAAGCTTAAAAATCAAGTAAAACTGGTTATAAAAAACTACTCTTTCTTTTCTTGAGGTACCGGTTTTTCTTTTACTGCCACAAGGTCTGCAATGCTAACAGTTATCGGAACCGCGCCAACCTGGATAACAGCTTTCTTGCCGCGGATGTCTGTCACAATTCCAACCTGCCTGTTGGCTTTCATTATTACTTTATCACCTTTTTTTACAGGCTCATTTGTTTCAATAAATTTATTGTCAATTTTTTTCTGTTTCTTTTTCAATATTTGTTTTTCAGGCTGCTTAAAGAGTACGGCTTGCATCATTTTTACCACTTTGTTTTTATCCTCTGCTTTCTTCCATTCTGCTATAAGTGATTTTAATTTTCTATCCGTTTCTTTTAAATAATTAAGCTTTTCCTGACTAATTTTATTTTGCTCTTTTAATAATTCTATTTGTTGCCGGTGCTTTTCTTTATCAATCACCTGCTGCATTTCTTTTTTCAGCTTTTCGTTTTCCGCAAGCAGTTCGTCAAGTTTCTTTTTTTCTGCCTGTATTTCCTGCTGATCCTGTTCGGTGCGGTTCAATAGTTTATCAAGTGAGAAATGAGATTCATCTACTAATTTTCTGGCTTTTTGAATCAAATGTTGAGGTAAGCCAATTCGTTCTGCAATTGAAAAAGTATATGAACTGCCGGGCTTTCCAATGATCAACCTGTAAAGAGGCTTTAGGTTTTTTTCATCAAATGCCATTGCGCCATTGATTATGCCGGCAACTTTATTTGCCATCACCTTAAGATTTAGATAGTGAGTTGTTACGATACCTAATGAATGTTTTTTTGCTAACTCTTCCATAATTACTTCTGCAAATGCACCTCCAAGATTTGGATCACTTCCGCTGCCAAGTTCGTCTATGAAAAACAACGTTTTGCCATTCGCGTTTTCCATGAAATATTTCATGTTAATGAGGTGAGAAGAATAAGTACTCAACTCAAACTCCAGGCTTTGCGTATCACCGATATGGATCATTAACTGTTTGAAAATGCCAAACTCACTGTTATGGCTACACGAAACCAACAAACCACTTTGCAACATCATTTGTAAGAGGCCGGCTGTTTTTAAAGTAACCGTTTTTCCTCCAGCGTTTGGCCCGCTTATCACGAGAATACGGTTCTTATCATCTAAGATAAGATTTATAGGAATTGTAGGTTTTACTAATTGCTCATTATAAGTAAATAAAAGCGGGTGAACTGCATTTTCAAGTTTCAGCATTGATCTTTCATTCAAAGCGGGCATATTGCCATTGTAATCAAGTGCCAGTTTTGCTTTCGCTCTAATGAAATCATATTCGCCCAGAATTTGATGATAGATAATAAGTAAGGGATGGTAAGCGCGCATTTTCGTAGTTAACTTTTGGAGAATCACATTCACTTCTTTTCTTTCTTCATTTTCTAAAGAAAAAATATCATTATTTAAATGCGTCGTTTCCTCAGGTTCGATGAATGAAGTTCTGCGGCTGTCGCTTTCGCCATGTAAAATTCCTTTCACCATTCTTTTTTGTTCGGCAAAAACAGCTAATACTTTTCTGCCGTTCATAAAACTTTCCTCAATGTCTGTGAGGTAACCGAGTTTGTTCAACTTGCTAACAATCCTTGCAAAAACTCTTTTTAATTCTGACCTTTTTTTGTACAAAGCCATCCTGGTATCCGCCAATTTTTGGGAAGCGCTGTCTTTCACAATTCCATCTTCATCAAGAATTTCATCGATTAATTGTGGAATTACTTTTTCAAAACAAACATTCTCAATCACCAACGTCAGCGAAGGATATGCTTCTCTTCTATCAGCAGTAAACCATCGGAATATCTGTTGAATAGCTAAGGCGAGTTTTTTTATTTGTAAAAATTGTTCGCCTGAAAGAACAGATGAATCAATGGAAAGTAATTTTAATTCTCGTGAAAGATTTAAAACTGCATCATCCGGAAAGTATAAATGATTTTGGAAAAGAAGTTTGTATTCGTGAGTTTGAAAAAGCTCCGGTTCGATAAATTTTTTTTGAGTATGAATCCGTAATTCCTGCGCTTTTTTCCGGGCAAATTCAGATCGGCAATGATCTGCCAGCAGGTCTTTTATTTTATCAAATTCTAATTGTTGAGAGGCAGATTCAGGAAATAGTTTCATGTAATTATGCAAAAATATTTCGTTAAAAGTAAAAGTAAGATAAGTTTATGGTGAAGTTTTTATAAAAATTAAACAAGATGTAAATGAATTAGTTATATAAGAAGTCCAATTATTTATTCGGTTACCCGGAAAAAAAAATCAAAAAAGCTTTTACTTTTAAAAAATGTTATCTATGTTTGTCCTCATCCCCAATCATCTACTGAATTTCCGCGCATTACAAACTGTTCTGAAACTTTACTTACTGTTGTAATTCCCCAATTATTCCCTGATTAACTGACTGTTTTCCATTATATCCGTTGAATTTCAACAAGCTTACAAATACATAGAATTCTGAAACCCTAACTTCTTCTTTCTCTGTATCAGCCCCAAATCCTCACCGAGTTTAATTTCGTTTTACAAACATATTTGTTCAATATTCTACGCAAGCGCCGTTGTAATCACTACCTATAAATTCTTGAAAATTTATTAACGGTAAAAAATTATCAACCTCAAATTGACAACAATGAAAAAGAAATTTACAATCAGCGTCGCTTTGATTTTCATAACAGTAATGAGCTTTGCACAATGTCCCGATTATTTTAAAAGGAACAATGGGCAAGGGACGTGTGGTTCAGAGGCAGAAATCAGAATGTATTTTGCAGTGTGCCCTGCTATTGCTCCTGTAATGGATTCTATCCATGCCAATGGAGTAAAAGTAAATGTAACTATCGGTGCTCCTGATGCTTCTAAATGTGCAAGCAAAGGATACATCAGCTATTGCTTCAGTGGTGATTTACCTCCTGCAAATTCATTGGTGGTATTCTTTGATTTCGGAGAATTCTCTCTTACTGACTCCTGTATTGTTCCCGAAAATGGCCCTGCAGCTGGACCGACACCGGTGGTTCTCAGCAGTTTTAATGCTGAACGTGGAGGAAAAAATGCGGTGAATGTAACCTGGAAAACAGAACAGGAATTAAACTCCAGCAGATACGAAATTCAAAGGTCATTCAACGATATAGATTTTGAATCGGTAGGTGTGGTGGCAAGTAAAAATTCAAACACCAGTATTGCACAGTATTATTCTTTTACTGATAATTCGAACAACGCAAATCAAACAAGTTTTTACAGGCTTAAAATGATCGATCTTGATAATTCATTTGAGTATTCTCCTGTTAAAGCTGTAAAAGGGAGTGGGTTTCAGGCTGAAGTTTCTATTTTTCCTAATCCTGCTTCTGCTAATCAATCGATCACCATTAATAATATAGGTGAACCCTCAAACATCAGGATCTTTGATTATTCAGGAAGATTAATTCAACAAACTTCTTCAACCGGTAACTCCGTTCAAATAAACAACTTGCAAAAAGGAAATTATTTTATAAATGTTACCGGCAAACAAACAGGAACTTCATCTGTGAAAAAACTTTCGGTGGTGTTTTAATATTTTTAGTTCTTTTTTAATAAAAGGTTGCCTGGTTACGGGCAACTTTTTTTATTGCAGAATCTAATTGCAAAATAAAAAAATGTTTTTTTTGTTGGTTTACTGAACATCAAATGTTCTATTCTTCTGTTCCCGGATTATCGCTGTTTAAAACAAACTTCCATTCACCATCTTTTTCTTTTTTCCAGATGTTTACATAAGTGCCGGTTAAAGTGGTGTCAGGTAACTTCAATTTAAAAGTTCCGTAAGTATATCCGAGGTCTTCCGAAGAAGCAATTTCTGCGTGTACAGGTTTCCATGAAAGCGTATAAGAAGTGTCACTTAAAAAACTGATATAATTAATTGCTTCCGCTCCTACAATTGGCAAATGGTTAGGCCTTAATAATGTTCCTTCGTCATCAATATATTGTAGAAAAGCTTTTTTCATTCCCACCTCGCGGCACATGTCGGAAAATGCCAGGTCTGCGCTTAATATTTGCTGAGTTGAAGGAGCCCGATTTACTTCTTTTTTTTCATTACATGAATTCATTATCATTATAATGGTTAAAAATAAAATGCTCCGAGGGAAAGATTTACTTTTAAACATAAATTTTTAGTTTATGAAAAAGGCGAAAGCATCTTTCAATACCCTCGCCTGTGCGCAGGAAATATCACCTGCATGTAAAAGGTTTTTACACCCTTAAAAATTATATATGCAATTTATCCTTTTTTGCTAACAATTCATCAACTGTTTCCTGGTACATTTCATCAGGAATGCAACAATCAACCGGGCAGACAGCAGCACATTGGGGCTCTTCGTGAAATCCCTGGCATTCGGTACATTTTTCCGGAACAATATAATATATATCATTTGAAATGGGTGGATTGCGTTGTTCCGCGTCCATCACGCTTCCATCCAGGAGGCTAACATCTCCTTTTACGGTTGTTCCATCGGAAAGTGACCATTCTACGCCACCTTCATAAATCGCATTGTTGGGACATTCAGGTTCGCAAGCCCCACAATTAATACATTCATCAGTTATTTTAATTGCCATTTGTGTGTTTGTTTTAAGCAGTACTGCAAGGTCAAAATTATTTACGAATTTTGCCCCGCTTTTAAATAATACAAATATAAAAGAGATAATTGAATCAACATGGATTTAGCGGAAAGAATTAAAATAATGGCGGAGCTTGGGAAATATTTGATGGATGACAATGATGAATTGAAATCCATAAAACAAAAAGCGTGGCAAAAAAATAAATGGTTTACAGAAGAATTTATCAACTATTCATTTAAAAATATTTATCAGCATTATCTTGATGAAGTCAAACTAAAAAACTGGGTAAAGCATTATCATATTGATGATAATATCGAACCTCAACGAATCGGCGTAGTGATGGCAGGAAATATTCCCCTGGTAGGCGTCCATGATTTTTTATCGGTGTTTATAACGGGGCATCGTCAGCTAATAAAGCTTTCTGATAAAGATGATGTATTGCTTCCTCATCTTATTGAAAAATTGAAGCAATGGAATGTGAAAGTGTCTTCAGTAATAACGACGAGCGAATTATTAAAAGATTGCGATGCTTACATAGCCACAGGAAGCAATAATTCAGCAAGATATTTTAATCATTATTTTGGGAAATATCCTTCAATAATCAGGAATAACAAAACTTCTGTGGCTGTTTTGTCGGGAGATGAAAATCAAGAACAATTAAAATGTTTGGCAGATGATGTTTACACTTATTTTGGTTTAGGCTGTAGAAATATTACAAAATTATTCGTGCCTGAAGGTTATGATTTCGGGCCGCTTTTAAAAGCTTTTAAGAAGTACAATTACTTTTCAGATATTACCAAGTACAGAAATAATTACGATTACAACCTGGCACTTTTTATAATGAATAATAAGTTTTACATGACCAATGAGAGTATTATTCTCTCAGAAAATGAAAATATTTTTTCACCAGTATCTGTTCTTCACTACTCATTCTATAATCATGAAAAAAACATTTTTGAGAAATTGAAAAATGATGAAAACGTTCAATGCATTGTAGCCAAAAATTTTGTTCCTTTTGGAAGATCGCAGGAGCCTGGCCTCTTTGATTATGCCGACGGAATTGATACAATCCAATTTTTGTTGAGTTTATGAATCAAAATTTAGTGTAAAAATCTTCACATATTTTTTAAGTTAATTCTGATGTGGAATGTTCTTGTTATGAAAATTTTTACTTTTTATCAGTTACATTTACCATCCCTTGCAGCCTAACAATTTTAATTATATAAATGGTGAGAATTTTTAATTTATTGTTAAAGGTAAATGCTGTCTTAAAAAATTGTTGATGCTTACTTTAATTTTATTCGCGGGCATATATTTTGAGGGAAGATAGGGAGCCACCTTAAGGAAGTTGATAATGACGAAAAGACAAATTAATTATATTATACAATAAAAATTTCCATACATGAAAACAAAAAATATTCTCTTAACTGTACTTATCAGTGCACTTACTACATTTGGAGTTATTTTCGGTTACAATAAAATCGATCACAACCGGAATAACCCTAATTTTCAAACAACCGTTCCTGTAAATTATAAATATGCCGGTTTTCTTGACAGCGGCAACAGCCCGTCGGGTAGTCCGGTAGATTTTACTCAAGCAGCTGCGGCGGCAATTCCTACCGTAGTTCACATTAACACAACTACTAACGCTAAAACTGTAAATAACAATTTACCCCAGCAGCAAAATCCTTTTGGCGACCTTTTCGGTAATGATCTGCTCAACCAGCTATTTGGCCAAGGTGGTGGCAGATCAAGGATGTTGCCTGAAAAAGCGTCAGGTTCAGGTGTTATTATCAGCGATGACGGATATATTGTTACGAACAACCACGTTGTTGCAGGCGCTGACAAAGTAACTGTTACGATGAGCAACAGAAAAACTTACATTGCAAAAGTCATTGCTGCAGATCCTTCTTATGATCTGGCAGTCGTAAAAATAGATGCTACCAATTTACCTTTCATGCTTTATGGAAATTCTTCTGATACTAAGATTGGTCAATGGGTTTTAGCAATTGGATATCCTCTTTATCTCGATGCAACCGTTACCGCAGGTATTATCAGTGCAAAATCAAGAGCGCTTGGGTTGAATCATGATAAGACAGGCGGTCGGCAATTGGCAGTTGAATCATTCTTACAAACAGATGCTGCAGTGAATCCGGGTAATAGTGGCGGCGCTTTAATAAATACGAGCGGGCAGTTGATTGGTATCAATGCGGCCATTGCCTCTCCAACCGGTTATTACAGCGGATATTCTTATGCGATTCCTGTGGATATTGTAAAGAAAGTGGTGAATGATCTTATAAAGTATGGTAGTGTTCAGAGAGGATTTTTAGGTGCTGCATTTCTTGATGCTGGCCGGTTAACCAATGATCAAAAGAAACAGGCTAATGTACCTGAAGATGTTGAAGGCGTTTATATAACTGACGTTGTGAAAAATGGAGCTGCCAAAGAAGCAGGAATCCAGCCCGGGGATGTGATTAAAAAAATAAATGGCGTTAACATTAATTCAGGTTCTGACTTACAGGAACAATTGAGCAACTACAGGCCCGGCGATAAAGTTCAAGTTACTTACAGTCGTAATGGATCTGAAAAAACTGTAACGGCAACACTTAAAAATAATGCAGGTAATTATGACATTGTTAAGCCAACGGCAATGGTAGATAAACTGGGTGCTGAACTGGAAACGCTTGATCCTGCGAAAGCAAAGCAATTAGGATTACCTGGCGGAGTAGTGGTGAAGAAAATAAATGAAGGAGCGTTAAATGATCAGACAAGAATGAGAGATGGGTTTATCATTACAAAGGTGAATGGTAAGGATGTAAAAAGTCTTGATGATTTTAAAAACGAAATCGGTAGCCAAACCGATATAACCATCAGTGGCTATTATCCCGGCTACAATGAGCCTTTTGAATATCCATTGAGCCTTAATAATACTCCAGAATAAAAGAATAATTTTTTCTGACGAAAGGCCGCACCCGTTGCGGCCTTTTTTGATATATAATATAAGCCTTACTTTTTGGTAATGGCTTTTCTTTTTTGCATTGACTACTTCTTTTCACTTGTATTCTTTTAGAAATTTTTCGCGGTCTTTAATTGTTAATTTTTAGTAAAATCAAATTTATTTTTTTGTAATTACGAAACTGTTCGTACATTAGCTGTACGAAATAATTCGTAGTTAAGTAAACAAAATAATGAGTAATTCAAAATTGAACAAACCGACAGAAAGTGAAATGGAAATCTTACAAATCTTGTGGGAACAAGGACCTTCAACAGTTCGGGAAGTGCATGAGATTCTATCACAAACAAAAGATTCCGGCTATACAACTACTTTAAAACTGATGCAGATAATGAATGAAAAAGGATTGCTTAATCGCAATGATGAAGCCAAAAGCCACATTTATACCGCCTCTGTGAAAAAAGAATCAATTCAAAAACAGGTTGTAAGTAAAATGATCAACGGTTTATTCAAAGGTTCATCAGCCAAATTAGTATTGCATGCTTTAGGAAATCACCGGGCTTCAAAAGAAGAAATTTCAGAGATAAAGAAATATCTGGATGAAATTGAAAATAAGGAAAACGCAAAAAAGAAAAACAATTTATAAGCCGGGGTTTTCTATGAAAAGTCAATAATTAACCAGGAAAAAAAATTAAACAATGGATCAATTCAGTTTTCTGTTTTCTCCCGCAGCCGCCGCACTTGGCCATACATTATTATATAGTCTTGGGCAGGCTTTCGTTGTTTTCACCTGTCTTCGCATCGTTTTGAAATTTATTCCGAATGCCTCATCGAACGTAAAATATACTCTTTCTTATTGTGGTTATCTAACCATTGGAACGTGGTTTTTTATTACTTTGTTTCGCCAATTTTCTATTGCACAAGCCGAATCGGTTATTCAAAAAACGATTGAGCAAAATTCTTTTCATCAATTGGCTTATGACAGCATCTCAACCGCTTCAGCAACATTTTCATTATCTTTTTTGAATGATTATTTGCCCTTGATTGTCGCTTTTTATCTTATGGGTATTTTATGGTATTCTATCCGTTTGTCAATTAGTTTTTTACAAACAAACAGGCTAAAATCCAAAGGGATTTATGAACTGGAAAGTGAATGGAAGGCGTATATTTTGAAACTTGCTGAAAGAATGAACGTTAGCCGTTCTTTGCAAACTTTTTTTTCAACGAAAATTAATACACCGATGATGATTGGTTTTTTTAAACCGGTGATCCTACTGCCTTTTGCGGCGATGAATCAATTATCGGCTGAACAATTTGAAGCGATTTTGTTGCATGAATTGGCTCACATTCGCCGGAATGATTATCTGCTGAATATTTTACAAATGGTATTAGATACTATTTTATTCTTTAACCCTTTTGCCTGGTGGATCACCAAAAATATTCGCGAAGAGCGTGAAAAATCCTGTGATGAAATGGTATTACAATTATCAGATCCGTTTCACTATGCGCGCGCTTTATTGGCACTGGAAGAACCTTCGAAAAATCAACTTCTCGTAATGACTGCAATTGGTAAACGTTCACATTTATTTCATCGTATCAAAAACATTATGGAAATGAAAAATAAACACATCAATCTTCGACAAAAGTTTATCACTTTATTGGTTATAGCTACAGCAACTATTTCTGTTGCATGGTTCAGCCCTTCTGAAAACAAAGTGGCGCAAAACGAAAAGGGAAAAAGAAGTTTAAACAATTCATATAACACTTCCACACCACAGGTTCTTACATTTTTTCGTGTTAAATTGTTCGCAGATACTACTCCGAAAGGGATTGCGCCGCTGCCTCCTGCTATGCCTTTTCCGCCAGCACCGCCGGTAGCAATGGCACATGAGGGAGTTCCTCCTTTACCGCCCGCACCGCCTATGCCTCCTTCTCTGCCTGGCAAAGCCGTGCTGGCTCCTCTTCCTCCAATCCCCCCGGTAGCACCACTTCCACCGAATCCATTGAACGAAATGAATGACAGTGTTCCTCCGGCTGCAAACTATTTCAATAGCAAAGAATGGAAACAACAAGAGGAAGCTATTAAAAAAAGTACACAGGAAATGCGAAAATATTTTCAAAGTGATGCCTGGAAAAAACAGCAGGATCTGATGAAGGACAACGCACTTGCTATGAAAAAATATTTCAACAGCGATGAGTGGAAAAAGCAAGAGGAGTTGATGAAAAAGAACGGCGAAGAAATGAAAAAATATTTCAACAGCGATGAATGGAAAAAGCAAGAGGAGTTGATGAAAAAGAACGGTGAAGAAATGAAAAAATATTTCAATAGCCCTGAGTGGAAAAAACAACAGGAAGAAATTAAAAAGAATGCTGAAAAAATGAAAGAATATTTCAACAGTCCGGAGTGGAAAAAGCAACAGGAACAATTACAACATCTTTCCGACTCTTCGTTGTCGGCTTATTTTAAGAGCGATTCATGGCAAAAGCAACAGGAAAATATCCAAAAAGCTGTTGCAAAATCTCAGCAGTTTTTTAAGAGTGATGTCTGGAAAAATGTTCAGGAAAATTTAGAGCAATTACAATCAGAGCACCAAAAATCGCAGAGTGATGCTGATTCGAAGAAGAAGTAAACTTCACCTCAAAATAAAAAACCAGCAAATTGATTCGTTTGCTGGTTTTTGTTTTTAAAATATCATCTCAGTTACTCTTCGGCTTAAATCCTTCTTTCAAGGTAACTGTTCTGTTAAACACAAGTGCGCCGGGTTTGGAATCTTTGTCAATGCAGAAATAGCCGTTTCTTATAAATTGAAAATGTGCCCCTTTTTCTGCATGTTGAATATGAGGTTCAATAAAAGCTTTTTTTATTATTGTTAATGAATCGGGATTGATATAACTTTTAAAATCACCTTCTTCAGCGGCCGGATTTTCAACCGTGAACAAACGTTGGTACAACCGCACTTCGGCAGTAGCGGCGTCCCTGGCATTTACCCAATGAATGGTTCCTTTAACTTTTATATTACTTGTATCGTGGTGGCTCTTGCTTTCGGGAATATAAGTGCAATGAATTTCCGTTACATTTCCTTCTGCATCTTTTTTGAAACTTTCACAACGTATGATATAAGCGCTTTTCAAACGAACCATTTGGCCCGGTGCAAGCCTGAACCATTTTTTCACAGGCTCTTCCATAAAATCATCTTTCTCAATCCACAGTTCTTTGGAAAAAGTAATGCTCCTTATATTGTTCGGATCATTTGGAAGGTTTTCTGTAGTAAGTTCTTCAGTTTTTTCTTCCGGGTAATTGTCTATAATCAATTTTACAGGATTGAGAACAGCCATAATTCTCACAGCAGTTTCATTCAGTTCTTCCCGGATGCAAAATTCCAGTAAACTTATGTCAATAAGATTATCGCGTTTCGCCACACCAATCTTTTCACAAAAAGTACGGATGCTTGAAGGCGTATATCCTTTTCTTCTGAAACCTGATAAAGTGGGCATCCTTGGGTCGTCCCAACCTGAAACGAAACCTTCATTTACCAGTTGCAATAATCGGCGTTTGCTCATTACCGTATGAGTCATATTTAAACGGGCAAATTCATACTGACGGGAAGGAAATATTTCCAGCTTCTCAATGAACCAGTCATATAGCTGCCGATGCGGGACAAACTCAAGTGTACAAATACTGTGAGTGATATGCTCGATGCTGTCGCTTTGTCCGTGTGCAAAATCATACATCGGGTAGATGCACCATTTATCTCCCGTCCGATGATGATGTGCATGCTTAATCCGGTAAATCACCGGGTCGCGCATCAGCATATTGATGTGTGCCATATCAATTTTTGCACGCAACACTTTTTCTCCGTCTTTATATTTCCCGTTCTTCATTTCTTCAAAAAGACGAAGATTTTCTTCAATACTTCTGTTGCGAAATTCATTCTCTTTTCCGGGTTCGGTCGGAGTGCCCTTACCGGCAGCAATTTTTTCTGAAGGACTATCATCAACATATGCCAATCCTTTCTCAATAAGCATTACAGCAAAAAGATATAATTCATCAAAATAATCGCTTGAATAATATTCATTGCTCCAGCTAAATCCAAGCCAGCGAATGTCTTCTTTTATGCTGTCCACATATTCTACATCCTCTGTGACCGGGTTCGTGTCATCAAAACGCAGATTAGTGTTGCCTTTGTATTTTTCAGCAAGGCCAAAATTCAGGCAAATACTTTTCGCGTGCCCGATGTGCAAATAACCATTTGGTTCAGGTGGAAACCGCGTTAATATTTTTTCATATTTTCCTCTTTTAAGATCTTCTTCAACGATCTCTTCAATAAAATTCAAACTCTTTTCTTCCGACATTTTTTTTGATTAAAACTTCTAAACCATCTAAACTTTCTAAACCATCTAAACCACAAGTTAATAACTATTCCTCCATACTTTCCGCAATCAATTCTGCCAAATCGATCACTTCAACTTCTTCTTCTTTTTTCTGAAACTTTACTCCATCTGTCAGCATCATCATGCAATAAGGGCAATTACTGGCAATTACTTTTGCGCCCGTTGCTATGGCCTCCTGCGCCCGTTCGTTATTCACTCTTTCCGTTCCTTTTTCTTCTTCTTTAAAAACCTGTGATCCGCCGGCGCCACAGCAAAATCCCCTGCTCCGCGATCTTTTCATTTCTGTCAATTCAACATCAAGTGCTTCCAAAACTTTTCTGGGCGCTTCGTAAATATTATTTCCACGGCCAAGATAACAGCTATCGTGATAAGTAAATTTTTTTCCTTTAAAATTGCCGTTTTCTTTCATCTTTATTTTTCCCTCGTTAATCAATTGCTGTAAAAAAACGGTATAATGAATCACTTCATAATTTCCTCCCAAAGCCGGGTATTCATTTTTGAAAATATTGAAACAATGCGGGCACGTAGTTACTATTTTTTTTATGCCATATCCATTAAATAATTCTATGTTTTGATGCGCCATCATCTGGAATAAAAACTCATTTCCGGCACGCCGGGCAGGATCACCATTGCATATTTCTTCTTTCCCAAGGATTGCAAAATTAATGTTAAGTTTTTTTAAAATTGTTGCAAATGCTTTCGTTATTTTTTGTGCTCTCTGGTCAAAACTCCCTGCGCAACCTACATAAAATAAAACGTCCACACTTTTGCCTTCCGCCACCATTTCTGCAATTGTTGGAATAAGCATTATGCCTCCTTTTTGCAGCTAAAATACAACAAACAATTTTGATAGACGGGGCACAGTTTCTACTGTTTAAACTTATTTTTGCGCTTGCCTAAAAACCGGAAAGAATTGATTAAAAAAATAAAAAACTGGGAGCAATGGCCTTTCAAACTATTATATGCACCGATTGCTCCGGCATGGGTTTGGTACATGATACGTTCCCGTGCTGTCTGGTTTTTTACACCAAGTAACCCAAAGCTCACTTTTGGCGGATTAGATGGCGAACCTAAAAAAGAAATGCATGATCTTCTTCCGCCTGAATTGTGTGCCGATTTTTTTAATGTGAAACCTTCTGAAGATTTTTCTGCAGTAAAGGAAAAATTAAAAGCGGCGGCAATCAATTATCCTTTGATCGTAAAACCGGAAGTAGGAGGGCAGGGCATTCTTTTCAGAAAAATTGAAAATGAGGAACATTTAAAAGAATATCATTCCAAAATTCCGGTTGAATATTTTATCCAGGAATTTATAGAATACCCGATGGAAGTGAGTTTGTTTTATTATCGTTTCCCTTTCGAAAAAAAAGGAGCAATTACAGGATTTCTTCAGAAAGTACCGATGAGGGTAAAAGGCGATGGCGTACATAATCTCGGAGAATTATTATTGAAAAATGTAAAAACAAAAAAACGGCTTGCGGAATTGAAACAAAAACACGAGTTAAATTTTAATAAAGTAATTCCTGATGGCGAAATTTATATTTTAAGCCATGCAGGCAATCATAATCGCGGAGCCGATTTTTTTGATCTTAGCGCAGAGATAAATGATGATCTTGTTGCTCTCCTTGATAGGATCAGCCTTGGTATCAACGATTTTTTTTATGGCCGCTATGATATTATGTGTAATTCAATTGAAGAATTAAAGCAAGGCAAAAATTTTGTGATTCTTGAATACAATGGTTGCGGTGCTGAACCTAACCATTTTTATGATACAGGCTATACATTAATCCAAGCGTATAAAGAAATTTTGAAACATTGGAAAATTCTTTTTCAGATAAGTCGCTATAATCATCAACATGGAGTATCTTATTGGCCCCTGTTTAAGGGCTTACAATTTAGGCGTCAAACAAAAAAATATTATAAATTAATTAATAAAGCAGATAAGGAAATCTCCTGAAAAATAAACATCTTGCTAAAAACTTATTTAAAAATGATGAAAACTTTTCTAATCTGTGTGCTTTTTATATCTCTTAATGTCAGGGCTCAAAACTATTCTCCCGTTGATTCTGTCAGTAAAGTTCATTTCGTGATCAAAAATTTTGGTATTAATACAGGTGGCGATCTTACCGGATTAAAAGGTAATATAAGCTTTTCACCCGATAACCTTTCGGCCGCTCATTTTAATGTTTCCGTTGCCGCTTCTACAGTAAATACCGACAACAGTATGCGTGATAAAAGCCTGGTGAGTGACGAATATTTTGATGCTGAAAAATATCCGCTGCTAACGATAACTTCTACCAAAGTTGAAAAGACTAACAAAACTGCAGGCGGGTTTTATTATTTTACCGGTAACTTAACCATTAAAGGAGTTACCAAAAACATTGCATTTCCCTTCCAGGCAAAAGAAGAAAATGGAGGCTATTTATTCACAGGAACTTTTAAGATCAATCGTACGGATTTTGGAGTGGGCGAACAAAATATTGTTTTAAGTAACCAGGTTGATGTGACGTTATCTGTTTTTGCAAAAAAGAGCTGATGTATGCCATTAGTAAAAGTTTTTTTCTGGGGGTTGATCGTAAGTTTTTTAGGTTCACTTCCTTTGGGAACTTTGAATGTGGCAGCCATGCAAATAAGCGTGCAGGAAAGCGTTCAAAACGCGATCTTATTTTCGCTTGGATCTTTATCCGTGGAAATGATTTACGTACGTGTTTCCCTGGTTGGAATCAACTGGGTTCGTAAACAAAAAAAGTTATTTCGCTGGATGGAATGGCTGACTGTGGTAATCGTGCTTGCACTGGCCATCGGAAGTTTTGCTGCTGCAATGAAACCTCATCATGCAAAAAATGTAATTCTAAATAACAATATCAACCGGTACGTTCTTGGTGTAATGCTGAGCGCTATCAACCCGATGCAGATCCCTTTTTGGTTTGGTTGGAGCACCGTTCTTTTTACTAAAAACATTTTACAACCTAAAAATTCTTTTTACAATATTTATATTGTAGGAATCGGCCTGGGAACGCTTATGGGAAACTGCGTTTTTATTTTTGGAGGCAAATGGATGGTTTCCAAAATGAACGGCAATCAAAATCTAATCAATTGGATCATTGGTGGCATCTTTGCTGTAACGGCGGTAATTTTTCTTATAAAGATTCTGATTAATAAAGATGGAATGAAGAAGATTGAGGAAGCGGCTTAAATTCATGTATCCTTTTCCAGTGAACGAATAAATTTCTCAACTTTTTATTTTGCAACATTGCATTCTCGTACCTGCGAAAAAGAACTTTCGCAAAAGTCCCGAAATATTTCGCAGAAGCACCTCTTCAATGTGTTATTTTACGATTACTTTTGACAAATAATCGCCCTTCAACTATTGATAGATGAAAAGAGCACCTGCAAAAAACATTGATGAATACATTTCAAAATTTCCACCTTCAACAGCAAAAATATTGCAGCAGGTACGCATGACTGTTAGTAAGGCGGCGCCAAAGGCTGAAGAAACGATCAGTTACGGAATGCCGGCTTTCAGGTACAAAGACAGGGCTATTATTTATTTTGCCGGCTATAAAAATCATATTGGCCTTTATGCTATGCCTGCCGCGCATAAAGCATTTCAAAAAGAATTATCAGTTTATAAACAAGGAAAAGGTTCTGTGCAGTTTCCGAATGATCAACCGATGCCGCTTGATCTTATCAAACGAATTGTAAAGTTTAAGGTAAATCAACAGGACGAACCGGTTACTGATTTTCTTGCCGGGCTTTCTGCGCCTGCACGCCGTGCCTTACAGAACAATGGCATCAAAACGATTAAGGATTTATCTAAACTCACTGAAACCGAAGTTTTGCAATTACACGGAATTGGCAAAACTGCGATACCCATTTTGCAAAAGTCATTGAAAGAAAAAGGATTGAGTTTTAGAAAGAAGGCATAAGCAGAATTATTTTGCGCGAAAATTATTGGTTTACTGGTTATGAATTAACTTCCAAAAGTATCGGTTTCTTTCATAAATCAAATTAATATAAAGTAAAATTAATAAGTATTGAACACTTTGATAATCTGGGTTAAAATATACCCCCCATCCATCATTTAACTTTTCCTCACAGGCTGTAGCTAAGGTCCTTGTGCCTTGTAAATAAATTAATCTTAATAAAAGTAGGTATTATGGTTATTGCAGAGTACAAGAAGCTCTACCCAAAACCTTCTCCTCATTCTTGCGCTACTGTGGGCCTGATGAAATACAAATTATTTTATAATTAATATTTCGCCTCAATATTCCAGTAAACAAACAAATTCTGGCGATTCTTATTCCAGTATATTTCAGCCGAAAATAATAACCGGCCAGGAATCCCTCATTTAACTTTCCCCCTCGCAAAATATTCCCTCAGAAACCTTTACTTTTATGCACACAAATTTTTCCGAATGCGCGTATTTTTTATTGTCATTATGCTTTTACTTTTTGTTTCTGTAAAATCTCAAACGGTGGTTTCGCCGGGCGTTAGTTTTTACCCGCAACACTCTGCTTTTAATAACAGCCAACATCACGACAGCCTTTCTGCTCGCAAAAAATGGTTTTTTAGTTCTTACAGCGGCCTTAGCACCAGCGTATCATTTTTTAAAGGAGGAAATGCGTCTATCTTTTCTGCGCCAATGGGCCTTCAACTCAATCGCAGGTTAACCAATAATTGGTATGCTTTTGCCAACGTATCGGTGGCGCCTTCTTATATTAACATCAACCCTTCTTACCTAAGCGGTTTTAATAAAAATTTTACCAATAACCCTTTTAATCAAAACAGTTTTGGATTGTATCCCTGCGGCTTCTTTGGGAGTGATGTATATTAATGATGCCAAAACATTTTCCATCTCCGGAAGCGTGAGCGCAGAAAGAGGTTATTATCCCGGCATGCCTTTCTATTCCACTAATAATGTGGCACAACAGACTTTATTGCCAGCCAGTCGATGAGGATATTACAAAAATAAATTTCTGAAGCAGCTACTTTATAGCTTGTAAACAGCAAACGAAAACCAAATTACGGATAGTCATTGAATTTTTGATATGAGTGAGAAGTCCTGAGTTGCAAACTATTACTGTCCGGGATGAAAACGGATACCAATATGGCTTAATCGCTGTTCTGATGCAAGCATCCCTGTAGCCACTTCCCTTAATGAATTGCAATTATTAAAAATGGAATAAAGCACGGTGACTAAGTGCTCATAAGTGTTGAATCGCTTTGAATATCTGTCCGCCTGATGTTGTTGGGCTATGCGTATTACAGCCTCTTTGGAAACAAATTTTAATAGTTGGGTAAAGATCGGCTGTCCGGTAAAAAAAGTACTTTTGTTCATATTGGAATGTTTTAAGTGTGGTAACTCAAAACTACCAATTTATGGAGGTCAAACGGCCTCCTTTTTTATAAATGAAAAATAGTTCTACCGGACAGTAATAGTTGCAAACTCAGGACAGCAACTGATACCACCCGAAAAATAGCATATTTTAAAGATCTAAATTATCTGTTTTTTCTGGTTCTCAAAGAGGGTGCATTTCAACGTAAATTGATACATTCATTTTGGTTAACTTTACTTAATATTTTATTGGCTTATGAAGCGGAATCTATGCTGCCAGATGCGAAGTTTTCCCGAATTAAACCTGATGTGATGCGTTTTCTTATTTGGATAGTTTTACTGTTACAGGCACTTTCTGTTTTTGCGCAAAGTGAGCATTATAATTTTTCCAACTTAGATACTTATAATGGTCTCTCAAATAACCAGGTGAATGCTATACTAAAAGACCAGGACGGTTTCTTATGGTTTGGTACCATGTCCGGGCTAAACCGCTATGATGGTTATTCCTACAGGGTATTTCGTAAAAATTACAATGACAGCTCTTCGCTACTTAATAACAGTATTCTCTCTCTTTATGAGCTTCCCGGTGGAAAGATGTGGGTATCGACAATGGGGGGAAGCTGTATTTATAATCCGTCTACAGAAAAATTCGATGCAGATATTAATGGTTATTTGCAATCTCTCGGTCTGCCTTCCGGTGCGGTCAGCAATATCGTAAAAGGAAACAATGGTCGATATTGGTTTCTTTACGACAATCTTGAGCTATACTCCTATTCAGGTACAGATAAAAAAGCAAAATCTTTAAGGCAGAACCTCAGGGTCAACAGTTTGGATAGAATTAGTTCAATTAAAGAAACGAAAGATGGGAAATTATGGCTCGTGTCTCAGAGTGGATTTTTACAGGAGTATGATATGAATTCAAATAAGATCATTTTCTCCAGTACCGTGATCCAAAATCTGAACAAAGAAAATAATCCATTTAACCTTTTTATAGATACTGATGGCGATATCTGGCTATGGGCCTTCAATAATGGAGTTTTTCTTTTTCATCCGGAGGATTATTCGGTAAGACAGTTTAATGAAAATTCATTTCCATCAAGGTTGAATACAAACCTGGTGAGGCAGGTTGTTCAGGATAACAAGGGCTTGATTTGGGTGGCAACGGATCATGGCGGTGTAAACCTGATTGATAAAAAAAACAACTTCAATATCAGTTATCTTCTCAATGACCCCAAAGATCCGCGGAGCATAGGCGAGAATAGTATAAGGACAATGTATAAGGATAATGATGGCATTATCTGGCTGGGTTCTGCTAAACAGGGCATAAGTTATCTAAATAGTAACATTGTGCTTTTCCCGCTTTATCGTCACATGGAATCAAATAAAATGAGCCTTCCATTCGACGATGTCAACCGGTTTGTTGAAGATAAATCCGGTAATCTCTGGATTGGAACCAATGGCGGCGGATTGATTTTTTTTGACAGGAAGCAAAATACTTTTAAACAATACCTGCACGATCCAAACAATAAAAACAGCCTGAGCAATAACGTAATTGTGAGCATGTGTATTGACCATGAGAATGTTCTCTGGATAGGGACATACTTTGGTGGTCTCAATAGCTTCGATGGAAAAAAGTTCAAACACTACAGGCATAGTGATAGTGATTCTTCCAGTTTGGCTAACGACAATGTGTGGGAAATATTTGAAGACAGGGAACAGCATCTATGGATTGGTACATTAGGTGGTGGATTAGATATTTTAAACAGGGAAACGAATCGTTTTGAGCATGTCCGGTATAGGGGCGCACCACCAGACCTTACGTCTTTCAACTATATTTCAGCTATTTTGCAGGATAAGAAAGGAAACCTATGGGTGGGGTCTACCGGGGGTATCGTAGTCTTTGAAAAGGGCAAAACAACCCAGGTTTTTTATCAGCAGTCAAAAGATAAAAGCCATTTAAGCAATAATAATATTCTCTGTTTTTTGGAAGACAGTAAAGGTAGAATTTGGGCGGGTACCCGGGAGGGCCTGAATTTGTTTGATGAAACGACAAAACAATTTCAAACATTTACTACATTAGACGGGCTACCCGATAATACGATATTGGATATTCTTGAAGATAGTCATCAGACGCTTTGGATTTCTACCCCTAACGGACTTTGCAATGCCATTCCAAAACAAGGCAAAGCTGGTCTTGTTTTTTCTGTAATTGGTTACGACGAGACGAACAATTTGCAGTACCGTGAATTCAATGAAGATGCAGGCCTCAAAACAAGGGCAGGCGAACTGATTTTCGGCGGCCCTTCAGGGTTTAATATTATTAATCCTGATAAAATTCTACAACCTGTTTATCACCCTAAAATTGTTTTCACTGGTTTGCAGATACTAAGTAAAAGCGTAGTACCCGGGGAGTTGATCAATAACCGTGTGCTGCTGAAACAGTCATTATCAAGGCTTCAAAGTATTGGATTAAAATATAAGGAAAATGTTTTTTCCATTGAGTTCACTTCGCTTGATTTTACCCATAGCATCCAGGATAAATATGCATACATGCTGGAGGGATTTAATTCAGACTGGTTGTATGCCGATGGCAACCTGAGAAGAGCTACCTACACAAACCTTGGTCCCGGCCATTACACTTTTAAAGTAAAGGTTTTAAACAGGGATGGTGTTTGGAGTGATGAAAAGACTTTGCAGATCAATATTGAGCCACCATTTTGGCGAACCAATATTGCATATATTATTTATGCGTTGATCTTGGCAGGATTGTTTTTGCTTGCCCGGCGCATTACACTAGACAGAATTCACATGCGCTATGAAGTGCAGCAAGTACATGCGCTGGAACGGCTAAAGACAAAGTTCTTTACTAATGTAAGTCATGAATTCCGTACGCCGTTAAGCCTGATTCTTGCTCCATTGGATAAGATCATTAAGCATACCGCAGATGATGAACAAAAAAGGCAGTTAAATCTTGTTCAGCGCAATGCCAAACGTTTATTAAGCCTGGTAAATCAATTGCTCGATTTCAGGAAGATGGAAGTGCAGGAAATGAAATTACATCCTGCAATTGGCGACATTATCGGTTTTAGTAAAGATATCAGCAACTCCTTTTCGGATATAGCCGAAAAGAAGAATATACGGTTTTCATTTTCGGCTGACATTGAGAGCCTTGAAATTTTTTTTGATAAGGATAAGATTGAAAAGATTTTATTCAACCTGCTGTCCAATGCTTTTAAATACACACATGACAATGGAATCGTGAGCATTCACATGGGGTATAATCCACCAACAAATAATGAGGAAGATGGAACGTTGAAAATAGAGGTAAAAGATACGGGTATCGGAATTCCAGCAGGTATGCAGGAAAGAATTTTTGAACGGTTCTTTCAAACCGATGTTTCTGAAAGTATGGTTAACCAGGGAACCGGCATTGGCCTGGCTATTACAAAAGAATTTGTAAAGTTGCACAACGGCATTATAACAGTAAAAAGCGAACCGGAGCAGGGAACCTGTTTTACAGTTTTACTTCCGGCAAAAAAGATTTACGACACCCAGGCCCGTGCTGCAAGCAGCCCCCTGGTGGAGGAAGATGCGGAACAAATGCTACCGGAGGAAAGTCAAAAGAGCGGCAGAAAAAAAATAATATTGGTGGTGGAAGACAATGAAGACATCCGTTTTTATTTAAAAGATAACCTGAAAGGGGTATATAAGGTAGAAGAGGCAACAAACGGAAAAGAAGGCTGGGAAAGAATAAAACAACTGAACCCCGACCTTGTGGTGAGCGATATTATGATGCCTTTGATGGATGGAGTTGAATTGGCCCGGAAAATTAAAACCGAAACGCTTACGGCACATATTCCTGTCATTCTGCTTACGGCAATAGGCAGTGAGGAAAAACAATTAGAAGGATTAAAGGCGGGTGTGAACGATTATATCACGAAGCCATTCACTTTTGAAATTCTGGCTTCCCGCATCCGGAATCTGCTGTCCCAGCAGGAATTGTTGCAAAAAAGGTTTCAAAAACAAATTGAGGTTAACCCAGCGGAGGTAACTATAAACTCGGTTGATGAGAAATTCCTGAAGCAGGCTTTGGAAATTGTTGAAAAAAACATGGACAACGCCGGGTTTTCAGTGGAGGATTTCAGTCGTGACATGTTTATGAACCGTGCGACTTTGTATAGAAAAATAGTGTCATTGACCGGTAAGGCACCCGCAGATTTTATTCGTTTAATACGGTTGAAAAGGGGCGCACAGTTGCTGGCGAAAAGTGGTATGTCGATTGCTGAAATTGCATATGAAGTAGGTTTCAAGGATCCAAAGTACTTCTCGAAAGCTTTTAAAGAAGAATTCGGGGTGCTGCCCTCAAAATATGTTGCGGGTAAAAAGGAAAACGAGGTTTAAGGTTTCTTTGGTAGAACAAAGAGCTTATAACAATTAATAACACCTGTGCGCTTTTTTTAAATTACCAGACGCACGATTTCAACTGTCATTGCTAAGGCTACTTAGCTTTAGAACTAGGATTGTCAAAATGGCGCCTGTTAATATTAAACGTTTTTCAAAATCCCTGCCTTTAGAACAAGCGGTTGAGCAAAAGGTCAATTCACTTGAATACTTTCTTGCTTCTTCCAAGATTACATTAAAAATCACGTATTTGCACCCTGCACAACCCTAATCTGCACCCTCTGTCCTCCTGACTCAATCAGAACAAGTGTAGTTTTACAGTATTCATTCAAGTAAAAGATTACTGTACATGAAAATACGATTGCTGCTTCTCATCCTCTTATTTTTTTCTTTTCTAAATGTCTTATTGGCAGAGCCTCCATCGTACATCCAAACAAAAGATGGGGTAGTAATTTTTACCGATCCGATTTTCAACGGCACTTCTAAGGCGGTTAAACTTGAAGTTGTATCAGCTAATATTATAAGGGTAATTGCGGCTCCCGGAAAGGAAATAGCGGCGGCTCAAAGCCTGCTTACCGTGTATGCTAAAAAAACAGATCTGTCCTGGAATGTGGTTTCTACCAAAGAAACCATTACACTAAAAACAAAAAAGCTAACCGCCATAGTTGACCTGAAAACAGGTGCAGTCAGTTTTCGTGACCATAACGGTAAAAAAATACTAATAGAAAAACCAACAGGCGGACGGAATTTCCGGTCCGCCATTTTTGATATCTATTCATTAGCCGGGTCGGCTTATCGTGATGACTATACCATCATGAGAGGATTAGTAATGGACTTTTCTACAGATACAACAGCCTTGAACATAGGCGATCAATACATGTTCGGGCCGTCTTCGCTGATAAATCCTGTTTGTGAATATAAGCAACGTAGTCGTTCCTTGTATTTGCCCAAAAGCGCAGGGTGGTATGATCTTTATTCGGGAAAATGGTATGCGGGGGGACAAAAAATTATTGCCGATGCGCCTTATGAAAAAATGCCTGTGTTTGTAAAAGCTGGATCTGTCATTCCTTTCGGTCCATCACTCCAATTCACTTCCGAAAAGCCAGCTGATACCATTATGCTGAATATCTACACGGGTGCTGATGCTTCTTTTAATTTGTATGAAGATGAAGACACCAACTATAATTACGAGAAAGGTGCCTTTTCTGTGATTCCAATAAAATATAATGAAGCGGAAAAAACGATTACTTTTTATGAAAGAGAAGGATCGTTCAAAGGAATGTTGCTTCAAAAGGTTTTTCGAATCAATATCATTAAACCTGGCGTAAACAACTCTTTAAAATTTGATGAAAAAAGTGATAAAGAAATTCTTTATAAAGGGAAAAAAATAATCATAAAAATTTAGTAAATAAAATGTTTATAAATATGAAATCTATCAAAACGAATCGCTTGCGATTACCGATGCTACTGTGTGTATTCTCAGTAATTCTGGTAAGCACTACCGCCTATGCACAGACAAAAAAGGTTAGTGGCACGGTCATTAATCAACGTAACTCAGCACCCGCTGCTGGGGCAACTATTATCGTAAAAAATACCAATCGTTCAACAATTGCTGATGAAAACGGAAAGTTTACAATCGATGCATCAAACGGTGATGTGCTTGTTATTACAATGATAGGATTCGAGAGAAAAGAAGTAGTTGTTGGAAATAGCAATACCATTAAAGTACGACTGTCTGAAATTGTATCACGATTAGATGACGTGGTGGTGATTGGTTATGGCAAGACACAACGAAAAGACCTTACCGGTGCTATATCGTCAATTACAGGCGAAGAGTTGCGAAAAACACAACCAACTACCTTCGATCAGGCCCTGCAGGGTAAAGTTGCCGGGGTTGTGGTTCAACAGGTATCGGGCCAACCCGGCGGAGGTGTATCTATCCAGATAAATGGCGTATCGTCAATAACCGGCTCTAATTCGCCACTTTACGTAATAGATGGCGTTATTATTCCACCGTCGGCAATCCCGGAGGTGGTTCAAATCCCTTAAATACAATCAATCCTGCTGAAATTGAGTCAATAGATGTATTGAAAGATGCTTCGGCAACAGCCATATATGGTTCGCAGGCAACCAATGGCGTGGTTGTGATCACTACGAAAAGGGGCAAAGTAGGAGCACCGCAGATAACTTATGATTTCTATTCCGGTTTCCAGGAAATATCGAAGCGGCTGTCTGTGGTGAATTTGCAGCAGTTTGCTACTTTCATTAATGCACGGGCCGTTGCCTGGGGCTTTGATACCAGGCCCCAATTTGCCAATCCCAAATATTTAGGCCTCGGTACCGACTGGCAAAATGCACTATTCAGGAGAGCTCCACAAAACAGTCACACAATTACTGTAAGCGGTGGAGACGCCAGAACCCATTATTTACTATCAGCCTCGTATTTTGACCAGGAGGGGATAGCCCTTGGATCTGATTTTACAAGATCTTCGGTACGATTGAATTTAGATAACAAAACCACCAATTGGCTGAAAATAGGGACTAGCCTTCAGTTGGCGCATGTTAATGAAAATGTAAATTCAACTTCAAGTAGCGTAATCAATACCGCATTAAGCATTACCCCTGATGTTCCTGTAACTAATTCCGATGGCTCCTGGGGCGGTGTTACCAATACCAACGGTTGGGTACAACCTGTTGCCAATCCGGTGGCATTAGCCCAAATTGTCAAAGACCTAAGAAAGAGGAATCAAATATTCGGCAATGTATATGCCGAAATACAGTTTACCAAAGATCTGTCGCTGCGGAGTGAGTTATCCGGTAACTTCGATTTTACTACAGAAGATAGGTTTTCACCAACTTATACTTTCGGTAAAGGTACTACCAGCCCCAACTATGGTTCCTCTGCCACCGGTCAAAATTTTTATACAGTAATACGCAATTTTCTAACTTATAATCATGATTTCAATAAACTTCATTTAAATGCTTTAGCAGGGCATGAATCGCAGGAGAGTACTTTTGAAAACGTTAGCGGTGGTCGAAGGAATTTCCCCTCAAACGATGTGCAAGGGCTTAATTCGGGGGATGCTACCACGGCCACAAACTCCGGAGATAATTCGCAATCGAACCCTACTGGCGGCTCTGCACAGGAATCCTGGTTCGGCCGTATCAATTTTTCCTTGAATGACAGATACCTGCTAACCACCAATATACGTAACGATGGTTCTTCAAATTTCCCATCCAACAATCGTTGGGTTACTACCTATTCGGGCGGTTTTGCCTGGAAAATTAATAACGAGGCATTTTTGAAAAATGTGAAGAGTATAAATGAATTGAAGCTGAGGCTTGGTTATGGGCAAACCAACAATCAGGGCATACCGGGCAATACGTTTATCACACAACTTGCATCGGTTGCAAATGGCTTATCAGGTACAGCACAGTTTCAAAACAATTTGGCAAATCCGTTTGTACAGTGGGAAAAAACAGATGATTACAACGCAGGGATTGACGGTACGTTTTTGAAGGGGCGGTTAAGTTTTACAGTTGATGTTTACGACCGCGAAACAAACGGCCTTTTATTACAGGTGCCACTTCCGGAATACAGTGGTACTGTCGCGGGTTGGGGGCCGGGGTCCATGCAAGCGCCTTATGCCAATGTCGGCTCGCTCAGCAACAAAGGGTTCGACTTCCAAATCAACTCAACCAATATTAATTCCAAAAATTTTAGTTGGAAAACCGGTTTGACCCTATCGCGGAATATTAACAAAGTGACCAGTTTAGGTGCCGGTGGCAGCGAGGCTAACTTAAGCCAGAAATCTTATGTAATTAATGATATAATCGAAAAAACAGTGGTGGGGCAGCCCATTGGCGAATTTTACGGGTATGTATTTGATGGAATATTTACAAAGCCAAGTGATTTTCAAAAACATGCCCTGCCTGTTGACGCGAACGGCAACCCCTATCCAATTTCTTCGGCAGGCGGGGGTGTCTGGTACGGCGACCGTAAGTTTAAAGACTTGAATGGTGACGGTATTATCGACACAAGGGACCAAACCTTTTTGGGCTCCCCAATCCCAAAATTCCAGTATGGTATCAATAATACATTTAACTACAAAAATTTTGATTTGAATATTTTCTTCAGCGGAAGCTATGGCAACAAGGTATTCAATCAAATGGCTATACCGGAAACCGATCCACAAAATCATGCCACTTTTTTTACATCGGTATTAAACTATGCGAAATTGGCTTTGGTAGATCCCAACGGCTCTGCAACCGATGTTAGCAATGTATATGTTACCAATCCGAATACAACGGTTGTAGGCGTAAGAAATGACAATACCAACAGTAATAACCGTCCTAATAGTTTGTTTATTGAGGATGGTTCATTCCTACGGTGCAAAAATATCACATTAGGTTACCAGTTGCATGAAAGCCTTTTATCCAAAATATCTGTACAATCTGTTAGGGTATATGCCAATGTATCCAATGTTTTTATAATTACAAAATATAAAGGCATGGATCCTGAGATAGGCTCGTGGAACCCGCTTCAGGCAGGTTGGGATGCCGGTTATTATCCGCAGCCAAGAATATTTACTATTGGTGCAAACATAACCTTGAAATAATAAAACTATCATCGACTTAATATATATTTATGAAATCAATTAACAAAATTATTATCATCCTGCTATCTGCAGCAGCAATTGCCGGGTGTAAAAAGAGTTTTCTGGATCGCCCATCCAACTCGCAGATAAGTTCTAATAATTTTTACAAAACCACGGCAGATTTACGACTGGCTACGGCAAGCCTGTACGGCGGTTCGGAATGGTGGCAATGGAACAATGAGGCCTGGTTACAACTTGGCGACGTATTGAGCGGCACTGGTAGTTTTCAGTATAACGGCGATTTGGTACAACTTTTTACACGCACTATTACAGCGCAAAATGGTATTGTAACCAATGGTTGGGTCGGCTTGTATAATGTTATCGGGCAATGTAACGGCGTTATTAATGCCATACAGCAACAGGCGTCTTCATCTATTTCGGCAACAGACATAAATGCGGCCATAGGTGAGGCCAAATTTATTCGTGGCGTAGCTTATTATTATTTGGCGGTGTATTGGGGTGCTGTACCAATTATTGAGGACAACAGCAAACTGATAAAAAATCCGCTGCTTAATCGTAATATTACTTCGGATGTCTATAAATTCGTTGCTAACGACCTGACTTATGCAGCGCAGTATCTTCCTGAAACAGACGAAAAAGGCCGGGTAACTACCTGGTCGGCGCAGGGAATGCTGGGTAAAGTATATTTGACAATGGCAGGTTTGGGCCAAAGTGGCGGAGGACGCGACCAGGCCTTGCTTGACAGTGCCAAAAAATACGCTGGCAACGTGTGTAAAAATAGCGGGTTACAGCTTTTTGGGCAGAATGATCCGAACCATCAAGGTTATTATGACCTTTTCAGGCCCCAAAACAACGATAACGTTGAATCATTATTTTCCCTTCAATGGGCCGGAGGTGTGGGTTATGGAAATGGCAACGACTTACAAGGTTATTTTTCGCCGTCCAGCGCTATTCTTCCTCAAAAGCAAGGGGGCTGGGAGCCCTTGGCGCCAACCTACGATCTATACCAGATGTACTCGGCTAACGATACAATACGGCGCAAAGCTACTATTATGCTCAATGGAGATTATTATCCGGAATTAGATCAAGCCAATGGTGGTTATACTGCAACCGGTACGGGTCTGAAAAAACACATTATTGGCAACGAAAAAGATAACAATTCGCCAACAATGGATCTGTGGTCATCAATTGAACACACCATGATTCTTAGGTTGGCCGATGTGTATCTGGTATATGCAGAGGCTATACTGGGTAACAACGCTACTACATCCGATGGGGACGCTATTAATTATTTTAACCTGGTACGGACAAGGGCCGGCGTGGATCCTGTTACTGTGCTGGACCCTGTTACGCTGCGCACCGAGAGAAGGGTTGAACTTGCCTTTGAAGGACAATACTGGATAGACCTTGTCAGGTATTCATACTACGATCCGGCTAAGGCTGTGAAATTGCTTAATGATCAGGATGTTCATCACGGCCGGATTTCGTTTACTTATGATCCTGCAACGAAAACTGCTACAAGGGATACAATTGCGCCACCAATTACGCTTCCGGCAACTATCGGTTCATTTACGCTACCAATTCCTTCATCTGAGTTAACTACTGACCCCAAATTGGCACAGCCGCCAGTACCCTACTATTAATTTAATATTAAAATATATTATTATGAAAAAAAATTTAGACATCCGATTGTATTTATTGCCGCTATTCTTCGCGATGGTGGCTTTACTGCCGGCTTGTAAAAAAAATAATGTGGGTTCTTCTAACCCTCCGGTAATTACAAGCGTTAGGAGTTATGTTGCTTCACCAAATGACACTGTTTTGACGAGTGCCGTCGCAAAGGGCCAATGGGTGGTGATAATTGGGCAGAATTTGCAAAATGCAACAAAAATTAGTTTTGATGGAGTTGCTGCATCTTTTAATGCTACTTTATTTGCTCCGAACAGCGCAGCAGTACAAATACCGAATATCGTGTTTTCAACAATTGATACCTCTAAGCTCTATACCATTGATTATAGTACGCCAGGTGGTACTACTACCTTTTCTTTTAAATTAGGTCCTGCGGCGCCTACTATTAGCTCTATATCCGATGTATTTGCCGACCCTGGCGATTCGGTTTATCTGTACGGTGCCAATTTAGTATTGGTTCAACAGGTTACATATGGCGGAACCGAAATTCCAAATTTTAACTCAAATGCCGATGGCACCTCTCTTGGTTTTCTGATGCCGGCAACAACATCCGACAAGCTAATCATAGTAACTACTAAGTCCGGTACTGTTCGGGATACCATCAATGCGAAGCCAATCATTACCGGCATTTCCAACGATAATGCCAACGTTGGTGATTCGGTTTATGTTTATGGTACTTACCTTAAGACTATCCAGTCATTTTCTTTTGGCGGTGCTACTATTACAAATTTCACAGAAGGTCCACGTGGCGCTTATGTTAAGTTTCTGGCTCCAGCTTCAAACAGCTACTCTAGTGGACCAGTGACCATTGTTACCAGTTATGGAACGGTTTCTACTGTTTATAAAGTAAATACTCAAAATGGCGTTACTGATGGTCTTTTAGCAAATTTTGAGTGGGGTGATTATTTTGGTTATTCCTGGTGGGGAGATATTAAATTAGCTAGTAACATGGCCGATTTTAATGGTTCGATGGGAACAGATAATAGTCAGTATGTGTATTTTAATTCTCCTGTTTTAGATGGCGGTGCTAGTGCTTACGCCCCACTGGGTAATTCTAATACGGGTAATCACTGGGTACCTGTGGCAAATATTACAGATCCTCCTTCACAGTGGGCTCTTCAATTTGAAATAAGTGTGGCTCTCCCATGGAATGGAGGTACTCTTTATATTAGAACTGACTTTGCAGGTGACAGTTATGTTGCGCGTTATGAGCCATGGAAAATTCCTGGTTCAAATGTTACCAAAGCTTTTATAACGAAAGGTTGGCAAACCGTAACTATTCCTTTAACTGACTTCAAATCAAAAGTTAACACATTAGGGGATGGTGAATCAATTACTCAAATAAGCCATTTATTAGGGCCTACTGGTGCGAATAGTTATAATATGACCCTTAAAAATTTCGATACTTCGCCAACTGCAACTGGTTTTTATGCCGCTATTGACAATATTAGGTGTGTGAAAATCAAATAGCCTACAGCCCCACGGCAACATATCGTTGTGGGGCTTTTTAACTAATTAAAAATTTAGACAAAATGAATATTAAGTATCATTTTAAAATATTGATATCTCTTATTGCAATTATATCTTTATTCTCCTGTAAAAAAACGCAGAGTCCGGACCCGCAGCTAACAATTAGTGTATCCACCATAACTTTTGCGCCCGAAGGGGGAAGCCAGGACATCACCGTTACCAGCAATGCTGACTGGAGCGTAAGCAACCCAGCTTTGTCATGGCTGCAACTAAGCGTAACTTCCGGTAAGAGCGGAAGTACCGTTATTCATGTGACAGCGCCATCACCAAATGGTACAGGGGCAAACCAGTCGGCAATTTTAGACATAAGTTCTTCAAACGGCCAGGCAAGAAGGGTGACGGTTACCCAGGCCCCCACCATATACCCAAGTTATAATACGTCGCCCATAGCGCCCGACATGACCGGAATGACCAGTAATGCCGTACAACTGGCTGCAAAAATGGGAACGGGAATGGGACTAAATTTTGGCAATACCATGGACTCCCCAAACGACGGTGATTGGGTGTCTGGTAAAATTACCGACGCGCAGGTGAAATTTGTAAAAAGTTTAGGTTTCAATGCTGTACGGATTCCCTGTAACTGGGTTTGGACTCATTTAAGCGATCGGAAAAAGGCAACAATTGACCCTGTATGGCTTGCGCGGGTGAAAGAAGTGGTTGGATATTGTGTGGCTAATGATATGTATGTAATAATAAATGCTCACGCGGATCTTGGCTGGCTGGAAGATAATGTCAATGCGTTAAAGAAAGATTCCGTTAATGCAATGCAAAAGGCGATTTGGGAGCAGATTGCTACAACCTTGCGTGATTTTGATGAGCACCTTATATTTGCCGGCACGAATGAACCTAAGGCTGATAATGCCGGGCAGATGTCGATACTCAATGGTTATCACGAAACATTCATCAATGCAGTTCGCTCTACCGGAGGCAGGAACAGTTACCGGGTGCTGGTTGTTCAGGGGCCTCACACTGATCCTACTAAAACTTCTACTTTGATGACTACTCTTCCTCACGACCCGGTACCTGACAAGTTGATAGTTGAGGTGCATGATTACACGCCTGCTGCATTTACGATACTAACGGATGGAGATGCAAGCTGGGGCAACATGATTTACTACTGGGGGGCGGGGAATCATTCTACTATTGAACCAGAGCGCAACGCCACCTATGGAGAAGAGGATGCGATCACTGCTGAATTCCAGGCGGTGAAACAGAATTTTGTTGACAAAGGTATCCCTGTGGTGCTGGGTGAATATTCAGTCGCGAGGAGGAATGACCCCAACAAGCCTCTTCCAAAGGATACGTTGATGCACAATAGGTCTGTGGATCACTGGGCAACTTTTGTGACCAAAACGGCTAAAGCGGATGGTCTTCTGCCATTCTGGTGGGAGGTAGGGAATATGTTAGACAGGGCTAATAATGTGGTAATAGATCAGCGTATGTATAATGCCATTGTGGCTGGATATAAGTAAAAAGTAATGTTGGATTAAAGCTTTTTCCGGAATAGCGGTCAGGGCAAACGCATTATAGAATAACAGTAATCATAAACATCCATTTTTAAATAATGATCAAAATTTTTTTATCCTGCGTTGCGCTTTTGAGTTGTATATTTTTTTCAAATAATATTCATGCACAACAAGCAACAAATCCAATCATTTTTGCTGATGTTCCCGATATGTCGATGGTTCGTGTGGGCGATACTTACTACATGAGCAGTACAACTATGCATATGAGCCCCGGAGTGCCGATTATGAAATCTAATGATCTCGTAAACTGGCAGTTGATAAATTATGCTTACGACACTTTGATCAATAATGATGAAATGAATTTGGAGAATGGAAAATCTGCCTATGGGCGTGGGTCGTGGGCCAGCTGCATTCGTTATCACAATGGCATCTATTATGTTTCAACTTTTTCCGCAACAACTGGTAAAACGCATATCTACACTACAAAAAATATTGAGAAAGGCCCATGGAAGTCCGTTTCATTTTCACCATGTGTTGGTGATCATTCCCTATTTTTTGATGACGATGGAAAAGTGTATCTGATTTACGGCGGTGGCAAACTAAACCTCCTGGAATTAAATGAAAATGTAACCGGTGTGAAGGAAGGTGGCATCAACCAGGTAGCTATTGAAAATGCCAGCGCCCCGAGCCAGGTTGAAGGAAAAGAAGGCGGCCTTGGTGCAGAAGGTTCGCAGTTGTTTAAAGTAAAGGGCAAGTATTACCTGTTTAATATCACCTGGCCTCCGGGAGGCATGCGCACGGTAGTCATTCATCGTGCCGATAAAATTACGGGTCCGTGGGAAGGACGAGTAGCATTACAGGATTCAGGTATTGCACAAGGTGGTTTAGTTGATATGCCCGATGGTAGATGGTTCGCTTATTTGTTCCGCGATTATGGAGCGGTGGGTCGTATCCCTTACTTAGTTCCCGTTACATGGAAAGATGGCTGGCCAGTGCTGGGAATAGATGGAAAAGTTCCGAAAACCCTTGATCTGCCTGCCAGCAAAGGTCTTATTCCCGGCATTGTTAATTCAGATGAATTTGAGCGCAAAAAAGGAGAGCCCGCCCTGCCACCGGTTTGGCAGTGGAACCATAATCCCGATAATAGTTTATGGTCAGTTACAGAACGCAAAGGCTATTTAACGCTTAAAACAGGAAGGATTGATACCAGTTTCCTGCTTGCAAGAAACACGCTGACCCAGCGCACCATTGGCCCGGTTTGCAGCGGTTCTGTTTCGTTGGATGTATCGAAAATGAAAGACGGTGATTTTGCAGGCCTCGGGCTTTTGCAAAAGAACTTCGGACTGATTGGTGTAAGAGTTGAAGGCGATAGTAAGTCAATTGTGATGATCAATGCCAGTACCGGAAATCCGGAAGAGGTACAACCGATACCACTTACTCAAAACACCATCTTCTTTAAAGCAGAATGCGATTTCACCAACAAAAAAGATGAAGCAAATTTCTTTTATAGCCTTGATGGAAAAACCTGGAAAGCATTAGGGGCTACCCTTAAAATGACTTACACTTTTCCACATTTCATGGGCTATCGTTTTGCGTTGTTTAACTACGCCACCAAAATAACCGGTGGTGCCGCCGCTTTTGATTTCTTTCATATTACGGATACGATTGAATGATAGGTTACAACGCCTGGCACAGGAGGCTTGCAAAGTTGGACCACGGTTTCAATTAAAGTAAATAAGATAAAGGGCGTTCACGATCTGTACTTTGTTTTTAAAGGCAATCAAGGCGATCTGTTCAATTTCAACTGGTGGAAGTTCGAAAAATGAGGTCTTGCAAAAAAAATATTAATCCCTTCAATTATAAATTAAAAATGTATACAACAAGTAAAAGCATATTTACTCTTGTCTTCGCTATTATCTTCAGCTTAGTAAGCATAAGTACACTTTCCGCACAAACTGTTTGGTTAGATCAACTGGATCTCAGCGCAGCTACACAGGGCTGGGGCATACCCCAAAAAAACAAGACTGTTGATGGCAACATTATGACCATCGCAGGCAAAACCTTTCAGCGTGGCTTCGGCACACACGCAGAAAGCTCTCTTTTTATTCAGCTCGATGGTAAGGCAAATTCGTTTACCGCGAAGGTTGGCATTGATGATGAGGTGAAAGGGCGTCAGCCCGCCGTAGAGTTTATTGTATACGGCGATGGAGCGAAGCTTTGGTCGAGCGGTGTAATGCATGACGGTGATACTGCCCGGCTTTGTAATGTGAAACTTTTGGGTGTGAAAAAACTTGAGATGCTGGTAACAGACGGAGGAAACGGTGACAACAGCGATCATGCCGACTGGGCAGATGCAAAATTTGAGACGGCTGGTGTAGAAAGTTTTGCTACTTATTATCCTGTCCCAAGTGAGCCTTACATTCTTACCCCTAAGCCATCGGCAAAACCGAAGATTAATAGCGCAAGCGTTTTCGGTGTCCGCCCTGGCTCGCCATTTCAGTTTAGGATACCTGCCACCGGAGACCGACCAATGACCTTTATAGTTACAGGCTTGCCTCAGGGGCTAAAGCTGGATCAAAAAACAGGGCTTATCACTGGTAAGCTTGTAAAAGCCGGCGCTTACGTTATTCAATTGAAGGCAAAGAATGCAAAAGGTATAGCCGAAAAAAGTTTACGCATTATCTGTGGTGATAAAATTGCACTTACCCCGCCAATGGGTTGGAATAGTTGGAATTGTTTCGCTCAAGAAGTTTCTGGTGAAAAAGTTAAGCGCGCTGCGGAAGAAATGGTGAAAACCGGACTTATAAATTACGGATGGAATTATGTAAATATTGACGACTATTGGCAAAATAACCGCGATTCGAAAGATCCTTCCCTGCAAGGTAAACTGCGGGACGAGGCTGGTAATATAGTTCCTAATAAAAGGTTTGGAGATATGAAATCCCTGACAGATTATGTGCATGGTCTCGGTTTGAAGATCGGCATCTATTCCAGTCCTGGTCCCTGGACCTGTGGCGGCGGTGCCGGTAGCTATGGTTATGAGAGGCAAGATGCCGAAAGTTATGCCAAATGGGGTTTCGATTATCTGAAATACGATTGGTGCAGCTATGGAGGAGTGCTAAATGGAATACCCGATAACGACCCAAACAAAGTAATCTCCATATCTTACAATGGAGGTTATCAATTGTCTACCGCCGTCAAACCATACAAAATAATGGGAGATTATATCCGTCAGCAACCCCGCGACATTGTTTTCAGCTTGTGTCAGTACGGAATGTCGGATGTTTGGAAATGGGGCGATTCGGTAGGTGGAAACACCTGGCGTACAACGAATGATATATTGGACACGTGGTCCAACGTTAAAAGTATTGCATTAGCTCAGGATCAGTCTGCGGCCTGGGCTAAACCCGGTAACTGGAACGATCCGGACATGCTGGTTGTAGGAACAGTAGGCTGGGGTAGCCCGCATCCGACCAGGCTTAAACCAGATGAGCAGTATCTTCACTTCAGCCTTTGGTGCCTTTTCTCTGCACCTCTGCTACTTGGTTGCGATATGGAAAAGCTGGATGCCTTTACCCTGAATTTATTGACAAACGATGAAGTGATTGCTGTTGATCAGGACGCTCTTGGCATACAGGCTACCTGTGTTCAGACTATCGGAGATCTGCGCATTTATGTAAAAGAACTTGAGGATGGCAGTCGTGTAGCAGGCTTTTGCAATTTCGGTCTGGAGAAAGTGGATATCTCTTATAAGGATCTGAAAAAGCTTGGTATTTCAGGAAAGCAAAAGGTGCGTAATCTTTGGCGTCAGAAAGATATTACAACAATCCATGCAGACAAAGAGGCTCTTTCGGTGAAGGTTCCGGTGCATGGAGTGATTCTGTATAAATTTACGCCGGTTAAATAGCAGGATAAGATCTCTTAACCTGAGCTCAATTTATAAGCAAAGAAGCTTACTGGTAATTATTTGGGATAAACTTAATATGCAGGATTATGGTTGGGTATTCGTTTTTTAGATAATAAAAAAGCATGTTTAGAAAAGAAGTATTATTAAGTACAATCTTTGCTATCTCTTTTTGGCATATAAAAAAAACGCAGAGGCGCAGACTAATGCACATAAACTGAAAGTGGTTAAAGAAAACCTGGCAGAAAAATTCGCAAATGTTTCGCCGAAACTTACCTCCAATGATGCGAATCCACTATTAGATTTTATGTTTACGGCTGACCCGACGGCTGTAGAATACAATGGAAGAATTTATGCGTATGCTACCAATGATCATCAATAGTATGAGCATGTAGGAAAGGATGGGAAAAATTCATACGAGTATATCCGTACACTGGTTATGATGTCCTCCGATGATATGGTCAACTGGAGGTCTCCGGGATCGAATGGAGCTTCGACATCCACAACGCACTGAATGGCCTTTAGTAATGTTGATAAACCAACCCAATGCAGTGGTTATATGACAAGTAAAACACCCTTAAATCCGGATAGTTGGAAGTATCGCGATAATTACTTTAAGAATGCCGGCGAATATAACGTGGGCCCTTTGACGAACAACCACACTCACCTGTTCAAATTTAAAGGGAAATATTATTTGGCTTGCCACGCCATGTATTTACAGGATTATTTCGGCATATTAACGATGCCAAAACCTTTTCCATCTCCGGAAGCATGAGCGCCGAAAGAGGTTACTATCCCGGCATGCCTTTCTATCCGAGTAATAATGCGGCACAAAAGACTTTATTGCCAGCCAGCCGATGAGGATCAGGAAAATAAATTTCTGAAGCAGCTACTTTATAGTTTGCCAACAGTAAACCAACAAATTCACCCGATTTCTATTCCAGTTTATACAGGTAGGATTAAACAAGGGGAAGCAAGGGAACCAGGCTATGCTAACCTCATACTTACGCCATGAAACATTCTTTATCCCCGAACGAACACCGCAAATTTAATTTTTGGTTTTATCCCGGAATAAATTACACGAAGTAAAGTCATAAATTCGTTGTCAGGAAAAATTACTCATGGCATTATTAAAAAACTTAAGCCCTCTCGTCTTGTTCCTGTTATTATTTTCCTGTAACAAGCCACATAACGATTCCCGCGATAATACTACTATTAAACCTATTACAGGGCCTTCTATTATTGTGGGGACATCAAGTGATTTTTTTGCCATTGATGAAGCTACCGGCGAAGTACTTTGGGCCGACTCCCTGGATGCCTACAATAAGGGGTTATCCGCGGCCGGCACTATGTTTTATACCGGTAGCTGGGATACTGCGTATGCATTTGATGATTCAACTGGAAAAGTTGTTTGGTCATTTAAGGCCCCGAATCAAATTGATAACACTTTACTGCAGGACAATAAATTGATGGTAACAGATTTTAACGGGAGCCTGTTTGCCCTGGATGCTGTAACCGGAAAACAAATGTGGAAAGATTCAGCCGGACCTTTTGCTTTTATTTATCCTGCGGGCAAAATGCTTCTTGCGAGCAGTAACGATGATAATTTTTATGCTTACGACGTAACAAATGGAAACCTGTTATGGAAATATTATTCCGGCCCTGTTAATAAAATACCGCGGTCATTTGCCGTTGGCAGTGGCGAAGTATTTGTACAAACTTTCGATCACAAATTTTATGCGGTCGATTCGGTAACGGGATCGTTAAAGTGGACGTTCAATAATCCGGACTCCATAATTTGTGATCCGTTATTAATTGATAATGCCGTATGCACCGCTTCTACCGATGGACACTTTTATGCATTAGACCTTGCTACGGGTGCCACACGCTGGACTTATAGCGACGGAGACTCCGTATATTTTTATATGGCGATGGCTGTAAACGGATCGGTTTATATAAATGGCCTCAATCACACGCTCTATTGCCTGGATGCTGCTTCGGGATCGCTTAAATGGAAGTACGCTACCAACGACTATTTAGATGTTATTCCTACTTTTTATAACGGTAATGTGTATGTGCGAAACCGTGGCGGGAAAATTTATGCATTAGATGCTGCCAGCGGCAATCTTGTCTGGAATATTGATTTAGCTACTGTATCCAACAGACCTATTACAATTGTTGATGGAAATTTGTATGTCGGCGGCTCTGATAAGAAACTCTACAACCTGGACCCTGCGACAGGTGCCATTAAGTGGAGTACCTATCTCGGGTCGTTTGTTCAACATGGGCCTTTTTCATTGTAATCAGTGCAGCAGGCGGTCATCTTTTCCAAGCACCTCATGAGTTAAATTTTTCCTCCTTGTTGCACTTCTCAATAGTTTCATTCGTCATGGCAAGGGGCTTGGCTCAGCTCGTGCCGTCAATAGATTTTTCTGAAGACTATAAATTTATTAATTACTATTGTATTTCTGACTTTTTACTTTTTGGCATGCATTCATAAGATGCAAGTGACTGAAATAAAAAAAACATTAAAAAAAATTTGTTAATCAAAATTTAATTATTAAGTTTACAGTCCAATCCAAAAAACCATTTCTTTTTTTATTTAGATTTCCAATTCCATTAACCAAAATTAGCTTTCCCTGATTCACAAAGTTTTTTCAAATTTCTTTTGATTTTAATCCATCCTTTAGATTACTGAAACGGTGATACCAAAACTGCATTGCCAAAAATCGAATATTCCAAAAAATTTTTCATCTAAAAATCTAAAGGATGTTACCACTTACACATTTACCTAACCGAAGAAGAAACTTATTGAACAGTCAAATCCATAAATTTAAGTTCTCCTTTATTGCTACAGTCGTTTCGTTTCTATTTACGTTTTTTATTCAGACAAGTACCTTGTATGGCCAAACTCCGTTTCAGCCTTGCACGGGATGTGTGGCTAATGATGATCACGTTGAGTCTGTTGTGCTGGTACAATTAAACCCTGATTACACGCCTGGTAGTGGCAAACCGCAATTCATAGACTTGCCAACCACCTGCAGTGGCTCAACAACTATCACCGGTTATTTAAAGATAACCTTCACCCAAAATGCAACTACCCGTTATGGAATCAGTTTGGCTGGTAACATTTTGGTAGATGGTGTTTTTTCGCAAACATTTACTTATTGCGACCCTGCTGAAACGAACAGCGGGACTTTTGTAAAGTATATAAGTGATTTTCCGATAACTTATACTTGTGGAACCAAACTTGAGTTACAAGATCTATTCATTGGATGGGGAAACAGCGCTGGCAGCAATGTATGCCCCGCTCCTAATTCCCCAATTATTTGTGCTGCAAGTCCCCATTGTGAGCAATTACCATTAACTCCCGGAGGCCCACCGATCGTGATTGTTACTCCGCTGAGCGCTGATTTTACCGCAACCGGTTCATGTGCTATAGCTAAACCTGCACAAACTTATTCATTTGATGCGCTTGATGCAACAGACGGAACAACCGGAGGAACTCTGCCATATTCATCATTCAGTTGGACAATTGTAAATAAGAACACAAGTTTACAAGTGGGTACGATGACCGGCTCAAATCCATCTTTTGATTTTGCCCAAGCTGGTGCTGGTCCAGGTGTGTATACAGTTACATTAACAGTAACAGATGGGGCTTCTCCGGCCGTAACCAGTACTATATCTAAAGATATTACTGTTATTTCATGTTGTCCACCACTCGATGCAGGAACAGACGGGACACTAAGCGTATGTACAGGAACAACACCAACGGAAGCACAGTTATTTGCAGCATTGGGAGGTACGCCTTCTACAGGCGGAACATGGAGTGGACCTGTTACTGGAGTGTATACGTATACTGTTACAGCTGCAGCGCCATGCTCGAATACAGCAACATCAACTGTTACGGTAACAGAGGCGGCAAAACCAAATGCGGGCACAAGTGGTGCGTTATCAATATGCACAGGAAGTACAGTAACAGAAGCGCAGTTATATGCAGTTATCGGAACCCATGATGCGGGAGGAACCTGGTCACCAGCTTTGGCAGGAGCAGGCACTTATACTTATACCGTTGCAGCGACAGCACCATGTACAGAAGATGCAACATCAACTGTTACGGTAACAGAGGCGGCAAAACCAAATGCGGGCACAAGTGGTGCGTTATCAATATGCACAGGAAGTACAGTAACAGAAGCGCAGTTATATGCAGTTATCGGAACCCATGATGCGGGAGGAACCTGGTCACCAGCTTTGGCAGGAGCAGGCACTTATACTTATACCGTTGCAGCGACAGCACCATGTACAGAAGATGCAACATCAACTGTTACGGTAACAGAGGCGGCAAAACCAAATGCGGGCACAAGTGGTGCGTTATCAATATGCACAGGAAGTACAGTAACAGAAGCGCAGTTATATGCAGTTATCGGAACCCATGATGCGGGAGGAACCTGGTCACCAGCTTTGGCAGGAGCAGGCACTTATACTTATACCGTTGCAGCGACAGCACCATGTACAGAAGATGCAACATCAACTGTTACGGTAACAGAGGCGGCAAAACCAAATGCGGGCACAAGTGGTGCGTTATCAATATGCACAGGAAGTACAGTAACAGAAGCGCAGTTATATGCAGTTATCGGAACCCATGATGCGGGAGGAACCTGGTCACCAGCTTTGGCAGGAGCAGGCACTTATACTTATACCGTTGCAGCGACAGCACCATGTACAGAAGATGCAACATCAACTGTTACGGTAACAGAGGCGGCAAAACCAAATGCGGGCACAAGTGGTGCGTTATCAATATGCACAGGAAGTACAGTAACAGAAGCGCAGTTATATGCAGTTATCGGAACCCATGATGCGGGAGGAACCTGGTCACCAGCTTTGGCAGGAGCAGGCACTTATACTTATACCGTTGCAGCGACAGCACCATGTACAGAAGATGCAACATCAACTGTTACGGTAACAGAGGCGGCAAAACCAAATGCGGGCACAAGTGGTGCGTTATCAATATGCACAGGAAGTACAGTAACAGAAGCGCAGTTATATGCAGTTATCGGAACCCATGATGCGGGAGGAACCTGGTCACCAGCTTTGGCAGGAGCAGGCACTTATACTTATACCGTTGCAGCGACAGCACCATGTACAGAAGATGCAACATCAACTGTTACGGTAACAGAGGCGGCAAAACCAAATGCGGGCACAAGTGGTGCGTTATCAATATGCACAGGAAGTACAGTAACAGAAGCGCAGTTATATGCAGTTATCGGAACCCATGATGCGGGAGGAACCTGGTCACCAGCTTTGGCAGGAGCAGGCACTTATACTTATACCGTTGCAGCGACAGCACCATGTACAGAAGATGCAACATCAACTGTTACGGTAACAGAGGCGGCAAAACCAAATGCGGGCACAAGTGGTGCGTTATCAATATGCACAGGAAGTACAGTAACAGAAGCGCAGTTATATGCAGTTATCGGAACCCATGATGCGGGAGGAACCTGGTCACCAGCTTTGGCAGGAGCAGGCACTTATACTTATACCGTTGCAGCGACAGCACCATGTACAGAAGATGCAACATCAACTGTTACGGTAACAGAGGCGGCAAAACCAAATGCGGGCACAAGTGGTGCGTTATCAATATGCACAGGAAGTACAGTAACAGAAGCGCAGTTATATGCAGTTATCGGAACCCATGATGCGGGAGGAACCTGGTCACCAGCTTTGGCAGGAGCAGGCACTTATACTTATACCGTTGCAGCGACAGCACCATGTACAGAAGATGCAACATCAACTGTTACGGTAACAGAGGCGGCAAAACCAAATGCGGGCACAAGTGGTGCGTTATCAATATGCACAGGAAGTACAGTAACAGAAGCGCAGTTATATGCAGTTATCGGAACCCATGATGCGGGAGGAACCTGGTCACCAGCTTTGGCAGGAGCAGGCACTTATACTTATACCGTTGCAGCGACAGCACCATGTACAGAAGATGCAACATCAACTGTTACGGTAACAGAGGCGGCAAAACCAAATGCGGGCACAAGTGGTGCGTTATCAATATGCACAGGAAGTACAGTAACAGAAGCGCAGTTATATGCAGTTATCGGAACCCATGATGCGGGAGGAACCTGGTCACCAGCTTTGGCAGGAGCAGGCACTTATACTTATACCGTTGCAGCGACAGCACCATGTACAGAAGATGCAACATCAACTGTTACGGTAACAGAGGCGGCAAAACCAAATGCGGGCACAAGTGGTGCGTTATCAATATGCACAGGAAGTACAGTAACAGAAGCGCAGTTATATGCAGTTATCGGAACCCATGATGCGGGAGGAACCTGGTCACCAGCTTTGGCAGGAGCAGGCACTTATACTTATACCGTTGCAGCGACAGCACCATGTACAGAAGATGCAACATCAACTGTTACGGTAACAGAGGCGGCAAAACCAAATGCGGGCACAAGTGGTGCGTTATCAATATGCACAGGAAGTACAGTAACAGAAGCGCAGTTATATGCAGTTATCGGAACCCATGATGCGGGAGGAACCTGGTCACCAGCTTTGGCAGGAGCAGGCACTTATACTTATACCGTTGCAGCGACAGCACCATGTACAGAAGATGCAACATCAACTGTTACGGTAACAGAGGCGGCAAAACCAAATGCGGGCACAAGTGGTGCGTTATCAATATGCACAGGAAGTACAGTAACAGAAGCGCAGTTATATGCAGTTATCGGAACCCATGATGCGGGAGGAACCTGGTCACCAGCTTTGGCAGGAGCAGGCACTTATACTTATACCGTTGCAGCGACAGCACCATGTACAGAAGATGCAACATCAACTGTTACGGTAACAGAGGCGGCAAAACCAAATGCGGGCACAAGTGGTGCGTTATCAATATGCACAGGAAGTACAGTAACAGAAGCGCAGTTATATGCAGTTATCGGAACCCATGATGCGGGAGGAACCTGGTCACCAGCTTTGGCAGGAGCAGGCACTTATACTTATACCGTTGCAGCGACAGCACCATGTACAGAAGATGCAACATCAACTGTTACGGTAACAGAGGCGGCAAAACCAAATGCGGGCACAAGTGGTGCGTTATCAATATGCACAGGAAGTACAGTAACAGAAGCGCAGTTATATGCAGTTATCGGAACCCATGATGCGGGAGGAACCTGGTCACCAGCTTTGGCAGGAGCAGGCACTTATACTTATACCGTTGCAGCGACAACACCATGTACAGAAGATGCAACATCAACTGTTACGGTTACAGAGCAGGTACAAGTTGCACCAACATTGTCAATAACCCAACCAACCTGTTCAGATGCAACGGCAACAATCACAGTAATCTCGCCCACAACAGGTCTTAAGTTCAGCTTCGACGGAAAAGGTTACGCAGACTATCCTTCAGCAGGCTACAGTACAACAACTACAGGTAATCATACAATAACCGCGCAAAACGCAGCAGGATGTGTATCGGATAATGCTTCGGTTACCGTTGACCCGGCACCTCCTTGTGGAGGAATTATCTTCACCTATACCCAGGGATTTTACCATGGAACAGGTAAAGGCTGTACTCCGAATAACGGTTCATTGTCTGCACTTCAGGTGATGCAGTTGTCGTTGAACAACATGGATGGAATTCCTGGTAATAATGCCGGACAATTGCATTTGGGTACCTCACATGCTTCCTTCACCGTAACTTATGCACAGGCTTCTTCGCTACAGAATATTTTGCCGGGTGGTGGAAAAGCAACCAAATTAGGCGGTAATTATAACTTAAATCCTTCAGGAAACTACCCACCGTTGAAGAAAGGAAGGATCAATAACGTTCTTCTTTCACAAACGATAACCCTGGCGTTGAATATGAATATTCCTGGCAATGGTCTTTCTACTTTTGAACTGAAAGACGGATACCTGACAACAATGAACGTATTAGGGTCAGCATGCGATGGTCAGGCAGCCACCTGCGCAAATGGAGGTTCAATGAGCAGCATGAAGATTACCAGCAACCATACTCTGATGGCGCTGCTGGATGGAAAGACAGTTGCTGAACTCTTGCAGATGGCCAGTGACGCCCTTGGAGGAACCTTGCCGAACGGTGTAAGCTACAGTGATATCAGTAATGCGGTGGATGTAATAAACAATTCTTTTGATGAGGGACGTTACAGTCTTGGATATTTTGCAACACCGCAATCATGCAGTAGTACGCTCTTAAAACCAATTGCCACTACTACCAGTTTGGTGAAAGAAACAGTTAGTGATGACGTAACAGTTACCACTAATCCAAACCCCGTAGATAACAACGTAAACTTTACCATTAAGACAAAAGTGTCAGGGAAGGCGAGCCTGGATCTGTACAATGTGATGGGTGTTAGGTTGACGAATGTTTACCAGGGATACATGCCAGCGGGCAAACAAATCATTGGCTACAATGTGCCTTCGGCATTCAGAGGTACGTTAATTTATACCTTCATGATTGGTAATAAGAAAGTTACAGGTAAGATAGTGCGGATAAAATAAGCAGGGTAATTGGTAATCTTACAAAAGAGGCTGTTCCTGCCGGGGACAGCCTCTTTCATTTTCCCTTTTTCCTCCTGTTGCTCTTCTCAATAGTGAGTCCTTTGTTGGGCGGGTAAGAATGTGCTTCACCTAAATCATTGCAGTTTCTCCGACTTGCTGGATTACCCTTGCAGAGATAGTAGCAATAAAAAAATTTGATTATCATTTTTCAAAGCATACATTTGCATAGTATACTTAACTGGTAGGGTATACATATTTACTTAAACTTATTAATACAATAAAATGCAGTCTTTCCGAACAGAATTAGAAAACCCTCTGGTGGAAAAGGATATTATTGAGCTGGAAAAAAAAATCCGGGCTTTTAAACAGGGCACTATCCCGGAAGAAAAATTCCGTAGTCTCCGGTTAGCCAGGGGTGTTTATGGGCAACGGCAGCAAGGTGTGCAAATGGTGCGCATCAAATTACCGTATGGAAAAATGACATTAGCTCAATGGAAAAGAATAGCGGATGTGTCTGATGAGTTTTCAACGGGGAACTTACACCTGACGACGAGACAAGATATTCAAATTCATTTTGTAAGCCTTGACCGCACACCGGAATTATGGAGTTTGTTAGAGCAAGACAACATTACCATTCGTGAAGCCTGCGGCAATACTGTTAGAAACGTAACTGCTTCCGATATTGCCGGCATTGATGTCGACGAACCTTTTGACGTAACGCCTTATGCTCATGCTATCTTCGAATATTTTTTGCGCAAGCCCGTCTGCCAGGAAATGGGGCGCAAATTTAAAATCGCCCTTTCAAGCAGTGAAAAAGATACAGCTTTAATTTTTATGCATGACCTCGGTGTAATTCCCCGTATCAAAGAAATTGAAGGGAATAGTAAAAGAGGATTTAAAGTGGTTGTAGGCGGAGGATTAGGTGCACAACCTCATCTTGCAATTGCCACGCACGAATTTTTGGAAGAAGATCTGTTGATCCCTTATATTGAATCCGTGTTGCGTGTATTTGACCGTTACGGAGAACGCAACAGCAGGCATAAAGCGCGCATTAAATTTTTAATTCAACAGATCGGAATGGATGCCTTTAATGAATTGGTAGCCGCTGAACATAAAGCATTAACTGATCAATCAGTTGTGATAAATTCGGGACGCTTTGATAACATTGTATTACCTACTGGAATATTGCCTGACGAAAAAATTGAAATCAAAAACCTGTTGAATTTTGAAACCTGGAAGAAAACCAATGTTAAAAATCAAAAACAAGAAGGTTATCATGTTGTTTATGTAAAAGTGCCTAACGGTAATATCAGTTCAGATGTCAGCAGAAGGTTAATTGAAAAATTGGAGCCGGTAATTGCAGATGATATTCGTGTTACCATCAATCAGAATTTACAATTCCGTTTTATAAAACCGGAGCATCTTCAATATGTATATAGTGTGCTTGAAGCTGAAAACCTTGCTGCACCCGGCTATGGAAGTGCAGGAGATATTGTTGCCTGTCCCGGAACTGACACCTGTAATCTGGGAATTTCAAATAGTACAGAGTTAAGTACCGTTCTTGCACAATTAATTGAAGATGAATTTCCTGAATTTTTATTGAATGAAGAGGTGGCCATCCGTATTAGCGGATGTATGAATTCCTGTGGCCAGCACGGCATAGGAACTATAGGTTTTCATGGAAGTTCTATGAAAGTTAACGGAAAAGTTGTTCCTGCTGTCCAGGTATTGATCGGCGGCGGCAATTTAGAAGGTGGGGAAGGAAGGGTGGCCAACAAAGTAATTAAACTTCCCAGTAAGCGGGCACCTGAGGCGATTCGGGTATTATTAAATGATTTTAAAGCGAATAAGCAGAATGAATCATTCCTTGAATACACCTTCAACAAAGGTGAAAGATTTTTTTATAATTTATTAAAACCGTTAGCGGATACTGAAACGCTGATTGATGAAGATTATATTGATTGGGGGCATGAAGAAAAATTTGCAACAGCTATCGGTGTGGGTGAATGCGCCGGGGTAATGATCGATTTAGTGTCTATTTTAATTTTGGAAGCAGATGAAAAAATAAATCTTGCAGAAGAAAGCATATCCAATCATGCATTTGCAGATGGCATCTACCATTCCTATTCTGCGTTTATTAATGCGGCAAAAGCCTTGTTGTTGAATCACCAGGTTCAATGCAATACACAGGCGGGGATCTTAAAAGACTTCGATACACACTTTACAGCAAAAGGTTTATATACTGATCATACAAGTTTTAAAGAACTGGTTTTACAAATAAATCAAAACGAACCAACCAAACACTTTGCAAAAACATACCTGGAGGAAGCAAAAAAATTTATTGATTTTGCAGGTATTTATAACGGCTCTGCAGTTGTAAATACATCATCTGTTAAAAATTGATGATGCAGATTGCCGGATTAAATTGAAAACCTAATTGATTTACTTTAAATAGGAATACAAAAAATTTCCGGGTAGAACACGCATGGGCAATAAGAAGGCTATTGCATTAGCCTTTCATCCATACTTTAAATAATCCTGGTTAGAAAAATTTTATCTCATGTATGAAGTATGGATGATAGCTAAAGATGTAGGTACACGTTAGGTTTCAAACGAGGACAGCTTTAGTATCGAATAAAGTAACTGGTAGCCGTCGGCCTTCACCGGTAGGGATTATATTATTTTCGTTATAAGTTAAATATAAAAACAACAAAAACTTTTATCAATAATTAACTGTAATTTACAGATGATTTAGTTTAATTCTGCGGAAAATCAATGTAAAGCTATTATTCTCACGTGGCTTTTTGTAAAGCAAAGCATCTCATTATTTTCAAAACTATTAGATTAAAAATTTTGCAACGCGAATATAACAGCCGCGTCTGTGCGATTTGATAACAACTGCTGCTCTAAAAAATTTAATACAAAAAACTTTTTTACACAATGTCAATTAAAATAAAGTTTGCAAAGGCAAACAATAATGATTTTTATACAACTGTTAATGAACGCGTAGAACAATATTTTACCAATAACAATTTATCAAAGAATGCAAATCCTTTGATGGTATTTAAAACTTTTTTTTATCTGTCGGTTTTTATTGGGGCTTACCTTCTTTTAATTTTAAATTCCAACCCGCTTTGGCTTCAGTTTATGTTATGGATGGTTCTCGGATTTTTTACCGCTTTTATCGGGCGTTAATATTTCGCATGATGCAATCCATGGTTCCTTATCACGCCATAAAAAAATGAATAAATTTTTGAGCTACACTTTTAATATTATTGGCGCCAACGCTTACCTGTGGGGGATTATGCACAATATTGTTCATCATACATACACGAATATTGAAGGGCATGATGAAGACATTGCCTCAGTGCCTTTATTGAGAATGTCGCCTCATCAAAAACTCAGGAAAATTCATAAACATCAATATTGGTATGCATTTTTGTTTTATGGTTTTGGTTCGCTTTCCTGGGTATTTGTAAAAGATTATGTAAAGTTTTTTAAAAAGAAAATCGGCAACTACGATAATAAAAAGCATCCCCGCATTGAATACTTCAATTTGTTTTTTTTCAAATTAGTTTATTACTTTATTTTTTTGGTGTTGCCCTTGATCTTTATAAATGCTTTATGGTGGCAGGTTTTACTGGGTTTTTTTGTATTGCATTTTTTCGAAGGGATTACAATGGCAATCGTTTTTATGCTGGCCCACGAAGTAGAAGAAACACAATTCCCGCTGCCTGATGAAAGAGGAAATATCCGCAACTCATGGGCGGTTCATCAATTATATACCACGGCAGATTTTGGCAGGGAAAACAATTTACTAAGTTTTTTTTGCGGCGGTTTAAACTTCCAGGTCGAGCATCATTTATTTCCGCGTATTTGTCATGTACATTATAAACATCTTTCAGTGATCGTTAAACAAACTGCAGAAGAATATAGCTTGAGATACAATGCCAATCCTACTTTCGCGGGGGCGATCCTTTCTCATATCAGGTTTCTTAAAAAGTTAGGGAAAAAGGAAACAAGCGCATTGGCATAAGAAATAACTGCTTTGAAAAGAAACAAGATAACCGAAAAAGATCCATTATATCTTTTCAAACACAAGGCGGAAATGATCCATTGTTTCGTTTTCAAAACAAATTTTGTTTGGGCTTATTTTGAACACTTCTACCAGGTGGCGGAACTCTTTATCAAAAAGATAATTCGGGAGAAGAGAGGCATACAAAGAATATTTTTTCAAATTAAATTTCCGGAATTTCTTTCTCCATCTTTTAATGGTTTCGATATAATCATACCTGCCGCTGCTTTTAGAAATTAATTTAAAATATGGGGCTGTATTTCGGATTACTTGTTCATTACCGTAGGGTAACCAAGAACCTGGGAATTGCTTAACCATTAAAGCCATTGCATAAGAAGGTGAGTTTTTATCGGCATCCACACTTACTTCTTCAAGCGGCATCATATTCTTATCAAAAACCATTGTTTGCATATAAAATCTTCCCCCGGTTGGTAAAAGATCTTTCAGGCCTTCAAAAAAGTTGTGATACACCTCATCCTGTTTGCCAGCCTTATATTCTTCTATAGAACAAAAATGCTCAAGACCTCCAATACAGGTGACCGCATCAAAAGTTCCGAAATCTTCCGGTTTAATATACCTGCAATCCATAACATGGACATCAAGGCCATTTTTTACGCAGGCAGCGGCCTGGCCGGTAGATAAAGTAACTCCTGTGCCTTTAGCGCCGCGCCCTTTAATGTATTGAAGAAAGGGGCCCCAGCCACAGGCCATGTCGAGTACCTTGCTGCCATTTTTTATATTGAGGCTGTCGGCAATAAAGGCGTGCTTCTGTTTTTGAGCCTCTTCGATTGTCATTGAAAAATCGGCATTAAACATTGCGCCGCTATAATCACCCATTTCACCAACGCTTAACCTGAATATCTCATCGATAGTGGTATAAGTGTAGTCAAGATCATTTTTAGAGGCCATTTTATTTTTATTAAAGTAATAACTACCTACAATGTACGCAGATTATTTGCATTCTTTTTCACAAATTATATTATGACTTTTGTTAGTTCTCTTAATAGCTTTCGGCTCACAGGGAGTGTCAATTCATGAGCGTGTAGAGTAAACCAATAAATTCATTCAATTTCTGTTTTGATATAGGAAATGGTAACTATGAAATTTTCCTGAGTAAACCAGGGAAAAGAACAATCCCTGTTTTGCGCAATCGCCGAAATAAATTTCACCAGATAAATTTATTTCCAGCAATTCTTTACAGCAGTTGCTGCTGCCAGGTTGGTAGTCCATGTGCTGTCTGCATGGAATATTTCGCATACAGTTTTAGTCCAGCTATAATGGTTATACGATTGTGACGAACTGTAGCCGGCCTTAACGTGTTCACCAATGGCGATAGCAGGAATTAAATTAAGCTGGCTACCATCATCCTCATCAAAGTACACCAAAAAAATGCTGTTGTGCGTTAAGCACCATTCCGTTAAGGACGAGAGATTCGTTTGAAGCCACTTATCACCTGTGCTAACTTTGCCATCATGCATATCATTCTCCAGGTTAGGTGAGATACAGACTACATTTTCAAGCTGGGTATAATCTGAAGGGAAAGAGGAAAACGTTTTATTTTGCGAAGAAGGAACATTTGTAAAAACTGATGTAGGATTGTGCTTTGCCACGTACCCGCCGCTAAAGCAGGTATCGCTGCCCGTAAACGGAAGGTCTTCACTATACCAGGCGAAGGATTTCCCGGCTTTTTTCAGGATGGTGTAAAGGTTGTCAGTCATAAAGGGAGTTAGAATACACGCATCATCTGTAACGTCGTTAGACTGGCCTGCAAAAAAATCCATATAGTTTGGATAACTGGGATGTGTAATGGCGTGCATGTTGGTAAACAAAGTTCCTTTTGCAATAAGACTATTGATAAAGGGAGCATTGCTGTTGTGTATTACACTATCAACGCTTTTGTTCTCAAACCATACAAATATCACATGGTCGGGCAATGGAAGCAATACTTCTTCTGAAGGTCCCGGGGTTTGCGTCTTTGACTTTTTTGAGCATCCGGAAGAAAGAGCAGCAACGATTATAAGGAATCCATATAAATAAAACCTCTTTTTCATAAATCGCTTGTAAAACGAGCATTTTGATATACTGTTCAAAGATAACGATTCGGTACGGGGAGAGTCAGGCTATTGTTTTCCTTCCGGTGAAAGTTCCTTAATGAAAGATTGAGCGTAAATGTGGACAGTAAACCAACAAAAAAAAGTAATTATTATTTTACTGATTTAAGCAACAGCACAATGGGGAACTTTAATCGCACAGATTCACCGGATATGAAAACCATGCTGCCTATTATGCTAACGGGAGAATCTTTTTTAAACTTCGCTGTTAAGTATTAGCTTTAGTATATCAAAACTATTCTCATTATTAACCAAGCTATATGAAACGATTACTGTTTTCTGCAATAACTGCTACATCCTTTTTCTTTATTTTATCATGTAATAAGACAAATGACAAACCTCTTACTCCTCAGCAAGTTGATTCTGTAAAAATTTTTGGATTTGATTCTACAAAATTGATAAAAAGCCTTACATACATTTACACTGATAGCCCTGGTAATGAAATTGATTCAATCTCTGAGTATTTTTATTACGACACCATCAATAAAAAAATAATTGCAGCCGACCAAATAATTACAGGGTCGGATCCGGCAAATTATACTTATATCTTAAGCTATAATAGTTCCTATCGTTTATGCGGCTATGATATTAAAGAAAGAAAAAGATTTGGCAGGATGATAGTAAACAAACAAATACAGGGGATTCTTGTCTTGTTCATCATAACAGTTATCCTTAAACGAAAACAATTTTGATTTTGGGAAATGTTTGCAAGGACTTCACATAGATCTGAAAAACGTGAGAGCTTTTATTTTCTCAAACCTGCTTTTTCTGCCGATAACTGCATAATGTTTTATTCTACAATTTTTATTAGCCTACCTTGTCCTCTTGAATACTATTCGATGTCATTAATAGTCTCCCGTACAAACGTAAGGGTTAACCCGGATCATAAAAAAGTAATTGCTCGGTTCTTAAACACGGGAGACGCCCGTTCATTGCTCATTATACAAAAGGTATTACAGTTGAAACCTCCTGAAGCAGAAGTACTGCTGGCAGATATTTTGACAGATTTTGACCGGTAGATATAAGGACATCAGGACGATATTTCTTCAACATTTTGGTTTAATAAAATACTTGCTTAGCCGATGTTGAATCTGAGGATTTATCGGAAGAAAGAAAATTGTTATTAGGTGCTCATTTTACTATGGAATACTCAATAGAAGCGGCTGCGCTTTTTAATCCTTCCATCGTTGCCGATCCGGATCAGACCGGTGTAGCAACAGGACAAAAAAAAGTGATTATAAGTTTAAGGGCCACGGGCGAAAGCCATATTTCATCGATGGTGTTCAGGCGGGGCGTATTGGATGAAAACGCAATGATAACCCTGGAGCCGCCCGGTAAATTTTTAAGTGAAGGTGAAGTAACGCAGGAGGAAAAGGATAACAAATTGACTTTTCGCACCTTGCTGGATCAAATGGAATTGCCGCCAAAAGTGAGTTCTTCGATACTGGACCAGCTTAAAGATTTTTTTTCGTATAAAGAAATGGAAGTTGTTTTAAAAAATGCATTATCCGCTATTAAATTGCCATCGAGGCAGAAAAGAATAAAGTATAATATTCTCGATATGGTGAATAGCAGTTATGAGCTGCATTTTGCACCCGACTCATTGATTTCAGAACGCGTCATTTTTCCCGTAACGGCTATTGAAAAAAATGGAATAGAAGACGCGCGATGGGTAAAGTTTACAGAAGACGACGGCACCTTTAGCTATATTGCCACTTACACAGCTTACAATGGCAGTTCCATTGTGCCGCAATTAATCTTAACTACTGATTTCATAAATTTTAAAATAGCTTCTTTGAATGGTAAGGCAGCGGTCAACAAAAACCTGGCATTATTTCCCCGGAAGATAAAGGGCCGTTATGCCATGTTATCCCGCATTGATGGTATTAATAACTACCTCATGTATTCTGATGATTTGTTTGTTTGGGAAGAAGCGATTTTGCTGCAGGAACCAAAATACCCCTGGGAATTTATACAAATAGGCAACGCCGGTTCACCTATTGAAACAGATAAGGGTTGGCTGGCTATAACGCACGGCGTAGGTGCTATGCGCAAATATTGCCTTGGCGCAAGCTTTTCGACATAAATGATCCATCCATAGAACTCGGTCGTTTAAAGGAGCCATTCCTTGTTCCCAATGAAGATGAAAGAGATGGCTATGTGCCAAATGTAGTGTATTCATGCGGATCTATTATTCATGGCGATAAATTGCTGGTTCCTTACGCCGTTTCGGATTATGCTTCTTCTTTTGCTACGCTTCCATTAAAGGATTTACTAGACGAGATACTCGAAATAGAATAACCACGTGCCTTGGCAGCCGCATTATCAATAATTTTATGATACAATTTAATATAGTGGAGTGCCATCTGGCGACTGCCAAAGTTTTTCAAGGCATGTTTACGACAAGCGTTTCTGTCTATGTTTTTAATGTTGCTCACAGCATCAACAGCCTCGCCAATATTGTCAACTAAAAAGCCTGTTTTTGAATCAACAATTAATTCTTTCATAGCGCCACGGTTGAATGCAATCACCGGTGTGCCACACATTATAGCTTCTGCAACGCTTAAGCCAAAGGGTTCCTCAAAACTTATCGGATGTAAAAGAGCTGATGCATTGCCTAACAATTCATTTCGCTGCTGCGGGCCGGCATTGCCGAAATAAACAATGGAAGTTGAATTAATAAAGGGTAAAATCTTCTCGTCAAAATATTGCTGGTCCTGGATAAGGCCGCAAATAATCAATTTTTTCTTTGAATGCAATGCTATTTGTATGGCCTCAGCAGCACCTTTGTGCGGATGTATTCTTCCAAAATATAAGAGATAATCTCCTTCCCCTGCACCAAATGAAAACTGTTGCTCGTTTAATCCGTTATACACTGTATCAAGATAAGTAAGCTCCGTATGCCGGTCACTGTTACTGATAGAAACATAATAACAATGCTCATTGTACTTTTTATATACAGGCACTATCAGCTCTGATGAAAAACCGTGTATCGTGGTTATCACGGGAGTGTTTATCAACTTGCTATAAGTGAGCGGCAGAAAATCAAAATTGTTATGGATGATATCAAATGAAGAAGCTTTTTCCATCAAATTAGCTATGTGCAGGCATTCGGCAACTTTTGCGTCAGCGGGATATTCACCGGTTGGTTTATCAATAACAGCATCAAGGGTTGCACTGGTAATTGAATCACCAGTGGCAAACAACGTAACTTCTATTCCCTCTTTTACAAGCGCTTCAGCAAGTACAGAAGCCACTTGTTCCCATGGTCCATAGTTTCGTGGTGGCGTTCTCCAGGTTACCGGGGATAAAATAGCAACTTTCATTTTTTCAGCGTTTCGGATACAATAAGGTGTGAAATCCAATAAGCGATGGTGCTTTCTGCTCCCTGGTTTTGGTTAATTCCCTCGCTATGCAAACCGTCGGCACAACCTCCCGTTGACGGATCATATAATGGAACGCCAAGGTCATTTTTACCGAGAAACCATTGGAAGCTTCGATACATACTCGTTTGATATTTCGTATCGCGTGTTAAGCGAAAAGCCTGTTGATACATTAATACCATAGCCATTATATCAATTCCTTGCTGATCAAACCTGGCAGCCAATCCACGCCGTGGAAACCATCCGTCATTTCCTATCGGGCTGACTATATTATCATGAAAAACTTTCGATTCTAAAAAAAGCATAGATTCCAAACCAACAGATAAATAATCCTCGTTACCCGTAATTTCATAAGCGTTTAATAAAGCAAGTGGTAATATAGCGTTATCGTAAGTTAGTATCGGTTCAAACCAATGCCAGTTCTGTCTTTTATTTTCTTTATACATCTGCATCATCTTATTGGCAAGCATTGCGACAAGATTGGTTTTCGTGTCATCAGGATAATTAAACTTAACAAACTGGCAAACGCCGACAATAGAATCAGCAATACCACGGATAGAAACCAGTGTATCAATATGTGGTAGTGCTTTATTAAAAATACCGATTCCTGTTTTTACCAATAAACTTGTAGGCCCCTCATTAATAAGAAAGCCAAGTGCCATAATCGTTCTTCCAAATGAATCTTCTGAACCCCGATCCTCAATGGCAACCTTGGTGTAATCCATAAAATTTTTAAACTCGCCGCTTTTTGTTTGCATGTAATGAACATAGCTCAGGTAAACCAGTAGGTTGGGTAAATCTGCTTTTGGCAGATCCGCTTTAAGAGCAAACACAGATAATAATAAAGCACGCGAATTATCATCTATGCAATAACCTTCTTTCCTGTTGGGAATGCTAAAAATGGCATGCTGAATGATACCAGTATCATCAGTTAAATTCCGGATATGCGCAAAATTAATTGCAGGCATTTTACCTTTATCAAAATTGACTCTTGATACAGGTTTTGTTAATTGGGCTGTTGACATAATTTTTTTTAAAGGCTGTTTTGAATATCGTATTGGGGTGACGCATCCATTGGTGACAAATTCATTCCTAAAATGCTACTGAATAATTGTACATGTTTCTTACCTACCTTCTCCCAGGTAGTATTTCTTGTTTTGGCCCGTGCATTGGCACTCATTTCCTGTTGCAATCCGTGATTTTGTAAAATATTTATTGCATTTTCAGCAAGTTCGTCGGGACTATTTGTTTTGAGAATCACACCACTGCTATCGTCCAGCATTTCCTTGGCTAATACAAATGAGTTAGAAATAATAGGACAACCGGAACCCATTGCATAAAGAAAAGTACCGCTCACCGCCTGGTGAGGGTCTTTGGAAGTGAAAAGGTAAACATCGGTTAAGGCCAGGTATTCCATCAGGTTGTGCGTTGGCACGTATTCATTAATTAATTGTACGTTTTCCTGCAACCCGTTATCGGCAATCAATTGTTTCAGATAATCCCTATAACTTTCTCCCTCTTTTTCTATCAAATTAGGATGCGTTTGTCCTATCACGAGATAGATAGAATCAGGCAGGGTTTTGCTTATTTCCTTCATTGCCAAAATACCTTTCTCAATGCCTTTATTTGGGCTTAATAAACCGAAAGTCGTAAGCACCTTTCTGTTTTCAAGATGGTATTTGGATTTTAATTGATTCACATTAATCGTGCTGAATGCATGAGTTCCATGGGGAATTATCCTAAGTTTATCAGCATCCAGTTTATAATCTTCTTTCAATATACTGGCTGAATTTTCCGTCATAACTATCAGCTTATCGGCAAGCAATGCGATTGATTGTACTACTCTCAACATTTTCGCTGTAGGTGGAGGAATTACGGTGTGGAAACGGACGATAAACGGCTTTTCGATTAATGATAAAAACCCGAGCAGGTAATCTCCCGATTCTCCGCCATATAAGCCAAATTCATGCTCAATGCAAATGAGTTTTATCAGCGGATCGTTGTTGATTGCATGGCAGTTTCCATGCAGGAATCAATTGGAAACTGTCCATAAATAAGCATACTTTATCTTCATACAGTTCCCTGTTGAGTTTTTTTTCCAACGCACAAATGCTTATCGCTGTCTCTCCTGAAATTTCCTGGTTGATTGCATTTATCAGGTCATTGGTAAAGCTGGCAATACCACATTTTTTTGGAGGATAGGTACTTAGAAAAAGAATTTTTGTTGTAACGATAGTTGTTGACATAGGGTTTGTATTATAAATTATATTACTAATAAAATCATTCAAGTCATACTCTCACATTAAGCATACGTACGGATTTTTGCAATTGCTAAACAGCAGAGATAAAGGCGGTTTGTAATCAGAGAAATAAAAGAAGGAACTTACCCTGGGGATCTGAAAGCATTTAAAGATAGTCTATTTAATTGGCGCCCGCGGTAATTGTTTTTTAGCAAGCCTTCCGGAATCATAACTATTTCAGTAAACTAATAAATTCTTCAGATTTTTATTTTGTTTCTTCCAGTCCTTCTTTGCAGCAGTTGCAAACAATTTCCTGTTAAGGTAAAGTGACAAATAAGAAAACTGCAAAGAAGAAAGACTTTAATTCGATTTCTTAAGCTGATCTTAAGAATGCACTAACCTGTTTTAAACTCTTACCATCTCACCTTTGATGAAAAAAAAATCATGTTTACTGCAACCCATCTCCACGCTATGTTTATTCACTTCCCGATTGCCCTCCTCATTGTAGGGTTTCTTTCAGAAGTGATTTCATTATTTTCAAAAAAGGAATTCTTCAAAAGAGGCGGATTTTACCTCCTTATTTTAGGTTCGTTGGGCACCATAGCCTCCTATCTCAGCGGCAATGCCGCAGGTGAAGGCATTGAAGAAGGCCCGCTGAAAGACGTAATGGAACTCCACGAACAAGCTGCAACAATTACCCTGTGGCTTACTATCATCACTGCCGTATTGTATCTGACCATCTTTATTTTTAAATACAGGCAACGTTGGGTAAAAATTGTCAGTGTTCTTCTTTTTGCTGCTGTAATTGGCGGCATTGCACGTACCGGGTATTTAGGAGGACAGTTGGTGTACAAACACGGCGCGGGTGTTCAACTGGCATTGCCGGATTTCTCAAATAGCAGCACAGGCACGGAAGAAAAATAAACGGATTATCTTCGTCTTTTGTGCTAATTTAACACAATGAGAATTTTAATAGCAGAGGATGAATCAGCTATTGCGGGCTTCATAAAGGAAGGACTTGAAGAGGAAGGATTTGCAGTAGATGTGGCCGGTAACGGCCGGCAGGCTTTGGAAATGGCGCTTGACTATATCGATGAATATGATCTTTATTTACTCGACTGGATGTTACCCGGGATCAGTGGCATTGAAATATGCAGAAGTATCCGCAAGGAAAATAAAACAGTACCGATTATATTTTTAACTGCAAAAGATACAGTGGATGATACTGTTTTCGCACTTGGAATCCGGTGCGAACGATTACCTGAAAAAACCCTTCGCTTTCGAAGAATTGCTGGCTCGTATCAGGGTGCTGCTGCGCAACAAAGAGGGAGCACAAAATATCTTTGAGAAGGATGAAATTAGTCTCGATACGGAAGCACACCAGGTCACCAAAGAAGGACTGCCTGTAGAACTGACTCAAAAAGAATTTGCCTTACTCGAATACCTTTTACGTAATAAGGGTAAAGTATGCAGGCGCACCCGTATCATCGAAAAAATCTGGGATATTCATTTTGATAAAGACACTTCTGTAATCGATGTTTTTATTAATTCTCTCCGCAAAAAACTGGACAGTCCCGGCAAGGAATCTTTCGTTCAAACCATACGGGGAGTAGGTTACCGGGTAAATGACAATTAATGAAACTTAGTTTTAAAAAACGTATCGCTCTTTTTAATACGCTGGCAGTCGCCATCACCACAGCTATTGTGTTCACGGTTATCTATGCCGTTGCCCGATTCAGTTCTTTCCGCCATCTCGATGGCGATATTACCCAGGAGAAGACGGAGATTATTAATTCGCTGGATTGGAATGACGACAGTATTATCGTTAATAAGATGTCCGAGTGGGAAGAGTCTGAACACAGGAAAGTAGAAGTAAATCCAACCTTTATTCAAATCGTTGACAGTGAAGAAAAACTCGTTTTTAAATCCGCGAACCTGCAGGCGAACCACTTTCTATACAAACCAAATAATAAACAACAAAATTTTTACAACACGAAGATTGGTGACCAAAGATTAAGGATCGGGCAATTTCCTATTAAGAACGACCATGGAAAAATCATCGGCTATTTAAACATTGGAATCTCTCAGCAGGAATCTTACTATGTTTTAAACAATTTGCTCCTTACCCTTTGTATTATATTTCCCATTGTGTTGCTGGTGATGTACGTTGTTATCTACCTTTCTGCCTCAAGAGCTATTGCTCCGGTGCAACACCTGATACGAACAGCGTCAGGCATAACAGATTCCAACATCAACACACGGTTACCCTTACCCGCAAATGAAGATGAAATATTTCAACTGGCCACCACGATCAATGAATTGCTTAACCGCATAGAAAACAGTATTAAGCAACAAAAACAATTTACTGCCGATGCGTCGCACGAAATAAGAACGCCACTTGCTGCCATAAGAGGGACACTGGAAATTTTACTAAGAAAAAAGAGAGAACCTGAACAATACGAGGAAAAAATCCGGGATGCGATCGCGCAAACGGATAGGTTGAATCTTTTACTGGAACAGTTACTGCAACTGGCACGCATGGAATCGGGGTCGGAAAAAAAGGAAATCGTTTCTCTTCGCCTGCTCGTGAATGAAACGGCAAAAAAATGGGAAAAGCAAATGACTGAAAAAGGCATCCAATTAAATATTGCCTTCCCACCAAGCAGTTGTGTATATGCCGATTATTTCCTGATGTCAATCGTGACCGATAACCTTATTAGCAACGCCATTAAATATGGTGTAATCGATAGTAAGATAACCTGTGACTGGAACGAAAGCAAGAAAATATTTTCTATCTCCAATGAAGGCCCGGCGATCGCCGCAGAACAAATACCTTTTCTCTTCAACCGGTTTTACCGCACAGACAATTCACGCAGTTCCCACATTCCCGGAAGTGGTTTGGGGTTGGCGATTGTAAAGCAATTATGCGATTTGCAGCGCATTGCTATTACCGTGAAAAGCGGCGATGGTATTACCACCTTCCTGCTACAATTTCCTGAAAAATCTTAAGCTGATCTTAAGCATGTACAAAGAAACCCTGAATGAAGGCAGGGGCACCTTTGCTATATCAATTTATCAAAAAAATAAAAACAAATAAGAATGAAAAAGACATTAATTATTCCGGCACTATTGTTAGCAACAGGCAGCTTATTTATGGTTTCATGCAAAAGCAATGATGCCGACACTTCACTTAAATCACCAAAAGCAATAAATACTGCCATTGCTAATCAACAGGAAAACGAAGAAACAAATCCCATCGCAAAGACGGTGAGCATGACAAATGCAGATGCAAAATCCAAAACCATTGAGAATTTGCAGGCAGCCTTTAAAGGTGAAACAACCGCGAGTGCCAAATATGCAGCCTACGCTCAAAAAGCAGAAAAGGAAGGCTTTCATCAAATCGCTTTGCTTTTTAAAGCAGCTTCCACAGCAGAAAATGTTCATGCAAATAATCACAAAGCAGTTTTACAGGAATCAGGCGTTTCTGTTCCGGCGATAACACCTGAATACACTGTGTTATCAACTAAGGAAAATCTTGAAGACGCCATTAAAGGAGAAACTTATGAGGCAACCACCATGTATCCTGAATTTCTCAAAGTAGCTAACGTGGCCGGTGATCAGCTGGCAATGATAAGCCTGAATTATGCTTACAAAACAGAAAAAAAGCACCAGGTGATGTACCAAACAGCGCTGGCAGCTTTGCAGAATAATACTGCGAATAATCTGCCGTCGGTTTACTATGTATGTTCAACCTGTGGCAACACTTATCAAACCACAGCTCCGGCTCGTTGCGGAATTTCAATGACTAAATCAGACAGGTTCATAAAGATAACAACCCTATAAACTACAAAACTGCAAACAAGGCATACTTACTGTAAGGTTTGGTGTTTACCTCTGTGCCACCGTTAATAGCGGTGCATGGAGGTTTTTTGTTGTGACTACGAAACACCAAGGTTCGATGTGAAATTTTAATAGTTAGTAAAACAACAAATTCTTCCGATTTTTATTTCACCGTATTTGCAATTGTTCTTAATACATTAGAATAATTTCGCCAAAAGCGTCATTTGTTTTGAAATTTTTTGGTAAAAAATAAAAAATTAATTTGTTGATTTCAATTTAGCACTTACATTTGCGATGCAATGATAATCAGAAAAGCAAATACCGGCTTCTTTTATTTTAGCTACTATTTTAGAAATAGTCCGGGATCGGCTTGTTAAAACGGAAATAACAAATTAACAATAGAAAATCCCGGCACAAATCGCCGGGATTTTTGTTTTATGCAAAAGAAAATAGCCATACAGGGTTTTGAAGGGAGCTTTCACCAGGCTGCTGCCCGCCAGTTTTTTGGAAACGAAGTGGAAGTGATTTGTTGCTCCACTTTCCGTGAAGTAATAAAGATTGCCGATGACAAAACCAGCAGCGATGGTGGCCTTATGGCCATCGAAAATTCAATTGCCGGAAGCATTTTGCCCAATTACAATCTATTGCAAAAAAGTAAATTGAAAATTGTAGGAGAAATTTACCTGCAGGTAAACCAGCATTTGATGGTTAACCCCGGCATTACGCTTGAAGATATTCGCGAAGTTCATTCTCATCCAATGGCATTGCTTCAATGTTCTGATTTTTTAGAAAAGTACAATTGGAAGTTAATTGAAACGGAAGATACTGCGCTTAGCGCTCAGCATGTACACCAACACAGGAGTAAACACATTGCCGCGATTGCAGGCGACCTGGCTGCTGAACTTTTCGGGTTGGAAATTATAGCGCCAAACATTCACACACAAAAAAATAATTATACACGCTTTTGGGTTTTGGAAAACGAAACTTCGGTAAAAGAAATCAATGATGCCAATAAAGCTTCTTTGATCTTTCAGACAGATCATTCAAAAGGAAGCCTTGCGAAGGTGCTGACAAAAATTTCAGAAGCGGATGTAAATTTAAGTAAGCTTCAATCAATGCCGATTCCCGGCAGCGACTGGCGCTATTCCTTTCATGTGGATTGTGAATTCACTCATCTTGAACAACTGAATGAGGTATTAAAAAGTATAGCGCCTTTAACCGCTAATGTTAAAGTATATGGTGTTTATAAAAACGGGAAAAATGCGGGTTAATTTTTAAATAAAAAATGCGATGAACGATACACTGAACAATAAAATGGGCAAAGTAGCTGATCGCCTTTCAGGTATTGAAGAATATTATTTTTCGACCAAGCTGAGGCAAATTGATCAAATGAATAAGGAAGGGAAAAATGTGATAAACCTCGGAATCGGCAGCCCTGATCTTCCGCCTCATCCGGATGTGATTAAGACATTGGCAGAAGAAGCTGAAAAACCGAATCAACATGGTTATCAGAGCTATAAAGGAAGCCCTGTCCTGAGAAACGCAATTTCAAAATGGTATAAAAAATGGTATAACGTTGATCTCAATCCTGATACAGAAATTTTGCCTTTGATTGGGAGCAAGGAAGGTATCATGCACATTTGCATGACGTATATCAATCCCGGTGATATGGTTTTAATTCCGAATCCCGGTTATCCGACTTATAAAAGTGCCGCGACAATTGCAGGCGCTAACGTTTATGCTTACACGCTTAAAGAAGAAAATAACTGGTGTCCTGATTTTAATGAATTGGAAAAACTGGATTTGCAGAAAGTGAAACTGATGTTTGTGAATTATCCGCAAATGCCAACCGGACAGTTACCCACAAACGAAATGTTTAAGGAACTAATTTCTTTTGCAAAAAAGCATCAAATATTAGTTGTTCACGATAACCCATACAGCTTCATTCTCAATGATCATCCAATGAGTTTGTTAAGTGTAGAAGGAGCGATGGAAGTTGTAATTGAATTGAATTCGTTCAGCAAAAGCCATAACATGGCTGGCTGGCGCGTGGGAATGCTTTCGGGTGCAAAAGAAAGAATTGCAGAAGTGCTGCGCTTCAAAAGCAATATGGACAGTGGAATGTTTTTGCCGCTGCAACTCGCTGCCGCAACGGCTTTGGAACTTGACCAGGATTGGTATGATTCTGTAAATGCAGTCTATAAAAAAAGACGTGAGAAAGTATTTAATCTGCTTGATCTTTTAAATTGTTCCTACAATAAAAACCAGGCTGGCCTTTTTGTCTGGGCTTCTATTCCTGCAAATTATAAAGATGGATATGAATTGAGTGATAAAGTATTAGAAGAAGCAAACGTATTTATCACACCAGGCGGAATTTTTGGAAATGCCGGAAATAATTATGTTCGCGTTAGTTTGTGCACGCCGGAAGAAAAACTGGATGAAGCGATTGACAGAATTAAAAAGACGCAGAATTAATAAATGATATGTTTGAAAACGTAACGATAGTAGGTGTTGGTTTAATTAGTGGCTCTTTTGCGCTCGCTTTAAAAGAAAAAGGCTTCGCAAAAAATATAATTGGTGTCAGCAGAACACAGGCAAGTTTAGATAAAGCGAAAGAGCTTGGAATTATTGATGAAGCGTTGCCCCTGGAAGAAGCGGTGAAAAAAAGTGATTTCATTTATGTCGCGATTCCTGTTGACGTAACCATTCCTGTTATGGAAAAAATTATGGATTTGGTTACCGACAAACAAATCGTTGCAGACGCTGGTTCTACGAAATATGCCTTGTGTAAAGCACTTGGAAAATCATCCGAAAAGAAAAAGGTTTGTAGCAACGCATCCGATGTGGGGAACAGAATACAGCGGCCCGGAAGCTGCCGTGAGAGAAGCTTTCAGCGGCAGATCATGTGTCATTTGTGAAAAAGAAAAGAGTGATGAAGAAGCAGTTAAAACGGTTGAAAAGATTTACAAAGAATTGGGAATGCATCTTACGTATATGGATGCGGAAAACCATGATATTCATGCCGCGTATGTAAGTCATATTTCCCACATCACTTCTTTTGCATTAGCAAATACGGTTTTGGAAAAAGAAAAAGAAGAAGACGCGATTTTTGAACTGGCAGGCGGTGGTTTTGAAAGCACCGTTCGTCTGGCAAAAAGTAATCCTTCTATGTGGGCGCCGATTTTTATGCAGAACAGGGAAAATGTTTTAGATGTTTTGAATGAACACATTTCGCAATTACGAAAATTTAAAAGCTGTCTTGAAAAGGAAAATTATGAATACCTGAAAGAACTGATGGAAAACGCCAATAAAATTTCAAGAATTATTAAGTAAGACAGTAAACGAACAAATAACTATAAATTTTAAAAATTAATTTTACAATGCAAACTGAAACAAAAACTATGAAAGAGGAAATAAAAGAAAAATGGAATAAGCGTCCATTGATCATCAGCGGCCCATGCAGCGCCGAAACAGAAGAACAGGTAGTGGAAACCGCTACAAGGCTTGCAAAAACAGGAAAGGTTGATTTGCTTCGCGCCGGAATTTGGAAACCAAGGACCAAGCCCGGTATGTTTGAAGGCATTGGTGTAAAAGGTTTGCCGTGGCTTGCACAGGCAAAGAAAATTTCCGGCCTTCCTATTGCCGTAGAAGTCGCTACTGCAAAACATGTAGAGATGGCATTGCAATTTGATGTTGACCTGGTTTGGGTTGGCGCACGCACTACTGTGAATCCCTTTAGCGTGCAGGAAGTTTGTGATGCTTTGCGCGGCGTTGACATTCCTGTCTTAATTAAAAATCCTATCAATCCTGACCTGGAACTTTGGAGCGGAGGCATTGAGCGTTTGCAAAAAGTTGGAGTGAAAGATATCGGAATGATCCATCGCGGTTTTTCCAATTACGGAAATACCGAATTCCGGAACGCGCCGATGTGGCATCTGCCAATAGAAATGAAAAGAAGATTTCCTGATATGCTTATCATTTGTGATCCTTCTCACATTTGCGGTAACAGAACCGGCCTGCAGGATGTAGCTCAAAAAAGTATCGACCTCGATTTTGATGGTTTAATGATCGAAACTCATATTGATCCTGATAAGGCATGGAGTGACTCAAAGCAACAAATTACCCCGGAAAAATTATCTGAAATGCTCGGTAACCTGAAATGGCGTCATGAAAACTCAAATGAAAAAGAATTTGTAACGGCGCTTGCGAAATTGCGTGAACAGATCAACCATGTAGATGATGAACTAATGGCGCTCCTCGGTCAACGCATGAAGATTTCCAATAAAATCGGTGAATATAAAAGAGAAAACAATATCACGATCTTACAAACCAATCGCTGGAATGAAATTTTGGCCAAGGCTTTTGTAAAGGGTGAAAAACTGGATCTCAGTAAAGATTTTATTACCAAATATTTTGATGCGGTTCACATGGAAAGTATCAACCATCAAAATAAAATCATGAATGAAGAATAAAGAAATGGTGGACAAAAATTATGTCTTTTCAGAGAAGGCGGTAAGCGTATATTTTAACGCTGATTTTTCCCAATTGCAGGAGCATGTTGATAAAGAAAATTCGATTCTGATTACGGACGAAAATGTTTTTGCAAAGCAATCCGAAAAGTTTTCAGGCTGGAAAACAATAGTAATAAAAGCAGGAGAGCAACACAAAAATCAAGAAGCGGTTGATAAAATAATTAAGGGGTTGATTGAATTGAATGCAGACAGGCAAACATTTCTCATCGGTGTTGGAGGTGGTGTTGTTACTGATATTACAGGTTATGCGGCTTCAATTTATATGCGTGGCGTGAGGTTCGGTTTTGTACCGACAAGTATTTTGGCTATGGTAGATGCAAGTATCGGGGGGAAGAACGGCGTTGATGTTGGAGTTTATAAAAACCTGGTCGGCGTTATCAATCAGCCTGAATTTTTATTTTATGATTATTCTTTTTTAGAAACACTTCCTGAGGCGGAGTGGATCAATGGTTTTGCAGAAATAATAAAACATGCCTGCATCAGGGATGAAAACATGTTCAGGTTACTACAGGAAAAACCCTTCGATTATTTTCATTCTTCCTTGGAGAATATTGGAAAATTAATTCAGCAGAACGTGGAATTAAAATACAATGTTGTAGTAAATGATGAGCGTGAAACAGGGGAGAGAAGGTTGCTCAATTTTGGCCATACAATCGGCCATGCAATTGAAAATACAGGGAAACTTCCACATGGAAGTGCGATAAGTATCGGTATGGTGGCCGCTTGCATTATTTCAGAACAAATAACTGGTTTTCCCAAAACCGGTACGGAAAAGGTTAGGCAATTACTTTCTAAATATCATCTTCCCGTTTCTTTCGAATTTGACAAACAAAAAACGTGGGACATTTTATTGCACGATAAAAAAAAATCCGGCAAAGACATGCATTTTATTGTGCTGGAAAAAATCGGTAAAGCCTGTATACAGAAAATTCCAATTCGGGAATTGCACAAGATATTTTTTTCATTCAATTCATAATTTAAGCATTAAGTGGATATAACAATTACGCCCTCTTCCATATCAGGAAAAATAAAAGTGCCGCCATCAAAAAGTTCAATGCAGCGCGCTTGCGCTGCTGCGCTGATTACGCCAGGCACAACGGTTATTGATAATTTTGGCAACAGCAACGATGAAAAAGCGGCTCTCGATATAATAGCAAAATTGGGCGCCACTATTAATAAGACAAGCAATAAATTGGCTATCACTTCCCATGATTTTATTTTTCGTTCACAGTTTCCTGAAAAAAATGTGATTTTGAATGTTGGAGAAAGTGGTTTATCAATGCGAATGTTTGCACCGATTGCCGGCCTGTTTAATTATGATATTATTTTTACTGGTGAAGGAAGTATTTTAAAAAGGCCAATGAATTTTTTTGATGAAATCCTTCCTTTGCTTGATGTGGAAGTAAACTCAAATGATGGAAAATTGCCAGTTACTTTACGTGGCCCTCTTCATCCTAAAAATATTAAAGTGGATGGTTCTTTAAGCTCTCAATTTTTGACGGGGTTATTATTCGCTTTTGCAAAAGCATGTACCCGTCCCGTTAGTATTACTGTAAAGGATCTTTCAAGCAGGCCTTATATTGATCTTACTATTGCCGTTTTAAAACATTTTGGTTTTAAAATTGAAAATCAGAATTACGAAGTTTTCAACATTTTCCCTCGTGAGCCATTGCAGGCGCATAGTATAAAATATACAGTGGAGGGAGATTGGAGCAATGCTGCTTTTTTGCTGGTTGCCGGTGCTGTTGCAGGTCACATCACGCTTACAGGTGCTGATCTTAATTCATGCCAGGGCGATAAAAATATTATGGAAGCGTTGTACGATTGTGGCGCAGATGTTATGGTCACTAAAAAAGAAATTACAGTAAAGAAAAATAAATTATCCGCATTTGAATTCGATGCAACCCATTGCCCGGATTTGTTTCCTCCGCTCGTGGCGCTTGCTTCTTATTGCAAAGGAACTACCATTATCAAAGGTGTGAACCGGCTTTTACATAAAGAAAGCAACAGGGCAATCGCTTTAAGAGATGAGTTTAAAAAAATGAATGTTGAGATTGAATTGAATGGCGACCTGATGAATATAAAAGGAAGCAGAGAAGTAAAAGGGGCGACTGTTTCTTCACACAATGATCACCGGATTGCCATGGCAACGGCTGTTGCAGCTTTGGCGGCTAAAGGGAATACAGTGATTCAGCAATCAGAAGCAGTAAAAAAATCTTACCCGGATTTTTATAAGGATTTGAAATCAATCAAAACAGGTTCAGCGGATATTAAAAATAAAAATATTGTCTGAAACAGTAAACAAACATATTGGGTTCTTTTTTATTTTACTTTAAAAATTTTTAGCGATTGCGCTATTGATGCTATTTGCAAATACTTTCCGTTCTTTGCAGCGCCAAAAGAAATTGGTATTTTAAATCCTCAACTGTAAATATAAATGTCTTACACAGTAGCAGTTACCGGCCGCCCAAATGTGGGTAAAAGCACTTTTTTTAACCGGATGCTCGAACAACGCAAGTCTATTGTTGATGATTTTAGCGGCGTAACCCGGGACAGGCAATATGGAGTGGCAGAATGGGCTGGAAAGAGTTTCAATGTGATTGACACCGGCGGCTTTGTCGCTGATAGTAATGATATTTTTGAGCGTGAGATCCGCAAGCAGGTTCAAATTGCCGTTGCAGAATCTAATGCGATTATTTTTATGGTGGATGTTACTACCGGAGTTACCAATCTGGATCAGGACATGGCTGAAATGCTGCGCAGATCACCAAAGCCTGTTTACCTGGTAGTGAACAAAGTCGACAACTATAATCGTGAACTGGAGGCAGCCGAGTTTTATAGCCTCGGTTTTGAAAAAATATTTTTTCTCTCTTCTATAAGCGGATCAGGAACCGGGGAATTGCTGGACGAAATCTGTTCAAGGATTCCTGCAGAAAAAATTGAAGAGCCAACTACGATTCCAAAATTTGCCATTATTGGCCAGCCAAATGTGGGTAAATCTTCTTTGCTGAATGCTTTGACAGGGCAGGAGCGTACGATTGTAAGCGAAATTGCAGGAACTACAAGAGATGCAGTTCATACTACTTATAATTTATTCAATAAGGAATTTATTTTAATTGATACAGCCGGAATCAGGCGTAAGAAAAAGGTAAGTGAAGACCTGGAGTTTTATTCTGTCATTCGTGCGATAAGTGCTGTTGACGAAGCGGACGTTTGTATTTTATTATTGGATGCGGAGAAAGGCATCACGGCGCAGGATCTGAATATTTTTTCATTAGCCGCAAAAAAAGGAAAAGGAATTGTGGTGTTGGTAAATAAATGGGACATTGTAAAAAAAGAAACCAACACAGCACGCGATTATGAAAAATCGCTGAAACAAAAACTGGCGCCATTTAATGATGTGCCGATACTTTTCATTTCCGCTACTGAGAAATTACGGATTTTCCAGGCTATGGAAACCGCGTTGAAAGTATATGATAACAGGATGCAGAAAATCGCAACTTCCAAACTAAATGAGGTAATGCAAAAAGCGATGGAATCTTACCATGCGCCCGTAGTTCGCGGCCATGCGGTAAAAATTAAATTTGTTACCCAGTTGCCAACTGCTGTTCCTTCATTTGCCTTTTTCTGTAATTATCCCAATGATATCAAAACGCCTTATAAGAATTATTTGGAAAACCAGTTGCGTGAAAATTTTGATTTGACCGGGGTGCCTGTCAGGATCTTCTTCAGAAAAAAATAAAAATTCGCGGAATTTATTGGTTTACTAATGAGGAAGCTTCGGTTTTAAATAACTATAAACCCATGTCCCGGCAAGTGCGCTTAGGAGAGTAAGAATTGCAATCGTGAGGCCGCTACCAATTTGTACATAAATCGGACCGGGACAAGTGCCGGTCAAAGCCCAACCTATTCCGAACAAAATTGAACCATAAACAATTCCCCAATTAAATTTCTTTTCAATGATTTTAACCGGCTCGCCGTCCAAGGTTTTAATATTGAATTTACGAATAAGAAAAACAGAAATAGCTGCGGTAGGAATCGCTGTCATAAAAATTCCATACATCTGAAAACCCTGGAAACGAAACATTTCCTGCATCCGAAACCATGAAACAGCATCTGCTTTTATAAGTGTGGTACCGAAAATAATTCCCAACAAAAGGAATAAAAAGTTTTTCTTTTTCATTATTTAAGAAGTAAGGGTAAAATAAAATGAGTCGTAAAAATGCCGCTGGCAAAAAATAAGATCACAGCTATAAGTGAAGGCCATTGGAAAGTAGACAGCCCAAAAATTCCATGGCCGCTTGTGCATCCATGGCCATAGCGCGTTCCAAAGCCTACCAAAAATCCTCCGCCAATAATAATCAAGAAATGTTGCCACGTTAACAAATGAGCCCAGCTAAAAATTTCTGCCGGTAAAAGACGATGCACATCTGTAATACCATACGAACCTAAAGCGTTTTTGGTGGCGTCTGAAAGAGGCATTGGCGTGGCAGGTTTTAAAATTACACCGCCGATAAATCCGCCAATCAACAGTCCGGCAGCAAAAAACAAATTCCACAATTGATCTTTCCACCTGTATTTGAGGAAAGCTATCTGGCCGGGAAAGCAAGCTGCGCAAATATGCCGCAGGCTACTCGAGATACCCAACATTTTATTTCCGGCAAGTAAAAGCAGCGGAACGGTTAAACCGATAAGAGGGCCTGCAACGTACCAGGGCCATGGCTGGCGCAGAAAGTCAAATAAATTCAAAATATATAGTTTTGTTCAATTATTGCAAAACTATTTAAAACAGATTAAAGGAGTGTTTATTTTGTTTGAAGTACTACCACATTTGATAATAGAGAATAATTTTTGTGAAAGTTTAATCTTTTCATTTTTCAATTAATTTTTATCTGGAAAATTATTTAGCAGAAGCAAAAGTTTTGGAATTGCATATTTTGTCTTTTTAATTACCTATAACATACCAAAGAGACTTATGGTTTGGGAATAGACCTTCACACAGAATCCGCCTCAAACAATTTTATAACTTTAAAGGCGTTATCAGGGGATAAAATCTATTAAGGTTTTAAATCATGTATTAATTTAATTCAACCCTCAAAAAAACGTTATGAATAAAAACATCAAATCATTTCTGCTGATTGGTTCACTTACTCTCACTTTTATTGCCTGTAAAAAGAAAGAAACAACTACTGCTGAAAAGGTTCTTGGCACATGGCAAATGCAAACCGATATTTATCATCAAAATGTGAGTGGAGTAGATTACTCAGACACTACTTACGGAATGGGAGCCACTATTGAATTCAGGAGTGATAGCAAAGCTTACTCAAATTTTAACGGTCAAAAAGATACATCTGCTTACTCTTTGTCAGGTGATACAAAATTAATCATCAATGGAACTGATACGCTTAATATACAAACGCTCACTTCCAGTCTATTTGTATTATATACCAGAGAAATGCAGGGTGCAAATCTTTATGAAGAAACAATTACTTTGACGAAATAAGAACGGTCAAGCGGATTCAGAAAAAAGGAAAATAAAAATCGTCAATATTAGTTTGTTTGCTGGAGGTTGACTTGTTTACCTGGATTTTGAAAATGGAAGACGGAAATTCCATTTCTTTTTCGTGCTTTTGTTATTTTCTTTTTGCCTTTCGCGGATTCTTTTCATCCTTGCTTTCTTTCGCGCACGCTTCTTTTTCATTGTTTGCCTGTCCCAGGTAAATTCATTTTTCACAGGAATATAATAGCGAAGCGACATATAAAATGTATTTACAGGTAAAGGTTCTGCCATGCTCTTGCTGCTGTTTGCAGCAACAAGATTGAAACCATTTACCAAATGCAAACCAAAAAGACGGAAACCAATGGAAGGACCGATGGCAATAGCCTGCCGTTTATTGAAGTCGGTAAAATAATTGATGTCAGCGCCGTAGGTAAGATTGATATGGCCGCGTTTCATCCAAATACCGACATGATAGCCAAGCACATTCTTTCCGGGGTTATAAGAGAGATTAGCAGTGGCGCCGATAATGTGGGGCTTGAGCAGGCTTATTTTTCTCCAATGTGCTTCGCCACCCAGTTCCAGCGAAGTATATTTTCCACGCTGCAAGCCAATGATCATTCCCATATTGCGCTGGAACAATTTATGGTGGCCATTGAGTAAAGAAGCCTGCTCGTAAGGCGCTGCTGCAAAGAGATAATTATTTGATTCAACAAAATTTCCGGAGCGCTGGGCATTAGTGGTAATTGATATAAAGAGAAGCGATACCAGGGTGAGTTTCATAGTCACGAATTGAGAGGGTTAATAACAAATCTGGTTTTCGAAACTAAAAAAAAGATATTTTCCTGCAGGCTAATTAACAAGTTATTATTGTTTTCAAATGCTGAAATCAATATTTAAAAAATTAAGCATAAATAAACCCGTGTCCTTTAAAAGTATCAGTGTGTAAAAAGTATAGAACTTTATTAGTGAATCGGTTTTTTTTCTATCTTGCATTATAAACCCCCTTCCGAACTAATGCAAGAGAAATGTGTGCTAATATATGATGACGATTTTGAAATCCTTAGAATTTCAAAACTGATACTTGCTAATGACTATCAGCATGTAGAAACATATCCCAGTTGTGAAAACCTGTTTGAAGATATTGATAGGGTAAAGCCAGACATTATCTTAATGGATCTTTGGATGCCACACATTGGCGGCGAACATGCAATTGAATTACTTAGGGGAAATGATGAAACAAAGAATATCCCGGTAGTTATTTTTTCTGCAGTAAATGATATTGAAAAAGTTAGCATCCGGGTGAACGCCTCCGCGATGATAAAAAAGCCTTTCAGCATTGATGAATTGCGCGAAACGGTCAGGAAATTTATTTTGTAATTTCTACCGGTTTATTGTATAAAGAACTTATTAAGTATCGCTGTTCATTTTGCATTGTAACGCGAAACCAAATTTTTTTTAAGTCTGTCTTATTCTTCATCAGCCATTTTGATCACTCCTGCGACGCAAACCTTTGTCCTCGTTTGAAACTGTATCGACCAGCGAAATATTCAGGTGTCTGGCCACTGGCAGTGGCCTGACACCTTCCATCCGGGTTACTACCAAATAACGGTAACCGGTAAACGAACAAATTCTTCAGATTTTTCTCTTGTAAAAAATGTGAAGGTGTTACCGGCTATTGCCCTTTGTGTTTGGAAAATAAATTTAAAATCTCCCCATTTTTTGGTTATATTCTCATCAAATAAATTTAACTTTCCTTTTTTTCTCAAATTTTTTAACCGCGGGAAAGACATGCAATCGGATCAGAAAAAGAAAAATTCATCTGTAAAGAAAACAGAAACGTCAAACGTTTCTACTAAAAAGAGTAAAAAAACCGCGGCGCCATTTCCTGTGGCAGGCATTGGTGCGTCTGCCGGCGGATTGGAAGCAATCAAACTGTTGCTGCGACATCTACCTGATAACACGGGCATTGCCTATGTGATTGTTCAACACCTGGCACCGCATTTTGAAAGCATTTTGCCGAAGCTGCTTGAGAAAGAAACCAGGATGAAGGTGCATAAAGTGGAGGACAAAATTCCGCTAAAGCCCAATGAAATTTTCGTAATTCCGCCTGATACTTATATGGATATTGTGGACGGGCATCTTACTTTGTTTCCGCGCGAAAGCAAGCGAGGTATTTTTTTGCCGATTGATTATTTTTTTAAAAAGCTCGCGAAATTATACTGCAACAAGGCCATAGGCATTTTATTATCCGGCACCGGGTCTGACGGCACGCAGGGATTTAAAGATATTAAAGCCGAAGGCGGAATTACCTTTGCGCAGGACGAAACAGCAGCTTTTACCGGGATGCCAAGGAGCGCGGTAGATTCCGGTTTTGTAGATTTTATTTTGCCGGTAGATAAAATCGCAGCCGAACTAAACGATATTATCCGCCATCCTTACACTTCACTTTCAGAGGCCGACCTGCAAACCGCAGACGAAAAAGAGTTAAGAAGAATCCTTGTTATTTTGCTCAATAAAAAAGGAATTGATTTTTCGTTATACAAACAAACCACGGTCAACCGCCGGATATTAAGAAGGATGGCGCTTAACCATAAAAAAAACCTGCAGGACTATATACAAACACTTCGCGAAGAGGACAAAGAAGTGGAACAGCTTTACCAGGACCTGTTGATTAACGTTACCAATTTCTTCAGGGATCCGTTGGTTTTTTTGGCGTTGCGGAAAAAAGTATTGCCGCAGGTGTTTAAAGAACGTAAAGCCGGCGAAACCGTGCGCATCTGGGTTTCCGGCTGTGCCAGCGGCGAAGAAGCTTATTCTTTTGCAATCACCATTTTTGAATACACTACCAAAAATGCGATTTCTGTTCCTTTCCAGGTTTTTGCAACCGATCTTAATCCGTTAGCGATTGCAAAAGCGCGCACCGGCATTTATTCGCCCGGCTCTGTTGAAAATGTTTCGCCTGAGTTGTTAAAAAAGTATTTTTTGCCAACAGAAGGCAATTTTCAGGTGATAAAGTCGATAAGGGATGTATGCGTATTTGCCACACACAATATGCTTTCTGATCCGCCTTTTTCAAGAATGGATATCGTAAGTTGCCAGAATGTAATGATCTATTTTGAACCGAACCTTCAGCAAAAGGTGCTCAAAACTTTTCATTACGCCTTAAATCCCAATGGCTTCCTCTTATTGGGCAAGTCAGAAACCATTGGCAGCAATACCGATCTTTTTGCACACCCCGATAAGGAATTGAAAGTGTATACTAAAAAGAATGGAGGCGGCCATTTTGATCTTGATTTTTCTTATCCAAATACACGCAATTATCATCAGAAAAATGCAGACACCGTAATATTAAATAAAGAAAAAACCAGTGAAGTCGATATCCAAAAACTCAGCGACAATATTTTGCTGACACAGTATGTGCCGGCGAGTGTGGTCGTTAATTCAGAGTTGATGATTCAACGCTTTCACGGAGCCACGTCACGTTTTCTTGAACCTGCCCAGGGCAAAGCAAGCCTGAATGTTTTGAAAATGCTGCGTGAAGACCTGGTCCTGGAACTGAGGTCTCTTATTTATAAAGCAAAAAAAGAAAAAGTTTCTGCTGAAAAAAATGGCATCGAGGTACATACCAACAATCATGCGGAAACTGTAAACCTTGAAGTAATACCGCTCCTTGCCGCATCCGCTGAACCTTATTTTCTCATTTTATTTAAGGGTGGACCTGAAAAACCTGCCGGCTATAAAAACGGATGACAAATCACCTGCAAAAAAGAAAGAGCAGGAAAGCGAACGCATAAAAATGTTGGAAGTTGAACTTCGCGGGTTTAAAGAGCAGGTAAACAACATGAGTGAGGAGTTTGAAGCCACGCGCGAAGAACTGCAAAGCGCTAATGAAGAAGTACTTTCTTCCAACGAAGAATTGCAAAGCATTAATGAAGAACTGGAAACTTCAAAAGAAGAATTGCAATCTACCAACGAAGAACTTTCTACCATTAATGAAGAATTACAAATACGTAATAGCGAATTAAAAGAAGCTTTTGAATACCGCGAAGCCATCGTGGAAACCATCAGGGAACCGCTAATTGTGCTAACGCCGGATTTGCGGGTAAACTCTGCCAACAAAGCCTTTTATAACCACTTTCATCAAAAACCTGCCGAAACGGAAGGTTTTTTTATCTATGAGATGAAGAACGGAAAATGGAATATTTCCGGGCTGAAAGACCAACTTCTCGACATCATTTCAAAAGATAAAAGTTTTGAAAACTTTGAGGTAAAGCATGATTTTCCGGTGATTGGTGAACGGGTAGTGCTCTTTAGTGCGCTCAGGATGCGTTACAACAAAAATCAACAAGACCGGCTGCTGCTGGTGATTGACGATATTACCAAGCGGCGGCAAGCTGAAGACAAGTTGCTCGAATCGGTAAAGCAAAACACCGCTATTCTCAACACCATCAGCGATATTTTTATTTCGGTAGACAACAAATGGGATATCAGTTTTATTAATCCGAAAGGAGAAAGCTTTTCGGGCAAAAAATCAAAAGATATTATTGGGAAAAATTTGTGGGAAGTGCTCATCAATTATCTTGACAGTGATTTCCATAAAAACCTGATATCTGCAATGAAAACGAAAACTTTTACCCAGTTTGAGTATTATGATGAAAGAGAAAAAGAATGGTATCATTTCAGGCTATATCCTGCATGACTGACGCACTTTCAATTTATGGCAGCCGCGTTACCGAACAAAAAAGAGCACAGGAACTTTTGGAAGAAAGCAAGAAGCGGTACGAATTATTTATTTCGCAATCGTCAGAAGGCATTTGGCGGTTCGAAATGAAAGAACCTGTTTCTACAACCAAACCAGTGAACCAACAAATAAAAGACTTTTTTGAAAACGCATATGTGGCAGAATGCAACGATGCCATGGCTAAAATATATGGATTTAAAAAAGCCAAAGAACTGGAAGGCGCAAGCCTTAAAGAGGTATTGCAACAAAATGACCGCAATGATATTTCGTTTGCCACTTTTATAGAATCAGGTTACCGCATTACCGATTCGGAATCGACCTATGAAAAAGACGGGCATACTTTTTATTTTCTCAGCAGCCTTGTCGGTATTACACACAACAATAAAGTAGTAAGCATCTGGGGAACGAAACAGGATATCACCAGCAAAAAAATGATACAGGAAACGTTGTTGAAAACCAGGCAACAGTTGAACTATGCACTCGCTGCCGGCTCGGTGGGAACTTATCTTTGGGATTTCAGGATGAATAAAATTCACTGGACAAAGGTGCAGGAATCATTGTATGGTATTAAGGAATTCTCATTCAAAGGAACGCTTGAAGACTGGTTGGCGTTTATTCATCCGGATGATGTGGCAGAAACAAGAAAAGCCATTGAAAAAGCTATTGAAAGCCGAAAGGAACTGTCGACAGAATTTCGGATTTACTGGCCCGACAACTCGTTGCACTGGATACTTTCCCGTGCAAGCACCACGTATGACAGGGAAGGGAATCCGGTTGAAATGTCCGGAGTTAACATCGACATCAGCGAAAGAAAAATCCAGGAGCAACTCGTGCGCGAGAATGAAGAACGTTTTAAAGCGCTGGTGCAAAATTCATTTGATGTGATTACCGTTTTTAATTATGACGGAACCATCACTTATCAAAGTGATTCTATAAAAAGGGTTTTAGGATATGCTGCGAAAGAAAGGCTGGGGCAAAATCTTTTTGATGACACCCTTGTCCATCCGGAAGACCGTGAAATTGAAAGAAAATTGTTTGAAAAGTGTATTGAACAACCTTACCAATATGTGCAGGGCGAATTACGCATGAAACACAAGGACGGAACTTTCCGGATAATGGAAGTGGGTTGCATTAACCTTCTTCAGAATTCCAGCATCCACGGCATCATCAAAAATTATCGTGACATAACCGAGCGGCGGGCGATAGAAAAGCAGAAGGAAGAGTTTATCGGTGTTGCAAGCCACGAACTAAAAACACCTGTTACCAGCATAAAAGCGTACGCCCAGATATTGCACGATACTTTACTGGAAAAGAAAGACAATGTATCTGCAGATTTGCTGTTGAGGATGGATCACCAGATCGACCGTTTGACATCGTTGATAAAAGATTTGCTCGATGTTACTAAAATTACCGAAGGGCAATTGATATTAAAACACGAGGAATACGATTTGAATCAATTGATTACCGAAGTGGCTGAAGATTTACAAATGACTACAAGGAAACATACGATAGTGAAAGAATTAGGCGAAGTAAAACCGATTACGGGCGACAAAGAAAGAACGGCGCAGGTAATAGTAAACCTGCTTTCCAACGCTATAAAATATTCTCCTTCAGCCGATAAAATTATCATCCGGACGTCAGGTTCAGAAGAAGGCGTTACCGTGTGTGTACAGGATTTCGGTATCGGCATTTCAAAAGAAATGCAGAAAAACCTTTTTAAACGGTTTTTCAGGGTTACAGATGAAACAACGAGCACTTTCCCTGGCCTTGGACTCGGTTTATTTATTGCGACAGAGATTGTAAGAAAGCAAAAAGGACGCATTTGGGTAGAAAGTGCCCCAAATAAGGGTTCAACATTTTGTTTTTATTTGCCTTATCAATTAAAGTAATTTCCTTCACAGTATTTTATACATTTAAAAAGTTCGTTAATCATTATCGTATCATTCACCAAATAAGAATCCGGATTATTTATTAGTTTACTGCATCAGCCGCATTAAATTAGGTTTCCTCAATTCAGAAGTTATCGCTAATATTACGCATTCTTTAACCAAAATTACCGGCACACCAAAACGTGTCTTGATTCAAAATAATATAAAAACCAATACGGTACGCTCTTTGCATTTATTATATTATAAATAAAGTTATTTTGATTTATGAAGAAAAAGATTCTTATTACTGATGATGATGAAGGGGTTCAGGATATTTTTAAATTAATATTCGAACGTGCCGGTTACGAAGTCCAGGTATATGGTGAGGCGGCTTCTATTCTTGAAAATAATTACACATCTCCTGATTTGTTTGTACTTGACAGGCAGTTGAGTGGCCAGGATGGATTGAAAGTTTGCAAATTTTTAAAAAGCCAGAATTCAACCAGTCATATACCTGTAATAATTGTATCTGCTACGCCAGGAATTGGAAAAATGGCGCGGGAAGCCGGGGCGGATGATTTTATTGAAAAACCCTTTCAGATAAAAGATTTATTGAGTGTAGTAGAAAAATGGATTTAATCGTTTAAACCTCATGTTTTAATGCTACTGAGAATTTCTTTGCCCTTCTTAAAAAAAATCTTTAGTAATAAAAAAAATAATATTTGGCGGAACTAAATTAATTAGTATTTTTGACCTAATTAAATTAGTTCCATATGTCACAAGCAGGACAAAATCTAAAATATCTCCGCAAACTACGCGGATGGACACAAGAAGAATTCTCCACTAAATTAGGAATTAAACGTTCGCTTCTCGGCGCTTATGAGGAAGAAAGGGCCGATCCAAGACTGGATGTTTTAGAAAGTGTAAGTGAAATTTTTAAAGTTTCATTGGATGAACTTTTGTTACAGGATCTCAGTGAATCAAAAGGCAGCAGCTATCTCGCCAAAAGAAGACAACTGAAAATGATGAGCGCCGACAGAAATCTCATTCATTTCGTTCCGGTGAAAGCGGCCGCCGGTTATCTTGCGGGTTATGCAGATAGTGAGTTCATTGATGAACTGAATACATTTACATTACCGATGCTTACCGGTGGTAGTTATCGTGCATTTGAAATAATTGGTGACAGTATGTTGCCCACTCCAAGCGGTAGTGTTATCGTAGGTGAAAAAATCGAAAATCTTGACAATATTAAAAATAATGCTGCTTATATTGTAGTAAGCAGAAATGAAGGAATTGTTTATAAACGTGTTGTGAAAAATAATAAGAATAAGAACAAATTAACCCTTGTAAGCGACAATCCGGCATTTCAGCCGTACCAGGTTCATGCGGCTGACGTGTTGGAAATGTGGCAGGCACAGGCAATCATCAACAAGGTGACGCAACAGCAAAGATGGGATGTTGATTCACTGGTGAATTTGGTAAGCAACTTGCAGGATCAGGTAAGTTCTTTAAAGAAAAAAATGAATTAGGAATTGGTTTATGTTTGTAATTATTCGAATTAATTGGTATCATGCGAATTGTATGATAATTTAAATAGCAGACAACATATCCATTCACCAACAAACTTTTAAATCATGATCAAATTACAAATTATCGGGCACCTGGGAACAGATTGTACCACCAATGAAGTAAACGGAAGAACAGTAATTAATTTCCCTGTTGCCCATTCAGAAAAATATAAAGATTCACAGGGAAACCTCGTAGAAAAAACAACATGGGTAAAATGCGCTTATTGGACTGACAGAACAGCGATTGCCCAATATCTTAAAAAAGGGCAATTGGTTTATGCAGAAGGTTCTCCGGAAGCGGAAGGTTATCTTAATAAAGACAACCAGAATGCCGCCTCATTAAAAATGAATGTTTTTAGAGTACAGTTATTAGGAGGCAGAAGTGACAACCAGGATGGAGGATCCCAATCAAATAGTAATTATCAATCATCCAGCAGGAAATGCAAAAGTTAGCCAGCCCGCAGAAATGGAAGAACCGGCAGACGATCTTCCCTTTTAATAAATTTGCGTTGTACTTGTTAAGCGGCTTCATTTTTGGGCCGCTTTTTTGTTGAAGTCTGAGATAAATAATCATTTGTGATTTGGTTACATTTGAAAAAGGATAGCCTTTTTCTAAATTAAAAATAGTAAGCCAGTTGTAATTACCTTTTTTATTAATGAAAACGCTGAAGATGTTCGTTAAATATTTATTCAGCGGCTTTTTCGCCTTTCTTCCCTTCTTTTACAATATCTCCACTTGTAAATAAAATGGGTTCGAGAACAGTTTGCCATTTGGGCAATTTTCGAAGCAGGAATTCAAGGTCCATACCAAAATGTTTAAACTCTTCCTGTTGCGCATCTTTCATTATGGCAATTGCGTCCGGATCTTTCTCCACTGAAATGCGTTGCTGATACCAGTTGATCGCTTCGGTTTCTTCTGTTAATGATGCAAACATGCTGGCAAGTGTTCTTGTTTCTTCTGAAAGTTCATTTGCAGGTTCATGATATTGATTGAATCCCATTTTTTAAAAAGTTTTAAAAATGAATTAAATTTTTTTTATCAGTAACAACAATTGAACCAAAGTAAGTTAACAAAAAAGCCGGTCATTCTTTACAGTAAACAAAGAAATTGTAAAGAATTTGTTGGGAAAGTGCGATGAAAGCGTTTTTGCAAAGCAGAAAATGGAAGTTGGGATATTTTCATTAAAATAAAAAATACCAACCCGTCATTATTCTTCTCCTTATTATCGTTCACTTGCTTACAAAGTTTTGAATCCAATGAAATAAACATTATAATTTTATGGCATAATTTTTCTACTTCTGATCGTATGCAAAAAACATTGTTGGGGAAATGGGTGCTTGTCCTGTTGCTCATTTTTTTATCTTTCAGCATTTTAATTTATGCAAAAGTCGCTCTTGCTTCCGCTTACACTTGCCGGGCTTTTGGCGATGCTTTTTATGCCGATAAGCAGGTGGTTTGAAAGAAAAGGTATTGGCCGGGCACTTGCCTCGCTCCTTTGTGTACTCCTTTTAATCGCGATTCTGACTGCGGTTATTTATTTTTTTATCTGGCAAATCAATGCCATAACACAGGATGTATCGGCCATTCAACGAAATGTAATGTGTAAGCTCCATCAATTGGAAATGTTTCTTTACCAATCGTTTGGCATTACTCCATCCAGCCAGGAAGAAATTATAAAGGGAAAAAACTCCGACGGTTTGAGCAGCATGATCAGTTCTTTATGGGCTCTCTTATTTTCTTTATTGACCAATTTTATCATCATGCTGGTTTATATTTTTATGTTGCTTTTATTCAAGAAGGCACTTAAAGATTTTTATCCTGAAACTTATCCCTGATGATCAGAAAGAAAAAACTGAAAATATTATTTCAGCATCAAGTAAAGCCACACAACATTATCTTTTTGGATTTGGATTGCTGGTAACTTTATTATGGGTTTTATACAGTATTTCCTTTTCAATTATTGGGGTAAAAAATCCCGTTTTTTTTGCCAGCCTTTGTGGTTTACTGGAAGTGATACCATTTGTTGGAAGTATTACAGGTATTACGCTTACGGTTTTAATGGTGATATCACAAGGTGGAAGCGGCGCAATGATATTAACCGTTCTTATTGTTTATGTAATCATCCAATTTACCCAGTTTTATGTTATACAGCCTTCATTGTTGGGTGGAGAAGTAGATATTAATCCGTTAATAGCTATCGTTGTGTTGATTCTTGGGGAAATGATTTGGGGACTGGGAGGAATGGTAATCGCCATTCCCCTTACCGGGATGGCTAAAATCGTATTTGACAATGTTGAAGAATTACGCCCTTATGGTTATTTACTGGGACGGCACTCACATACAAAAGAAAATATCTTTCTTAAATTCAAACATTTGTTTAGAAGCAAAACTATAAAAAAGGGAGAAGAAAAATAATTCATCTGAATTTTACTTGGGGCAGTCAAAAATTGTTTTCAATGCTACGATAATTGAAATTGGTGTAAAAAAAATATTATTATGGAAACAATAAAGACAGGAAACCAACAGATAAAGGACTGAAAAATTATAATCCGTCAAATCGTGATTTTGAAAGAACAGAAGATGAAACCGGTCGTGTTTCAGAATCTGAGATCGAAGAACGTAAAAGAGAAAAAGAAAAGGCAAAGAGAATAAAGGATAAATATGAAAATTGCATTATCAGGTAAACAAAGAAATAAGCAGGATTCTTATTTTGTAAGTTCAACTCATAAGTGCAACAGGAGATATTACCCGTTCGGGGCGAAGTGAAGCGAAGGCGTAGCCGAAGCGTAACGAAGCCCCGAACGGGTAGAGCCGAAAAACTACCTTTGTTATTACAACATGACAAAGAAATATAATCAGCTCTCCCTGGAGCAAAGGTACAAGATTGAAGCGCTTAAAAATACCGGAATGACTCAAATCCAAATCGCTTCAGCTATTGGTGTTCACCGCAGTACTATTAGCAGAGAATTCAAACGAAATATTTGCAACAGCGGCATCAATGCCTTTCGATATGTTGCCCGGCAAGGCAGATGAAAAAACCAGGCAACGGCATAAAGCAAAGTTTAAAGAAGTTCGTTTTACCGATGAACTTAAACTGCAAGCAAAACACTGGATGACAGTTAAATGCTATAGCCCTGAATTGGTGGCCGCTCAATGGGTAAAAAATCAAACCAAAGGAGTCAGCTATGAAACGATCTACAAATTTATCTGGGAATCGCAAGCACAGTCAAAAACGAAAGAACAAACCGTTTAAAAATCTTCATAAGCTGCTCAAACACCGGAAGCGTCGGCGAAAGCGGGGAAACTATAAAGATTCACGAGGCCTGATTGCCTAACCGGGTGCCCATTGATCAACGACCTAAAATTGTAGAACAACGAAAGCGATTTGGTGACCTTGAAGTAGACCTTATCATGGGAAAGGCGCACAAATCAGCGCTCCTGGTCACCGTTGACCGCGCTACCTTAAAAACTACTATTGATAAACTTGTAGGAAAAAATCCAGGCGTGATAGCTCATACAATCATCAGCAGGTTCAGGGGACTCCCCATAAAAACCATCACTTTTGATAATGACCCCGCCTTTTCTTTACATCAACTTATAGCTAAGGAACTTAAGGCCGATACTTATTTTACAAAACCTTATACTTCTCAGGATAAAGGAACCATTGAAAATAGAAATGGAGTTATACGAAGATTCTTTCCTAAAAAAACCGACTTTAATTCTGTCACTGTTCGAGAAGTTAAACGCGTTGAAGATGAAATAAATAACCGGCCAATTAGAAAATTTAAATACTTATCTGCTAATGAAGTATTTTCACAACTTAAAGGTAGCACTGTTGCACTTATCACTTGAACACAGCTTTTCAATTTGGAAGAAAAAAATTTGAATTTTATCGATTGCCTGGTTATTAATGGCATATTTCTTTCTTGTATAACGCGGGCATTATGACAAACTTTAACAAGTCCGTTTTTTGTTTACTTTATAAATATATAAATTTAACGCATGAAACTTGAAAGATCCGGGGATTTCACAGACAAGGAGAACAATTCTTATTCAAATGATGTAACTATCGGTCTTAAATCTGACGGAACCATATTTGTCTGGAATAATGTTGCTGAAAATATTTTTGGCTATCCCGCTATTGAAGCAGTTGGTCAAAATATTTCTTTCCTTTTTTCGAAACAGAATTTCAAAAAAGAAACTGAATTTTTGGAAAAAGTAAAAGCCGGAAATACTGAGCATTATGAAATTCCATGTAAGACAAAAGCTGGAAAACAAATATTTATTTCTTTTTTCGACTTCCCCATGTTTGATAATACCGGCAGTGTGATTGGCATTTCAAAAATTGCCTATGATATTTCTCTGCAAAAGGAAGTAGACGAAAAGCAGGCGAGGCTTGCTGCCATTGTTGATTCAACAGACGATGCTATCATCAGTAAAACGCTTAGTGGCATTATTACCAGTTGGAACCCCGCAGCCACCAAATTGTTTGGTTATACAGAAGAAGAGGCGATCGGTCAACATATTTCGTTGATAATACCAAAAGATTGCCTGGTGGAAGAAGATCTTATTATTGAGAATCTGCATAAAGGCCAGAAAATTGAACATTTCGAAACGGTCAGGATCGCAAAAGATGGAACTGAGAAATTTGTATCTTTAACAATTTCACCTATAAAAAATAAAAATGGCGAAGTGATTGGGGCTTCCAAAATAGCAAGAGATATTTCTTTCAACGAGCATGACGAGGAAAAGCAGGCACGGTTGGCTGCGATTGTAAGTTCGTCAGACGATGCAATTATAAGTAAAACATTACAAGGTATTATTACCAGTTGGAACGAATCCGCGCACAAGATGTTTGGATATACCGAGAAAGAAGCTATCGGGAAACATATTTCACTCATCATCCCGAAAGACCGTCTGGATGAAGAAACAAGGATCATTGGAGCTATCAGGCGTGGAGAAAAAATAGATCATTTTGAAACAGTAAGGGTAGCAAAAGACGGAACCAACAGGCATCTTTCTATAACTGTATCACCAATAAAAAACACACGCGGGAAAATTATCGGCGCTTCAAAAGTAGCGCGGGATATTTCTTTAAGAATAGAGGCTGAAAGGCAGCAGGCTTTGTATACAGAACGATTGCAGGAATTAAATAAGTATAAGGATGAATTTATGGTAATGGCAAGCCATGAATTAAAAACACCCCTTACTGTGATAATGGCCAACCTGCAGTTATTACAGGAATTAATGAAGGATGATCAGAATGCAATTTTTATTGAAAAAGCTGTAAGGCAGGTAGATAAATTATCAGAACTTGTCGGGAATCTTCTTGATGTTTCCAAAATACAGGCTGGCAAGTTGGCTTTGAATCGAACCAATTTTGATTTGGATGAATTACTTGACGAAGTGAGAAATAATCTGCAGCATACAACCAAAAGCCACAAAATAATTTATAATAGTAGAGGAGCGAAATTGATGGTGTATGCTGACAGGGGAAAGATTGAACAGGTGCTCATTAATATTATTTCCAACGCCATCAAATACAGCCGTTTGCCGGGCGATATTATTCTGGATGCATCTATTAAAAAGCGAACCATCACAGTAAATGTGGCAGACAAAGGAATAGGAATTCCTAAAAAAGATATTGAGAATATCTTCCAGCGTTTTTTTCGGGTAAGCGGATCAGCCAGTTCTTTTTCGGGTTCAGGAGTAGGCTTATTTATTTCTTCAGAAATAATTAAAAGCCATGGAGGTAAAATTTGGGCCGAAAGTAAATTGGGAAAGGGATCTGTTTTTCATTTTTCACTTCCTGAAGTGAGTGCGGAGCAATAACTAAACCGTTTTTAAATCCGCTTTAGGTCTTTTGGGCAAAACTTTTTGAATACCTAAGAATGTTTTTCCATCGGCTTTAATTTTTCCAAATATTCAATGCCATCCTTTGTAAGATGAATACAATGTAAAACTTTACTATCTACCAGTTGTTTTCTTACTTCTATCAACCCTCTTTTAAATAATGGCGCCACAGCATAGCTCATATCTTCCATCGTATAAGGCTTCTCATTTTTTGCATCCAGTTCAACCTGGCGGCATTGTTTTAATTTTTGAATCATAGATTCGGAAAGGGGGCGAAAATACTTCATTGTATTTTTTTTTATTCTCAAATTCTGAGAGAGGACCAATAGATCCGTTTTTTCTTGTTGCAATTTTGTTGCCACAAGCCTGTGAAAGCTGCAATTGTTTACTATTGTTTTGCTTTGAAGCTGAATTTCTTAAAGATGGAAGCTACTGCTTGCCTTACCTGGGATTCATCATTAATCATTTGCGGTTTTAAAATTCCTGAAGCATAACCCTGCCATGCCACTTTTCCGGATTTAGCATCAAGAATATTAATGATGATTGTTCCGGCATCTATTTTTGTAGTTTGTACATTTTGAGGAGTCCTTACTGAATCGAGGCCATTATACACCATTTGAAAACCATTGTAGGTTCTCAAATTTCCCGGTCTTTCCGTTACTGTAAAGAGTACCAGCAAATCAGGATTGCTTTGGTCTTTTTTATATCCTTTTGCACTTAATTCAAATTCAATCGCGTTCTTGATTTTGCTCCTTACTGACTCATTATTAAATACATAAACACCGCTGGGGCTTACATAAATCTGGTCTGAAGGAATCCGGTCAATATTTTTTGACCATGCGTAAGTTGAGTAATTATTAAGGGAAGTTGTGAAAGAATTATCAGCGCCAACGACTACATTTTGCGATTTGATAGCAAAAGAAAACAGGGCTGATACAACAAAGAGAATTGTTTTTTTCATAATTCAAGTTTTTATAGGGTGTTCAAAATATCTTACATAGAAATAATAAAAGATTGTGCCATTACGCTTTAATTTTTTTTACCATTCCTCTTTCAACTACTGTTTAAGTTTGAAAAGATAAAAGTTGCGAGGATATGAAAACGGGTTCTGGATGTAGAAGTGTTGAAATTTAATTTATTTCGGGAATAATTTCTACATATTGGTTGGCCAAAAGCAAAGCTGCATCCGAGTTTGAAAGCACTTTCGTTTTTATTTTTACGTAAGGTTCATACACTACTTGGTCCATGTTGTAGTATTTATAAGTGGCCAGCCTTCCGGCAAAGTATACATTTTTTTCACCTGAGGCGAGAAGTTGGTACCTCTTGTACAACGCTGCATTTTCCTGCCGGGGTACAGGGTAATAGGGGTCACCTTCATCTTTTGGATATTCATATACGATGGAGGTTTTAGGATGTTTTTGACCGGTTAAATATTTAAATTCGGTTATCCGGGTATAAGGTTGCTCGTTAGGATAGTTTACTGTCCTGTAGGTTGATAAACTTTTTGTTCCAGTGTTTCAAATTTAAATTCCAGCGAACGGTAGGGAAGTTTTCCATAACAATAGTCATAGTAATAATCGATCGGTCCGGTGTAAATCATTTTTTTAAAAGAAACTGCATTCAGTATTTCTTTATAATCAGTATTTAAAAACACTTTTATATTCGGGCTTTCCAGCATTTTTTCAAACATCCTTGTATATCCATGCAAAGGAATCGCCTGGTATGAATCAGTGAAATAACGGTTATCACGATTGTTGCGTGTAGGAATGCGGGATGTTACAGAAGCATCCAGTAAAAGGAGCAAAAATTATCTGGTATTTTTTCCGCCTGAGTAACAAAATCCTCAAACCCAACTGTAAAGTGTAGAATTTTTTAATAGCGCTTGAAAGATGACAGTCAGCTACCGTAAGTCTGAAAATTTTCTTTTAAGATTTAAGGTAGCCATTCATTTATCGTTCAATAGCATTTTATATGGATGAATAAAAAAATCAATACTCTTACAAATTCTGGCATGTTTTTCCATCATTTGTAATCAGAATTTATTCATCAACTTTTAAACTTTTAACCATGAAAACGAACGGTAAATCAAAAACAGCAGAAGGACTTCGTGATTTATTCATAGATGAACTAAGAGACATTTATTGGGCAGAGAAAGCAGAGACGAAAGCGCTTTCGAAAATGATCAAAAACTCCACTTCACAGGATCTGATAAAGGGTTTGCAGGGACATCTGGAAGTAACCAAAGGGCATGTGGACAGGTGTGAAAAGATTTTTGACATGATGGGCAAACCCGCGAGGGCAAAAAAATGCGAGGCGATGGAAGGGCTGATAAAAGAAGCTGAGGAAATAATGGATAACACCGAAGATGGTGTTGTGAGAGATGCGGGAATTATTTCCGCTGCTCAAAAAGTGGAACATTATGAAATTGCTTCCTATGGCACGTTACATGCATTTGCAAAAACTTTGGGCAAGAATGAAATTGCTCAACTTTTGGAGCAGACATTAACTGAAGAAAGAGACGCAGATGATAAACTCACCCAAGTGGCTGAATCAACAGTGAATGAAGAAGCCATGGAAGCTGAACACGCTTAAGGATCAGTATTTTTTATAAACTGGTAAGACGGGTTTTTTACTATGGAGTAAGAACCCGTTATTTTTTGCCATGATCTCAACAATGTACATGACCCAATAACATATAAATGATAAAGAAAACCACAATCGTTCCGAGGCAGCCGCCTCCTAATTTTTTAGCGCCCCAACCAGCTATTAGCGCCCTTACCAATTTATTCATTTTGTAATTTTACTAAGTGAATTAAAATTTCTGAAAAAAATTATAGTTAGCAAATAACAAACCAATTAAATTTTCCAGTCTATTATTTCATTGGTCCACTCTTCTTTGTAAGGTGTGGTTATTTTAATATAGTTATCCGTATAACCTTCCATCATGCGGTTTTTATTTTTACTTTCAAACAAAACTTTTCTTGTTTCGCCGCTATTACAAGCAAGAAATTGCTGCATCTTTTTATAAGATAACGAACGAAGAATCTTTGTGCGCTCATGACGGGTATGAATCGGAACCGCCGGTTCAATAGTTAACGCATGGGTATTGGCCCTTTCAGAATAAGTGAACACATGCAGGTAAGAAATATCAAGCGAAAGCAAAAAGTCAACGGTTTCTTTAAAGTCAGTTTCTGATTCGCCGGGGAAACCTGTAATCACATCCACGCCAATGCAACAATCAGGAATTAATTTTTTTATCAGCCCGACTTTTTCTCCATATAATTCCCTTTTATAGCGCCGGCGCATCATTCTGAGGATTTTGTTACTTCCGCTTTGAAGAGGAATATGAAAATGGGGCATTATTTTTTTGCTTCCAGCAACAAAACGAATTATTTCTTCTGATAATAAATTCGGTTCTATTGACGAAATCCGATAACGATCCACTCCGTCAAATTCTTCAATCGCTTTCAATAATGAATAGAAATTGTCTCCGGTTTTATTTCCACTTCCATCTTTACCAAAATCGCCGAGATTAATTCCTGTGAGTACAATTTCTTTTACTCCGGCGGATTTAATTTTTTGTATTTCAGATAAAACATTTTCTATTGAATTGCTCCTGCTTTTTCCGCGGGCCATTGGAATCGTACAGAAGGAACAGTTATAATCGCAGCCGTCCTGCACTTTTAAAAAAGTTCTTGTCCTGTCGTTTATGGAAAAAGAAGAATGAAAACCTTCCACATCTTCAATGTCACAACTGCAGATTTTGGCGCTATTGCCATGAGTGAGTTCTTTTAAATGAGAGGTAATATTAAATTTTTCGGCAGCACCCAAAACCAAATCTACTCCCGGAATTTCCGCAATTTCCTTTGGTTTTAATTGCGCATAACAGCCCATTATAACCACCATCGCTTCCGGCGCTTTTCTTTGAACGCGCCTTACTAATTGCCGGCATTCTTTATCTGCATTTTCAGTAACAGAACATGTGTTGATCACATATACATCAGCCTTATCTGTAAATTCTTTTTTTACAAATCCATCTTCTTCCAGCAATCTTTCAACTGCTGAAGTTTCCGAATAATTTAATTTGCAGCCTAACGTATGCAGGGCAACGGTTCTTCCATTTTGCATGCGTGCAAAATTAATCAATCCATATTTATTTAATGTAGCTGCAGACAGTAAAACGAAACCACTTAGGAAAGTTAGCCAGGGGATACCAAGAAAATACAGGCGGATATATCCGTCATTTGTTTGCTACAGGTAGAACCGACTGGCAGAGACCAACGAGGAACACACTTTATACAATTGTGTTGTGTTCCGGAAACCAAGGCTAAGAGTACATCATTTTTTTATTTTAATTCGATTTTGAAACCAAGAACCGGAACTTTTTCTACCGGCATTTTAAAATCCTTTTTGATAATTAGTGCATTGCCCTTCTGTTTCCAATGAATTTTTGTATTGCCTCCCAGCAAAGTGACAGAGGCTATTTTCTTATCAAGATTTTTTGAATCTTTTCCGAGAGAATTAATAGTAATATCTGTTGTTGGTTGACCTAAACAAAATGCATACAAGTCATTTCCTTTTGTGGTGAAGCGAATATCCTGTGCACTGTATTTTAGTTTACCTTCATTAAAATTTCCACTTTTTACAACAGTTTCCGTAGCAGGTTTTTCTCCATATATTTTCCATGGGCGCGTTCCATAAATTCCGTCGCCATTTACGGAAGTCCACATGCCTATCTCGTTTACAATATTGATCACATCAGGTTCCAAATCACCTTCAGGTGTTTGAACAATATTAATTAACAGGTTCCCATTCTTGCTTACTATGTCTACTAACATTTGAATTACTTCTGTGGCGGTCTTATATTTTTGTCCGGTACGGTAAAACCAATCTCCGATGGAGGTATCTGTCTGCCAGGGAAAAGGGCTGATCGAATCGTGCACGCCGCGTTCCAGGTCCTGCACCCACATGCCATCCGAAGGTTGTTTACATGTGTAAACCGCTTCTAATTTTCCACCATTTTCGGCCATGTTTTGATTATAAAAATGAGCCAGCATATTTTCACCATATTCTCCAAAAGGCAACTGACTGTCGGAATAAAGCAGGTCTGGATGATAATTGTCTATTAATTCTTTAACGCTGAAAAGCCACTCTCTTTGCCATTCTTTATTGATGCTTAACCATCCATGATCATTGGAATCTGCTTTGGCATGATACAAATCCTGGTACATAGGATTAGCGCCATCATAAGGAACACCTTTCATCGGCCCGGAAGTATCTGCGCCATGGCTGGGCTGAAACCAGGTAAAGCTTGCGCCCAAATGTTCAGATACGCCAAACTTCAATCCTTCTTTTTTTGCCGCTGCCTGCCATATTCCTACCACATCTTTTTTAGGCCCATAGTTCACTGAATTCCACTTATGAATTTTTGAATTCCAAAGAAAAAAATCATCGTGATGCGTGCCCATGCTTACAAAATATTTTGCGCCGGCTTTCTTATAAAGTGCCATCAGTTTTTCAGGATTCCATCGCTGCGCTTTCCATAAAGGAATAATATCCTTGTAGCCAAACTTAGACGGATGGCCATAATGCGCTACGTGATAATTATAATCATCGCTCCCTTGCTGGTACATTTTTCTTGCGTACCAATCGCCCTGTCGCGGAACAGCTTGTGGCCCCCAGTGTGCCCAGAATCCAAATTTGGCATCGCGAAACCATTCTGGATATTTGTATTGATGCAGCGATTCCTTGTTAGGTTTAAAAGGCGCTTCTTCCTTAGCTTGCGACTGTGCCGATGATAAAAAGAATAAAAATGCGCTGAAAATAATGGTGAATAAAAAAGGTTTTAGAAATTTTAATTGCATGTGGATTTTGTTTTGAATTAGCATTAAAAGCAATTTCGATAATAAAGACAAAACGAAGCTAAAAAAATTAATTTATGTAAGCCGGTTTTAAATTGATAAAAGAAACAAATTCACCCTTGGTTTTAGAAATTCCATCAATAATAGGACAATTGTTACTATTGATAAGATTTTGTTGCCTGACGGTAGTATCCTTCCTTATCTCTTATCGATATTTGTAGAAATAGTTATAAGCAAAGAAATGAACCTATTTTTACTTTTTAAGAACAAATGAAACTCTTTATAAAAAATATGGTTTGCCCACGCTGCATAACGAGCGTGGAACAAATTTTAAAAGAAAATAAACTGCAGACAAAGTTTGTACAACTGGGCGAAGTAGAGCTGGTGAAGGATGTCTCAAATGCCCAATTGCAAAAGCTTTCAGCTGATCTTGAAAAAGTGGGATTTGAATTGTTGGATGATCAGAAAACGAGGATAATTGAGAAAATAAAAACATTGCTTATTGAAAAAGTGCAGCAAGGTGATATTGAAGAACATTTCAGTATTCAAAAATTTGTACGCCAAAAAATATTGAAAGACTATTCTTCTCTCAGTAAACTTTTTTCAGAAGTAGAAGGAATTACGATTGAGCATTTTTTTATTCTGCAAAAAATCGAAAAGACAAAGGAATGGCTTACCTACAATGAACTTTCCCTGGGTGAAATCGCTCTAAACCTTGGCTACAGCAGCACTCAGCATCTTTCAAGCCAGTTTAAAAAACTTACCGGAATGACACCTACCGCATTTAAATCTCTCGGAACTTCCCTCCGGAAAACGATTGATAAAGTAGGAATTGATAAAAAAAGTTGATTTACTGCACCTTTATCTTTCATTTATCTGCACATTTTTCACAAGAATCTATACTGCATAAAAAAATAATAGCCGGGGAACTTTGTTTTCAAAAAAGACAAAGAATGGAGGTACGCTGAAATAGATAATAAAAACCATAAGAAAATCGTTTCCTGTTACAGGGATGAGCTGTGCTTCATGTGCTGCCAGCGTTGAAACGACTTTAAAAGGAGAACCGGGTGTGGTAAAAGCAGCCGTGAATTATGCCAATGGAGAAGCTTCTGTTGAATATGTACCAACGGTTGCTGATGTGCATCATTTTAAACAATCTGTGCAAGCGTCGGGCTATGATCTGGTGATCGATGAATCGGAAGAAAGTGAAGAAGCAGTGAATGAACAAAAAGTAAGTTATTACAATACGCTTCGCAAAAGAACGATCCTGTCAGTTATTTTTTCTGTGCCGATCGTTTTAATAGGAATGTTTTTTATCAACATTCCTTATGCTGACTTTATCATGTGGGCATTGGCTACGCCGGTGGTTTTGATTTTCGGAAGGCAATTTTTTATTAACGCTTGGAAACAGGCAAAACATGCTTCCGCAAATATGGATACGCTGGTCGCGCTCAGTACGGGAATCGCTTACCTCTTCAGTGTTTTCAATACTTTATACCCGGAATTCTGGACTAACAGAGGCCTGGAAGCGCATGTTTATTTTGAAGCCGCGGCTGTGGTGATCAGTTTTATTTTACTCGGTAAAATGATGGAAGAAAAAGCAAAATCAAATACTTCTTCTGCCATAAAAAAATTGATAGGGCTGCAACCTAAAACAGTAACAGTTATTACCGAAGATGGTGCGGAGAAAACCATCAAAATTTCAGAAGTGCAGGTTGCAGACAAAGTGCTCGTAAAGCCGGGCGATAAAATTGCTGTAGATGGATTAGTATATTCCGGAAATTCATTTGTCGATGAAAGTATGATCTCCGGAGAGCCTGTTCCGGTTGAAAAAAAGAAAGGTGAAAAAGTTTTTGCAGGCACCATCAATCAGAAGAGAAGTTTTGTTTTTGAAGCCACGAAAGTGGGAGCAGATACACTTTTGGCGCATATCATCAAAACCGTTAAGGACGCCCAGGGAAGTAAAGCGCCGGTTCAAAAATTAGTCGACAAGATCGCTGGAATATTTGTGCCGGTGGTAATGGGCATTTCAATTCTGTCATTTCATTATTTGGATGGTTGCAGGAGGCGATAATGCGGTTACTCATGGCCTGCTGGCGATGATCACTGTGTTGGTAATTGCCTGTCCGTGTGCATTAGGTTTGGCAACGCCAACTGCCATAATGGTAGGCGTCGGAAGAGGTGCAGAAAATGGAATTTTAATAAAAGATGCTGAGAGTTTGGAACAGGCAAAAAACATAAACGCGATTATCCTTGATAAAACAGGAACGATCACGGAAGGCCGTCCGCAGGTAACCGATATTTTGTGGGCCAACGGCATAAACACAAATTTAAACGCTTCTATTTTTTATTCCCTGGAATCTCAATCCGAACATCCTTTGGCGGATGCCATTGCTCAATATTTTAAGCAACAAAATATTGAAAAAATTACTCCTGAATCTTTTGAAAGTGTTACCGGTGCTGGTATTTCAGCGTTTATTGATCATCAAAAATATTACGCCGGCAGTTCCAAATTTATGCAAGAAAAGCATGTCGCAATTCCTGCCGAATTAAAAACCAAGGCAGGAGATTGGTTGAACAATGCCAGCACCGTTATATGGTTTGCAGATGAAAAAAATGCATTGGCTGCTGCTGCAATCGCGGATAAAATCAAAGATTCCTCAAAAGAAGCAGTAAGGGAATTACAGCAAATGGGAATTGAAGTTTATATGCTTACCGGCGATAATGAAAGAACGGCTGCCGCTGTTTCTGAAAAAGTAGGAATCAGGAATTTCAGGGCTGCGATGTTGCCATCCGGTAAAGCAGATTTTTTAAAAGAATTACAACAGCAAGGCAAAAAAGTGGCTATGGTTGGAGACGGTATCAATGACAGCCATGCCCTGGCGCTTGCTGATGTGAGCATTGCGATGGGAAAAGGAACTGATATCGCGATGGATGTAGCAAAAATGACATTGATCTCATCTGATCTTTTGCATATTCCAAAAGCTATTCAATTGTCGAAGCAAACAGTGAAAGTAATACGGCAGAATCTGTTCTGGGCCTTTATTTACAATATTGTTGGCATACCTATTGCCGCAGGTATATTATATCCTTTCACAGGCTTCTTATTAAATCCAATGATAGCCGGTGCCGCAATGGCTTTAAGTTCTGTAAGTGTTGTAAGTAATAGTTTAAGATTGAAGTGGATAAAATTATCCTGAAATCCCTATAGATGTATAGGAATTAAAAGAGTGTAACTGTTTATGATGTGTAATAATCTGTCAGCAGACTTTGTTTTCAGTAAACAAATAAAAATTCAACAATTTAATTATTGAAATCATGCATCACTACAACAATTATTTCGTCGGCATGCACTTTTTTTTGGTGGATCATCTGGATCATAATAATCATCTGGATTTTTGTTACTCCCTGGGATATTCCCGGTCAGCGAAGAAAGAAGGATACCCCGATGGAAATTCTCAAGAAAAAATTAGCAAACGGCGAAATCAGTATTGAAGAGTTTGAAGAAAAGAAAAAAATCTTGCAACAAAATTAGTAACCATAAAATTATCAAAAATGAAAAATTTAAAAACGATATTAATCGTAATTGGCCTGGCAATCGCAGCCTCATCCTGTGCTCAACGGTCCATTCCTTCTGCATCAGAATTATTGAAAGATAATACCATGCGCGACTCTATCATGACTGAAATTTCCAATAATCCACAACTGATGACTAACATGATGGATCATATAAGGAGTAATCCGCAAGCTATGCAGATGATGCAAAACGGCAGCATGATGCAAAATGGGCACATGATGCAAAACGGACAAATGATGCAGAATGGCAATATGCAGGGGATGAATATGACAGGAGGTGACAGTACAAGAGTTCAGAATATGTACAATATGATGGCGCAAAACCCTGCCATGATGGGCATGATGTTGAATATGATGGCCCAAAATCCAAAATCAATGCAGATGATGCAGAATATGATGCAGCAAAAGGGAATGATGGGTGGAAAGAGTATGATGAATAAGTAATATCACTTGAAAAAATGGACATGAAATGGACATGAAATTATCCTTGTTGCAGCTTGCAACAGGTATTTAAAGGGGTTAATTATTCTGCTTATTCCAACAAATTAACCGACAGATTAAAATAAATAAATCAAATGATGCACAATAATTCATGGGGTTGGGGAATGGGCTATGGAATGTGGATAGTTGTCATAGTCGTAATTCTGATAGTCTTCCTGATTTTTAGAAACCGGGGCAGGAAGTAAATTTAAAAGCTAGATTGAATGAATCATTCCAGGATACAACATTCAAAAATGGATCACCCAAAAATGGATAATAGTAAAATGAATCACGCTGAACATGGCGATATGCCTATGGGAATGGCAGGTCATGATCATCACAAAATGATGATAGCGGATTTTAAAAAACGTTTTTGGGTTTGCGTTGCCATCACCATTCCGATCCTCGTTTTCTCACCGATGATCCAAATGTTTTTTCATTATAAATGGCAACTACCGGGTAACCGGTATATTCTGTTTGGACTTTCATCTGTCGTTTATTTCTGGGGTGGCTGGCCTTTTCTAAAAGGATTTCGGGATGAAATAAAAGCGAAGGGACCGGGCATGATGACTTTAATAGCAATGGCGATTTCTGTCGCTTATTTTTATAGCACTGCCACAGTTTTTGGTTTAAAAGGAGTGGATTTTTTCTGGGAGCTTGCCACTTTGATCGACATTATGTTATTGGGCCACTGGCTGGAAATGAAATCCGTTTTAGGTGCATCAAAAGCATTACAATTACTGGTGAGCATGATGCCTTCCGAAGCCCACAGGGTAAAAGCTGATGGACAGGTTGAAGATGTAAAATTGGAATCGCTTCAAGCCAACGATCTCATTTTGATAAAACCCGGAGAAAAGGTTCCGGCGGATGGTATCATTGTAGAAGGAAGCAGTTACTTAAATGAATCAATGCTTACAGGTGAATCAAAACCGGTGAAAAAAGAGAAAGAGAATAAAGTGATCGGAGGTTCCATAAATGGCAATGGTTCTTTGAAAATGAAAGTGGAGCATACGGGGAAAGATAGTTATTTAAACAAAGTAATTAAACTGGTAGAGGATGCGCAAAAGGCCAAATCCAAAATGCAGAACTTTAGCGACAGGGCTGCAAAATGGCTTACTTATATTGCGCTAGCAGTTGGTTTTGGAACATTGGCTGTTTGGCTGATTGCTGGTTATCCATTTGTTTTCGCATTGGAGCGAATGGTTACAGTAATGGTGATTACTTGTCCCCATGCGCTCGGACTCGCGATTCCTTTGGTAGTGGCCATTTCCACAACAGTATCAGCACAAAATGGCCTGTTGATCCGGAACAGGACTGCCTTTGAAGAATCCCGGAAAATAACGACGCTTTTATTTGATAAAACCGGAACTCTTACTTCCGGTGTGTTCGGCGTTACACGTTATGAAAGTAGCACAAATGAAATACCGAAAGAAGAAGTATTACGGCTGGCAAGCGCCCTGGAACAAACATCCGAACATCCGATTGCCGTTGGTATTATCAATAAAGCAAAAGAGTTAGAAGTTGAGGTGCCAAAAGCAGAAAAATTTAATGCCATCACCGGAAAAGGAGTGGAAGCAATGGTAGAAGGGAAATCGGTAAAAGTGGTAAGCCCCGGTTATTTGAAAGATAAAAATCTGCCGGTTCCGGAAGGAGCATTTTCCAGTAAAGCAGAAACAGTTGTTTTTGTGATGGTTAATGATAAAGTTGCAGGATATATTGCATTAGCAGATGCAATTCGGCCGGAAAGCGCAGAAGCGATAAAAGTGTTTAAAGAAAATGGAATTAAAGTTATGATGGCTACAGGGGATAATGAAACGGTAGCGAAAGCGGTTGCTGATGAATTGCATTTGGATGGTTATTTTTCGGAAGTATTGCCACATCAGAAAGTAGAAATTGTGAAAGACCTTCAAAGTAAAGGAGAGTTTGTTGCCATGACAGGCGACGGCGTAAACGATGCACCGGCTTTGGCACAAGCTAATGTGGGTATTGCGATTGGCTCCGGAACAGATGTGGCGGCAGAAACAGCAGATATTATTTTGGTGAACAGCAATCCTGCGGATATCGCGAAACTGATTTTATTTGGTAAAGCCACTTACAAAAAGATGATCCAGAACCTGGTCTGGGCTACCGGGTATAATGCTATAGCCATCCCGTTGGCCGCCGGGGTTTTATACAGTTCAGGATTTGTGTTGGGACCGGCGGTAGGCGCTGTGTTTATGAGCTTAAGTACTATAATCGTTGCGGTTAACGCTCAACTTCTAAAAAAGAAAATCGGCAAATGAGATAATACAAACTTTCGTATGACGAAAATCACATTTTCTTCAATTTAACGTTAATATTTTTGTAGCAAGTCAGTAAAAAAACTAATTTTAAAAGAAACCAATAAACAAAATTTTACATTTGCAGCTGTGAGAAAAATCGCAATCATATTACTCCTTTCTATTTACACATTGTCTGTAGTAGGATACACTGTGAAAGGATTGTACTGCTGCGACAATCTTACCTCGGTAAAACTTTCTTTTTCTGATAACGTTCATTATCATTCTATAAACGCGGATGATAAGAGTGATTGCTGCAAACAGAAATGCGAGTATTTTAAAATAAAAGACGACTACGTTGCATCTCACTATCTAAACGTACCTCTGCAATCTGTTGCGCACGCCGTACTCAACTATTCTTCTTACAGGCCTGCTTTATTTGCTTCTCAAAAGATTAATGTTTCTCATCAAAGCAATGCGCCTCCGTTATACAATGGTGTCCCTCTTTTTATTACTAACTGCACTTATTTGATTTAATACTATCTCTCTCAACGGCTCTTACGGCCGAAGTGGGTGTTCCTGAACATCATCCATCTAAAATTTTTATTGGAATATGAAATAGTTCATTTGCAGCAATAACTGCGATGTCTATACGCAATTCCAATGATCGATTCATAAGTTTTAATTCTAAAAGTCTTTTTAAATGAAAAAAATAATTTTAATAGCTGCTATTGCTATCAGCAGTTCCGTTATTGTTTCGTCCTGCAGCAACTCGTCATCACAAAAAAATGTTTCATCCGCAATAACAGATTCATCAATGATTTACAGTTGCACTATGCACCAGGATGTTATAAGTGATCATCCCGGCGAATGTCCCAAATGCGGCATGACACTGGTAAAACAAAAGATCACTGCAGAGCAAAGAAAACTTTTGAAGGATGGCAATTACATAAAGCTTAAAGATTAAACCGATGGTTCAGAAAATTATAGAACTGTCGTTGCGCAACCGCTACATCGTACTTGCAATTGCTTTAGGGCTTTTTGGATGGGGAATTTATTCGGTTCAAAAAAATCCCATTGATGCCATTCCTGATCTTTCAGAAAACCAGGTAATTGTATTTACGGAGTGGGCAGGACAGAGCCCGCAGATCATAGAAGACCAGGTTACCTTTCCGCTTGTATCGAATTTGCAGGGAATTCCAAAAGTGAAAAACATTCGTGCGACTTCTATGTTCGGGATGAGTTTTGTGTACGTGATTTTTGAAGATAACGTGGATGTGTATTGGGCACGGACACGTGTACTTGAAAGATTGAATTATGCGCAAAGATTGCTTCCACAGGGGGTTACGCCTACATTGGGCCCGGATGGCACGGGCGTTGGGCATGTGTTGTGGTACACATTAGATGCAAAAAAATTAGACCTGGGTGAGCAACGCGCCCTGCAGGATTGGTATATAAAATTTGCCCTGCAAACCGTACCCGGTGTTGCGGAAATCGCTTCCTTCGGTGGCTTTGAAAAACAATACCAGATAGTGGTTGATCCGCTGAAGTTACAGTTCTATAATATCTCTTTAACGGATGTGATGAACAAGGTAAAGGCCAACAACAATGATGTAGGTGGAAGAAAATTTGAGATGAGCAATATGGCTTATATCATTCGCGGACTGGGCTACATCAGGAACAAGGAAGACATTGAAAACATCGGAATAATGGAAAATAATGGAGTGCCGGTAAGGGTGAAAGACATCGGCACGGTGCAATTGGGCGGCGAAGAGCGGCTTGGCATCTTTGATGAAAACGGCAACGGTGAAGTAGTAGGTGGCATTGTGGTGATGCGCTATGGAGAGAATGCAGATAAAGTCATAAAAGCCGTAAAAGCCAAAATGAAAATTGTTGAAAAAGGTTTGCCTGCCGGCGTTCATTTTAAAATTGCATATGACCGCAGCACGTTAATTGAAGCAGCTATAAAAAATATCAAAGAAAAATTAATTGAAGAAATGATCGCAGTGTCACTGATTGTTTTGCTTTTTCTTTTCCATTGGCGAAGCGCTTTAAATATCATTATCCAGATTCCCATCACGGTAGCCATAAGTTTTATTTTACTGAATGCTTTCGGTTTTTCTTCCAACATTATGTCTTTGACAGGGATCGCCCTGGCAATCGGTGTCATCGTTGATAACGGGATCATCATGTCGGAAAATGCGTATCATAATTTATCACAATGGCAAAACGATCCGGCCAATAAATTGAAATAGAATGAACCGCTTATTTAAAAGAATATTACCCGAAAGAAACTATGTAAAGATTCCTGAAGACATACGAATGAGCATTATTGAAAGCTCGTGCAAGCAGGTCTCGAGAGGTGTTTTCTTTTCAACAATTATTATTATCACCTCTTTTTTACCGGTGTTTTTGTTAACCGGCCAGGAAGGGAAATTATTTGGTCCGTTAGCTTACACAAAGACTTTCATCATTGCAGTAGATGCGATTTTGGTGATAACGCTTACTCCTGTTCTTATCTCGTTTTTTATGCGCGGAAAATTTACGCCTGAAAATCGCAACCCTATTAACAGGGGCCTTGGTAAAATTTATGAGCCGGTAATAAGATGGTGTATCAGGTGGAGAAAGACAACGCTCGCTATAAATGTTGTTGCACTACTTGTTAGTGTTCCATTGATCTTGAGCCTTGGAAAAGAATTTATGCCGCCCCTGGATGAAGGCTCAATATTATTCATGCCGGTAACTATGCCCGATGTCTCTAACTCAGAAGTAAAGAGGATTTTGCAGGTACAAGATAAAATCATTGCTTCAGTCCCGGAAGTAAAAAACGTTCTCGGAAAAGCAGGAAGAGCCAGCACTGCCACAGACAATTCTCCGATCAGCATGATTGAAACGATCATTTTATTAAAACCAAAATCAGAATGGAGACCAGGGAAAACAAAAGAAGATATTGTAAATGAACTCAACAGTAAACTTCAAATTCCCGGCGTTACAAACGGTTGGACACAACCGATAATCAACAGGATCAACATGCTTTCAACCGGTATCAGAACCGATGTTGGCGTAAAAGTGTATGGACAAAATCTCGATACTATTTATGCTTTTGCGCAAAAAATTAAAATGGAACTGATGGGCATTAATGGGGTAAAAGATTTGTATGTAGAACCTGTAACCGGTGGAAAATATATTGATATACAGATAAAGCGTGATGAGATAAGCCGCTATGGTTTATCGGTGGATGATGTAAACGCTGTAGTACAAAGCGCTTTGGGAGGAATGAAACTGACTACTACCATTGAAGGCCGCCAACGGTTTTCTGTGAATGCACGGTACGCGCAGGATTTCAGGGATAACATGGAAGCATTAAAAAAGTTACAGGTGCAGACGAAAGATTTTGGTCCTGTGCCGTTGAATGCAGTAGCAGATGTAGAAATCACAACGGGTCCGCCAATGATCAATTCTGAAAATGCATTGCTGCGTGGAACAGTTTTGTTTAATGTAAGAGACCGTGACCTTGGTGGAACGGTGCAGGAAGCACAAGCTAAATTAAATAGCATGCTTACCAAATTGCCCAAGGGATATTTTATCGATTGGAGCGGTCAATATGAAAATTTGTTGAGCAGTGAAAAAACAATGAAAGTGATTTTGCCGGTTGTGTTGTTGATCATTTTTTTCTCCATGTATTTCGCTTTTAACTCCGCCCGTGAAGCCTTGTTTAGCCTAATCTCTATTCCGTTCGCACTTATTGGTGGCGCTATCATGATCTGGTTCTGGAAAGTGAATTTATCAGTGGCGGTGGCTGTGGGATTTATTGCACTTTTTGGCCTTGCTGTTGAAACGGGAATTGTAATGATCATTTATCTGAACGATGCCATGCAACAACTGATAAAAGCAAAAGGCAATTCAAGGGAAACGATTACCAAAGCCGATTTGCGTGAATATGTAATTTCAGGAGCTGCAAAAAGATTACGGCCGAAAATGATGACGGTGTTTGTAATTCTTATCGGTTTGATTCCCATTCTATGGAGTTCCGGAGTGGGCAGTGATGTGATGAAACCGATTGTATTGCCGATGATCGGCGGCGTATTTACCTCTGCGATTTTTGTGCTTTTGGTATCGCCTGTAATTTTTTTAATGAATAAAGAGTATGAATTGAGAAAGTATGGAAAGATACAGGTGCTCGAAACAAAACATTGATAAAACAAACAACGATAATGAAAAAATATATTTCAATTATAATAATTGCGATACTGTCAATTAGTTGCGTAAGTGCGCAGCAGGTTTTAAAATTGAATGATATCTATTCGATCATTCAAAAAAATAATCCTGAAATGAACGTGTATGATGCGCAGATCCGGTCGTTGGACGAAGCATCAAAAGGTGCCAAAAGCTGGGCTCCTCCTGAAGTTGGAGCTGGCTTTTTTATGACGCCCTACAATCTTTCAATGACAAAAGCTACCACCACCGAAAAAGGAATGGGCGCGTTTATGCTAAGTGCTTCACAAATGTTTCCAAATAAAAAAGAACAAAGCGACAATGAAGAATACCTGCAATCTTTATCGTCAGTAAACAAAGAAGAAAAGCAATTTTCCCTTTACGATCTTTTTGCGGAAGCTAAGAAGGATTATTACGACTGGTTGATTGTTGAAAAGAAAATATCTGTGCTTGACCAAAATGAAAAGCTGTTGAATTTTATGATTCAAAGTGCGGAGTTGAGGTATAAAAACAATCTTGGAAAACTGAATGCTTATTATAAAGCAAAAGCGGCTTTAGGGAAAATTGAAAATCAAAGGGAAAAGCTGGCAAACAATATAAAGCAATATCAAATCAATTTAAATACTTTAATGAATCGCAATAAAAGTGAAAATTTTGTTGTGGATACCAACTATACTTTGAAGAGTTATGTCGCTGTAGATACTAATTATTTGATAGGTGCGCGGAGTGATATAAAAGCTGTTGAACAGAATTTAAAAATTAATCAACTTCAACTGAACCTTGAAAAAGCAAAGCAGTTGCCGCAGTTTGGAATTCAATACAACCACATGTTTGCTTTTGGTCAAAGGCCAATGCAATTTTCGTTGATGGTGATGATGAAAATTCCGCTGGCTCCGTGGTCTGCCGGAAGTTATAAAGCTTCCGTTGAAAGTTTGAAATGGAAAGAGAAGGAATATGAACAGGAGAAGCAAACGATTATCAATGCCGCTTCCGGTGAAGTGGAGAGCTTGCTCTCTTCTATTAACAGTAAGAAAAAGCAAGTGCAATTATTTCAACAAAATATTATTCCAGCCTTGAAAAAAAATTACCAGGTTATGCAATTGGCATATGAACAAAATACCGGTGAATTGTTTGAGTTGTTTGATGCCTGGGAAACTTTGAATATGACGCAACTGGATTATCTCGATCAGCTTCAGGAATTATTAAATCTCCAGGTGCAGATGGATAAAACTTTGGAGCAAAAATGAAATCAATTATGAAAAAGAAAAAAGTCATTATAAAAATATTTTTATTTCTAAGCATCGCTTTAGGTTCCCTCGTTCTGGGCTGTAAAAATCAAGACAAGGCCAGGGCTACTGCCGGCACTGAAACAGAAGATATTTACACTTGCTCCATGCATCCGCAGGTTATCGAACATGCGCCGGGCCGGTGTCCTATTTGCGGAATGACTTTAGTAAAGAAAGAAAATGCGGCGCGCGAAATTTCTGACGCTGATCTTTCTTCTTTGCTTCAACCGGTTAACAGCACCATCCTATCATCTGTGCCCGTTACAGCCATGAAAACGAACAGAGAACAATTGCATATTAAAGCATTGGGAACAATAGAATATGATATGAGATATATGAAAACGATATCAGCCTGGGTGAGCGGACGGATTGACAATCTGTATATTAAATACAGGTTTCAGCAGGTGCGTGCCGGACAGAAAGTGATGGAAATCTATAGTCCTGAATTACTGACTGCACAACAGAATTTTTTATTCCTGTTAAAAAATGATCCTGGAAATACTTCACTCATAAATGCTGCAAAGCAAAAGTTGTATTTGCTCGGGATGCATGAACCCGATGTGCAAAAATTAATAACTAACGGTAAAGTGCAACCGAATATAGCTGTTTACAGCAAGTATACGGGTCATATTCATGAAGCAGGCCAGGTAACCAATTCTCCTGAGCCGGTTACGCTGCCAACGCAAACTCCTGAACTTGCCGTTAAAGAAGGGATGTATGTTGAAAAGGGCCAACCTGTTTTCCAGGTGAATGATATGAGACACGTGTGGATTACTTTAAATCTTTTTCCGGGGGATAATGCAATGATAAAAGTTGGGTCGCCTGTCACGATTAGTTCTGAGACGGAGCCCGATAAAAAAATTAAGGCTAAGATCAATTTTATAGAGCCGTTTTATCGTGGTAATTCCAGGACACTCACTGCACGGGTTTATTTTGATAATTCTAATTTAATGATCCCCGTCGGAAGCCAGGTGACGGCAACAGTTGACATAAATACGGATGTAAATAACTGGCTACCCGAAGCTGCTGTTTTATCATTAGGATTGAACAAGGTTGTGTTTGTAAAGGAAGGGAAAGTATTTAAAGTTCAACAAGTGTTGACAGGAATTACTGCAAATAATTTAATTCAAATAACAAGTGGTTTGAGCGCAAAAGACAGCGTGGCTGCCAATGCGCAGTTCCTTGTCGATAGCGAAGGGTTTATAAAAGTAAAGGGAAATGAGCAATAGGCAAAAGGCAAAAGGCAAAAGGCAAAAGGCAATAGGCAAAAGGCAAAAGGCAATAGGCAAAAGGCAAAAGGCAATAGGTAATTTCTGAGTGACGAATAAGTAACTTTTAAGTCGAAAAATAAAAACTATGAGTTATAAGAAAATAAGTGAAATAAGAGTTTACAAACTTTCTTTTCAATTGGCAATGAGTGTTTTTGAAATCACAAAGAAATTTCCAAGAGAAGAAATGTTTTCTCTGACTGATCAAATTAGAAGATCCAGCAGAAGCGTTTGTTCATCGCTGGCGGAAGCGAATAGAAAAAGATTATACCCGGCACATTTCGTTTCAAAAATATCAGATGCTGATATGGAAAATGCCGAAACACAAACGTGGTTTGAATTTTCATTGAGGTGTAAATACATCTCACAAAATGAATATGAAGAACTTTTAAATCCATCAGAAGAGGTTGGAAGATTGCTAAGCCACATGATAAATAATCCTGAAAAATACAAATAAACGGTTATGAAAATATTTAACAAGACGCTGAAAATAAATTGGAAGCATTTACGATTTGCTCAGTGCCAATCGCTAATTGGATGCCGGTTGCTTATTGCCGGTTGCTTATTGCCAATTATCTTCCTTGCGTGTAACAACAAAAGCAAAAAGACTCTTGCCTCAAATGAGGACATCATCTATACTTGCCCGATGGATCCGCAGGTAGTAGAAGCGAAGCCGGGAATATGCCCGATTTGCCACATGGAATTAATAGCAACAAAAAAAGGCATGCACCAAAAAAACGATGATGAGCTTAAACTAAGTCCCGAACAAATGCAATTGGGCAATATTCGTGTGGATACAATTAAAAATGGTTCTATCGGAGATCAGATCATCTTAACCGGAACTTTAAATTTTGATGAAACCAAAACACATGCAGTGAGCGCCTGGGTTGCAGGGCGCATTGAAAAATTATTTTTTAAACAAACCGGTGATTATATAGCCAAAGGTGCTCCTCTTTACGAGATATATAGCGAAGAGTTGAACAATGCAAAGCAGGAATATTTATTGGCTTTGCAGAAGAAAGCAACTTTAGGGAATGCGATTGTAAATTTTGATGAGATCATTGCGTCTGCAAAAAATAAATTGTTGCTCTGGGGAATGAGCGAAGAGCAAATAAATAATATAAATGAAAGGACGATTAAAAATCAACTAACCACTTTTTACAGCACCGCTTCTGGTTACATTACTGACCTTCCATTTCAGGAAGGTGATTATGTTGCTGAAGGTGGAACGGTAGTTAAACTTGCCAATCTTTCAACACTTTGGGTAGAAACGCAGGTTTATGCTACACAACTGTCTCAAATTGATGGTGCAAAAAATGCGGTCGTTGAAATACCGGACATTCCCGGCAAAAAAATTGCGGGGACTATTTCTTTTGAAAATCCCGAATTAAGTACTGCAGGAAGAATAAATATTATCCGTGTAAATATTCCGAATCCGGAACATCTGCTGCAACCCGGCATGGCCGCATATGTTAAAATAAACACAGGTGATCATCATGTATTGGCGCTCCCGTCAAACGCAGTGTTGCGTGATGGAAAAATGGCGATGGTGTGGCTGGAAACTAAACAAAACACTTTTAAAAGTGTGATGGTGGAAACAGGAATGGAAAGCGGTGATATGATTGAAATAAAAGAGGGTATTCATCCAAACGATGTGGTGGTGACCAGTGGAGCTTATCTTTTACAAAGCGAATATGTTTTCAGGAAAGGCGCTAACCCGATGGCTGGGATGAAAATGTAGAAGAGAAAATCTTATACATCTTATCCATAATTATGAACCGGGAAAAAGGACGTAATAATTAATTTTGATTTTTCAAAAACAATCTAAAGAAATGAAAACAGTCCAACTCAAAACCAATATTATGTGCGGCTCATGCATAGAAAAAGTGACGCCTGTATTAAATAAAGAATTAGGTGAAAACAACTGGAAAGTAGATATACAAAATCCGAAAAAAGTGCTTACAGTTACTGCGGATAATGTCGATAAAAAGGACGTAATCAATGCTGTTGAGAAAGCAGGTTATAAAGCAGAAGAATTACCTGCATAAATTAATTTTAGAGAACCGTTTCTTAAGTCAAAATTAAAAAACGGTTCTTTTATTTGTTTACTGTCTTTCTGAAAATACTATAAATAAGAGTGTTGAAACTATTATAAAACGCGTAATGTTTTTCCTAAATTAAAATAAAAGGTACAGGGTTTGATGCATTCAATTTATAGTAAATGTAAAAATGAAAATTATGAATTCTGACAAGCAAGCCGTTGATGTATTTAAAGAATATGCCGAGCAAAAACTCAAAAATCATTTATCTGAATTGCACACCAGGTATGAGAATGAATCCGCAGGTTCCGAAACTTTAAAGAAAGGTCTTGAAGACCATAAAGTTATTTATAGCAAAGAATTGGATCAAAAAATAAAAGACATTTCAAATAATAATGATGGCGAAAGTTCTAAACTCGATCAGATAAAAAACGATTACGTTAATAAATTATCTGAAAGTAATTTTTCAAATTAAACATTGAAGGATTAGTTTTATAAGCACGTATATTATCGTATGAAAAAGTTGTCGACCATCCTGCTAATTATTTTTTGCTTCTATTTTTTTTATTCCTGCAATGAAAAGGCTACATTTTCTAAAAAAGATTTTGTTATCGCAAAAGGACAGATGCCTGCTTTAACCACTGAAGCAAACGGCGCGATAGATTTGGTTTACGGAATTGGCGACAGCATTATGTTTTCTCAATCGACTGATATGGGAAAGTCTTTCTCATCTCCTGTTGTGATTGATGTTTTGTCAGGTTTGTATTCTTATGCTACGCGTGGTCCGCAGATTGCAGCAACAGATAATGGACTAATAGTTACTGCATGTACTTCAAAAGGAAATATCATTTCTTATTTTAAAACAAATGGTAAGTGGCACAAAGGCGCTGTAGTAAATGACCTGCCGGATGTAGCGCCTGAAGGTTTGACGGATTTATCGGCGGATGGTAATAACGCTTTTGCTGTCTGGTTGGATATAAGAGGAAATCACAGGAATAAGATTGTCGGTGCACGTTCTGATGACGGTGGCAAAACATGGTTACCGAATCAAATTATTTATACTTCGCCGGATTCTGTGGTATGCGCCTGTTGCAAACCTTCAGTAACAGTGCAAGGGAAAAATATCTATGTTATGTTCCGCAATTGGCTTCACGGTAACAGGGATCTTTATTTATTGAAATCTTTGAATGGAGGCACTTCTTTTTCAGAAGCTCAGAAATTAGGTAAGGGAAATTGGAAATTAGATGCGTGTCCTATGGATGGAGGAGGCCTGGCAGTTAATGAAAACGGAAAAGTAGAAACAGTTTGGCGTCGAAAAGATACTGTCTACTCTGATGTTCCAGGCGCTGCTGAACTCGGTTTAGGGAAAGGGCGAAATTGTACTGTTGCAAGTCTTAAAAACAAATTTTTTTATGCATGGTCGGATTCTTCAAAAATAAAATTATTGAAGCCTGGTGGAAACAGCGAATTCCTGGGAAATGGTATGCTACCTGTTTTAACGCCTTTAAATGATAATCATGTTATTTGTGCATGGGAAAACGAAAAAGAAATCCATGCTGCCATTATACAACTTTAGATTATTGCCTTTAATCCATGATTTCAAAATAAAAATTCGGTTTATTTATTCGTCCGCTGCTGACATAAAATCACCCGTCTATCCATTTCACCTTTTCGTGTATTGATGTTCTCTTCGTTAATTGATTTGAAATTTCTGCAGGATAGCCGATAAAGAAAGTTCCGATTAATTTGTCCGCTAGCTCAAGATCAAAATGCGATTTTGCTTCTTCCATATAAGTAATACCGCCGGTTGATAAGTAACCACCCAAACCGTAAGCTGTTAATGAAAGAAATAAATTTTCTATGGCGCATGCTGTAGCAATTGTTTCTTCAATCTCAGGAATGCTCGTTACATCCGATCTTTTCATGCCAACAACAATTACATGCGATGACAGCAATGGATATTCGCGAAGGTTTTTTAGTTTTTTATCTTTAAAATTCTCTCCGGCATATTTTGTATAAATTCCCGTCTGTAAATCTGCAAAACGTTCACGGCCTTTTCCGGCAAAAACGGTGAAACGCCATGGCTGCGTGAGTTTGTGCGTTGGTGCGCGATTCGCATTCTCTAAAATTTCCCAAATGATTTCATCAGGTATCGTCTTGTCTTTTATAAACTGATTCGGATAAACACTTCTCCGGTTTTGCACAATTGAATTAAATTCTTTTACATCATAATGATTCTCCATTTTCTTTCTATTTCTTTTTGGCAAAGGTACAATTAGTGCATTTGACTATTTTACAACGGAATGGAATAGTGAACAGAAAGCCTAAATTTGCAGTTCATAATTTAATCCAAATTAATGTTTGAACTTTTTCTGAAAAGTGTACAAGAGCACATTTCAATTACGGAAGAAGAGTTTAATTTTTGTAAGACACTTTTTATTCCAAAGAAATTACGCAAAAGACAATACCTGTTACAGGAAGGCGATGTGAGCCGATACACTTCTTTTGTTGAAAAAGGAATGTTGCGAACTTTTACTGTTGATGAAAAAGGGAATGAGCCGATACTTCAATTTTCAATGGAAGGATGGTGGGTAACGGATCTTTATAGTTTTCTCACTGATGAACCGTCACGATATAACATTGAAGCTTTGGAAGATTGTGAATTGTTGTTGATCACCAAACCTTCATGGGATATTCTTCTTGAAAAAGTTCCGGCGTTTGAACGCTATTTCCGTATATTAATCCAAAACAATTTAATTGCCATGCAAAGGCGTTTAATAAGTTCGATGACTGAAAGTGCCGAAGAACAGTACACAAAATTAATGGCAGGTTTCCCGACATGTCTTCAAAGAGTGCCGCAACATATGATTGCTTCTTTTTTGGGGATTACGCCAGAAACATTAAGCCGAATACGCAGCCAGATGGCAGCAAGAAAAGCAGCAATAAAATGAAAGTATTTATAACCAGAAAAATTCCGGATGTCGGATTAAAAAAAATAATGGATGCAGGAATCGAAGTGATAGAATGGAATGAGAAACGGCCATTAAGCCAGCCTGAATTGATTGAATATTCAAAACAATGTGATGCGCTTCTATCCGCAGGCTTTAATAATATTGATGCTTTTTTTCTGAACGAATGCAAACATTTAAAAGTGATTTCACTTCATTCTGTCGGGTATGATAACGTTGATATTCCTGCGGCCAATGCATTGAAAATTCCGGTAGGACATACTCCGGGCGTTTTGAGCGGGCCTACTGCTGACGTTGCTTTCCTGCTAATGCTCGCCGTTTCGCGAAAAGCTTTTTACCTCCACGACAAGATCAAGAAAGGGGAGTGGTTATTTTTTGAACCGACCGCCGATTTGGGAATTGAAATCAATGGGAAAACGTTGGGCATTTTTGGTTTGGGAAATATCGGTTATGAAATGGCAAAAAGATGTGTTGGCGCGTATGATATGAAAGTCATTTATCATAACCGTACGCATAATTTGCGCGCGGAAAAAGATTTTAATGCGGAAATGGTTTCGTTTGATGAATTATTGAATAGAAGCGATGTGCTTTCTGTCCACACTAACTTGTCTGAAGAAACAAAAGGCAGTTTTAATAAAAATGCTTTTGCAAAAATGAAACCATCTTCTATTTTTATCAATACTGCGCGCGGCGGAATTCATAACGAAGAAGATTTAATTGAAGCTTTGCAAAATGGAATTATCTGGGGCGCAGGTTTGGATGTTACCAATCCGGAGCCGATGCAAAAGGATAACCCTTTATTGACGATGCAGAATGCAGCGGTAGTGCCTCATATCGGCAGCGCCACTGTTGAAACGAGAAATGCTATGGCAACTATTGCTGCTGATAATCTTATCGCCGGATTAAATGGAAAGCATTTGCCGTTTCCTGTCAACCCCGAAATTTATGATGAAGCTTAATATGTAAATAAGATGGCAGGCTTCTTCATCATTTTTGAAGAGGATATGCTGTTTCAGTAAACCAATAAATTGCTGCATTATTTATTTTATCGGCTATTTTTCAATCGTTTATTTCTTCTATAATTTTATTTATACCTCCTCCAAAATTTCACTCACTTCTGTTGCGGGATACATTGCATTTCGCATTGAAATTGCTCTAACTGCATTATCGCCAAATTCAATAAAAGCTTCTTTAGAAATAGAATCATCACCTACCATGACCGGAATTCCCAAATCTCCACCTTCCCGAATTGATTGTACCAATGGTATTTCGCCGAGAAAAGTAATGTCAAATTCTTCTGCCAGTTTTTTGCCGCCTTCTTTGCCAAAGATGTAATATTTATTTTCAGGCAATTCGGCAGGAGTGAAATAACTCATATTCTCCACAAGGCCAATAATCGGCACTTTTAGCCCGCTCTGGCTGAACATGGTAATTCCTTTTTTTGCATCAGCAAGTGCTACCAATTGCGGCGTTGTAACCACGATTGCCCCTGTGACAGGAACCGTTTGAACAATGGTGAGATGAATATCACCGGTTCCCGGAGGCATATCGATTACGAGGTAATCCAACTCGCCCCAATCGACATCGGTTACAAATTGCCTGATAGCGCTGCTAACCATCGGGCCGCGCCAAACCACTGCCTGCTTTTCATCTACGAGCAAACCAATGCTCATAACTTTTATTCCATAACGTTCAATCGGAACGATTTTTCCCTTCCCGTCCACATCCCGCATTTGCGGCCTTTCACCCCTGATTCCAAACATGATGTGGACACTTGGCCCATAAATATCGGCGTCCATCAAACCAACTTTTGCACCACCGGCAGCAAGTGCCAGTGCAAGATTAGCGGCAACCGTACTTTTTCCGACACCTCCTTTCCCGCTCACGACCGCGATAATATTTTTTACATCTTTTAAAATATCTTTCTTGTCGGTTCTTAAAGAAGAAGTATTGCTCGTAAAATTGATAGTAATTTCTGCGGCTTCATCCACCATTGAATGAATGGCTTTTTCGCACCTCACTTTTATCATATCTTTCAGTGGACAGGCAGGAGTGGTAAGGACTACTGTAAAAGAAACTTTGTTATTATCAATCTTAATATCTTTTACCATATTTAGAGTGATAAGATCTTTTTTAAAATCAGGCTCTTCGACAGTACTCAGGGCTTTCAGAATATCATTTTCAGTCATGGTTCAATTTTTTGTTAAAAAGAATTAGTGGTTGCAAATTTAACCATTGATAACCTTACTTTGTCTGCTAAAGCCGGAACTTTCTGCAAAGAATTTCCGAATTTTACCCTTCATTTATGAAAAAAATAGTACTTTATTTTATTTTATTGTTTGGTCTTTACGGTTCTGCGAAAGCGCAATTTGAAAGCTATCAGGATTCGGTAGTACAATTGTATGGAGTGGTAATGTCTGCTGACAGCCTGCAGGGACTGCCAGCCGTGAGTGTAGTCGTGAAAGGCCGCAACCAGGGGACGATTACAAACGACCAGGGTGTTTTTTCGATAGTGGTTTTGAAAGGTGACCAGATAGAATTTACAAGTGTGGGTTACAAACCAAAACTGGTGACTATCCCGAAAAATCTGGAAGGGAACCAACAAAGTATTATCCAGTTAATGGTTCAGGATACAGTTTATCTTGCCGCTACAATCATCAAAAAATACCCAACCAAGGAAGAATTTGCGCGCGATTTTGCCAATATAAAAATTCCTGATGACCAGGAAGAAATAGCGCGGCAAAATATGTCGGAAGCAAACCGGCGCGCGTTAATGTCAGTTTATCCTATGAGCGGCCGTGAAGCTACCAATTATTATTTTAAACAAAATGAAAGAAAATATTATTCTGCAGGCCAACTTCCTCCTCAAAATATTTTTAATCCTCTTGCCTGGGCAGAATTTATAAAAGCATGGAAACGCGGAGATTTTAAAAACAAATAGATTCCTTGCGAAAATAAAAATCCCTTTTATTTGTTGGTTTACTATTAGCCGTGTCTTCGCAACTGGTTCACGCATTTTTTTCTTTTACATTTGTAATTCTACACTAAACGATTGTTATGGATATTAAAAATATTACAGTGATAGGCGCCGGAACGATGGGAAATGGTATTGCACACGTGTTTGCCCAAAATAATTTTTCGGTAAATCTTGTGGATGTTTCCAAAACTCAGTTAGAGAAAGCAATCAGAACTATCAAAAAAAATCTTGACAGACAGGTAGCAAAAAAAACTATTTCAGAGAAAGTAAAAGAAAAAACCCTCGCCAATATTTCAACTTTCACGAATGTAAAAGAAGGAGTGAATGAAAGTGATTTGGTGGTTGAAGCGGCTTCCGAAAATTTGGAATTGAAACTGAAGATTTTTAAAGAACTTGATGAATTTTCTCCCACTGCATGCATTCTGGCTTCCAACACTTCTTCCATTTCAATTACAAAAATTGCTTCAGTTACCAAAAGGCCTTCTAAAGTTATCGGTATGCATTTTATGAACCCGGTTCCGGTGATGAAACTGGTGGAAATTATCAATGGCTATGCAACTGATAAGGAAGTTTCAAAAACCATTATTGATCTTTCAAAAAAAATAGGAAAAGTTCCTTGTGAAGTAAATGATTACCCGGGTTTTGTTGCCAACAGAATTTTGATGCCGATGATCAATGAAGCCATTTATTCTTTGCATGAAGGTGTGGCAGGCGTTGAAGAAATTGATACGGTAATGAAACTTGGAATGGCGCATCCCATGGGCCCTTTACAATTGGCTGATTTTATCGGTCTTGACATTTGTTATTCTATTTTAAAGGTGCTGCATAATGGTTTTGGAAACCCAAAATATGCACCTTGCCCGTTATTAACGAATATGGTAAACGCCAACAAGCTTGGCATTAAAACAGGTGAAGGTTTTTATCAATATACTGCCGGAAGTAAGGAACTCGTGGTAAGTGAGGAGTTTAAATAAAACTGTTGGCATGCAATGGAATAACGAAAGCAGGTGTCATTAAGAAAAGTTTTGGTATGAAAAAGTTTATTTTTCTTTTCATTGTTATTGCTTTTTTTCTTTCCTGCAGGAAGAATACAAACAACGATTGTACCAATGCGACAGTTACTTTTAAAGCTACCAACTGCAAACATGTTGGAGTAATAATAAAAGGAATCACTTACCCTTCTGATGATTTACCTGATCAGTATGCAATTGACGGAAAAGATATTTGCATCGAATATTCTCTGTATGATGATCGCAGAATGTGCTTTTGCTGTGGCGGTACTTATATGCATATTATAAAAGTGTACTAATTATTTATGTTCGCTGCTCAAAAGTTTACCAGAACAGAACCAAAATCTGGAAATAGATTGCGTAAAGTACCAAATTTTGGTAATTTTGTTCTATAAATAAAATTCTATGCGACAAAATACATCTGTTTCTTTAGGAAACTATTTTGAAGATTTTGTAGATAGCAAAGTTTCTGAAGGACGTTATAAAAACGCCAGTGAAGTGATTCGTGCCGGATTGAGGCTATTGGAAGAAGAAGAAAATAGAACACAGGCTTTGAAAAAGGCCATTCAGGAAGGAATGGATAGCGGAATTGCTGCAAACTTTAATCCCGTGAAACATCTTCAACAATTGAAAGCCAATAAGAAAAAAAATGGCTAATTATTTTCTGTCTAACAAAGCAGTTGAAGATTTATCTGAAATTTGGAATTATACTTATGATGCCAGGTCTGAAAATCAAGCTGACAAATATTACAATCTTTTGATCGGTTTCTGTAAGCAAATTGCGGAGAATCCTAAAATTGGAAAAAGTTACGAAGAGATTGATAAAAGTATTTTTGGATATCGTGCAAGTCACCACATTATTTTCTACCGTATAATAAAAGCGAAAGAAATTGAGGTTTTAAGAATCCTGCATGGACGAATGGATTTAAAAAATAAGATTCTAGAATTATAAATGAAGCTTGTGAAAAATTACACTAAAATCTGGCTATCAAAAACGTCAGGAAGAAATTGTTTTTTCTGCTTCTTTTAATTTTTTGCTGATTTGTCCTGTAATGATGTGCCAGAACATTACAAAATCACTTCCCAAACTATAGAACGGATAAACAAAAGTAGCCGGTTTATTTTTTTCAAAAAAGAAATGACCAAACCATGCAAAACCGTACCCGCAAACGGGAATAATAATGAACCAAAACCATTTACCGGTTATGATTCCCAAAATGATACAAACAAAAATCAGGAGCGTTCCTGTGAAATGCAATGCGCGGCTTACCGGATTTTTATGTTCGGTAAGGTAATATGGATAAAAGCTCCAAAACGAATGATATTTCTTTTCCATATCTAAATTTAGTATTTTATCCCATAAGTTGTAATTCTACATTACGCACCTCTTTTAAAGCCGACAAAACTTCATTAATCTTGTTTTTGGGAATTCCTGTTTCAATGTGACAAAACAACTGTGTCTCATTTTTCAAAACCGAGCAATTAAATTGTTTGATAATGCGCATTACCTCATTCATTTGTGTGTAATTAAATTGCAAAGCGTATTTTATTTCAACAGCTTTTTGTACAACTGGTGTGCACTGCAAAACCAATGAGGTCGCTGTTTTATATGCATTGATCAGTCCCGGGACACCTAATAAAGTGCCGCCAAAATAACGAATGACAACGATCAAAGTATTCGTAAGATTTTTTGAATCTATCTGGCCTAAAATTGGTTTTCCCGCAGTTCCTGAAGGCTCGCCATCATCGCTCATTCTGAAATTATTTCCATCCATTCCTATCCGGTAAGCAAAACAATGATGCACTGCTTTTGCATGTTCTTTTTTCAATTTCTGAAAATGCTTTTTAAAATCGCTCGTGTTTTTTATCGGAAAAGAATAGGCGAGGAATTTACTGCCACGGTCTTTAAACTCAGCAACCGCGGTGCTTTCAATGGTGAAGTAATAATCGTTGTCTTGCATTAAAAGTTATTTCGGTAAAGGCAGATCTTTATTTTAAGACTCAATTTTTATTCATTTCCTACCTTTATTCATCCGGTTAATATTGCCGCAAAGATTCAAATTTTATTGATTTAAAATTTTTTACTGAGATGAAGAATTTCACTGAAATTCTTTCTGAAAGTTTAATATTGCTTTATTGGATAAAAAAGAAGAGAAATGAATTTTGAAAATACGCTTGAATTTGCCAGGCAACAGGACGAAAAAGATTCTTTAAAAAACTATAGAAACAAATTTTATATTCCGATTCTTAACGGAAAAGAGTGTATTTATTTTACCGGAAATTCATTGGGATTACAACCAAAAACGGCACAGGATTATGTACTCGACGAAATGGAAAACTGGGCCAATTATGGTGTGGAAGGACATTTTCACGGAAGAAATCCATGGGCTAATTTTCATGAAGTTTTTTCAAAAAAATTACAACCGATACTCGGCGCTCTTCCTGAAGAAATTGTAGTGATGAATACGTTGAGTGTGAATTTACATTTAATGCTTACTACGTTTTACCGGCCTGGTAAAAAACGTTTTAAGATTCTTTGTGAAAATCGCGCCTTCACTTCTGATTTGTATGCAATTGATTCTCAATTAAAGCTGCATGGATTAAATCCTGAAGAAGGTTTAATACAAATGAAACCACTCGAAGGAGAATTTACATTAAGAAATGAAGACATTATTACAACGATTAAAGAAAATGCGGATGAACTTGCGTTAGTGCTTATTGGAGGAATCAATTACTACACCGGTCAGCTTTTCGATATGAAAGCAATAACTGAAACGGCGCACGATGCCGGCGCTTATTGTGGTTTTGATTTAGCACATGCAGTTGGGAATGTGGAACTTCATCTTCATGACTGGAATGTGGATTTTGCCTGTTGGTGTTCTTATAAATATTTAAACTCGGGTCCTGGCGCAATCGGAGGTGCGTTTATCCATAACCGTTATTCTACAGATAAAGCCCTTCCACGGCTTGCTGGCTGGTGGGGAACTGATAAACATGAACGTTTTCAATTCAAAAATGAATTTAACCCGATTCCAACCGCCGAGGGCTGGCAACTAAGTAACGCCAACATTTTAAGCATGGCGGCCCATAAAGCGGCATTGGATATTTTTGAAGAAGCAGGCTTTGAAAACATTGTTGAAAAGGGGAAAAAGCTTAGCGCTTTTCTTATTTTTATTTTAAATGAAATCAACAGCAAAGCCGGCAAAAAAATCGTAGAAATTATAACTCCTCAAAATGAAAATGAGCATGGCTGCCAGGTTTCAATATTGTTGCCTGAAAAGGGAAAAGATTTTTTTAATTTATTGAACAAAAACAGTGTGATTGCAGATTGGCGTGATCCAAATGTCATAAGAATTACACCGGTTCCTTTGTACAATACTTTTGAAGAGGTTTTTCATTTTGGAGAAATTGTAAAAGAATTTGCCGAAAAAGAATTGCAAGGAATGAAGTGACAAAATAAAAATCTTTATTATTCCTTTGTCTACTGTAATAATCTTAAGAAAAAATGAAAAGAGAATATTTAATTCAACAAATAAGGGAGAAAAAATCGTTTCTCTGCGTGGGGCTTGATACAGATATTGAAAAAATTCCTATTCATCTGAAAACTGCTGCTGACGCCATTTTTCAATTTAATAAAGAAATAATTGATGCAACAAAGGATTATTGCGTTGCCTATAAAATAAACACTGCGTTCTATGAAGCGCATGGGATAAAAGGTTGGGAGGCGTTGGAAAAAACGGTGAACTACATTCCGCATACTCACTTTAAAATTGCGGATGCCAAGCGGGGAGATATTGGTAACACTTCAGATCAATATGCAAAAGCTTTTTTTGAAACGATTCCTTTTGATGCGGTTACGGTAGCGCCTTACATGGGAAGCGATAGTGTAAAACCATTTTTGAAATATGATGATAAATGGACGATTGTGTTAGGCTTAACAAGCAATGAGGGAAGCAGCGATTTTCAACAACAAAAAATTGAAGATCATTTTTTGTATGAAGAAGTGATTCAAAAAACAAGCGAATGGGGAACAAAAGAAAATTTGATGTTTGTAGTTGGCGCTACAAAAGCAACAGAACTTTCTTCAATACGAAAAATTATTCCCGATCATTTTTTATTAATTCCCGGAGTGGGGGCGCAGGGCGGAAGCCTTGCGGAAGTTTGTAAGTATGGATTAAATAAAGATTGCGGGCTTTTGATCAATGCTTCACGAGCTATAATTTATGCAGGAAAAGATAAAAATTTTGTGGAGGAAGCCGGGAAGGTTGCACTTCAATATCAAACAGAAATGAAAAGTTATCTTTGATAATGCTGAATGCTGAAAAATGAATTCAAAATTCGCAACATTTTTTGCCTTATAAACGAATAAACTATTTAACGATATATGGCGGCGGATCAATTTCAATCACCCGATTATTTTAATGTGGACGAATTGTTTACAGACGAACAAAAGCTGGTGAGGGAAAGTGTGCGCAATTATGTAAAAAAAGAAATTTCGCCAATCATTGAAGAATATGCGCAAAAAGCGGAATTTCCTGTTCACATTGTAAAGCAATTGGGTGAATTAGGTTGTTTTGGTCCCACGATTCCGCAGGAATATGGTGGCGGAGGTTTGGATTATATTTCTTATGGATTGATGATGCAGGAACTGGAACGCGGTGACAGTGGTATTCGTAGTACAGCAAGCGTGCAGGGATCGTTGGTGATGTTTCCCATTTTTGAGTATGGAAGTGAAGAACAACGGAAAAAATATTTGCCGAAATTAGCAAGTGGCGAATGGCTTGGATGCTTTGGTTTAACGGAACCTGACCATGGCAGCGATCCCTCCGGGATGTTGAGTAATTATAAAGAGGCAGGCGATTGTGTAATTTTGAATGGCAGCAAAATGTGGATCAGCAATGCGCCGTTTTCACAAGTTGCTGTGGTGTGGGCAAAAGATGAAAGCGGTGAAATTCACGGATTAATTTTGGAAAGAGGAATGGAAGGTTTTACAACACCAACCACGCATGGAAAATGGAGCCTTCGAACCAGTGCCACCGGTGAATTGGTTTTTGATAATGTAAAAGTTCCGAAAGAAAATATATTACCGAATGTAAAAGGATTAAAAGGCCCTTTGAGTTGCCTTACCAAAGCGCGTTACGGAATTGCATGGGGAACGGTGGGAGCGGCGATGGATTGTTATGATACAGCGCTTCGTTATTCGAAAGAAAGAATACAGTTTGATAAACCTATTGGAAGTTTTCAATTACAGCAAAAAAAACTGGCTGAGATGATTACAGAAATAACAAAAGCACAATTGCTAAACTGGCGTTTGGGAACGTTAATGAATGAAGGGAAAGCAACGCCGCAGCAGGTAAGTATGGCGAAAAGGAATTCATGTGAAATTGCATCAAATATTGCACGTGAAGCGCGCCAAATGCTTGGTGCAATGGGCATCAGTGGGGAATATCCTATTATGCGCCATCTTATGAATCTTGAAAGCGTGATAACATATGAAGGCACACATGACGTACATCTTTTGATAACAGGAATGGATGTTACAGGCATTAATGCATTTAAATAAGAAACCGATAATTTATGACCTGGGAGCAGCGTGGGAAAAGTTTACAGGCTTTCCTTTTGTATTTGCTGTATGGCGCAAAGCGAATGGTTTTTGAATCATTTGGATATTGAATTTCACTTTACGTGTAAGATTCCAAGTAGCAATTATCTCAATAAAGTAACGATTCCTTTTTTATCGATATTTCCGCAAGCCGTTTTTGCTTTGATTGTATAAATGAAAACATCGGCTTGTTGTAGCTCGCCCCTGAAGGTTCCATCCCAGCAGTTATCAGGATTATTGGTATGAAAAACTCTTTCGCCAAAACGATTATAAATATTAAAATCCAGTTCACTTACCTGCCCCCAGTATTTTATGCCAAAGCAATCGTTAAGTCCATCGTTGTTGGGTGTAAATGAATTGGGTAAACCATAAACTGAATTTCCATTGAAGTTTACTTTTACCGTGACTGTATCAGAATTGCTACAACCGTTTTGATCTTTGCCGGTCACAGTATAAACGGTAGTTGATGTTGGCGAAGCAACAGGATTCGCAATTCGAAAATTATCCAGGCCAGTGACCGGTGACCATGTATAGCTTAACGCCCCTGATGCATTTAATTGTGAAGCACCCGAGGAACAATCAATATCATTTGAACGCGTGGCTGAAAGGACAGGAGCCCGTAAGATAGTCACTTTCGTAAATAAAGTATCGGTTTGTTTACAGGTAGTATCCTTTATTACTACTGCATAAGTGATTGATGAATCAGGCGAGGCAATTGGATTGCTAATTGCGGGATTATCAAGAAAAGAAACCGGGGTCCACGCATATATGTCACCACCTGAAGCATTTAATTGTTGCGAAGTATTTGAACAAACAGAATTGCCGGGAGATACAGCAAATACAGCAGGTTGGCGAACAGATATTTTTACAGAATCACTATAAGCACAGGAATAACTATCCGTGATGCTTACATGAAAAACAGTTGTTGATCCAGGCGAAGCAACAGGATTTGGGATTGCCCCATTATCAAGGAAAGCAGAAGGAGACCATACATAAGTATTGCCTCCATTTGCAAGTAGTTGTGTAGATGAGTTGGCGCAAACAGTTGTATCATTGGAGATACTGATAGTAGCTGTTGGATAAACAGCCACATTCACGGAATCCAACGCTGAACAACCTCCGTTACTTACCGTTATAAAGTACCTTGTTGATGAGCCAGGAGAAGCGACAGGATTAGCTATTGCCGGATTATTTAAAGAAGCCACAGGTGTCCAGGAATAGGAAGAACCGCCGCCTGCGCTAAGTTGAGCCGACGAATTGTTGCAGATGGTTGTGTCGTTTGATTTTGAAATTACAGGTAAACTGTTTACAGCAACCTCGATGGAATCGCTTTTAGAACAACCATTTGCATCCGTTACCGTTACATAATATGATGTTGAAGCGGTGGGAGAAGCTAATGGTGATGCACTCGCAGGATTGTCAAGGGTGCTTGCCGGTATCCAGGAATAAGAAGAACCGCCACTCGCAAAAAGAGGTACGGTTGTATTTTCGCAAATACTGGTGTCGTTTGACTTTGAAATTACAGGCAAACTATTCACTGTAATCTTTATCGAGTCCGTTTTGCTGCAGCCTGTGGCATTCGTTGCTGTAACATAATATTTTGTAGTGGCAGATGGAGAAGCTTTTGGGTTTGAAATGCTATTATTATCAAGGCTACTTACGGGCGACCAGCTAAAAGAAGTACCACCGGTTGCAAAAAGCTGAGTGGTGGAATTCATGCAAATACTTGTATCGTTGGATTTTGAAATTACCGGTAAATTATTCACGTTGATTTGTACCGAATCTTTTTTGGAACAGCCAGTTCCATCATCAACAGTAACATAATATTTTGTAGAAACTGATGGAGTTGCTATGGGATTTGCCGAATTTGGATTATCAAGGCCCGTTTGTGGAGTCCAGGTATAGGTAGTACCTCCTTTTGCAAACATATTTACAAAAGAACCTTTACAAACAGTTGTATCCGGACTTTTGCTAACACTCAAATTGCAACTGATTACCTTACACGAATTCACTATTGGATTGCAGGATGGATTGGTTTGGTTAATCGAAGCGCTTCCTCCTAAAACCCCGTTCCAGTTAGGATTGCCCTGTTTGTTTAAAAGGTTATCAAAAGTATAATATGCGAGTAAACCAGCTTGTGCTGTAGGATTAGGAAGTGAAGTATTCATATATGCCTGAATCTGTGCTTGGGTTCTGGCCACATTCCATATTCTGACTTCATTGATGTAGCCAATGAAATTTGTGTTCCAAATTTGATTTTGATAGTAACCTATTCTTGTGTCCCAATTATTTTGATAAAGATCGCCAGAAGCTGCGATCTTACTCATTAAACATCCGTCCCTGTAAAATTTTAAAGTATCTCCGTCATATACCATTGCTACGTGATAGGTTCTATTTAACTGGATATCAGCAATGTCAGGAGTTTGGAAAAAGCCATTTGTTGTAGTAATAAAGGCGTGATTGGGCCTCAGAAGATAATTCACATCAGTTGGATTATCATGCTTTGAAACTATATCACCTTCTGTATTGTCGTTGCCACCTGGAACAAAAGGAGTTGTTCGGTTTATTACCGCTTCTACTGTAATATGATCTCCGGTTACATCTAATTTCCCAATATCTACATAAGAATAATGGACGGGGGTACTTAACCAATTGGAACATGAATTGGTAGCTATTGAGCAGTCGCCATACGCCTCTATTTCATTATCATTAATTGCTCTGTTATAAATTCTTACTTCATCCATTACTCCGTTAAACCAATAAGGATAGAGTGGATTATTTAAAGTTCCCAGGAACAGGTCATCGCCATTAGTAAAGGTGATCCCATTTGCGGGTCCTGAGCCTACAAGCTGACAATTTACATAAATCCTGGCAGTAGTGCCATCACAGGTATATACAACACTGTACCATTGATTGGTTTGAATGAATGGTGCATTAGAGGATGGCGTAGAATTGAGTCCAAAGAAGGTTTCATGAGTTACATCAGGATTGCTGATAGAGCAGTTTTGACTGTTGGTAAAATACGAATCGTCAAAGCGAATCTTATAATTTCCCGTTTGGTAATCCGTATTTCCCTTCATCACAACATTATTTCCGTGGCATTTTCCCTGGTAAAAACCTGCAACTTTAACCCATGCACATATGGAAATTTGATTAGTTGAATTTAATGTCGTGCTATTAGGAATCCGTATATAATTATCCGTGCCGTTAAAAGAGTAGGCACTATTAGGATTACCGAATCGGTCAGTAGTTAGTGTAGCATTATTGAAAATGGGGTTATTGCCATTGCCGCTTGCATCGTTTGCGTTACCACTAAATGGGTAATATGCCATTAAGCCGGCATTTAGGTTAACCTGTGAAAACGATTGTAAAGAAAACACAAGCAGTAAACAAACAATAAAGTGACTTTTCATAATAGTGTTAGTCCCAACGTGGACTTTTCATAATAGTGTTAGTCCGAACAGTGGGGGGCTTAGTAAACGAATCTAAAGATAACGTTTAAAAAACATTTCCGGTATAGTTGAATGGCGAAATCAATTTTAATTCTTTCTTTAATGGAGCAGATATTTTCAGAGAATCAATGAATTCATGAATGGTTTTTTTATCAATCGCATTTTTACCTCTCGTCAATTCCTTTAAAGCTTCATAAGGTTTTGGATAATTTTCTCTTCGCAGAATAGTTTGAATAGCTTCGGCTACCACCGCCCAGTTATTATCCAGATCCGCATGTAATTTTTGTTCATTCAAAATCAATTTTCCAAGTCCTTTTTCCAGAGAAAAAATGGAAAGTATTGTATGCGCAATGGGCATTCCTATATTTCTTATAACCGTAGAATCGGTAAGATCCCTTTGCAAACGGGAAACAGGAAGTTTCGCTGAAAGATGCTCCAGCAGTGCATTTGCAATGCCCAGGTTTCCTTCCGCGTTTTCAAAATCAATTGGATTTACTTTATGTGGCATCGCACTGCTGCCGATTTCACCTTGCTTTATTTTCTGCTTAAAATAATCCATACTGATGTAAGTCCAGATGTCGCGGCAGAGGTCAATCAAAATTGTATTGATTCTTTTTATCGCATCAAAATGAGCAGCCAGCAAATCATAATGTTCTATTTGCGTTGTGTATTGTTGCCTTTGTAAATTTAATTTTTTTTCTAAAAACTGATTAGCAAAATCAACCCAGTTTATTTTCGGGTAGGCTACTACGTGAGCATTAAAATTTCCTGTCGCTCCTCCAAATTTTCCGGTAAATGGAATATAACTGAATTGCTGAATCTGATTCTCTATTCGTTCGATAAAAACCATTATTTCTTTTCCCAATATTGTTGGAGAAGCCGGCTGCCCGTGAGTCCTGGCAAGCATCGGCACATCCTTCCACTGGCTCGCCAGATCATGAAGTTTATGTTGCAAATTGATCAGTGAAGGCAAATATTGATATTCAACTGCATCTTTCCACAACATTGGAACCGCGGTATTATTAATGTCCTGGGAAGTAAGGCCGAAGTGTACCCATTCCTGTAAATCTTCTGCTCCGGCATCTTTCAATTTTTCTTTCAGAAAATATTCTACCGCTTTTACATCATGATTGGTAATTTTTTCTGTTGCTTTTATTTTTTCGGCGTCAGCAATGGAAAAGTCTTTTTCAATATTTAAAAGCTGTTTTTTGATTTTAGGCATCAGCTTGAAAATTTTTTTTTCCGAAAGAAATAGAAAATATTCAATCTCAACTTTTACGCGATATTTAATTAAAGCAAATTCAGAAAAATATTGATCAAGATGTTGCAATTGATTGCGGTAGCGGCCGTCAATAGGAGAAATGGCAGTAAGTGGTTGAAGTTGCATGCTTTAATGATTAAGCAAAAGGCAAAAGGCAAAAGGCAAAAGGCAAAAGGCAAAAGAGAAAACTAAATCATTTGTTTGTTTACTGCAAATGAAAATTTTTCAGTCTCTTGTTTTCTGCTTTGAGCATTTGGCATTCTGCTTTCAGCATTCTGAATTAAATTTGCGGCAAAATTAAAGTAATCTGTGCAAAGAAAAGTAAGAGTGGGTGCGGTAAGTTACCTCAATACAAAACCGCTGATCTATGGAATTGAAAAAGGAATGATAAAAGAGGATGCGAACCTTATAATTGATTATCCCTCAAAAATCGCTTCGATGTTGTTAGAGGATCAAATTGACGTGGGACTGGTTCCTGTCGCGATTATTCCGGAAATGAAAACACATTACATTATCTCTGACTATTGCATTGGAAGTGTAGGGGAAGTTGCGAGTGTATGCCTTTTTAGTGAAGTGCCTCTTGAAAAGATTGAAAAAGTTTTGCTCGACTATCAAAGCCGCACATCAGTAGCCTTATTAAAAATATTGATCGAAGATTTCTGGAAAATAAAAGTGGATTTTGAAGATACTTCCGGAGATTACCAGTCGAAAATTGCAGGAACAACGGCAGGACTTATTATTGGCGACCGTGCTTTGCAACAAAGAAAAATTTCCCCTTTCATTTATGACCTGGGAGCAGAGTGGCAAAAGTTTACAGGCTTTCCTTTTGTATTTGCAGCATGGATAAGTAATAAAAAATTAGATGATAATTTCATAAATGATTTCAATGAAGCAAATGCTTTTGGTCTGAACCGGATAGATCAAGTCGTTGGTGAAAATCCATATACCTATTTCGATTTACATCATTACTATTCTGATTGCATCAGTTTTGATTTGGATGAAAATAAAAAGAAAGGGTTGGAATTGTTTTTGAAAAAGCTTGGTAAAAGCTGATTGCTTTATCTAAAGCAAAACATGTTCAATTGCAAGTCGTATTCTCCATCATGTTTTTTGGGTAAGAACGGTTGTTCAAAAACAGGCGCAGCCTCTTTTATGTAAAACTTGAAACCTGCATTAAAAACAAGTTCAAATATTTCCAGTAATTCAACGTTCTGTTCAAAAGTGCCATGATACTCAATAAACATTTTATCAACACAGCAAAGGTTTTCTGCCACATCTTTCAACACTTTGTATTCGGCTCCTTCAATATCGAGTTTTAAAAAGTCTACTTTCTTATTCAGGAAATCTTTGAGCCTGCTTGCTTTTACTGATACAGTATTTGAGTTAATATTTTCACCTATTTTGCTGCTCATATTTCCTTCCTCTATAAATTGCAGGGAAGTATTTTCAGTCCATACTGCTTCATTTCGTGCTTCAATATTTTTGAGATTGTGTGACGCAATATTTTTTTGTAGTAACTCAAAGTTTTTATTATCAGGTTCAAAACAAATAATATTCGCAGACGGGCAAATGCTTTTTAAATAAATGACGCTTAAACCAATATGTGCGCCACAGTCAAGGATATACGCATTCTCGGGAAGTTGCTGATAATATACATCCTCAAGAAAAATTTCTTTAACGCCGTGTAGAAACTCCATTCCACCATAAAAAAAAGTTTGATGTCTCAACAATTTATGAGCATGCACTTTGTCTGTTGGCAGGTGCTTTAAATATTTCAAAGAAGCCCAACTGATGTTAACTTTGCTATATGGATTATTGAATGTTTTCTTTATCCGTGACTTTAATCCGTTTATTAAATTTCTATTAAATGAATTCACTCCACCCATTAAAATAATTTTGAGCAAATTAACACATCGCTCTGTATCTTTTAAATTAAATGCGGAATATCTGGAACGAGCAGGTATTTTCAAATCGTGCAATCAACTATTGCGATTCATGATTTAACTTACCCATTCTTTTTTTTCGATAATCCCACAAACCTTTCATTACATATTTTAAAACTGTGAATCTCTGTTTATGATAGAGAAGATTATTTTTAATTCGATTCATTAAAATTTTTTTCCTTTCTTTTATTTCCGAGGGAAATGAGGATTTATATTTTGCTTCAACATAAAAAAAGTTTCGTGTCATATAATACAACCGTTGCGGCGAATGCAAAACCCTGGAGCTTGGTTTTGTTGTTTTAAAAGAGCGTGCGTAAATCGCCTCACCAAGGTTATGTTCCAGAAAAATGTTGGTAAATTGAATTACCTGGAATCCGTTTAAAATACTTCGAAGGCAATATTCAAAATCAACCTCATCAATAAATAAATTTTCATCAAAGCCGCCAATGTTATCTACTAATTCCAAATTTAAAATACTGCCGGATGTAATCAGATGATGAACCGAAACCGGTTGGCAATTTCCCTGGTTATATACCTCTTTTGTGAAAGATACCCCAAACATACTTACCTCTTCTTTTCCTTCAAAATCCTCAACACATTTCAAATAATTATCCAACATTCTATCATCAAACAACGAATCCTGATCCATCGTGAGGAGCCAACTGTAGCCGTTTTCTTTTGCCAGAGTACAAACCTGGTTAAGCCTTTCAGAAATTCCTTGATTTTTGCCATCGTGCAAATATGCTGCTTTTTTAACGTCCAAAATGTAGTTTTCAAAGCAAGCAGACGGCTTTTCTGTATTGTCTGCAATATATAGCCCGTCAACTTTCTCTTGAAGCTGTCTTACATTTTTTAGATAATGCTCTTTAGGATGATAAAGTATTACAAGTGCAGCAATGTTCATTCTTTAAACTTGATAAAAATTAATTTTAATTTTACGAAAATAACATCCAAAGTTCAATTGCTTATTTGCCGGAAACAAATCTCCGATAATTTCCAATCGGAAGTGTTGAATTCTGATAATCTAAAAAATACGCTATAGCGGTTCTCTTTTTTTACATGGTGTAAAAAACGTGCATGTATTATCGATAAGAAGGGCTTTAATCCCGCCGGGGTAATCAACGCGGTTTACTGCTGAGAAATAAAACTGACACTCAGATATTTTAGTAAGAAAATTATTAGTGTGAAATCCTTAATTTGCTACCGTTTGCTGACTTTAAAATAAAAAAGAACAGATGGCAGTTGATGTTTTACAATCGTTAGAGATAATTGAAGTGATGGAAAATTTTATCAGCCGCATAAGGCCGCCTGAAGAGATCCGGAAAAAGCTGGATATAAGTTATACAATAGATGGTCAGAGTATAATAATTTATGAAATAAGGCCTCATTTTCAGCTCTCAGGAGAAGTAATAAAGTCAGGAGTTGCCAAAACCACTTTTGTAAAAGTAAAGAATCACTGGAAGGTATTCTGGCAAAGGGCTGATCTGAGATGGCATACTTATGATCCTAAACCAACTGTAAAAACAATAAAAGAATTTACTGAATTAGTTGATAAGGATGAATACCACTGTTTTTTCGGGTAGGCTCAAAGCCGTTGTTGGCGCCCCGCTAACAATTACCCTAAGGCGTGGGCCATTATATTATGAATTAAAATCGGGAAGTTTAAACCGGTAGTAAACGAAGAAAAAAGCTTCATTTTTATTTCCGCTCAATCTTTATTTCAATACCTGTATATTTGATAATAATAATTTCATAAGCTTCAGTGAGTGCCAATACTAAATTTTTAACCTTTAGAACATAATGCAAATAAAAGAATTGAAACGGGTAAGGCGTTGAATAAAGCCTTTCGGAAAGTAAATTACCAAACCCCTGGTTCGTGGCACACGAAACAATATTCTTTAATTTTAAATCATGAAAGCAGATTGACTTATGCAAATTCACAGAAAATCCTATTCTGAAATTAATAGAATTTATTTTTTTACTGCAACTATTCATCATTGGCTGCCACTGCTGGCATCTAAAGAAAATAAAGAACTAATCATTTATTACTTAAAAGAACTTTCAGCAAGAGGATTGATAAAGTTTTACGCATTTGTTATTATGCCCACTCATGTTCATTTTGTCTGGCAACAACTTCAGAAAAATGGCAAGGAAACACCGCAGGGAAGTTTTTTAAAATACACGGCACACGAATTTTTAAAAATATTAAAGCAAAATGGCACATCAAAACTTTATGAAATAAATGCGGCAAATAAAAAGCATGAAATTTGGCAAAGAGATTCGCTAAGTGTGGAAATAAGCAGCATAGAGCTTGCAAAACAAATAGCCAAATTAATTCACTTTAATCCTGTTATTTCTAAATGGAATCTTGCGAAAGATTATCTGGGAGTATTATTATTCATCAGCAAGGTTTTATGAAACAGGCGTAGATGACTTTGGTTTTTTATGCAATCTGTTTCATGGATAGGGACAATAACGACAGATGTGTTTCGTGTGCCACGAACCAGGGTGTACGAGTTTAAACCAGTAGTAAACGAAGAAAAAAGCTTCATTTTTATTTCCGCTCAATCTTTATTTCAATACCTGTATATTGGATAATAAGAATTTTATAAGCTTCAGTGAGTGCCAATACTAAATTTTTCAAGCTTTAGATAATAATGCAAATAAAAGAATTGAAACCGGGGAAGGCGTTGAATAAAGCCTTTCTGAAAGTAAAACCAAACCGGACTGACATTGAACGTTTCAAAACGAATCTTATTCACCTGCTTGATACTACCAATGAAAAAGAATCGGAAGAGTTTCATAAAAATCTGGTCTCTGATTTTTTAAAGAAAACTTATTACGATCCGCCATTCTATTAATACCAAAGGAAGGAATGACCTTGTAATTCATAACGGCAACAAAGCTTCCTCAACGGTAGGCGTAATTATAGAAGCAAAGAGCCGGGCAACAAAAGTGAAATGGTTACCACGGAAAAACTGAATGTAAAAGCATTCCAGGAAATCGTGCTCTATTATTTGCGTGAAAGGATTACTCACAATAACCTTGAAGTAAAACATCTTGTTATAACAAACATCAACGAATGGTTCATTTTTGATGCGGTGCTGTTCGACAGGCTTTTTGCACAAAACAAACAGCTTGTCCATCAATTCAATGATTTTGAAAGTGGCCGTCTTGCTGATACGAAAACGGATTTTTTCTACAAACAAATTGCCGAACCTTTTATCGAAAGTATTCAGCAGGAAATAGAATTTGCTTATTTTGATATTCGTAATTATCAAAAACAATTACGGAATAATAATAAAGAAGATGATAAAAAACTGATCGCTTTATTCAAACTGTTGTCTCCTGAGCATTTGCTCAAACTTCCTTTTGTAAATGACAGCAACAGCCTCGATAAAAGATTTTATACAGAGTTGCTTCACATCATCGGTTTAACCGAATCCAAAGAAGGGAGCAAAAAACTCATTGGCAGAAACAAAGAAGGCGAAAGAAATTCCGGTGCTATTCTTGGAAGATGCCATTATTCAATTAGACAGCCTTGATAAAATAAGCCGGTTGGATAAACCTGCGCAATTTGGCGATACCAAAGAAGAACGCTTGTTTAATGTGGCTCTTGAATTGAGCATCACATGGATGAACCGCATTTTGTTTTTGAAGTTGCTGGAAGCGCAACTCATTTCTTATCACATAAGGATCGATATTGTCTTATTCTTTTCTGAATAGTAAAAAATTAAAAAGCTATGATGATCTTAATAGTTTGTTCTTCCAGGTATTGGCGCGAAAGTTTGATGAAAGGAATGAGGATGTAAAGAAGGCTTTTGAAAAAGTGCCTTACCTCAACAGTTCGCTTTTTGAACCAACCGATATTGAACAGGTAACGCTTTTTATCAGCAATTTAAAAGATGATAAAACGATTCCGGTAATTTCTTCAACGGTTTTGAAAGATGACCATGGAAAGAAATTAACCGGCAAGCTAACCACGCTTGATTATTTATTCCGTTTTTTGGATGCGTACGATTTCAGCGGCGACGGCGGCGAAGACATTCAGGAAGATAATAAAACGCTTATCAATGCTTCTGTGCTGGGTTTGATCTTTGAAAAGATAAACGGTTATAAAGATGGCTCTTATTTTACGCCGGGATTTATTACGATGTATATGTGCCGGCAGACGATACGGAAAGCGGTGGTGGAGAAATTTAATGAATATTGTCTGTTCCGAATCGTGACAGCGATTTACAGGATTTTGAGATTAAGCAGGATTGAAGACATTGGTGATTTGATTCCGAAATACATCCCGAGGAAGAAGGCGAATGAGATTGTAAACAGTTTAAAGATTTGTGATCCGGCGGTAGGGTCGGGGCATTTTTTGGTTTCGGCGTTGAATGAAATTATTGCGATAAAAAACGACCTTAAAATTCTGGAAGATAAAGAAGGGAAGTCGCTGCACTGGTACGAGATAACGGTAGAGAATGATGAGCTTGCCATTACCGACCAGGACGGTGAATTGTTTCAATATCATCCGGGAAATAAAGAAAGCCAGCGCGTGCAGGAAACGCTTTTTCATGAAAAGGAAACCATTATTGAAAATTGTTTGTTTGGTGTTGACATCAATCCTAATTCGGTAAAGATTTGCCGGTTGCGGTTGTGGATAGAGTTGTTGAAGAATGCGTATTATAAGGCTCCCTCTCCCTTGGAGAGGGCGGGGGGTGAGGCCTTTGCAGCATTGGAAACCCTTCCCAACATTGACATTAATATCAAATGCGGCAACTCTCTTGTAAGCCGGTTTGCGATAGACGCCGATTTAAAACAGGCGCTTCAAAAAGGCAAGTGGTCAATTGATAGTTACAAAGTTGCAGTGGCAACTTACCAAAATGCCGAGAGCAAGGAAGAGAAAAGGGAAATGGAGAAGTTAATTTTATCTATTAAATCAAAATTTTTCAACAGTGAGATACTGGATAATGATCCGGTAAAAGAAAAGATTGAGATAAATAGCAAGATGAGTTGTATCACAGATTTACAGGCAAACTTTCTTGTTTGAGCCACCCTGGATACAACAAGAAAGAAAAAGAAGCAGGAAAAAACAAGACGAAAACTTGAACGAGAAAATTGGAGAAAGAAGTGAAACTTCATGCAAAAATGGAAGAAATAAAAAACAACAAGATTTATGAGAATTCTTTTGAATGGCGGTTTGAATTTCCCGAAGTATTGAATGATGATGGAGAATTTATTGGGTTTGATGTGGTGATTGGGAATCCGCCGTATATACGGCAAGTAAGAAACGAAAGAATTAAGCAATTACTTTCAATCTAAATTTCAAACCTTTTCGGGTAAATCCGATATATACGTATTTTTCTATGAAAATGCCATTAGGTTATTAAAATCAGAGGGAGCAATATGTTTTATTACATCTGGTAAATTCTTCGAAGCGAGCTATGGCAAACCACTTATTGAATATTTACTAGACAACACACAAATAATTGAGATCATAAACTTTAATGATCTTCCAGTGTTTGAAGGGGCAACAGCTTATCCGTTGGTTTATTTTGCTATTAAAAAAAGTATCAAATGACTTTCCATTTAATTACTATAACTTAAATGAGTTACCGAAAAGTTCATTGAAGCAAAAATTGAATGAAGTTAACTCTTTGAGCACATCCAAACTTACATTTGGTTTCAAAATGATTTTAAGTTTGTCAACAATAGTATTTTCAAGCATAATGGAAAAAATATAAAAGTAGGCGCTATTTCCATTAATGACTTTTGCGGCTTACCGATTGTTGGAGTTAAAACAGGATACAATGAAGGGTTTCGTAATTGCATTTTAAAGATGATATAATTAATAAAACCTTATGTTTTTGGAAGAGATATTAAAAAATATAGCACTAATCATTCCAAAGATATTATATCATTTATCCCCTATAATAATGACTATTCATATTTGCGATTTAAAAGAAAATTCAAAAATATTTTCGGTTCTTGAATCTCATTAAAATACAAATTAACCCGAAGAGCGATTATTAAGAAGATGGTTTAAAAAACAATTCTATAATGTTGGTATGAATACCAACAAGTAAATAAAACAATTGACTACAGTAAAGAATACATCGTTTATCCAAACGTGTCATTAGGAAACAACTTTACCTTTTCAAAAGGTTCAGTAATTGATATGACCGGTTTTCTGATTAAATCTAACAGTCGATATTTATTGGCGATTCTAAATTCAAAACTTATTTCATTGTATAATGAATATCTGGAGTATCAAGCGCAGAAGGTGGCTATTTGAGAATACATAAGTTCAATACATCGAAAAAATTACCTATTATAAAATATCATCTGAAAGGGAGCAAAATACCATTTATTGAATTAGTAGAAAGAATTTTAGAAAATCGTAAGAATGACTAATAATACCACTGCTCTTGAAAAGCAAATAGATCAATTAGTTTATCAATTGTATGGTTTAACGGAAGAAGAAATTAAGATTGTGGAAGGTGTCTGAATCAGGATTTTGAGGATGGTAGGATGAGCAGGATGAAAGCCGAAAATCCTTTCTTGTTAATCGGATTCAGACAATTGAAGGATTTTACGGTGAGCAGGATTATCCTGAAAATCCTTTCATCCTGTTAATCCTGATTCAGACAAAAGTGATAAAATAAAAAAGTGAACCAAATATCTGTTTACTGTCCATATCCTGTAATCTTTTAATCCTGTAAATCCTGATTCTGACAAAGGCAATGGACTCATATCATTCATGTAGGGGAAGTGACACATGTTGACGGTTATCTGAAGGCAGGTTTGCAGCGCGGATTAGAATTGTAAGTTATTATTGCATCTTTTCGGGGATTTGAGGTCTATAATAAAAAGTTTTATTTTACGCCTTACTTTTATCATCAATAATGAACAATTCTCCCTTTATTTCCATTTGCATTCCCGCCTATAAGCATGCTGAGTATTTGAAAAGATTGCTGGATTCAATAGTTAGCCAGACCTATAAAGATTTTGAAGTTATCATTACTGATGACAGCCCGGATAATAGTGTATCAGATCTTGTAGAAAAATATAAATCGAAAGTTGAAATTCATTACTATAAAAATACACAACCGTTAGGCACACCCGAAAACTGGAATGAAGCGATAAGAAAAGCGAATGGAACGTGGATCAAGATAATGCATAACGATGATTGGTTTGCAAATGAAGATGCTTTGCAGGTTTTTTATGACAACATCCAACAAAATCCTGGCGCTGTTTTTTTCTTTTCAGCTTTTCAAAATGTGGAAGAAGACACAGGCAAAAAGCAAGTTGTAAAGCTTTCTTATACTGATAAAAAATATTTTTACAATAATCCTTACCATCTTTTAAAGAAAGTATACGTGGGAAATCCAAGTTGTACTTTGGTTAAAAAAGATTTGAATATTTGGTATGATAACCGTTATAAATTTATTGTGGATTTCGATTATTATATACGGGTAATTCAACAAACAAAAATGCCGGTATATATTGATGAAGTGTTATTGAATATTGGCTTTCATAGCGAACAGGTTACGGGTTATACAAAATATAATCCTGCAGTTCAGCTTCCTGAAAACATTACTTTCCTTAACGAACAAAAGAAAGATATTCTGAAGAATATTGTTGTTTTTGATTATTACTGGCGGCTGATGAGAAATTTGAAAATTGACTCTACGGAAAAACTATTTTCTTTTCTCAGAAATATTCAACCCAACAAAAAGATTCTTTTTATCATTAATTTTCAAAAAAGAGTTCCTTACTTTTTGTTGAAATTCGGACCGTTTTCCAAGTTTTTTATGTTCATTTCATTTTCTATCTGCAATCTTTTTTATTGAGTAAGAAGCCAACCAGTAAAGCAACAAAATCGCCTTATTTTTATTTTACATGGTTGTAACGGCAATAAATAAAAATAATTATGGCTGTGCAATTACCTCGAGAATTTTTGCCGTGTGATTTTGTAGGAATGATAAGATTAAGTTCGAGCCCCGCCGCATCAAAAAGATCACAGAATTCTTTTTCAGTTCTTTCCGCTCCGCCCAGCATTACCTGCATGTGCAGATCATAAAATAACCCGCGTGCAGTATAAGGTTTTTCTATCACCTGCTCAATCAAAAGAATAGTTCCGTCTTTCTTTAAGGCTTTTCGGCAATTCACCAGTATTTTGATAGCATGTTCATCGTTCCAGTCATGGATAACAGACTTAAGTAGTAAGCAATCAGCCGAAGGAATATGATCAAAAAAACTTCCGGGCACAATTTGAGTGCGGTTTGCTGTTTCCCCAAGTATATTATCTTTCATCGCACTTTCCATATCAAATAAAATACCCTTTGCCTTTGGTGCGCATTCCAATACCGCTTTAAGTAATGTTCCCTGGCCGCCACCAATATCGCAAATGGTATCGAATCCTTTGAAATCATAAACACCGGTAATTGCCGGGATGACGCGGCTCGTCATTGCCGTCATATAGTTATTAAACTGTTCTCCAAAATCTTTATTCTTGTCCAGATATTCAAAATAGGGGATTCCAAAAGCATGGTTAAAAGCAGCGTGGCCTGTTTCGAGACTATACCGGAAATTGTTCCATGCTTCGCGCCAGGGCTTGGAACCAATAAAGGCTCCGGGCATTTTAAGGCTTTCCGGGTTATCGGCCAGAAAACAACGTCCAACATCAGTTAAGGAGTATTTAGTGTCAGCGAAATCTAATACGCCAATAAATGTTGCATAACGCAAAGTCCTCGCTAATACATTTATATTCAAATGGCAGGCAGAAGCAATTTCTTCAACTTTTTTTGGCCCTTCTCCGAGTGTTTCTATAACATTGGTAGTTATCAGGTTGGTAAGTACCTCTGTGTTGGCAATGCCGGTAATTAAAGAAAAAGCATGGGCAATTGGTGGCATATGGCGTAAATTTTCCATCTATTGACATTATTAATTGCAGTATTATTGAATAAATTCTGTTTTCAAAGTTAAGTTTTTTAGACAGTCAAATGATTGCTTGTGGCGTGTAGTGGGCAGATGATAAAAAATATTTTTGAAAGATTTTTGCGGGGTAAGAGACTCTGCTACATCTTTGCACGTTCATGCAAGAGACTTCCAAACATGCTCCACTGGTAAAAGTAATAGTTGCTTTCGCTATTATATATCTTGTTTGGGGCTCTACTTACTTTGTTGTACAATCTGCCGAAAGAGATTTTCCTCCATTTATTTTGGGGGCTTTTCGTTTTTTTATTTCAGGTTTTTTATTAATGGGCTGGTGTGCTGCTAAAGGATATAAACTGATAAATCCTTCCCAGGTAAAAACTTCCTTTGTTATCGGCAACCTGTTGTTATTCATTGGAAATGGTTCCATTCTCTGGGCTGAGGAAACACTTCCCAGTTCATTGGTGGCGGTTTTGATTTCTGCCGCACCATTATGGTTTGTTTTGTTTGACCGAAGGAAATGGAATATAAACTTTAGTAGCAGGTTTATCATTACCGGTGTCTTTACCGGTTTTGCCGGTGTTATCCTGCTTTTTGGTGAAAATATATTTTATCATGCTTCTCCTTCAACAGGAGTGGTTCAAATAGTTGCTCTGATTGTAGTGGTTGGCGGCAATATCAGTTGGTCGGTCGGTTCATTGTATTCAAAATATAACAGCAAAGGAAATACATCTGTGGGCGCTGCGTGGCAAATGATATTCGCGGCTGTATCGTTTTTGATAGTTTCAGCTTTTACACATGAATTTAATACTTTTAGTTTTAGCCAAATCCATCTGCGGGCATGGCTTTCCGTTATATATCTTATTTGTTTCGGTTCCCTTGCCGGTTATAGTGCTTACATCTGGTTATTACAGGTACGTCCGGCAACGCAGGTAAGTACGAATGCTTATGTGAACCCTGTAGTAGCCGTATTGCTGGGCGTATTTTTTGGAGGAGAGGCAATTAATGGTTTACAGATTGGAGGTTTAGCCATTATTCTTTTCAGCGTCTTCATTATCAATTTCGAGAAATATAAAAGCAATTAATATTTTCCTGTTTTATTCATGATAAAAATGTAAATACTATTTTAATTGCTGATAATAATCATGCATGATATACCAGGCTTTCTTTTTTTGCCCTTTATCACTTAACAAGCCTTTGCGGTTCCAACCTTGCTGGTAAACCGGATTTAACCTGCTCTCAGAACGAAAATCCGCTAAAACCCAGGGGCAGGTTCCACGAAGAAATGGAATTTTTTTAAACATGGTGAATTGATCTTTATAAATCTTAGCCTGCCGATCTTCCGTCCAGCAACAATTGCTGTCCGCACTGCCATGCTCGCCATATAACGCTTCTGCTCCAAACTCTGACATAATCAAGGGTTTATTAAATGGATTTTTCCAGATCATATCTTCGGGCTTTGCCGGCCAGGGCACATACCAGCCAAGGTATTCATTTACTCCAACCACATCAAGTGCTTTACATAACGGATCGTCAATGATTATTTCATTACCATTATAACGTACATGATTAAGCGCAGATGTTACGAGTCTTGTACTGTCAAGGCTGCGAACATAATTAGCCATAGATATAAGTGTCCGGTTACGATCGTCAGAAGGAGTTGTTTCGTTTGCAACGCTCCACATAATGATAGAACAACGGTTCTTATCTCTTGTGATCATTTCTTTCAGCATTGTATCGGCTTTGTCTAAAATTCGCGGATTGCTGAATTGAATATTTTGCCACAAGGGTACTTCTTCCCACAACATAATTCCCCATTTATCTGCCAGCCGAACCATGTTTTCATTATGAGGATAGTGAGTGAGCCGCACAAAATTACAACCAAGGGCTTTCGCCCATTTCAATAACATTTCAGCATCTGCCTGGCTGTACGCTCTACGTTTTTCCTGGGGAATTTCTTCGTGGATATTTATGCCTTTTAAAAATACAGGCTTTCCATTTAACAATATTTGTGTTCCTTTTACCTGAATGGTTCTGAAGCCAATCATTTCATGAACCGTATCTGTTGCTGAAGTGATTATTACATCATATAATTGTGGATGTGAAGGTGACCATAACAGTGGAGAGGAAGCCAGCCGGAAGAAGACCTTACCATCACCGTCTGTAGTTGTTTTATAAACAAGATGAAGTTTGGGGATGCGGATTGAAACCGCTTCGGAAAGATTATTTCCTCCAACTTCAATCCAGCCACTGATTGAATCAAAACTGTTTTTTGCTAATTGTACATTATAGTCTTTGATATAGTTTACCGGAGTTTCAATTAAAGATACATCCCTCGTGATTCCGCCGTAGTTCCACCAGTCAAAATTGAGAGCAGGAATCTCATCTTCCTTTCTTTGGTTATTCACTCTTACAATTACCGAATTTGTATCTTTTAATAATCCCGTTATTTCAAACTGAAAAGGTGTAAAGCCTCCTTCATGACTGCCTATAAACTTGTTATTAAGATACACATCACACAGGTAATTTACAGCGCCGAAATAAAGAAACGTTCTTTTGATTTTACCAGGTTTATGCAAAAAAGTTTTTTTATACCAAACCGTTCCTTCATAATAGGGAAGTTCCGGCTTTTGATGATTCCAGTCGCCGGGTACCTGCAACGTTTCAGACGGTACAAATCCATATTCATAAAAATCATATTTGCCCGTTGGTTTTTGGTCTTTCCATACCGGCTTCCAGTTACCTGCTCCCGCGTTGAAAGGGTCGATAATTATTTCCCACTTACCGTTGAGGCTTTTATTTTGCCTCCCATGCACGTTGGCTAAAAGTGAAGCATATTGTGCTTTCCCTGTAAATGAAAAGAAGATACAAAAAGCAAGAGAGAAAATATATTTCATGAGCCAATTTAAATAAATGCGAAACATTTCTCAATAAAAGCAAGAGAAGTGACCCGCAGCGTAAGAAATAACATCGTGCAACCAGTAAACGAATAAATTTAAAAGAATTTTATTTTCTTCAGCATTCAAAAATCAACATTTATTTTTTTTTATAAAGCTTTATATCCTTCATCCACCAACAAATGATTTCCATCGGCAGCTTGCGTTGCCAGTTCATCGCAACGGTTATTCAACTCATTTTCCGCATGGCCTTTCACCCATTTAAAATGTATTTGATGTTTTTTTGAGAGTGCATAATACCTCAGCCACAGATCTTTATTTTTAATGCCACCTTTAAAATCGGTTCTAATCCATTTATCAAGCCATTTCTGCATTACCGCTTTTACCACATAATTGCTGTCGGAGTGAATGAGCAATTCAAGATCTGTTTTTTTTAAAGCTTCCAGCGCAGCAATTACGGCCATTAATTCCATACGATTATTGGTAGTAAGACGGTATCCCCGGGATAGTTCTTTCCGGATCTTTCCCCATATAAGAACCACACCATAACCACCGGGACCTGGATTTCCGCGGGAAGAGCCGTCTGTATAAATTTCAATTTTATTTTGTTCCACAGTTGTAAAAATAGCGAGATAAAATAAAAGAAAAGTAATATTTTACAAGTAAACTATACCTGGAAAACACCTGTTTTAAATTCTTCTATTTCAGGGTTATGATTCGCAGCCGATAAATTTTCTGAAATTATCTTTCTGGTATCCTGCGGGTCAATTATTGCGTCTACCCATAACCGTGCGGCAGCATAAACTGCTGTAGTTTGTGTAGCATATTTATCCATCATTTCTTTTAAAAGGCTTTCTTCTTTTTCAGCAGTAATTTCCTGTCCTTTGGCTTTTAAAGAAGCTACCTCTATTTGTAATAATGTTTTCGCGGCCTGCTCGCCACCCATCACCGCAATTTTTGCAGAAGGCCATGCATAGATAAATCGGGGGTCGTAGGCTTTTCCGCACATTGCGTAGTTGCCTGCTCCATAAGAATTTCCAAGAATGAACGTGATCTTCGGAACAACGGAATTGGCTACCGCGTTTACCATTTTTGCGCCGTCTTTTATAATACCGGCATGCTCACTCCTGCTGCCTACCATAAAACCAGTGATATCCTGTAAAAACACCAAAGGAATTTTTTTCTGGTTGCAGTTCATGATAAACCTTGCGCCTTTGTCAGCGCTGTCATTATAAATTACGCCACCGATCTGCAATTCCCCTTTTGTATTTTTGATATTCAATCGCTGGTTGGCAACAATGCCAACAGACCATCCGTCCACTCTTGCATAGCCACACACCAACGTTTTACCATAATCTTTTTTAAATTCTTGAAAAGAAGATGCATCGACAATCGTTTCAATGATCTCTTTCATGTCATACGGTTTCAAATTTCCTTCCGGAAAAATTCCATAAACATCAGAGGTTTTCTTTGCCGGCATTTTTGGTTCTATCCTGTTAAAACCCGCAGTTGGCATTTCTCCAATTTTTGAAATAATACCTTTTACACAATCGAGGCATTCCTGTTCAGTTTTAAATTTATAATCTGCAATTCCGCTGATTTCTGTATGAGTTACGGCACCGCCGAGTGTTTCGTTATCCGTGTTTTCCCCAATCGCAGCTTTTACCAAATAGGGTCCCGCCAAAAAAATAGAACCATTTCCTTCTGCCATAATAGTTTCGTCGCTCATTATAGGAAGATAAGCACCACCGGCAACGCAAGGGCCCATTACTGCCGCTATTTGCGTAATTCCCATCGCACTCATTTTTGCATTATTCCTGAATATTCGCCCGAAGTGTTCTTTATCAGGAAAAATCTCATCCTGCATGGGAAGAAAAACTCCCGCGCTGTCAACCAAATAAATAACCGGCAAATTATTCTCCATGGCTATTTCCTGCATCCGCAGATTTTTCTTGCCTGTGATAGGAAACCATGCGCCTGCTTTCACCGTTTGGTCATTCGCAACTATCACGCATTGTTTTCCTCCGACATATCCAACTCCCGCCACCGTGCCGCCTGCAGGGCAACCTCCATATTCTTCATACATTCCATAACCGGCAAAAGCGCCAATTTCGATGAAAATTTTGTCTTTGTCCAAAAGGTAATCAAGCCGTTCCCTCGCGGTTAGTTTGTTTCTTTCCTTTTGTTTTTGAATCGCTTTTTTCCCGCCACCTTCCTCTATTTTTTCAAGTAATTGCCTGATGTTGGCCAGTGCTAATTTATTCGCATCCTCATTTTTATTCATCTCTATATCCATAGCTTTTTTATTAGTGTCAAATCTAAAACTTTAATTTTTATTTAGTTTGGAACTTCATTTGCATATATTCTAAGTTTTCTATGATACGATTGTCAAAAAAAGTAATTTTCATTATCGCCGGTATAGTGCTGCTGGCGGTTGCCGGTTATTTCACCTGGCAGCATTTTAAATATAAAATAGCCAGGAATACGCTTACGACAACTGTAAAACAACAAACTGACAGCTTATATTCTATCAAATATGATTCCCTTTCTTTTGACGCGTTAACCGGCCATGCTACTATGAAAAATATCCGGATTGTGCCTGATACCAACCGGGTAAAAAAGATGGACGTGGAAAATATGCCCGATTTTCTTGTGGATGTTCGTTTAAAAACTTTGGTGGTTACCGGCGTACAGACTGCAAAAGCGTTGAACGCAAATAAAATTGAAGGCGATTCTGTTATCTTAAACAATCCGGAAATTATTCTGTATTCTCTAAAGCCTTTGCAGAAGAAAACGGTTTTTCAAAATGAGGCGCAGGCACTTTACAAACAAATATTAGGAAAGCTCCAGCGCATTAAAGTAGGCTTTGTCTTTGTAAATAATGTGCACGTGAAAGGGATTGACTTTTTTACGAAGAATAACAATTTTGAGTTGATAAATGGCAAGTTTGTTTTGGAAGATGTTCTTATCGATAGTTCCCATCACCGTGATACAAATCGTATTCTTTTTTGTAAACAGGCGGCCTTTACCATAGATTCTTTTTTTTCGTATAACCATGACCGTCAAGAAATCGCTGTGAAGAAGGTTCATTTCCTTGGAAAGCAACAAAAACTTTTGTTTGGGCAAATAACGATCAATCGGTTTCAAAACGACAGTTCTGATGCGATAAGACTTTTGGATGCTAACGAACTTACGCTTAAAGGAGTTAATACAGACGAGATCGTAAAAGATAAAAACCTTTTTGTAGACACAATTTTATGTAAGGATATCACCGTTTATGAATTGCCCGTTGAAAATTTAAAAACCACGTCGGGCAAGAAAGCCGGCTCAGGCGATACAACCGGATTTTCAAATGTTTACAGCGTTTCACTTCAGAACCTCAACTTTCCAAAAGTGAAATTTATTCCTTTTGCAGAAAGCAATTATTCGATTGGGAATATTTCTATTAAAGTAAACAATGTTCAGGCAGAAAAGTTTGTTGAAATTGAAAATCATCCGATGAATTACACAAAAGAAGTCGAAGCTCACGTTGATAATTTTTCAATTGCTTCAAAAGATAAAACCTATCATTTTAAGTTTGATAATATCGGTATTAATACGCTTCAAAAGTCACTGCATATAAGTTCATTTGATGTAATACCTTTTACGTCTGAACAAAAATTTGCGAATGCGTTTCATTTTCAAAAAGACCGTTATGACCTTGCTTTATCAGGTCTTACTTTGAGAAACATAGATATGAACAGTTTGCTGGACAAGCGAATTGAAGCTTCTGAATTGGTGATTGATAATGCCAATACGAAAATTTATCGTGATCTGCATAAACCTTTGGAACATAAAAGCAAAGTAGGAAATTACCCTTCACAAATGTTGCTCCAAATGGATCAACCCATAAATATTGCCCACATTAAAGTAAAAAACGCCCTGGTTGAATACAGGGAAAATGAAACTGCAAGTGACAGCATAGGTGTGGTAAGATTTACCAATACTGATTTTGACATTTCAAACGTGACCAATATTCCTGAAGCGATTCAAAAAAATAATGAAATGAATCTTGCGTTTAATGCGACTGCTTTAGGAGCGATTCCTTTAAAAGGCAACTTTAAATTCTTGCTTGGAAATAAAAATGGAGACTTCTCTGCAAATGGTCATGTGAAAGGTTTTGATGCGACATCACTGAATAAGGTTTCTATTCCGATGGCATTGGTAAAAATAAAATCGGGTAATATCCATTCAATTGATTTTCATTTTAAGGGAAATAATACAAGTGCCGAAGGAAGTTTTCTCATGAATTATAACGGGATGAAAATTGATGTTTTGAAACGTGATAAAGACACAAAGCAAATTAAGAAACGAGGATTAATTGAGTCTTGCTGCCAATCTTGTTGTAAATAATAATAATTCCGGCACTTCTGTAAGTGCACAATATGACAGGAATATTTATAAATCGTTTTTTAATCTTGTATGGAAAACAATTTTTGCGGGAATGAAAGAAACGCTTGGTGTGCCGCAATCTGTAGGAGATTAAGAATCTTTAAAATTTATTCATTTACTGCTTACCGTAAGCTTTTAAAATCATCCCGGCTGTAAACGCCGGGTTCCGCGTGATCCCCTGCTTTCATATCGATGTTTACAAAATGAATATTGTTTGTTTCTGTTAAAGTATATGTAGCAGAAGCGAGGTATTCTTCAGCGCCTGTATCGCCCAGTTGGTTTGTAAGTTTTTGACTATTCGGAATTTTAACATAAATGGTATCATGCGAAACTTTTACAAAATCAAGCTGAACGTCAGGATAGTTTTGATTTAAGAGATCGATCAATTGTCCGGAAGAATAAGTGGCTGCCTGAGTGGAATCAGGCGCTTTTAATTTTTCTTTTTCACTGCCCTGTCGCTCAACCGTCCAAATCATGGATCGGTTTATAATCGTTCTCATTGAATCGACAGAATTATCTGAAGAAACTGTATCAGTTATTTCTTGTTCAGGCGGTGGTGTTTTTATTGTTTCATTCTGATTGGAATTACATGCAAAAAATAAACAAACACCAATAAACGCACAAATTGTTTTTAATTTTATCATACATGAAAATTAGGAAAATTAATTTAGAAAGGATAACCGATGGCAATATTTAATACCAGGTTTTTCTTTCTCCAGTCGCTGTTGGCAAAATTAATTTGATTAATCACCCATCTTTGTCCCTGCGGTAACCACGGTTCTCTTAATGGCATTCCAAGATCCAGCCTTAATAATAAAATTGTGAAATTAAGCCGGAGTCCAATTCCGGTTCCTACTGCCAGTTGACTCAGGAAATTTTTATTGAAAACACCGCCGGGCATTTGAGGGTTTGGCCGGTAAAGCCATATATTTCCGGCATCCACAAAAAACGCACCTCTCACTATATTATTAAAAGCATAACGTAACTCTGTATTCATTTCCAGTTTCAGATCGCCGGATTCGTCAGGGAAAAACTTAAGACTGTCGGCGTCTGCAGGCCTGAAAGTTCCCGGCCCTACTGAGCGGCTTCGGAAAGCGCGGATACTGTTGTTGCCACCTATAAAATATTGTTTGATGTATGGAAGCTGTCTCGAGTTTCCGTAAGGATACCCAAAACCAAGAACCAGTCTGTTCGCTAAACGGGCTTTTTTACTAAACTGCAGGTAATAACGAAGATCTGTTTGCGCTTTCACGTATTGGGAAATTGCGGCGCCAAAAAGTTTCTTTTTACCCGTTACCGGATCTTTCGGAACCAGCAACCCTGAAAGATTTCCTGAAACATCAGCTAAACCTTCGAAATAAAATCCTGTACCCGTACTCAATGCCTGATTGGCAAACGGATTTACAGTAAACGAATAATTCGAGCCAATTATGAATTGGGTATCAATCGAATGTTTTAGTATTGGATTACGGACGAGACTGTCGGTATAAACTTTTGTTACGTTTAAGGCATGAACATAATTGACAGAAAAGAGGTTGAACGTTTGTTGCACATCATAACTTGGCTTCCATTCATAACCCAATTCTCCTTTCAGTGAACTTAATGTATACAATTTTCTGCGGTTCAGCAGATCATAACTTAGGTCAATTTTTGTTTTCGGCACAAATGCATTCGTTGTTGTAAAATGAAAGAAGGGAACTACAAATTTTGGGATCGTAAGCGTTACGCCACCACCAATATCATAGGTATTGTAACCGCTTTTATTACCGCTGTATTGCACTTCTGTTCCTACGTTCGCATGTACATCCAATTCTTCTGCACCACGAAAAGTATTGCGGTTTTTAAATGAAAGCGTAATGTCCGAACCTACATAATTATTGGATTTCGTATTGCCCGATAATTCAGCACGAAGTGATTTTTTTTCCTGTGGTGTAAGATAATAATAGGTATTTAATCTCCCTGTATCAACATCACTTGAACCTGTTACTTCAAACCGGTTTTTTACAAATTTAAAAACGTTAAGATTGATTAACCTGCTCAGCGTTAGATTATGGTCATTCCTGTTGTAAACATCCCCGGAATCAAAACGCATAATCTCAGGAAACAGCTTTGGTTTAAATTTATCTTTAGGGTCAACAATGTAATAACCACCATAAAGCGCTTTGGCCTGAAGTGAAGTATCCGCGCCATTTCCATTTAAACGGTAATTCGGGAAAATATAAACACTATCAATAATAAATGGCTTTTCTGCAATTGGCGGCGCATTCGCTTTTAGTTTTACAAACAAATTCACCTGCTCTTTTCCAACCGTACTGTCAGCTTCGACAATCAATGCGTCAGGACTGAAAAAATAATAACCTTCTTCTTTCAAAGTTGCGTCTATGCGTTCCCGTTCACCTTTGATAACAGCGAGGTTAAAAGCATCGCCCGGATGGAGAAGTGTATTCGCTTGGGTTGCTTTAATCGCTTGCCCGACTGCAGAACTATCGGTTTCAAAAGAGACATTTTTTATGGTATAAACCGGTCCTGGAGTAACTGTATAATAGGCGTGGCCTTTTCTGTGCTTTACGGTGGTATCACCTGACGCGACTGTATGAAAATAGCCAAGATTTTGCAGATAATTATCCAGCAGTTTTACATTGTAATCCAGGTTTACGCTGCTTAAAAGCACAGGCGGACGGCCCATTTTTCTTAAAAATTTTCTAATGAACCCATGTTTGGAAGTGTCTCCCGCCATATCATATAAAATCAATTTAAAAGGAATGCCAAAAAAGCGGCTGTTGGGTTTTGGCTGGGGCAGGTTTTCAGTCGTTTCCTCTACTTTTTTCTTTTGTTTTCTTGTTAAGGTACTGTCTTTTACTTTTACAGTTGCACCTGTGTAAAGAGCATCTCCTTTCGGAACCATCTTTGTTGTATTACATGATGCAAAAAGCAGAAGCGCAACTATAAAAAATATTATCACTAATCTATTGGTCATTATTCCGGGCTTTTGATGGAGGTGTTATTGATTTATCCTGTATCTGTTGTTGTGTTTCTTCTTTCTTTATTTCCTTGTTTTGCTGTTTGATTTTCCTTTTCTGCTTCCTTTCCTGTTTACTCTTGAAGATTTGATTGAATTTATTGTAATCTACAGAAACGATAAATCCAATACCGGTCTCAATTACATAACCTTCAAGCTGACCTGTATAATCATTTTTGCGGTATACCCTTACCTCGTATCTTCCATCCTTTGTTAACTTATAATTAATGGAAATGTTGCCGGCAAGATTGTTCTGCTGGTTTTTTTGCCCCGGACCCTGCAACTGGAAGTCGTTGCCTACGGTTACGCTTAGACGATCATTTAAAAGCCTTTTGGTAAGGCCAACATTTAGGTCAGTTCTGTTTTGTTCAGAACCGGTCGTGTAATCCTGGGTGGTGGCAAGGTCCATATTTACATCCACCCCAGGAACAAGATTATTGGTAAGCTGGTTCAATTGTTCTGACAACAGCCTGCTTGCACTTTGCATCGCTACAAAGCCGGCATTCATGGATCCACCACTACTTGAAAAAGGATTTTCACCTACAAAACGATTCAAAAGTAATAATGCAAAAACCTGCTTGTTCATCTCGTTGGGTTCCTGCCGGATTTGTGCCAGTTTCGTCCTTACTGTAGTAGTGACGGTACTTCCCACCTGGTAACTCTGATTTTTAGGAAGAACCACATCGAAACTTATTTTAGGTTCTAAAAGTTCTCCCTGGAGGGTAAGATTAACGTCGAAGGGTAGCCTTTGTTTGTAGATTGTTTGATTAGTTGTTTCTATTTGTCCCTGAACCAGGTCGATCGGTGCGGCGTTGGCTACATAAGTTGCTGTTACATCCAATTGGCCGGTAGTAGGTTCTCCGGTCCACACGATCTTACTCCCCTTTTGAATATTAAATTTTCGTTTTAAAAAATTATAAGTCAGGTTATAGGTTCCGTCGTCAATCACATAAGATCCTACCAAAGTTATTTTACCGCTTGCATCAATGCCTGCTGTCATCTGCCCGGCTCCTTTTAATCGTAAAAAATCGCCATTACCCGCATCAACGATCATATTGAAAACTGCTTCTTTATCAACATTAATATTTAAAGAAACATCATAGCCCTGGAATGGCGCTTTGTTGAGTGAATCGTATGGTGCCATAAATAACGAATCTTCCGCAGTTGCGCTCCTGTCTACAAACCGAACAATACCTTTTCGTTTTTCGATTCCCGGGGTGTTTTGTGGCAACACCACTGTAAAATCGGTCTTTTTATTTATGGCCAGGTTGCCATCCACTACAGGATGATTTGGCGTACCCTTGATCGTTAGTCTGGTAGAAAAAACCATTTTTCCGTAAAAAAGCTGGTTGTCTTTATTAGTTGAATTGATTGCCTGGAAATTATTGGCTTTGATATTTAAGTTGAATTTGTAATTGAAGAAATCTTTTGAATTCAACGCGCCATCTATCACAATCGTGTTATTCAATGTATCACGAATAGTGAAAGTATTCAGCAATATTCCCTCATTATTTACAATCGCAATTGATTCGTTATCGACTTTGAAAACACTGTTTAAACTACTAACATTAACCGCTGTATTGTTGAAGTGTATCTTCCCGTCGATATTGGGATTATTCAAACTTCCGTTCATTGCTATCTTTCCATAAAGATTTCCTCGTGCATCTTTTATCGATCCCTTAGTGAACCCTTCAACTGTTTTCATTTGTAACGTGGTCATGTCAATTACAAAATCGTAAGTGCTGTTCGTGGGATTTACATTATAGTTACCGTTAATCTTTACATCATTGCCGCGGCCTTCCAGCCTTATATCAGCCACATATTTGTTGGCCACATTGTTATTTACTTTTGCTGTAAGCGTGCCAAGCGTATCGTTATAAACACTTAAATTATTTACGGTAAGATCAGAAGTGAAAATCGGTTGCGTTTGAAGGTTTTTAATTACAGCATTTCCATTTAATAAACCATTCACCAGTACGGAATCGTTTTGAACAAAAGCTGTAAGGGTTACCAGTTTGAAATTTTTAAAATTTACTTCCAATGGCGCATTTGCTCCTGTACCGTTGCTGTTGATTGACAACTGCTGATTTCCCTGGGTTAAAACAAAATTATGTGCGTTAATATTGTTATTGGCAATTACAATTTGATTGTTTTGGTTTACACTCCAGTTGTCATAATTTAAAAGAAGACTATCTGGCTTTAAACTAAAAACATATTTATTTAAAGATGGTTGATTGAAGCTTCCACTCAGGCGGTATTTATCTTTTGATTGTTGATCTTTGATATTTAAGGTATAATTGAAATTATTATTTTGAAGAGTGCCGTCTAAAGAAGTAGAATAAACGTCAATTGAACTTCCGCTTTTAAATCTTTGAAAGGAAGTATTAAATGCGAGTGCATTATTATGTGTTGAAGCATTAAAATTTAAAGAATCGATTTGATAGCTTCCGTAAACAAGGTGAGGAGATTTTACATACATCGCCCACCCACTGTCACTTGAAAAGTTTCCCTGCATATTTATCGTTCTTAATTCATTGATAGCTGGTAAAAATCCATGTAGTGCAGGGTTGTCAATTACAGCAGCGCTGATAGTAAAATCATACGGTGACAGGTTTACGGTATCTTTTGTGCCTAAAGAATAATAAGGATTTATCGATTGTTGAAAAATATCAGCTAATTGAGTAAGCTTATATTTTCCATCAATTGATGCATTCAAAAAATCGGATCTGACAACGATTCTCTCGTTTCCGCCTGAATCTGATGCGGCCATTCCAATAGAATCAATAGTGACGCGGTTACTGTCTGTAACAAGAATTGAATGAGTTATTTTTAAATTTCCATCGAGTTTATCAGGATCAAGATTTGTAAAATTAGCCGCGATATCACCATGATAAATGATCCTGTTTGTGGTGAGATTAAGCGGTAATGTTTTTATACTGTCAATGGTTGATTGTAAATGAAGGCTTGGATATTTACCCGAAAAAATTCCCTTCGCATCAACAGTTGTTGTAAGGTTTGGATCATCCACCGTTGCATTGATCTTATAATTTTTATCAGCGATACTTCCATTCGCCTGTATGTTGTGATAATTATAATTGTTGAGCGTAATATTTGAAATCACACCGTTGAAAGTAGCATTGGCTGTTTGAGGATCATATCCCGTTCCTTTCACTTTAAAATTTCCCGTCAGCGAACCGAGTTTTGGATTCTGCATAATACTTCCCAATTGTAAATTGGTTGTATGTAAAATCACATCATAATTCGCTTTATTTTTATCGCTGATATTTTCTATAGTGCCATCAATTGCCGCGTTCCCTGATGAAGAATTGATTGACATATTTGCATATAAATTTTTCGTTCCTCCTTTAATTTTTCCTTTTGCTGAAAGTGAAGTGGGAATTGAAATATTATCAGGTAATGTATTCGGAGGAATAAATGCAAGAAGGTCATTCCTGGATGTCTGGAATTTACTGATGTTAAGATCTGCATAAACGGCGTTTGTATTTGGCAAACCACTTAATACACCATTTACATTTATATCAGTTGCCGACAAACCTCTTAAAACCATCCGATGAAAATTCATATCGTTCACTTTGCCGGTAATTCTTGCATCAACAAAAAGAATAGCATTGGGAGACAATGAAGAAGTTTGATTTCTTAATTGAGGAACAAAAGTGTAAAGATCTTTCAGTGTTATTTTACTGTTTTGTAAATTAAGATCAAGGCCGAGAATTCCCGGATCATTTTTAAGTGCGGTTAAAGAAGGATAAGAAATAATTGCGGTTTTTTTTATTTCCGAACCTGGTGTTTTAATAAATAAATTTTCCATTGAAATACCAGTTGGAGTCATTGAAAAATCGGTAGTTAAATTATTTAAAACGAAACCACTTTTTTCTTTCATACTTGCTGATTGTATGGAAGCACGCATGCTGTCAAATGTGTATTCAACGTTTGACGCTTTTATGGATAAATTTTGAATACCAAGATGCGAGTAATCCATTCCGTATGGGGCTTTCGGCGCTGAGAAATCGTCGTATTTTACATTCAAATTATTAATGTCTATATCACCGGCAATAATTTTCATGGAAGGGGTAGGAGGTGCGGTTGTTACTGAATCCGGCGGTTTTTTATCGATTGCTTGTGAAGCTGTTTCAACTTTAATATCTGAATTACTTAAAGAAGCGTTCTTCAAAGTGATAACGCTGTTCTTAAGATCAATCGTTTTTGGATGTATCTGCGCTTTGCCGATAACAAAAGAAGTGTTTATATGAGAAGGTTCACTTTTATAAGCGACATCAATATTTGAAAGATCGATTTGATTATTCAGGAGTTGCAAATAATTATCAGGTTGAGCCGCTGCTTCTGATACAGCCACTTTCACTGGTTTTTTTAATGGTTCCAATTGATAAAAATATCCTTTGAGTCCGTTCAGGGTAATTGTTGGAATATTAAACAACAAATGGGACGGATCAAAGGTGGAAATCTTCGTATCAAGATATCCGAAAGTGAGATCCATATCATTACCAGTAAACAAATCTTTATAGATAATTCTTGTTTTGTTTACAAGAATCTCGTCAATATTCATTTGCATACTGGAAGAATCTATTGGATGTTGATGTTGAATTGGGACTATTAAACGCGTTCACAATAAATTGAAAATTGAACACTGAATCAGGTGGTAATCTTTTTACTTTCGCTACAATTCCATCCAGCGCTATTTTCTTAATATCGATCTTGCTGCTGATGAGTTTCGGAATATCCATATTTACTTTAAGCTCCTTGCCATAAAGTAAAGTGTCTTTCGACTGATCTTCTATGAAAACATTTTGTAAAGAAAGTGTCGTTGGAAAATCGACATCCAGTTTTCCTATTCTCACTTCTGTATGCAGTTTATTTTGGAGATAACTTACAACTTTCTTGCGTGCAAAATTTTGGACAAATGAAGTTTGGATCAATATTAAAACCAGCATTATTAAAAATAGCGCGGAGGCTATTATCCATAGGAACACCTTTGCAATAGTGGATAAGGCGGATTTCTTTCTTGTGGCTTTCGCTTCTTCTTCTCTTGATTCCATATCTATTATTGATTATATGTATGTATCTCAAATTGCACACCAACTTCTCAATAATATAAAATATCAAATACAGAAGGGCTTTCGGATTCAAACGATTACTATATTTTTAACGCAAATAATTCTATCTTTTCATCTTTGCCTTTAAGGTCAACAAGGCCCAAACTTTCAGTTTGCCAGCCTTTTAAATGACTGGCTCCCACAAATTCTTTTGAAACAATATAATGGCGCTTCAGTTCTGTACAGGCGCTCCTTATTCGCGCTGTTGTATTCATCGTGTCACCACTCATTGCAAGGTCTCTTTTTAAAACACCAATTTCACCAACTACCACTTCACCCACATTTATGCCTACCCTAAAATCCGGAACTATTCCAAATTTGCTTTTGAAATAACCGTTTTTTCTCTGGATATTTTTTCTTGACTGGATAATCGTATCCAGGCATTTCAATGTGTTTTTTTCGGAGTTTTTCCACGAACAAACGATTTCATCACCGACGTATTGATAAATGGTTCCTTCAAATTCAATAATGGCGAGTGATAAGAGATAAATAAATTCCGTAATAAATTCGAAATAACGGTTGTGTCCTAATTTTTCTGCAATGGGTGTAGAATCTTTCAGGTCCATAAACATAATGATCCTGTTTTCAACTTTTGGCCTTGTATATTTCCCGGTTAAGATATCAATAAAAACCCCTGGCGAATATTTTTCATTAATGATGAGAATAAGTTGCGTTACAAAAAAGATAGAAATCCAATAAACGAGTTTTTGAACAATCCAGTTTTTGTGAAAAGCATAAGTATAAATATCCTGGAAAGCGTAATTGAATGTTTGTCCATAAACAGCCACTAAAGTGAAGAACTGAACGATAAACGTTACAACAAGGGCTGAAACAACAAGAACAACGCTTTTACTGAGAAAATTCATCCACAAAGCATGCTTTCTTAAAAATCTTTTAAGCCGGTAAACAATCAGGTAACCCATGAATAAACTTAGAAAGAACATAAACAGTTCTCTTGCCCATAATGTCTTTCTTTCAAGGTGCAGGTTAGGATCAAGCAGGAAAATCACAAAGTCAACAGCGGTCCAGAAAACAGCAATAAAAAGTACAGTTTTGATCCGTAACTTATTAACAGGCGATATTTTTAATTTTCCACTCATTTTTTAGCTGATAAAAAATTGTAAATGTTTTGCTGTGCATTATTTTTTAAGCTGCCGTTTTCATCCTGTTTTTTTTGAATCTGACCCGGCAATATTATTACTGCTTTATCATTGTCATTCCATTGGATTTCGAAATAGTTGAGCAATTCATTTTTGCACTTTTCATTTTTTATACACACCATTACCTCAATTCGATGCCTTAAATTTCTTGTCATAAGGTCTGCGGAACCCATATATATTTCCGGACTTTCACCAGCTCCAAAAATGAATATCCGGGAATGTTCAAGATATCTGTCTACTATTCTTTTTACCGTTATGTTATCGCTTTCGCCAGGGATAGCGGGAACCAGGCAGCAAATACTTCTTACCAATAATTGCAATTCAACTCCTGCCTGGCTGGCCTCATAAAAGCGGCCTATCACATGAGGCTCTTCAAGGTTATTTACTTTGATCCGGATAAGCGCCGGTTCGCCGTTTTTTGCCTTTTCAATTTCCCTGTCAATGAGGCGGTCGAGCACCGAAACCATATTGAATTTTGAAACCAGCAGCACTTCAAATTTTATTTTTTTATTATGGTCTATAACATTCGTAAGTTCAAGGAACTTAAAAAGCTGCATCAGTTCTTTTGTAATCTGCTGGTCGGAAGTCATCAGCACATGATCGGTATAAAACTGGGCCGTAACTTCATTAAAATTGCCGGTACTCAAAATGGCAAATGATTCTTTTGTATTATTTTTTCTTTTTATCAAAGCTATTTTAGAATGAACTTTTATGTTTGGCTGGCTATAAATTATCCGCACACCGGCGTCCTTCATCTCTTTGCTCCACTTTATATTATTTGCTTCATCGAATCTTGCTTTTAACTCTATGAACACTACTACATTTTTCCCGTTTTTTGCGGCAGAGATCAATGCATTAATAATATGTGATTCAACCGCAACCCGGTAGAGCGTAATATAGATTTCGGTAACATTTATATCAACGGCAGCCTGGTTAAAAAAAGAAAGAACAGGATTATAGGACTGATAAGGAAGATGAAGTAAAATATCTTCTTTCAACAAAACATTAAAAATATCGCCACTGTTTAAAATGTTTGCAGAAGAAATTGGTTTGATTTTATCGTAATAAAAGTCTTTATTAAAAGTGGGAAAATCCCAGAGATCATCAAGGTTGTGGTACCTTCCGCCCGTAAAAATTTCTTCGGTTGTGATATTGAATATCGATGCTAAAAACATCTGCAGGTTGCGTGGCATTCCAGCTTCATAAAGAAAACGGGAAGGAGAATTGAAGTCTCTTTTCTTTAACTGTTTTTCAATTTTTTGCAACAGGTTACCGCTGTAATCATCTGCAAGATAGAGTTCTGAATCGCGGTTTATCTTAATGCTGTAGACACTTATTAATTCTTGGTTGGGAAAAAGGAAGCTAATATTTTCGCGAACAATATCATCAAGAAAGATTACATAATCATAATTGTCAAGCCGGCTCAATGTGAAAAATCTTTTTACTTTTTCAGAAGGAATGTTTACAATCGCGTGATTTAAGATTTCAGTATTTTCTTCTGTAAGCGTGATAACAAAATATAGTTGGTTGTTTTCAGGGATAAACTTTTTTTTACTATCTGTGTCCAGGTAGATCGGTTGAATGAAAGATAAAATATCTGACAAAAATATTTCCCTGATTTCCGGAAGATGCTCTTGTCGGATGGGCTTGGCATAATAAAAAATAATTCCGTTTTCTTTTAACTCCGGTAGTATTTCTTCATGCAAAATCTTTCCGAAATAATTTAACTGGTTTTTTACTTCCTCCTGCACTTTTTCTGCCACATTCTCCTCATAATTTGAAATTGATTTTTTTGTTTTTTTATTCAATACAGAAAGCGCAAGGATTTCCGGGTACCTCACTCTGAAAAATTCATTAAGGTTTGAGGAAAAAATAGCGAGATACTTCAGCCGTTCAAATAAGGGCACATCAGGATCGTGCGCTTCCTGCAACACCCTCAGGTTAAAACTAAGCCAACTCAGATCACGGTTTAATAATGTCATGGATTAAAAAATTATAAGTGGTGATCCTGTTCCATTTATGACGGTACCGGCATTGGAAGGTGCAAAAATAGTAGCGATCGCAAAGGCTAATACAGACAGAATGATACCAATCATAAACACATTGAACGCAAGGCGTATCAATTTGTATTTGCGACCCAATACAGAACCGAGGTAATAAATATCTTTAATAAGCGAGCCATATAAATAATCAGGATCTAACATCATATGTCTCATTGCTTCATCATATTCTTTATAACTGGCTTTATAAAAATTGCCGAAAAACAAAAGATTGATTTTTTTTTCTTTTACTGCTTCCATTGTAAAAGAACCACTGCTAACCTTGGGCCTGGTGGCAATAATTGAAAGAACAATTGTAGTAACTGCGCATAACAGAAAAAGCATGGTCGGGATTATTAAATAGGTTTCGGTTGTTAACTTTCGAAGAAGAACACTTAATATCACCGAGATGATAATTGAATTTACAGAAATAAGAATGTTCGCTTTCTTATCGGCAATTTCGCTTAGCGTTAAATGATTTTTTGAAGTTACTCTCAGCATCGTTTGAATCCCTTTCGTCATCAGTTTGCTGGATTCTTTTCCCACATCCGCCAAATCTATCTGATCTTCCTTTGCTTTATTTTCTTTCTTATTAATCTTCTTCTTGAGCTTTTTTATATTTTTCTTTTTCCTTTTTTCAAGAAGATCTTTGGTGTAGTTAGTATAAAATTCATGCCTTTTCATCATCTCCAGCGTACCCTTTCTAAACTCCAGTTTATCAAGATTCGGATTCCGATCTTTGGCTTCCTTATACACCTTCTTATTCATCGACTTGAACTCTTTGGTTCCAAGATGATAAGTATCTGCATCACAAATAATTTCCTGCAATAAATTCTGAGGATTGCGTGGTGATTTGGTTGCCATAATACAAGCTTCAATCGCCTGGATCAACTGATCATCATTAATGAGATCGCTCATGAATTTTTTCATTATTTCACAGCTCATTTCTTCGTGCTTTTCTGGTTCAGTAAACAGGTAGCCTGTGTCATGAAACCAAGAGGCAGCAAAAAGTATAAGCATATCATTTTCAGAAAGATTATAATGGCCCGCGATCTCTTTGGTACGCTTTACTACACTTTCTGTATGATCGAGGTTATGAAAAATAAGCGCTGGCGAGTGCATCTGGTCAAATAAACCAATAACATAATCTTCTATTCGTTTATCGATTTTATGATAGTCCATAATTAAAAATTAATATTAAACTTAGTACCTATTGAAAAATTGAATAAATCATCTTCAGGAGAATGAGCAACAACTGCTGAAATCAGCGCAAAATTGTACGGTGAATAATAGAGCCCTCCACCGAAATCATCGTGCCATTTATGAGAAACCTCGTTTTGCACCCACACTCTTCCTACTTCATTAAAACCTACAAGTCCTACCGCTCCCGGGAAAATATAAGAGTTCGATTCAAAAAGTTTTACACGCAACTCTGTAGTAAGATACATCATTGATTGCCCGGAAAACCTGTTTCTCCTATATCCTCTTAAAAAATTATTGGCGCCTAAATTATATGCTTGAAAATACTCATAATTTTTATTAAAAATATGGCCTGCTCCCAATTTCAGTACCGCTACTAATTTTGCAGGATCTCTCAAACTTGCATATACTTCCATTTGAGAAGTCAGTTTGGTAATTGGATGGCTGTTCCGGTCAATTCCAACCATTGAGGTGAGATCCGTATTCCATACTACTCCCCGTGTCGGAAAAAGTTCGCTGTTTAGATTGTTTACTGTAATAGCAAATTTGCCTCCAACATATGATTTGTTGATATATACATTTCCTGAATCTAATCCAACAACAGAAGGATGATCTAAAACTTTATTGATGTTGTCGCTATGCTTATTCCAATAATGAAAATAGGTGGGCCCTAAGTAAAATTGTAAAAGATTATTAAAATAACGCTTCCTCAACATCACTTCTGCATTTACATATTTATACCTCACATAATAATAGGATTTCAATTTGTTTCTATCCAGCGGACTGTTGTTTCCGAAACCAAAAAAGTAATTTAATACAGGATTATAAAATTGCAGCGTGCACTACAAGATCATTGTTGTGGTATAGCTGGTTGAATTCGCCTGAATAATTTAACTCGTAAGCTTTTTTGGAAAGACTGAAAAGGGAAGATAATTTCTGGTAAGTAGCATAAGGTTTTTTCCTGAATTCATACGTTTTCAATGAATAACCAAGTCCTACCAAAAGCCCTTCCTGTGAATTGTATCCCAGGTTAAGCATGGGTATACGATAGATATTGTATTGATAGTTCATTACTTCGTACTGGTTCACATTTGGAAGAGAAGACATTTCGTTCTTTGTATGATTTGCATTTTCAATAAAGTTGCCTTCAGGCGCATAATCATAAATCTTGTTTTTGATATGGCCTTTTATATTAAATGTGTCAATTCCTTGACCACCGATAATCCGAAGTTTTATTTTCGAGGAGTTTACATTTGAATCAACATAAAAAATATCGTTTCCATTAAGCCCATACATATTGATATACTTTGTTACACTGGGATCAAATACCCGATGATACATGAGTGTAGAAGAATCATTCTCATCTTTTCGCTTAAATACTTTTACCTCCACACCTTTTTTGGGTGCATTTGAAACCCTGAAGAATTCATCTTTGTTGCTGCTTACCACGTTTACTTCTTTCGATAAAAACCTATAATATTTCATTCCTTTTGTAGAAAGAAGATCGCGACGACTTTTAAGTTTGGTGCCGATTTCCTTTCCTTCCAAAGGATAAATATTTGGGGGTAAGCGTTTCAAAGCATTATCAATTACAGAATCAGAAAGATTTTTTTGAAAATCGGCGATTATTTTTTGCCACGTTGACTGATCAAGATTGTTCATGAAAATTCTGTCAAAATCTCTTTCTTCCCAATTGAACCAATTGATATTTGGGTAGTTCTTTTTAAAACCCTGCAGGTAAGGCAAGGCCGATAAACTTACCGCCTTCGCCAGCAAGCCGTTGGAATTAAAAAACACCTGGTCTCGATCTTTTGGAACAGGAAAGTACAGTTTGCCCACCCCGGTATCTTTTTTACCAAAATCCCATTGCCCAAAATGCCTGTCCCAATCCCCTACTACCATATCGAATAACCGCGCCCGTAACATCGCCTCCTGGTCTACATGGTCCTTACTGTCTTCTATCATTTTATCTATCACTTCAAAATCGCTTTTTGTTTTAGTCTCATCCGACAATGGATTATCCGGCTCCAGTAAACAAACTTTATTGGCAAAAACCTGCCTGTACTTTCCGAGGGCCGGATCATCCGGAACAAAATAATATACCGGATAATTGTGTACTACATTTACAGCTTCAGCGAGAGCTGGGACGACCAGTGGACCATAAGGAGATTGGGCTGATATCATATCCTGGACTATCTTTTGCGCAATTGTTCCTTTGAAAGCTTCAGGCAGCGCTCCTGCCGGGTCTTTATCGACAGTTCTCAAGTTCCATTTTCTGCCATTTTTATCATCTAGTTTCAAAGATTTTGTCTGGTGGCCGCCCCCAATTTTGCGGATGGTAAATCCTCCCATTGTTTTGTTTATTCTGAACACTTTCAAGTGAACCGGCATTCCCCATTCCTTACGGTAGTTTTTACCAGAGATTAGTTTATGAAAGCCGGAAACTTCATTGTACATAGTATCGATAGGTACTGTAACACTGTCTTTGAAATGAAAGATCGGTTGTGTTTCCGGTATCTCAGTTGAATCATGAGGTTTTTCCAGGTAGGCAAAATTTAGAAGGTTCTTTTCATACGTATGTTTTACGGTATCCTGGTTTACTGTAAAAAAATCAATATGAAGGTTTTTCTTTTTAGATATGGTGAGAGTTGTAAATCCTAAACTAGCGGATTCATACATTACACTTTTATTCTTTGATACCCTTGTTTTCTTAGAACCTGAACCACTTACTATGTAATAATAAGTGCTGTCTTTTATTAATTGAAGATTATGCTCGTGACCTGCTAGGAAAACTACATTCGGATACGGTTTCACTACCTTTTCTATATTATTTATCATATTGGCATAAGCCGGATAATGCAGATCTTCCGGCGAACCGAAAACGCCGCGGGCAATTGGGTAGATGGTGCCAATAACAGGAAGGGGGATCCACAAATTCGGGTTAAGATCGGTAAAAGGAAAAAAATATTGTTTTAAAGTAAAATATCCACCATGAATGCCATAACTTTTTAAAGTGTGGTGGCCTGCTAATAAAACTAATTTTTCCCTGTTGTCACCTAAAATATTGTCAAGTTCATCATAAAATTCACGTTCAGTTTTCACGCCACAGTCCGATTCAATTCCTGGTTTTCGTCCTTTTTCCATAAACCATTCACTATCGTACAAAACCAAAATCACATCTTTGCTTATATCATATTCTATTGGACCCGGGCAACCATCTGCAGGAATAAAGTGAACGTTATCATTGCCTAACTGATTCACAGTGCGTTGTTCTCTTTTTACATTTTCAAGATGATTATTGCCTCCTGCTGTCCAGTCGTGATTACCGGGAATTAAAATCACATTTGCCTTAGTTCCTTTTGCAATACTTATTTGTGAATCAAGAACAGCTTGTGATCTTACATATTCCGGTAAAAAGCTCTGCGGCACTCCCTCATAATCATTATCGCCGAGATATAAAACGGTTGTTTTTTTATCCATAGGAATAAGATCACGCGCCGCATCCACCACCGGTTGCCTGCCAAAATTCAACTTACCTGCATCTCCAATCAAAACAATTCTTGCTTCTATAGAATCTTCGTCTTGCGATCGTGAAATTTTCGCTAAAGAGAAAAATAAGAGGATTAAAAAATATCTTCGCATCAACTGATTTTTTTTCGTTTGAAAATGAGAATGGAAGCCTGGTTATATTTATTACCCGCTTCATTGGAAATGATCAGATCGCCTGAAGGGGTAAAAGTGATTCCTTCGGGCTGTGTAAAGATGGATGGGTTTAATTTATACGCTTCCTTGCAATGCCCATTCCTGTCTGTTACCACCAATATTTCGTTTACTGAAGAAAGTATCCACAAATCCCCGGTAAGAGGGTTAATAGTGGCCGCCGAAGGTTCGAATTTAAATTTCTTAATATTTAGTTTGTTTGCTATCGGCCTTGTGGGTATTTTGAAAACAGAAGGTCTAAATGAACCTGAATCAGCATTGTATCCCCACGCTGAAACTTCATCATTTTTATCTTCCTTGCAATTTTTGCAAAGCATAATAAACGACTGTTTTTCTGGGTCGTAATAGAGCGATTCAAATTCGTCGTCCTTTTTTCCGGAAGGATCAAAAACGGTTGTTTGTGTGGTAAGCGTATCGCCTTTTGGAGAAAATTTCAACTCATGAATGTCGCCATTGCTTGCAAGAACATAGAAAATTTTATCCTTAAAAAAAACGCTTTCATAGTCATGATTCTTATCAAAATACCACCGTTGTATATTATAGTTTTTAGTCAACTGAACTTTATACAAAAAGCCGTCTTCATCTGAAATGGCAAATACACTTGAATCTTTCGGATAAAAACAAACTCCTGAAATCTCAATAAGCGCATCATTCAAATACAAAGTTGCCGGATCGCTCAGATTGTATTCTTTTGGAGAAACGAATGTTTCATTCTTGTTGACACTACACGCCTGGAATGAAAGCAGGTTCATAAAAAAAAATAAGACCAGGATGGAGTTACGATAAAACATACGAAATGAGTATAAATTAGTATGCGCTGATATTGAATACATTACTAAAGAATCAGTAATACTTAAATTTATAATTACCAACATTATACCAACTAATAAAACCAGCTAAAGTCTTAATTGGCTTAGTTAAAGGCGGATGAAAAGATGCTTTTTGAGTTAGATGGGGTTTTTTTTCCCCTTTTGAGAATTGGTTAGGATATCATTTTGAATGATAAGGCGAAGGTTTGGCAATTATTTTTTGTTGAAAACAGAAATCTGCGGAAAAAGTTTCTTTACTGTATGAAGAAGAATATTGACAAGCCAGACGGCATGTTTAGGGTTTCATGAAGTTTTTAAATTCGGAAACAGAAATAGACAAAGGCAGAAAAATTTACACCTTTATGCATTCAGAGGGCCAACATCTGAAGATGAACCGATATTGGAATGACGCTAAATGTAGCGGTACGAGGGCGGAAATTTAAGGCATAATATTGGTTTGTAGCTTTGAAACCATTTAAATGTCTGCCACTTATACCTTTATAAAGGGAAAGTCACCTATAGTTGCTACTGCAATTCACGAAGGCCATCAAACACGTGATGAACTGCAGGGCCTGTTTAATTTAACCGAAGAAGAAAGGCTGAGAGAAGAAGACCCGTTCACTGCAAAATGGTTGAATATATCTGATAATAACATCATTGTTCACCATTCCCGTTTTGAAGCTGATGTAAATCGTCCCAGGGATAAAGCTGTTTATACAAAACCGGAAGATGCATGGAACATGAAAATATGGAAAAAAGAACTGAGTGAAGAAATTACAGGAAGATCACTTGCCATTTATGATAATTTTTATAAGACAGCTAAAGGTTATTTTGATTCACTTTTTGAAAAGCACGAAAATATTATCGTCTATGACATCCATTCTTATAATCACAGGCGTGTAGGAAAAGATGTGGCAGCGGATGCTACCGAAAATCCGGAAGTTAATATTGGAACACAAAATATTGATAAAGATGTGTGGCAATCGGTGATTTCCATTATTATTAAAACTTTTTCAGATTTTGATTATAATGGCCATCATCTGGATGTACGAGAAAACATAAAATTTAAGGGAGGCTATTTTGGTCAGTGGCTTCATGCGCAATATGGCAAAAAGATTTGCCCGATAAGTATCGAGTTTAAAAAATTTTTTATGGATGAATGGACCGGGGAACCTTTTCCAAAAGATATTGAACTTATAAACCAGTTAGTGCTCGCCTCCAGACAGCCGGTGCTTGATTCTTTAAAATATCAAATAAGCGAATGAAAATGGATATAGAGCTGATAAACTCGATCATCAACTCCTATAAAAAAGGAACAAGTATCCGCCGGAATCTCGGTATGAACAGCAAATTGGTCATTGAACAAAAGGTGCCCTATTTGTGCGTGTACCGCTTTGAAGGAGTAGTGGACAGGAACATGGCTTCTTTATTAAAAACCCAGGCTTCTTATCTTATCGTGAACAGCAAGTTGGAGGTAAGAGATTTATTAAAATCGCTGATTGAAGTTTCGATTTTGGATTTTACTTCCTACATGCTCGTAGAAATATGGAAAGGTGATCCGGCCGTTAATGACAACACTATCCGGCTGTTGCATCCTGCAGAAAAAGTAACCACCACAATGGAGGCGCTGGAAAAAGGATTTAATAATTTCAAAAAATTGCTGCCGCAAATAAAAGTAGTAACAGAAGATACGAAAGAAAGATTCCCCCCGGGCCTTTCTCCGTTGGTTGAACTTGATGAGTTAAAAAAAACAGGAACATTATTAATAGGCATCGCGATTCCGGCAATCTTCAGAGATCCGGAAAGCAATAATGAATACCCGCTCTTTTTTCGAAAGATCAGGAGAAAATTTGCTGATGTGATAAAGATCGCGGCCTTTGAATTTGTGCGTTTGCAGGCGGATAATAAGTTTTCGCATTACCTGATGCTTGGCAAAACAAGGCTGGATAACCTTGTGCGCTCAATAGATAGCCGCATGGCAGAGATCAGTGAAAAAATGGATTTTATCTTAATGGTAACACCCGTTAACAGCCGTTCCGAATGGATAAATTTCAAAAGAAATAAGTTTACTAAACCGCCTCATTTTACGTACAGGCTCATCTCTTTAGATCCTGAGCTGGAAAAAAGAAAATTATTTGATCTTCCTGTTGAAGACATTGAGCATCCTACCCTGGCCTTCCTGATGAGAGACAAGAGAATGGAATTGGAAAAACAATTGATCATGCTGGAAGAAAGAGGAACAAAAAGCTTTTTATACACTAGTCAAAGTATTTATGGCCCGGTGAATGAAGCAACAAAAAGTGAGGCGCTTTCTCTTTTAGAAGATGAAATACCTAATGAACAATTGGAATATGAAATGGTAAACTCTGTTGCTTTTGCACGCGCAGCTAGTGCAGAACTGGATAAGTTTAGATCAAATTTTCCTCAGTTGGATCTTCAGATAAAAATAAAAGATAATGTTACGGGCCTTATTGTTTGTGGCCCTGAATTATCAATCGGCAAAGACCTCTGCATAAGTGAAGCGAGAGTAAATGCATTGCTTCAGCATGAAGTTGGCACCCACCTTCTTACCTATTGTAATGGACATGTACAACCGCTTAAATTAATGTATTCCGGCTTTGCGGGTTATGAACAATTGCAGGAAGGAATGGCAGTTCTTTCAGAATTTTTTGTTGGCGGCTTAGGGCTTAACCGTTTAAAACTTTTAGCAGCACGGGTTGTGGCGGTAGATGCGCTGATAAATGGCGCTGATTTTATAGAAATTTTTAACCTGCTAACAAACAGATTTGGTTTTAGTAGTAAAACCGCTTTTACAATTGCCATGCGCGTTCATCGCGGCGGCGGCCTTACCAAAGACGCCATTTACCTGCAGGGACTAATGCAATTGCTCGATTTTATAAAAGATGGCGGAGATATTGCTTTATTGTATGAAGGAAAATTTGCTTTACAGCATGTACCGCTAATAGAAGAATTACTGCATCTGAAAATCTTAAAAAAGCCTTACTTGCCCTACTGGCTTGATACACCACAGGCAAAAGAAAAAATAAAAAAAATAAAAAAAGGAATACGGATTAAAGAACTGGTTAATTAAAAAAAATAAAAACATCTGTATGAAGATTGCATTTGTAATTAATGATATACACACGGAAAAAGCAGGTTACACTACTACTTATCTTGCTCTCACAGCACATAAAAGAGGACACCAGGTATATGTTTTTGGAGTGGGTGATCTTGGCTACTCCTCCGATGGCCACATGATTGCGCAGGCAAGGACTGTTGCTGACCATAATTACAAAAGCAACGAAACTTTTTTCAATGCATTGGTAAAAGCTGACCGTGAACCGATCAGTTCCAAAGACCTGGATGTATTGTTCCTTCGCAATGATCCTTCTGAAGATATCAACAATCGCAACTGGGCACAAAACGCTGCCTATATTTTTGGCCTTATTGCCATGCGCGACGGGGTAATCGTTTTGAACCATCCTGCAAGCCTTTCTGACGCCATTAATAAAATGTATTTTCAGCATTTTCCTGAAGTACTTCGTCCAAAAACCATTATAACACGTGAAGCCTCTGATATTCTCCAATTTTTTGACAAACAAAAAGGAAAAATCATCCTTAAGCCATTGCAGGGATCAGGAGGAAAAAATGTATTTATGGTAGATAAACAATCGAAATCAAATATTAACCAAATCATTGAAGCCATCTCAAAAGAAGGATTCATTATCGCGCAGGAATATTTGCCAAAAGCAAAAGAAGGCGATACAAGGTTTTTTCTTATGAATGGGCTGCCACTTGAAAAAAACGGCTTATATGCGGCTATGAGACGTGTAAACAAAGAAGGAGATATCCGCAGTAACATTCACGCGGGCGGAAAAGGGGAGAAAGCAAATGTGGATGAAGAAATGCTGCAATTGGTGCAGATTTTGAAGCCAAAGCTGGTGCAGGATGGCATGTTCCTGGTAGGGGTAGACATTGTTGGCAATAAACTGATGGAAGTAAATGTATTCAGCCCCGGCTCTTTACATATGATGTCAGGGATGTACGATGTGGACTTTGGTTCGGTTGTGATTGAAGCTATAGAAAATAAAGTATTTTATAAAAAGACTTATGGGCGATATGTTGACAATATTACAATAGCTACATTATAACTTTTTTGCCGCAATTGAAATAAAAAGGGGTTTACCAGGTGCCATGACTAATAAATAAGTGATAGCAGTAGACGAATAAATAATTCAATTTCTTATTCTGCAGAATTTAGAAAACAGGCGAACAAAAGATGATCGCATGTAAGCCTCTGTCAATTTGCGTTAATAAACGTGATGTTTCTGATCCAGTATAAAGAAGTATCTGTATGTTTATTTAAAAAAACGGGAACCAAAAAATGAAAATAAAAAAAGAAGCTGTCCTTTTGAGACAGCCTCTTTTTTAAAGGTTTCGATTGCTATTACTTAAGTGCTTCGATCTTTTTTACAAAATTAGCCTTAGGCTGTGAGCCTACTAATTTATCAACCACTTTACCTTCTTTTACAAAAAGAATGGCCGGTATACTTGTAATTCCAAAATTTACGCTTAACTGTGGGTTCTGATCGACATTTACTTTTCCAATATTTACTTTTCCGTCATATTCTTTTGAAAGTTCTTCTACAACGGGGCCAATGGCGCGACAAGGGCCACACCATTCTGCCCAAAAATCAATCATTGTTAATTTTTCTGAATCCAAAACTTTTTCTTTAAAGTTCGCATCGGTATATTCCTGAGCCATAATTTACTTTTTATGTTATTTTAAAATATTTTATTACTTACGTAAGTGCAAAGTTAAAGCCAATATCATTCATATGTTGAAATGTCATATCCACATTATGTTAATTCTATTTTTACCTGGCACTCGGGCTTCTGTTGCAGGTAATTAGCCATTTCGTCATTCATTTCAAATAAGTTATCCTGTGAATACATGGCAAAATTTAAATTAGAGATGTCATCACAGACATTGAAGCGAAGACCAGAGTTGCCCGGGAATTTTTGAACATTTTCATCAATAAAACCAATCAATTCTTTTGAAATATCGGCGGGATTAATTTCAATGTTTACTTTTTTGGTATTACTTTTCATCACACTTTCTAAAAGACAGATATTGGTGATTTTGAATTCGTAAGGCGAAGTGTTATACCGCTGTTTAAAACAACCGGTGATGCTGATAACCATGCCGGGTTCAAGGTAGTGCGTGTATTTTACATAATCTTCACCGAAAAACATAAGTTCCATTTTTTCTGTATAATCTTCCAGGTGCATTATGCCAAACTTATTTCCTCTTTTGGAAATACGGTGTTGCGCTTCCGTTACCAAACCGGCAATTCTAAAGGATCTGGCAGGATTAGGATATAAATTAATGGCGGCTTTAAATTCATTAAATTCTGCAACTGTATCGAACTTGTAATACTTCAATTGAAATTTAAAATTATCAAGCGGATGTCCACTGAGATACATGCCAATCACATCTCTTTCATTATCCAGCAGTTGTATTAACGGCCAGGGTTGGCATTCAGGAATTGCCGGTGGCGTTACTTCTTCCATCTGCAGATCGCCAAAAAGTGTATTGGTATTGTTATGCAACTGCGACTGGTATTGGTGGCCAAACTTAATAATTTTTTCAAGCGAATTTATATTTTCTCCCGGCATCATATAAAAAAACTGTGCACGGTGAAAATCTTTAAAACAATCAAATGCCCCGGCATAAGCAAGGCTTTCCAGTGACTTTTTATTAACTGTTCTTTGGTTTACTCTTTTAATCATGTCGAAAATGGAAGTAAACATTCCATGCTTTTCTCTTTCTTCAATAATATTTTCTATAGCTGCTTCGCCCACACCTTTCATTCCACTGAAGCCAAAGCGGATTTCACCTTTTTTGTTTACGGCAAAACCTTTTTGTGATTCATTAATATCCGGTCCGAGAACCGTTAATCCCATGCTTTTACATTCCTCCATGAAGAAGGTGATTTTTTCAATAGCGCCCGCATGATTCAACACTGCTGCCATGTATTCACTCGGATAATGTGCTTTTAAATAAGCGGTTTGGTAAGCAACAAATGCGTAGCAGGTTGAGTGTGATTTATTAAAAGCATATTGAGCGAACGATTCCCAGTCTGTCCAGATTTTTTCGAGAATATTTACCGGATGATTGTTCTTTTTAGCACCTTCAATGAACTGCTCCTTCATTTTATCCAACACGTCCCTTTTCTTTTTCCCCATTGCTTTTCTGAGGATATCCGCATCGCCTTTGCTAAAGCCTCCTAATTTTTGCGAAAGCAACATCACCTGCTCCTGGTAAACGGTAATACCGTAGGTTTCATTTAAAAACTCTTCCATCTCCGGGAGATCATATACGATCTCCTGCCGGCCATGTTTACGTTCGATAAAGTTAGGAATATAAGCCATTGGCCCCGGCCGGTATAAGGCATTCATCGCAATAAGATCATCGAATTTATCAGGCTTTAATTCTCTCAAATACTTTTGCATTCCAGCACTTTCAAACTGGAAAGTTCCGTTAGTATCTGCTCGCTGAAAGAGTTTATAAGTTTCTTCATCATCCAATGGCAGCGCATCCAAATCAATGATAACTCCATGGTTTTTTTTGATCAGACTTAATGCAGTTTTTAAAATGCTTAAAGTTTTTAAACCTAAAAAATCCATTTTTAAAACCCCTGCACTTTCAATATTGCTTCCGTCAATTTGAGTCAGCCACAGATCAGAATCTTTGGAAGTAGCCACAGGAATCAATTCCATAAGGTCCTGAGGAGCGATGATAATGGCTGATGCATGAATGCCGGTATTTCTTACAGAACCTTCAAGGATTTCAGCTTCATGCAATACTTTACTGCGTATATCCTCACCGTTATATATATCGCGCAGTTTCAAAATATTGCTAATGTCATCAGGGCCAACTCCCTCTTCTGTTAAAGATTTAGGCCCGGAAACCGGTGCTTTCAGAACTTTTTTTAAGGAAGTGCCCGGCTTGTCGGGAACCAATTTAGCCAAAGCATTACTTTCTGAAAGCGGAAGATCCATAACCCGCGCCACATCTTTGATACTCATTTTGGCGGCCATCGTACCGTAGGTAATAATTTGCGCTACCTGGTTTTTGCCATACTTTTTTACTACATAGTCCAACACTTTTTGCCGCCCTTCATCATCAAAATCGGTATCAATATCTGGCATCGATTTCCGGTCCGGATTTAAGAACCTCTCAAACAGCAAATTGTATTTTATGGGATCAATATTGGTAATTTCAATACAATAAGCCACTACAGAACCAGCCGCGGAACCACGTCCAGGCCCGACAAAAACACCAATTTCTTTTCCTGCAGTTATAAAATCACTTACGATCAAGAAGTAACCCGCAAAGCCCATCGTTTTGATAGTGAACAATTCAAAGTTGATTCGTTCTTCTATTTCCGGAGTTATCGTTTTGTATCTTTTCTTTGCACCTGTCCAGGTTAAATGCTCAAGATAGGATTCCTGGTTTTCAAATTCTTTGGGAACAGGAAAATGCGGAATCAGGATATCTCTTTTTAAATCCAGCACCTCAATTTTATCAATTACTTCATTGGTATTATCTAAAGCATGCGGCAAATCTTCAAATGCCGAAAGCATTTCCGTTGTATTCTTTAAGTAAAATTGATTATTAGGAAAAGCAAATCTTTTATTTTTAATCATCACATCATCATCCGTAAATTCGCGGAGAGCCGGGGTAGCCTGGGTTTCGCCGGTATTGATGCAAAGCAAAATATCATGCGCGTTAAAATCTTTTTCATCTACATAATGAGAATCGTTGCTGGCAATAACTTTTACATCATACTTTTTAGCAAATTTTAAAAGTACCTTATTCACTTTATCCTGTTCAGGAATACCGTGTCTTTGCAACTCTACATAATAATCTTTTTGAAAAATATTCAGCCACCATTTAAATTCGTTTTCAGCCTCCACTTCCCCTTTTTTCAGGATCATTTGTGGAACCAAAGCGCCGAGGCAACAAGTGGTCGCAATCAGGCCCTTGTGATATTTATGGATCAGTTCTTTATCTATGCGAGGGTATTTTGAATACATTCCTTCTATGTAGCCGAGGGAAGTAAGCTTGGTTAAATTTTGATACCCTTCCGTATTCTTAGCCAATAATATCTGGTGATGACGCGGGTCCTTTTGTTCTTTGGTAAATTGTTTCTGAAGCCTGTTTTCAGTGATATAAAATTCACAACCTACAATTGGTTTCACCTTTAGAGATCCATCCGCATTTTTTAATGTATGAGCATGTTTTACAAATTCAAATACACCGAACATATTCCCGTGATCGGAAATAGCAAGGGCGGGCATTCCATCTGCAATTGCTTTATTGTAAAGGTTTTTGATGGAAGCGGCACCGTCCAGTAAAGAAAACTGCGTATGTACATGTAGATGAGAAAACTTCATTAGAGAGTTAAAAATTAAAAATTACCAATTACCAAAGCTTTCTGCTTTAATGCAAATATCGCAAAAAAGGACCCCCTCTTTTTTGGAATTTATCAACAGAAACGGGGAAAACTTTATATGTTTGATTAAGGTTAAAAAAAATAATATTTTTTTGCTTGTATGTGAAGGGAAACTTAACTTCGTTCCGCTAGAGAAAATAAATTTGGTAAATCAACGTTTGTTTAAAGCTAAATTCTTATTACCCCATTTAATTTTTAATAAACGACAATAACCCGATAGAATGAACAAACCCATATTGGCCTGCATGGCATTAGTTTTTGCATGCACCGTTCAATTTGCGAATGCACAAACCAGCATTAATACAATAAGCGCTACCAATAATGACAATGGCGAAAATGTCCTCAATTCTACTGTAGATGGTATTTCATTTACTCCTGATGGTATTTTGAGAACTACTGAAAGCGGAGGCTCAAAAAGCATTAAAAATGTCCCAATGCCTGTGGTAACTAAAGTAAAGGAAACACCGGTAGTTGTAGAGAAAAGTCCGATTGAAAATTATTCATCTTTGCAATATAAATATGCAATGATGTTGGATGTAGATGTAGAATCTTTAAAAAATGTTTCTTTACTGGCATTCATTGATGATTGGTTCGGAACGCGCTACCGATATGGAGGCACTACCAAAAGAGGAATAGATTGTAGCGCACTTACTGGAGCACTTTTATTGGCCGTTTACGGATTTAATATGCCACGGACAGCTCGTGAACAATATCGTGCAACAGAACATATCGGCAAAGATGAATTAGAGGAAGGTGACCTCGTATTTTTCAATACCCGCGGTGGCGTTTCACATGTGGGTGTTTATTTGGATAATGATCATTTCGTACAAGCTTCTTCTCATGGTGTTACCATCAGTAGCCTCGATGATCATTATTATGCAAGAAGGTTTATTTGCGGTGGAAAAGTTACACAGGATAAAATGAGTGATATTAACTAAGAAGTAAACTGCATAAATAATTATAGCAAGGGAATCTTATCGGTTCCCTTTTTGTTTGTATCATGCTAGATGCACAAGGAAATTTATTTCGATTTATGCTACTGACAGCAAACAAACTAATAATACAGATTCTTATTTTACCAGGTAAAAATGCACTTTTTCTTGTAAAATTCTTATATTATACTGATAATCATGTTGTTTGAAGAAGTGGCATGGATTTTGAATTTTTTAGAGCGAATTAAAAAATACTCTATGAAAATCAAACCCCAGGGAAGTTTACTTCCTTTAGCCACAATTGCATTACTCATCTTCACAATTAACGCTTGTAAAAAAACAGACGTAAGCAGCAATCAACCATCCAAAATGAATATTTATCTAACCGACGCACCTGCGACATATAAAGCTGTGTGGGTAGATGTTCAACAGGTGATGGTAAAAAGTGATGAGATGGATTCAGCCGATGGCTGGGTCGAAGTGCCTTTACTGAAACCAGGACTGTACAATCTTCTTGATTTCAGAAATGGTGAAGATACGCTGTTAGGCGGTGTTGATCTTCCGGCAGGGAAAGTTTCGCAGATCAGGCTTGTATTAGGAGATAATAATTCTATTGAGTTGGAAGATGGATCTTCGGTTGATCTGAAAACGCCTTCTGCACAACAATCCGGTTTAAAATTGAATGTAGATGCAGATCTTAAACCAGGCATTCCTTATGAACTGGTACTTGATTTTGATGCGGCACGTTCTATCGTAAAAGCCGGGAACAGTGGGCAGTATATTTTAAAACCTGTTATTCGCACCTTTGCAAAAGAAGCAGGTGGGGGCATTGAAGGTGTTGTTTTGCCTGATTCCGCCAATGCTCAAATAAGCGCCATGTCAGCTACTGATACAATTGGAGCAATACCGGACGCTTCCGGCGCCTTTAAATTCTGGGGACTTCCTGCCGACAATTACACCCTCGTTTTTGCTGCTGACACTACAACGGGTTATCATTCTGATACAGTAAATAATGTAACGGTTACTGTTGGAAATATTACTACTGTTGATACGGTAAGATTGGCGCATTAAAAACTACAATCTCATTTACAACTTTTAAAAAAAATCCTTTACATAGCGCAGGGGATTTTTTTTGTTACAGAATAATAAAGGAATACCTTTTACAACACAAAAATTAAGAAAGCCCTGAAAGTTACTACTGTCAGGGCTTTTGAACTGTTAATGTGCCCAGGACTGGAATCGAACCAGCACATCCTTGCGAATGGCAGATTTTGAGTCTGCTGCGTCTACCAATTCCGCCACCTGGGCAAATTTTCCTGTTGTTTTACCGAAAGGGTGGCAATATTACGTATTCCCCGCAATTTGTCCAAAATCCACATTGGTATTTTTAGGATTCTTTCAAATAAAACCTTCAAAAAACTGTCCTTTATTGGAAATCGGTCATTCACACTATGTTCTGCAGATAATGTAAATTGCCGCAACCGTAAAATTTGAATTGATGCTGAAAATAGGATTGATAAAGGAAGGTAAAACTCCACCAGATAACCGTGTCGCACTTACGCCCACTCAATGTAAATGGCTGCAGGAAAATAAAGATATTTCAATTGTTGTACAGCATTCAGCAACCCGCTGCTATTCAGATGCAGAATATACAAAAGCCGGAATAGAAGTGAAAGAGGATGTGAGCGAATCTGATATTTTGTTCGGAATAAAAGAAGTATCAATAGATATGCTTATACCGGAAAAAACCTACTTTTTTTTCTCCCACACGCGGAAACTCCAATCCTATAATCAAAAATTATTACACGCTATTATCAGTAAGGAGATCACTTTAATAGATTATGAATGCCTTGAACATGCAGACGGAACCAGGCTTATCGGGTTTGGGTTTTTTGCGGGGGTAGTAGGCGCACATAACGGGATGATGGCCTTCGGGAACCGCACACAAAAATATTCGTTGAACCGCGTTTATAAAAAGAGAAATTTCCAGGAACTGATACATACTTATTTTGGCTTAAAACTTCCTACTGTAAAAGTGGCGGTAACAGGCAGCGGCAGGGTAGCGCATGGTATCCTGGAAGTTATGAACCTAATGGAAATTCATGAAGCAGAGCCTGACGAATATAAAACCACCAATTTTTCTTATCCGGTTTACGTTCATTTAAAAGGTGCTGACCTGTATGTAAACAAACTAACTGGAAAGTATACACGAAAAGAATTTCATGAGCATCCTGAAAATTACAGGTGCCTTTTCAGTGATTATATTTCCGAAACTGATATTCTTTTAAACGGTATTTATTGGCATGAAAAAGTGCCCCGTTTGTTTCAATTGGAAGAAATGAAGAAAGACGATTTCAGAATACAAACAATTGCAGATATTTCTGACGACAAATATGGTTCTGTTCCCTGCAATTTGGGTGATAATTCAATGGAGGATCCGGTGTATGGTGTGAATAAAATGACAGGAGAACGTACGCCTCCTTACATTCAGGGATCAGTTGATGTGATGGCGGTTGGGAACTTACCTAACGAACTGCCACGGGACGCATCAAGGTATTTTGGCGAACAACTTATAAAATATATTTTGGATGACCTGGTTAGTGGCAGTTCAAAAATTATTGATGAAGCTATAATTACTGATCACGGCCGCCTCAGAGAAAACTACAATTACATGAAAGAGTATGCAGGTTTATAAGTAATAATCTTTTAATAACTCCTTGAAGTCTTCGGTATAATTTCCTTCTTCATCTTTTATTATCAGTTCATTTGATGAAAAATTTTTCTTATTGGTTGCAAATAACAACATTGCGCGAAAAAAAATATGTTTAGGTGTTTGTTTTACCAGCAGTTCGTCAACTAAATAAAAGTTATTAGCGGCGGCCATTCTTTTAAAAAATTCCAGCCGTTGAAATGGAAGCAGGATAGCAAAATAACTGTCTTCCTTAAGATGTTTTGAAATTGAAGAAAGTAGTTCAGTTAAGGTTAAACCATCATGATGCTTTGCAAGATTTTTGTTGGGTTTGCCAGATCGTAAATCATTTTCAAAAAAAGGAGGATTTGAAATAATAAGATCATATTTTACAGGCGCTTCCCATCTTTTTATATCCGCATGAAATGTCTGTAATTGTGATCTCCATGAACTTTTATCAAAATTCTCTTTTGTTTGTAAATACGAATTTTCATCAATTTCAACCGCATCCGTGATGGCTTTTGATTTTTGCGCCAGCATCAAACTTAACAAGCCCGTGCCTGAACCGATATCCAAAATGTTTTTCGGCTGAAGTATTTTCTTTTCAATTTTATCAGCCAGCCATGCACCAAACAAACAGGAATCCGTGCACACCTTCATGCTGCTTTTTTCCTGCTGAATTTTAAATTGTTTGAATTGGAAATAATTGTTGGGCAAGGGGAGGAGTTGTAAGGTTATAGGTTGTAAGTGTATGTATTAATTGGTGCATTAGATAATTGGCTAATTAGCTAATAGCAGTTCTTGCGCTTGGAACCACTCCCAAATCTTCAAATTGTGAATCCAGGTATTTGTAATAAGCAGTTATCGCTATCATTGCCGCATTATCGGTACAATATTCAAATTTTGGAATAAAAGTATTCCAACCTTCTTCTTTTCCCACCTTTTCAAATTCAGCACGTAAGCTGCTGTTGGCGCTTACTCCACCAGCAATACAAATATCTTTGATGCCGGTTTGCTTTGCCGCTTTTTTTAATTTGTTCAATAAAACAGATACAATGCGCGACTGTATGGAAGCGCAAATATCTGCAATGTTTTGTTCCGCAAATTTTTCATTGATTAGTTTGCCGTCACGGATAAAATACAAAAATGCTGTTTTTAATCCGCTGAAACTAAAATCCAGGCCATCAATCTTTGGCTCCGGAAAATGGTATTTACGGGGATCCCCATTTTTTGCATATTTGTCAATCAAAGGGCCACCGGGATAAGGAAGGCCTAAAATTTTTGCCGACTTATCAAAAGCTTCCCCTGCTGCATCATCCAGCGTTTGGCCAATTATTTTTTGTTGAAGCGGTGATTCGCAAATCACGATCTGAGTGTGACCACCACTTACAGTAAGGCATAAAAAAGGAAAGGAAGGGATTTTATTTTCAGAGTTTACCGCCTGTATCAGGTTGGCCAAAACGTGCGCCTGCATGTGTTGTACTGCAATCAATGGTTTATCGAATGCCAGGGCCAGCGACTTTGCAAATTCAGTTCCAACCAACAACGCGCCGATAAGCCCCGGGGATTGGGTGAAGGCAAAAGCATCAATGTCTTTCAACTCAACACCTGCGGTTTTCAATGCATGGTCAACAACAGGAACGATGGATTGAAGGTGTGCGCGCGAAGCCAGTTCCGGAACGACGCCCCCGTATTTTTCGTGTATCTTCTGGCTTGAAATCACATTGCTCAGAATGACTTTGTCCCTGCAAATCGAAGCTGCAGTTTCATCGCAGGAAGATTCAATGGCAAGAATAGTGGTCATAAGAGGCAAAGTTAGCAAAACGATGGGCAAAGAGGCACAAAGGCACAAAGGTTCCAGGCACAAACCGTCAGCAAAAGAAAAATAAGATTTTGGTTTATTTCCTGGTTTGCTAACAAATAGCTTTCATGAGGTATGCTGTTGACATTTACAATACTTAAATTGGCAATAAGAGCGTTATAAATGACATCTTGTTTTATAACAAACTTGGCATCAGCATTTAAATACTTAAATTTGTTTTTTTAATCCGTTACATATTCAAAAATATGTACTTTAAAAAACTGGTGCCTTTTTTGCCATACAGTAAAATTTGAAGTTTATAGGGAAAAATTTACCATTTTCTGATCAATAAAGCCCGAATGCACAAGACGCAGCTTTTCGTTTTTTTTGTTTTTTATTCTTTAATTGTAAAATCCCAAAGCGTTGATTTTACTTTTCAGACTAGTGACGGATCGTTCTGTACTCCTTCGGTTATTCAATTTACGCCAACTGCGTCAGGAAGTCCGCGTTCGTATATTTGGAATTTTGGAAATGGCACCATCACAAATGGCACCAGCCCACAGGTGGCTTATACAAATGCCGGTACCTACACTGTAAAACTGGTGGTGGTTTATAAAAATTCTGCTGTTTCTGTAAGCAAAACGATTACAATTCAACCTTCGGTAAGCGCTTCCATAAAAACGGACAGAAGTTATATTTGCACAGCCGGTGATATTAATTTTACGGCATCTCCGACAGGAGTTAATTACGAATGGAACTTTGGGGATGGGACAGGCACTTTTCCAACTTCTGCCAATACTATCGCACACTCATTTTCAGCAAAACAGGATTATACGGTTACCCTTAAAGCTACCAATGCCTTCGGTTGTTATGATACCGCAAGTACGGTGGTAACTTTAAAAGATATTACTAACAACGGAATGGTAAATCCCAGGTCTGGTTGTATTCCTGCAACTTCCAATTTCACTGTAACTGCTAATATTCCTGCTAAAAGTTCTGTTTCACAATATACCTGGAACTTTGGCGACGGAAGCGCTCCTGTTAATACTGGTTCTGGCTCTGCTTCCCATGTTTATAGTAACACTGGCGGTTATTCACCCACCGTTATGATCACCACTTCTGAAGGTTGTACAGGTAATTTTAGTTACCCACGAATCGCATTTGGAACACCACCAACAAATCCTGTTGCTTACCCGGTTAAAAAAGTAATATGTGGCTCTGAAACAGCCGCCTTTGTTTCAAAAGCTACGAAAGCAAATAGCTATATCTGGAACTTTGGTGATGGAACCAGTAATACGGTTTCTGATACTATTGCCCGTCATAAATATAAAACTCTTGGAACCAAAACTGTTACGGTTACTCCGGCTTTCAATGGATGCCGTGGTAGCTCAGTAACTTTCACCATTGATGTAGTAGGCGTAATAGCCAACTATACTTTCGCCAATACATGTACTGATAAAGAAACATTTTCGTTTACTAATACCAGCCAGGGAAACCTTTCCACAGTAAATTGGGAATTTGGTGATAGCAGCAGTATAGTAACTACTTTAAATGCAAAACATACTTACCCCGTTGAAGGCAATTTTCGTTCATCCCTTTTGGTGATTGACAGTATAACAGGGTGCAGGGATTCAATTGCTCACCTGATTTATACAGCGAGGCCTTCTCTTTATAACACCGATACTTCTATTTGTCGTAATACCATCACTAATTTTTCAGTGCTGAATAGTTATGATAATGCCAATGCTACTTATACATGGAATGTAACAGGAATTCAAAGCGGACCTTTTAAAGATTCAACATTAAGTGATAAAGCCACGATTTTAGGCAATTTCAATAATTATGTAGTTATCAATAATGGAAGCACTTATTGCAAAGACACCATTCGTCTAAATCACAAAATCCTGGTAAGAGGCCCGCAACTTGATTTTACTGCACCTTCGTCACTTTGTTTTGATAGCGTTTACACGGTTACCAATAATTCAAAGCCCTATCTACCGCAGGATTCTATAGTTTATTGGTACTGGAATTTTGGTACAAGTTCCTTAAATGATACTCTTTACCAACCGGAACCCTATCCATTTCCAAGATCCGGGAAATTTAATGTAAAACTTTCCGCCATCGACATCAACGGATGCTTTGATAGCCTTGTAAATCCGGTGGTTATTCACCCTTTACCTTTTGTTCAAACGATTCCGACTCTCGATACCTTATGCCTCGGAACACCTGATACACTGATTGCATTTCATAATTATTCTCTTACATGGTCTCCGGCAGGAACACTTTCCAGCAGTAAAGCCGATACTGTTCTTGCAAATCCTACAGATACGACTATTTATTATGCTACCGCCACTACCCAGTATGGCTGTACTTATCAGGATAGTGTGTTGGTAAATGTTTTCTCTCCTTTTGCAGTTACTCCTAAGGCAACCAATCCTTATATATGCCAATTGGATACGATAACGCTTGAGGTTTCTCCACCTACCAAACAAATCACGTGGACACCCGCAACAGGTCTGTCGAATCCGAACGGATATAATCCGGTAGTTTCTCCTTTAGAGACTACAACTTATACGGCAACTCTATCCGATTCTGTTGGTTGTTTTAGCGGTTCTGCAGATATAACGGTACATGTAAAAAGCCTGCCAACAGTTGATGCCGGTGCTGACAGTACTTATCCTTATGATACGCCTTTTTCAATACATCCCACTTACAGCAATAACGTTGCTTCATATGTGTGGTCACCTACTGATTCATTAAGTTGCAACACGTGTGCTTTTCCAAATGGTGTTTCATGGGCAACAACAACCTATCTTGTTACGGTAACCTCTGACAGCGGCTGCGTTGCAAGAGACAGTGTTACCATCTTTGTTCAATGCAAAGATTCCTATATTCTTATGCCTACAGCATTTACGCCAAATAATGACGGCCTTAATGATTTTTATTACCCTTTAACGCGTGGAATAAAAAAGATTGTCCGGTTTACCATTTACAACCGGTTTGGACAAATAGTTTATGAAGCAAAAAATTTCTTGCCAAATGATAAAAATTATGGTTGGGATGGGCAATTAAAAAGCTGGGCACAACCTTCTTCGGTGTATGTATATGTTATTGAAGCGATTTGTGATTTAGGCGATACAGTTTACAAAAAAGGAAGCTTCGTTTTGATTAGGTAGGAGTAACATTAGATTTGCTACAGTCTACTTGAGCATCAGAAATCTTTCTCAGGTAAAATTTAATTCAATCTTACTGTTTAAAAAGAAGCCTAATTTTTCAACTTCCTTTTTCATGTTCGCTCTGGATGGATTGTTTTTTGAATCAAAAAAACGTGCGGTTATAATTACTTTATCTTTTCTCATTTCCCGTTTCCAGGTTCCTTCGACCTTGCCATTTCTGACAACTGTTGGCCAGAAGATGCCGTTTTTTGAAAATATTTTTGATTGATTCATGGAAATAATGGATGTACTTCTGTCTTTATAACCGATTAAAAATTCGTCAAAAGCTGGTAATAGAAAAACAGATTTTTCAAATTTTTTTGAAGAATTATCTGAATTAGAAAACAAGTATTCAACATCGTTTACCTTTTCAAAAGTGAAATTTTTCTTAATCGATGAAATGGCTTTTTTGGCATCAGAAACTAATAATCCTGACCACCACACAAAATCTTGTAAAGTAGCGGGGGTATGGCTTTGGAAATATTTCGTTGCCAGTTTAAACAAAGCTTCTTCTTTATTGAACAATTTGATTTGAGGCACTCTTTCAGCAAGCAAAGCATAAGTTGGTTGCTTTCCTTTCATTTTTCCACTCGCTATAATTCCTTCTAATTCTGCATTTAATAAAATATGGGAAGAACGGTTGTTATGTGTTTGAATTTTCGCTTTATTAAGTTCAGTTACTAATTCTTTTCTTGTTAAATACTTTTCTTTATCTAAACTTTTTTCTATTGTAGAATTAGCTTTATTTAAAATATTTTCATTTAACTCAAGTTGCCTGAGCCTGCCTTTCATTCCGGATTTAATTTTTGGCCCGGTTAATTTCAACATCCAATAAATATTGGAAGCTGAAACGAAATGCCATGTTGGCCTGAGTAAATGCGTTCTTATAATTTTAGCTGAATCAATTGCTTCGTGAATTTCCTTTTCCTTCGATTTTGGTAAACGAAGTCCTATCGCCCATTTTGCCATTGCAAAATCCTGCGCTTGCATAGCTCCCATCCATTCAACGATTTCTGTTGGTGTGTTAAATTTTTTTTCAGCAATTTGTTGTGATATTAATCTTGTATTGACAATATATTGGTCAGTCATAAAAATTGTTTCAAAACAGAAATTCTCTTTTTTTATTTGTTTACTGTTTAAAGTGATTTTTTCTATTCATCCCAAACCAATTGATGTGTTTGTTTAATAATACCCATCACAAAAATACTTTGCACATGGCCAACGTTTTCCGTTTCACTTAATTTATTTACATGAAAATCATAGTAAGCATTCATGTCTTCACAAACTACTTTCAACATAAAATCAAATTCGCCTGAGATGCTGTAACATTCAATCACTTCATTCAGATCGCCGATGACTTTTATAAATTTTGCACCCGCATTCTTTCCATGCTGTTTCAAAGAAACGTAACAGATAACTATCAAAGATTTTTTCACTTTTGCATTATCCACCAAAGTAGCGTATTGTTTTATGATACGCGCTTCTTCCATTCGTTTGATACGCTCATGAACAGGCGTGGTGCTCAGATGGACTTTGTCAGCAATTTCCTTTACTGTAATTCGCGCATTTTGTTGAAGTAGTTTTAAAATAGAAAGATCTTTTTTATCCGGCATGTAAGATGAGGTTACCAATTCTTCTTTTCGCGTTTGTGATTTCATGCTTAAACAGGAGTTTATTCTTTTAAATTACAAATAAGTTCAAATATATCCTAAAGTTAGAATAAGTATTAGTATTTTATTCTAATATTATTACATTTGCAATCTAATAAAATAGTTATTATGTCATCAGTTACAAAAAATACAATTGACTTTGGTCTTAAATACAAAGTAAAAGATATTAGTTTGGCCGATTGGGGCCGCAAAGAAATTAATCTGGCAGAAGCAGAAATGCCGGGTTTAATGGCGCTGCGCGAAGAATTCGGAAAAGAAAAACCTTTGAAAGGTGCGCGTATTGCAGGTTGTCTTCACATGACGATTCAAACCGCTGTTCTTATTGAAACTTTAGTTGCATTGGGAGCAGAAGTAAAATGGAGTTCATGTAATATTTTTTCAACACAAGACCAGGCTGCTGCTGCGATTGCCGCTTCGGGCATCCCGGTTTTTGCATGGAAAGGAGAAACACAGGAAGAAGCCGATTGGTGTATAGAGCAAACGTTATTTTTTGGAAGTGAAGATCGTCCCTTGAATATGATTTTGGATGATGGCGGTGATTTGACGAACATGGTTTTTGATAAGTATCCTGAATTGATTCAGCATATAAAAGGTTTGTCAGAAGAGACTACAACTGGCGTTCATAGGTTGTATGAAAGAATGGAAAAAGGTACATTGCCTATTCCTGCGATCAATGTAAATGATTCTGTTACCAAATCTAAATTTGATAACAAATATGGTTGTAAAGAAAGTTTGGTAGATGCAATAAGGAGAGCGACAGATGTGATGATGGCTGGAAAAGTAGCTGTTGTAGGCGGTTACGGCGATGTTGGAAAAGGATCTGCAGCAAGTTTACGTGGAGCAGGTGCGAGAGTCATCGTGACTGAGATTGATCCTATCTGTGCTTTGCAGGCGGCAATGGATGGTTATGAAGTGAAGAAAATGATTGACGCAGTTAAAGAAGCAGATATTGTTGTTACAGCTTCAGGTTGCCGCGATTTAATTAAAGCTGCACATTTTAAAGAAATGAAGGACAAAACTATCGTTTGTAACATTGGCCACTTTGATATTGAAATTGATATGGCATGGCTGAATAAAAATTATGGTAATACAAAAGATGTCATTAAACCGCAGGTTGATAAATATACTATCGATGGAAAAGATGTAATTGTTCTGGCAGAAGGACGTTTGGTGAATTTAGGCTGTGCAACAGGACATCCAAGTTTCGTGATGAGTAATTCATTTACCAACCAGGTGTTGGCGCAAATAGAACTTTGGAAAAACTCGGATCAGTATGAAAATAAAGTGTATGTGCTTCCAAAACATTTGGATGAAAAAGTAGCACGTTTGCATTTGAAAAAAATCGGTGTGGAACTTGACGAACTTTCTGACGCACAAAGCACTTATTTGAACATTCCTAAGGAAGGCCCTTATAAACCTGAAATGTATAGATATTAATAACCGGGATTCCCTGAAGAAAAATCATAAAACCCACTTTTAAACAGTCGAGCAGTTTGTCTCTTAAGATCCTTTTTTTTCCTGAAGTCATTGCAAAGCTGTAATCAAATCATGGAATGATAATCATTTAAGGCGGTGATTTAAAATCAATAAAAAGAAAAGCCGATAACCTGAACTAATAGAACCTCTATCGAAAGAATTTATTAATAAGGCAGGAAGACTGCGTTATCTGAAATAAAAATCACATAAATTTCTTTATTTACTATGCCAAATAGTAAAACGCAACATTAATATCAACTTGCTTTTTTAACTTCAAAACCACTACCGGGCTTCCAGGTGTGGCAGTGCATTCCTGAATTAGGTAAGCAAAAGCAAGCCAGAAAAAGAAGTTAGCCTGTCCTGAAAAAAGTTACTTCAAAATATTTTGCCAAACACCCTGGTTACTGTAAACCAACTACATGCGGCATTTCTTTTTGGAAACCCAACTTGATTCATAACAATCTTTGTAGCGGACACAGGGTGGGAAGGTATTTATGAATCCTTTTTATGAATGGTAATGAAAGTGATATTTTTTTCTGTAGTTTAGCAAAAATGTATGCTTGTTTTACCATCAACTACAATCGTAAACACTGTAAAGATCTAGTATGAATATTAAGCACAAATTATTGTTGCAAGCAATAGGCTTTGTAATTTTGGTAGGATTAGGATCACAAGGATGTTCCGTTTCATCAAAGGGCAAAACTGATTCTACCGCCCAAAGCGATACTGCCCGAAGCCTCACACATTACTTCCTTCCAGCCACGACAGCAAAAAAGGCACCAGATTCTCAAGGATTCATCCAACGTTGGTTACTCTTAGAACCAATTAGCAAACCGATTCGTAGCAATACTATTTTTACAGATAGTTATATAAGAAACGCATTTGAAACAGAGTATTTCCCAAATCAGTTTACTGTTCTTCCCAACGACGGAGAAAAAGTAAAAGTCGGAGATCAGGAACTAACCTGGCACGCATTGGATAGCAAAAAATTTGACGTCAAATTATTTCGTTTTGCTTATGAATTAAGGCAACCGGTATACGGCGTTTTGTTTTGGGCAGTAACTATAGTCAACAGTCCCGAGGAAATGAAAAATGTAAGACTGGCAGTAGGGTCAAATTCTGCATCAATGTGGTGGCTGAATGGAAAGGAAGCAGTAATACTTTCGGGAGACAGGCGTATGGTAATGGACGATGGTGTCTCACACCGCCTGACACTTCAAAAAGGAAAAAATATAATCCGCGGCGCTGTGATCAATGGTCCCGGAATGAGTGATTTCTGTGTGCGCTTTTTGGATGAAAATGGAGAGCCGATAAAAAATCTCACTATAACTTGTAAATGAAATTAAAAATTAGTAATCGTATTAAGATCTCAATTGAAAATTGGAGTTATTATGAAAATAAGGAGTAAAATGATGGGCGTAACAGCCCTCTTATCTTTGTGCTTAACGGGAACAGTGACAGCACAAATTGGGAAACCATTTATACATGATCCGTCAACAATCATACAAAGTGAAGGGAAGTATTATACATTTGGTACCGGTGGAGGCGGACTTATATCTGAAGACGGTTGGACATGGAACGGTGGTGCAGTAAGACCTGGCGGAGGCGCTGCTCCGGATGTAGTAAAAATTGGTGATCGCTACCTCATAGTCTATGGCGCAACAGGTGGCGGTTTGGGAGGCGGACATAATGGAAGAATACTTACCATGTGGAATAAAACTCTTGATCCAAACTCTCCCGATTTTAAATATTCAGAAGCTGTAGTAGTTGCTTCATCCAACGGATATGAAGATAATGATGCCATCGATCCAGGACTCCTGCTGGACCCGACAGATGGGCGATTATGGTTATCATATGGAACCTTTTTCGGATTCATTCGCCTTGTAGAACTTGATCCCAAAACAGGTAAGCGTATAGAAGGTAATAAACCGATAAATATAGCAATTGATTGTGAAGCTACTGATTTGATATATCGCGATGGATGGTATTATCTTCTTGGCGACCATGGAACCTGCTGCGATGGCGCCAACTCTACCTACAACATAGTTGTGGGCCGATCCAGAAAAGTAACAGGCCCTTATCTCGATAATATGGGAAGAGACATGTTAAAAGGCGGCGGTAAAATGGTACTCGCAGCGCGCGACCGTCTTATAGGTCCGGGACATTTTGGGCGTGTCGTTCTTGGTGACGGAGTTGAAAAAATGTCTTGCCATTACGAAGCTGATTTAGACCAAAGCGGACGTAGCGTATTAGGCATCCGTCCGTTACTATGGGAAGATGGATGGCCTGTTGCAGGGGATAATTTTAAAGAAGGAACCTATAAAATTCAATCGGTCAGAAGAGGATATGCTTTAGAATTGGCAGTTGATTTTGTACGAATGGCAGGAGGAATGCGATTTTTTCGTAATAACGATGAACCAATAAAACCAGTTCCGGGCCAGCAATTAACAGATGTAATTAAAACCTGGCCAACCGGCAACATTGATGCAAGAATAGGAGATTACCTGGATCGCCCTAATCAAAAATGGACGATTACCGCTGTTCCGGGTGAAGGCCACCTTGGAGGTCCCTATTATAAAATAGTAATTGCAGGAACAGACAGGGCACTAGCGGCAACAGCAAATGGTGAAGTAATAACCGTTCCAACATTTACCGGTGCACCGGAACAATTGTGGCGCATTGATCAACTAACTGATGGCACATACAGAATAATGCCTAAGATAGTTCCGGATTCAAACAAAAAGTTAGTGCTGGCATCTTCCGGAGATAGCACGCCGACACTTGAGGAATTTGATTTTAATAGTGACAATTCTAAATGGAATTTTAAAGCTCTTTAAACCTACAAAAAGAAATCTACTATGAACAGAAAACACAGATCCCTGATACGAGCTATGGCTTTTGTCGTTTTTTTAACAGTACAATTATGTGTTGTTACAGTATTCGCGCAGCCGAGGGGCCAACAACAAAGGGCAATGCTGTCTCAGATACCCATAAAAGGCGATACCACACATACGCTTTCCAAACACTTTACGGCTGCTACAACAGCAAAGAAGGCGCCGAATGCTAAGGGGTTTATTCAACGTTGGTTGGTTCTCGAACCCGTCAGGAAAGACATTACCAGAAACAGTATATTCACTGACAATTACCTTACAACCACCTTTTCAACCGATAACTTTTCCAATGATTTTATGACAATTCCCAAAAATGGTGAAAAGGTAAAAGTGGGCGACCAGGAACTGAAATGGTATGCGTTGGACAGCAAGGTGTACGACTTTAACTTATACCATTTTACGTATGCAATCAACAAGCCTGAATATGGGGTACTCTTTTGGCTTGTCACCGTTATCGACTGCCCGGAAGAAATTAAAAACGTCAGGTTATCTGCAGGATGTAATTCGGCAAGTATGTGGTGGTTGAATGGCACAGAAGCGCTTACGCTTTCCGGAGACAGGGATATGATCGTGGACAATGGCACCTCTGCGCGTTTAACTCTTCACAAGGGAAAGAACATCATACGTGGAGCGGTAATCAATGGCCCGGGTATGTGTAGTTTCTGTCTTCGTTTTTTGAATGAAAAAGGATTACCTGTAAAAAACTTCAGTATTAGTTACCAATAAATTTGTTATTCGATCTAAGACATAAATTATTCTGAAATCAAACTTGTTATGAAAAGAATTAAAATAACCGGCATAGCCACCTTGTTAGCAGTATTGACAACACAAACACTAATAGCACAGGTAGGAAAACCATTTATACACGACCCTTCTACAATCGTAGAATGTGATGGTAAGTATTACACATTTGGCACTGGTGGAGGCGGACTTATATCCGCAGACGGTTGGACATGGGATGGCGGTGCAGTAAGGCCTGGTGGTGGAGCAGCACCTGATGCGATGAAAATTGGCAATCGCTACCTAGTGGTATATGGAGCAACCGGTGGCGGAGCTGCCCACAAAGGGGCGATACTTAGCATGTGGAATAAAACACTTGATCCAAACTCTCCCGATTTTAAATATTCAGAACCTGTAATAGTTGCTACATCTGATGGTTATGAAGATAATGATGCCATTGATCCGGGCCTGATGTTGGATCCTACTACCGGTCGCCTTTGGCTCTCATACGGCACCTATTTTGGATTTATCCGAGTAGTAGAACTTGATCCAAAAACCGGAAAACACGTAAAGGGTAATAAACCAGTCAATGTAGCCATTGTTTGTGAAGCCTCAGATCTGGTGTACCACGACGGTTGGTACTATCTCCTTGCCTCACACGGTAGTTGCTGCGACGGCGCCAACTCCACCTACAACATTGTTGTTGGCCGATCCAGGAAAGTAACAGGTCCTTTCGTGGATAATGTAGGTAGAGACATGCTTGAAGGTGGCGGTAAAATGGTCGCTGCAACCCGCGGAAAACTTATAGGTCCGGGACATTTTGGACGAATCGTTCTTGGTGATGGAGTTGAAAAAATGTCTTGCCATTACGAAGCTGATTTAGACCAAAGCGGACGTAGCGTGTTAGGCATCCGTCCGTTACTATGGAAAAATGGATGGCCTGTTGCAGGAGATAATCTTAAAGAAGGAACTTATGAAATTGAATCTGTGAGAAGAGGATACGCTTTGGAATTGGGAGTTGATTTTGTACGAATGGCAGGAGGAATGCGATTTTTTCGTAACAATGATGAACCAATAAAACCAGTTCCGGCGCAGCAATTAAGCGATGTAATTAAAACCTGGCCAACCGGCACCATTCATGCAGAAATAGGAGATTACCTGGATCGCCCTAGTCAAAAATGGACAATTACCGCTGTTCCGGGTGAAGGCCACCTGGGAGGTCCCTATTATAAAATAGTAATAGCAGGAACAGACAGGGCACTAGCGGCAACAGCAAATAGTGAAGTAATAACCGTTCCAACATTTACCGGTGCACCGGAACAATTGTGGCGCATTGATCAACTAACTGATGGCACATACAGAATAATGCCTAAGGTAGTTCCGGATTCAAACAAAAAGTTAGTGCTGGCATCCTCCGGTGATAGCACACCGACACTGGCGGAATTTGATTTTAAAAGTGACAATTCTAAATGGAATTTAAAGGTTGACTAATTCATCATCCCTAAAAAAACTCATCATCAATCAGTCGAGGCAATTGTATTGCTAATTCAGGGATTATCAAGAAAAGAGACCAGAGGCATGCATACAAGTTGCCACCCTCAGCATTTAATTGTTGCGAAGTTTTTGAACAAACTGGATTACTGGGAGATAAAGAACAGCAGCCTGTAGGCACACGAATTACGATAAAAACAATTATTGGCGGGTGTTTCACAATGTGATTCCGAAGAAATTATATTAAAAGGGTTTCCTCGTCTTACAAAGGCTATTGCAATAATCAAAGATATAGAAGTATTCAATTTTTACCCAAATTTTTTGTACGGACACTACCTTAACTAATTTTGAATGAAGTATCTGGTTGATGAAAAATTTCCTGACTATTTGAAAACGTGGTCTTCTGAAAATTTTCTTCATGTTACAAAAATCAGAAAATCTATTTCTGATAAAGAAATGTGGGAGTTTGCCATTGATAAAGATTTGATCGTTCTTACAATGGATTCGATTTTAATGGAATTGAAGAACAGATTTAATCTGCTAAATTGGTTGTAGTTTTCAGGGATAAAATTGAAGGTTTAAAATAATTCTAAATTTATTTAGGAATAAATAAAAAGATTTTGAACGACAATACTTTTTTAATAGGCTTTATGGGTAGCGGTAAGTCTCACTGGGGCCATATTTGGGCTTTGGAAGAAGGTTACACTTTTTATGATCTGGATGCAGAAATTGAAAACCTATTTGAACTGCCGGTAGAACAGATTTTCGAAAAACACGGTGAAGATAAGTTTCGCGAAATGGAAAGATATCACTTACGCAAATTTGAAAATAAACACCGTTGTCTTGTAGCATGTGGTGGGGGAACACCTTGTTTTTTCGACAATATGAATTGGATGAAGGAACATGGCACTATTATTTATTTAAAAGCGTCACCCGAATATATTTTAGAAAGAGTGATGGATGAAACCGAAAAGAGGCCATTATTAAAAAAGGTAAATTCATCAGAGTTACTTTTTTTTATTCAGCAAAAATTAAAAGAACGTGAACCTGTTTATTTAGAAGCAGATCATGTTTTGGAAGTTGCGGATCTTAAAACAGGTTCTTTACATTTTTTACAAAAAGAAGAGAAAAAATAATTAATGTGATGCATAAAGGGTATATAAAAACTGCAGCGATTTTAGGAGCACTTTCAGTAGCCTTGGGTGCATTTGCGGCGCACACATTAAAGGGGGCTGTTTCCGATTATGCTTTGGAAATTTTTGAAACATCTGTTCGATACCAGTTTTACCATGTATTTGCATTATTAGGTGTAGGAATTCTTTATAAAGAATTTCCAAATAAAACCATGACTTGGGCGGGAAGATTATTTATAGCAGGAATTATTTTATTCTCAGGCTCGCTATATATCCTTGCAGCCATAAAAGCAGCTGTACAACCGGGCTACAATTGGATTGGCGCTATTACTCCTTTTGGCGGCATATGTTTTATTCTTGGTTGGATTTTTCTTTTTGTCGCTTGTAAAAGAAAATAATTTTTGTAATTTTTATCTGGCAAATTATTAAACTAAATTTATAAACAATCGCTCCTGGGCAGATTAAAAAACAATATTCCATTTCCTATCTTTGTTAACCATGGCAACCACCCGAAAAAAGACTAAAAAAACAAAAGCTGCTGACGCTTCTAAAATGAAACCTGATAAAGTTGAAAAAATAGAAGTAAAAAAACTGATTCATGACGAACGTTCGCATAAAATTGCAGGAACCGTTCTCATCCTGATCTCTTTTTTGCTTTTTGTAGCATTTACTTCCTATCTTTTTACATGGGAGCAGGATCAGTCTGGTATAAGAGATGCAAAAATTTTATTTCCCGACAGCAATCAACATTTTGCCAATGCACTGGGAACTATAGGCGCTTACATTTCTGATTTATTTTTCCGTTCCGGTTTCGGAATTGCCTCTTATTTATTTTGTCTTTTATTTTTTGTAATTGGTGTCAATTTATTTGCTCCACGGAAAATCTTTTCTGTAAAAAGAAATCTTCGATACGTGATCGCAGGGCTTTTGGTGATCAGTGTTTGCGCTTCTTTTTTGTTTCATACTCCGCATGCAAAGTCAGTCAATTCTTCAAGTGCTGAATTTTTTTGGGGCGGCAAAGTGGGAGATATGATTAACGAATGGCTGCAGCAGGTAATTGGATATATTGGAACTGCGGCGCTTTTATTTGTCAGCCTGCTCAGTTATATTATCTGGCGGTTTAATCCGGCTTTCAATTTTCACAAAGTAAAAAACCTAAAAAATTCTTTGTTTACTGAAAAGTCTGATAATTATTTTTCTAATCAAACACAAGAAGAGACAAAAAATGCTTCCATTAAGCCGATAACTTCAAATCCCGTTGGCGAAGATGTATTTAATCATGAATTTGATGTGATCGAAAAAAATGAAGAACCATTTGCTAATACTTTCAAAAAGCAAGAAAAGAAAAATATTGTAAGAGATAGCGCTCCTGAAAGTGACCTTACTTTGGAGGTAAAAAATCCTGAGGCTTTAGCCGATGAAGAAGAGCCCGAAACACCGCTAAAACCAAAAGTTCAGCATCAGCTTTATGATCCGGTTCTTGATCTTAGGAATTATAAATATCCAACACTCGATCTGTTGGAAAACCATGGAAGCGATAAGATTGTTCAGGACGTTTCAGAGTTGGAAGAAAATAAAAACCAGATCATTCATACGCTGCGCAATTATGATATAGAGATACAGAAGATTTTTGCAACTGTCGGTCCGACTGTTACGCTTTATGAGATTATTCCTGCACCAGGCGTTCGTATTTCGCGCATTAAAAATCTGGAGGACGATATTGCCCTAAGCCTTGCTGCGCTTGGCATTCGTATTATTGCTCCTATTCCCGGAAAAGGTACAATTGGTATAGAAGTACCGAATTATAATAAGACAATAGTGAGTATGAAAACACTGTTGAATTCTGATAAATTTGTCAATAGTAAATACACTTTGCCTATCGCAATTGGTAAAAAGATCGACAATGAAAACTTTATTGTTGATCTTACTTCCATGCCACACTTACTGATGGCAGGCGCTACCGGGCAGGGAAAATCTGTTGGTTTAAATGCAATTTTCGTTTCTCTTTTATATAAAAAACATCCTTCACAATTAAAGCTTGTTTTAATTGATCCTAAAAAAGTAGAATTAAGTATTTATAAAAGCATTGAAAAACATTTCCTTGCAAAATTGCCCGGCGAGGAAGACGCCATTATCACCGATACAAAAAAAGTAATTCATACTTTGAATGCGCTTTGTATTGAAATGGACAATCGATATGATCTTTTAAAAGAAGCGGGAACGAGAAACATAAAAGAGTACAATCAAAAATTTGTAAACCGGAAATTAAATCCTGAAAAAGGACACCAGTTTTTACCTTTTATCGTTTTGGTTATTGATGAGTTTGCAGACCTGATCATGACTGCAGGTAAAGAAGTGGAAATGCCGATTGCACGATTGGCACAGTTGGCAAGGGCAGTTGGTATTCATCTTGATCATCGCCACCCAGCGTCCGTCAGTAAATATTATTACCGGTACTATCAAAGCGAATTTCCCTGCGCGTATTGCCTTTAAAGTGAGCAGTAAAATTGACAGCCGTACCATTTTGGATATTGGCGGCGCAGAACAATTGATCGGTAAAGGCGATATGCTGATTAGCTATAATGGCGATCTGACAAGGCTTCAATGTGCTTTTGTAGATACGCCTGAAGTAGATAAAATCACGGATTTTATTGGTGAGCAACAAGGATATACAGAAGCATTTATGTTGCCGGAATATGTGGATGAAAAAGAATTTGAAAATAAATCTTTTGATGCTACCGATCGCGATCCGCTTTTTGAAGACGCCGCCAAACTGATCGTTCAAAGCCAAAGCGGAAGCACTTCGTTATTACAACGCAGGATGAAACTGGGTTACAACCGCGCAGGCCGCTTGATGGATCAACTGGAAGCCGCAGGAATTGTCGGGCCTAACCAGGGAAGTAAAGTGCGGGATGTGATGGTAAAAACTGATGCAGAACTACAGCAATATTTTACGCAGTAGGGAACCTTTTTAAGCAATTAAATCTGCTTTTATTGCAGTGAACGAACAAAAAACCACATTTTTATTTGGGTATGGCTGCGGCGGCTTCAATCTCATCAAAGATGATTCCGCTGTGGCTTTCATTAAAAATGCATGCGCCGTTATGGATTCCAGAACCTGGGGAGACTGATGTATTACACCAAAATCAGAAGCGATTTTATTGGATATATTCCTGTGCCTTATTAAATCCAACAGGTAAAAATTAACACCTGCAGGTGCTTCTTTTCTGTCAAGGCGGTTTTTAGCCATACTGCTAACAGCACAACGTGTACTGTGTTTGAAAATCACTTGTGGAATAATATTTGATTTAGCAACAATTTCTTCTAATTGCTTTTCATCTTGTAAGGGAATCCAGTTCATGCCAATTTGAGAGAATAATATTCGTCTAGATTATTAATGAATAATACCTTCTGCCATTGGACATCCGGTTTACGTGAGCTACTGCACGAAGAAATAGTAAAAACCAAAAGCGAGGCAACTAACAGCATAACGAATACTTTTTTCATAGATATTGGTTTAATGGAATTTTATTTTCGGAAAAATGAATTCATGTTTTAATGTAATTAAACTAAAACAAGCTAT
>CAWEQV010000013.1:0-47055 GCA_963811285.1 uncultured Chitinophagaceae bacterium | reverse complement strand
GGATTTGCAGGCCGCGGCAAACAGTAAAATCAGGTATGTTTTCGGTTTTTGCTAGTCCTTCTCTTTATTTACTTTTGTCTAAATCTAATTTATGCAACAAAACAGACCAAAACTTGATATTATCAATATGTTGCTGGAAGATTGCATTATGGCGTTTCCGGTGTCATCATTTGTTATCAGTATTTATCAACAATATCAGCGACGGGGTTGGTTGAGCAAAAAGCAATTGCAGGGTTTATATGATAAAGCTTCTAAAATAAATGGTGTGCTTCCCGGACGGCTGGCGGCATTGGAATCGATCATAAAAAAAATGCCTACGAGGCAAAAATCCGAACTTCCTGAAAATACACCGTTATTTGAAAAAGATACTGAAGCAGGAAAGTTGATAGAAGAAATTCTCGAAAAATATCCTCAACATAAACGAGTATTATTTTTAAAAGCTAAATACGATAATAACGAAGTTCTTTCTCAGTCTGATGTTTCAGAATTAAAAAAGTTCAGGCAACACCTGAAATAATTTTACCCTCTTTTTCGTTTTCCTTTTAACATAAAATTCTAATTCCGGATTAATTTCTGAAAACAATTTTTAGTCTTAGTAATAGAAATAAAAATTGTCAATTATGGAAAAAATTTTACAACAGGAAATATTATTAATGACCGGCACTCGTTTTTCTTCAAGACAATGCTGGCAAAAACTTAATGAAAACGAAAAGTATAGGTTCGGAGGCAGACCAACTTCAGGATGCTTGCTGGAATGGGCTTTTAAAGAATATGCTGCCGGAAGTTGTTGCAAACAATAAGGAACTTTATTTGTGGCAAATAAGAGAAAACAGGTCTGGAATTGAAATTGAACTTGGTGAACTTCCTTCTGAAATTGATCCTTATTATTCTATCGATCCTTATCTTTTTGCAGACGGCCAGTTCATGAATTAAACCAGCAAGTCAATAAAAATTTCAATTATTTGTTTGTTTACTGCTCTAATCATTTCCCGTATCATCGGTATTTTGTTTGAATAAAGAAAAATCGGAATTTCCGAATTTATAACTAAAAGTCAATCTGAAACTTCTTACCCGACGCCTGTTGTATGTTTCCTGGTAAAAAGTTGGCGTGTCATAAATTACTCCGTAACGGTGTGTGTTAAAGATGTCATTCACACTAAAGATAATTGAGCCATTATTATTTTTAAAAAGATCTTTTTGCATGGCAAAATCAGAACTGAATCTTTCTAATCTTCTTCCCTGTGGAATTACCCGTGGAGAATGATAATCAGCGGTTAACTGGAAACTCACATTGTTAAATACATTTGATTTGTTCTCCGTTTTTATCTTATAGTTGGTAGTTAGTTTAGAACTGAAATCCCATCCTTCATTGTTTAGATCCAGTGAATTTTGTGTAGCATTCACTTTTCTATAACCAATATTTACATTGGGCGTTATATCGAAATTCTCACCTAATTTTTCCTGCAAAGTAAGTTCTAATCCTGCCCGGTTGGTACTTTTTGAATTGATGAAAGTATTTAAAATGGCATTTGGGTCTACACCTGCATTTTGTAATTTATCATATTGAGCAGCGGATAATGTATCGCTGTAACGGGTAATGTCGCCGGTAGTATTTCTGTAATAAACCGAAGCAAGAAAATTGCTGTTATTTTTAAAAGATTTACTGTAATTAAATTCAAATGAATTGCTGTATTCAGGTTTCAACTGAGGATTTCCCTGTTGAATATTTAATGGATCATTTATGTCTATAAAAGGATTTAACTGCCTGAAATTAGGCCTGCGAATTCTTCTTGAATAATTCAATTGTATTTCATCAGTTTCATTCAGCTTTTTGGATAAATAAAGACTTGGGAAGAGTGCATTCCAGATATTTTTTAATTGGGAAGGATATTCATAACCGAATTTTTTGGCACTGTCAAGAAGCGTTCCTGTAAATTTTGAATATTCACCGCGTAAGCCTGCCTGATATCCTATGGTTTTTATTTTGCCGGTATAAGTTATATAAGCTGCCTGGATGTTTTCGATATATTTGTAATTATTGCTTAAAGGTAACTTAATTGCCTCGCCGTTTTTCATTGAATACGAATTAAAATAACTCGTATAATTATTGGTGTAACTGCGAAGTCCCGCTTCTAATTTTTTATCATCTTCATAAGTATTTACATAATCAACTTTAGCAGTAACCTGGTTATTATTATTGGCACCATCATTCTGAACAATGCTGGGATCCCCGATTAAAGTTTTATCAGGATTATAGAAACTATTTATGATTTTATCATCATCATTCACACCTCCATAATTCATTTTTATACTTGCATCAATCGTTTCTCCTTCTTTCGGAAATTTATGAGTATAATATATAGAGGAACTGTTTCTTTTAAATTGAACGCGTCCATTTTCATTCCTGATGCCTGATTGAGTCAGTTGATTGCTGTTATCATAATATTCCTGGTTCTGGGTTTGAATATTAGAAAAATGACCGTTCACAAAACCTTGCGATAAAGTAATGGTGTTCCTGTTATCTAAAAAGATATCAACGCCACCTCTTAAACCAATGAATTGCCGCGTATGATTATTTAATGAGTGCTGGATAAAATAATTATCAACTACGCCGCCGGTTTTATTTTGCCTGAAACTTTTGCCATGGCCGTTATTATTTGAGTAGTTATAATGTCCGGATACAAAGAAATTAAATTTTCCTTGCCGCATGTTCAGATTAATATTTCCTGAATACCTTTCGGGTATACCGCCGGTAAGAGACGCCAGTCCGTTTAAACCACGTCTTTTATTTTTCTTCAGAATAATATTGATAATTCCGCCTGTAGTGGATGCATCATATTTTGCAGATGGATTGGTTATAATTTCAATCCTGTCAATATCATCTGAAGAAATCTGGTCAAGTGTGAGAATCGTTGGCCTTCCGTCAATAAAAATAGTCGGGCTTGAATTTCTTACTTGTACATTTCCATCTACATCTACAGAAACGGATGGAATATTTTTCATCACATCTATTGCTGTTCCGCCTTTTGAAGTAATACTTTTACCCACATCAAAAATCTTTTTATCAATACCCAACTGAAGCGCCGGCCGTTGCGCCATTACGGTAACTGTTTGCAGCTTTTCAGTGGCGCGGGCCATTACAATGTTGCCCATATCTTTTTGAATTACCGGTTGGCTTTCAGTTTTATCAAAAGAAAAAGTATGATGGTATAATGAGTATCCAACCGCAGATATCTCAACCTTAAGATAGGCATGAAAAGGAATATTTGAAAAATGAAAATCACCGTTTGGCTTGGTCAACATCACAGCAATTAGTGAATCCTGAGGTTGATTTGGAAACGAATCGCTTTTTGTAATAAACAATTGAACCGTTGCACCACTAATTCCTTTATTGTTTTGCAAGTCGACCACTTTACCAAATAAACTATTTGATTTGTTTACTTCTATTATTGTTGCATCCTGAGTAGGCAAAGGTTCTTTATCAATTTGCGCTGACAGGTAAGAACTAATAAAAGTTGAGCAAAAAAATAAAAGTAAAAACTTAGGCATCATAAAAATATTCTCTGTTCAAAATAAATTTCTCAATCTGAAAAATTACTTCCGTTTAATTGAAAAAGTTGTCATTCGTGTTAAAGTATTAAAATAATGCGACTACAATTATACCGTTCATACATTTAAACTTTTTGTCAACTGGAATTTTAACATTTTAGCTTTTTAACTACACTCTATTAGATCAATTGATTTAGCCCTTATAATAAAATATTATAACAAAAAAACCGGCAATTGCCGGTTTTGAAAATAAAAAAATCTAAAATTTATTTGCCTACTACCTCGTACTGTACTACCCCATTATTGTTTTCTTCGCGCAGGTAAATATTATCCGGTGTTTCATAAACCTGCTTACCGTTTATTGTTACAATTTTAGAACCTTCAGGCAATTGGGAAATGGTATCACCAATTTGTAAAGATTGCGAATCAGGAATGATATTACTGCTTTCATCAACCGGCGTATTATTGATAACACCGTTTTTTCCGACAACTATAAAAACATCATTGCCATTCTGGTCTCTGTCGGCCTTATAATAAGTCCCGTTCAATTCATACAATTTTTCTCCATTGATAATAACTGAGCGTGCTCCTTCGGGCAATGAAGAAACTGTTGCTCCCATTGGCGCATCAACTACTTCGTATGAATTATCATAATGACGATAATAAATTCCGTTATAATAATAGTATGGTATTCCTCCAATAAACAATCTTACATAACCAAAAGGGAGAACACTAATATGCAAACCGAAAGGAGGAAAAATCGGGCAGTAATAGCCGTTATAATATCCGTAATAATAACCGCCATAATAATAATAAGGATAACCGCCGAAATGAATGGAAATAAAATTATGTGGAATCACAGTATACCGGGTGCCATACATAAATCTTGTTCTGCGGCCATATACATTTCCATAGTAACGGTCATCACGGTCGTAACCGCGGTTGTAATTATTGTATCGATAATTATTTGAATAGCCGTTTCTTGAATAGCCCTATGTTTCTTGAAATTGCGCGGTTTCTGTCAAAACTGTTTAGCCTTTCGTTGTTATTGCGGGAAGCAATAACTCTTTGAGTGGAAGAAGTTTGATTATTTCTTTGTGAAAACACTCTTTCATTGCTGGAAGGATTTTGAAAATTCCGTGTTTCAGTTACCCGTGATTGATTGAAATTCCTTTCAGGTGTCCGGGTAGCCGTAATTTGTCTTGTTGGCTGCGTATTTTGAACACGTGGAGATGAAGTACGAACGGTATTAAAAGATCTTACGGGTGCAGATCTTGTTTCCATTTGTCTGGGAGTCGAAGGAGCACGTGAGATACTTCCTGAAAGCCGTGAATTTCCGCCTCCCCTGAATTCACGGGACCTTTGTGCGTACCCGCTATTAAGGAGCCCTGCAAAGAAAATTGAGAGCGAAAAAAACTTAAAGATATTTTTCATTTATTGATAGTTAATAGGTTAAGAGATGATTTACCAAATTTAATTTATTTGCATCGTAATTTTTGTTAAATGTATATTCAGAAATTTTTCCAAAAATCACCATTAATAAGACGAAATAACTGCACAAAGGTTTAAACCCGAAAAAGAAAAAAGAATAAAGAAGATGGGTTAGGCTAGCAAAAGACGATATCGAATAAATCTATAAAAAATCATTCATTTTTTGATAATGTGTAATTTTGCACCTTAATGGCAACGAACACTTACGAATATGAAACTGAGCCTGCATCAAGGCCTTCTTTTCTTACATGGCTTTGCATACTTACGTTTATAGGAAGTGGCTGGGCCATAGTTAGTAGTGTTTATACTTATGTTGCGGCAGAGAAGTATGCGAATATACTTTCAGAGGAAAAACCTTTGAGAAAAGATTCAACTTATCTTGATTCGACAGGCGCTGTTCATAATGAAAGAAAAGTGTTTTCTGAAAAAATAAAGGCATCCTTTAGTAAAATTCTCGATAAAAATAACATGCGGAAGCTTGCCATTGGTAATTTGATTGCCGCATTATTTACATTAACAGGAGCTTTATTTATGTGGCATCTTAAGCAAAATGGTTTTTATATTTATATAATCGGGGTTATTATTGGCCTGACGGTTCCGTTTTATCTTTTTGGAAATGATATGATTGCTGTAGGAGCAACAGCCTTTAATAATTTTTTCGGATTGGTATTTATCGCTTTGTATGCGTTAAATCTTAAAGCAATGAATGGAAAGCCTGCATGAAACTAAGTTTTTATTAAAAAATATATTTTCAAAAAAATAAGATTTAACCTTTATTACAAATCAAAATATAATAGTACATTTGCAGCCAATTATTAAAATTATTTCAACAAAAAATGTCTTATTTAACTTCAGAAAGCAAAGCAAAATATTTTTCAGAATTTGGTGGCAGTGAAAAAAACACAGGTTCAATTGAAGCGCAGGTTGCAATCCTGACCGAACGTATCAACCACATTTCCAATCATTTAGGTGCAAATAAGAAAGACTTCAGCAGCCAACGTGGTTTGATGCAGATGGTTGGTAAAAGAAAAAGTTTATTAGCGTATTTAAGCAAGCATAATTTAAGTGGATATCGTGCATTAATTGAAAAGTTAGGACTCCGTAAATAATTTATTACTATAAATGATATTGTAAGCATTCCCAACTGAATAATACGGTTGGGAATACTTTTTTTTAAAATAATTAAAATAAAAGATGAATACTCCAAATCCAATAAATGTAACCTTTGACATTGGCGATGGCCGTATAGTTACGATAGAAACAGGCAAACTCGCGCGGCAGGCAGATGGGGCGGTTACAGTACGTTTAGGCAATTGCATTTTACTGGCAACAGTTGTTGCGAACCAGGAACCCAAGGAGGGTCAATCGTTCTTTCCTTTAATTGTTGATTACCAGGAAAAATTTGCTTCAGCCGGAAGAATTCCCGGCTCTTTTTTCAAAAGAGAAGCGCGTTTGAATGATTATGAAGTGTTAACATCAAGGTTAATTGACAGAGCGCTCAGGCCTTTATTCCCTGAGGATTATTTATGCGATGTGCAGGTGTTAATTTCATTGATTTCCAGTGATCCCGAAATTATGCCTGATGCAATGGCATGCCTTGCAGCATCCGCTGCGTTGGCCGTTTCAGATATTCCAATCCAGGAAATTATCTCTGAGGTGAGAGTGGCAAAAGTAGATGGCGAGTTTATCGTGAACCCAACCAGGGGGCAATTAGAAGTGGCCGATCTTGAGTTTCTTATCGCTGCTACAGATAAGAACATTATGATGGTAGAAGGTGAAGGAAAAGAATGCCAGGAAGATGACCTTGTAAAAGCAATTGAAGTGGCTCATAATGCCATTAAGATACAGGTAAAAGCACAGGAAGAACTAAGGGATAAAGTAGGTGTAAAAGGAAAACGTGATTACACAAAACCCTATAGAAATGCAGAATTAGACCAAAAGATCATTGCGTTTGCCAAAGATAAAATGCTTGAAATTTCTTCGTCTGCTACAGCAAAAAATGAAAGAACGGAAGCGTTTGCTAAATTATTAGAAGAAACCACAGAGCACCTTGGTGAAGAACTTCCGGATGAAGACAAGGGGTTGGTTAAATATTATTTTGGTGAATTGCAATATCACGTAGTTCGTGATATGATCCTTTCAACCAAAAAACGTCTTGATGGCCGGGGACTTGAAGAAATACGTCCGCTGACTATGGAAGTTAATATTCTTCCTTCGCCGCACGGTTCTGCATTATTTACCCGTGGTGAAACCCAATCTCTAACTACTGTTACACTTGGTACACCGCTTGACGAGTTATTGGTTGAGAGTGCCGCTACCAGCAATTATTCAAAATTTATTTTGCATTATAACTTTCCTCCTTTTTCAACAGGCGAAGTAAAAATGATGCGTGGCGTGGGAAGAAGAGAAGTTGGGCATGGAAATTTAGCCATGCGTTCGTTAAAACAAATAATGCCGGGTAACGATTATCCGTATACCGTTCGGGTGGTAAGCGACATATTGGAAAGTAATGGTTCTTCATCAATGGCTACCGTTTGTGCTGGTTCGCTCGCGTTGATGGATGCAGGTGTTCCTTTCAAAAAACATGTTAGTGGCGTAGCAATGGGATTGATTTCAAAAGGAGATCAATATGCTATTCTTTCTGATATTTTAGGTGATGAAGACCATCTGGGAGATATGGATTTTAAAGTAACGGGCACAAGGGATGGAATATGTGGTGTGCAAATGGATATAAAAGTAGATGGATTGAGTATGGATGTGATGAGGCAGGCGCTTGAACAGGCGAAAAAGGGAAGGATGTACATTTTAGATGCGATGTATAATTGTATTCCTGAACATAATGCGGATGTAAAACCGCATGCACCGAGAATGGAAAAACTGATAATTGATTCTGAATTTATTGGAGCTGTCATCGGGCCAGGAGGAAAAATTATCCAGGAAATTCAAAAAACTACCGGCGCTACAATTAATATTACTGAAGTAGGTAAAACGGGCGAAGTAAGCATCTTCTCAGCAAATAAAGAAAGCCTTGACCAGGCTGTGGCTTGGGTAAATAGCATTGTTGCTGTACCCGAAGTAGGAGATGTATATGAAGGAACTGTGAAAGGAATTAAGGATTTTGGCGCTTTCATTGAATTTTTACCCGGTAAACAAGGATTGTTGCACATTTCTGAAATCATGTGGAAAAGGCTGGAAAACATGGATAATGTTTTCCAGGAAGGAGATAAAGTGAAAGTGAAATTGATTGGAGTTGACCCTAAAACCGGTAAGTTTAAACTCAGCAGAAAAGCCTTGTTACCGAAACCGGAACAACAATCTTCTTCCCAAGGCCGCCCAAATAGAGAGCATTAATTTTTAAAATTTTAAATATATCAAAGCTTGTATTCATTTACAGGCTTTTTTTTTGAAAAAACTAAACGCCTTAAACCTTAACCGACTTGCCAACCAATCGAATGAAGATTTTGCAAAAGGACCTAGCGAATGCTATTGATAAAGCAATTGTTTTCAGAAAACCGTTGTTACTTTAGTGAACAAATAAAAAAAGAAGATTTTTATTCTGCCTTGATTCGCAAAATAAAAATCTTCAATGGTTGTTGCTTTGCTGCAACTTTAAAAGAAATTTATGCAGTTGGTTCCATAACAGGAATATTTACAGAAGGTTTTTTCTTTTTGGATCTCATATAAATATACAGGAAAAGAAACGCGAATACCAGCACCAGAGGAATGATATTCGTTGCCCTAAGTACTTGTGGCCCCGAAACCAGTTGTGCATGTGCGTAAGTTGCTGCTTCAGGAGTGCCGGCGATAGCCGAACGGTAAGTGTCAATGTTTGCACCGGCGGGTAATACAGCAGTTATCAGGCTGTCATAATATCCTCCCATAAAGAACATATAAATAGATACAGCCAACATTCCTGCACCTCCTAATAAATTAATCCCCAAAGCGCCTGATTTGGGAATATTTTCTGATACGAATCCCAGCATCGTTGGCCAGAAGTAAGCTACTCCAATACCAAAAACAATCGCGGCAACAAATAACATTCCACCACTTGTGGTGGCTAACATATAGATTCCAATAGTTGAAATAATCGCGGAAAACAATAATAATCCGGAAGGAGAAATGCGATGTACAACCGGGCCGGCAACACTTCGTGCCGCTGCCTGAACGGCGGCTACCAGCGCCAACACAAGGATTGCACTGTCGGTCACGTTTTGAAGCAAAACACCCACCCATTGGTTGGTGAACAATTCGGTTATCGCTGTACCCAGCATGCAAACCAATAAGAAAAGGAACAACGGATTTAGTACGGAGGCTTTATACATTTCTGTTGTGGATACACCCGAAGAAACTCTCTCAGTAACCGGGAAATCAAGTTTAAAAAACATGTACCCGTAAATAAATGCCGGAATCAACATGGTAGCCACCTGCCATTGCCAATTCAAATCTATTTTTGCAAAACCAAATGAAATGAGGGTGCCGATAACAATACCTGCAGGAAACCAAAAATGGAAGTGATTCAATTTCGTGGTTTTATTTGTCGGGTAAATACTTGTCACCAGTGGATTGCAACGCAGCTTCTACGGTTCCGTTAGCAATACCAATACACAACGTTGAAATATAAAGGCTTAAAAAGCCTGTAGAAAAAACGGTTAAAATAATACCAACCAAATGAAGGAAAAAAGCAAGTAGCAACAAACGTTTCATGCCAACAATATCAACAATCATTCCGCCAATTATTATTGCAAGTGGAAATCCCCAGAAAGCGGTGCCTGTAATCAATGCCATTTGTTTGGCATTAAGGTGAAATTCTATCATTAAATTATCCATGGTACCTGCACGGATACCGAAAGATAAAGAGGTCACTAGTAAGGCAAGGCAACTTGCTACAAATAATTTCCGCGGCTGAATTGTTTTTTCCATAATTGAAATTTAAAAAAATGTTGAATGATTAAGACAGATGTATTTAGATATAGTTATAAAATGTAAACGCCAATGCCTTTAACTTAAATCCTGCAAATTTTTTTTTGTAAAATCTCATTCAATGACAGCAATCGTAAAAAGCGGAAATGAAGATAAGGAAAATAATATCATAACTTTTGCGAAGCGGAAATTTTTTTTATCTCTTCCTGCTTTTTATCAAATATATTTATTCATTAAAACTCCTTTTACTCAAACTTACTTTAAACAAGTTTCAGCTTTAGGATTTTTTTAGATCGCCTTCTTTAAAATTCTCTTTTGCAGAAGTAATTATAAGATGACCAAAGTGTTGACCTCTGCAAATGGGCAGGACGGAAAAGTGTTTTTTCATATCTTCATTCATTAAAACGAATCTTCTTAAAGTCAACACGTTGCCAAAAAATTTAAAAAGAAGTTAGTAGTTAAAAGTATTTAGTTAATATCCGAATAATGATGCGTTTTTATTACAAATCCCTTTTTTCTGTTTTTTCAACATAAGTATCCTTCACATTTTTTGTTTGCGAAATGCGAACGTCCTCGACGTTTTTCAGAATAAAAGAAGAAGTACCTACACTTTTTTCGGCTTGTATATCATAAAGAATCGCGCCTTTCACATCATTGAAAATAAAAGGCGGCCGGTAATCATCTTTTAAATAACTCACCTGCACATCGTGCATTTTAAGATTCTTTACATGTCGGATATAAAAACCATAAGAAGGCATTGTTTTCCAACTACCCGGCTCCGGGTATGCTTTTTCATACTCAGGAACAATTCGATTTGCAGCATCTTGGGGGGCTCCGCCTTTATAGTAAATTCTTATGTTGCTCAATTGCAAATCTTCAATATAATGTCCGGGAAGCCCGCTTATAATTGCTCCTTGCTTATCATCAACATTGTAAGCAATAACGTTGTTAATAATGATCCTTTTGCATTCACCAATTTTCATAGAATCAGGGCCACGCATTCTTGCACCAAGACGAATAAAGAATGGTGCATTTACAATATTCGTCATGGTGATATTAGAGATGGTTACATCCTCAAGCATAGCACCATCGACTGTTTCAAGCGCAAGGCCGCGACAATCATCAAACACGCAATTGCTTATGGTAATGTTTTTGAAACCGCCGTTGCTTTCGGTCCCAAATTTTATTCTTCCAATTGGAGCCTGGTTTTTCAGATCATTTTTTTTGAAGGTTCCATCCAGCAGTGTGCCTTCGACATAACCACTCACCTGGCAATTGGTGATGGTTACATTTTCGGTTGGTCGTGCATAACCTAAAGCGAAGGAACTTTTTAAACAGATTCCATCATCATATGGAGAGTTAACGGTGCAGTTGGAAACTTTGACGTTTTTGCAACAATCAATATCAAAGCCATCACGATTCGTATCTACTTTCAAGTTGTCAATTGTGAGATTATCAACTCCGGTAGCAAGTATCGCAAACCATCCGCCATGAAAAATAGTTATGTCCCTTATAATTACATTGCGGCACCGCAAAAGACTGATAGATTTGTTAGGATTTTCATCACCTTTACTTCCGTTTCTTACCAATCCTTTTCCCAAAATTTTTCCTGCACCAATAATGGATATATCGTGTAGATCTTCCCCCCAAATAAAACTATTGTGAAAATGGCTGTGGCCATAATCCTGGTAAATGTCGTTTATACTTTTTTCGGGTTTGTCAAATAAACTTGAATCAGTAGAAGCGATTAAAGTAGCACCCTGGTCTATAAAAAGACAAATATTATTTTTTAGATGAACGGATCCGCTCACATAATTTCCTGCAGGAAAATAAACTGTCCCTCCGCCTTCATTTGCGGCTTCATCAATTGCTTTGTTGATCGCATTTTCATCAATTGTTACGCCATCTCCCCTGGCTCCAAAGTCTTTTACATTGTAAAAACGATTTGGCGTTTGCGCAATTACGTTAGTTGATAAATAAAATAAAATTGAACTCAAAAAAAATACCTTGTTATCTAATCTCATCTTTATTTTTGAATCGAAAATACTTAATATTTCTTGGGTTCTCGTTCCATTTCCTCCGAAGGAGGAAACAAAATATAGTATTTTAAAATAAAAGGTAACTATTTCGTTGCACTTTTAATTTATATCTGCTGTTTTGCGGAGCAGGAGATGTTCAATGGTATAGAATCTAATCTTTAAAATTCCTACTGGTTAACACCAACAGGTGTTCCCTAATTCTATCCTTCGTTTCTATTGGGATAAGGAAAAGTCGTCTTTGTTGAAGTTCCAGGGGGTGATTTTTTTGAATCTGACGTGCGATATCTGCCTTCGCAGGATGATATTGCTTCAACGGTTTTCTGCTGCAAAACCGAACCTCACAAGCCGTTTCCTCCATTACCTGATAAAGATGCCCTGGAAGTGAACTAATATTTTTCCAACCTAATCTGCCCGGCAAACAAACAGATTAGGCTCTTTTTTATTTTGACTTGAATTCACTTTAGTCAGGTTAATATTGGTATACCTTTCGAATTATTTTTTAAAAATCCATTTTGTTTAATTATTTTTGTAAATATTTAAACAAAATGAATTACTTCTCTATTTCCCAGTTGGCCCGTTATTCCGGTATAAAACCCCACACTATCAGAATGTGGGAGCAACGTTATAATGCGCTGACGCCTAACCGTTCTGAAGGGAATACGAGATATTATGATAACGAACAATTACGCAGATTACTCAATATTGCCAGTTTGCTTCAATCCGACTATAAGGTTTCTGAGCTCTGTAAAATGCCTGACAAAAAATTATTCAGATTGGTAGAAGAATTGACGAGCAAGACAGTGGAAAATGATATAAATGAATTTTTTGTGTTGCAATTAGTAAGCGCAGGAATGAGGTATGATGAAGCGAACTTTGACAAAATTTTTTCTCATTGCCTTCTAAAATTTGGCATTACGGAGGCGTACCTAAAAGTCATTTACCCTATGCTTCAACGTGTTGGTATTATGTGGACCACCAACGCATTGGAGCCTGCAGCAGAGCATTTTATCAGTAACCTGGTAAGGCAAAAGCTTTTCACGGTTATTGATTCTCTGCCTGCAGTGAAAACTGATAAAGATTCATGGCTGTTGTTTTTGCCTGAGAATGAGTTTCACGAGATCGGTTTGTTATTTGCCAACTTTCTTATTCGTCATTCAGGCCGAAAGGTAATTTACCTGGGAGCAAATGTGCCACTCACTTCACTTTTTATTGCAGTAAAAGAAACATCACCTGAAAAAATTCTTTTGTTCCTGCTTCATAACGATTTACCGGATGAAACACAGCATTACCTTAATGAGCTGAGTTTGTTTTTTGCAAAAAAGAAGATTCAGGTGGCAGCAGATAAGTCACTTTTTGATAATATAAAAATTCCGGATAATATTCAGTGGTTATCTTCAGCTAAAGATTTGGAGCAATTATTGCCGGATTTAAATGTTTAAATTACATTACAAAAATATAAACAGAAAGTATGTCCAAAATTGCAGTAATAGGTGCCGGGTTTTCAGGTTTAAGCGCTGCGGCTTATTTATCTTTTGAAGGGCATGACGTGCATATTTTTGAAAAAAATGCCTCTGCAGGTGGACGTGCACGGCAATTGAAAACCAAAGAAGGGTATGTGTTTGATATGGGGCCAAGCTGGTATTGGATGCCCGACGTGTTTGAACGCTTCTTTAAAGATTTGAATTATTCAGTTGCTGATGGCTACAACTTAAAATTGCTGAATCCTTCTTTTGAAATAGTATTCCACGAAGGCGAAAAAATAACTATCCCTTCTGATTATTTAGAACTGAAAAAGTTATTTGAAAAAATTGAAAAAGGAAGTTCTGCCATGCTTGATCAATTCATGAAGGAGGCACAGCATAAATATGAAGCAGGAATGGAAAAGCTTGTTTATATGCCTGGACTCTCAGTCCGGGAATTTGCTGTCCCAAAAATTGTGAAAGAAGCTTTTCGTCTCCAAATATTTTCCTCATTCAGTAAGCATGTGAGAAAGTATTTTTCAAATCCTAAACTCATTTCGCTGATGGAATTCCCGGTTTTATTTTTAGGCGCAATGCCGCAGGATTCACCTGCTTTGTACAGCCTGATGAACTATGCCGGTTTGAAACTCGGAACATGGTATCCTTTAGGAGGATTTGGAAAAGTGATTGATTTTATGCAATTAATTTGTGAAAAGCAAGGAACTACATTTCATTTTGATTCACCTGTAGAAAAAATAATTGTTGAACAAAACCTGGCTCAAAGTATCCTCGTAAATGGAGAAAAAATAACATTTGATGCGATGATTGCATCAGCCGATTATCATCATATTGAAAAAGATCTTTTGCCTCAAACCGACAGGAATTACTCGGAAAAATATTGGGACAAAAAAACGTTTGCGCCTTCGTGTCTTATTTATTATCTCGGTGTTTCAAAAAAGATAAATGCGCTTCAGCATCACACTTTGTTTTTTGAAGAAGATCTTTTTCAGCATGCTGTTGAAATATACAAATTGCCTAAATGGCCTTCCCGTCCTTTGTTCTATGCTTGTTGCCCTTCAAAAACGGATAATACAATTGCACCCGAAGGTCATGAGAACTTGTTTCTGCTGATGCCCGTCGCCCCCGGTTTGGAAGACAATGAAACCATTCGTGAAAAGTATTTCAAGGTGATGATGAAGCGACTTGAAAAACATGCGGGAGAAAAAATAGAAGAATATATTGATTATAAAAAAAGTTATTGCATTAATGATTTTATTGCTGATTACAACGCTTACAAAGGCAATGCTTACGGTCTTGCCAACACGCTAATGCAAACGGCATTTCTAAAACCGAAGATCAGGAATAAAAAGATCAGTAACCTTTTTTATGCAGGACAACTTACTGTTCCCGGCCCCGGGGTGCCGCCATCACTCATTTCCGGAAAAATTGCAGCCGGCCAATTATTAAAATATTTAAAAAGTAAAAAGCATGAAATCCTTGTTTGATCAACTTTCGGTAAATGTGAGCAAAGCCACTACCAGGGCTTACAGCACCAGCTTTTCATTGGGAATTTATTTTTTGAGCAATTGCCTTCGCAATGCTATTTATTCCATTTATGGATTTGTAAGATTAGCCGATGAAATAGTTGATAGTTTTGCGGGATATGATCAAAGAAAGTTGCTTGCAGAATTTACAGAGGATACCTATGAGGCGATTAAAAATAAAATATCTGTAAATCCTGTTTTAAATTCTTTTCAGCAAGCGGTGAATGAATATAATATTGAGCTTGAATTGATTGCTACTTTCTTAAAAAGTATGGAAATGGATCTGGAAAAAGTTGATTATACCGAAGAAAAATACCAACAATATATTCTGGGGTCGGCTGAAGTAGTTGGATTAATGTGTCTTAAAGTATTTACCGATGAAAAACCGGAATTGTATAACGAACTGAAACCTTATGCCATGAAACTTGGAGCTGCTTTTCAGAAGGTAAATTTTTTAAGGGATATGAAAGATGATTATATTGTTTTGGGAAGAACTTATTTTCCAAATTTGAATATGACACATTTCAGCAGTAATGTAAAAAGACAAATAGAACAGGAAATTGAGGAGGATTTTAAAACCGGTTTAACAGGCATAAAAAAATTACCTTCATCTTCAAAAGGTGGCGTTTTTCTTGCCTATGTTTATTATCAGTCACTATTTAAAAAGATAAAAAAATTACCGGCTCATAAAATTTTGAATGAAAGGATAAGAATCAATAATGGGAAAAAAATCGGGTTGATGATCAACAGCCTTGTGATAAATAAAATGCACCTCATATGAAAAAGCTGTTATTTGTTGGTTTACTGTTATTGGTAAAAACAACATTTGCTACTGTTCCTTCTATTGCGGAGGTACGGGCGCTGTATGAAAATGCAGTTAAAGATGAATCATCATGCAATAAACTCATTGAAATCCTTTCACCTTATAATGAAAAAAACAATCCGCTTTATGCAGGTTATAAAGCAAGTGCGATAATGATGATGGCAAAACATGCCTTCAACCCTATTTCTAAAATGAGCTATTTTAAAAAAGGAAAAAGAATTTTAGAAACAGCCATTAAAGCAGATGAAAAAAATGTTGAATTACGTTTTTTGAGGTTTAACGCTCAAACGCATACTCCTTCTTTTTTGGGTTATGATGATAATATTGAAACTGATAAAAAGTTTTTGGAAAATTCTTTTCCTACAATAAAAGATGTGAGTTTGAAAGAGTTTATGTTGCCATATCTGCTGAAATCAAATTTTATAATGGCAGATAAAAAAAAACAATTACAATTATAAATTGAATGTTACTACATGAATGACCTGTTGATATTAGTTGATGAGAATGATAATGAAATTGGCCTGATGGAAAAGTTTTCTGTTCATCAGACAGGAAGCCTTCATCGTGCGTTTTCGGTTTTTATTTTCAACTCGAAAGGCGAACTGTTATTACAACAAAGGGCCGAGGATAAATATCATTCAGGTGGTTTGTGGACTAACACTTGCTGCAGTCATCCTGTAAATGGTGAAGAAATAAAATCTACGGTAAAGCAAGCGGCTTAAAGAAGAAATGGGAATTGAATGTGAAACAGTTTTTCAATTCAGTTTTATTTACAAAACCCAATTTGGTAATGGCCTCACAGAGCATGAACTGGATTATGTTTATTTTGGCAAAAGTGACGCCAAGCCCATGCTTAACAGCTTTGAGGCCAAGGACTGGAAATATATTTCACTGTCAAATCTGCAAAAAGCCATTCTGCAAAATCCAAACGATTATACAACATGGCTAAGGATTTGTTTGCCCGAAGTCATAAAAAAAGTTAACGAAGAAAAACAAGATTGATTTTATGGAAACCTATTTTTATAATACAGAACAGTTTTTACCTATTAATATAAAAAAGGCATGGGATTTTTTTTCAGATGCTGAAAACCTTGCAGTAATTACACCGCCGGCCTTGGGTTTTAAAATTCTTACGCCTGTAAAGAACAAGGCAATTTATGAAGGCATGTTAATTGATTATAAGGTAAGCCCGTTGTTTAACATTCCGATGAATTGGCAAACGGAAATTTCAAAAGTAGATGAGCCCTATTCCTTTACCGACAGGCAATTAAAAGGGCCTTACAAACTTTGGGAACACACGCATCAGTTTTTTGAAAAAGAAAAAGGCATATTGATGAAAGACAGGGTGAAGTACCAATTGCCCTATGGTATAATTGGGGAATTAACACATTCTATTCTCGTCCGCGATAAAATTGAAAATATCTTTGCTTACAGGAAGCAGGTTTTAAATCAAATATTTCATGGAAAAAATAATTGATATTGTATGTGTATTGTCAGCATTCGTAGCTATGGAAGGCGTAGCATGGCTGGCTCATAAATATATCATGCACGGGCTTTTATGGAAATTACATAAAGATCATCACAAAAAAGAGAGTGAAGGATTTATTGAACACAATGATTTCTTTTTCCTCATTTTTGCTTTGCCTGGTATTGCATCATTGTTTTTTGGAATGAAAAACGATTATAATTTTCTTTTCTTTATAGGCGTCGGCATTACTTTATATGGTATCGCCTATTTTCTCATTCACGATATTTTTATTCATCAGCGGTTTAAAATTTTCAGAAACAGCGACAGTCTTTATTTTAAGGCAATACGTCGCGCACATAAAATGCATCATAAACATCTTACCAAAGAAGATGGCGAATGCTTTGGAATGTTGTGGGTTCCGTTTAAGTATTTCAGGGAATTGAAAATTAAAAACGCCACATGAGATTGCTCTATCTTCTTGTTGATTTTTTTACCATTCTTGTTCCGTTTCTGTTTTCATTTCATCCAAAAATAAAATTTTATAAAACCTGGAAACAGTTTTTTACGGCTTCCGTTATTGTCGCTTTTATTTTTATTATTTGGGATGCGATATTTACTTATCTGCATGTTTGGAGCTTTAATCCACGGTATGTAACAGGAATTTATTTTTTGCACCTTCCTGTTGAAGAAATTCTTTTTTTTATCTGCATTCCTTTTAGTTGTGTTTTTACTTTTTTTTGTCTTGATAAATTCTACAACCTTGGCTGGAGCGATAAAAGTGAAAAGTATTTTGTGCTTTTTCTCTTCACAATTCTTGTTGTAACGGCTTTAATTTATGCTTACCGGTTATATACTTCTATCACTTTTATTACCACAGCCTTTACCCTGGTTTTTTTGAAATTTATATTTCGTGTAAAATGGTTAGGAAAAGCCATCAGCGTTTATGCTATCCTGTTAGTACCTTTTCTGATTGTTAATGGAATTCTTACCGGTAGCGGTTTACAACAACCTGTTGTTATGTACAACAAAACAGAAATCATGAATATTCGTTTATTTACTATCCCGCTTGAGGATGTATTTTATGGATTGGAACTTTTCCTTTTGAATCTTACACTTTATAAATACTTCATGAGAAAAATGGTACAATATTCGGATAAAACGCTGGCGATCGGACACCAGTAAAATAATGAATAATCGTGATTCTTATTTTACTATATAAAAGCAACGTGATTTTTTTCATTATAATAGCTTTAGGGATTTACGCCGGAAGGAAAGGTGAATAGCGCCGGCGGTTACTCCAACTTTTTTAGATCGTCAAATGTTCCGGGAATGTCTATCTCCCTAATTTTAGCTTCTGTATTTATGAATTCATTTCTATCCTGTAAATCCTTCGTCAAAATTTGTTTATTTCTTTTCTCCGGAGGTGGATTAAGTTTTTCAGCCTTTTCAAATTCTATAACGGTTTTCAATATATCTTCCGGCAAATCATTTTTGCATTTTACCAATAGCTCGATGAATTGATTTGCAAAAAATTGGTCGATCTGGATCTTTCTTTTTGTTGTATGCGCGAATTTACCTATCACCCTGCAAATATTATCGCGCTCATCCGGGCTTAGTTGTTCAGCAAACTCATATTCCTCAATTTTCTTTAAGGATAGCATAATGGGTTCTAGCGAATCTGTAGTTATTACATATACGTTATAATCTCCCATATTGTAAGTTAGTTGCGAGATTGTACTAATGGTGTTAGCCGGGATTACCAAAAATATTTCCTTTTTTATTGAATCCTGTTTTGCATATTTCTTGATGTTCTCCGTTTGTGCTCTTATATATTTTGGGAAATTAGTGAGGTCATCATTTGCGGGGCATTTGGCATCAAAAATTATAAATTCATCAAAAATCTCAATAGTATTGTCAGGGTTACCCCGGAACGGAACTTGTTCTATATATTTTATAAGATGTGTTTGACAAAGCATTTTAATTCTTTGTTGAACAACGTTTTGATGTTCTGACCATTGTTTTTTCATTCTGGTAAATTCTTCCTCTTTTTCTCTTACCCTTTCATCATTTAACCGGATTCTTTCTGCATCCAGGTCATTTTTTACCTGGTTTAGTTGAGAAATTTTCTTTTCATAATCTGCCTTTCTTTCTTCTTCAATAGATTCAAATCTTGAAACTTTACTATTTAATTCAGTGATTCTGTTATTCAGATATTCGAGTTTGTTACTTAAATTTCCCAAATCATTATCTTTTTTTAAAGATAATTTTTCAGCATCCAAAAACCTTTTTTCAAGTCCCAGGTTCTCCGTTTCTAATTGAATAAGGAGATTCTTCTTTTCCTCCAGATCAGACTGCTGATTATTTAACTTATTTTCCAAAAATTTAAATTGCTCGTATGCTTCATAACTTAATATTCTGATTGAAGACCAGGAAAAGATCCTTTGCCAGAATTTCAATTCTTTAATTTTTATAAAAAAGAGAGTGAGTTTATCCATCGCTGATTTTTTTATTGCTACGAATGTAACCGCAATTTCAAGTTTCAGAGATGTTTTCCGGAAGAATCTATAAACAATTTATTCTTTTAGTAACAACGCATCCTTCTGCACAAGTGACGCGTTTAGAACCTTGCGTATGAAAAGGTGTTTTTTCTAATAAAAAAATAAAATCGGCACTTCCCCCGCAGGTTCTAAATTTATCCCTTTAAATTAGCAAATCATAAATGAACAAGTAATGTATAAAATGGAACAAACATGGCGCTGGTACGGCCCCGATGATCCGGTAAGCCTTCAGGATGTGAAACAAGCAGGCGCAACGGGCGTCGTTACTGCGTTGCATCATATTCCCCATGGAGAAATATGGACAACCGATGAAATCAAAAAACGAAAAGCCGAATTGGAAAAAGAAGGATTGAGTTGGTCGGTTGTAGAAAGTATAACCGTTCATGAAAGTATAAAAACAAGAACGGGTAATTATAAAGATTATATCGAAAAATATAAAACTTCAATTCGTAATGTGGCAGCCTCAGGAATTCCGGTCATCACTTACAACTTCATGCCGGTAAATGATTGGACGCGCACTTCCTTAAGTTATAAAATGCCCGATGGTTCGCTGGCCCTTTATTTCAACTGGGTTGATTTGGCAGTTTTTGATATTTACATTTTAAAAAGAAAAGATGCTGAACTTTCTTACCCCGAAAATATTTTGCAACAGGCTGCAGAAAGATTTAAAAAATATACTCCAGATCAACTGGAAGCTTTGGCGGATGTTGTGATGGCTGGCATTCCGGGGGAAAAGAAAGGTTCAACAAAAGAGATGTCACAAAAACTGGAATTGTACAAAGACATTGACAGGACTGCACTCCAGGAAAACCTTTGTTATTTTCAAAAAGAAATAAGCGAAGTGGCAGAAGAATGTGGAGTAAAATTAGCGATTCATCCTGATGACCCCCCCTTCCCTATTTTGGGTTTGCCGAGAGTAGTAAGTTCTGCTGAAGATTTTGATTACTTTTTAAATAAAGTAAATAACAGCGCCAATGGAGTTTGCTTTTGCACAGGTTCTCTTGGTGCTTCTGCAAAAAATGATCTCCCCAAAATGATACGAACTATTGGAGAAAAAATTCACTTTGTCCATTTAAGAAATGTAACAAAGGACGAAGAAGGCAATTTTTATGAAGCCGACCACCTGGGTGGCGATAATGATATGGCTGCGATTGTAAAAGAAATTGTACTACTCCAACAAAAATTTAAAAAATCTCTCCCCTTTCGGCCAGATCATGGCCACCAGATGTTAGATGACTTAAAAAAGAAAACCAATCCTGGTTATTCAGCAATAGGAAGGTTGCGTGGACTTGCAGAAATGAGAGGGCTGGAAGTGGGATTAGTTAGTTCTCTTGGCTGACTTATTTATCCGGACTTCAATTCAGATACTCACGAACTCATAACAACATTGCAAGTTACATTCTTGACATATTTATGCCTTTTTAAAATCTCACAAACGCGTAGCCTTTAATTAATAGTCTGTCCAGAAAGCTCAAAACTTGTTTTGCGGCAGATTTTTCAGATGCGCAAAACCTTCAAATTGCAATAAATCGGTAAAAATATATAAAGAAATTACTTTGATAATAAAAAAAAGTTTAATTTTCGCCCTAACTCATAAGCAGTTAGTTTTGGTAAAGTGCCCCTGTTTCTACAGGGGCACTCAATTTTTGGGGATTTTATTGTAAATGCTGAATAAAAATTACCAATTTTTCTTCCTTTACTATGCCTTTAGTACAAAAAATTCTTAATACCCCATTTCCACAATTCTTCGTGAAATTGCTAATTCTAATCCGTCAGGTAATGTAGATGCATCAAGATCAATTGCACGAAGCCTCTTCAGCTCCGAATCCCACACGAAAGTATCAACCGGCCCCCCGTTATAACTCACATGAAATCTTTTTTCATTATTAAAATTAAACGGAGATATTTTTACTTCATACGGAATTCCCTGTACTGTAAAATCAAATTTTTCTTCTTCCATAACTTTCTTTTATTTTTAAAAAGTCACAAAAAGAATTCCAAAAGCGAAAGCCGTATTCCTTCAAGTTCTCAGTTTTATCAATCCTCCCCTTTTCTTGCTAACTTTAGTTATTTTGTTTTTATCACTAAAAACAGCATATCGAAGAGTATGAAAACCGTACAATTGCATTTATCAAACCAATAAATTTTAAAATTTGCGGATTTACCCCATATATCCAAAATTTCTGGATTAACATTGTAGAATTACCAAAAATTAAAGACTAATGATTATCGCCAATAATCCAATCACTATCCTTGTTGTTGAAGACAATCCGGGAGATTATGTAATTCTTAAAGAACATTTGCAAAGAATGAGCCTGCCGGTTAAGAAGATTATTCACGCGGTAAATATGGAAGCTGTTTCTTCTCTTATTACGAATATAAATTTTGATATTGTTTTGCTTGATCTTTCCTTGCCCGATAGCATCGGAATTGATTCTGTTATAACTATGGACCGCCTTTTGCCAAAAACCCCGATCGTTTGCCTGTCAGGCTTTTCAGCCGAAGATTCCGCAGTTGAATCCATTTCACTTGGTGCCCAGGATTACCTTGTGAAAGGATATTTTGATGAAAAATTATTGGCAAAAACAATTCAATACAGCATTGAAAGAAAAAGGATACTTGAAAATTTGCATTTAAGTAATGAACGTTTTAAACTCATCAACAAGGCCACATTGGATACAACCTGGGATTTGAATTTTGAAAATAATATCGGCCAATGGGGTGAAGGCATCATCAGCACTTTCGGGTATTCAGAAGAAAATCTTCTGTTTAATTTTGAAATATGGAAAAAATGGATTCACCCTGACGACAATGAAAGGGTAATAAAAAATCTTGACTATCATTTGAAAAACCAGCTTAAAAACTGGCAGGATGAATATCGCTTTAGGGCAGCCGATGGCTCTTATAAAGATGTTTTCAGCCGCGGTTATCTGTTGTTCGATCATTCAGGAAAAGCTACACGGATGTTTGGTTCTACAACTGATATAACAGAAAGAAAAAAGTTGGAAAAAAAACTTGCAGATCAACAATTAAATCAGCAAAAACTTATCACCGAAACCACCATTCTCGCTCAGGAAAAAGAAAGAAATGAGATAGGAAAAGAATTGCATGATAACATCAACCAGATTCTGGCCACCGTAAAATTGTATCATGGCATGATGAGAACCGATAAAAATAATCCGGAATTACTGGCAAAAGCATCTGAATATGTAAACGAAGCGATCGAAGAAATAAGAAAACTATCAAAATCGCTTGTCTCTCCTTCTCTTGGTAATATCACACTGAAACAGTCGCTTACTGATCTAGTAGATGAGATAAATAAAACGCACGCGCTGAAAGTAAAACTTAATTACAAAGTGGAAGATGGAAAGATAATTGGCAGCAAAAAAGAATTGATGATCTATCGGGTAGTTCAGGAACAAATTAATAATATATTAAAGCATTCCCAAGCTGAAAACGCAACAATTGACCTGAATTCTAAAGGAAGTAATCTTCTTTTAACGATAGGTGATGATGGAATTGGTTTTGACTCCGGCAAACAAGCCAAAGGCATTGGCCTCCAAAATATCCGGAGCCGTACAGAATTTTATTCAGGGAAGCTGGAAATAATTTCAGCCCCGGGTAAAGGTTGCAAGTTTAAAATAACCATTCCCTGCTGACCTTTTTAACTGCAACCCAAAATAAAATTCCCGGTTATTTATTGATTTACCGCAAACTGCTGAGCTTACAACTTACGCTACCACTTAATTTTAACGCTACGCTTTTAATCCTTAATTTTATAGTCTGTACCTTTGCCGTCAAAAAAAATTTTAAGAACAAACATGGTTGACCTTACAGATTTTGACGTGGATTCAGCTTCGAATCCCAATAACGGAATTTTTGGGCTTCCTTTTACAGAAGAAGATTCAAAATTAATAATCCTATCCGTTCCCTGGGAAGTTACGGTAAGTTACAAGGCTGGTACAGCAAGGGTTACAGAGCGTGTGTGCCATGCGAGTCTGCAGGTAGATTTATTTGATGAGGATAATCCGGAAGGATGGAAGCAGGGAATATTTTTGCGTGATGCTGATAAGAATATAATGATGAAAAGCGATTATCTGCGCAAAGAAGCGGAGTTGTACATTAATTACATCACAGGGGGGGAAGATCTTTGCGATAATAAATTCATGCAAAAAGTATTACGCGAAATTAATGAAGGAAGCGAGTTTCTTAATAACTGGGTTTACGAACAAACAAAAGAGTTGTTAGACCAGGGAAAACTGGTAGGTATTCTTGGAGGCGATCATAGTTCTCCATTTGGCTTTTATAAAGCCATTGCAGAGAAGCATGGTGATTTTGGAATATTGCAAATTGACGCGCATTGCGATCTGCGCCAATCTTATGAAGATCTTACTTATTCTCATGCTTCCGTAATGTATAATGTATTGAAGGAAATACCACAGGTTGTAAAACTCGTGCAGGCTGGCATTCGTGATTATTCACCCGGAGAACTTGAATATATTAAAAACAGCAATAACCGCGTGAAGACTTATTTTGATAAAAATATAAAGGAACATTTATACGAAGGGCAAACATGGAAGGAAATTGTGGAAGAAATGATCACACATCTTCCTCAAAAAGTTTACATAAGTTTTGATGTCGACGGGCTCGATCCTAAATTATGTCCCAATACCGGAACCCCCGTTCCCGGAGGGTTTGACTTGCAACAGGTTTATTATTTAATTCGAAAAATAATGGCAAGCGGACGACAACTGATTGGCTTCGATTTGAATGAAGTGGGCATCAGCGCCAACGAATGGGATGAAAATGTGGGCGCGAGACTGCTTTTTAAATTATGCAATCTGCTGATTGCTTCAAATGAAAAACATGCAGTTTGAGATTATTTTAAAAAATGAAAAAATAAAATCTTACCGTACAATTGCATTAATCGTGCTGTTGCTCAACCTGGCAATTTTTATTTTGTTGTTATTTTATGATGTGTATCGTTATGAAGCCGCTTCCGCTATTTTATTGGTTGGCATTTATATTTTTATGCGTTTATATTTTATAAAAAAATACCGCCAGGGAAATTATCTTGACCAGGTACTTCTCTTTGTTCTCGCTGGTTGCTGGTTTGGGTTACAGAATTATTATATGACCGCGGCCTTAGTGATCGTTGGCGTTCTTTATCATTTGGCATTACAAAAATTGCGGATTGTTTTTACGAGTCATAATGTGATGAAATTGAATTACCCGCAAAAGGAATATTTTTGGAACACTTTCAATAATGTGATTCTTAAAGACAATATTCTTACTCTTGATTTTAAAAATAATCATTTAATACAGGCGGAAGTGGAAGAACCTAAAAATATTGATGAAAAAAAATTCAATTCGTTTGCACAGGAGCAATTGAAGCGGGAAACACCTTCATTTTCTGAAGCAGTGTAGAGAAAAGAAAAAAGAACTTATAAAAATGAAACATTCTCCATATTTGTTATACTCTGACGGCAAGGGAAATATTTTTGAAGATACTTCCCTGTACGTTTGTGGCAGAAGTGGTTGGGATGCTTTGCCTGTTGCAAATGAAGAATGGATCGAACTTCCGGATGGCGGCCAGTTATATGAATTGCCTCACCGTGGTGGAATAGGAATAGATGTAAAAACAGGAGAAATGCGTTTGTGTGAAAAAGGATGGGCAGTTGCCGCATTTATTCCTCCTGCATTTACCGGCACTTATCTTGCCGCTTATGAAAAGCTTCCGGATGCAGAAACACTGCCTTTATTTTGTTATACCGCAGCAGGCTGGTACAACGAAAAGTTTTATGTTACGGCAGTAAGAATTGAAAAAGATATTCGACAGGAAAGCGCCGGATTTGTTGAAGAAAAAATTAAAAGCGGTGTACACAATTTATTAACAGCGTATAAGCATAACCGTTTGGTTCAGCATCTTGCCAATAATTGCTGTCTCACCTATCATTGCCCTGCGGCGCGTAATTTTTTTATAGGAAGATGGGAATGTCCGGTTCCAAGTTCTCCTGCCTGTAATGCTAATTGTATCGGCTGTATTTCCTTTCAGCCCCAGGAAGAAAATATTACCTCGACACAAGATAGATTGACATTTAAACCAACTGCTGAAGAAATTGTAGAGTATACAGTTCCGCATTTGGAAACCGCTCCTTTTCCGATAGTCAGTTTTGGCCAGGGTTGCGAAGGCGAACCTTTATTAATGTGGAAAACCATTGAAGAATCGATAAAGGAAATCAGGAAGCATACTCAAAAGGGAAGTATCAATATTAATACCAATGGCAGCGATCCGGAAGCCGTGAAAGCCTTGTGTGAAGCTGGATTAAACAGTATTCGTGTAAGTACCAATTCGGCAAGAGAAAAAATTTATACGCCTTACTACCGGCCTAATAATTATCAGTTTGAAGATATTGTTGAAAGCCTGAAAGTAGTAAACAATTATGGCGGCTGGACAAGCATTAATTATTTCGTTTTTCCCGGAATGACAGACAGCGTGGAAGAATATGAAGCACTTAGAAAACTAATTGGTGAAACCGGTTTAAAAATGATCCAGTGGAGAAATTTCAATATCGATCCCGATTGGTATTTGAGAAAAATTGGTGTTACTGAAACCGGCGAATGTCTTGGCATCCGCCGGATGATGGATCTATTAAGAGAAGAATTTCCTGCTTTAAAGTTTGGCTACTTTAATCCATCCATGGAAAGGATAAAAGGAAATTTCGAAATGGATTTTGCTCATTCATAAAACGGAATTCGATATTAATATAAAATGAGAGGATTTTTTTTCAAAATGGAATAAGGAAAAAATAAAAGCAGAGGGGAAAATCTTTCATCTTAATGTTCTTTGAATGGAGTACAGAATGAAAATTTTTATTATTTATTTAAACTTTAAACTCAGATAGAAGTTTACATTTACTCTCTCTTATTACTGATGTAAAATTCTTCTTCCAGACTACCTTTATTAATTTTTTAACTTTTTTTCAGTTTTTAATTAAAGGAAATTGGCGGGATAAGAAATTGTAGCAGACTTTTTGTTTATAACAAAATCGTTTCAACAAATTATGCTTACACCACATTTACAAAAAAGGCTGGACGAAAAGTGGAATAATTGCTGGCCGGTTAGCGATTTAAGGCCTCTTGCACTCCTGGACCTCATCAGCTATTTATTTTTTATAAAAAAACTGGATGATTGGGAACTGATTCATGAAAAAGTAAAAGGAGTCTCTTCTGATAATTTTATTTATACAAAAGAAATAGAACAATTTACATGGAGCAAACTGCAAACCCTGGAAGCGAGGCAAATTCAGCATCTTTTTAATAAAGAACATGGTGTGATTGACCTGATGAATCATTACGCGCATCTCAATGGAATGTTCAGCGATTTTTTTAAAGCTCCTTTACTAATAGATCCAACTCCAAAACTTATTTTCAATGCAATTGAATTAGTTAATATTATTGAAACCAGCGATAAAATAAGCCAGGGTGTCATCATCGAATATCTTTTTAGCAAATCAAAAATCACTGCTCAAAACGGTTATGAGTTTTTGCCCGAACCGATTTCAAAGTTGATGGTGTCTATTGCTGAGCCTGAAGCTAATGACGTGGTTGTCGATCCTTGTGCAGGAAACGGAAGCCTCCTGGTTAATGCATATAAGCATATTTCAACTAACATTAACCTTACAATATCTAATCCTTCAAATAAAAATATTGGAACAAATGTTAGCGGCATTGAATCGGATTTGATACAACTGAGGCTTGCAGCGATGAATATGATTCTTCATGGGATTAAGAATCCAAAGATCAGTTTTGCTCCTTCTGAAAATGAAAGCCTGCAGCAAAATCCATCAGTCATTATTTCAAGCCTGATCTTTTCGGTCGCTAACACCGCTAAACTTGAAAAGGAAAATGTATTATTAAATGAAGTAATTGAAAGTTTGAAACAAGGCGGACGCGCGGTTATTCTTGTTCCGCAAAGCTTATTAAAAAGCGATAACCCTTCAATCATAAAAACCAGGAAAGCAATTGTCGAAAATTTCAAACTGGAAGCTGTTATCACTCTTACGACAAAAACAGAATCCTTATTCTCAAGCGCAGGAATTCTTGTTTTTAATAAATCATATTCAGCAACAGAAAATATTTGGTTTTGTAAATCGGAAACAAAAAAGAGAAGAACCCGCAATGAAGCTCTAAGTGAAGCGAATGAAAGTGAAGATATTGATGTGAATGAAGTAAGAGAGATTTTAAATAAATGGAAAACGAGAAAAGAAAAACAAATAGATACTTCAAAAGATTCCTTTTTTATTGCCGCCAATTATATTAAAACCAACAATTACAATTTAAATTTTAAAGACTATAAACTTGTACGTCAGCAAGAGCAGGCAGTTACTGAACAAGAAGATATGGTTGTTGATGAAAGAGGAACCATCCTGGCAGCAAAAAAAGAAAATTTGCATGAATTTTTTGAATCAAGTGCCCACTTGCCAAAACCAAAAAGAAGAAGCCGGCTTGCAGGGGTTCTCATCATTCTCTTCATTATAATATTAGGTGGCGGTGCATTTTATTGGTTCTATTTAAAAGACAATCATCATCATTTATACACGAAAACCAAAATAACGGATACCAGCAATAATATCAAGGTAAGCAATTCGTCAAATGCAGAGGAAAATGATACAACCGCAGCAGATTTCAGCAACAATACAGCAAGGGCTACAATTGAAACTGATTCTTCTAAACAAACAACAATAGAAAGCTCTTCTCAAAATGGTGAAGCAACCAGATATACTGTTATTAATAAAGCATGGTTTCATTATCAGCCCGATTCAACAAAGAAAAAACCTGTTTTCCTTGAACCGAGGAAAGATCTTATCCTGACTCCTAAAGATGAAAAAAACGGGTTCGTATATGTTGTTTATATAAACAGCAAAGGTGGAGCTACTCACGGATGGTTGGATAAAAAAGACCTTGAAGCGGTTGAATAGCAGATAATAATCATTTAGTCATACCGGCAGTAAGTAGGGGAAAATAAAAATTTACAGAATTTATTTATTTACTGTAACAAAAGGTAATTTCGTTTCTTAAAAACAGCAATTGCTTTCAGTCAGCCAACTATTTATTTACCCTATAAAATCTTTGGGTGGTAATTCAATAAACTCGGCAAACCTAACCGATCGTGGTTTGCAGTATGACAGGCGTTTTATGTTGATTGATGAAAACAACTGTTTCCTTACGCAAAGAGTATTTCCAAAAATGGCTTTGTTGCAGACGGAGATTGAAGATGATCAACTTTTGATTTTTGAAAAAAATTCTAAGGATAACAAATTTATTTTGCCTTTGTCTCCAAAACCCATTTCTGAAAATATTCGGGTAAAGATTTGGGATGATGAATGTGAAGCTCAATTAATCAGCAAACAGGCTGATGATTGGTTTTCCCAAAAATTAAATAGCAATTGCAGGTTGGTTTATATGCCGGAATCTACCAAAAGAAAAGTAGATACAGAATATGCTTTGAATAACGAGATTACCAGTTTTTCAGATGCATTTCCACTTCTCATTATTGGCGAGTCTTCCTTAGACGATCTTAACAGCCGTCTTGCTGAACCGCTTCCTATGAACCGGTTTCGGCCAAATATTGTATTTGCAGGAGGCACTCCTTTCCAGGAAGATGCAATAGAACATTTTAAAATAAAGGGTCTTGATTTTTATTGTGTAAAACCTTCCGCAAGATGCGTGATAACCACTACGGATCAGGAAACTGGTATTGCAGGAAAAGAACCTTTAAAAACACTTTCCACTTATCGTTCAAAAAACAACAAAGTTTATTTTGGCCAAAATATTTTAGTAAACGGAGAAGGTAAAATAAATGTCGGCGACAAGATTGAAATTATAAAGCAAAGAAAAATATCTTTTTTATCCGATTGAATGTTGCACAAATTGTTTATTGTATTACTTTATTGTATTCTTCAAAACTTCATTTGATTGTTTCAATTTATGAGAACTAAAAGGGTATTGTATTTGTGGTAGAAAGCAAAAACAAAACATTATGGAATTTCATAAAAATATGGGCATAGCTGACAGAATTATTCGTCCTGTTGTTGCTGGAGGAATCATAGCAGCATCCGCCACAGGAAAAATAAAAGGCTCCGTGGAGACAGGGTTACTTTTTTTATCAGGAGTGTTTTTAATCACTGCAGCAACGGGAAGTTGTCCAGCTTATGAAGCCGCTGGTATAGATAGTATAAGTGAATAAAAAATGTGGAAATAGTAAACCTACTATTAATAAAAATTCTTATTTTGATACCATCATACCTTTTATATAAAAAAAGGATAAGAGATTGCCGTAATCTACGTAAATTTATCCTCTTAAAATGAGGCATTATAAAAGTCGCTCTTCACCTTTTTAAAATACAAATTATGCCAGAATACACTTTAAACGTCAACAACAAAGATTACAAAATTGATGTAGATCCACAAATGCCTTTGCTTTGGGCTATCCGTGATTATGTAGGATTAAAGGGAACAAAATTTGGCTGCGGAATTGCGCAATGCGGCGCGTGTACGGTTCACCTGGAGGGTACACCAATTCGTTCCTGTAGCTTTCCCGCCTCAGCGGCAGCAGGTAAAAAAATAACCACCATTGAAGGTATTTCTGAAAATATTGATCATGCGGTACAAAAAGCATGGATCGAAATGCAGGTACCTCAATGCGGCTATTGCCAGTCGGGTCAAATAATGAGCGCGGTAGCGTTGCTCAAAAGTAAACCGCATCCAACAGACGCAGACATTGACGCGGCCATGCAAGGAAACCTTTGCCGTTGCGGCACTTATCAACGAATTCGTAGCGCTATTCATCGTGCAGCAGAATTGGTTTAACGCTCATCATTATAATTTGTAACCTTCTTAATTCTCCATCATGGAACAAGTAATCTCAAAAATAAATCGCCGCCATTTTTTAAAAATTTCCGGCATTACAGGTGCAGGCTTTGTTATAGGCCTTTCGCTAAAAGGAAATGGAATTAAAACTCTTGGCAAGGATGACATTGCACCTTACGGACTTACTCCTTTTGTAATGATTGAAAAAGATGGAACGATCACCATCTTTAATCCTAAACCGGAAATGGGCCAGGGAACTTATCAATCTATTCCTTCTTTAATTGCAGAAGAACTGGAAGTACCTCTCACAGGTATTATTATTCAACAAACCGGTGGTGAAAAAAGATTCGGTCCGGGTCAGTCTGCGGGAGGTAGCAGTTCTGTTCGTGGCAGCTATTTTCAACTAAGAAAAGTCGGCGCTTCAGCGAAAGAAATGTTGGTGCAGGCGGCAGCTAATGAATGGAAAGTTCCGGTAACAGAATGCTATGCAGAAGATGCAAAAGTCTTTCATAAACCTTCCGGCAAAAGTATTGGCTACGGAGACCTCGCCGAAGCAGCAGCAAAACTTGAAGTTCCAAAAGATCCAAAACTAAAAGATCCAAAAGATTTTAAGCTATTGGGAAAAAACACACAACGGCCGGATATACCATTAAAATCTTCAGGAAGAGCTGTATTTGGTATTGATGTAGAAGTTCCGGGAATGGTGTATGCGTCAGTGGCCCATTCTCCTGTATTTGGAGCAAAGTTGGTTAGCTATGATGATTCAGCGGCAAAAAAAGTAAAAGGCGTAGTTGGTGTAGAAAAATGCCAGAGAAAATTTGGCCCTTATACTTATGATTGCGTTGCTGTAATTGGAGAAAATTATTGGGCTGCATACCAGGGAAGAAATGCGCTTGTCATAAAATGGGATAATCAGGGAAATGAGAAATTCAACTCAAAGGATTACACTCAATATCTGCATGATTTGTCAAAACAGGAAGGCGCTCTTGATAAAGAGGAAGGAGATTTTGATAAAGCGTATTCTGAGGCTCCGGTAAAATTGGATGCATTTTATGAAACACCTGTTGTTTCGCATTCGCCGATTGAACCCATGAATTGTGTGGCGAACTGGAGCGATGGAAATAAACTGGAAATCTGGGCATCTACGCAGGTTCCCGGAAGTATCATGAATGAATTCACTAAAGAATATAACATACCTGAAGAAAATCTTACCCTACACACAATGTTTAGTGGAGGAGCCTTTGGGAGACGCTTATACACAGACTTTATTGGGCAGGCTGTTCAACTTTCCAAAGCTATTGGAAAACCAGTAAAAGTTCTGTGGACGAGGGAAGATGATACTGAACAAGGGCCTTTCCGTCCGATGACTTTCTCTGCATTAAAAGCAGGTTTAACCGAAGACGGAAAAGCAATCGCTTTTCAACATAAAGTCATCTCTCCTACTATCAGGTACAGCAAAAATTATGATAAGACAAAAACCGACGGCACTATGACCGAAGGAATCAGTGAACAGAAATATGAATTTCCAAACATGAAGAATTTGTATGTGAATGCAGATTTTCATATTCCTGTATCTGCATGGCGCGCGGTTACAAGCACCACACTTGCTTTTGCGCATGAATCTTTTATTGACGAAATGGCCGCAAAAGCTAATAAAGATCCGATGGAATTCCGTCTTGGATTATTAACGAAAGATTCAGATACAAAAACGGTTTTACAAAAACTGAAAGAAATTTCCAATTGGGACAAACCATTGCCTGCCGGTTGGGGACGAGGTGTTGCACAATATGAATTTTTTGCCGGACTCGCAGGATATGTAATTGAAGTGTCTAAAAAAGGAAACGGAGTCAATATTGAAAAAGCTTATGCAGTTATTGATTTGGGCACGGTTGTTAATCCTGATATGGTAAAAGCCCAGGTAGAAGGAGCAGCCGTGATGGCTTTAACTGCAGCAATAAAAAGTGGGATTACATTTGACAAAGGCCAAACTGTTCAGAAGAATTTTAATACCAACCAATTGGTACGTATCAATGAAATGCCGGCCGTAGAAGTGCATATTCTTGCGAATGGCGGCCCAAGAATAAAAGGAGTAGGTGAGCCAGGTTTACCTCCATTTGCACCTGCACTTTGTAATGCTATTTATGCGGCAACAGGAAAAAGGATTAGGAAGTTGCCTTTCGATATTCAAAATATTTAAAAGAAGAACAACTAGTGATTGGTTGATAAGTTTGTATCCTAAAATTTGAAAGCATGAAGAAAGTTTTGGCAACACTTGTTACCTGCCTTACTGTTTTTTTTATAAGCTCAGCATTTTATCAAAAATTTGACCTTGAAAAAAGTGTTGAACGCGGCAAAGAAGTTTATACTACCTATTGCATCACCTGTCATATGCAAGCCGGCAATTCAACTCCCGGTGTTTACCCGCCTCTGGCGAAATCTGATTATTTAAAAAAACCTGTGGACAGTTTGATAAACATTGTGCTTGAAGGGCAAACGGGTGAAATTGTTGTAAACGATACAACCTACAACGGACAAATGCTTCCGCTTAATTATTTAACCGATGAGAAGATTTCTGATGTTTTAAATTATACACGCAATTCGTTTGGCAATGAAATGAAAGATCCTGTTTTGCCTGAAAAAGTGAAAGCACTTCGCAAGTAATATCTCCATTCAATGAGAGAAATAAATCATCTTATAAGCGCATTTGAAGAAGCGAAGCAAAAACAAATGAAAACGGCGCTGGTTACAGTCGTTCATGTGGATGGTTCTTCGTATAGAAGAGCAGGGGCGCGAATGTTGGTAAGAGAAGACGCAGAGCTTACCGGCGCAATAAGTGGTGGTTGCCTTGAAGGCGATGCTTTACGAAAAGCAATGCTTGCTATTTCTCAACAACAGACGAAGTTGGTTACTTATGATACAAGCGACGAAGAAGATGCGGCAATAGGATTGCAGTTGGGCTGCGAGGGAGTTATACACGTTTTGTTTGAACCCATTGATATCGAAAATCAACACAATCCAATAGAATTATTAAAAAAGGCAGGGGGAAAAAGACAAGAATCGATATTGGTAACCTTGTTTTCTTTAGAAAATAAAAGAAGGGCTCAACCGGGAACCACATTGCTTTTGGAAGGGAATGGGGTTTTTACAGGAAAAATAATTCATGCCGGCTTAGAAGATGAAATTTTTAAAGATGCCCACAAAGCATTGAAACAAAAAAAATCAATCTTTAGAAATTATACCATTCGAAATAATTCTGTTACTGCTTTCATTGAGTTTTTAAATCCTGCGGTTTCTTTGGTAATTGTTGGTGCAGGAAATGACGCCATTCCGGTTATGCAAATTGCTGATTCAATCGGCTGGGATGTAAGGATTGTTGATGGAAGAAATACACATGCAAAGCCGGAACGTTTTTTAAGTGCCTGCCAGGTTATCGTAAGCCAGCCGGAAAAGGTTTTGAATCAAATTCCTATTGATGCTTACACGGCTTTTGTTTTAATGACGCACAATTATAATTATGATCTTGTGATGTTAAAAGCCTTACTGCAAAAGGATATACGTTATATAGGATTGCTGGGCCCGAAGAAAAAAATGGATAAAATTTTGAATCGGTTAAAAAATGAAGACGATCCAATTTCAACTGATCAGTTGAAGAAAATTTATGGGCCTGCAGGTTTGGAAATTGGTGCAGAAACTCCCGAAGAAATTGCTCTAAGTATTATTGCTGAAATAAAAGCGGTTTTTTCTAAAAAAAGCGGCGGTTTATTGAGAAATAAAAAAGAAGTTATTCATTCAAGAAAAGACACTGTGATTGAAGCTAAAGAATTGCTTTAAACAGTTGAGATTTAAAGTGGACAACAGTAAAACAACAAATTTTTAAAATTTTTGTTTTACGTGAAAGATCTTACTTTTTCCCTTCTTTGTATCAGTCCATAAAATGTAGAAAAATACTTGTACAAGTTCTACCCGGAGGTACCATTTTGTTCAATAGCAGATAATTCAGACTCTTTTTTAAAAAGGCTTTCATAATTTTTTACACGGCTACGGTAATTCTTGAACATGCTCATCCACTTAAGTTTTAAAACCCCAAATATTCCTTCTTTCACTATTCCTTTATTCATTTTTGAAACACCGTACCGGCGATCGATAAAAGTGATAGGCACTTCTTTTATATTAAATCCAAGTTTCCAGGCAGCAAATTTCATCTCAATCTGGAAAGCATATCCCACGAAACTTATTTTATCAAAATTGATGGCTTCCAATACATAATGTCTATAACAAATAAAACCGGCTGTCGGATCTTTTATCGGCATAAAAGTTAACAACCTTGTATAAATGGAAGCGCCTTTTGAAATACTCACACGAAGAGCCGGCCAGTTCTCTACTTTACCGCCTTTAACATACCGCGAGCCGACAGCAACATCTGCGCCACCATATTTGCAGGCCCTGTATAATTTGTCCAAATCTTTTGGATTATGAGAAAAATCGCAATCCATTTCAAAAATATAACGGTAACCACGGTCAAGCGCCCACTTGAAGCCATGAATATAAGCGGTTCCGAGTCCTAACTTTCCCCTTCTTTCTTCCAAAAATAATTTCCCCGGATAAGTAGCAAAGAGATTTTTTACAATATTAGCGGTTCCATCCGGCGAGCCGTCATCAATAATCAGAACATGAAAATCTTGTTGCAAATCAAATACGGCCTTTAATAAGAGAGTGACATTTTCCCTTTCATTATAAGTTGGTATAATTAAAAGTTTTTCCAAATATGAACCGTATTTGAAATGAAATTACTACATTATTTGTTATTGTTTTTCAAAACTGGTTTCAATGGTTTATTTCTTTAGCAGGGTTCTGTTGAAAATTTCCGTCAGTTTTTGTTTTGTATGTAACGGAAAATCCCCTTTCATCATCCAATCATAATATTGAGGTTCAGCTTTCAAAACCTGGGCCACACTCCGTCCCTTATGTTTTCCAAAATTAAAAACCTCTACATCATTATCCATCACAAACCGGCGGGCAAAATCAACATATTTTTCTTCTCCCGTAAATTGAAGAACGGTATCCAGCGTTTCACCTAAATGACGATATCGTTCCAACTGTGCTTCCAAAATTTCCCACGTTGCTGTAGCATCTGCTTCTGCAGAATGCGCATCAAGTAATTCCTTCTCACAATAAAATTTATAAGCTGCCGCCAAGGTTCGTTTTTCCATCATGTGAAAAATTGTCTGTACATCCAACATTCTCCTGCTTGTCATATCCAAAGTAATTCCTGCCCGCAAAAATTCTTCCATTAATAAAGGCACATCAAACCTGTTCGAGTTGTAACCCGAGAGATCGGAATTATCAATAAATTGTTTCAATTCATTTGCTACTTCTTTAAATGTTGGCGCTTCCCTTACGTGATCGTCTGTAATACCATGAATTTCACTGCTGGCTTTTGGAATAGGCATTTGTGGGTTCACCAGTTTATGCTTCACCATTTTTGATTTATCGGGCAAAATTTTAATGATTGCAATCTCAATAATCCGGTCGATTGCGATGTTTGTTCCGGTAGTTTCAAGGTCAATAAATACGATAGGTCGCGATAGTTGTAATGCCATATTGGATTAGTAGTTTAAAATTAAATATGTAAAGTGGTCAAAATATTCATTCCATCATAATTGCCACTGCTCATAAACAGAAAATTCGTATTATTAAAACTATAACTTTTTAATTTTTCTTCTAAATTTTTTCTTTCAGTTATCACTTTAAGATTTTCTTTTTCAAAACCATTTTTAACTATCTGTGGCTCTAAAAAATTCATTCTTTTTAGTTCAAGCGCATGTTTACTATAAAAAACAATGGCGTCATCTGCCAATTCCATTGCACCTTTGTACTCTTTCATAAAGTTTTTATCGAGGCTGCTAAAAGTATGCAATTCCAAAACCGCCACTAATTTTTTATCGGGAAATTGTTCTTTCACTGCATTTATACTCGCTTTCACTTTACTTGGCGCATGTGCAAAATCACGATAAATATTACAATTATTTTTCTCCGCTATTAATTCCAATCTTTTTGCTGCCCCTTCAAATGTGGCAATTGCCCCGGCAAAATCTTCATCTCCCATTCCTAATTGCTTGCAAACAAGGTAAGCAGCCTGCAAATTTAAAAGATTATGGTCACCAAAAATTCTTAAACCTGTTTTTGCATTGCCAATATTTACAGTCGTCATTCCATTCTTGATTTCATGTTGCGGAAGTCCGTAAGGAACATAATTTAAATCGTTTCTCAAATTTTTTTGAACTAAATCTTTAAGTATTTTATCCGTTTCATTATAAATTAAAACCCCGTTTTTTTCAATTTTATTTATGAAAACCGCAAATTGTTCAAGATAAAAATCAAAGGTGGGAAATACGTTAATATGATCCCAGGCAATGCCGGTGATGACTGCAATATGGGGAAAAAGAAAATGAAATTTTGGACGTCTTTCAATGGTACTTGCAGGATATTCATCTGCTTCACAAACAATAACCGGCGCATCTGTTATTTGTACACTTTGTTCGAAACCTTTCAATGAAGCGCCGACGAGATAATCAAAATTAAAATCAACGTTTTTTAACACGTGCATTATCATGGCCGTTGTTGTTGTTTTTCCATGGCTACCTCCCACTGCCACTCTCTTTTTATGAATACTTTCATGAAAAATATATTCAGGAAAAGAATAAATTTTTAACCCAAGTTCTTTTGCTCTTGCCAATTCAGGATTATCTTGTTTTGCATGCATCCCCAGGATTACAGCATCAATATCTTTTGTAATTAAATCTGGAAACCAGCCGTTATTTTCCGGTAACAAACCTTCATTCTTAAGATTGCCGGCAGCCGGCTCAAATATCTCGTCATCACTTCCCGAAATCTGATAACCTTTGCTTTTTAAAGCAATTGCTAACTGGTGCATTACACTTCCACCGATAGAAATAAAATGGATTCGCATAATTTTTACATCTATTTTTCGTTAATTTATTCTAAAGTTTGAAATATAGCTTGTTTTAGTTTAATTACATTAAAACACTTGATTTAACTTTGCAAAATAAAATTCCATTAAACCAATATCTATGAAAAAAGTATTAGTTATGCTGCTCGTTGCAACATTTTTGGTTTTTACTATTTCTTCGTGCAGTAGCTCTCGTAAAACCGGATGTCCAATGGCAGAAGGCATTATTCATTAATAAATTTAGACGAAAATTATTCTCTCAAATTGGCATGAACTGGATTCCCTTACAAGATGAAAAGCAAGTAGAAGAAATTGTTACTAATTCAAATACTGTTCCACAAGTCATTTTCAAACACAGTACCCGTTGTGCTGTAAGCAGTATGGCTAAAAACCGCCTTGACAGAAAAGAAGCGCCTGCCGGTGTTAACTTTTACCTGTTGGATTTAATAAGACACAGGAATATTTCCAATAAAATAGCTTCTGATTTTGCTGTTATGCACCAGTCTCCACAGGTGCTGGTAATTAATAACGGCGCATGCATTTATAATGAAAGCCACAGCGGAATCATCTTTGATGAGATTGAAGCCGCCGCAGCCATACCCAAATAAAAATGTGGTTTTTTGTTCGTTCACTGCAATAAAAGCAGATTTAATTGCTTAAAAGCTTCCCTACTGCGTAAGATATTCCTGTAGTTCTGCATCAGTTTTTACCATCACATCCCGCACTTTACTTCCCTGGTTTGGCCCTACAATTCCTGCGGCTTCCAGTTGATCCATCAAGCGGCCGGCGCGGTTATAACCCAGCTTCATCCTGCGTTGTAACAACGAAGTACTTCCGCTCTGGCTTTGAACGATCAGTTTGGCTGCATCTTCAAAAAGTGGATCACGATCGGTAGCGTCAAAAGATTTATTTTCAAATTCTTTTTCATCCACATACTCCGGCAACATAAATGCTTCTGTATATCCTTGTTGCTCACCAATAAAATCCGTGATTTTATCTACTTCCGGCGTATCTACAAAAGCACATTGAAGCCTTGTCAGATCACCATTATAGCTTATCAGCATATCTCCTTTTCCGATCAATTGTTCGGCGCCGCCAATATCCAAAATGGTACGGCTGTCAATTTTACTGCTTACTTTAAAGGCAATACGCGCCGGGAAATTGGCTTTGATAGTTCCGGTAATAATATTTACTGATGGACGCTGCGTGGCAATGATCAAGTGAATACCAACTGCTCTTGCAAGCTGTGCCAGCCGTGCAATTGGCATTTCTACCTCTTTACCTGCAGTCATAATCAGGTCTGCAAACTCATCAATAACCAAAACGATAAAAGGTAAAAACTGGTGTCCTTTTTCAGGATTTAATTTCCTGTTTACAAATTTTTGATTGTACTCTTTTATGTTTCTCGTTCCCGCTTCTTTTAAAAGATCATATCGATTGTCCATCTCAATACAAAGCGCATTCAAAGTATGAATTACTTTTTTTGTATCGGTGATAATGGCGTCTTCCTCGCCGGGTAATTTTGCCAGGAAATGTTTTTCTATGCTTTGGTAAATACTTAATTCTACCTTTTTAGGATCAATTAAAACAAGTTTTAATTGTGAAGGATGTTTTTTATATAAAAGAGAAACCAAAATTGCATTTAAACCAACAGATTTTCCCTGCCCGGTAGCGCCTGCCATTAGTAAGTGTGGCATGGAAGTAAGATCTACGATAAAGTTTTCATTGTCGATCTTTTTACCAATTGCGATTGGCAAAGTGTATTTGCTATTGACAAATTTATCGGAATTCAATAGTGCTTTCATGCTTACTATTGTCTTGTTATAATTCGGCACTTCTATACCAATTGTACCTTTTCCGGGAATAGGAGCAATAATACGAATGCCAAGCGCAGCAAGGCTTAGGGCAATATCGTCCTCCAGATTTTTAATGCGCGAAATACGAACGCCTGGTGCAGGAATAATCTCATAAAGTGTAACAGTCGGACCGACAGTTGCAAAAATCTTCTGTATCTCTATATCATAATTGCGCAGCGTATGAATGATCTGATTTTTATTTTCTTCCAACTCTGAAACGTCCTGAACAATCTTATCGTTTCCATGGTTTTCCAACAGATCGAGTGTTGGATATTTATAATTCCTAAGATCAAGAACCGGATCATAAAGCTGATGCTGAACTTTTGGTTTAAGCGGTGTTTCGGGCTCTTCTTCATCGGCTAAAGCATCAGGATTTTTTACCTCCAAAGTGAGATCACTTTCAGGAGCGCTATCTCTTACAATATTTTTCTTTTCTTGCTTTTTGAAAGTATTAGCAAATGGTTCTTCATTTTTTTCGATCACATCAAATTCATGATTAAATACATCTTCGCCAACGGGATTTGATGTTATCGGCTTAATGGAAGCATTTTTTGTCTCTTCTTGTGTTTGATTAGAAAAATAATTATCAGACTTTTCAGTAAACAAAGAATGTTTTAGGTTTTTTACTTTGTGAAAATTGAAAGCCGGATTAAACCGCCAGATAATATAACTGAGCAGGCTGACAAATAAAAGCGCCGCAGTTCCAATATATCCAATTACCTGCTGCAGCCATTCGTTGATCATATCTCCCACTTTGCCGCCCCAAAAAAATTCAGCACTTGAAGAATTGACTGACTTTGCATTCGGAGTATGAAACAAAAAAGAAGCGCAAACACTGATCACCAAAAGCCCTGCGATCACGTATCGAAGATTTCTTTTTACAGAAAAGATTTTTCGTGGAGCAAATAAATTGACACCAATTACAAAAAATAAAAGACAAAATAAATAAGAGGCAATTCCGAAACCCGAACGGAAAAATAAATCAGAAATGTAAGCCCCTATAGTTCCCAGTGCATTGGCAAAATGTTGATTGCTGTCGGGAAATAAAATTTTTGCATCTCTTATACCAGACTGATCCTGCTCCCATGTAAAAAGATAGGAAGTAAATGCTACAAAAAGCAAAAAAGAGATCAGGATGAGAACGGTACCTGCAATTTTATGCGAACGTTCGTCATGTATCAGTTTTTTTACTTCTATTTTTTCAACTTTATCAGGTTTCATTTTAGAAGCATCAGCAGCTTTCGTTCTTTTAGTCTTTTTTCGGTTGGTTGCCATGGTTAACAAAGATAGGAAATGGAATATTGTTTTTTAATTTGACCAGCAGCAATTGTTTATAAAGTTAGTTTAATAATTTGCCAGATAAAAATTACAAAAATTATTTTCTTTTACAAGCGGCAAAAAGAAAAATCCATCCAAGAATAAAACCTATGCCGCCAAGAGGAGTGATAGCGCCAACCCAATGATAGCCCGGTTGTACTGCTGCTTTTATGCCTGCAAGGATATATAGCGAGCCTGAGAATAAAATAATTCCTGCTATAAATAATCTTCCCGCCCAAGTCATGGTTTTATTTGGAAATTCTTTATAAAGAATTCCTACACCTAATAATGCAAATACATGGTAAAACTGGTATCGAACAGATGTTTCAAAAATTTCCAAAGCATAATCGGAAACAGCCCCCTTTAATGTGTGCGCCGCAAATGCACCCAAGGCTACTGAAAGTGCTCCTAAAATCGCTGCAGTTTTTATATACCCTTTATGCATCACATTAATTATTTTTTCTCTTCTTTTTGTAAAAAATGTAAAGAACCTGTTTTAAGATCCGCAACTTCCAAAACATGATCTGCTTCTAAATAAACAGGTTCACGTTCTTTTAATTTTTGCTGAATAAAAAAAAGTAACTCTGATGAATTTACCTTTTTTAATAATGGCCTCTTTTCGGTTTCATCCATCACTCTTTCTAAAATATATTCGGGTGACGCTTTTAAATAAATAATAGTGCCATGTTCCTTCATCCAATTCATATTGTCGAAAAAACAAGGTGTTCCCCCACCACATGCTACAAGACAACGGTGTTTATTTTCAAATTTGCGTAAGTGATATCTTTCCATTTCGCGAAACTTATCTTCACCGTGTTTTTCGAAAATCTGTTCTACCGGCAGTTCAAATAGGTTTTCAATTTCTGCATCCAGATCATAAAAAGTGTAACCTTCTTCCAAAGCCCAAATATGGCCCCAGTGAGACTTACCGCTACCCATAAAGCCTATTAAAAAAGTATTGTCGTTCAAAATCTTTTTATTTATTCCTAAATAAATTTAGAATTATTTTAAACCTTCAATTTTATCCCTGAAAACTACAACCAATTTAGCAGATTAAATCTGTTCTTCAATTCCATTAAAATCGAATCCATTGTAAGAACGATCAAATCTTTATCAATGGCAAACTCCCACATTTCTTTATCAGAAATAGATTTTCTGATTTTTGTAACATGAAGAAAATTTTCAGAAGACCACGTTTTCAAATAGTCAGGAAATTTTTCATCAACCAGATACTTCATTCAAAATTAGTTAAGGTAGTGTCCGTACAAAAAATTTGGGTAAAAATTGAATACTTCTATAATCTTTGATTATTGCAATAGCCTTTGTAAGACGAGGAAACCCTTTTAATATAATTTCTTCGGAATCACATTGTGAAACACCCGCCAATAATTGTTTTTATCGTAATTCGTGTGCCTACAGGCTGCTGTTCTTTATCTCCCAGTAATCCAGTTTGTTCAAAAACTTCGCAACAATTAAATGCTGAGGGTGGCAACTTGTATGCATGCCTCTGGTCTCTTTTCTTGATAATCCCTGAATTAGCAATACAATTGCCTCGACTGATTGATGATGAGTTTTTTTAGGGATGATGAATTAGTCAACCTTTAAATTCCATTTAGAATTGTCACTTTTAAAATCAAATTCCGCCAGTGTCGGTGTGCTATCACCGGAGGATGCCAGCACTAACTTTTTGTTTGAATCCGGAACTACCTTAGGCATTATTCTGTATGTGCCATCAGTTAGTTGATCAATGCGCCACAATTGTTCCGGTGCACCGGTAAATGTGGGAACGGTTATTACTTCACTATTTGCTGTTGCCGCTAGTGCCCTGTCTGTTCCTGCTATTACTATTTTATAATAGGGACCTCCCAGGTGGCCTTCACCCGGAACAGCGGTAATTGTCCATTTTTGACTAGGGCGATCCAGGTAATCTCCTATTTCTGCATGAATGGTGCCGGTTGGCCAGGTTTTAATTACATCGCTTAATTGCTGCGCCGGAACTGGTTTTATTGGTTCATCATTGTTACGAAAAAATCGCATTCCTCCTGCCATTCGTACAAAATCAACTCCCAATTCCAAAGCGTATCCTCTTCTCACAGATTCAATTTCATAAGTTCCTTCTTTAAGATTATCTCCTGCAACAGGCCATCCATTTTTCCATAGTAACGGACGGATGCCTAACACGCTACGTCCGCTTTGGTCTAAATCAGCTTCGTAATGGCAAGACATTTTTTCAACTCCATCACCAAGAACGATTCGTCCAAAATGTCCCGGACCTATAAGTTTTCCGCGGGTTGCAGCGACCATTTTACCGCCACCTTCAAGCATGTCTCTACCTACATTATCCACGAAAGGACCTGTTACTTTCCTGGATCGGCCAACAACAATGTTGTAGGTGGAGTTGGCGCCGTCGCAGCAACTACCGTGTGAGGCAAGGAGATAGTACCAACCGTCGTGGTACACCAGATCTGAGGCTTCACAAACAATGGCTACATTGACTGGTTTATTACCCTTTACGTGTTTTCCGGTTTTTGGATCAAGTTCTACTACTCGGATAAATCCAAAATAGGTGCCGTATGAGAGCCAAAGGCGACCGGTAGTAGGATCCAACATCAGGCCCGGATCAATGGCATCATTATCTTCATAACCATCAGATGTAGCAACTATTACAGGTTCTGAATATTTAAAATCGGGAGAGTTTGGATCAAGTGTTTTATTCCACATGCTAAGTATCGCCCCTTTGTGGGCAGCTCCGCCACCGGTTGCTCCATATACCACTAGGTAGCGATTGCCAATTTTCATCGCATCAGGTGCTGCTCCACCACCAGGCCTTACTGCACCGCCATCCCATGTCCAACCGTCTGCGGATATAAGTCCGCCTCCACCAGTGCCAAATGTGTAATACTTACCATCACATTCTACGATTGTAGAAGGGTCGTGTATAAATGGTTTTCCTACCTGTGCAATTAGTGTTTGTGTTGTCAATACTGCTAACAAGGTGGCTATGCCGGTTATTTTAATTCTTTTCATAACAAGTTTGATTTCAGAATAATTGATGTCTTAGATTGAATAACAAATTTATTGGTAACTAATACTGAAGTTTTTTACAGGTAATCCTTTTTCATTTAAAAAACGAAGACAGAAGCTACACATACCCGGCCCATTGATTACCGCTCCACGGATGATATTCTTTCCCTTGTGAAGAGTTAAACGCGCAGAGGTGCCATTGTCCACAATCATATCCCTGTCTCCGGAAAGCGTAAGCGCTTCTGTGCCATTCAACCACCACATACTTGCCGAATTACATCCTGCCGATAACCTGACGTTTTTAATTTCTTCCGGGCAGTCGATAACGGTGACAAGCCAAAAGAGTACGCCATATTCAGGCTTGTTGATTGCATACGTAAAATGGTATAAGTTAAAGTCGTACACCTTGCTGTCCAACGCATACCATTTCAGTTCCTGGTCGCCCACCTTTACCTTTTCACCATTTTTGGGAATTGTCATAAAATCATTGGAAAAGTTATCGGTTGAAAAGGTGGTTGTAAGGTAATTGTCAGTGAATATACTGTTTCTGGTAATGTCTTTCCTGACGGGTTCGAGAACCAACCAACGTTGAATAAACCCCTTAGCATTCGGCGCCTTCTTTGCTGTTGTAGCAGCCGTAAAGTGTTTGGAAAGCGTATGTGTGGTATCGCCTTTTATGGGTATCTGAGACAGCATTGCCCTTTGTTGTTGGCCCCTCGGCTGCGCGAATACTGTAACAACACATAATTGTACTGTTAAAAAAACGACAAAAGCCATAGCTCGTATCAGGGATCTGTGTTTTCTGTTCATAGTAGATTTCTTTTTGTAGGTTTAAAGAGCTTTAAAATTCCATTTAGAATTGTCACTATTAAAATCAAATTCCGCAAGTGTCGGTGTGCTATCTCCGGAAGATGCCAGCGCTAACTTTTTGTTTGAATCCGGAACTATCTTAGGCATTATTCGGTATGTGCCATCAGTTAGTTGATCAATGCGCCACAATTGTTCCGGTGCACCGGTAAATGTTGGAACGGTTATTACTTCACCATTTGCTGTTGCCGCTAGTGCCCTGTCTGTTCCTGCAATTACTATTTTATAATAGGGACCTCCAAGATGGCCTTCACCCGGAACAGCGGTAATCGTCCATTTTTGATTAGGGCGATCCAGGTAATCTCCTATTCTTGCATCAATGTTGCCGGTTGGCCAGGTTTTAATTACATCTGTTAATTGCTGGGACGGAACTGGTTTTATTGGTTCATCGTTATTACGAAAAAATCGCATTCCTCCTGCCATTCGTACAAAATCAACTACCAATTCTAAAGCATATCCTCTTCTGACCGATTGAATTTCATAGGTTCCTTCTTTAAAATTATCCCCTGCAACAGGCCATCCATTTTCCCATAGTAACGGACGGATGCCTAATACGCTACGTCCGCTTTGGTCTAAATCAGCTTCGTAATGGCAAGACATTTTTTCAACTCCATCATCAAGAACGACACGTCCAAAATGTCCCGGACCTATAAGCCGGTCGCGCGCTGCAAGTACCATTTTACCGCCGCCTTTTAACATGTCTCTTCCCATATTATCGAGGTAAGGGCCTGTTACTTTTCTGGAACGGCCCACAACGATGTTGTAGGTTGAGTTGGCGCCATCGCAGCAGGTTCCATGGTCGCCAAGAAGATAATACCATCCATCGCGATATATCAAATCAGTGGCTTCACAATCAATTGCTATATTTATCGGTTTATTACCTTCTATACGCTTTCCTGTTTTGGGATCAAGTTCTACAAGGCGAATGAATCCAAAATAGGTTCCGTATGAAAACCATAATCGCCCGTCTGTTGGGTCCAGCAGAAGTCCTGGATCGATGGCATCATTATCTTCATATCCGTTGGATGAAGCAACTACGACAGCTTCTGAATATTTAAAATCGGGAGAGTTTGGATCAAGAGTTTTATTCCACATGGTAAGTATTCTTCCATCATGTCCGCCTCCCAGACCACCACCTGTTGCGCCATAGACTATAAGGTAGCGATCACCAATTTTTATTGCATCCGGGGCAGCGCCTCCACCAGGTCTTACTGCACCACCGTTCCATGTCCAACCGTCTTCGGATATTAATCCGCCTCCACCGGTACCAAATGTATAATACTTTCCTTCACTTTCCATGATTGTTGATGGATCATGTATAAATGGTTTCCCAACTTGTGCTATCACTGTTCCGGTTAAGCACAATGATAACAGGGCTGTTGCGCCCATTATTTTAATTCTTATTTTCATAATAACTCCAATTTTCAATTGAGATCTTAAATACGATTACTAATTTTTAATTTCATTTACAAGTAATAGTGATATTTTTTATCGGCTCTCCTTTTTCATCCAGAAAGCGAACACAGAAATCACTCATTCCGGGACCATTGATTACTGCTCCCCGGATTATATTCTTTCCTTTTTTAAGTGTCAGACGGTGTGAGACACCATCATCCATTACCATGCGCCTGTCTCCCGAAAGTATTACTGCTTCCTTTCCATTTAGCCACCACATTGATGCTGAATTTGACCCTACTGCCATTCTTACATTTTTCATTTCTTCCGGACTGTTGACTACAGTTACTGCCCAAAACAGAACTCCATATTCCTGTTTTCTTAACCCATAAGCGAAACGAAATAATTTGACATTGAAATTTGTGCTCTCCAATGCATGCCATGTTAGTTCCTGCTCTCCAACTTTTACTTTGTCTCCATCTTTGGGAAGAACAGTAAACTGGTTTGGAAAATACTCGGTTGCAAATGCTGTTCTTATGTAGCTATCTGTAAAAACAGTATTGCTACGGTTTGGTTTGTTAATTGGTTCTAAGAGTAACCAACGTTGAATGAATCCTTCAGCATCCGGTGTCTTTTTGCTGTTGTGGCCGGAATGAAGTAATGTGCGAGGCTTCGGGTAGTATCGCTTTGGGCGGTACCATCATTTTTGCCCTTTGATGCAACGGAACATCCTTGTAATCCTAATCCTGCCAAAATTACAAAGCCCACCGCCTGCAACAATGTTTTGCGTTTAATGTTCATAATAGTTCTTTACAGTGTTTACGATTGTTGTTGATGGAAAAATAAGCATACTTTTTGCAAAACTACAAAAAAAATATCACTTTCATTACCATTCATAAAAA
>CAWEQV010000012.1:0-43932 GCA_963811285.1 uncultured Chitinophagaceae bacterium | reverse complement strand
GCGGCCCAATCGCTTTGTCTTTGCCTGTAGTAAACAAAGGAAAAAACTCAAAATTTATTTCGGTGTTATTGTATAACGGTGGCAGAGTACTCACCTACTCATTCTTCGGACTTTTATTTGGAATAATAGGCAGAACGTTTGCACTTTTTGGCTACCAGCAATGGTTATCAATCGTACTTGGTGTCATTATTATTTTATTTTTAGTGCTTCCCAAAAAAAATAAAGTTTTTGAAAAGACCAATCTTGTCATTCATTTTTTTTATAAAGTAAGAGCAGGACTTGGAAAATTGTTTAAAAGAAGAAATTATAAATCTGTGTTTTTTATTGGTTTACTGAATGGATTGTTGCCGTGCGGTCTCGTTTATATGTCTATTGCAGGCGCTATTGCCACAGCTTCGGTTTTAAATAGCAGTTTGTTCATGGCTTTCTTTGGGTTTGGCACTTTCCCGATGATGCTGAGTGTAAGTTTTTTTGGAAGATTTATCAATATAACTGCCAGGCAAAAAATAAGGGCTGCTTATCCTTACCTGATGTTCATTATGGCCTGCCTTTTAATCATAAGAGGATTGGGTTTAGGAATTCCTTACCTGAGTCCTGCAGGATTTATTAATCATACTGCTATCCTTTGCCACTAAACTATTGATTAGTATCAGTATAAAGATTGATGCGGGTCAATATAAAAGACGACTACTTAAAATAATTTTAGGTTAGCCAATTGTGGCTTCAATTTTAAAAATTATACCAGGATGAAAAATATACTTGTTGCAACTGATTTTTCAAATGCATCTAAGAATGCAACTGAATATGCTGCCGGATTAGCAAAGAATTTTGAGGCAAAATTAATTTTAGTAAATGTAATTGTTCCTCCCATTGTAATTGAAGATACTTCCGCATCTGCCTACCTGATGTCAGAAGCAGAATTACTGGAAACAGATAAAGAACATTTAAAAAAAGAAATTGAAAGAATATCCGAAAAATTCAACCTGGAAGCTGAAGGATTTATAAGACAAGGTTCGCCGGTAGAAGTTATAAATGAATTTATAGAATCAAAACATGCTGACCTGGTAGTGATGGGAATGAAAGGAAAAGGGAAAAGCAATTCGATTTTCGGTAGTACAACTACAATGGTTATGCGAAAATCAAAAGCGCCGGTATTTGTAATTCCTGAAAATTGTGTTTTCAAGCCTGTTTACGATGTCACATTTGCAAGCGAGTTTGATATTGAAAAGGAAGATTATTCCATTTTACAGGAACTGGTTGAAAAATACAATTCCACCATCCATATAGTGAACGTACAAAAAAAGGAAGAAGCGATGTCGGTTCATGACGCCATCGGTAAAATGGAAGCTGATTTATCTTTTGTGAATTTGAAACATGATTTCGACACGGTAGAAAACAAGAGTATAGAAAGAGGGATTCATGATTTCCTTGAAAAAAACCCTTCAGACATTTTAGCCATGGTTGCTCATAAACATTCGATTTTTAAAAGAGTTTTTGGAATCGTTCACACAAAAGAAATGAGCTATCAAACAAGGATTCCACTATTGGTATTACCTGTTCAGTAAACTGAAACATATAAAGCGAATTCTTGTATGTAGCGTTTTTAGCGGTTATGATTTGGATCATAATCGCCACTGACAATTGTCATAATAGTATCATAATTGCCTGCATAGCTTGCACCGTTATTTAAACAAAAAACCTTTCTACAAAACCTTTTTCAAAAAAAACAAGTTTATGAAACTTTTCAAATCAAAATACATGTGGGTAATTGCTACCCTGGTATTATCAATCGGGTACGTTGCAAGTTGCACAAAAGACAACCAGGTACTTGATATACCCCAGGTGAATAGCGCAACTGATTTGGTTTCTATAAAAACCAGCACTTCGCCAACAATTGATGGAATTATTGATGCAGAATGGGACAAAGCAACAAAATTAGCTGTTCTTCCAACAGTTCCTGATCCCGGAAATGGATTATTCGCCGGCTACAGTGGTCAGCAATATTCAGCAAACATCCGCTCAATGTACGATGCACAAAACATTTATTTCCTGGTTGAAATTCAGGATGGAACAAAAAGCACTAAAGTTGCTCCATGGTATTTTGATCCAACCGCAAATGTTGAAGGCAAAACCGGTTGGTTAAAAGAACCGTCAAGCGATTCATATGATGCCAACGGTATTTTAGCAAGAGCCGGATGGGGTGAAGACAGGCTTGCTATGTTATGGAACGTTGACAACTCTACGCCTAAATTTATTACTCAAACCTGTTATGCAAGTTGCCACATTTTTACCCCTTATCTGGATTATTCTAAAGACCCTGCAGTGATGAATGCTAATGCAAGTGGCAATCACTACACAAATGGCGCAAGTGAAAAAATAGATATGTGGTGGGGAAGACTGGGATACATGAGCCAGGACGCTTCCTTACATTATATGGATGACAACTACCAGGACTGGGCGGGCGGTCCCGCTGTTTATAACCTGACAGGTGGCAATGCAAACGGAAGACATGTCGACGGAATTATACCTGATGGAACAAAATCAAAAACATGGCCTTACAAACCAAATTATACTTCCTCTCCAACCCAGGGTGAAGTTAGCAACAGTCAAAATTTAAAATTAGATGGCACAGGCGCATCCGTTTCTGTTCCCATATGGATCATTCCCGGCTCAACTAATGCCGATTATATTTTGGTATCGGATACTGCAACCGGCAAGGCAAAAAAAGTAATGGAAGTAAGTTCTAGCGGCGTTTTAACACTCAACGACGGATCGACTATTGACCCAACCGTTGGCACAGATTATTTAAGAACAAACGGTGATGCATCGGGTGTTACAGCAAGAAACTCTATTCCATCCTACATTGCGGTTCCGCTTATCGGTGAAAGAGCCGATATCACGGCCACTGCTATATATTCAGGTTCTGGATGGACAGTGGAATATAAACGTGCCCTGAAAACAAATGATGTATTAAAGCAGGATATTGATTTTTCAAGTTTACAAGACCAGGTTTTTGGAATGGCTATATGGAATAACTCCAACTATCAACACGCTATCCAGCCCAACCTTGTTTTGAAATTTCAAAAATAGAAAAGAGGCTCTTTAAAAGTTCATAAAACTAATTATATGTTACACAAAAAAACAGTAACAGCCTTGTTTCTTCTTGCAGCTATCATTTTCTTTTTGTCGGGCTGTTATAAAGACAAAACCGTAATTCTTGACGAAGCGGCGGTCACCAAAACCGTCAGTTTCTCAAAGGATCTCATACCCATCTTTAATATGAGTTGCAACACCAGTGGATGTCATAGCTCCGGTGGGCAAACGCCCAACCTTACGGAAGCAACCGCTTTGAATGCGCTCACTGTCGGCAACTATTTTTCAAAAAGTGCGCCCGAAAGCAGCATTATCTACCTAAAGATGACTGGCAAAAAGGGAACACCGATGCCCGTTAGCGGCATAAATAAAGAATATGCTGCTCTTGTCCTTGCCTGGATAAAACAAGGCGCTAATAATAACTAAAAACAAAAAAAATGAAAAATTATAAAAAATCTGCGCTTCTTTCACTGGCCTTCTTTTCGCTCTTGCTGACAGGGAACTACGCGTTTGCTCAAGACTCTGTTGTGGCTCCTATAATAAAAAAGGTAAAACCTGTAAAAAACACTTTTGGCGGCGTATTTATTATGGATAACCAGTCAGTGATGGTACCCGTTAAAGGCACACTTGAAATGGCGATCCAGCATAGGTTTGGATCGGTTGACAATGGTAAGAAAGATTTATACGGTTTGTTTGCGCCTTCTAACATCCGGATAGGAATGAGCTATGTACCGGTAAAAAAATTAATGGTGGGAGCCGGCGTTACCAAAGAAAGAATGCAGGTAGACATGTTTGCCAAATATGCCCTTTTACAACAAACTCCGGGGAAATATCCGGTAAGCATTTCCTATTTTGGCAATGTTGTAATTGATGCCAGGGATAAAAGTAACTTTAGAAACAGCGTTGACAGGTTCTCTTACTTCAACCAATTGATAATAGCACGGAAAATAACTGAAAATTTTTCCGTTCAGATAGCGCCGGATTTTAGTTGGTTTAATAATGTAGAAGCGTACGTAAACAGTAAAGGAGCAATTTTAGAAAAAATGCACAACTACCACTTTGCCTTTTCGGTAGCAGGAAGGTATAAAATATCTGAAAAGTCAGCCATTACTGCAGGTTATGATCAGCCGTTAACACAGCATCCAACCAATAATCCTCATCCGAACATTGCTCTTGGGTTTGAAACGACCACCAGTTCTCACGCCTTCCAGGTGTTTGCGGGAAATTATTATGGAATTGTGCCGCAAAGCAACAATATGTTTAACCAAAACGATTATACAAAAGGTCAGTTTGTAATAGGATTTAATATTACGCACCTTTGGAATTTTTGATATCGGAAAAATGAATCAACAAAAGGCGTAGCAAGAGTTTACGCCTTTCGTTTGTATGAAAAACTATTAAAACCAAGCCGAAATTTGATTGACATTTATGATTCAAATCATTATCCTCTTTGACAAGTGTCATAAAATTATCATTCCAGGTTGAATAATTTGCATTCAGATTAAAGCAACAAATAAAGCTGATTCAAATCAAATCTTTTAACCACCAACACAAAAATCAAAAAAATGAAAACAAATGGTATCATCGCAATTCTTGTCACAGGATTTATTGTAGCCAGTTTTACATTAAAGACAGTTGATCAAAAAAAGCCTTGGCCTGTTCCTGCTGCGGCGAAAGCTCAAAAAAATCCTGTAGCCAGTAATGCAGAGTCAATTAAGTCTGGTAAATCATTATGGAATACTCACTGTAAATCATGTCATGGAGCAAAAGGTCTCGGCGATGGAACCAAAGCTTCTACTCTAAAAACTGACCCCGGAGATTTTTCAAAACCAGATGTACAGAACCAGACAGACGGCGAATTATTCTATAGAATAACTGAGGGCAGAGATGACATGCCTTCTTTCAAAAAGAAAATACCTGATGATGACGACAGGTGGAACCTCGTTAACTTCGTAAAGACACTGAAGTAAAATTAAAAAAACAGCTCTGCAAATGAGCTGTTTTTTTTATGCCTTATTGTTAATGATTACAATCATGTTCACAACTGGCATAGCTCATAAATTAAAAAATTTCCAGCCTGTAGTTTTAATCATTCTTTAAAAAACAATTAAAAAATGCAAGAAGCACAACCATCCACATCACGGAAAAAATTTCTGTTGTGGAGCGCAACTATCCTGTCATCCGCTACCGTTTTCAGATTTCTCAAAGTTCCTAAAAAGAAAAAAAGTGATACGGTAAAAATGCTAACGCAGGATGGCAAGTTGGTAGAAATAGACAGGAAACTGCTCGTTTCTCCCGGTAAAAAAATTACCGATAAAGAATTGCAACAATGGGTAAAAAAATAATACTACTACAATGAATGAGAACAACACAAAATCAAGAAGAGAGTTCCTGGCTGCCGGCCTTCTCGCCTCTGCAGCGATAGCGGGATGCAGCACCAGCAACAACCCGTTTGCTCCTGAAGACGAAACCATAAAACCATCAGGCGAAATGGTAAAACTATTATCGGTTGATGGCGAAGTCATCGAAATGGATAAAGCTTTTCTTAAACCAGTTCCCGACCTTCCTGCTGTTTCAAACAGTGAAGCAAGAAGAGGAATTCCGGGTAAGAAATTCGTAATGGTAATTGATTTGTCGAGATGTAAAAATGTGAGAGCATGCCAAACAGCATGTAATCACATGCATCATGTTCACCCGGGGCAAAACTGGATCAAGGTCTTGAGCATGGAAGAATCAGCTCATACCTCTCCTTACTGGCAACCCACAACGTGTATGCATTGTGATGAACCACCTTGCGTTAAGGTTTGTCCGGTGGATGCCACTTTCAAGAGGCAGGATGGAATTGTGTTGATAGATAGTGACCGTTGTATTGGTTGTAGGTTTTGTATGGCTGCCTGCCCTTATTCTACCCGTGTATTTAACTGGGAAGAACCAATATTAACCGAAGAAGAAAAAGAGCAACCTTATTCAAGTGAAACCAGCATGCCCCAGAAAAAAGGAACTGTGGGCAAATGTGATTTCTGTCCGGATATGACAAGAATGGGCGAATTACCTCACTGTGTTTCTGCCTGCCCCAATGGTGTATTTATGTTTGGTGATATGAACCAGGATTCTGTTACCAACGGTGCTGAAACCTTCCGTTTTAGTAGTTTAATAAAAGACAAAGCGGGCTATAGGCTCCTTGAAGATTTGGGTACCAAACCAAGCGTGTACTATTTGCCTCCTGTAAACAGGAACTTCCCTTACGAATCAGGACTTGAAAATAAATACAACCCTGATCATACTTATGAAGATGCTAAAAAACTTTCAACTAAAATTAATTAAGCCGTGGAAAAATCAATCTATTTAAATTCCGAACAAATAACACAAGACCTTCTACCGCAAAAGTTTGGAAAACGTGGAATGGTGTGGACAGGCAATCCTTGTGGTTATTGCGCTTTTTGGGCTTTATGCTTATTACCGCCAATTAAGATATGGCCTTATTGTCACTCATATGCGTGACTATGTCTCATGGGGAATTTACATTTCCAATTTTGTATTCTTTGTCGCCATTAGTCTTGTAGGATCATTAATCACCGCAATTTTCAGGCTGACGAATGTAAAATGGCGGACACCACTGACAAGAATTTCCGAAATAATTGCTGTGTCAGCAATCGTTTTTGCAGCACTTATTATTGTAGTAGATATGGGACGTCCTGAAAGATTTATGAACCTGTTTATTCATGGCCGTATTCAATCGCCCATCCTTTGGGATGTGATCGTGATAAGCACTTATTTTTTTATAAGCATTCTCTTATTGTATTTTCCGCTGTTACCTGATCTTAAAATCCTTTTAAAATTTAAAGAAAAAACAGGAAAAAAACTCAACAAGCTCTATCGTTTCCAGGGCTCATTCTGGAAAGGAACCAAATCGCAATTCCGCATAAGCGATAAATCAATCAGCATTCTTTGTATTTTAATTATTCCCGTTGCTTTTTGTATTCACACCGTTACTTCCTGGTTATTCGCCACCACCTACCGCCCCGGCTGGGACAGCACTAACTTTGGCGCGTATTTTATTTCGGGCGCTTTTCTTGCCGGTGCCGGCGCAGTGGTAGTTGCCATGTATGTATTTCGCAAATATTATCACCTGGAAAAATATATTACCGAATTGCATTTTGAAAAAATGGGAAGGATCGTTGTGATGCTCGCCCTTGTTTATCTCTATTTTAATGTGAATGAATTTTTGACTCCTGCATTTAAAATGAAAGAATCAGAGGAAGGCCTAATCAGGCAATTGTTTGTGGGTTCATACGCGCCAATGTTTTGGTTCGCTATTTTGGTAGGAATGATCATTCCAATTATCGTGTTAGTATTTAAAAAAGGAAGAAAGCCCTTACCGATGTTTATCATCGGAATCATGGTTGTCGTAGGTGCATGGTTTAAGAGATATATCATCGTAACACCTACTTTATTACATCCGTTCTTACCAATGCAAAATGTGCCTACAAGTTTCATGTCTTATTTCCCAAGTTGGGAAGAATGGGCTATTGATGCGGGTTCACTGGCGGGCGCCTTATTGGTAATTACTTTTTTTGTAAGGATCTATCCTATCATACCTATTCACGAAACAATAATCGAACAAAATGAAAAAGATGAATCAAAATAAATATTGGCTGCTTTTAATTTTTGCCTTTATTGCAATAGGCAATAAAGCAGCAGCACAGGACGATTCAGTAAAACCTGTAAGCATTGTATCACTTCGTTATTTTAATATCAATAACAGCACTCAATACCTGTTGCTGAAAAGTGTATCCAAACTGGGACGCGTATTAACGCCGCAGGAAAATAAAACCTACGAAATTTATCTTGACAGCAGTGTGCAAAATAACCTTATTGGTAAAGTAACCACTGACGAAAAGGGTCTTGCAAAAACCATACTGCCTCCTTCGTTGGCAAGCCAATGGAACGCATCTCCCCAGCACACTTTTGTAGTGAAAGAGGGAGACGAAGAAGTGCTTTCTGATTATACAATTACAAAAGCAAAAATCAGCCTTGACACAACGACTGTTGACGGAGTAAAAAATATCACTGCCTCAGTGATGCAATTAGATGGAAGTAACAACTGGGTGCCGGTTCCGGATGTGGATGTGGCGATAGGTGTAAAAAGAATGAAAAGCATTCTGCCTGCAGGAGATGACCCAACTTATACAACAGATTCAACCGGAACTGCTACCGCTGAATTGAAAAAAGACAGCCTGCCCGGCGATGAAAAAGGCAATCTTGTGATTGCTGCAAAAGTGGAAGACAATGATGTGGTAGGAAATTTAAGAGTTGAAGAAACAGTTCCGTGGGGCGTGCGCACAGAAATTGACCGCAGCTTTTTTAAACAACGAACTTTGTGGTCTACCAGGTTCAGAACTCCTTTTTGGCTGTTGTTTACAGTATATGCAATTGTGATCGGCGTTTGGGGAACCTTAATGTATCTTGTTTTCAATCTCGTAAAAATTGGTAAAATTGGTAACAGAGCTCCTGTTGAAAAAACTTTACCAGAGGAGGAAGGAGTACCTGCTTAAAAAAATAAATACTTTATTCTTAAAAAAGCGCGTATTAAAAACAATACGTGCTTTTTTTTATAACTTGAAAACGATTACCGTTTTAGACAGTGAATCAAGAAATAAAGCGCAAATTTTATTTATGGGAAATGATATAATGGCATACATTCAAAAACTGGAATTGTTCGGATTTTTTTCCGGCTATTGTCTTCTTTATTCGGTGATTTTTTCATTCAAAAGCGGGAATAACGGCAAGGCACAGACGCTGTTTCAAAAATTGGTTATTTTACTTCCATATGCATATGCACTTACTGCCACTTTATATTTAGGAATGGTTATAAAAAATATCAGTTTGGATTTTTCTATGAGAAATTTTAATGAACAATTTCACATTCCGTTTTTACAAATCCTGGCGCTTCTTGGTGTTCTTTTCTGGGTTCCATTTTTCAGCAAAAAAACATTTTTGAGTTTACTGCACAGTCTCGTATTTTTTTTCTTTTTGCTAAAAGATATTTTTTTTGAATTGAATTTACCTGAAGGAAAAGAGACCATTCAAAATGACATGAGACTCTTTACTGACAGCCTTTTGCTCAATTTCATCACTTTGGCATTTATCTCTTTGATCTACTTCTTTTTCATTTATTTAGCCAGAAACAGAAAGCATACTTCATAAAAAAGTTTCATTACAAATTGCAAATAAATATCTTGATTATTTGTTGCTCTGCTACCCCTATTATTACTATCATTGAATTCCACTTTTAATTCTGATTTGAATCATATTATACAGTGACTTAAGTCATGAAATTGTAAGCACGCTCATGATAGCTTTGTGCTAATTATTTAATAATAATCAAAAAAAAGAATTATGAAACTGTTTAGTAACAAAACCCTCCTGGCGCTGCTACTTTTGTTAAGTGGCTTTGGGTATATCACCAGCTGTACACACGAAAATGATGTTTTGCCAGCTCCCGCATCCAATGCCATCGTAATTAATCGCGGAGACGCAGTACTCCTTCCCGGCACTTTGACTAAAGGAGATACCACACAATGGAAATTGGATAAGGCTCACTCCAGTGTATTATGGCAAACCAATTATGTAGGCTTAGCCGGGCTGCTTACCGGACGTTTTAACCAATTCGGCATGCACGACGTAACTGATGCTGAAATGCAGGAGTATGTAACTAACGGCCAACCATTAATGGATACTTCATGGGCATTTTATGAAAACGATCCTTCAAAAATTTATTTTAGTGGTTATGTCCAGATGAACCAGGCAAATACAGGTGAGCCGGGAAGAGATGGTGGTTGCCTTTTATCTTCATTCGGTACTACACCAATAGTGGCCGGTACTCAAAATCTTACCGTAACCAATATCGCCAAAATAAAAACAACCAAAGTTGAATTTGACCCTTTGAGCCAAGACTATATTGTAACGCTTAACTTAACATGGCAAGGTCCTTTGGCGACTCCGCTTACAGAATCTATTGTTGGAAAACTAAAATATATCCAAAGAGCTACTGTTAACGCCGGTACCGCGTCAGCTTATGATGTGTTTGGTTTGCAACTCACCTTCCAGTTTAACTGCCGTGATTTTGGAGTAACCAGCACAAGCATCGCTGATAATGTGCAGATTGAGTGCAACATGAATTTCAACAACAAATAATTCACCCTAAAAAGAAGTTATCATGAAACGAGCATTAATTCTTTTCGGATTCATATTAACACTGGGATTATTTTTAACCAGTTGTTACAAAGATGTGATCCTTCCGGAAGCAGCGGTTGATCCTGACGGTCCGCCACAGCCTGTAAGTTATTCAACAGAACTGGCTCCATTGTTCAATAGCAGTTGTGCACTATCCGGTTGCCATGTTGAAGGAGGACACAAACCCTATATGAACACAGACATTTCTTATAAACAAATCGTTAACGGAGGTTTTGTAAATACCGATCTTCCAAAAACAAGCATCCTCTATATCGAAATCAACGGAGACATGAGAGAACATATTCCCTCTGCCAAAGACCGGCAAAAAGTGTACGACTGGATAAGAAACGGCGCACCCAATAATTAATTGACTTTTAAAAAATAAATCAATATGAAAAGTTTTATAAATAAAGGAACCTTGAGGATCTTCACTTCCCTCCTCATAGTATGCCTGCTGGCACTGAGTAACAGCGGTTTCGCCCAGGATTCAGCTGCCGTTGAAGAAACTCCTGCGCCGGTAAAACTAAAACCTGTAAAAAATACTTTTGAAAGCATCTGGATATTAAATAACCAAACCATTTTGGTTCCACAAAAAAAATCCCTTGAGGTAGATATCCAACACAGGTTCGGTGTGGTCACTAACGGCTACGATGATTTCTGGGGATTTTTTGCTCCTTCCAACATTCGTCTCGGTGTTAATTATGTCCCTATCAACAAGCTCAATGTGGGCGTAGGAATTACCAAAAGCAACATGCTCCTTGATGGAAATTTAAAATATTCTTTGATTACTCAAACACCCGGAAAATACCCGGTGAGTGTTTCCTATTACGCAAACATGGCTTATGACACGAGGAAAGATCCCGATGGCGGTATTTTTAAATACAACACACAGCGTTTTTCTTTCTTTCATCAATTGCTGGTGGCCCGAAAAATCAGTGATAAGTTGTCAATTCAAGGCGGCTTAAGCCTATCTCACCAGAATTCAGTAGATGGCTACTACATTAACGCGAAAGACGACACCACCACAACAATCTTTAAAGAAATGAAGTTTGATCACTTTGCATTTTCCTTCTCCGGAAGATACAAACTGACTGATGTTACTTCAATCATGTGGGATTACGATCAACCGATCACGAAGCACGCTACCAACAATCCAAATCCTAACTTGTCTCTCGGGTTTGAATTTTATACCGGTGGTCACTCCTTCCAGTTCTTCGTAGGAAACTATCAGTTCATGAGCCCGCAACGTGACAATCTTTTCAATGCCAATGCTCCTTTCGCTTATACTGATAAAGCAACCGGCAAGAAAGTCAAAGGTGGACAATTCCTCATCGGATTTAACATTACAAGATTGTGGAATTATTAAAATAATATTTGAAAGCAGAGAAAACAGCAATAATAAAAGCCTTTAATCAAATTGATTAAGGGCTTTTTGTTTAAGAGACCGGAATAATTTTATGTGAAAAAAGTTGGTTCACTGTAATCTTTTTTATCTTCATCTTTTTAAGCAGATGAAAAGAACTTCAAAGCCATGAATTTAAAATTGACTGTTTCAATTTTGTTTAGTGCTCTCCTGGTGAGCTGCCATAACAATCCGAAAAATAACAGCGGACAGCCCGCAAAGGAACACAAAGAACTTTCGCGAAAATTTATCGCGAAACCTGCCTCCTCTTTTAACGACACACTTATTGTAAAAAGCCCCGCCGCTGTTTTTTACAAACCTGATTCTGTTCAACTTGAAAAAATAAAAGCTCTTAACACCCCCATGGTTTTTAAAAGCCTGGAGCACGATTGCTTTTTTCAAATGAGAAACGCACATATGGTTCTTAAGAAATACTACCCAAAAATTAAAATAATTGAAACCACTTCTGCACGCTACCTTCAGTTTGTAAAACAGGATAAAAGCAGTACCTGTATTGACCTTAACAGCAACAATGACATTTGCGGCATGTATATTTTCAATACAAGGAAAGATCCGCAACTGGCAGATATGACAAATGTAGATACTGATTTGGAATTTTATTTTAAAAAGTGAAATCGTTTTTGAATTTTTGATTTGATCATTTCAACCGCGTTATCAACTCCCGATCTACTTGTCATTTTCCAAAAAAGACGCTTCAAATTAAAAGACAAATCCTTTTTTATTCATTTTAAAGGATTCATGGAATTCACCAAAGCAAATTTCCGTTAGCTGCTTCAACTAATTATTAAATAACATTTTTAAAAAGCAGACAAAATAGCCAATAAGAAAAGACCTTTAATCGAAATGAGAAATTCTTTTTGTTTTCAATTCGCTTAATTTTAAAAAATGTCGTTCTCTTTTTGGGTTCATTTATTCCATCAGCAGCTTAAGGAAACTAGCTCGATCGAATGGCTGGCGGTGGCTTTTGGTGTAGCAGAAGTATTATTGGCAAGGGCAAATAAAGTAGCGCTTTACCCGGCAGGCATTGCAGGTACGCTGCTTTCTATTTACCTGTTTCTTACTTCCGGCTTATATGCTGAGTCGCTTTTGAATTTGTATTATGTAATTATGAGTATTTATGGTTGGTGGTATTGGATCAAAAAGAAAAACGAGCCTGCTGTTCCAGTCACTTATGCAAATAAAAAAGAATGGCTTACAGTCGCAGCTATTGTTGCCGGCGGCTTTATTTTTTTATATCTTATCCTCAAAAATTTTACCCCGTCAACAGTTCCTTTCTGGGATGCATTTGTAAGCGCCACAGCGTGGGCGGGTATGTGGCTGCTTGCCAAACGTAAAATTGAGAACTGGTTACTGCTGAATATTTCAAACGCGGTGGCTATTCCATTATTATTTTATAAACATCTGGTCTTATATGCGGCACTTACGCTTTTTCTTTTTATTGTTGCAGTACAAGGATACTTTCAATGGAGAAAGATTATACAAAAAGAAAATAATTTTAAGAATAATTCTATATAAACTATGAATACCAGGAGCGTACCACATCCTTCCTTTTTTATTGATGAACATATCACGAATACCATTCGTAAATACACTGGTGAAGCTGAACACTCGGGATCTTTAACTCCCCAACAACTTTCTGTCATTTATAAAGAACACTGGTTTAATTTATTTGTTCCGAAAGAATACGGTGGCCTCGCCCTATCGCTGCCGGAAGCACTGAGTATTGAAGAAGCTGTTGCGTGGATTGATGGCAGTACCGGTTGGACAGTTACTTTGTGTAGCGGCGCTAATTGGTTCATCGGTTTTCTTGATCGGGAAATTGCTGAAACTATTTTTGATTCTAAAAAAGTATGCCTTGCAGGAAGCGGACGGGCAACAGGAATTGCCAAAATAATAAATGATGAATATGAAATAACAGGTAAATGGCCGTATGCCACCGGCTCGGCACACGCCACTGCATTCACCGCTAATTGCCTTATTGAAAAAGATGGAGAAATTTTGAAAAACAATGACGGAAGTAATTTGACTTCATCATTCATTTTTTTAAAAAACGAAGTAACCCTGCTTGAAGATTGGAAAGAAATGGGAATGATTGCCACTTCAAGTAACAGTTTTGAAGTAAAGAAACTGAAGGTGAATAAAAACAGGCGCTTTGATATTGATGAAAAACAAACTGTATTGTCCGATAAAGTTTTTCAATATCCCTTTTTGCAATTTGCAGAAGCTACACTTTCTGTAAATATTTCCGGAATGGCCATCCATTATCTCGATCTTTTTGAAGGGATTATTAAAGAAAGAAACGCGGACAGCCATTATACGAATGAACAGTTGCTCTCGCTTTCCCTTCGGCATGATACTGCCAAAACACACTTAAATGAAGCCAGGCAGTTATTTTATAAAACTATTCAGCGCTCATGGAACGAAGGCAAGGGAAGTAACGGTTTCTCTGATGAAACGATGAAGGAAGTAAGTTTCGTAAGCAGGGAAATGGCTTCTATTTCAAGAAAAATGGTGGATGAAATGTTCCCTTATTGCGGGCTCATTGCTGCCAAACCCGGTACGGAAATGAATCGTGTTTGGCGCAATTTACATACTGCAAGCCTTCATCCCTTGCTTTTATCTAAATGATTATTTCCACACGAAAATAAAAATCGCGCATTTTTCTTTGTTTGCTGCTACATATGTTCCTGGAAAAACTGCTGCAGGATTTATAATTTGCGATGAAGTCTCCACATCCGGTAGAAATACGAATCATGTTCTTCATTTTTTTGGTAAATTGTTGGTTTTTACAAGAAAAATAAACACACATTTCGATTAAAGAATGATCTCAATTTCTCCGGAAACACTTAATGCTAAACCGTTTCTAAAATGGGCCGGAGGCAAAAGCCAGTTAATTCCCGCAATAGAAGCCGCGCTACCCCTGGATATTAAGGCCAATAAATCACTTACCTACATTGAACCCTTCGCCGGAAGTGGCGCTGTCATGTTTTGGTTTTTGCAAAAGTTTCCGAATGTTCGTCACGCCATTATAAATGATGTAAACACAGATCTTATCCAGGCTTACAAAGTAATAAAAGAACAACCTTACGAATTAATTGAAAGTTTGGCGGCCATTCAAGAGCAATACTACAATTTGGGAACTGAAGAAGAAAGAAGGAATTTCTTTTTAGGTAAAAGGGAGGAATTTAATTCACGGCATTCCGGCCCTGTGGAAAATACAGTTTTATTGATATTTTTAAACCGGACTTGTTTTAACGGTTTATACCGTGTCAATAGTAAAAATCATTTCAACGTTCCTTTTGGCAAGTATAACAAACCAAAAATTTGTGATCCGGAAACAATAATAGCTGATAGTAATATTTTGCAACGGGTAACAATTTTGAATGGCGATTACAAGGAAACACTCAACTATGCAAAAGAAGATACTTTTTTTTATTTTGATCCTCCTTATAAACCTATAAGCAAAACCTCTTCTTTTAATTCTTATGCCAAGGACGTCTTTGATGATGCTCGAGCAAATAAGATTAAAAGAGTTTTGTGATAAATTGAATGCAAAAGGCTGTAAATGGTTATTAAGTAATTCGGATCCTAAAAACACAAACCCAGAAGATAATTTCTTTGATGATTTATACACCGAAGAAGGAACATACATTAACAGGGTAAAAGCAAAACGTACCATAAATTCGAATTCAACAAAGAGAGGGGAAATTAACGAGTTACTAATTTCTAACTATAAATGGAACCCTAAAAACCTGGAGCCCAAAAACTAAATTTTTCAAAAACCTTTTTGTTTCATTAGCGTATCTAATTCTCTCCATTTCTTACCACGGGAAAAATTAGCTGCATAGTTTGCATCCAATCCTTCAATGAGTACCTGGTGCATTCCCAGTCTTTTTATTCTTTTTTTTAAGATTGAATTAGCTTTGTTTTCTTCAGCTACCATTCCTGCATAAATCACAGAGAACCAAATATCCATTTCTTCAGCATCATTGTGGAAGGCTTCTGTCAGTTGGGTAATAAGATGAAGTACGTTTGTATCAATATGCCTGCTTGTAGGGATGTAATAGGTAACAAAATCATTATAAATTCTTTGATGCCCGTGAGTGTTGCCCAACTGTTTTAACCTGAAAAAGTATTCAGTATCTCTCGGTGCATATCTTGCCTGTCCCGGCCGTGTTAAGTAAACACACCAATTGTCGAAAAGACCTTTATCAAATTCAATAATATTCCTGTTTCTAACCTTTTTTATTAGTGTTGGCATTCGATAGTTTTATTTATCAATAAGCCCTTAATCCAGCAGTTCCAACTCGTCATTATGTTGTTCTCTAAAAACCATTTCGCGTAAAGAAAATGATTTTTACTAAGTCTTAATTAACATAGAGGTAAAGGTTGTTAACACCTTATCCTTTTATTATTAACATTCTCTACAACTTTATTAACATATGGTATTCATAAACTGAACCTTTTTTAAGAAATGAAAACACTTCTGCATCGTTGGTATGCTTACAGTGAACCAAGAAATTTTAAAAATTTTTATTCCCCAGCAGAGATTCCCTTTAGCCTTTAATATGCTTCCCGTCAAGAAATGTATGGCAAAAGGTTTATCATGCCGGCTCGATATGATGGGCTCTCATAATATTAACGAAAGTTTCTTTATCGGGGCCTCCGTTCAAAGAAGCCTCGTCAATACTTTTAAAAAACCTTTCCAACCCTGATGGGGTTGTAAGCATTACAAGTTTGCCTGTTACTTCACTCACGTTTTTAAAACTATGAGGTATCCCTTTCGGACCATGCGCAAAACCACCGGCACTCAATTCAATTTGCTTCCCATCCAGTGTAAAAGCGAAAGTTCCCTCCATCACATGCCAAAACTCATCCCAGTCTTTGTCAATATGTAATCCGGCTCCCACGCCAGGGGGGACACTTAACTCAAAAACACTGTACGTATCCGAAGTTTCTTTACCACCAATTTTTACAGTAATGGTGTTTCCGGATACTGAAAGGGTTTCTTCCTGTTTATAAGGAAAGTTTGCTGTCTTTTTTAAAGTTTCTGTTTGCATCATTTTATTTTTTTGGTGATTGAATGAGGCAAACCTACCCAGATACTTTAAATAGCAATATCCCTGAAAATGGTGATTTTTAAAAGCTATTCAACAGATGAGATGACCGAATGATGAACCATTTCAGGGGCGTTTCTTACGCTTAACTTTCTCAAAATGTGTTTTCGGTGGCTTTCAACTGTATGCTTGCTAATAAACAATTTGCCGGCAATTTCTTTGGTAGAAAAACCCTGAGAAACCAGTTGCATAACTTCCTTCTCACGCGAGGTAAGCGAAGGATGTTCCTCTAATGCATTCAACAGTTTTTCTCTTCTTGTTTCACTGTTGCTAACAGGAGCGAGCAATTGTAACAGTTTACTGTTCTTACGGCTTTTTTCTATTTCAGAAACATGTTGATTTAGTTCTGCCTGTTTTTCGGTAGTACAATCATCAAACAGCAAAAGGGCGATATCGATATGTCGGTCAGGTGTGACAGAAAGTACAATTACTTTTTGGTTGATCCAAATCCATTTACCATTTCTATGTTTAATCCGTGAGCAACATTCATGCACCGCTTTTTCTTTTGCTTCATTCCATGGTGTAGCATGTATTGTGGACGTTTCAGCGAAAGAAATAAAAGTTGACAAATCATCAGGATGCATATGTTTTACCAGAAACTGTAAATCCGCATCTATAAAAAGCTTCCTTGGGTAACCAAAAACCCTTGTAAAATTTTGGCTTAGAAAAGCTGTGCCTGTATTAGTTCCGCAACGTGTAAACGCTGCCACTGTGTTTTCGCGAAGATGAAAGTAATCGGAAACCCCGCAGCACAAGCTTTTATACTTATCATTGTATTGAATAAATTGTTGCAATTCATCTCGTACCATAACAACTTATTTGTTATCAAAATTAATTAATATTTTCAGTGGCGAAAAATCCTTAAAAGGTGAATGACCGGGATTTATCATCATCAGAAATGATTCTTTTGAATTTCAATAATTATGTGGCTGATCTTGTTTCAATTTGTTTGAACAGAACTAAAGAAATTCCGGTAATTTATAAAAGCTTAATCACAAATTTTCTTCAACAAATTTTTTAGAATAAGATTTGATGCTATCTCTTACAGATCTGAATGCCTCCATTACTATTTCATCATCTCCTTCTACTTTGGCAGGATCCGGAAAGTTTTGATGAAACTTTTTTGCTGAAGAAGGGAAAAACGGGCATCTTTCTTTGGCATTATCACAAACTGTAATTACATAATCGAAGTCGATATTTTTATATTCATCAATATGATTGGAAGTATGATGTGAAATATCAATTCCATCTTCCTTCATTACCTCAATCGCTCGCGGATTTACACCATGTGTTTCAATTCCTGCAGAATAGATTTCGGCTTTGCCATTTGCAAAATACCTTAGATAACCTTCCGCAATCTGGCTTCGGCAACTGTTGCCTGTGCATAGAACCAATACTTTTTTCATTTCAATTGCTGTTTAAGTTTTTAAGCAAGCGAAGCTTCTTTATAATATTTTTTACGCAACCAGAACGCTACATTTACAAGTGAAATCAATGCAGGCACTTCAACTAACGGGCCTATAACACCGGCGAATGCTTGCCCTGAATTAATACCAAAAACGCCTATCGCAACTGCAATAGCAAGTTCAAAATTGTTTCCTGCCGCAGTAAATGCAATAGACGCGTTTGTTGAATAATCAGCACCCATTCTTTTAGCAATTAAAAAACTTACAAAAAACATAATCGTAAAATAAATTACTAACGGTATGGCTACACGAATTACATCCATCGGAATCTGAACGATCAATTCTCCTTTTAAACTGAACATGATCACAATCGTAAAAAGCAAGGCCATCAAGGTGATTGGCGAAATAACAGGAATAAATTTTTCCTGGTACCATCTCTCTCCTTTTAATTGTATCAAAGCAAACCTGCTGATCAACCCCGCAGCGAATGGAATACCCAAATAGATGGCAACACTTTTTGCGATCTGCCCGATTGTAATATTTACCACAGCGCCGGAAATGCCAAACAACGGCGGTAGCACTGTTATAAACACATAAGCATACACGCTGTACAAAAGCACCTGGAAAATACTATTTAGCGCCACTAATCCAGCCGCATATTCCCGGCTTCCTTCGGCCAGTTCATTCCATACAATTACCATCGCAATACAACGCGCAAGGCCGATAAGAATAAGGCCTGTCATGTATTCCGGGTAACCACGAAGAAAAATAATTGCCAATAAGAACATCAATACCGGGCCAATAATCCAATTGAGTAAAAGTGAAACGCTCAATACTTTCGTGTTCTTAAAAACTGTACGCATCTTATCGTACCTCACTTTTGCAAACGGCGGATACATCATTAAAATCAAACCAATCGCAAGTGGAATATTCGTTGTTCCGGTAGAAAATGAATTTATAAATGTTGAGGAAGATGGAATAAAATAACCAATTGCAACACCGGCAAGCATGGCTAAAAATATCCAGAGGGTTAAATATCTATCGAGGAAACGTAAATGTTTTTTTTCACTCACAGGAGCACAATTGTTTGCTGACATTTATTTTAATTTATTAAACACCTATTATTTTACTTCTTCTTTCCATTAATATTATATCTCTCCACACACCATTCATCTGCCCTATTCTTTCCCTTATTCCAAGTGTACGAAATTCACCTTTCTCATGAATTTTTATGCTGGCAATATTTTCAGGAAAAATACCCGCCTCAAGTGTCCAGATTCCATTTGTTTCACTTTCCTGAATCAATTGTTGCAATAATTGTTTCCCAAGTCCTTTGCCTCTTGCTCTGTTACTTACATATACACTTACTTCTCCCACTCCGGCATACACACATCTTCCGGAAACTGGTGTAAGCGCCGCCCATCCTACTACTTCATCATTTTCTTTTGCAACAATCCTGCTGTGTTGCAAGTGGGTTTTATCCCATTCATCCCATTCAGGTATTTCCTGTTGAAAGGTGGCATTGCCTGTCGCAATTCCTTCTTCATAAATTTTTTTTACTGCCGGCCAATCATTCGGCTGCATTTTATCAAAAGTCATTTTTAATTAATTTTAATTACAACAACCAGGTTCACATCCACAATCTTTTTCCTGTAAAGGTTTTTCAGCATAAACGGTAATACTAAAAATTCCGGATCCCGAATTTTTAAACAAATCGATTTCCTGTTGCGATAAATAATTCAATAATATATCATCCGGGACTGTAATTTCTTTTTCTTTTTGAATGGTAATATTTGTAAAGCGATTGGTGACGATCAACTCAAGGTAAACCTGTTTTTGAATCGCACCGGAAACACAGCCTGCATACATTTCAGCAGCATTTTGAATATTAGCGGGTAGCTGACCTACTAAAACAATATCTGAAATACTAAAATGCCCGCCGGGTTTTAAAACCCTGAAAATTTCTTTAAAAACTCCATCTTTATTGGGCACAAGATTCAACACACAATTACTCACGATTACATCTGCCACATTGGAAGTCACTGGCATTTTTTCAATATCGCCTTCGCGGAATTCAACATTATTAAACCCTCTCAACTCCGCATTACTCCTTGCCTTTTCGATCATTGCCCGTGTAAAATCAATTCCAATTACTTTGCCGGTTTCACCTGTTTCATGTCTTGCAACGAAAGCATCATTTCCCGCACCGCTTCCCAAGTCAATTACCACATCTCCCTTTTTTATTTTGGCAAATTGCGTGGGTAACCCGCAGCCCAGGCCAAGATCGGCATCAGCATTGTAACCCTCGAGTTGTTCATAATCTTCCGACATAATGTTGTAAACTTCATCACTGCAACATCCGGAACCACAGCATGAAGACTGGTTGGTTTCTTTATCCTGTAAAGCAATTTCAGCATATTTTTTCTTCACTATTTCTTTCAGTTCATTTTCGTTTTCCATTTTGTATTGTTTTTTATTATCGTAATATTAAGATTGACTTTTTTTAAATCAGCAACACATATCGATGCCTTTATAAGAATCAAACAATTCGGCCAGCCGTTCTTTCGCTGCTTTCCATTCTTTATCATTGATGCAATAGCAAACTTTCGCTCCTTCTATATCTCCTTTTATAAGACCGGCTTGTTTTAACTCCTTCAAATGCTGTGATACCGTGCTTTGAGAGATAGGAAGCTCGTCAACGATATCGCCACAAACGCAGGCTTGCTTTTTGATTAATAGTTTAAGAATCGCTATTCTTGCCGGATGAGCAATGGCTTTTGCATAAGTTGCGAGTCGATTATCTTTTAAAGTAAATTCTTCTGCTTTGGTTATACCCATTGTATTGATTTATTATCGCAATATTACGATTAATTTCAGAAAAAGAAAAAATATTTTTAATCAAAATAAAAATCCTTACAGTTTATCGGTTTACTGAGACTGCTTTTCCTACTCCTGCCTGGCATCTCTTTTGTGCCGTTACCCGAAAGTGTACGTAATGAAACAGGAAGAAAAGATAACATGGCGGGGAATATGGGAAGTTTTTAAAAATGCGGGAACAGGTTTTTCGAGGAACAGGGTAACAAAATTAAGCGCCTCCCTGGCCTATTATACCGTTTTTTCATTGGCTCCGATGCTGGTAGTGATCATCTACCTCGCAAGTATTTTTTTGTCACAAAGCGCAATTGAAGGAAACATTGTGAAACAATTGCAACAACTTATCGGGACTACTTCAGCATCGCAGATACAATCTATTATTCAAAATGCTTCCATGAAAAATGGCGGTGGCACCTTAGCCGCTATCGTCGGGTTTGTGGCTTTATTTATCGGCGCCACAACCGTTTTCACTGATATGCAAAGCTCCCTCAATTATATTTGGAGTTTGCGCATTAAAAAAGATGCAGGTATCCTCAAATTACTGTTGTCACGGGTTTTATCTTTTGCTCTTGTGATATCGCTGAGCTTTTTATTGTTGGTTTCCCTGGTGCTCAATACACTGCTCGAAGGGCTCGTCGGAAAGATTCAGCATTTATTTCCCGGCATTGCTTTTCAACCGATTTACATTATTAACCTTGTGGTCACTTTTATTGTTACCGCGACATTATTTGGAATCATTTATAAAGTGTTGCCCAACGCGGAAATTAGCTGGAAGGATGTAGTAGCAGGTGCACTTTTTACCGCATTTCTATTTATGCTGGCAAAATTCGGCATCACATTATATGTGAGCAAAAGCAACCTGGGCAACAGTTATGGCGCCGCAGGGTCTCTGGTTGTGTTGCTCGCGTGGATCTATTTTTCCTCTATGATACTTTATTTTGGTGCAGAGGTCACGAAGGCTTATGCGATGAAATACGGAGGACAAATCCGTCCAACCAAATACACCGTTACCGTTCAGACAATAGAAGTTGAAAGTAAAAAGAACTCCGTGCAGGAAAATGAGCAGGACGCAGAGAATACCAAAAAAGAGACGCAGGAAAAGAAAGACAAGGAAAGTGCAAACGTTTCTTAAATATTTAACTGCAAATAAGCAAATGCTTCTATTTTTCGGTATATTATATAACAAAGCGAAGCTATTTACTTTTGAAAAAACAGCTTTAGAATGAATATACAAAAGAGGAATTTTATCAGGAATATTTTACTGTTTTTTTTGGTTTTGCAAACCATCGCGGCATGCAATGGTTCTGCATCAAAAAACAATAAACCAATTGTAAAAAGAGATACCACGATCACTGAAAGCAACGCCTATTCCAAACTTGAGTTGGACAGCGCAAGCCTGGAAAATTATATCAGGGAAAATAAGGTGAAGTGCAACAATAGCGGGCAAGATGCGCAATTTCTATGCGAACCGGAATTATCATTTCGCATGGTTCAGCAACGACGGCCTTACAGAGCAGGCCCGCGCATTCTACAATCTTCATAACCTGTATATAAAAGCAAACATAGATACTTCGATTTTGGATAAGCAATTGCATGAAAGAATGGAAAAACTGATCAACGATGATAGCTTTACCCTAACGCAGGCACAGGTAACAGAAACAGAACTTCATTTAACTCAACATTTTTTTACCTACACTAAAGAAGTTTATGAAGGAACAATAGATCCTTCCCAATTGCAATGGCACATTCCAAGAAAAAAAATAGATGTTGTCGCGTTGCTTGATTCGCTGGTAGCAAAGAACGGCGCTAAACTCGAAAACTGGGAACCGGTAAACCGATTATACCCACGCTTAAGAGATCAACTTTTGAAGTATTATAAAATTGATAAAAAAGGGGGCTGGCCTAAGATCAACCTGGATAATAAAGCTTACAAAAAAGGTGATTCAGCAGACGCTGTTCTTACACTAAAAAAGCGTTTAAGCATAACAGGTGATTATAAAGGAGAGGACACTTCGAGAATATTCACGATGCAATTGGAATCGGCGCTAAAACATGCCCAGCAACGGTTCGGTTTAAACACAGATGGTGTGCTCGGAGCAGAAACAGCTAAAGAATTAAATGTGCCGGTTGAGGACCGTATTGAACAGATGCTTATCAATATGGAACGCCTCAAATGGATGCCCAACGAAAGCAACGGAACCAGATTGGTCGCTAATATTCCTGAATTCAGGTTGCATGTAATTAATGGAAACCAACAACAATTCAGCATGAAAATCGTAGTAGGAAAATCAGGCCACAACACGGTTATATTCACTGATTCATTAGAATACGTTGTTTTCAGCCCTTATTGGAATGTGCCGCAAAGTATCGTAGAAAAAGAGATTCTGCCGGAAATGAAAAAGGATAAAAACTATCTCCAAAAAAATAACATGGAACAAACAGGCACCCGAAACGGCTTGCCGGTTATAAGGCAAAAACCGGGTGGCGACAACGCGCTGGGAAGGGTAAAGTTTATTTTCCCCAACAACTACCACATTTACTTTCATGACACACCTGCAAAAAGTTTATTCGATCAGAACGACCGCGCTTTCAGTCATGGCTGCATAAGGCTTGAACAGCCGCAAAGACTGGCAGAGTACCTGTTGAGAGACGATCCCAACTGGCCTGACTCAAAAATTATTGATGCCATGTACAGTGGAAACAACACATGGGTGAAACTAAAAAACAAAATTCCTGTATATATAGTTTATTTTACTGCATGGGTTACCAAAGATGGCACTTTAAACTTCCGTGATGATATTTATGGACATGATGCAAAAATGAAAAAGATGATGTTCAAAGAACAGTAAACAATCGGAGGATTATTTACGTTTAATCATTACTGTTAGGAAACATACATTTATCATTAATTTCTATTTCGCTTATCATTCCCGAATTGTAATTACTGATTCCAAAGAGTTGATTTTACGAATGCCTTTTTAGTATATTAGCATGACTAAAATTGTAACGTAAGCTTGAAAGATTATAACAGGTGATATGCAAACCACTGTCATTATCAAAACTAAAATCACAAATGGCAACAAGTGAATCAAATACTTTTCTTTCTGAGAAAGAAGCTCGGCGCAATCAAAAAAATGCTGTGCTCGCAGGATTTCTCGGCTGGACCCTGGACGCATTTGATTTCTTTATCCTCACATTCGTGCTTTCCACAGTTGCCACAGATTTTAATAAGACGATTCCTGAAATGGCTTTAACGCTTACCGCCAGCCTCGTCATGCGGCCGGTAGGCGCTTTGATCTTTGGCTTACTCGCAGACAGGTATGGAAGAAAAGGGCCGTTGATGATAACCATTATTTTTTATTCAATAATGGAAATATTATCTGGCCTCGCACCAACTTACCAGGTATTTTTATTGTTACGCTTGATGTATGGAATCGGCATGGGCGGTGAATGGGGCGTTGGCGCTTCCCTGGTAATGGAATCAGTTTCTGCAAAACGCCGTGGTTTTTTATCAGGCATTTTACAGGAAGGATACGCGCTGGGGTTTTTGCTGGCAGCCGGCGCCTACTATTTTGTATTTCCTCATTTTGGATGGAGAGCGATGTTCTTTATCGGCGGCCTGCCTGCACTTCTTACTTTATTTATTCGCAGTAAAGTAAAAGAAACGGCTGCCTGGAAATCCAACAAAACAAAGGATTGGAAAGAATACGGAAGCGCTGTAAAAAAACACTGGAAATTATTTTTGTACCTCATTCTTTTAATGTCGGTGATGAACCTAATCTCGCACGGCACGCAGGATCTTTATCCTACTTTTTTACAAAAACAAAAAAATTATAGCCCTCATCAAACAGCGGTGATAACAATGGTTTCAATGGTTGGCGCCATCGCCGGTGGATTGTTTTTCGGCTACTTATCCGATCTATATGGAAGAAAAAAAATGATGGCAACGGCAGTAATACTGGCCCTGGTTTTAATACCACTATGGTTGCTTGCCGGTGGAAGTTTGCTGATCGCATTAGGTGCTTTCGGAATGCAGTTCATGGTGCAGGGTGCGTGGGGAATTATTCCGGCGCATATCAACGAATTATCCCCTGGCTCACTTCGTGGTTTTTTTCCGGGGTTTGCTTACCAACTTGGCGTTTTAATTGCTTCATCGATCCCTTTTATTGAAGCGGTGCTTGCAGAAAAATTAGGTTATGCTACTGCAATGGAAATAATGGCGGGCTCAGTGTTGCTTATTGGCGCAATTGTTATTCTTGCCGGCCCGGAAGCAAAAGGCATTCTTTTTCATAATGCAACTCGTGAAAATGAGAGTACTTAATCAGCAACAAGAAGATTTATTTTTTCCATAGCAATCTCTACATAAAGTCTTGTAGCAAAAGCATCAAACCGACGAATGAAGGATAAAATTCTTAAGCCAGAAAATGTTTATGCCTACAGAAAGAAAATATTGGTATGCCCATTTTCGTAACAATTTTTCGGTAATGAAAAGATTGATTAATTTGAAATTAATTATTAAACACAACAACAAAATAAAAATACCAGCATGCAGGAATCAAAAGACCAAAATCCATCCATGCTAAACGAAATAGTTAAGGAACAAAATGCAAGTGAACATTTAGCAAACGAACGAACCTTTTTAGCATGGATACGAACAAGTATAGGTATTATGGCTTTTGGCTTTGTGGTTGTAAAATTTTCTTTTTTTATAAAACAACTCTCCTATTTGCTTGGAAAAGATAAAAGCATTCCCGGCTATGGCAATTCATCGATAATCGGCATTTTATTAGTCGCAGTAGGAACTGTGGTACTGTTGTTTTCATTTATAAGATATAAAAAAACAGAAAAACAATTGACGAATGAATCTTATCAATCTTCACCGATATTGATTCTTTTGCTCACCATAATAATTGTCATCATAAGCATATTGCTTATTGTTTACCTCATTGTAAACACAAAAATGTATTAGAATGCTTTTGTTAGCGTCCCGGCCAACAATCTTCTGATTACAAATTTTAAAACTCAATGTTTACGGAAGGTAAAATCCAATTCCTTTTCATCATCCTGCTGGAGAGTTTTATAAACCGGTTTTAACTTTGAAACAAAAATTCGTTTATCCTTTCCTGTTATAACGCTTCAAAATAAAAATAATCAGAATTTCTTTGTTTACCGGTGGCAAATTTCTCATATATCCAAGTAAAACCGGAACTGCACCAAATGTTCTTCTTTAGAAAACCCATAAGTGACTTCTGCAGCTAATACATTAAAGGGTGCCAGGAAAACGCCTCCGCCATACCCTCTGTGCATCACCTTTGAATTTTCACCTGGCATCCAAACGCGTCCCTGGTCAAAGAAAGCCAGCAGTCCTGCTTTCCCGCCATAAATGAAAGTTTTTACATTGCTTATAAAGCGTAATTCATTGCTGTTGTAAAATGCAGTTTTTCCATAAAATCTTTGTCGTCTGAAACCTCGCAGGTTCATACCTCCACCGATGTCAGCATATTGATAAAATTCCGGATCGCCCACTACAGTCTCAATTCCTGCTGATGTAGCAATAGAAAATTTATAAAACAAAGGGATAAATAATTTTAAATCACTTCCATATTTCCAAAAGTCCTGGTTCTTTTCTTCCAGGTTTGTTGTGTAGGAACCATTTACCGAAAATACAATTCCGGAAACGGGCACGGCTTTGTTATTCAAATGGCTGAAAGTGTATTTGGCGTTGACGCCTGCAAATGGATGTGGAGTAAAAACATTAGGATATTGTGTCCCGATTGTCTTTGTAACATACCTACCGGGGTCATCAAGGATTGTTACATTTTTGTAAAAGCCATTTATTTCGAAAAGATCATTTCCAAAATCTCTGCTGAATCCTGCTTCTCCAATAAATTCCCGTGAGCGCATCCGGTTGTAATTATCCTCCTTGTTAGTAAGTGCTGTTTCGTTTCCCAGGCCGTAAAAGTTTCTCCAGCGAATAAAATCATAACTGGCCAGCAGGTTTAACTGCCATTTTCCCAATGTATTTGGAAATTCACCGAGATAGTTAAAGCTGAAGGCGTTTTGCGAAATAGAATAATTTGCTCCAATCTTTTGATTGAAAACATAGGGGTTTTTGCGCCAGCCATGATGTTCCCATTTATAATTCAACCCTAAATAAAACCTGTCAGCGTCGCTGTAAAAGAAAATGGGGCTTATGCCTTTTTTGTCAGGTACATAATCTAAATATCTATAGTTGTGAACTGAATCGGCATCCGAGAATCTTTTCTTTACATGCCCGGCGGCTTTGATAACGTTATTTTTGTCATCGTATACGTAAGTTTTTGTACTGTTCCCTACCAATGAATTGAGCTGCATGGAATCTCTTTTATCGCCCCCGACTATTTGCAAAATGATGCCTTTGTTTACTTTGCCCATAGTTTTATAAATATCTTTCCCCGACAAACCAAAGATCCTGATCTTCTTCGTCTCCCCAGTTTTAAAAACCCGTGAATAATAGGGATAGTTTACAATTTTACCATGTTTATCGATATTGAAAAATTTTACAGAAGTGGTACTGTCTGTCAGTCGGTTTACTGTGAAATAATCGGTTCCTTCAGAGCCAATCAATTCCACTTCTTTGGAAAGAAATAAATAATACTGATCGGCATATGCAGGCAGTTGGTCGCGCCTTGCCTCCAGGTCTTTAATAATCTCTCTTCCTGAAATAGCAAAAACTTGCGGAGGCATTTGGTGCACCGCTTTTTCAATTACAGCGTCTGTTAGTGATGACTGGAGGCTGCGTGCAATCGAATCCCATTGGTAACGCGTTAGCTCATTGGTAAAAAACCGATCCAGCCCTCTTTCTTCATAATTGTTCTTTTGAGGATTTTTGAGCTTGTCAGAAAAGTTGGTAATATAACTGACGCCCGCAGCAGACATAATCAAATTGAGCAACACTCCGTTATGTTTCTCAAAAACCTGGTCGCGGTCCTGGGGTACGGGAACAAAAACATTAAAAGTATCCCCTTTGATTTCGCCCCATCCCCACTGGTCTTCGTGGCGATCCCAATCGCCGATTACTTCATCGAAAAGCCTTGCCTTCAAAAAATCTTTTTGATCTGCTATGTTCTCTGTTTCCTTTTCAATTTTCTTGATGACATCTTTTGTATCATAAAACTCATCAAAATTGCCAAGATTGTCTGCATCTGACCAATCCTTTTTCAGTTTTTGTTCATAGTCGTAAACAGCACCAGCCAGGTAATTATTGAATGTGTCTAATTCTGGTTGACGCGGCAGATAATAATATGTTGGGTTTACGTGGTAAATTCCTGCAGCTTCAGACATTACCGGAACCGTGATTGCCCCATAGGGGTTTGACATCGAAACTTCATCGTTAGCAAGCGCTTCCGCAAAAGTTCCTTTAAAGACATCCGGCAGCACTTTACCAAGTTTTTTATCGACTGACCGAAGAGTATATCTTTTATCGTCTTTTGTTTTTAAATGAAGGGAAGTGGTTTGATGGCCACCCCCTAATTCGTCGGGCATGACATGGTGATCTTTTAAATAAAAGAAGGGAAAAGCGACAGGTGTTGTCCAAACCTTACGGTAATTTTTTCCCCATAAAAATTCGTAAAACTTTGATTTTTTGTATTCCGGGCCCGGACTTACCACTTTAAATCCATGCGAGCTGTCTATATTTTTTTGCCAGGTCGTTGAAACGCTGTCGTTTTGTGCAAAAGAGTTGCTCTTGCATAAAACAGTAATGGCAAGAATTAAAAGAGTTTTAAAGTAAAACTTCATGAAATTTTTCTTAGTATCTCATAAAAATCCTGCCAGAGTATTTTTTTGTCAGCAACTTCTACCAGGGAGGCATGCTCCTTAACTTCTGCAAGCATGAGTTCTATTCAAAGTGTTGGTGAAGCAGACTACAGACGGTCGATGGAGGATACAATTATTAGCTTATACAGAAGTTCTGGATCAGAGACCCGGCCTGGGATGGGAGAATTACTCTAATACTACAACCTGAACTTAATTTAACATTGGCAAACAAAATAAAAATCTTCGTTCTTGTCCGGTTTACTGCCTTCGCCGAACCAGTATTTGCTGCAACCAGCCTACCGCGCATCCACTCTTTGCCCCATATCCGTTTCCTTACGTACAAACCTAATCAGCGCACTGCTTTCCTCCGTACTTGCGAGCCTTGCTTCATAACGCTTGCCATTCACCATGGCAATCATGAGTGAAGTATTGGGAGGAATGGATCCCAGGTTCTCTGCCACCATCACGAGGTCGTTGGTTTGGTGCAACTCCTCAACGGGCAGCTTGATAATGAAAGCAGTATCTGAAAGCCGGATATGCTGAGCCAGCATCTTGTCGTTCAGAAAAACAGCAATGGAATCACCGTCAATTTCAGCATTATCATAAAACTTCAGTTCCAGCGAGTCACCGGTAACCGGTATTTCCTGTACCAACTTACGGGAACGGGTCATGAATTTTTGCTCATTGGTAAGTGGCACCTTAGCTACCGGTTTTGTCACCGGTTCAGGTGTTGTTTTAATGGATGGTTTACTGGCAGGCGGCGGAATGAAAACCTGCTTTTTGCGCTGAATCACCACCTCTTTCTCCGGTGGCTTTTGAACCGGCATCTCTGTAACCGGGACAGCAACTGGTCTGTTAAAAGCCACCTGGGCTATACTGTCAATCAGGTAAGGATCATTAGCACCGGCGGTATAGTTGTCAATAACATAATCCCATTCATCTGTGAAAATTGGAATGATAAATTTTTGCAGATCAACACCAGCGCCTTGCTGATCGGGATCATCCTTCAAAGCTGACTTTCCGGTAAGATACATTTTTGTGCCGCCCGGACAATTAAAATCAGCACTTGAAATATATGGTGAAGCTTCCCTTTTCGGTAAAAGACTATTGGTGCTTTTTTCTTCAATCAGTTGATCATCCCACCAAACCACACTGTTATCCGTCGGGTTAAAATAGCCTTTTATACTGTATCTCCTGAAGTTATTAACTGAGGTGTAATAGTAACTCGTGCCGGTGAGACTGTCCCCATTCTTCACTATTTTAAGCTCTACATTCCTTCGGTCAATTTTTCCTTTCCAAACGCCGGTAATGAGTTGCGCATTTGAAAAGGAACAGGTGAGGACGCCTGTGAAAAACAGTAAAAAGAAAAAATATGTTTTCAATACGGAAGTTAGCTCTTGTTTTTAAAAATCAGCTTGTTTCAAAATAACGATTTTAAAAGCTAATAAATTGCTAACACTTATGGTTTGCCCGATTGAGATAGTTGCAGCAGACAAACAAAATAAAGGAATTTCTTTTGTCTCAGCCGAGTCTCCCGCAGGGGACTCGGCGTTGTAATAAGAAATTTATTTTAATTTCATCTTTTTCGTCCGTGTCCTGCCTTGGCTGCAGGCCAGGAGTAGAGACAGGGCCTGGGAGTGGACGGCTAAGATTTTTCCAGGATACTTTTAATTCAGAAACAGATAGACAACCTGCTGGAAATCCTAAAACAAACATGCCTAATGATTTGATTTACTGTTACTTATTATAAAATTCATGGTTTTGGAGATGCGTTTATAGCCTCTAACATGGTTTTAGAAGCGCGGCGCTTCGATGTACTTTTGCATCGTACAAGTCTGGGGAAGTAAGATATCAACTTCAAAATGAGTACGCAGGGAGTACGTCAGAAAAAATCATATTTAATAACTGCTGATGTTACCGCCCGCTTCTCCGCCGAAAGACATATTTATTAAACCTTAAAAAGGAGTTATAATGAAAAGTATTACTACACAGCCAACTGTGCAGTTGGACGACTATGGACGACAAGACACATTGGTACAAAAAGCCAACGTTACTTATAATGGCCAAAAAAGAAATTTCACTACCATAGACATGTGGAACCGAAATCGTAAGGTACGTTCTGCAAGCAGCAGGTTAAGGAGATGGGATCTTAACTAGGCTTTATGAAAACTCAAAAGGCCCCGGCTACTCGCCGGGGTTTTTATTTTCGTAGCAAGGTTTTACAATAATGGACAGTGTCCGACAATCTAATCTCCCCCGGATTGCTGACCCGGCAGATACAAAAACTTTCAGAACAAGCTACTATTATTAATAATCAATTGCATGCCCTTCAACATGGGATGTATCGGGATAGAGCAATTGAAAAAATGTATGCAAAACAACTTAACCTTTTAGAAAAAAATACAAAACATGCTGCAGATACGAGTTGAGCAAATTATAGAAACTGATGAGGCTCTAAAAAGAAAATTTTCAAATGTTTGTAAAATAAAAGGATTGGGAATACAAAGTCTCGCTGTAATAGTTGCCGAAACGAATGGTTTTGCAGCTTTTGAAAACATCGGTCAAATAGTTAGCTATGCTGGATATGATATAGTAGAAAATCAATCCGGAAAGCGAAACGGGAAAACTAAGATATCCAAGAAAGGGAATAACCGTATAAGACGTTGTTTACATTTTCCTGCTTTTAATGTGATTAAATATGAAGTCGCTCCATTCAAAAATTTGCATGGAAGAGTGTATGAGAAAAGCAGAATAAAAATGAAGGCATACACGGCTGTTCAAAAAAAATTACTTGAGGTTATTTTTGCTCTTTGGAAAAAGGATGAAGCTTTCGATCCAGATTATAATGATAAAACATCCAGAGATGCTGAGCCGGAGTCCTTCTTCTTTCACTTAGTACAAAATTATTTAAAAAATAGTTGCAGTTTTATTTGGTTTTTCTGACAGTACCTTGCCAGTTAGGGAGGCGACTCAGGAAAGTTCCTGGCTTTTGTAAAATCGAATTACTTACTTTTTCTGCTGAGTTTTGCAATATGCTTTGATATTCTCTTTTGAGTGATATTTTCATGGTCATCACTGAGTAAAATGGACCATGGTTTAAGTGTATCAATTTGGGAAAATATTACATTTAAAATTGCAATGGTGGGTAATGCCAAAAATATTCCTGGCAGGCCAATCAACGTACCTCCTATTACAACGCCAACAATAGTCATCAATGCATTTATTTTTACCCTGGAGCCAACGATCTTCGTCATTAAAAAATTAGCATCTAAGAAATGTATGACTTCCAAACCAATAATAATCCAGATAATTTCATTCATGCCGGCGTAATTACCTAATGTTACCAACACAGTAAACAGTAAGCCGGTAGCCATACCTATGTAAGGAATGATATTGAGCACAGCCGCAAATACACCCAGGAAAATGGCATACTTTACACCTATCAATAATAATACAACAGAATTGCAGGTGGCGACAATGGCCATTTCCATCAGAAGCCCTGCCATATACTTTTGAATAATCTGTTTTGATTCAAGCATTACCTGCTCAAGCCTTTCTTTGTGCTCGCTTTTAAAAACCGCAAACAAAAATCTTTTGATTAAATGCCTGTAACAAAGCAGGAGGAAGGAATAGATGGCTACCAGCACAATAAGCATCACCGTTTCTGATACAGTAAGGAAAGTTTGCCCAATATATTGGCCGCCGGATTGCCTTACATTTTCCCTGGCAGTATCAATAATAGCTTTTTGTTGTGCGGTGCTGATGTGAAGTTTTTGTACCACCCAGTTTTGTAAATCAGATACATGTTGGTCCAGGTGTGCCCTGATAGAAGGCATATCTTTAAAAAACGCTGCCATTTGTGAGGAAAGAAAATATACCACACCGCCGATGAAAGACAAGGCCAGTATGACAGCAATAAAATTTGCAAGTGTTTTCGGGAAATGTAATTTTTCCAGCAGGTTGGTGACAGGTAATAATAAAATAGCTAAAAGTATAGAAAAGTAAACAGGCACCAACACCCCATGACCAACGTAAATGAATATACCGATAAGTAAAACTACTGCAAGCTGGTAGAAAAGCTTTTGAGAATATGATACCGTTTCAGGCTTGTTCATTGTAGTAGATTATTAAATGCCAGCTATAATACACAACTCAATTACCATAAAACTAAATATCTATAACAACTGAATCTTAAATAAACAGGTTCAATTCCCTTGCCAATAAATTCATAGCAATGGAAATAATAAAGTCAATTAATGAATTTCTCCCTGGCAATGTCTCTACTCCAGTCCTTGTGCAGCAGTAGAACACGGCCCAGGAAAAGGTCGTGCCACACTGAGCTTGTCGAAGGGAGCTTGTCGAAGGGAGCCTGTCGAAGGGATGTTATTCGTTTAATGAAATGCAATTGGCCCCGTCAATTTTCGCGGCAATCTTTTCATCATGGCCTGGCAGTAAACCAATAAATAAGAAGGATTTTTATTTTGGCCGTTTCCCCGGTTCGTGAAGAAACGAACCATACAGGAAAATTAAAATTTATGCAGTAAATTGAATTGCTTTTACAACTGGTATGTATGGAACTACTTACTAAAATTGGCCGGCTATTATATGGGCTTGGCCTTGTTGCAGTAGGAATACACCAGCTTCTCCTCAGAGATTTTCGCCCGGAAATATTACCCCCGTTTCCTGCATGGGCTCATCAATATGTAGTGTTCCCCATTCTTGCAGGAATAGCTTTGATAGTCGTGGGAGCCATGATTTCAGGGGTATTTAGGACCCCGCCCGTTATCTCAAAAAATATTTGCCTGTATGCAGGGTTTTGTTTTCTTGCAATCATCATTACCTGCCAGTTGCCATATGTTCTGATCTTTAGTGCTGATAAAGTTTCCCGCCTGGATGTTTGGTTTAATGCCGGTGAAGAACTTGCCTACTGTGGGGGCGCATTTGTAATGGCAGGTTCATTTCCGGAAAATAATTGGAGCCGAAACAAAAAGAACCTCTTTCTAAGTTGGTTAGAAAAACTAATTCCCTTCGGGAGAATTTTTTTCTCCATCCTTATGTTGTTATTTGGATGCAGCCATTTTGTATTTACTGATTTTGTGTCCACCATGGTGCCCGGGTGGATCGGGGCGCCATTGTTTTGGACTTATTTTGCAGGGGCAGCGCTTATCTTATCATCCATCGCGATTATTTTCAAAATATGGATAAAGGTAGTTGCGCTGCTCCTGGCCATTATGCTCTTTCTTTTTTTTATTTTCTTTCATATACCTGATGCAGTTGCAAACCCAAATACCATGCACGGAAATGAAATTGTACGGGCCATGGTTGCGCTGCTTTTCTGTGGTATTGCATTAGTTATCGCATCCACAAATTACCATAGATCGTTGCCTTACAAGTAAGGTATTTGCCGTTGGTGTTCCCCTGTAAGGTGGTTAAGTAATCGTTTTATTTACAATCCTTTTATCCCGTTTATTATGAACCATACCAGGGATAGAAATCATGAAGATTTTTATTTTGGTCTTTACCACGGTTCGTGCCATCACGAAACGGAATTATTGAGGTAAGAACAATCTCCCGGTTTACGTCATTGCGAAGAGGCGCTGTCACCCTGAGCTTGTCGAAGGGTGCTTGTCGAAGGGAGCTTGTCGAAGGGTGCTTGTCGAAGGGATGCTTGTCGAAGGGATGCTTTTCGTATAATGAAATGCAATTGTCGACGCAGCCTGCCCCGTCAATTTTAGGGGCAATCTTTTCATCATTGCTTGCAGTAAACAAACAAATAAGATGGATTTTTATTTTGGCCGTTTCCCCGGTTCGTGAGGACACGAACCAGGGAGGCGGGGCTGGGGGTTGAAGGATATGCTTGCGCGAAAGATGGTCTAAAATTTCATTTTTTTTATTAACTTTATTTATAATCCCTTTGTTACGGCTTAGTCGTTGAGCGGGCCAGGCGACTCCTCATTCTTCCAAATTTGATTAAAAAAATTTTATGAGATTACTCTTACTTTTATTATTTCCTGTTTCTGTAATAGCACAAAATTTCAACGGCCATAATCGCGCCGCAGCCAGTGCTTTGGATTTTGTAAATTCCTTACAGGATGTGCAAAAAAAGAAAGCCCTGTTTCCCTTCGATGAAATAAACCGTTATGAATGGCATTATCTTCCCGCTGCCATGATTGGTCGCAATGGAATTGCCGTAAAGGATTTGGATAGCCTGCAAAAGCAGCACCTGTATGTATTGCTGCAGGCGTTTTTGAGCAATGAAGGGTATGCGAGAACGAAGAACATAATGAGTTTTGAATATTTACTAAAAGATATGCAACCTGGCAACCCGATACGGATACCTGAAAATTATTATGCTGCTGTTTATGGCGATCCCGGAAAAGATAGCATATGGGGTTGGAAATTCAGCGGCCACCATATCTCCCTGAACTTTACAATCGTAAATGGTGAACTGGCCTTTGCGCCTTTCTTTTTCGGCGTTTTTCCGGCGGAAGTACCAGACGGTCCTAAAAAGGGAACGCGCCTGTTAAAAGATGAGGAAGATCTCGGTTTTGCACTTGTGAATTCATTCACGCCCGCCCAAAGACAACAGGCGCTGTTTAACTTAAAGGCATTTACTGATATTGTAACGACAAACGCTGAACAAGTCGGGCCTTTAAAACCGGTTGGCATTTTCGCCAAAGATATTACGCACGATCAAAAAATAATCTTAAACAAATTGATCGTAACTTATCTTCTGAACATGCCACCGGATATAGCCAGTACCCGTATGAAAAAAATAAACGAAGAAGACATGAATGCAATCAGTTTTGGATGGGCAGGGGGCACAGAACCGGGGATACCTCACTATTACAGGGTACAGGGAAAATCTTTTTTAATTGAGTTTGATAACACTCAAAACAACGCCAATCACATTCATACCGTGTGGCGCGATTTTAATGGTGACTTTGGCCGTGACCTTCTGTGGGAACATTATCACGAGACCAAACACCATAAGTAAGATTGAAAATGACTACGTGGAGACGCCTTTCGTACCAGCCCCCGCTACCCTTGGTTTGCCTCTTACCTAAAGTTGCGCTATCCTTAGTTTCTGCCCCGGCGGATAGGTGTAACTAAGGATAGCAGTCCCTAATAATTTAAACTCTGCACGAGATAGCAAGTGGAGGATTTTTTTTATTTAAACATGCTCAGCACAGCCTGGGGCAATCTTTTCATCATTGCCTGGCAGTAAACAAACAAATAAGACGAATTTTTATTTTGATAATCTTTCCCCGTTTCGTGCCTTTACGAAACGAAAAATTACTGAAGTGATTCGTGAGACACGAACCACAGTTGAAGTTTTATTTACAATCCTTTTATCCCGTTTATTATGAACCATACCAGGGATAGAAATCATGAAGATTTTTATTTTGGTCTTTACCACGGTTCGTGCCATCACGAAACGGAATTATTGAGGTAAGAACAATCTCCCGGTTTACGTCATTGCGAAGAGGCGCTGTCACCCTGAGCTTGTCGAAGGGTGCTTGTCGAAGGAACTTGTCGAAGGGTGCTTGTCGAAGGAAGCTTGTCGAAGGGTGCTTGTCGAAGGGATGCTTGTCGAAGGAAGCCTGTCGAAGGGAGGGCCATTCGTTTAGATAATTATCACTTTTTATATTCATATGTATCATTCCGATATATCTAGCATTCCGGTTCGAATCCTCTAAATTCTGTAAATTCACTTCATTAATTAATTACATGAAGAAACATAAAATCGATTGGCCGGAAGCCATTAAACCATTGCTCAAAAAATACAAAAACAAACCGCATCCTTTGGAGGCTGAAAATCTATACCAGATGCTGGTGATGGTAGTTTTATCGGCGCAGACAACAGATAACATAGTTAATAAATTAGCTCCGGAACTTTTCAAAGCGTTTCCGGACATGCAGGCACTTTCAAACGCAAGTGAGGAAACACTGATACCCTTTATAAGTAAGGCACGCGGTTTCAACAAAAAGGCTAAATGGTTAATCGGTATTGCCAAAGAATTAAAGAAAGACAGCAACATTCCCAAAAACCTGAAACAGCTTACTAATCTTTCGGGCATTGGCCGCAAGTCGGCTAACGTGATATTGAGATATGCAAAAGCACCGGCAGAAGGTGTGGTCGTTGACCTTCATGTGGTAAGAGTAGCTCCGCGCCTGGGAATTGCAACCGGCGATGATGCCACTAAAATAGAAAAACAAATTATGGAAGTGCTCCCGCAAAAAGAATGGGATGCAGGGATGGCCATGTCTTTCCTGGGAAGGGAAATTTGCAGGCCTACCCCCGAATGCGAAAAATGCCTGATGAATAAAGTTTGTGCTTATTATAACGGCTGGCTGTAAATTAAAAAAGCATTTACACGGATGCCACTTCCTCTTCCAATGCCACTTCAAAAGTAAGTTCCGGCAAACCCATTCTTTCTTCCGGAGTATCAGCGAGGGAATCAAAGCGTTGGAGAAAATCGACAGCTTCAGCAGGCAAAGGAAAAGATACGTCACTTTCATCTCCAAATGGATGTATGTGAGTTCCGGAAACAAATACATCCGGATATCTTTCAATCAAGCGCCAACGCAATAGGGCAATGATTTCCGATCATATCAATTTCATTTTCGGTACCGCAACGATAAGAACGTGCGATTATATCCTTTGTAATCGAAACTGTAAGTGAATTCATAATAACAATTTGTTTTAAAGATAAATATCTTTTCAAAAAATAACCGGAAAAAGGTTACTTTTTTATTTACCATCTCTTTACCTTTGCTAAAAGGTTTAGCAAATGGATACTAATAATTTAATGATAGAAAAAGGAATACTGTGTTACGATTGTAAAGTGCCTGCAGGTTTTCCTTCCCCGGCGATGGACTACATGGAGGAAAGAATTGATCTCAATAAAGAGTTTATTAAACATCCGCTCTCGACCTTCATAATTGAATCTACAGGCTATTCCATGATTAACGCTTTCATTCCGCCCAAGGCGCGATTGATTGTTGACCGTTCGCTTACGCCCGAAAACGGCGATATTGTGTTAGCGGTCATAAACGGCGAGTTCACTGTAAAATTCCTGAAGAAAAATAAGTACAAGTGCTGGCTGGTGCCGGCTAATTCAAAGTTTAAAGAAATGGAAATTACCGATGAAATGGATATGCAAATTTGGGGAGTAGTCACCAATATTATTACGAACGTAAACGACGTCAGACAATGTATGCCTTAGTAGATTGTAACAACTTTTATGTGTCGTGCGAAAGGCTTTTCAATCCAAAGCTGGAAGGCAGGCCCGTGATTGTATTATCGAATAATGACGGCTGCGCGGTTTCCAGGAGCGATGAAGCAAAAGCTTTGGGAATTGAAATGGCCACACCGGCTTTTATGGCAAGGGAAATCATTGAAAAGAACAACGTGGCTGTTTTCAGTTCTAATTATACTTTGTACGGCGACATCAGCGACCGGGTAATGAAAACGCTTGGCAGCTTTGTTCCACGCCTCGAAATTTATTCTATTGATGAAGCCTTTTTGGATATGCATGATCTGGATTATACCGACCTTTTGGAATTGGGTTTGGAAATCAGAAAGACGGTTAAAAAAGATATAGGCATTCCCGTTTGTGTAGGAATAGCACCTACAAAAACGCTTGCAAAAATGGCAAACCGTTATGCAAAAAAATACCGTAAAAATATTGGCGTTCATTGGGCGGCAAACGAACAATTAATCAAAGAAATGCTTTCCGTTACAGAAGTAGGAGACATTTGGGGAATTGGGCGCCAGTACGCTTTATTTTTAAAAAGAAACGGTTTTAATACCGCGCTGGATCTTATTACGGCTCCGGAAGAATTTATAAGAAAAAATATGACAGTCGTTGGCCAGCGTTTATTCAACGAATTGAAAGGTATTCCGGCAATTGCCTGGGAATTTAAGCCACCGGCAAAGAAGAATATATGCACTTCCAAATCGTTCGGAAAATTGCAAACCAAAAAGGAAGAAATCGCAGAAGCGGTGAGCAACTATGCGGCAGCCTGCGCACTTAAATTAAGAAACCAAAATAGCTGCTGCAGGAGCATGAATGTTTTTTTACAAACCAATTTGCACCGTACGCAGGACAAGCAATATTCAAGGTCTATCACGATTGATCTTCAAACACCCACTAATTTTACAGGAGAAATGATAAGTTACGCACTCAAAGGATTTCACATTATTTTTAAAGACGGTTACAATTATCTGAAGTGTGGTGTCATGGCTTTGGATATTGTTCCCGACGAAAAAATACAGGCGAGCCTTTTTGATAAATGTGACAGAAAGAAAAACAAAACGGTAATGGAAGCAATGGATAAAATAAATAAGTGCCTGGGTAAAGAAGTGGTGAGATTATCAGTGCAGGGATTTCAAAAAAGGTACCGGTTGAAAACCGAATATTTATCTTCTCATTTCACTACCGATATCAACCAGGTTTTAAAAGTAAAAATTTAAATTATGTTCCAGCCATTTGAACGTTTTAAACCAGAATATATTAACCGTCTTATTAAGATGGATAAAAAATATTTAGTGTCTCAAACGTATGAAAAAGCTTTTGACCATTTTGAAGCAACCAAAACAGATATTTTATTAACCGATTACGACCAGCTTGGGTTAGCGCAAATTCATTTATCAGCGGTAAAGAAGGATAAATATGCTTCCATCATCGACCTTACCAATCCGAAACACAAACAAAAGATTTTGGAAATGCTGCATCCGGATTCGGGCTACCGCCTCTTTTGGGCAATCGTAAAAAGCGCTGCTGAAGTTAAAAAGAGAATTGATCTAAAATACAAAGACAACATACGACGGTACATATTGAAACATACGACATGGCGCATTGATGCGAGTGAATCGATACGGCCCAGTTTGCAGGTAATTTACGGTGAATTATTTATCATTTTGAAAAGAGGAAGTCAGACTTTAAGAGTTAAATTTGATGATATAGAAAAAGCATAAACTTATGTGTTACGACATATCTTTTACCGTAGAAATTAAAGAGCTTTCAGATTATTTTCCTGATTTGATTTTTGACGAACAATTGGAAATAAATTTTGAAGGCACTCATATAGTTGGCCACCTGTACGGAAACCACCCAATCATCTACAGGAATAAGGATGATAATAAATTGCATGTAAAGATGATGGAGTGGGGGTGTATTCCTTTTTATGTGAAAGACCTGGATAAATTTAAAAGGCAGCGCGCAACCATGCTGAATGCACGCAGCGAAAGAATTTTGGGAGATACTAAAAGCTATTGGTACAAAATCAGGAACAGGAGATGTTTGATTCCTTTAAGTGGTTTTTACGAGCATAGAAAAGTTACGGGTTTTAAAAATAAAGTGCCCTACTACATCACATTGAAAAATCAAAAAATGTTCTTTTTGCCCGGCTTATATTCCGTTGCTGAAATTGTAGATAAAGAAACCGGCGAAATGATAAAACACTGGAGCTACACTTTAATTACCAGGGACGCCAACAGTGTAATGAAACAAATACATAATGACGGCGAAAACAAATGGCGTATGCCTTTAATGATTCCGTTTGAGCAATCTAAAAGATGGCTCGATGAAGAATTAACCGAAGAAGATTATAAAGGAATTCTTGATTTTGAAATGCCTTCTGCAGAATTAAATTATTACCCCGTTTATACCATACGCAGCCCAAAACTCCGGCCTGACGATAAAGCCAAAAATGAATTTTATCAATGGGAAAATTTACCGGAACTGGAACTTGAAGAAGAGCAGTAAAAAAGAAAATATTAATAGAGTAAAAAGAGACTTCCTATCTATAGTGAAGTATTAAAGAAAGCTTTTAATTTCTCTCTTAAAGCCTCATCGGTTTTATAATGATTTCTTATGATATTTGATTTTTTAAGAAATTCAAAAAGGCGATCATTATATTTAACTAAAAATGATAAATCTTTAATATCGTTAAGTTCCATAAAGTGTCCAATTTTACGACCCACATATTGGTCCATTGTAAGAGAATCGTCCTTCCTCTCACGAGATTCTGCATTTATCTTTTCAATTCTTAATTTTGCAATTTCGTTTTTAATTTCACTCAGATTACGAATTATATATTCATTTGTTGAGATTTCAGTTTCTTGAAGGTTTGAGATTTTATATTGGCCAAAATTTTTCAGAAATGTTGAATAAGAAGGGTCACTTTTCGATTTCTCATAAGTGCCTGCTATCTTTTTTTTGAGATTGTCTTTAAACTCAACTATTCTGGAAAAGCGTAGATCCCTCGGATAAGTTAAATGCTCAATTATTGACGTATCAAATGTATAGTCAGTCTTGTCATCCTTTATTATAATAGTTGGCTTATCGAATGCAAGCCTCATACCCAACTCAAACATAACATTAGGGTTTTTGGCACTTACATCGCAAACTACAATTTCATTATTATAAAGATTCTGTATTATTCGTTTTTGTATTATTCCGATATCATCGGCATCACTTACTAAATTTGGTTCAAAATCGATTGATTCGACAATATCTTTCAATATTCCGAGTACTTCAGCCCAATGTTCAGAAGTACAATCATCGATCGAGGAAATAGGCATCACAATTCCACATTTAGGTTTTGATTCTTTCTTTGACACTTCGTTTGCTCTAGCTTCAGTTGTACTCATAATGAAATGTATTTAATTAGTTTTCATGGGTATAATCGAAGTTAGGTATAATTTGAATTTAAACTTAAACAGACGTTTTTCTCCTGTTCTTTAAACCACAGCCCTACATATCTATATTCACAACACTTAAAAAGAGCGATTGAAATTCTCGAAGCGGCTTGTGTTCCATTCGCTTCCTGGAATAAAAAAAGCTCCTGTAGAAACAGGAGCCGTACCAAAACTAACTGCTTATGAGTTAGCTTCAAATATAATTTAAAAGTCTCATTTATTGCAAATAATAATCTTTTAAATTTATTGCTTCACTCCAAAAAAGCCATTTCCCTTCTCTCGCTTGCTTCGCGTCATTTCGTTCGGGTCGCTCCAATCGCTTCGCGTTTTCGTTCATTCGCTATCGCTCATTTACTTCACCCAGCTTGCTCTTTCGCTTTCTTCTCTCCATTTCACTTCGCTGCGTTCGTTCAGGAAAAACGCTTTTTTAAAAATCAATTCTCTAAAAAATCCATACATCCAGCCAATGCAGGCGAAATCTTTTCTGGTTGTCATCTTTTTGTTTGCGGCGGCATACGCTGCTAAAAAAATCCACTTCGATATTCCCATCCATGCAGCCAATGCAGGCGCGATATTTTTTTGTTGTCATCCCCATTCCTGGCGGGTGTCCTCACCCGACATTCGCTAATTTATAATCCATATAATGAGTTAGTATTTTATATTCATCATCTCCTGTTTCATAAAACATTGCTGAAGAAAACCGGTACTCAGTTGGATCTTTGCACAATTGCCAATGTACATTGCCTCCCGTTTGGCTTGAATCTGCAGAAGGAACCGGGTTCTTTTCCAATATCCCAAACATACACCCTTGACCTTCGCTGAATCCTTCTATGGCTCGTTGTAACTTCAGGATAGTTTTTAAGCCTTATAAAATTGGCGCACTTGCATTCCTTTCCCCGTAGGCGGAAAGCCGTTGCTTGAGAAGAGTACAACCACTGACTTAAAGCAGTTCCTGTCCATTCACTACCGACAACCCGTTTTATGCAAGAGGCTGCGATATTTTATTTTTTATTGTTTTTGTTTAGTAAAAACAGCAGCAAAAAGCTAATCTCTTACTATAAGAGGAAAGTTTTTGTACAGATTCAATTCAATGAAAATTTTTTATATTTGTGAATATCTTTAGGTTTATCTGATATTGTGAGTCATTCAGTGAGCATTGATATTTGGATGTTACAAGAGATTGAAAAAATAGATCGGGAAATAATCCGAATTGCCCGTCATCTGATTAAATTTTTGAAGGCTGAAAGAAGTAATTTTAGTGAGTAATTCAGTGAGTATTAGGTTTCAAATTTGTGAAACTCAATATTGACAACTGTTTAAGCTAATAATTCGAATCTTGTCTACCCGACAAAAAAATATTACCAAAAAACAAAAGCCGGTAGAGGAACTTCTACTGGCTTTTGCTTTTGTAAAAAGCACTTATCCATTAACTTCAGTTTCTGCGTCATTGTAACAAATATTTTTTTCGCCTTTATTTTAGGAATCTAATTTTATGTCGGGCCTGGGAGTTTCACATCGTGATCTGCAAAAACTTTTGCAAGTTCTTCGTCTGTTGGAGGAGATTTCCACCTATCTGTTGTTTTAAAAAATGATTCCATTGTACCTGCCGGACAAACGGTAACAATCATTGTCCCATTTTCTGTCGGTTGAAGAAATGCATGTTTAACATTTCTTGGAAGAAAAATAGTGTCGCCCGCTTTCATTTGATATTTCTCTTCCCCAACCTGAAATAAATATTCGCTTTCAACCACATAAAACCATTCGTCCTGGAAAGGATGAATGTGCAGAGCCGGGCCACCATTCGGAGTAAATCCGGTTTGCTCAAAAACAGCTACGGCATTTTCAGTATCAGATCCGGAAATTTTTATATCAAGGTTATTTGCTGTGAGACTTTTCATCTTGTAATGTTCGCCAAATCTTGCTTCTGCTGCCTTCACCTTGAATCCTTTTTCTGTTCCCATAAAATTAGATTTTGATTAAAAAAAACACCAAATCGAAAGGGTGCAGAGGCTCTTAAATAAAACTTTTTGTTTCATTTATTTACCGAACCGCTTATTATTAGCAAGATTAATCTCCGATTAGCTTAAATTGTAATACGATATTAAAAGAAACACATCAACTTTTCAGATAGAATTTACACTTGCCAAAAAGTGAAAGATTTTCTTGCCTATTTCTATTCTTCTCATTTCTCATTCAAAGGAAAAGAAGCAAAAATTCCAATTCTTTCTTGCTTTACTGCTGCTTTTTTCAATCCAAACTTTGCACTAAAACCGGAGC
>CAWEQV010000011.1:0-36895 GCA_963811285.1 uncultured Chitinophagaceae bacterium | reverse complement strand
CATTCTTCAATATGTACTCCGGCAGTTTTTGGAGAAAGCAGATGCAGAATAAAAATTGAAAGAAATTGTTGCTTTACTGGTATCACAAAAACAAATCCGTGTAAAGCTTTCCTCCCGGTTTTACAGCATATTTTTCAAGATCAGTTATTCCTTCTTCGGATAAAACTTCTTCATCAATAAAAGTATTTCCGGTGCATTCCGAGGAGTTTCGCTGTAGAATATAAAAAGCGCTGTCAGCAATAATTTCAGGAGTGCGGCTCATCTGCATTAATGTTTCTCCGCCTAATAAATTTCTCACGGCTGCAGTGGCAATCGTAGTTTTTGGCCATAATGTATTTGCAGCAATATTGTACTTTTTTAATTCGCCGGATAAGCCTAAAGCAATCATAGTCATATCATATTTGCTCATGGTGTACGCCAAATGATTGGCGAACCATTTTTTATCCAAATTTAGTGGAGGAGATAAGTTGAGAATATGAGCATTTGTTGCGCTTTTCAAAAAAGGAATACATGCTTTACTTACAAAAAAAGTTCCGCGCACATTAATATCATGCATTAAATTGTAAGCTTTCATCTCTGTTTGTTCCACCGTTGTCAAAGAGATTGCTGAAGCATTATTAATGAGGATATCAATTCCACCGAAAGTTTTTACAGCTGATTCAACTGCATTTTTTATCTGGTCTTCAAAGCGAATATCACATTGCACAGCCAGCGCTTTTCCGCCACCTTCTTCTATTTCTTTTGCAGTCGAATAAATAGTGCCACCCAGTTTTGGATTTTCTTCAACTGATTTTGCTACAACAACAATATTAGCTCCTTCCTTTGCAAGCCTTATCGCTATTGCTTTCCCGATGCCGCGTGAGGCGCCTGTTATAAACGCAGTTTTATTTTTGAATGTCATGAGCGGTATCGGTTTTAATTTTTTTCAGATTTGATGGGTTCCTGCTACCACTTTTACTTTATAATTTTCAGCAGTAATTCCGAACTCCTTTTTATAAGCTGATAAAATTTTTACAAGGAAAGATTCAACCCCTTCGTATTTCACAATATTGATAGTACAACCTCCAAAACCTCCACCCATAAGCCTTGCACCAATTACATCTTTATTTTCCCTGGCAGCTTCCACTAAAAAATCAAGTTCTTTGCAACTTACTTCATAAAGTTCTTTCAACCCTTTATGAGTTTGAAACATAAGGTTTCCAAAACCAATAATATCTTTTTGTTTTAAAAGCGCTGCAGCTTTTTGAGTCCGCAAAATTTCTTCAACGACATACAAACAACGCCTGTATACTTTATCGCCCATTTCCTTTTTAAAAGGAAGCAATTGAGCCGGATCTTTTATATCTCTGAATGATTCAACGTTTAATTCTCTTTTCAATATTTCCATCCCTTTTTCGCATTCTTTTCTGCGTTGGTTGTATTCGGAACCAGCAAGTGAATGATGAACTTTCGTGTTGATAAGAATAATTTCATATCCTTCAATATGCAATGGAATATCTTCATGAGTTACATTTTTGCAATCCAATAAAAGAACCTTTTTTTCATTGCCCATCATGTTGGCATATTGATCCATAATGCCGCACATTACGCCCGGAAAGTTATGTTCAGCGCGTTGTCCGAGCAAAGCCAGTTCTTTACGGCTCAATTGAAAATTACAAAGTTCATTAAGGCTGTAAGAAATTCCTCCTTCCAGTGCGGCTGATGAAGAAATACCTCCGCCAATCGGAATATTTCCTCCAAAAGCGCAATTAAATCCTTTTAAAGGAAGACGGAGTTTTTGAAATTCACTTACCACTCCCAGCACATAATTTTGCCATCCTTCCATTTTCTTTATATCAGAAAGAGGAATGGAAATACTTTCGTCAAAATCTATTGAATAACAATTTATTTTTTCAGAATCATTTAAAGTGACGGCAAAAAAAATTCCTTTGTCAATAGCTGCCGGCATAACAAAACCATCGTTGTAATCTACGTGTTCACCAATGAGATTGATCCTTCCGGGAGAATAAAATAGCTTTGGTTCTTCTTTAAATTTTTCTATAAAAACGGCTCTCACATCTGCTGCAGATTCGTTCATTACGATTTAAATTTTTCTAAAAGAAGAATTTTATAGCAAGTTTTAAATAAAGCAGATTGGCCCGGCTCAAGCGTGATAACGCCCATTGCATTATTGAAACCATCAGGTGTACCACTCAAATTTTCTATGGCAATACTTTTTCTGTGCGGCGGGGTATATATCTGCAAATAAGGATAAGATTCATCCGGAAAAAATTGTATCTCGATCTTTTTTTCGCTGTTCCGCAAAACACAAAGCGGCTGGCATTCCTGTGTATCCAAAGTGAAACAATTATCTAAAAACCTGTCACCCAATTTTTCAATACCCGAAAAACGCGTGTAATCAACTAACTTTTTTGTCGGAATTAATTCTGTGTCAAATTCCACCATTTGTTTTCCCTGGAATTCAAGATCAAGATCATTGATGCTATCGCCTAATTTAAAATAAGGATGCCATCCGTCCTGCATGGGAATTAAACCCTCATCTTTATTGATACATTCGGTAATTACCGTCAACTTATTTTCTGCTTCCAGTTGCCAGGTGACAATACAATCATAATTAAAAGGATAGCCGGGATCTTCCGCCCGATACTCATATTTCATGGTAACAGAAGCTTCGGTTGCATTCGCAGTTTCAGATTCAATGGAAAACGGTCTGTCAAATAATAAACCATGAATGGCATGGTTTCCCATGAAATGTTTTTGAATGGTATATTCATTTTCACCAAAGGTATATTTGCCGTGAGACATACGGCAAACAAACGGAGAAAGTTTACACCCTTTAAAGTCCTTTCCAACTTCGTTTTTAAACTCATCGTAAGAATGGTAAGAGTCAATGACATTGATCTTTTCTTTATTCTCTTCCACTACAAATTCGTGAAGAATAGCGCCACAGTCCGGTATAACAGTAGCATAATTATTAGTAACATCATTTTTTAAAATGATCTTACTATAGCCGGATTCCTTTTTTTTATGAATTGAAAACATGCCCGAATTTACATAAAGAATTATTAATTGGTTTCCAAAATCTTCATTACCATTTTCTCTTCCGGTGAAAGCGAAGCCTTGTCATCATCTTTTTCTATTTCATCCAGTTTCCCGATATACTTTTCCAGTTTGTTGCTTTCATACAACGAAAGAATTAAAGGGTGGATATAGTATTTTTTACAAACGCTTCTTGTATTTCCAAGATGATCAGAAACAATATCAATCGCTTCAACAATTTTCTTTTTTGCTTCAGTTTTTGTTTCACAACAGCCGATAGATTTTAAGGCAAGAAAAGCATGAACAGTACCTGCCCACGTGCGAAAATCCTTTGCCGTAAAATCCGCGCCACTTATTTCCCTGATATATTGATTCACTACTCCTGAATCAATGGAATGATGCTTGCCTTCATCATCATAATATTGAAATAATTCTTTTCCGGGAACGTCGCGGCATTTTTTTATCACTTTCGAGAGCCGTTTACTTTTCAACTCTATGTTATGAGAAATTCCTTTTTTCCCTTTAAATGAAAAGGTAACTGCACTTCCTTTAAAGGTGACGTGGCGGTCTTTTAAGGTTGTAAGCCCGAAAGAACCGTAAGCCTTTTCATAATAGGAATTGCCGATCCGGATGTTCGTTCTTTCCATTAAACTTACCACCGCCGCCAACACTTTTCTTTCTGTTAATTCAGGAAGGCTTAAATCTTTTTCAAGTCGCAATCTTATTCCCGGTAATGCTTTTCCAAAATCGTGTAAGCGATAAAATTTTGTGTGGTTTCTTAAGGCGTTCCAATGAGGATGATATTTATATTGCTTTCGGTTTTTTGCATCATAGCCCGTTGCCTGAAGATGGCCATTTTCTTTTTTGCAGATCCAAACTTTTTCCCATGCGGGAGGAATTACCAAATGCTTTATTCGCAATAATTCTTCATCATCTTTTACCTTCTCTCCTTTAAAAAAATATTCGAAGTTTTTACCTTTTCGCCTTCTTTCAATTCCCGGCTCTTTATCGGTTACATAAATAAGATTAGCCGCTTTCGCAGTTTTTTCTTCGTCTTTTACAATGCTTCTTAATTTTCTTTTTGGAATTTTCAGAAGTTCTTCCGGCACCTCGGTCATGGAATTATTTTTTTAATTATTTATCCGTTTACTACCTCGCCGCCGTTTGGATGTAACACCTGTCCTGAAATATAGCTGGAATCTTCGTTACATGCGAGAAACAAATAAGACGGCGCTACTTCTGCAGGTTGGCCTCCACGTCCCATTGGCGTTCCGGCTCCGTGTTCTTTCAATTTTTTATCCGGCGAAGATGAAGTGATCAAAGGCGTCCAGATAGGTCCCGGAGCAACGGCGTTTACGCGAATTCCTTTTGAAACCAAATTATCACTCAGGCTTCTTGTAAAAGTTACTATAGCACCTTTAGTTGCAGAATAGTCAATCAAAGTTGGATGACCATGATAGGCTGTTACGGAAGTTGTATTTACAATCGCGCTTCCTTTTTTCATGTGAGGCAGCGCGGCTTTTGTAATCCAAAACATGGAGAAAATATTGGTTTCAAATGTCTTAATCATATTTTCCGTAGTGATGTTTTCGAGCGAATCACTTTCCACTTGTGTACCGGCATTATTGATCAGCACATCAATTCTTCCAAATTCTTTTACTGCTTTATCTACTGCTTTTTTACAAAAAGTTTCCCTTCTCAAATCGCCAGGAATCAGTAAACATTTTCTTCCAAAGTCTTCCACTCTTTTCTTTGTATCCTTTGCGTCTTCATGTTCATCCAAATAAACAATGGCCACATCGGCACCCTCTTTCGCGAATAAAAGTGCGCATGCTTTTCCAATTCCACTATCCGCGCCTGTTATAAAAAGAACTTTATCTTTCATCTTTCCTGCAGAAGGACCTTTTGGAGTCGTATCAGGAACTGATGACATTTTTTTTGACGATCCTGTCTTTATTTTTGCTTTTGTTGCTTCCTCTTCTTTTTTGGAAGTAGTTGATTTCATGATTTATTTTTAAGTTTTTGAGTATTATATTCTACAATGCTTAAAAAAGGCAGGCTATTGCCCACCTTTTACCATTTTGGGGAAGTACTATTATTTACCGGATTCAGCAGGATCTCTAAGATCTGTGCCATCTGCAACGTTTTTATCTGTAACTATATCAGTTTCGCCTTTTTTGTGTTTATGCTTTTTGCCGCCCAGCGCAGTAATTTCAAGCTGGGTATCAGTGCCGGCAGAAACACCCGTAGGCGCTTCCTCTTTCGTTTCACTTCCCACTTCGTTGCTTCCCATTGAAGGGTTTACTATTCTTTCTTTTTCAGGCATAACATTTTTATTTAAGATTAATAATAATGTTTACTGAAAAATATATGCCAAAATGAGGGTAAATTGTTAGGGATTTATTTAAATATCATAATGACTTTTTCGAATGAATTATCTCGCACATGCGCTTCTATCTTTCAATGACGAATATCTTTTGACCGGAAACATGATCAGCGATTTTGTAAAAGGAAAAAAGAAATTTGAGTATCCATCTCCTATACAAAAAGGAATTGAGTTGCATCGTGCCATTGATCAATTCACCGATTTTCATCCTGTTACTGCAGAAGCAAAAGAATTATTCAGAAAAGACTACCGGCTTTACTCAGGACCTTTTGTAGATATAGTTTTTGATCATTTCCTGGCTCTTGATGAAAAACATTTTTCGGAAAATAACGGGCTTAAAAATTTTACAGAAACAACTTATCAGCAGCTTTTAAAAAACGCTTCTCATTTTCCTTTGCCATTTCAAAAAATGTTTCCTTATATGCAATCACAAAACTGGTTGTATAATTACAGTTTTAAGGAAGGAATTCGAAAAGGTTTTGGCGGACTTGTTCGTCGCGCTTCTTATCTGGATGAATCTGAAATTGCTTTCCAAATCTTTCTTGAAAATTATTCAAAGCTCGCTAATTATTATGCTGAATTTTTTCCCGAATTAAAGGAATTTTCTTTTGAAAAGATGCGTCAACTTCAGGCTGAATAAATCCGTTTATATTTGCAATCCTGACAATTTTTAGAACCAGCTTTCACCGGTTGCTAAATATAAATTCTAATTATTTGTTGGTTTACCGGAAAAATATTTTTCCTTTAATCATAAAATTCTAAAACAATTTATTTTGAAACAGGAAACTAAATTTATTCATGCCGGCGCAGAACCAGATCCTGCTACCGGTGCGATTATGACACCGATTTATCAAACCTCAACTTTTGTACAGGAGAGCCCTGGAGTGCATAAAGGATATGAATATGCAAGAACAAAAAATCCTACCCGAACAGCGCTGGAAAACGCTTTGGCAGCTGTTGAAAACGGAAAGTATGGTTTATGCTTTGCCAGTGGCAGCGCTGCTTCTGATGCCGTTATTAAATTATTGAACCCTGGAGATGAAGTGATTGCGGCGAATGATATGTACGGTGGAACTTTCCGCTTGTTTACAAAAATCTTTGAAAAGTATGGAATCAAATTTCATTTCATAAACATGCAACGTGCGGAGGAAGTTTCAAAATACGTCAACGAAAATACAAAACTCATCTGGACAGAAACCCCTACCAATCCGATGATGAACATCACGGATATTGAAGCGGTGGCCAGGATTGCTAAACAACATAATCTCCTGCTTTGTGTGGATAACACTTTTGCTTCGCCCTATTTGCAAAACCCTCTGGATCTTGGTGCTGACATTGTTTTGCATTCGGCTACAAAATACATTGGCGGCCACAGTGATTCTGTTCTCGGCGCATTGATTGTAAACGATGAAGAACTGAAAAACAAATTAGCGTTTATCCAAAACAGTTGCGGAGCTATTCCAGGCCCGCAGGATTGTTTTTTAATGTTGCGTGGTTTAAAAACTTTGCACGTGCGCATGCAACGACATTGTACCAATGGAGAAAAAATAGCACATTGGCTAAGAAATAATCCGAAAGTCGACAAAGTATACTGGGCAGGATTTGAAGATCATCCAAACCATGAAATTGCAAAAAAACAAATGCGCGGTTATGGTGGCATGATGAGTTTTACCTTAAAAGATGACAGTCCCGAAGCGGCAAAAAAAGTGCTTTCTTCTACCAAACTTTTTGCCTTGGCAGAAAGCCTCGGAGGTGTTGAAAGTCTTATTGGTCATCCATCTTCAATGACGCACGCAAGCATTCCACGTGAAGAAAGAATTAAAAATGGTTTGGTGGATTCGTTAATGAGAGTAAGTGTGGGAATCGAAGATGCCGATGATTTGATTGAAGATTTGAATAATGCGATTGGATAAGAAAAGTCTCTGCTATATCTTATTTATTTTTTGTAATTTGTAGAAAAGAAAAATCATGCGTTATAATAAAGAAGAACTTTTGAACCTGCCTGTTGAAGAAAAGCTTGAATTGGTTGAAGCTTTATGGGATAAAATTGATGATGAATTATTGCCTGTTACAGAAGAAGAAATAAAATTTGCAAGGGAACGTCTTAATTTACATAACCAAAACCCGTCAGAAGGTCTGGAATGGCCCGAATTTAAACAGAAGATAAAAGAGAAATATGGCTTTTAAGATATTTATTAAGCCTATTGTATTTCTCGATCTTGACGAAGCGTTATTGTGGTATGAAAGTGAACAGAAAGGATTGGCAATGAGGTTTTATCAATCATTTGAAAATGCAATCGAAAGAATTAATAGGAATCCACATGCTTTTTCAGATGTTACTCCTGGCGTAAAAAGAATTCTTCTTAAAAAATTCCCTTATAAAGTTTTTTATACTATTTCTGAAAATAAAATATTTGTTCTTGGAATTTCGCATGCAAAAAGAAGTAATTCTTACATAAGAAAAAGACTACGCCTTTTGCCCTAAGTTTCAGATTTCATGGAAAATAAAAATGAAGCAGGCCTCAAAAAATTCCTCGATAAAAAAGTAAACGAGTTCAATAATCTTTCTTTTATAAAAGACGATCCGGTTTGTTTGCCTCATCTTTTTACCAAAAAACAAGACATTGAAATTTCGGGATTTTTTGCGGCCATGTTTGCCTGGGGAATCCGCAAAACAATTATCAACAAAGGAACACAGCTTTTTAAGTTGATGGATAACGCGCCCTACGATTATTGTTTGCATCATACTGATAACGATCTGAAAAGGCTGGAAGGTTTTTGTCATCGCACTTTTAATGATACTGACCTCTTATATTTTATTTCTTTCTTTAAAAATCATTACTCAAAAAATAACTCTCTTGAAACCGCTTTTTTCAATAATAAAACTTTGAAAGAATCTGAGGGATCAAACGTAATTGAAAATGCGTTGAACAGTTTTAATCAATATTTTTTCTCAATGGAAGATGTTCCCGAAAGAACAAAAAAACATGTCGCTTCTCCTAAAAAAAATTCCAGTTGTAAACGGTTAAATATGTTTTTAAGATGGATGGTTCGGGATGATAACAAAGGTGTAGATTTTGGTTTATGGAAAAGGGTAAAGCCTGCTGATTTAATTTGTCCTGTAGATCTACATGTAGCAAGGGTTTCAAAGCGTTTGAATTTATTACAAAGAAAACAGATAGATTGGATCGCGGCACTTGAGCTTACAGAACAATTAAGGAAATTCGACAAAAACGATCCGGTGAAATATGACTTTGCTTTGTTTGGTTTGGGGATCATTGAAAAGTATTAATCAAATAAGATGGAAAAAGATGGACCGCTTTCTTTACCTGACAAAATTATGAATCTGACACTATCATTGCAGTCAGATTCATTAAATGAAGTGCGTGAAAAATTAGTCATCCTTATCAACGCACTTATCAACAAAGACTTCCAGGCGCTCATTCAATTGCTGTATCGGATTGATGTAAATGAAAAAAAGATAAGGCTTTATTTGAACCAAAAACCGAATGAAGATTCAGCGAATATTCTCGCCGATATGATCATTGAACGACAACTACAAAAAATAGAAAGCAGGAAAAAGTACAAATCAAAAAATGAAAATGATATTGATGAAGAGAAATGGTAACGACTAACAGTAACCAGTAAACGAAGTTTTTCCTAAGAAAGTTGTTTTGACGCTCCTGAACTTTTCCTGGTAAACATTAGCTTCTGAACTTCTTCTTTGTCTTCTTTTTCTTTTCGCAAATCAAATGCAGTTCCAAAAACCTTATCCCAGATGTGGGAACTTACACCAAACCCTTTTTCCTCGCTTTTATAGTGATGTAAATGATGGTTACGCCAGATAGGCTTCATCCATTTGTAGGGCGGATTCCATGCATGAATGGCATAGTGCATACTTCCGTACATAAGGTACCCTAACATAAATCCCGGGAAAAATGAAAACACATTATTTCCAATCGCCGCATACATTAATAAGAAAATAAGTGATGCAAGAATAAGGCTCGGTACAGGAGGCATAAACAAACGTTGCCTGTCTCGTGGAAATTCGTGGTGATTGCCATGCATAACATAACTTATCCTTTGCATGCGCGGATTATCGCTCACTAAATGAAATACAAAACGATGCATGATGTATTCGAAGAATGTCCAGAAAAAAATGCCACCAAAAAAAAGGAGAGTAATCGTTAGTGGATTAAAACCAATGATAGTTGCAGAATAATAAGGCAATAAAATTATTGCCGGCAAATACATCCCCCAAATAACAAGGGGATGCGTTTTTGTGAAATATTCTAGGTACTGATTCCTGAAAAGTTGAGCCTGCCCTTTATTATGAATTTTTTCGAACTTCATATGCTTTCATTTTCTACTACAAAATTAAGCGAAAATTATTCCAACTTCTTACCACTGACATAAAATCATATTAGCTCAAAAAAACCTAAAACTGAGAATACTTTATGAAACTTCAACCATAATCAGCATAGTAGCCTTCTTTTTGCTCCGTCTAAATAATTAACTTGCGGCTTCCATAAAATTACGATTGATGAAATTAGTTTCCTACTTAAGAGATGACGATGCACAACTGGCACTTTTGGTAAATGGCTATTTGTTTGACACCGATAATTTGAATCCCAATTTGCCTGTTTCCATTACAATGTTTCTGAATTATTGGGAAGATTCTTTTCCCATTGCTTATTCTGTCAATCGCATGTTGGAAGAAGGAACGAACCGGTTTAAAGCGATTCCTTTTGAAGAAGCAGAATTATTGGCGCCGGTTCCATCTCCTACCAGTTTTCGCGATGCATATGCTTTTCGGGAACATGTTGCAACCTCCCGCAGAAACAGAAACGCTCCTATGATTCCGGAATTTGAACAGTTTCCTGTTTTTTATTTTTCAAATCATAACAGTATTAAGGGGCCCGGAGAAATATTTTGTATGCCGGATCATTTAAAAAAACTAGACTTTGAACTCGAGGTAGCAATTGTTATTTGCAAACCCGGAAAAAATATAAAAGCTGAAGAAGCCGATGAATATATTGGAGGTTTTATGATAATGAATGATTTTAGTGCGCGGGCTTTACAATCAGATGAAATGAAATTAAACCTTGGGCCGGCTAAAGGAAAAGATTTTGCAACAGCAATTGGTCCCTGGCTGGTTACGCCAGATGAACTTGAAGAGTTTAAAGTTGAACCAAAAGAAGGTCATACAGGCAATGCGTATAATTTAAAAATGACCGCGAGGGTAAATGGTGAGCAGGTGAGCGAAGGAAATCTGTCAGACATGGAATGGACATTTGCAGAAATTATTGAACGCGCCAGTTATGGAGTTCAGTTGTATCCCGGAGATATTATCGGCAGTGGGACGGTGGGCACAGGTTGCTTTCTTGAATTGAACGGAACCGGAAAATTGAATGACCCAAATTATGAAGAACAATGGCTGAAAGAGGGTGATGAAATTGAATTGGAGGTTGAAGGCCTGGGTATATTAAAAAACACGATTGTTAAAGACGAAAGTGATTTTTCCATTTTAGATCTTAAAAAGAAAAGCTGATTTTTCAGTGCCGGTAATTAAATGTTCAAATCATTTAAACTAAAAGATATAGAAAGCCGCGACGCACAAAACTTTCTGAAACATGCCATTGCGCCGCGTCCTATCTGCTTTGCCTCTACAATTGACAAAGAAGGCAAAGTGAATCTCAGCCCGTTCAGTTATTTTAATTTATTCAGTGGCAATCCACCCGTTGTAATTTTTTCTGTGCTGCGAAGAGTTAGAAATAATACTACAAAACATACTTTAGAAAATGTATTAGAGGTTCCTGAGGTAGCAATCAATATTGCAGATTATAAAATGGTGCAGCAGGTTAGTTTAAGCAGTTGCGAATATCCTAAAGGAACAGACGAATTCACGAAAGCAGGTTTCACGAAAGAACCTTGTCAATTGATAAAACCGCCACGGGTAAAGGAAAGCCCGGTGCAAATGGAATGCAAAGTGCTTGAGGTAAAATCTTTGGGTACAGAAGGCGGAGCAGGTCAATTGATCATTTGCGAAGTTCTGATAATGCATATCGATGAAAATATTTTAGATGAAAATGGCGGAATAGATCAACAGAAATTGCATCATGTAGCGCGCCTTGGAGGAAACTGGTATGCAAAAATCAATAAAGAAAATTTGTTTGAGATTGAAAAACCAAACGTAGAATTAGGAATTGGTTTTGACAGTTTACCTGCAAGTATCCGTAACAGTAATATACTTACGGGGAACCATTTAGGTCAATTGGCCAATGTTCATGAAATACCGGAAATTAACCCGGCGTTTGACGATCAGAAACTTAAAAATATCTTTCAATATTTTTCAACCGATCCGATTGAAATGGAAAAAGAATTGCATTTATATGCAAGCGAATTATTAGATAAAGGAAAGGTGGAAGATGCGTGGCAGGTTTTGCTGGCACTTGTGGATGCAGCAAACGAATAAATAAATGGTTTTTTTATTCTGTTGTTTTTTGTGGCACGCTTGCTCTTAACATCCAGCCCATCTTCTCGTGCTCTTTCATAATACCGGTAATAAAATCAGCGCTTCCGGCGTCATCATATTCTTCATCAAGATCATAAATCAGGCCACGGGTTTTACGGATAATCGCATCATGATCATCTGCCAGTTGCCTGATCATATCTTCTGAAACAGCAGTGCCCCCTGGTTGTTCACTTAATGAAGCAATTTGCATAAACTCCTTCATACTTCCTTTTGCAAAATGGCCGATATTCCTGATTCGCTCTGCAACAGAATCAATAATGGTTTGAAGTTCATTGTACTGCTCGTCAAGAAATAAATGAAGTGAATGAAAATTGCTCCCTTCGATGTTCCAATGAAAATTGAGTGTTTTTGTGTACAATACAAATTCATCTGCCAGCAACTGGTTTAATATTTCTGCTACTTTTTTGCTGTTTTCTTTTGAGATGCCGGTATTAAGGTTATCAGATTTTTCATCAACATTTCCATTCTTGCTTTTAGAAATAACCTTCTGGTTGATCTTACCTGTTCCCTTTGTTTTTACTTCCTGCGCTGCCATTATAAGTGTATTTATTTTTTCCAAAAAACCACTTTTAAGCCGCAATATGAATGCCAGTTCTTTTCAAAAAAAATGGATAAAAATTCCTGTTATTAATTTGTTTACTGCCAAAGAAAAAATTTATTTAATGCAAAAAACTTTCTATCAAAGGAAACAATTTGTTAGGTTCTTCTACCTGTGGATTATGCCCCGATTTTTCAAACATTACAAACTTTGCCTGAGGGCAATATTCTTTAAATTTTTCCATCATAGCCGGTACTGCTACACGATCATAACGGCCTCCGTAAATTAATACCGGCATTTTTAAATTTATCAAATCCTTTCGGTAATCAAAACTTCCTATATCACTTCCTACAATAAAATCACCATCTTTTCCTACCATCTGGTAATATAATTTTGAGTTGAACGAATTAGGATAAGGTTTTTGTCCACGATATACAAAATTGTTTGGATTGTAAGCATACAAAAATCCGTAAGGGACTTTTGAATATAACCTTTGGTGTTCCGGATCACTGGACACAGCGCCTTTTTCACGAATTATCATTAATGAATCCCACACTTCGGGATAATTGGTTTTTATTTCATGATTGCTATTATCATCATTCGCCTGCCACATTATAAAACTGTGAAAAGTATTTGCCAAAATAAGATGACTCACATGTTCCGGATATTTTAACGCATAACCTTGCGCCACAACTCCGCCATATGAATGACCAAGCACATTCCATTTATCAAAATGAAGTGCTTTGCGAAGTCCCTCAACATCTTCAATATCTCTCTCCAATGAATATTCTTTTACATCTTTAGCTGCATCGCTTTTACCTCTTCCAAAAGCATCAAAATAAACAATTTCGTTATCCTTTGCCAATGAATCAAAGGCGCGGTAACCAATGTGGCTTCCGCCAGGACCGCCGGGAATAATGATTAACGGATCTCCATGTCCAGCTAAAACCACCCATAATTTGGCGCCATTTACCGTTACATATTTTCCATCTGTGTAACTGCTCGGGTATTGCTGAGCATAGGCAAATGACAATAGGAAAAGAAAAATAAAGAAAGAAGATAAAAATTTCATAACCAATATTTAATGGTTGAAGATAAACCAAGCTTCTCTTTTGTCTGAAAATTTTTAAGCAAATGAGTTTGTTAAAAATGTGAAAACAAGTCGAGAAAATTAAACTGTACGCACCTTTTTTATTCTATTAATTACAACAGTTTTTTAAAACCATTATTCATTTAAAATTAAATCTCATGAAAAATTTATTACTCGCCATTTTTATTATAACCGGTTTGGCAGCATGTAAAAGTGATCCTGAAGTGAGCCAGGACCGGAACATTCAACTTTTGCCTGATTCAGGCAGTTATACGAACAATGTTTTTTCTGACACAACTAATTTGGCAAAAGCGGAACCTGCTCCTGCTCCAGAGGCTGAACAACTGAAAACAAAAACGATTGTAAGGACCATTATCATTGAAAAGCCTGCAGCTAAATCACAGGTGGTTCCCCAACAATCCCCACAATCAAGCGATATTCCTCCTGTAGAGGCTTCCGCACCTGTTTCAACTCCTCCGATTACAGGATCAAGAAGTGAAACCAAAAGGATCGACAGTGCTTCTACTTCGGGTGTTGACAATTCCGCGTCTACCGCATCAACAACTGGTGAAAAAGTGCAAAAGAAGACAGGAATGAATAAGGCCACACAAGGAGCTATAATTGGCGGCGTTGCAGGTGCTGTCGGTGGAGCAGTCATCAGTAAAAAGAAAGGATTAGGTGCTGTGGTGGGTGGAATCGCGGGTGCGGCAGGCGGTTACATCATCGGCAAAAATATGGACAAAAAAGACAATAAGTTTCTGATCAACTGAAAAAATAAAAATTAAGAAAAAAAGTCGTTTCACTACCCTGTGGAAAGGCTTTTTAATTTTTATATAACCATCATACTAAATATAAAAAGCACTATCAATTAATACATTTAATAAAATTTAAGAGATTATTTTTCCGGATTCACTGAATCTTGGCATCATTTTCTCTGAGTGTATGTTAGAACTTCACTTTAAATAAAAAAGCTATGAAAATCATTAAAAAAATTAGTTTACCGATCATGTTGCTGTTTGCTTTTTCGGCGTGCAAAAACAACAAGGATAATACAAGAGATATTCAGTTGTTGCCTGATTCCAGTGCATATAACAATAACTCATCAACGGATTCAATTAAGTTGCAACAGGAAAGTACAACAGAAGAAAAAAGTACGTATCGCTACCACCCGAAAGGATCAGTGAGCCACACAACAACGGAGCATTCTACTTCCGGAACGGTTTCAAATAATCCGGCGCCGGCTACTACTTCCACAACCAGTCAAACCAGCACAACTCAATCCACAAAGAAAAAAGGTTGGAGTAAAGCTGCTCAAGGCGCCGTAATCGGAGGTGCAACGGGAGCAGTAGGCGGAGCTATTATTTCAAAACACAAAGGAACAGGCGCTGCAATTGGTGCGGTTGTAGGCGCTGCCGGCGGTTACATTATTGGCCGAAACAAAGACAAAAAAGACACAAGCAGATAACATCATAATTATCTAAGTTTTCTTAAACATCTTCCAAAAATTTCCGGAAGGTGTTTTATTTTATTTTAGCCCTTTCATATTGCGGCGGCCATGGGATATCAACGCCTAATTCCCTGGCGGCATGTAAAGGGAAATAAGGTTCCCGCAAGAACTGGCGTGCCATTACAATAAGATCTGCTTTTTGTGCTTTTAAAATTTTCTCACCTTCTTTCGCCGTAGTGATAAGACCTACGGCAGCTGTTAACATTTCTGCTTCCTTTTTTATTTTTTCAGCAAAAGGAACCTGGTATAACGGGCCAACAGGAATTTTTTGTTCAGGAGAATTGCCACCACTTGAACAATCAATCAAATCCACTTCATTCTCTTTCAAAATTTTTGCAAGTTTCACAGAATCATTTTCATTCCAGCCGCCTTTCACCCAGTCGGTAGCAGAAATTCGCACAAACAGCGGCGCTTCTAGGCCTATTGCTTCTCGTATTTGCATGACAATTTCTATAAGCAGTTTTATCCTGTTTTCAAATGAGCCTCCATATTCATCCTTCCGGTGATTACTCAAAGGCGAAAGGAATTCGTTGATAAGATACCCATGTGCAGCGTGAATCTCGAATACTTCAAAGCCCGCCTGAATCGCTCTCTCGGCGGCATCTGAAAAATCTTTTACAACTTTTTTAATCTCCTCAACAGTCATTTCTTTTGGTGCCGGATCTCCTTCTCTATAAGGAATAGGGCTTGGTGCTACAGTTTGCCAGGCTCCCTGGTTTTCTGTTAACGGTTTTCTTCCTTTCCATGGACTCAGATGGCTTGCTTTTCTACCTGCGTGTGCCAGTTGTATGCCGGCAACTGCTCCATTTTCTTTTACAAACTCAGTAATTTTTTTTAAGAAAATAACATGTTCATTTTTCCATATACCCAGATCGTCGGGTGTAATTCTTCCGTCTTCAGCAACGGCCGTAGCTTCTGTAAAAACCAGCCCTGCGCCTCCCACGGCGCGTGAACCAAGATGCACCAAATGCCAGTTGTTGGCAAATCCGTCCACACTCGAATATTGGCACATCGGTGAAACAACAATCCTGTTTTTTAAAGTAACGTTCCTGATCTTCAAAGGTTCAAATAATAAAGCCATAGTTTTTTTTGTTCGTTTGGCCGCAAATTTCAATCCTATTTTCCTTAAAAAAAATTCCATTAATTTTGCCGACCTTTAAAAGCAGTTTTAGGCGTTGAAGATTTTAAATCGGTCCCGTAGTTCAATGGATAGAATAGAAGTTTCCTAAACTTTAGATACAAGTTCGATTCTTGTCGGGACTACAACGATACGGTTTTCGTATCAAAAATATAAATATGAAATTTCTCAATTTTATTATCAAATATCGCCTTCTTCTCGGCGCTATCTTTTTGGTTTTCGGAATTATAGTGAATATCGAAGCCGGCTTCTGGCCTTCTTTTGTGCTTTATCTCATTGCCGCTATCCTTATTATTGGTCACTTTTTATTTGGCCCCATGAGATTGATACAAGGTTACATGGAGGAAGGAGATATGGAAGGCGCACAAAAAGTGATCGATTCCATCTGGTTTCCGGGGTTACTAATAAAACCTGTTCGTTCCGTTTATTTTACATTGAAAGGAAATTTGGCAATGGCTAACCAGGATTTTGATACTGCTGAAGCGCACATGAAAAAAAGCCTTACCCTTGGCATGCCGATGAAAGAAGCAGAAGGCGCAAACAAGTTGCAACTTGGAATGCTCGCAATGCAAAAGGGAAACATGAGAGAATCTGAGAATTACATTCGGCAGGCAATTCGCGCCGGGCTCCCTGACAAAGAAAATGAAGCAGCCGCTTACCTGCAGCTATGTTCTATCATGATCAATAAAAGAGAATTTCGCGCGGCAAAAGAATATTTCAGGAAAGTAAAAAAGCTCAAACCAACTACTCCTCAGATAGCCGACCAGGTAAAGCAAATGGAAAAGTATATCAGCCGCATGCCCGGTTAATAATAATAATATTTATTGGTAAACTGTTAAGAACTTTATTAGGAACAATTCTACAAGTGTTTAATAAATATACATGTAATTCCACAACCTGGCAAACGAGGCAACAAAAGTTTGTATATTATGATTATTTATTAGAATTATAATAAGCACAAACATTATTCATCAAACAAATTTCACATTTCGGTGTAGGACGGCAAATTTCTCTTCCCAGGAAAGATATTGCCATGCCGGCATCCCATTGTTTTTGAGGCAGCGCTTCCATTATTTGCTTTTCAATTTTTTTTGGATCAGAACCGGAGGCAATTCCCAGCCGCGGAGCCACTCGAACTACATGCAGATCAACAATAACTCCTGCAGGTGGCACACCTGCTTCGCGCATAATTACATTCGCTGATTTGTTTCCAATTCCTGGAAGTGCGGTAAGCCCTTCCAGGGTTAAAGGGATGTTGTCATCTGTTTTAATTTTTTGCGCCAAAGAAATAAGCCATTTGGTTTTGTTTCCAAAATTGCGAACCTTCCCGATGAAAGGAAATAAAGTTTCGGGAGTAGCATGACTGAGTGCTTCCATGTCCGGAAAAGCTTCAAATAATTTTGGTGCTATCTGATTTATGTGCCTGTCGGAATCCTGCGCAGACAGGACAACCATAACCAAAAGCTGGTAAGTATTTTCATAATCCAAAGGATGTTTTTTGTCTTTGTATTTTTTTAATAAAGGTTTGATGGCTTCCGGCCAGTTGACTTTTGTTGGCATTTGTAAATATTTTTTAGTCCGATAAATCTACAAAATTGTAATGGCTTTGGTTTCATATGAAAGATTGATAAAAAAGAAAATTTATTTTTGCAGATATGAATTTTCATTCTTCATTAAATCTAACCTTCACATAAAATTCTAAATTTTTACTTTTTGGGAAACGAAATTTTTGATATTGCCATCATCGGCGGCGGAATTGTAGGAGCGGCTACTTTTTATCAATTGCAGAAACATCATCCTTCTTTAAAAATTATTTTGATTGAAAAAGAATCGCGATCTTGCTGCGCATCAAACCGGCAATAATTCAGGTGTGATGCATTCGGGTTTGTATTATAAGCCAGGATCTTTAAAAGCAAAAAATTGCGTGGAAGGCAGAAAGGCATTGGTAAAATTTGCAGAAGAAAATAATATTCCACATGATGTTTGCGGTAAAATTGTGGTGGCAACAGATGAAGCAGAATTGCCTTATCTCGATAAAATTTTCAACACAGGATTAGAAAATAAAATTGAAGGAATAGAAAAAATAAATGCACAACAGATCAAGGAGCATGAACCATTTTGTGCAGGAATAGCGGGTATTTGGGTGCCTTGCACCGGCATTATTGATTATGTCAAAGCAACAGATAAAATGGTAGAAATTGCTTTAGAGATCAATGCGGAAAGTAAATTAGTTTTAAACACTGAAGCAACAGCCTTTGAAAAAGAAAACGAAATAAATATTATTTCTACCAACAAAGAAACCTATCGCAGCCGGTTCAATATTTTTTGTGGTGGCTTGCAGGCTGACCGGCTTGCAGTAAAAGATCATATTGATCTTAAAGAAAAAGTAGTTGGTTTTCGCGGAGATTATTATGAACTAACTGAAGAAGCAAAACATAAAATTAAAAATCTCATTTATCCTGTGCCTAATCCTGCTTTTCCTTTCCTGGGCGTGCATTTCACAAGAATGACAAATGGAGAAGTAGAGTGCGGACCAAATGCAGTTTTCACTTTCAAACGGGAAGGTTATGGCAAAACCGATTTTAATCTAAGAGATACTATTGATGCCCTAACTTACAAGGGTACATGGAAATTATTTTTTCAAAATATGAGTTTTGGAATCAATGAATACAGGAGAGCATTTTCAAAAAAACTTTTTCTGAAAACATTGCAACGCCTCGTTCCTGATCTTACAATGGATGATATAAAACCAGGCCGCTCTGGTGTTCGCGCCATGTTGCTGAATGAATATGGCGATACCCGCGATGATTTTAGAATAGAATATCGTGATACAAGTATTCATGTTTTGAATGCGCCTTCGCCTGCTGCCACTGCATCTTTGGCAATAGGAGATAACATCAGGGAAATGGCGGAGAAACAATTTTTGCTCGAAACAGTTTCTTAATAATTTGAAGACTTCATAGAAAATTTCATAATGACTGATCCCACCGATTTTACAATTCAAACCAACTCTGGCCTTTATACAGATATGTACGAACTGGTAATGGCTGAAGCATACTTCAAAGAACAGAAGCAGGACCAGCCAGTTTGTTTTGATTATTTTTTTCGAAAAAATCCTTTCGCCGGAGGTTATGTTATTTTTTGCGGCCTGGGCCAATTGCTACCGGTTATTGAAACTTTTCATTATAATAAAAATGAAATCGATTGGCTCAGTAAACAAGGTTTTAATAAAGATTTTTTAGACTGGCTGGAAGCTTTTCGCTTTAAAGGAACAATTCGTTCAATGCAGGAAGGTGAAGTCGCTTTTCCGCTGGAACCCTTGCTGGAAGTGCAAGGCGGCCTTGCGGAAGTTCAGCTAATAGAAACGCTTTTGCTGAATTATTTGAATTTTCAATCACTCATTGCTACAAAGGCTGCAAGGATTCGTTACGCAGCCGGAGATCACTATTTGAGTGAATTTGGTTTGAGAAGAGCGCAGTCTCTTGGAGGAATTTCTGCAAGCCGTGCGGCAATTGCAGGTGGTTTCGATAGCACCTCAAACATGTATGCTGCAAAAAGATATGATTTAAAAGCGGTGGGTACAATGGCGCACTCGTTTATCCAAAGTAATGAAGATGAATTGACCGCTTTTAGAAAATTCGCGGAAGCAGAACCCCATAATTGCACGCTGCTTGTTGACACTTACAATACTTTGAAAAGTGGAATACCTAACGCCATTATTGTTGCGAAAGAAATGAAGGCAAAAGGCCACCAATTAAAAGCGATAAGGCTTGACAGCGGCGACCTTGCTTATCTTTCTAAAAAAGCCCGTAAACAACTTGATGATGCGGGTTTGCAGGACGTACAAATTATAGTTTCCAATCAACTGGATGAATATCTTATCAAAAGTTTATTGGAACAAAAAGCGCCTATCGACTCTTTTGGTGTCGGTACCAGTTTGGCCACTGGCCAGCCCGATGCCGCATTAGACGGCGTTTATAAGTTAAGCGAGATTAATGGCGAACCGAAACTAAAGCTTTCAGAAAATATCCAAAAAGTCACACTTCCGGGTATTAAACAAGTGTACCGTTTTACGGATGAAGCCAATTCTTTTATAGCCGACGCCATTGCTCTTGCCAATGATCCTGTTGCCTTCCAAAATGATTCATCCTTATGATATTGAAAAAAGTATGTCGCTTAATATAAAAATGGCAACTCCGTTGCTTCATAAGCTTATGGACTAATGGTAAATCTTTATTGAAAAATAATGAACCCGCAGACATTGCAAAATTTGTAAAGCAAAGACTGACACAATTACCGGAAGAACACAAACGATTTAATAATCCGCATATTTATAAAGTCGGGATCAGCGAACCTTTGCATCAATTGAGAAGTGAATTGAGAAAGAAATACAGGATGTAAGCGAAAATAAAAATGCTGAAAATTTGTTCGTTTACTGCTTATCGTTATACCACCATCCCTTCAAGGTCATAATCAAAAGCATTGGTGATTCTTACGTTCACAAATTCACCGGGTATTAATTTTTTATCAGAATTTATGATCACTTCATTGTCTACTTCCACGCTGTCAAATTCGGTGCGGCCCAAATATTTTCCGGCTTCCTTTTTATCAATGATTACTTTAAAAGTTTTGCCCACTTTTTCTTCATTTTTTTGATAGGAAATTTCCTGCTGTACTTCCATTATTTCCTGGGCGCGCCTTTCTTTTTCTTCTTCGGGAACATTGTCTTCCAACTGGTGCGCAATGGTATTTTCTTCGTGTGAATAAGTGAAAATGCCAACACGGTCAAATTCTATTTTTTTCAAAAAAGTTTTTAGTTCTTCCACATCATCCTGCGTTTCTCCCGGGAAACCAGCAATGAGCGTGGTTCTGAGGCAAATACCGGGAATTTTATTTTTTATTTCACCAATGATATCTTCCATCTCTTCGCGTGTGATTTGCCGTTTCATTGATTTCAACATACGATTGCTTGCGTGCTGCAAAGGCATATCGAGATAGTTACATATGTTTTCTCTTTCCTTCATTGCGTCAATTATTTCCATGGGAAATTTGGATGGATATGCATAATGCAATCTTATCCATTCCAAACCCGGAATATCCGCAAGTGCGTGCAGTAAACGAGGTAATTCCCTCTTTTTATAAATATCCAAACCGTAATAAGTTAATTCCTGCGCGATCAACATAATTTCTTTTACGCCTCGCGAAACCAGATTTTTTGCTTCTTCTACCAAAGATTCAATCGGGCGGCTTACATGTTTGCCCCGCATCAATGGTATTGCACAAAAAGCGCAGGTACGGTTACATCCTTCACTTATTTTCAGGTAGGCATAATGGTTAGGTGTGCTTAATAATCTTTCACCAACCAATTCTGCTTTATAATCAACTTCAAATTTTTTCAATAAAAAAGGCAATTCCATCGTTCCGAAAAATGCATCTACTTCGGGAATTTCATCTTCCAAATTTTGTTTGTAGCGTTCACTCAGGCAACCGGTAACGTAAACTTTATCAAGCTTTCCACGTTTTTTTAATTCTACTTGTTCAAGAATTGTATTGATGCTTTCTTCTTTTGCTTTGTCAATGAATCCACAGGTATTAACCACCACAATATTATGATCGAGCTTCTTACTTTCATGCAAGACATTGATATCCGCCGCAGCCAACTGACCACTCAGCACTTCACTATCAACCATATTTTTGCTACAGCCAAGTGTGATTATATTTACTTTGTCTTTTTTGTTTTTTGTTTTCATTTTTTGCCACTGATTACACAGATTTTCACTGATTATTTTAGTCAGGAATTAACTTCAATTCATTACTTGAGTGCCTCCTTAATAAACGCATATTCTCCTTTTGGAGAACGGCTGAGACTAAGCTACTTCACCCCACCAAATAAACTATCCACGAATTCTTTTTTATCAAACACCAAAAGATCAGTCGCTTTTTCACCAACACCGATAAATTTCACTGGAATTTTAAACTGATCTGCAATCGCAAGAACAACACCGCCTTTCGCTGTTCCATCAAGTTTTGTAATGGTAAGCGCCGTTACTTCTGTGGCCGCTGTAAAATGCCGTGCCTGTTCCAATGCATTTTGGCCGGTACTTCCGTCTAAAACCAGCATTACTTCATGAGGTGCGCCCGGCAAAGCTTTGTTTACCGACCTTTTAATTTTATTTAATTCATCCATCAGATGAATTTTGTTGTGCAATCTTCCTGCCGTATCAATAATTACAACGTCAGTATTTTTAGCAACCGCACTTTGAACTGCATCAAAAGCTACAGCGCTCGGATCTGAACCCATTGCATGTTTTACTATCGGCACATTAGTGCGCTCGCTCCAAATCGTCAATTGATCTACAGCAGCCGCCCGAAAAGTATCTGCTGCGCCAAGTAAAACTGATTTTCCTGCCAATGAAAAATTGTGTGCCAATTTTCCTATGGTAGTGGTTTTTCCCACACCATTTACACCTACCACTAAAATCACATGCGGTTTATGGCCGGAGGAAAGTTCGTAATTTACATAACTCGTGTCCTGCGGAGCATCAACCAAAATCGATTGTATTTCTTCTTTTAAAATTGTATTTAGTTCACTTGTGTTAACGTATTTATCTCTTGCTACTCTTTTTTCAATTCCATCTATGATCTTAACGGTTGTGTCAACACCAACATCGGCACTTACCAAAGCATTTTCGAGATCATCCAATACATCTTCATCTACAGTACTTTTTCCTGCAATTGCTTTTGTGATCTTATCAAAAAAACCTTCCTTGGTCTTTTGTAAACCTTGTTCGAGGGTTTCTTTTTGCTCTTTTTTCCCGAATATTTTATCAAATAATCCCATATTAAATCATTAATTAAAATGGTAAAAATAAATAAAGCTATCCGCGATTAGGCAGGATAGCTTTAATAAAAAATTTTAAGCGCCACTCTTAACTTCCCAAATGTTCTTTGATCTTGTCCTTATGAACAATTGATTCTTTAAAAGTATAAGATCCGGTTTTTGGACTACGAACAGTGCGCACCACTTTGGTCCAGTTTTTAGCGTCTGCTATTGCTTTCTGGTCCTTGGTTTTTATCGCGGTTTTTGCTGATTTTGCCATGATTATTTAATTTCTTTATGAACAGTAACTTTTTTTAAAATCGGGTTGAATTTTTTCAATTCCAAACGTTCAGGCGTATTCTTCTTATTTTTAGTGGTAATATACCGGCTTGTGCCAGGTTGTCCCGTAGCCTTATGCTCTGTGCATTCTAAAATTACCTGAACCCTGTTTCCTTTCTTTGCCATAACAAATATTTAAAAAATGATTTAGATCTTAATGCCTTTTGCGCGCATTCCTTTTACTACAGAATAAAGCCCGTTTTTGTTGATAGTGCGGATGGCTTCAGTAGATAATTTCAAGGTAATCCATTTATCTTCTTCTGCGAGAAAATATCTTTTTTTCTGCAGATTCGGAAGAAACCTTCTTTTGGTTTTAATGTTTGAATGCGAAACAGTATTACCTGTAATTGGTCTTTTTCCTGTTACCTGACATACTCTGGCCATGATGATCTATTTTTTTCGGACGGCAAAGGTAATAAACAAATAATTACCTGAAAAATAAATATAGATTTTTCAACCAAAAAAATAAGATACAGGTTAGAATTAACGAATTATAAAGCCATTGAGGCAGAGCTGCTATAGTGAAGCCACAAATCTGGCAGTTTTTTATTTCAAGAAATGACGCTTTTACCTTCTCATCGCTTATATTCAAATGGGCACAATTTCTGATGGACAATTAGCATGGAAACATTTGGAGATGTAATAAAAAGCTCACAACCGGTTTTGGTTGATTTTCACGCCACCTGGTGCGGTCCTTGCAAAATGATGGCACCGGAGTTACAAAAGTTTGCCCAAAACAATACAGGCAAATTAAGAGTGATAAAAATTGATATTGATAAAAATCCTGCCGTGGCGCAAAAGTTTAAGATACAAGGTGTACCTACCTTAATCCTTTTTAAAGAAGGAAAAGTTTTATGGCGCCAATCCGGAGCCATGAGTTCATCGCAAATTTCAGCGGCTGTAAAATCTCACATCTAAAAGGATTATTTTTGCTTCTATTGTTTTTCAATAAATTATAACATGTTATAACATGGCAAATTCTTCAATAAACGCGGTTTTTAATGGCGGAATGAATTTTACTGCCGATATCAACGGGCATAAAATTGAAATTGATACCGATGAATCACGCGGCGGAAAAAACCTTGGAACAAGGCCCAAAGCACTTATGCTGGTTTCACTTGCCGGTTGCACCGGCCTTGATGTCGTTGGTATTTTAAATAAAATGCGTGTAAATTTTTCTGATCTTTCTATAAAAGTTGATGCCCATCTTACCGAAGCAGAAGCGGCAATTTATGACGAAGTGGTTGTAAACTATTCCATTAAAGTAGATAAAGCCGACGAACCGAAAGTAGAAAAAGCGGTGAAACTTTCGCAGGAAAAATATTGTGGCGTCACCAAAATGTTTGAAGCTTTTGCAAAGGTTTCTTCTGCAATTAATTATTTGTAGTTTATTTGGATCTGATTTTCTTAAATCGAAGTAAGAATGACACGACCGGTAATCACTCAATAAACTCAACATCTCACAATTCTTCCCTTACTGATCCTCATCGACAAGTTCAATGCTGGCATTCCAATAAATTGCTATGCTAAATCAGCTACCAAAGGGTTGCCATTGTAGAGAATCTTCTAAATTTTCCCCGTTTTCAAATTTACCTTCTTCCTTTCGCAATTGTTTTTAAAAAAGTGCGTTATATGCCTACTAGGTTCTGTTCAAAATAAAAGTCTGACAGGGCTGAATCCAAAAACTTATGAAAGGTCGTTATTACCTCTTCTTCTTTTTAATACTCCCTGTAGCAGTAATAGGTCAGCATAAGGGTTTGAAATTTGAACATATTCAAACAGATGCAGGTCTTTCGCAAAGTAATGTAATCTCCATACTTCAGGATAGCAAGGGCTTTATGTGGTTCGGAACCAGGGATGGATTAAACAAATATGACGGATATAAGTTTACTGTTTACAGAAATGATCCCAAAAATAAAAACAGTATCAGCAACAGCTATATTCCCGCCATTGTTGAAAATTCAAAGGGCAATTTATGGATTGCAACGTGGGGCGGAGGATTAAATCTTTTCAACCGCGAAAAGGGAACATTTACTGCTTATAAGCATGATCCCAAAAACCCGAACAGTATTTCCGGAAATTTTATTACGGCAATTAATGAAGATAGCAATGGCAATTTATGGGTTGGTACTGAAGGAGCCGGCCTGGATATGTATGATAAGCAAAAAAATATTTTTATTCATTATAAGCTTGATAGCAATAATAACAATTCAATAAGCGACAATTTTATAAGAACAATTTTTGAAGACAAGGAGAATAATTTGTGGATCGGCACCATGCATGGCGGACTTAATTTATTCAACAAAAACAGTAAAACATTTACCCGTTATCAACATGATCAATCGGTTCCTTCTTCTCTTTGTTTTAATGACATTTATTCAATTTTTGAAGACAGCAAACAACAGTTGTGGATTGGCACAAACGGAGGAGGTGTTGATTTATTTGACAGAACGTTGAATGTTTTTCATCATTTTAAAAACGATCCGCATAACCCAAACAGCCTCTCTAAAAACTATGTACGTGTTATTAATGAAGATGATAAAAATAACATTTGGATAGGAACTGAAAACGGTGGCTTATCTGTTATGAATAACACCACACACATATTCCATACATATTTGCATGATGAAGTTGATAATACGAGTCTGAGCAATAATTCAATTTATTCTATTTGTAAAGACACAAAAGGCAATATGTGGCTCGGTACTTTTTCTGAAGGAATTAACCTTATAAACAGAGATGATCAGTTCGCTCACTATAAGCATACTTCTTCTGCCAATAGCCTTAGCGACAATAAAGTTTTATGCATTTTTGAAGATTCAGGAAAAGATTTATGGATAGGAACTGATGGTGGTGGTATTAATTTATTCGACCCCGTTACGGAAAGTTTTACCCATTATCTTCATAACGCCACGGATGCAAACTCGATTTGCGGCAACTATGTATTAAACATTGCCGAAGATAAGAGGAATAACCTGTGGTTTGGAACGTGGGGCGATGGTATAACAGTTTTTAATAAAGCTAAAAATACATACACGCATTTTAAGAATGATCCAAAAGATGCGAATAGTTTAAGCAATAATAATGTGTGGAATGTATATGAAGATAAAGACAGCATTATGTGGGTGGGCACTTATGGAGGAGGGTTAAATAAATACAATTCAGCTACCAAGTCTTTTATAAAGTACCGATACAATCAAAATAATAAAGATGGCATCAGCAGCGATAATATATATTCGATTTTCGATGATGGCAATGGACATCTCTGGATAGGAACGGATGGCGGAGGATTGAATAGATTTGATAAAAAAACTTTGATTTTTAAGCACTACCTCCACGACGATAATAATAAGAATTCAATTGCCAGCAACAGCGTCGGGCACATCTATCAGGATAATAAAGGCATATTGTGGATAGCTACATCCGGTGGTCTTTCTTCATTGAATCCTAAGACAAATTTTATTAAAAATTATACCGTTGAGGATGGACTGCCAAACAATAATGTATTTGGTATTATCGGCGACGATAAAAATAATTTATGGATCAGTACTAACAAAGGCATATCCTGTTTTAATCCACAAGCAGGCACATTTAAAAACTACCATACAGTGGATGGTCTGCAAAGCAGTGAATTTAAAGAACAAGCTTTTTGCAAAACAAGTTCCGGAGCTTTCTGCTTTGGCGGCAACAACGGCTTTAATTTATTTTATCCCGATAGCATAACTCCTGTTGCATTTGATCCACCGTTAGTATTAACAGGATTTCTTATAGCGAATAAAGAAGTGCCTATAGCGAGTGATTCCGTTAAATCCCCGTTGAAGAAAGATATAACGGAAACAAAATCTATAACAATACCTTACAGCGATAATATAATCGGATTTGAATTTGCGGCTTTAAACTATACAAGTAAAAGTAAAAAGCGCTATGCATATATGCTCGAAGGATTGGATAAAACGTGGAATCAGACAAGTGATGAACGTTCTGCAAGCTACACCAATCTTGACCCGGGAACTTATGTATTTAAAGTAAAATCCATCGATAATACAGGTCGATGGTCGTCTCGCGTGCTTAGCTTGCGGATAATAATTACACCGCCATTCTGGTTAACATGGTGGTTTAAGGTAATCGCAGTACTTATTCTTATTTGCAGTGGTATTGCTTTATATACGCTAAGAATGCGTGCAATTAAAGCTCAAAAAAAAGCACTCGAAAAACAAGTGAAAGAACGGACTGAACAATTGGTAAGCGCTACGCAACAGGAACACCAAGCAAGAATTGAGGCAGAGAGGGCACGACAGAATGCAGAACAGGCGAACCAGGCAAAAAGTATTTTTCTCGCAACGATGAGCCATGAGATACGCACACCAATGAATGGAGTAATCGGCATGGCATCCCTTTTAGCTGAAACAGATCTTACTGAACAGCAATTAGATTATACACAAACAATTACGACGTGTGGCGAAAGCCTGCTCAATGTGATTAATGACATTTTAGATTTTTCTAAAATTGAATCAGGTAATATAGAGCTGGAAAAAGAAGATTTTAATTTGCGTTTATGCATCGAGGATGTATTGGATATTTTCGGTGCAAGGGCTGCCAGTCAGGGCCTTGAACTTATTTATAAAATTGATGATAATGTTCCTCTTCAAATAGTTGGCGACGATTTAAGACTAAGGCAGATATTAACCAATCTTGTAAACAATGCGCTAAAATTTACTGAGAAGGGTGAAGTATTTGTTGGAGTTCATTTATTAGATACAGATGCAAACGACATAACATTACAATTTGAAATAAAGGATACGGGTATGGGCATTCCTGCTGCAAAATTAGATCGTTTGTTTAAAGCGTTTTCGCAGGTCGATTCATCCACTACACGTAAGTACGGAGGAACAGGACTTGGATTGGCTATTTCCGAAAAGCTCGTGAATTTAATGAATGGGAGTTTTAATGTAGAGAGCGAAGTTGACAAAGGTTCCACCTTTTCATTTACTTTAAAAACAAAAGCAGGAACAAAAAGTCTGAAAGAATATGTTCAGTATAATATGAACGAGCTTCGTGGTAAAAAAATACTGGTTATAGATGATAATGCTACCAATCGGGCGGTTTTAAAAAGCCAGTTAGAGTTTTGGAAACTGGTGCCGGTTCTGGCCAGATCGGCAGAAGATGGATTAAGTATTTTGTCAGGCGGGACCGCTATAGATCTTGTATTAACCGATATGCAAATGCCCTTTATGGATGGAATAGAGCTGGCGCAAAATGTTAAAAGATTATATCCATCTTTGCCGATAATACTTCTCAGTTCTATCGGAGAAGACTATTTGCAGAACAGTTCCCAACTATTTACTTCTATATTGAACAAACCGGTTCGCCAGCATGTTTTAAGCAAGAACATCCTTAATGCGCTTCGAGACACCGAAAAGATATCGACTAAAAAAAGTATAACTGAAAAATTACCGAAAAATTTTTCGCAGGAACACCCTTTTGAAATACTGCTTGCCGAGGATAATGTTGTTAATCAAAAAGTGATTGGATACATCCTCAATAAATTAGGTTATACACCATGTGTAGCCGCAAATGGAGCAATTGCAATTGAGATGATACAAAAAAAGCAGTATGACATTGTTTTAATGGACATGCAGATGCCCGAGATGGATGGTTTGCAGGCAACGCGGTTCATCAGGACAAATTTTGAAACACAACCAATAATTATTGCATTAACCGCTAATACGATGGAAGGAGACCAGGAGCTATGTCTGAATGCCGGGATGAATGACTATATCTCCAAACCCGTTAAGCTGGAAGATATAACTAATGCCCTGGAAAAATGGTCTGCACAAAAAGCGAAAATGTCAATTAACCAATCCCCTAAGCATTCATTAAAAACCTAAGTTTTCAAATACTTTGTAAGCCGCCCGCCCATTCATTACTAGTATAATGTCAACGAGAGGGTTTTTTAAATCGAAGAATGACAATTTTGTAATTAACTATAATTAAGGCGATATCTCACTTCTTTTCCTGGTAATGCGCATCATTTGCAAAGTAACTGCAAGCAATATTAAAGTAATGCCATAATAAAAACCTGCACCGAGGAATCTGTTTTCTTTAAAAATAATAAAGGCAAGTATAATAGAATATACCGGTTCAAAATTATAGGTAAGATTAGTAGTGAAAGCGGTAATATGTTTTAAAGCATTCAGGCTAAGATTAAACGCGAAAACGGTGCAAATACCAGCCAGTAAAATCAGCCAAAGCCAATCACTTAGAGTTGGCAAATAATAAGCCGCCGGGAAAAAGTGAAGATAAACAGGGATTATAAAACAAAGGGCTAAAAAACCTCCACTCATTTCATAAAACGTAACCGTATTTGGAGAAAAATTACTGAGTAATTTCTTATTAAAAATCGGGAAAATGCATGCAAGCATCGCAGAAATAATCCCAAACATAATTCCCGTTTTATATTCAGGATAAAAATTGAAAATGAGGTAAACGCCGGCGATGGCAAGCATTCCCAAAAACACTTCTACAAAATCAACTTTTCTTCTCATGATCAGGGGTTCAAAGAAGGAAGTGAAAAAACCTATAGTTGATAAACAAGTAACTGAAACGGAAACATTTGAATATTTAATACTTCCGTAAAACGTAACCCAATGAAGGGAAATAATCGCGCCTACTCCGAATAACTTTAAAATATTTTTCCGCGAAAGTTTTTGTAATTGTTTTTTATAAAACAAAAATGCAGCCAGAAGAATGGCGCTAAGTAGCATCCGGTAAAAGGTGAGGAGCGCTTCATTTAATTGTATTAATTTACCTAGAATAGCTGTAAAACCAGCAAGCATTACGGCTAAATGAAGTTGGAGAAATGGCTTTTTCAATGAAGTGTTATCATGATTTTTTATGACTGGAAGTTCGTCTTAAAAATCAAAATTAGATGAAGTAAGGCTAAAAATTTTATTGAGGTAAAAAAGAAAAAGAGTTTTTTGTTTATTTACTGTTGGTTAATTGTAAAAACAAATTAACAATCCTTTGTGTAAAAAAAAAACACCGAATTGAATTGTAGCCATCATAGCTTTATATTTGTCCCTTCTTTCGATAAATCCATAATATGAGTTATAAACGTATCAACAACATCACAGGGTGGGTCATTTGTATTATCGCCTGCTTCGTTTATTTATCAACTATGGAAGCCACCGGCAGTTTTTGGGATTGCGGTGAATTTGCTTCCAGCGCTTATAAACTCCAAATACCACATCCGCCTGGAGCGCCATTGTTTATTATGCTGGGAAGGTTGTTTATGATACCTTTTTCAAATCCTAATAATGCCATTCTTGGTCTGAATACGATGAGTGCGCTAATGAGTGGTTTTTGTATTTTATTTTTATTCTGGACCATCACTTACTTCGCAAAAAAACTTATTACAAAAAACACTGAAGGAACTCTTACCAATACCCAGATTTTTACCATAATGGCAGCAGGAGCTGTCGGTGCGCTTGCTTATACATTTACTGATTCCTTCTGGTACAGTGCTGTTGAATCAGAGGTTTATGCAAGTTCATCTTTCTTTACTGCTATTGTTTTTTGGCTGGCAGTGAAATGGGAACATGCAGTTACCCAGGAAAAATTAAATGGTGTAAAGGGAAATTTTACCCCGGCAGACAAATGGCTCATATTAATCTTCTATATGATTGGTCTTGCTGTTGGTGTTCACTTGTTGCCTATTCTTACCATTCCCGCCATTGTGATGTTGTATTATTTCAAACGCTATAAAGTAACCAAATGGGGAACCTTCTGGGCGTTCATAGCAGCTTGCGTGGTTACAGGTATTGTACAGGTTCCCATGATACAATGGAGCATTAAACTTGCTTCAAAGTTTGATATATTATTTACTAATAGTTTTGGCCTGCCTTTCTTTACAGGGTTTACTTTCTTCTTTATTTTTATTGCCGTTTTGATTTACTTCATGTTACGGTTGGCGAAGAGAAAGAACTGGAACTTCTTAAGGCTGGCCATGTGGAGCTTTGCGTTTATCCTGTTAGGTTTTTCAACTTATTTCACCACGATGATCCGTTCCAATGCTAATCCCGCTATTGATATGTTCAATGTGGATAATCCTTTAAGTCTTGAAGGCTATCTGAGCCGTGAACAATATGGCGACTGGCCTATCCTGAAAGGGCAGGATTTTACAGATGAACCTACCAATCAAATTTACGAAGACACTTATGTAAAAGGAAAAGACAAGTATGTAAAGAAGGGAAAGAAACTAGTAACGGAATATGCTCCCTCTGATCTTCACTTTTTTCCCAGAATGTGGGACAATAGTAATGACCAGGGTCATGCTGATTATTACGCTAATTTTGCAGGCATTCAGAAAGACCAAAAGACCGGAAAGTATTATGAAAAACCTACTATGGCTGATAACATTGCTTTCTTTTTCAGCTACCAGCTCAACTGGATGTACATACGGTATTTCATGTGGAATTTTGCTGGAAAACAAAATGATTTGCAAGGGATAGATATGGGAAATGTGCGGGATGGAAACTGGATAACCGGAATTCCTTTTTGGGATAATGCACGACTTGGTGATCAAAGCAAAATGCCTGAAAGTTTAAAAGAAAACAAAGCTCATAATAAATTATTTGCTTTACCATTGATATTAGGGCTTCTTGGACTTATTTATCAGTATCAAAAAGACAAAGAAGATACGCTTGTAGTAGGACTGCTGTTCTTTTTTACAGGCCTCGCAATAGTAATTTACCTGAACCAGGCAGGTAATCAACCAAGGGAACGTGATTATGCCTATGTAGGTTCATTTTACGCCTTCGCCGTCTGGATTGGAATTGGTGTTATGTATGTTAAGGAACTTTTTGATAAATACATGAAGCCTAAAATGGCTAATTATGTTGCAGCAGGGTTGTGTTTGTTGGCGGTTCCCGTTTTGATGGCAGGCCAGGAATGGAATGATCATGACAGGAGCCAGAAAACTTTGGCAAGAGATATTGCAAAAGATTACCTGGAAAGTTGCTCACCGAATGCCATCCTGATTACATTCGGTGATAATGATACCTATCCGCTTTGGTTCGACCAGGAAGTGCTTGGCATCCGAAGAGATGTGAGAGTAATCAACTCGAGCCTGCTCGGAACCGATTGGTATTTGAATCAATTGCGTTATAAGATAAATAAAAGCGCGCCGATTCCGATCATCTGGACACCGGAACAAATTATCGGAAGCAACAGGGATGCTATTTATTACTTCCCTGACTTGCCTGGTGCAAAGGTGGACCAAACTAAACCGATGGATCTTTATACGATGATGAAAGATTATGCCGGAAGTGACAATCCTTCAAGAATGTACCAAAATGGTAATGACTTCCTGAACATTTTTCCAACAAAAAATGTAGAAGTGCCGGTTGACACTGCTTTGGTAAGGGAGAACGGAACTGTAAATCCTGACGATACCGTATTGGCGAAGCTGGATTTCACTATTCCTAAAAACGCCTTGCTCAAAAACGAGAGTGCTATCCTTAATATCATTGCTGCCAATAAATGGAAACGGCCGATTTATTTTACCTCTCCTTATGGAGATCTCGGCTTTCAGCAATATTTAAGAACAGATGGCCTTACCTACAGATTGGTTCCTGTGAAAAATGCAGACGTGAACCGGGATTGGGCCTACAATGTGATGATGAAAAAATTTGCTTTTGGTGGGGCTGACAAACCAGGAACTTATTTTGATGAAGAAAACCGCCGCCATTTAAATACTTTGAGAATGCAATATGCACAGGTTGCAGGAAATCTGGCCGAAAACGGAAAAATGAAAGAAGCGAGGGATCTACTTGAGAGATGTGATAAGAACATGTTGCAACAAAATTTCCCTTATGGAATGGCTTCACGCAGGGAACAGCAGGACCAGATTTCCGGCCAGTTTTTATTAGCTTGCTACAGAGCCGGCGATACCGCCCTGGCTAAGAAAGTCTCTGATAATTTGCGCGCAGACCTTGAGCAGCAAGTGATGTACTACAACAGCCTTGATGAAAACAGGCAACAGTATCTGGCTTACGATAACCAGATCGTACAACAAATGCTACAGCAATTGCAGGGTATGGAGCAATTTTTTATGAAACCTCCGGTGGAACAACCTTCTCCGGAAAGTGCTAACAAGACAATCAATAATTTGCCAGCGCCTAAAAGAGATACGCAACCACATGATAAAACACAATAGTTTTACCGTAAAGTAAAAAATTGAAATCCCGGTGACTTTAATGAAGCCGGGATTTTCTATTTTTAACACAGCAGTTAATTAAAAAAAATGTTTGTGAAGTAAATTGCAAAGGAAGGCGGAAAGGGAGAAAGCAATAAGCTGAATGCAAAAGGCCGAATGCTAATAGTGAACGAACAAAAACCGGTAATTTTTATTTTACGTTTATTAAAAAAGATTAAAAATCATAAATGCGGTTTAATAATTTTTCAAAATTTGACCCCAATGAAAATAGTAAATCAACGTTTGAAAACCTGTTGAATATTTTCATGCAGTTGCTCACTTATACAAGTGGCGACGTAGGTGAGGCCCTTAGCTGGCTCACTGAACTGGATAAAGAATATAATCTTACCAATGATGAATATGGAATGGGTGATTTTATTGAAGATCTGAAAGACAAAGGATATATCGATGACAATAAACAAACCGGTGAAATAAAGATTACGCCTAAGACCGAGCAGGGGATCAGGAAACGGAGTTTGGAAGAAATTTTCGGTAAGCTTAAAAAATCCAGGACAGGAAATCACAATACATTTAAGCCTGGAGGAGGTGATGAGATCAACCCGGAGACTAGACCTTTTCAGTTTGGAGATACGTTGGAACAAATTGATTTTACTTCTTCCATTCGCAATGCCCAGATCAATCATGGAACAGAAAGTTTCATGATGCATGAAGATGATCTTGAAATTCGTGAAACAGATTTTAAGACCCAAACTTCTACAGTTTTGATGATCGATATTTCGCACAGCATGATCTTGTATGGCGAAGACAGAATTACACCTGCAAAAAAAGTGGCGATGGCCTTGAGCGAACTCATCACTACCAAATATCCAAAAGATACTTTGGATATTGTCGTCTTTGGAAACGATGCCTGGACAGTTGAAATCAAAGATCTTCCTTATTTGCAGGTTGGCCCTTATCATACAAACACCGTTGCAGGTCTTGAACTGGCAATGGATATTTTAAGAAGAAGAAAAAATCCCAACAAACAAATCTTTATGATCACTGACGGGAAACCCACTTGTTTAAAAGTGGGTAAGCGGTATTATAAAAACAGTTTTGGCGTTGACAGGAGAATTTTGAACCGTTGCATGAATCTTGCTGCACAATGTAAAAAACTGAAAATCCCGATAACGACTTTTATGATTGCCAGCGATCCATATCTTCAAAGATTTGTTACAGAGTTTACAGAAACCAATAATGGAAAGGCTTTCTTTGCAGCCCTTGATCGGCTCGGTGCTTTTATTTTCAAAGATTTTGAAAGTGGAAAGAGAAAGACAGTTTATTAAATAATTGTCTGAACCATGATTTGGGGAGATTAAAAGATTAGAAGAACAGATTTTAGATGATAATTGATACATTTACTCTATTGTGAGACAGACAGAATATAAATTTAAAGAAATAACAGAAAAAATAATTGGTACCGCAATGAGAGTACATTCTGCCCTGGGAAACGGATTTCAGGAAGTAATTTATCAAAGAGCACTTGAAATTGAAATGAATGATTCCGGTTTGAAATTTGCCCGGGAATTAAGCATGCCGATTTATTATAAAAACAAACAGATAGGAGAAAGAAGAGTAGATTTTTTTGTGGAATCCAAAATAATGGTAGAGCTGAAAGCGATTATCCAACTGGAAAATGTTCACCTTGCACAAGCAAAAAATTACCTTGAGGCATATAACGTGCAGGTAGGCTTATTAATAAATTTTGGATCCATTAGTCTTCAATTTAAAAGACTTGAAAACTCAAAATTCGTTTCCAATCCTATCAATCACTAAAATCCACCCAAATCATGGTTCAGACCGACATAAAGACCCTCGGACAACTTAAAGAAAGTAATTACAAACCCAGATCAGTAAAAGAAGAATTACGCGAAAATCTTATTAAGAAAATTGGTAAAAAAGATGTCACTTTTCGTGGAATTATCGGGTATGAAGATTCGGTTATTCCGGATACAGAAAGAGCGCTTCTTTCCCGTCATAATATTCTTTTTCTCGGTTTACGCGGCCAGGCAAAAACCCGTATGGCGCGCCAGATGACCGAATTGCTCGACGAATATATCCCGGTAGTAGAAGGAAGCGAAGTAAATGACGATCCATTCAGGCCATTCAGTAAATATGCACGTGATCTGGTAAAAGAAAAAGGTGATGATACGCCTATCTCATGGCTTCACCGCAGCGAGCGATATGGCGAAAAATTAGCAACGCCAGACGTAAGTGTTGCTGATCTTATTGGTGATATTGACCCGATAAAAGCAGCGAATTTAAAACTGAGTTATGCGGATGAAAGAGTAATTCATTACGGGATTATTCCAAGAAGTAACCGTGGTATTTTTGTGATAAACGAATTGCCGGATTTGCAGGCGCGTATTCAGGTTTCACTTTTCAATATTTTGGAAGAAGGCGATCTGCAAATTCGTGGTTTTAAGTTGAGATTGCCTCTCGACATTATGTTTGTTTTCACTGCTAATCCTGAAGATTACACAAATCGCGGCGCTATTGTAACGCCTCTTAAAGATCGTATCGAAAGCCAGATACTTACCCATTATCCAACCAATATTGAAAATTCATTGTTCATTACCGAGCAGGAAGCTTCCATTCACAGTGACCAGGTAAAAAAAGTTCAGGTGAGTGATCTTGTTAAACGTTTGGTTGAACAGGTTTCGTTTGAAGCAAGAGGAAGTGAATTTGTAGATAAGAAAAGCGGTGTTTCTGCAAGGCTTACTATTTCTGCGTTTGAAAATGCAGTGAGTGCTGCTGAAAGGCGCGCTATCATAAACAAAGAAAAAGAAACACAGGTTTGGATTAGCGATCTCACCGGCATTATTCCTTCCATCACCGGAAAAATTGAGTTGGTGTATGAAGGAGAGCAGGAAGGCCCTTACCAGGTAGCGTATAATTTATTGGAAAAAGCCATTCGCACCCAGTTTGTAAAATATTTCCCCAATCCTGAATCTTTAAAGAAGAGAAGAAACAGCCGCGAAGCGGCTGTCGTGAATGAAAATCCTTATAGAGCGATTACGCATTGGTTTGATTCAGGTAAACAACTGAATCTTTCATTTGATCTTAAAGATGAAGATAAAATTCAATTGCTTTATAAAGTGGATGGATTGTTTGGCTTGGTAAAAAAATATTTCCCTTCAGCAAATAATAAAGAAAATGCGTTATTGATGGAGTTTGTCTTGCATGGTTTATCAGCGTTTTCATTGATAAGCAAAAAAGTTTTGGAAGGCAAAATTGAATTTAAAGAC